>JAIXZW010000012.1 GCA_027489375.1 Paracoccaceae bacterium | reverse complement strand
GCTCGCCGCTTCTGGGCAAGAACATCGCGCTGGCACGGGTCGACGTGGCCCATGCCGAGGTGGGCACGCAGGTGGAGGTCGGCAAACTCGACGGCCACCAGAAACGCCTTCCGGCAACCGTCGTCGGCCTGTCGCACTACGACCCGAAAAAGACGCGACCGCAGGGGTAGGGGGCGTCAGGACGCGCCGGTTTGCGCCATGCGCGCCGAGGGCGGTGATGCGTCACCCTGCCGTGTCAGGCCGCTGGCGGGCCAACTTCGGCGGCGAGACGGTCGACGAAGCGGTCGATGCGGAGCGAACGCACCGTGCGGGGGTTCAGGAGGGCCACGATATCGGCGTCGGGAAGCGACCAGTCCGGCAGCACCCGCACTAGACGGCCTTTGCTCAGGTCGTCCGCAACGCTCCATTCGGAGCGCTCGACAATCCCGAACCCGTCCAGTGCCCAACGGCGCAGGACTTCCCCGTCATTGCAGGCAAAGACCGGCTGCACGCGCAGGTGCGTCTCGGCCCCGTCGGGGCCGGTCAGCGGCCAGAGCGTGGCATCCGCGCGGTTCTCGCGCACAACGCCGACCCTGTGGGCCGACACCTCGTCGGGCCGGGTTGGAAGGCCGAAGCGTTCCGCATAGGCGCGCGAGGCGACGAGGAAGCGGCGGTTCGGGGCAAGCTTGCGCTGGGTGATGCGGAGATCCGGCAACCGCCCGACATGGATCAGGACATCCCAAAGCCCGTCATTCATCGCGCTGACCGGGTCTTCGCTGAGACTGAGGCCGGGACGCAGCCCGGGATGGTCGCTCCCGAAGCGGGCAAGGACGGGGGCCACGCGCAGCCGCCCGAACCCGAAGGGCGCGATGACATGGAGCGGCCCCTCGATCCGGCCCGCCCGGGCGGACATTTCTTCGGTCAGGCCGTCCACCTCGTCAAGGATGACCTGTGCGCGATCGACGAGATGCGCCCCTTCGGCCGTCAGCCGCAGCGGACCCCGCCCGCGCTCGATCAGGCGCAGGCGCAGCCGGTCCTCGAGCAGCGACAGGCGCTGCGAGACGGCGGGGGGTGTCACGTTCAGGCCGCGCGCCGCCGCCGCGAGGCTTGGCGCGGCGGAGAGGGCCGTCAGGAAGCGGAGGTCGGAGATATCCAGCATTAAGGCTCAGCTTAATGTGATCTTCAGTTTGCGTAAATATGGAACCGCGGTGATCGGTGCTAGGATCGTCGGACCTGCTGGAGACTGCCAGATGGAAAACCCTGCCCCGCCGAGCCTGAAGGATGTGCCGACGCCCGCGCTGCTGCTGGACGAGCGGCGGTTGATTCGCAACATCGCCCGTCTGGCCGATGGCGCCGCGACCCTTGGCGTCTCTTTGCGTCCGCATCTGAAAACGGCGAAGTCGCTGGCGGTTGCCGACCGTGTGACGGGAGGGACGAGGGGGCCGATCACGGTCTCGACCCTTGCCGAGGCCGAGGTCTTCCACGATGCGGGGTATGCCGACATCCTTTATGCCGTGGGCATCGCACCGCAGAAACTGGATCGCGTGCGGGCGCTCAGGGCGCGTGGCTGTGATCTGGTGGTGATCCTCGACACTGCGGCGCAGGCCGGGGCGGTGGTGCGGGCAGGGGTGCCCGCGATGATCGAGATCGACTGCGACGGCCATCGCGGCGGGCTGCGGCCGGACGATCCCCTGCTGGTGCGGATCGGCAAGATGCTGCAGACCGGCGGCTGTTTGCGCGGGTTGATGACCCATGCGGGCGAAAGCTACACGGTGCGCGGTGCGGCAGCGCAGGCCCGTTTCGCGGAAATGGAGCGGGACGCCGTTGTCGCCGCAGCCGGAGCCTTGCGCGCAGCTGGCCTTGACTGCCCCGTCACCAGCGTCGGATCGACGCCGACCGCCCATGCCGCGCGCGATCTGTCGGGCGTCACGGAACTGCGGGCCGGTGTCTACATGTTCTTCGACCTTGTCATGGCGGGCATAGACGTTTGCACCCTGGACGACATCGCGCTGACCGTGCTGACCACGGTGATCGGGCATCAACCGTCCAAAGGCTGGATCATGATCGATGCGGGTTGGATGGCCCTGTCGCGTGACCGTGGCACGGCGGCCCAGGACATGGATCAGGGCTATGGCGTTGTATGTGACGAGAGCGGCCGGGTTCTGCCCGACCTGATCGTGGGGATCGCCAATCAGGAACACGGGATCATCTCGCGCCGCGCCGGTTCCGGCGGGCCGTTGCCCGACCTGCCTGTCGGGACGCTGCTGCGCATCCTGCCCAACCACGCCTGCGCCACCGCCGCGCAGCATGACCGCTATCACCTGCTGCCGCAGGACGGCGGTCCCTTGCAGGTCTGGCCCCGCTTCGGCGGGTGGTAGGGGCATTGCATGTCACGGGATCGGGACGGTGTCAGCGGCCATCGTCACGCGCGAGCTTGCCTTTGCGGCCCTGCGCGCTGCCCTGATCGCCGCCGTCATGCCGCAAGCCGCGCGCTTTCCGGTCGTGGCCTCGTCCGGTGACGTGCGGCGAGAGGTCCGGCAATGACGCTTCCAGAGCGTCCATCGGTTGTGCTATTGGCCACCGGATCCGAAGTGACGGACACGGCAGATGCCCCGGTTACGCGCTCCGAAGGGAGCAGGGAACCGAAAGGCGGCGTGCACGGAACCGGGAAAACGGCGCAGATGACCGGCAATCGACTGGAAACGCACGGAAGAAATGGCTCAGGACGTAACAAAAGAACGCGGGAAATCCCCTGTTTCGGACGCGCATCGCCTGTCCGTCGCACCGATGATGGATTGGACCGACCGGCATTGTCGCGTCTTTCACCGGCTGATGACGCGGCGAGCGATGCTTTATACCGAGATGGTGACGGCCCCTGCGGTGGTGCACGGGCCGAAGGAGCGGTTGCTGGGCTATTCGGAGGCCGAGCATCCCGTGGCGCTCCAGCTTGGCGGGTCGGACCCTGCGGAACTGCGCGAGGCGGTGCGGCTGGCGCGGCCCTTCGGCTATGACGAGATCAACCTGAATGTCGGTTGCCCTTCGGACCGCGTGCAATCGGGCTGTTTCGGTGCGGTGCTGATGGAGCGGCCCGCGCTGGTGGCCGATTGCGTGGCGGCGATGCTCGAGGCGTCGGACGTGCCCGTGACGGTGAAATGCCGGATCGGGGTGGATGACCAGAACCCCGAGGTGGTGCTGCCCGATTTCATCGACCGCGTCAGTGCGGCGGGGGTGAACCATTTCGTGATCCATGCGCGCAAGGCGTGGTTGCAGGGGCTAAGCCCCAAGGAAAACCGCGAAATCCCGCCGCTCGATTATGACATCGTGACGCGGATCAAGGCGGCGTTTCCGCATCTGACCATCTGCATCAACGGGGGCATCACCTCGCTGCCGCAGGCGCGGGAGTTGCTGGCGGCGGGGCTGGACGGGGTGATGGTTGGGCGTGCGGCCTATCACGATCCGGCCTCGGTCCTGATCGGGGCGGATGCGCTTTGGGGCGAAGAGGGCGGGCGCGATGCCTTCGAGGTGGTCGAGGCGATGAAGCCCTATATCGCGGCGCATCTGGCGGGGGGCGGGCGGCTCCACCAGATCACGCGGCACATGCTTGGCCTGTTCCACGGGCGGGCCGGGGCGCGGGGCTGGCGGAGGGTGCTGTCCGAGGGCGTAGCCAAGCCCGGTGCGGGGCTTGGCCTGATCGATGCGGCCTTGGCCGAGGTGGTGCGCGAAGCCGCCTAGCGGCGGGCAAGGGCAAAGCGCCCGAAGCCGAAGGAGAGCACGCCGCAAAGGGCGATGGCGCCGAGCATGGGCGTGGCCGTGCCGTCGAAGAACGGACCCGTGGCCGCGATCATCGCCCCGCCCGCAAGCATCTGCATCGTCCCGCCAAGCGACGAGGCAAGCCCCGCGATATCGCCGTGATCGTCCAGCGCCATCACCATCGTCGTCGGGATCACGAGGCCGAGGAAGGCATTGCCGAGGAACAGCCCGCCGATGCAGACGAAAAGCGGCGTCAGCCCCGCGAGGGCGAGGGCAAAGAGGACCAGCGTGGTTGTGGCGAAGCCGATGCTCGCCACCGTCAGCACGCGACGCGCGCCGAAGCGCAGGCCGAAGGGGCCGGCCATCTGCGAGGCCGCGAAGAAGCCGATGGCATTGACCGCGAAGGCAAGGCTGAACCCCGTGGGCGAAAGGCCGAAATGGCCGGTATAGACGAAGCTGGCCGTGGCGATGAAGACGAAGAAGCTCGCCATGCCGAAGCCGCCGAGGAAGGTGAGGCCCATGAAGGAGCGGTCGGTCAGCAGCCGCTTCGCGCCGCGCAGGGTGGCGGGCAGGTCGAAGGGCTGGCGCTGCGCGGGGGGCAGGGTTTCGCCTTGGGCGAAGTAAAGGATGGCAAGGCTGACGCCGCTTGCCGCCAGAAGCACGCCGAAGATGCCGCGCCAGCCCGCCACCGCCATGACGCCCGATCCCGCAAGCGGCGCAAGCATGGGCGAGACCGAGATCACCAGCATCACCGCCGCCATGAGCCGCGTGGCGGCAGGGCCGGTATACATGTCGCGGATGATCGCGCGCGGCACGACCATGAGCGCCGCCCCGCCCAGCCCCTGGATCGCGCGGCCCGCGATCAGCCATTCGACCGAAGGCGCCACCGTGCACAGGATGGAGCCGAGGAAGAAGATCGCAATTCCGGCGTAAAGTGGCGGTTTGCGCCCTGACCTGTCGGCCCAAGGGCCGTAGAACAGTTGGGCAAGGCCGAAGGCGATGAAATAGGCGGTGATGGTCGTCTGCATGTCCTGCACGCTTGCGCCGAGGCTTGCGCCGATGGCAGGCATGGCGGGCAGATACATGTCGATGGCAAAGGGGCCGATGCAGGAAAGAAGGCCGAGCACGATGGCGGGGCGGGCGATGCGGTCTGTCATGTGCGGAGCTTTCGCTGAATGAGATGGCGGGAATACGCCTTTTGACGGGGCATTGCCAGTGGGGGATCGCGGGATGGACAAGGGGTGGCGGCGCGTTTCGGGTCCGATGATCGCCGGTTGGGCGCGGGCGGCGGGGCCGGTGGCGCTTGGCGCGGTGGCGGAAAGCCGCGAGGCGTGGCGCTGCGGTGGCACGTGGTTCGTCGGGCTGGACGCCCTGCCCAACGATGCCGAGGGGCGGGTGGGGGGGGTGGGGTTCCCTTGGTCCGAGCTTGGCCTTAGCCCCGTGCCGCTGCATCCGGCACAGCTTTCGGTGGTGCGGGCGGGCTATCCGCAGCCTTCCGAGGCCGAGAGCGAAGCCGCCTTCCGCTTCCGCCTGAACCGCGATGCCGCGCATCTGGACGGGCTGATCGCCGAAGGGCCGGACAAGCGGCGGCGGATCCTCGAGCCGCATCGCTGGATCGTCGGCATGGCGCTGAATGCCGCGGATGCGGGGGCATCGCCGCTGGTCGTCTGGGAGGGCAGCCACGAGGTGGTGCGAGCGGGTCTGCTGGCGGCGCTGCGGGACATTCCGGCGGAGCGGTGGGGCGAGGTCGATATCACCGGGGCCTATCAGGAGGCCCGCAAGCGCGTCTTTTCAACGTGCCGTCGTGTCGAGGTGGCGGGGCGCGTGGGCGAAGCGGTGGTGCTCCACCGGCTTCTGGTGCATGGCGTGGCTCCTTGGGCCGAGGGCGCAAGGGCGGATGCGCCGGGCCGGATGGTCGCCTATCTGCGCCCGCTGTTCGGCAGCGTGGCGGAATGGTTGACAGCAGAGTGAGCGGCGGCCAGTCGCGGCAGATGCGCCTGAAATGGCCGCCCGCCCTGTCGTGTCAGCCCTTTGCCGCCTCCAGCGCGGGGCGGAGGTGTTCGAGCTGGTAGCCGAAGCGCGCCGGAATGCCGATGAGTTCATCGGCCGGCTTCAGCCCCGCATGGGCCAGCGCCCAGACCACCGAGGAGCGGTTGCCCGAAGCGCAATAGGCAAAGACCGGACCGCCCGACGCTTCGATCGCGGCGCGCTGGATGGCGACGTTTTCGGGCGTCATCGCGCCACCGATCACGGGGTTCGCGACGAAGGTGAGGCCGAGCGCCTTGGCCGCCTCTTCCATCACCGGCGTGTGCAGATGGGGCGGGATTTCGCCATCGGGGCGGTTGTCGATCACCGTGGTATAGCCTGCCACCTTGATCGCGGGCAGGTCTTCGGGGTCGATCTGGGGCGAGACGGCATAGGTCGGGGTCAGGGCGCGGATATCCATCGTGCTTCCTTTGGGCGCGGTCATTCTGTCCAGCAGGCGGCTGGCCTTGGGTGCGGCAACCATAGCGGCCAGCATGGCGATAAGGAAGATGGCTCCGTTCACCCCGCCAAAGCCCGCCGAGGCGAGCGCGGGACCGGGGCAAAGCCCCGCCAGCGCCCAGCCCGCGCCGAAGATGACCGAGCCTGTCACCAGCTTCGGATCGACGCCGGAGCGGTTCTTCGGCGGGAAGGGGGTGCCAAGCGCCGACACCTCGCGCCGCGCGGCGATGCGCCATGCGATGGCCATCGGGATCATCGCGCCCCCCATGACGAAGGCGAGCGTGGCGTCCCAGTCGCCGAAGACGTCGAGCCAGCCCTGCACCTTGACCGTGTCGGTCATGCCGGAAACAAGAAGGCCCGTGCCGAACAGGGCGCCCGAAAGGGCAGCGGTCAGGTTGCGCATCAGATCAACCCCAGCCCGTGACGGGCAAGCGCCATCACCAGCCCCCCTGCCATGATGTAGAACACAGTGGCGACGATCCCGCGCAGCGACAGGCGCGAGATGCCGCAGACCCCGTGCCCCGAGGTGCAGCCGTTCGCCATCCGTGTCCCCAGCCCGACAAGCGCGCCTGCGATCACCACGACGACCCAGTTCGACGTCAGATGCGTCTGCGCCCCGCCGAAGACCCATGCGAGTGCGGCAGGCGTGGCGACCAGCGCGGCAAGGAAGCTTGCCTTTTCCGCCCATGTCCGGCCCGCCGTTCCATCGACAAGCTCGCCCGCGATCCCCGACGCCCCCATGATCCGCCCGTTGACGAGCAGGTAGAAGGCCGCCGCCGAGCCGATCATCAGCCCGCCGAGCAGCCCGTAAATCCAGTCGATCTGCATGTCTTGTCCCCTTTGTCCGGCCAGATGGCCGCAGGGCGCGGCGGGGTCAAGCGGTCAAAGGCCGTTGATGGGAAGTTTCAGGTAGGACAGGCCGTTATCCTCCGGCTCGGGCATCTGTCCGGCGCGCATGTTCACCTGGATCGACGGCAGAATGAGCTTCGGCATGCCAAGCGTCTTGTCCCGCGCCTCGCGCAAGGAAACGAAGTCCTCGCGGCTTTTGCCCGCGCCGATATGGACGTTCTTCGCCTTCTGCTCGGCCACGGTCGACTCCCACGCGTAATCCTCGCGCCCCGGTGCCTTGTAGTCGTGGCCGACGAAGATGCGGGTGGCATCGGGCAGGGCAAGGATCCGTTGCACCGAGTCGAACATGACCGAGGCCGACCCGCCCGGAAAATCGCAGCGGGCGGTGCCGAAATCGGGCATGAAGAGCGTGTCGCCGACGAATGCCGCATCGCCGATGACATAGGTCAGGCAGGCGGGCGTATGCCCCGGCGTGTGCATCACGCGGCCCGAAAGCTGGCCGATCATCAGGCCGTCGCCCTCGCGGAACAACTGGTCGAATTGCGATCCGTCACGCTGGAAACGGGTGCCTTCGTTGAAGATCTTGCCAAAGGTTTCCTGCACCACGGTAATCCGGTCGCCGATGCCGATCTTGCCGCCCAAGCGTTCCTGCAAATAGGGCGCAGCGCTCAGATGGTCGGCATGGACATGGGTTTCCAGAAGCCATTCGGTCTTCAGCCCCTCGGCCAGAATATAGGCCACGACCGCATCGGCAGAACGGGTGTCGGTCCGTCCCGAGGCGTGGTCGAAGTCGAGCACCGAGTCGATCACCGCGCAGGCGCTGCCCTCGGGGTCCGAGACGACATAGGTGATCGTATTGGTGCCTGCGTCGAAGAAGGCTTTGACCTTGGGAGAGTGCGGGGCATCGGGCATCGCGGCGGGCATGGCGGCTTCCTTCGCTTTGGCTGGTGTTAACATATAACCGGAATCGAATGTTTGGAAGGGCGGGGCTTGCGCTTGACCCATATCAATGCGCGGCGGGGAGGGCTGCGTTAGGCAGGGTGCAAGGATGAAGAACAGGAGCGCCCATGACACCGGTTGGCACAAGGAAAGCGCAGCTCGAGGCACGGCTTGCCCAGTTGCAGGGTCGTCTGGCGGGGATCGAGGCCGAGCTGGACAGCCATGACGAGAAGGACTGGGAAGAACTGGCGGTCGAACGCGAGGGCGACGAGGTTCTGGAGCGGCTTGGTCAGGGCGGACAGGCGGAAATCCGCATGATCGAGGCGGCTTTAGGGCGGATCGCGGAGGGGGACTACGGCTCATGCGTGAAATGCGGGGCCGACATCGGCGAGGCGCGGCTGGACGCCATTCCCTATACTCCTTTTTGCAAGGAGTGCGCGGCATGAGGGGGCAGGAACAGGCTGCCGGAACGGGGCTGGCGGGGCTGTCGGGGCTGGCGCTGATGGCGCTGCGCGCCGAGATGGAGGCTTTGGCGCTGCTGATGCCGGGCGTCTTTGCGCCCGTGCCTGCCACCGGAGCGAGGAGCGCCGCCGAAGAGGAGGCCGAGGCCGAGGCGTTGTTCGAAAACATGCCGCTCTGATCCTGCCGCTTGGCGGGATTCGGGGCAGGCGGAGCTACGGCCATTGCCAAGCCCTTTGCCAGCGTCCTTAATGGCGCGGTGAGGACGGGGTGGGCGATGGGCGCGGTGTGCATGGGGTTCAGGGCGGCATGGGCGTTCTGACCGTTATCGAGATTTCAGGAGAATTGACCGCCCCGAGGCGGGCCGCCGTGGCGGCGGGGCTGGCGCAGGCAGGCGGCGGGGTGATCCTGCGCATCGACGCGGCCGCTTTGCCCGAGGAGGAGTTGGGGTCCGCGCCGGCGGTGGCCGAGATTGCGGCCCTGTGCCGTGCGATCGAAGGGCATGGGGCGCCGGTTGTGGCGATCCTGTCGGGCGCGGTGCGCGACGCGGCGCTCGAGATCGCACTTGCGGCGGCGGGGCGGGTGGCGCGGGCGGATGCCGTTTTCGGCTTCGACGCGGCAGAGGTCGGGCTGGTGCCGGGAGCGGGGGCCACGCAGCGCTTGCCGCGGCTGATCGGCGGGGCCGAGGCTTTGCGGGTTCTCTCGGGCGCGTCTGTCGATGCGGCGACGGCCCTTGCGATGGGCATGGTCGATGCCGTGAGCGAAGGCGATGGCGTGGCCGAGGCGGTGCGGCTGGTCGCAGCGCAACCCGGGCGCAAGGGCTTGCGTGACGGGCGCGGTTATCTGGCGGCGGTGGCCGCAGGGCGGGCGGCGGCGGCAACGCCCGCCGCGGCGCGGATCGTCGATTGCGTGGAGGCGGCGCTGATGCTGCCGTTCGAGCAAGGGCTGGCCTTCGAGAGCGTGACCTTTGACGATCTGCGGTCAAGCGAGGAGACACAAGGTCTGTTGCAGGCGCGGCGGTCGTTCCGCATCGCGGCGGGCGGGGCGGAGCGGCCGGTGGCGCGGCTTGGCGTCTGGGGCACGGGTCCGGCGGCGGTTGGTCTGGCATTGGCGGCGCTGCGGGCGGGGCTGGAAGTGCAGCTCGCCGCCGAGAGCCGCGAGGCGGTGGTCGGTGCCCTGGCCGATATCGCCCAGCGGCAGGAGGGCGATGTCCAGGCGGGGCGGCTCGAACCCGAAGCGCGGGATGCGGAATGGGCGCGGCTTTTGCCGCAGGTGGGGGCCGAAGGCTTGGCGGGTGTCGATCTGACCGTCCTCACCGAAGCGGGTGCCGTGGCGGGGCCGTGCCTTGCCTCTGGCGTGGCACTGCCGGATGCGCCCGCGCTGACACGTTTCGACAGGCTGGCCGAGATCGCGGCGCAGGGCGCGGCGCCCGACCATGTGGCGCGCGCCGTGGGCTTTGCGCGGGCGATGGGCTGGGTTCCGGTGGTCACGGGGCAAAGCGCGGGCGGGCCGGTCGCGCTGCGCCTTGCCACCGCATTGGCCGAGGCGGTCGCTTGGGTGGAAGCGCAGGGCATCCCGCGCGGGGACGTGGCGCAATCGCTGGCCGCGCAGGGCATCGCGGGCGAAGGGACGGGGCGGGCAGGGGCCGAGGATGAAACCGCACGCCGCTGCATCGCGGCGCTGGCGAACGAGGGCGCGCGGCTGGTCGCCGAGGGGGTCGCCCCCACGGCGGCCCAAGTCGATGCCGTTGCGCTTGCGGCGGGGCTGATGGCGCGCTGGACCGGCGGGCCGATGCATCGGGCGAACCGTCGCGGGCTGATGGTGCTGCGCCGCGACCTGCGGCTTTGGGAGGCGGAGAATCCCGCGCTCTGGTCGCCCGCGCCGCTGATCGACGCCGTGATTGCCGAAGGGCGCGGGTTTATTTGAGGATCACGCCCACGATCACAAGCATCAGCCCGAAGAACGACACGGCCAGAGCGCCAAGGTTGATGGCGACGACCCGTTGCAGGTTCTTGCGCACCACGTCATCCGGCAGGCCGGATTTGCGGGCCTTGACCCCCAGAACGATGCACCACACCAGACCCGCCACGCCCAGAAGCGACAAAGCCGCACCGCCCCAGATCAGGATTTCCATCTTTCGCCCCCATGTCTTGCGTCCCCGCACCTAGCGCGGGTGGCGCGGCGGGGCAAGACGGCAGGCCACAACGGGGACCATGCGCGGCGCTGCCCGCTTGAAGGACGCGGGGTGGCGCGGTAGGGAAGGGGCAAGCGTACCCATTCCCATGAGGCCATGATGAGCGACCCCTACAACGTCACCGCCGACGAGCTGCGCCAGTTCATCGAACGGTTCGAGCAACTCGATGCCGAGAAGAAGGACGTGGCCGAACAGCAAAAAGAGCTGATGGCCGAGGCCAAGGGGCGCGGCTACGACACCAAGGTGCTGCGCAAGGTCGTGGCCCTGCGCAAGCGCAAGCCCGACGAGATCGCCGAGGAAGAGGCGGTTCTCGAGATGTACAAGCAGGCGCTTGGCATGAACTGAGGCGGGGCGGGCGCTTTCGCCCGCATTCGGAGGTCGCGCGCGGTTCCGGCCTTGCTGCGGCCAAGGCATGCGCCCCTTGCCGCCGTCGGAGCGGGGGGCCGTCTGCCCCCCGAGGGCCGCAAGCGCGGCCCTTCCCCCCGAGAGTATTTGGGCAAAGGTGAAATGGGAGGGGCGTTTCTTGCCCCCCGTCGTTCCCCGAGGGTCAGGCCGCGATGAAGGTCACGCCCTCCATCGACCGGATGCGGGCGATGTCGCGGTGGTAGCTGTCGTTCAGGTCGGCAAGCATCTCTTCGTCCCATCCGGGCAGGTCGATCTCGGTTTCGATCTGGTCGGGCAGGGCGAATTTGTCGAGGAAGGCCGAGACGATCCGCCGCCGCTGCGCCACCGAGGCGGGGGGATTGGAGAGGAGATAGCCCTTCATCCGCGTCAGCCCTTCGGGTGACATGATCGTGGCGAGCAATTCGTCGGTTTCGGCCAGCTGCGTATCGGGGCTGTGGCCGCCGACGGCGTTCAGAACCTCGGGCCAGATGAGGGGCGTATCCTCGTCGCACCAGATGGTGAGGGGGGCATCGGGGTTCAGGGTGCGGATTTCCTCGACCATGCGGCTCCAGCTCAGGGCGCGGGGGTCGGCGGTTCCCATGAATTCCTCGTAGGGCTTGCCGCGCTGCTTGACGAAAAGCGCGGGCAGGAAGCTGGCGAGGTTGCGGATGGAGAGGTGGAATTCGGCCTCGATCTCGGGGAAGATCTGGGTGAAGGCGCGGATGCGTTCGCCCGCGGCGGGATAAAGGCGGCGGTCGCGGATCACCCATTGCGGATAGGACAGGAAATTGTCCCACGACAGGACCAGACGGTCGGCGCGGTCTTCGTCCATGATCTGGTCGAGCACAAGCGCCTGCGTGTCGCGCGAGGCGGGGCGGCCCTTGAGCGTGATCGCCGTATCGCGCAGCAGGGCACGGTAGCGGGTGGGTCCGGGGACGACGATGCCCTGATGGCCAAGGGTGGCGCGGTTCTTCCACAGGCAGCGGATGAGCCGCTCTTCGTCGGTGCAATGGGCACCGAGGTGATACACGATACGCATGGGTGACGGAACTGCCCTGTTTCTTTTGCCCGACTATACGGGGTTTTCTGGACAGGGGAACCGCTTTCGGCTAGATCGCCTGCCATGATGTCCGACCAAAACACTCAGGCTAGGGCGGCGGGGCCGCGCTTCCGGCTGGACGGCTGGTCGCTGGGCGCTGCGCTGATTGCCGTGGTGGTGCTGGCACCGATGCTGGCGGTGGTCTGGATCGCCTTTCATCCGACCGAGAACATCTGGCCGCATCTGATCGCAACCGTCTTGCCGCGTTACTTCCGGACCACGCTCGAGATGATGCTGGGCGTGGGGGCGCTGACCGCGGCGGTGGGGACGGGGGCGGCGTGGCTTGTCGTCATGTACCGCTTTCCGGGGCGCGGATGGCTGGAACATGCGCTGCTGTTTCCGCTGGCGATTCCGGCCTATGTCGGGGCCTTTGCGCTGGTGGATTTCCTGCAATATGCGGGGCCGGTGCAGGGTGCGTTGCGCGCCGCGACGGGATGGGAGACGGCGCGGGACTACTGGTTCCCCGAGGTGCGGTCCGAAGGCTTTGCCATCTTCGTGCTGGGCTTTGCGCTTTACCCTTACGTCTATCTCCTTGCGCGGGCGGCGTTCCGCGAGCAGTCGGGCGGAGCCTACGAGGTGGCGCGTGCCCTCGGCGCGGGGCCGTGGGGGCTGTTCCTGCGCGTGGGTCTGCCGCTTGCGCGGCCTGCGGTGGCGACAGGGGTGGCGCTGGTGCTGATGGAGACGGTGGCCGACTATGGGACCGTGACCTATTTCGGCGTGCAGACGCTGACCACGGGGATATTTTCCACATGGCTCAACGGCAACAACGCGGGCGGGGCGGCGCAGATCGCGGGGGTGATGCTGGTGCTGATCCTGTTGCTGGTCGCGGCCGAGCGGATCAGCCGTCGCCGTGCGCGGTTCCACCGGCCAAGCCGCGCCCTGCGGCCCGTGGTGCCTGTCGCGCTGGACGGATGGCGGGGATGGGCGGCGACGCTGCTTTGTCTTTTGCCCTTCGCTCTCGGCTTCGTCTTGCCGGTGGCGGTGATGGTGATCCATGCCTTCGCCTCGCCCGCGGAATGGCTGGCGCCGGGACTGGCCGAGGCTTTGGTCAACACGCTTTTCGTGGGCACGGTCGCGGCAGTGGTGACGGTGGGCGCTGCGGTGTTCCTCGTTTACGGGGTGCGGATGGTGGGGCGGGGGTTTGCGCGGGTCGTGCTGCCCCTGACGACGCTGGGCTATGCCGCCCCGGGGGCAGTGCTGGCGGTGGGCATCCTGATCCCGCTGGCCGCATTGGACAACCGCGTGGCGGATGCGGTCTTTGCGCTGACGGGTCATGATCCGGGGCTGGTCATGACCGGAACCTCGGGGGCGCTGATCCTTGCCTATGCGGTCCGGTTCTTCGGGATCGCGCAGGGGGCGGTGGATGCGGCTTTCGGGCGGGTCTCGCCGTCGCTGCCGATGGCGGCGCGGTCCCTTGGCCGGTCGGCAGGCGGGGCGCTGCGGGCGGTCTATCTGCCCTTGATGCGCGGGTCGGTCGCGACGGCGCTTCTGGTCGTCTTTGTCGATTGCGTCAAGGAATTGCCCGCGACGATGCTGTTGCGCCCTTTCGACTACAACACGCTGTCGACCCGCGTGTTCGAGCTTGCCAGTCTGGAGCGCCTGTCCGAGGCGGCTCCGGCGGCGCTGGTGGTGATGGCGGTCGGGCTTTGCGCGGTGGCGCTGCTTGCACGGGCGAACCGCTAGGCTTTTCGCAAACCCGCGCCCGCACCCCGCTTGCACAAGGCGCGCAGGGCGGATATTTGGGAAGCCGTGCCTCTATAGCTCAGCTGGTAGAGCACCTGATTTGTAATCAGGGGGTCGGGGGTTCGAGCCCCTCTGGGGGCACCATCCATTTCCTTTGATCGGGGTTCGGGTCTGCGGCTTTGCCGGATGGGCCATGTCCCTGAATACCTTCGGAGCTTTCTCCCATCCTCCTGCGCCCAGATGGGCTTCGGGTGTATGGGAGGGTGGCCGCGGCGCTCCGTATGCGTGTTTGAAGCGGCGGTGCTTGTCCGGCGATAAACGCCTGCGCTGTTCAGGCGCGGCTCTTCAAATTCCGTATTGCCGGAACGAAGCGAGGATTTCATGACGATTTTGGCCCCGACGAACAGCTGGTCGGACCTGCTGCGCGGATCGAATTTCGATCCGAACGACGATCAGCAGGCGAATTCCGGCAATGATCTTGTGGGGAACGCCGCTTCGGCGATGTTGCAGACCCAGATCGCCGGAACCGGTGCCGAGACGGTGTTTTACATGCGCGCGCGGCTCGGGGATGCGACGCCGAGCACGGCGGTCTACCTTGGCCTCGATCTCAACCTCGACGGGCGGATCGACATCTTCGTCGAGGCGAACCGGCGCACGAATTCGCCCTATGTCTCATTCCACGCTGCCGATCCGGCCAATGCGGGCACGGGGCCGAGCAACACGGGCTGGCTGTCGAGCACCAACGCCCCGGAAGAAGAGACAAAGCTTGCCGCGGAGAATTTCTACTTCGAGGCAAATGTCACGGCCGGAACGGATATCGACGCGAACAACCAGACCGACAGCTGGTACCAGTTCGGGTTCAGGTTCGGCGATCTGCAAACCTTTGTCGCTCTGGCGTTGAACGGGCAGAGCCTGACGCTTGACACGCCGGTGGCGATCTACGCCTTCACCTCGACCAGCCAGACATCGAACGGGGATACGGCGGGGATCGACGACAGGGTGCCGGGGGTGCTGTCGCAGTCTTGGGTCGATCTGGGCATCGGGCGGGTGGGGAGCCTGTCGGACCTGCTGTCGGGTGCCCTGACCGCGCCGACGGTGGAGCGGCTGAGCACGAACGATGCAAGCCCGTTGCTGCAAGGCACATGGGGTGGCGATCTGGGCGGAAGCGATACGCTTTCGGTCGTGGTCGACGGGGTGACATACACGGCGCAAAACGGCCTGCGGATCAGCGGGACGAACTGGTCGCTGCAATTGACGGGTCTGACGGCCGGCACCTATTCGGTCACGGCGACCACGACACGCGCCGGCGGTGGCAGTGCGGTCGATACGACGACGGCAGAGTTGGTGATCGTCGCGGCGGGGGACGATGTCGCGCCGACGCTGGTGAACTCTGATCCCGTGGACGGTGCGACGGGTGTTGCGCGGGGGGCGGATATCGTCCTGACCTTCTCGGAAGAGGTGGTGGCGGCGAACGGGAGCCTCACGCTGGCCGATGCGTCGGGCGGGGTGGTCGAGGTGTTCAGCCTTGCCACGGGCAAGGGCAGTCTGGGCGGCACGATCACGGTGTCGGGCACGACCGTGACCATCAATCCCGGGATCATTCTGGCGGGGGGAGCGGATTATTGCGTGCTCGTCGGCGCCGATGCGCTGACCGACCCGAGCGGGAACGCCTATGCGGGGATTTCCGCCCAGACCACGCTGAATTTCACGACCGCTTCGGACCTTGGCGCGCCGTCGGTGCCGGTGGTCGATGTGGTCACGGCGAGCAACCAGAGCGCGCCGCTTCTGACCGGCAGTTGGGGCGGGTCGAATGGCGGGGTGGACACGCTGACGGTGACGGTGAACGGCGTCACCTACGGCGTTGCGGACGGGTTGGTGATCAACGGGACGAGCTGGTCCCTGCAGCTTTCGCAGCCTTTGGAATCCGGCAGTTACGAGGTGGTGGCCACGGCGTCCCGCAGCGGGGGCGGCACGGCGAGCGATGCGTCGGCGACCGAACTTTCCGTCGTGGCCTATGCCGGAGACCCCGATGCGCCGGTGGTCGATACGCAAATCGCGGGCAGCCGCGATCCGCTGCTGACGGGGACCTGGGGCGGCAGCAACGGGGGCAGCGACAGCCTGTCGGTGACGGTGCACGGTGTCACCTATACCACCGCCAACGGGCTTGTCATCGACGGGACGGGCTGGAGCATTCAACTGGACGGGTTGGTCAACGGCACCTACGAGGTGACGGCGACGGTCACGCGGATCGCAGGTGGCACCGCGACCGAGGCGACCCATGACGAATTGACGGTGCTGGTGACGGCTCCCGAAACGGTGGCGACGATCACCACGGTCGAGGACGACATGTGGGGCACGCTCGGGCCGGTCGCCGACGGGGGAAGGACCGATGATACGATGCCCAAGCTGTCGGGCGCGCTCTCGGCCCCGCTCGCCACGGGCGAGACGGTCGAGGTCTATCTGGACGGCGTGCGGATCGGGACGGCGACCACCGACGGGCAGACGTGGGAATTCCAGGACCCGGACCTGCACGCCGTCGGGGATGAACTGCTCTACACCGTCGCCGTCGTGGATGCCGAAGGGCACAAGGGCAGCCCGAGTGCCGTCTATAGGGTGACTGTCGTCGAGGTGGATACGGGGGCCACGATCACGTCGATCAGCGACGATGACGGGGCCGATCCCGCCATCGTGCCGGATCAGGGAATGACCGAGGATCGCTCGCCCCTGATCGAAGGGACGCTGACGGGGCCGCTGAACGAAGGCGAGGTGCTGGAAATCTGGCGCGATGGCGTCCGGATCGGCGAGGCCGAGGTCACGGGCACCGGCTGGCGCTATCAGGAGGGCGGTCTGGAGGCGGGCCAGACCTACAGCTATACGGCCAAGGTCGTGTCGGGCGACATGGCGGGAACGGAAAGCGCGGATTACACCGTGACGATCAGCACCGGCTCGCCGCAGCAACCGACGGTCGATGTGGTCGGCGGAGACGACACATCCCCTTTGATCACGGGCACTTGGGGCGGGCCGAATGGCGGGACCGATGTTCTGACCGTCACGGTGGACGGGCAGGAATACACGACCGCCAACGGTCTTGTGCTGAACGAGGATGGCACGTGGCAGTTGCAACTGCCGGAGTTGCCGGACGGCACATACGAGGTGGTGGCGCAGGTCCATCGTGATGGCGGCTCCACCTCGACCGATAGCTCGCAGGACGAAGTGGTGGTCGACACGACGCCGCCCGAAACCACGGCCACCATCACGCAGGTGAGCGACGATTTCGGTCTGGACAAGGGGCCGGTCGGTCCCGGCGGAACGACCGACGATCTGACGCCCACCTTGTCGGGCACGCTGTCCGCCCCGTTGCAACAGGGCGAGACGGTGCTTGTGCTGCGCGATGGCGAGGTGATCGGCACTGCCGAAGTGACCGGCACGGGCTGGCGTTTCACCGACCCTTCGGCCCCGAACCGCTCGACCGCGGATTACACGGTTCTGGTGCAGGACGGATTTGGCAACCAAGGGACCGGAAGCGCCGCGCGCGAAGTGGTCTTTGCCGGCAATGCGGGGATCGGGGTGGGATTCGATGCCGCGGGTCTCGACCGTCTGGAGGGAACCTTGCCGCTTGTGAACGGGCAAGCCGCAAGCACGGACTTCACGCTGGTGATCCATCTGGACGAGCCGCTGCTTGCGGCCGCCGCGCTGGAGTGGCGTGTGGCGGCGCTGGGCGCGCACGGGGCGGAGGCCGAGGATTTCATCGGCTATTCCGGCGTCCTTCCGCGCGGAACGCTGCGGCTCGAGGCGGGGGCGACCGAGGCAGAGGTGACGATCCGGGTCAGGTCGGATGCCGCATGGGCCTATGACCAGGCGTTCAAGGTGCTGCTGTCGAGCAGCGACACGGGGCTGGTGCTTCCTTCGACGACGATTTCGGGCGTGATCCGCAACGACGATGCGATGGCCGGATCGAATGGCAACGAGCGGCTGGTCGGCACCGATCTTGCCGATACGATCAACGCCAACGGCGGCGACGATCTTGTGCGCGGGCTGGAAGGCGATGACTGGCTTTACGGCGGCACGGGGAACGACACGCTTGACGGGGGCAGCGGCAACGACCTGCTTTCGGGCGGTGACGGTGTCGATGTGGTGGACCTGTCGGCGGCGGCCGAGGCGGTCACGGTCGACCTCGGCAGCGGGACGATGCGCGTTCCGGCAGCCTTCGGCGCGGATACGCTTTCCGGCATCGAAGGTGCGATCGGGGGGAGCGGAAACGACAGCCTCACCGGCACGGCGGCGGCGAACTGGATCGCGGGCGGCGCGGGGGACGATGTGATCCTTGGCGGTGGCGGCAATGACAGCATCGACGGCGGCGACGGATGGGACCGGCTGTCGTTCGAAGGGGCCACGGCGGCGCTGTCGGTCGACCTGTCGCAGATCAAGGCGCAACCCGTCGGGGGCGGGACGGTGATCCTCGTGCAAGGGATCGAGGAACTGGCGGGCGGCGCGGGCAATGACAGCCTGACCGGCACGGCGGGCGCGAACCGCATCGAAGGCGCGGCGGGCGACGATATGCTGAACGGGGGCGACGGAGCCGACACGCTTGTGGGCGGGGCTGGCAACGACGTCTACCTGCTTGGCGACGCAGGCGATGTGGTGCAGGAGGACGCGGGCGGCGGGCTTGACCGCATCCGGTCGACCCGGAGCATGACCCTCTGGGCGAATGTCGAGGAACTCGAACTCATCGGGTTGAACGCGCAGGCCGGCACGGGCAACACGCTCGACAACCTGATCGTCGGCAACGGGATCGGCAACCTTATGTCGGGTCTGTCGGGCAGGGACACCCTCGACGGGAAGGCGGGTGCCGATACGCTTCTGGGCGGCGAGGGGGATGACCTTTTCATCGTCTCGGCCTCGGGCGATGTGGTCGCGGGCGAGGTGATCGGGGGCGAGGAGGGGCAGGACGAGTTGCGCTTTGCCGCAACCACGGCAGGAACGCTGGTGCTGACCGCCGGAACCGCGGTGGAGCGCGTCGTCATCGGCACGGGGCTGGCCGCGACGGCGGTGTCGTCGGGCACCTTGGCGCTGGGGGTGGATGCCTCGGCCGTGGCGGGGGCGCTCACGCTTGCGGGCAATGCGGGAGCCAACGCGCTGACCGGCACGGCGTTCGACGACAGCATCGACGGCGGCGCGGGTAACGACACGCTGGCGGGCGGCGCGGGCGACGATGTGCTGTCCGGCGGGACGGGCTTGGATATCGCAAGCTACGCCGCAGCGACCGAAGCGGTGACGCTGTCGCTGGCCCTGTCGCAGGGGCAGCAGGCCGGAAACCTTGGCACGGATCGCCTGCTTTCCATCGAGGGGATCATCGGCGGTGCTGGAAATGACCGGCTGACGGGCGATGGCAACGCCAATGCCCTGACGGGCGGGGCAGGCAATGACACGCTGGACGGGGGCGCCGGCAATGACTCGCTGATCGGCGGCAGCGGGTCGGATGCGGCAAGCTATGCCTCGGCGGGTGCGGCGGTGGTGGTGAACCTTGGCCTTTCCGGCGCGGCGCAGGCCACGGGGGGGGCAGGGTCGGACACGCTGTTGCTGATCGAGGATCTGGTCGGGTCGGATTACGCCGATGCGCTGACAGGCAACGGCGGTGCGAACCGGATCGCGGGCGGGGCAGGGGCCGATACCGTCACCGGCGGCACGGCGGCCGATACGCTGCTTGGCGACGGGGGGGATGATCTGTTCATCGTCGCATCCGCCGCGGATGTCGTGGCGGGCGAGATCATCGACGGCGGGGAAGGGCAGGACGAGGTGCGCTTTGCCGCAGCGGCGGCGGGGCTTTTGGTGCTGACCTCGGGAACTGCGGTGGAGCGGGTCGTGCTTGGCAGCGGGACGGCGGCGCTGGCCGTGACGACCGCCACGACGGCGCTGTCGGTGGATGCCTCGGCGGTGGCGAACGGGGTGACGATCACCGGAAATGCGGGCGCGAACACACTGACGGGCAGCGCCTTTGCCGACAGCATCGACGGCGGCGCGGGCAATGACATTCTTGCGGGCGGTGCCGGTGACGACACGCTGAACGGCGGGTCCGGCACGGACATGGCAAGCTATGCCCCGGCGGTCGAGGGGCTGACCCTGTCGCTGGCGCAGGCGGGCGGGCAGTCGGCGGGGAGCCTTGGCACCGACCGGCTGGTCGGGATCGAGGGGATCACGGGCGGCAGCGGCGCCGACAGCCTGACGGGGGACGGCAATGCCAACACGCTGCTCGGCGGTGCGGGCAATGACACGCTGGACGGCGGCGCGGGCAACGACACGCTGTCGGGCGGAGACGGAACCGACACGGCAAGCTATGCGCAGGCGGGCGCGGGCGTGACGGTCAGCCTTGCGCTTCTGACCGCGCAGGCCACGGGAAGCGCGGGAACCGACACGCTGTCGCTGATCGAGAACCTGACGGGTTCGGCTTTTGGCGATATGCTGGCGGGCGGCACCGGCGTGAACCGGATCGACGGGGGTACGGGGGCCGATACCCTCACCGGCGGCGCGGGGGCCGATGTGCTGAACGGCGGCGAGGGGGACGACGTCTTCATCATCGCAACCGTCCTTGACCATGCATCGGGAGAAGTCATCAGCGGCGGCGCGGGCACGGACGAGCTGCGCTTCGCCGCGCTCGGGTCCGGCACGCTGACGCTGGCGGCGGCAACCGATGTCGAGCGGGTCGTGATCGGGACCGGCACGGCGGCCGCGGCGGTGACGACCGGCACGGTTTCGCTGAACGTCAACGCAAGCGCGCTGAACGCAGGCGTGACGATCACCGGCAACTCCGGCACCAACCTGCTGACGGGGTCGAACGGCGATGACAGCATCGACGGCGGCGCGGGCAATGACACGCTGGCCGGCGGACGGGGCAATGACACCCTGTCGGGCGGTGCGGGAAGCGACCGACTGACAGGGGGCGAGGGGGCGGATGTCTTCGTCTTTGCCTTCGCCGCGTCGGGTTCGAACCGCGACACGATCACCGACGTCGATACGGCCGCCGACCGGATTTGGCTGGCGAAATCGGTCTTTGCGGGGCTTTCTGCGACCGGCACGCTTGCCGAAGGCGAATTCTGGTCGGGCGCAGGGGTTTCGGCTGCACATGATGCGAGCGACCGTCTGGTCTATAACACGACCAGCGGCGCGCTGTTCTACGACGCCGATGGCTCCGGCGCTGCGGCGGCGGTGCAGGTGGCCCAGCTTTCGGCGGGGCTTGCACTGGCAGCCGAGGATTTCTTCGTCTTTTGATGCCGAGGGCAGGGCGCGGCCACCATGCCACGCCCTGCCCTTGCGCCCGACGGTCGCGCCCGTGCCTTGCCGATCGGGGCGGGCCGCAGTCGGGAAGCCGTCGGGAAGCCGTCGGGAAGCAGTCTTGCGGCGGCAAAGCGTGCATCTTGGGCAAAGCGGGCCGGTGTCAACCTGCCATGTCCGGTTACGGTGATTGCGGGCTTGACAGCGGGAAGTGAAAGCTGACCAATTGGTCCATATAACGGACGGGCCGATGCAGCCTTCCGACACAATCCTCACAGGGAGTTAGCTATGAAACTTGACCCGAAGCTTGGACGGTTCGGCGCAGGCCTGCTTGCCGGTTTGCTGATGACCGCGGCACCCGTCGCGCTGTTTGCCGAAACGCCGGCGGATACGCTGGTGATCGCGGATGCCATCGACGACATCGTGTCGCTCGACCCGGGCGAGGCCTATGAATTCTCGGGCCTCGATGTGGTGAACAACACCTATGACGGGCTGATCGAGCTTGACCCCACGAAGGTCGGTGAGCTTGTCCCCGGTCTGGCGGAAAGCTGGAGCGTGGACGAGGCGGGCACCACCTTCACCTTCAAGATGAAGTCGGGAATCACCTTCTCCTCGGGCAATCCGGTCACGGCGGAAGATGCGGCCTTCTCGCTGCAACGCGCGGTCAAGATCAACAAATCGCCCGCCTTCATCCTGAACCAGTTCGGCTGGACGGCCGAGAACGTGGACCAGATGGTCACGGCGGATGGCGATAACGTCATCCTCAAGACCGACAAGGCCTATGCGCCGACCTTCCTTTACAACTGCCTCACCTCGGGCGTGGCCTCCATCGTCGACAAGGCGACTGTGATGGCGAACGAGGTTGACGGCGACATGGGCAACGCATGGCTGCACAACAATTCGGCGGGGACGGGGGCTTATGTCCTCAAGTCCTTCAAGCCGAACGAAGGCTATCTGCTCGAGGCCCGCACGGGCTACTGGCGCGGGGACGCCAAGATCAAGAACGTCTTCATGCGCCACATCCCCGAAGCCGCGACCCAGCGCCTGCAGCTTGAAAAGGGCGATATCGACATCGCGCGCGAGCTGACGCCCGTGGACATCGAAGGCATGTCGGGCAATGCCGACGTCAAGGTGCAGCAGGACGTGGGCGGGCAGATCTTCTACCTGTCCTTCAACCAGAAGAACGAGGCCTACAAGAACGGCAAACTGCTTGATGCGATGCGCTATGCCATCGACTATCAGGGCATGGCCGACACCTTCCTCAAGGGCAACATGGTCGTGCATCAGGCCTATCTGCCCAAGGGATACCTTGGCGCGCTGGAAGACACGCCCTACAGCCTCGACATCGAAAAGGCCAAGGCGCTGATCGCGGAATCTGGCATCACCCCGCCCAAGGTGGTGATGGATGTCCGCAACTCCTCCGACCGGATGGAGATGGCGCAGTCGATCCAGAACACATTCGGTCAGGCCGGGATCGAGGTCGAGCTGAACATCGGCGAGGGGGCGGAGCAGCTCAAGCGCTACCGCGCGCGCCAGCATGACGCCACGCTGCAAAGCTGGGGGCCGGATTATCCCGACCCGCATACCAACGCCTCGGCCTTCTCGATGAACGCCGACAATTCGGACGATGCGCAGACCGGCGGTCTGGCATGGCGCAACGCCTATGACCCCGGCCCCCTGCACGCGCAGACCGAAGCCGCGGTGATGGAGCGGGACGGGGCCAAGCGGGCGGCGATGTATGGCGAAATCCAGCAGGCGCATCGCACCACCTCGCCCTTCATCGTGATGTTCCAGATCGGCTATCAGACGGGGATGCGGGCGAATGTCGCCAACTTCTTCACCGGCGGGGCGACCGACTCGGCCGCCTATTGGCTGATCACCAAGTAAAGTGCGGCACGACCCCCCGGCTTCGGCCGGGGGTTCGGCTTGCCCGATGGCCATGAAGACATCCCTTCTGAACGGTCGCCTGCGCGTGGTGCTGGGCTTTGTCGTCTCGCTTGTCGTGACGATCTTCGGGCTGTTGCTCGTCACTTTCGTCATCGGCCGCGTGGTGCCGATCGACCCCATCCTGTCCATCGTGGGCGAGCGTGCCACGCAGGCGCAGATCGAAGCCGCACGTGTGGCGCTGGGGCTGGACAAGCCGCTGTGGCAACAGTTTTTCATATATGTTTTCAACGCGTTCCAAGGCGATCTTGGCATGTCGATCCGGACCGGAGAGCCTGTGATCGAGGCCGTGACACGGCATTTTCCGGCCACGCTCGAGCTTGCGACCATCGCCACCATCCTTGGCGTGATCGCGGGGGTTCCGGCGGGGGTGCTGGCCGCGACGAAACCCGGCAGCATGGCCGACCATGTGGTGCGGCTGGTGGGGTTGATGGGCTATTCCATGCCGGTCTTCTGGCTGGGCCTGATCGGCCTTTTGGTGTTTTACGGCCAGCTCGGCTGGGTCGGCGGGCCGGGGCGGCTGGATGCCATGTATGACATGATGTATGATTTCGAGGTGCCGCAGCGGTCGGGCATGATCCTGATCGACACCGCGCTTGCAGGGCGGTGGGACATGTTCGCCAATGCGATTTCCCACATCATCCTGCCCGCAGGGCTGCTCGGTTACGTGTCGATGGCCTATATCAGCCGCATGACGCGCAGCTTCATGATGAACGAATTGGGGCAGGAATACATCACCACCGCGCGGGTCAAGGGGATGCCCGAGCGTCGGGTGATCTGGGTCCATGCCATGCGCAACGTGCTGGTGCCGCTGATCACGGTGGTCGCCCTGTCTTACGCCTATCTGCTGGAAGGCTCCGTGCTGACCGAAACCATTTTCGCATGGCCGGGCTTGGGAAGCTACATCACCGATGCGCTGATGGTCGCCGACATGCCCGCCGTGCTGGGTGGCACCGTCGTGGTGGGCGTGGCCTTCGTGGCGCTCAATATGGTCTCCGACCTTCTTTACCGTCTCGTCGACCCGAGGGCGCGCTGATGGCGGGCGCGGTAATGGCGGGCGTGATGGCATGGCTGCGCGAGCAGAACCCGACCAGCCGCGCGCAGGCGCGGGCGGGGCAGTGGTTCCTTGGCTGGCTGCGGCTGAAACGCAATCCGCTGGCAATGGTGGGTCTGGCGATCATCGTCGTCCTGCTGGTCGTCGCGGCCTTCGCGCCGCAACTCGCCCCGCATGATCCCATCGCCCAGAACCTGCGCGAGCGGTTGTTGCCGCCGCTGACCGACGGGCATCTGCTTGGCACCGACGATTTCGGGCGCGATATCCTGACCCGCATCCTTTATGGCGCGCGGATCACGCTTTACATCGTGGCGCTTGTCACCGTCACCGCCCCTGTCGTCGGCCTGCTGATCGGTACGGTCGCGGGCTATTTCGGCGGCTGGGTGGACGAGGTGTTGATGCGGATCACCGACATCTTCCTCGCCTTTCCGCGGCTGATCCTTGCGCTGGCCTTGGTCGCCGTTCTGGGTCCGGGGATCGAAAACGCGGTCCTCGCCATCGCCCTGACCGCATGGCCCCCCTATGCCCGCGTGGCGCGCGCGGAAACGCTGACGGTCAGGAACTCCGACTACATCGCCGCCGTGCGCCTGCAAGGGGCGGGGGCCGTGCGGATCATCGCGGGCCATGTGGTGCCGATGTGCCTGCCAAGCGTCATCATCCGCGTCACGCTCGACATGGCAGGCGTGATCCTGACGGCGGCGGGGCTTGGCTTCCTTGGCCTTGGCGCGCAGCCGCCGCTTTCGGAATGGGGGCTGATGATCAGCGCGGGCCGCAAATACCTGTTCGAGCAATGGTGGGTCGCCACCATGCCGGGGCTTGCGATCTTCATCGTCGCCTTGGGCTTCAACCTGCTTGGCGATGGCCTGCGCGACGTGCTTGACCCGAGGAGTGCGGGCAAATGACGCTTCTTTCGGTCAAAGACCTGCGCGTGACCTTCGACACCGAGGCGGGCGTGGTCGAGGCGGTGCGCGGCGTCAGCTTCAGCCTTGGCCGCGAACGGCTTGGAATCGTTGGCGAAAGCGGATCGGGCAAGACGATGACGGGCCGCTCGGTCCTGCGCCTGATCCGGCCACCGGGGCGGATCAATGCTTCGGAAATGGTCTTCGACGGGCAAGACCTGATGAAGGCATCGGAACGCGAGATGCGCGCCCTGCGCGGCAAGCGCATCGCGATGGTGATGCAGGACCCGAAATACAGCCTCAACCCCGTGATGCAGGTCGGGGCGCAACTGATGGAAGGCCTGCGCCAGCGCGACCGTCTCGGCGGGGCCGAGGCGCGGAAAAAAGCCATCGCCGCGCTCGAGGCCGTGCAGATCCGCGACCCCGAGCGGGTGATGGCGGCCTATCCGCACGAACTCTCCGGCGGGATGGGGCAGCGGGTGATGATCGCCATGATGCTGATCCCGAACCCCGACCTTCTGATCGCGGACGAACCGACGAGCGCCCTCGACGTCACCGTGCAGGCCGAGGTTCTGTCGATCCTCGACGGTCTGGTGCGCGACCGCGGGATGGGGCTGATCTTCATCAGCCACGACCTGCGGCTGGTGGCGCGGTTCTGCGACCGCGTGCTGGTGATGTACAAGGGGCGGATCGTCGAAGAGGTCGCGGCGCGTGATCTTCTCGCGGCGAAGCATCCCTATACCCAAGGGCTGCTCAACTGCCTGCCGCGCATCGGGGGCGACCGTGGCCCCCTGCCGGGCTTGGACCGCAACGCGGATTGGGCGCGGGCATGAACGGAGCATGGGCATGATCGGGGTCCGCAACCTTTCCGTCACCTTCCACGCCAAGGGGCGCGAGGTGCGCGCCGTCGAAGGCGTCAGCCTGACCGTGGCCAAGGGCGAAAGCTACGGGCTGGTGGGCGAGAGCGGGTCGGGGAAATCCACGATCCTGCGCGCCATCTGCGGCTTGGCTCCCGTCTCGGCGGGGGACATCACCATCGGCGGCCAGCCGGTCCCGACCCCGCGCGGCAAGGCCTTTGCCAGCCGCGTGCAGATGGTGTTTCAGGACCCCTACGCCAGCCTCCACCCCCGCCACACCATCGACCGCACCCTGTCGGAACCGCTCGCCATCCACGGCGTGGGCGACACCGACCAGCGGGTGATGCAGGCGCTTGCCGATGTGGGTCTGCCGACATCCTTCCGCTTCCGCTATCCGCACCAGCTTTCCGGCGGGCAGCGGCAGCGGGTGGCCATCGCACGGGCGCTGATGTTGCAGCCCGAGGTGCTCTTGCTCGACGAACCCACCAGCGCGCTCGATGCCAGCGTTCAGGCGGAAACGCTGAACCTCCTGTCGCGCCTGCGCGAGGAGCGGGGGCTGACCTTCCTCATGGTCTCCCACGACCTCGCCGTGATCGACCATATGTGCGACCGCGTTCTGGTCATGCAGCACGGGCGCGCGGTCGAGGAGATGACGCGCGACGATCTGGCAGCCGCGCGGATGAAGACCGATTACGCCCGCAGCCTGTTCGCGGCCAGCGCCGACCGGATGCTGGGCTAGGGTCCTTCGTGCCACAGCGGGTGGGTCAGGCGGGCGCATCGGTATTCCCCGTTTGACCCGAAGGCATGGCCCGCGCTACCCTTTTGGCAATGGCCCCGCGAGAGGGCGTGGGGCAGGGGTTTCGGAGTTGCGTGTCGGCATGGCCTTGGGTTTGGCTGGTTTCCCATGACAGAAGCGGAAAAGATCGTAGCGGCCAAGCCGTCGCGGGCCGTGCGCCCTGTCGAGGTTGCAACGGCGGCAGAGGGCGTGGACCGTGACGCCTTTACGCTGCGCGGCGGGCTGGTGGATGCCTGGTTCGAGCGGCGGTCGGATGTGCTGGTCGTGACCTTCGACAACCTGTCCTCGGTCGGGGAGTATGACCCGCCGCAGCCGTGGCTTTATGCGCGGGCCGAGCGGGCAGGGGTGTCGCTGCTTGGCATCATGGCAAGCCGGAAGGACTGGTATCGCAACGATGATACGCCTGCGCTGATCGCTGCGCTGCGCGATGCGGGGCTGTTCGCGCGGTTCCGGCGGGTGCTGTTCGTGGGTGCGTCGATGGGTGGTTTCGCGGCGCTGGCCTATGCGCGGCTGGTGGCGGGGGCCGAGGTTCTGGCCTTCAGCCCGCAAAGCTCGCTTTCCGCATCCGCCGCACCATTCGAGAAGCGCTATCGTTACGGGGCGCGCAAGTGGGACTGGACGGGCGGGTTCTGCGATGCCGCGGGCGCGGCGGACGGGCGGGAAATCACGCTGGTCTACGACCCGTTCGAGGCCGAGGATCGCGCCCATGCGATGCGGTTGGACGGGCCGAACGTGACGCATCTTCGCGTTCCGCGTGCCGGGCATCGGGCGATACGCACGCTCAAGCTTGTGGGTGTGCTGGACCTGCTGGTCGACGGCTATCTGGCGGGACGCCTCGACTCCACGGCCTTCTGGCGCGGATATCGGGCGCGCAGGGTCAACATCGGCTGGCAGCGCGGGATCGTGGCCGATGCGGTGCGGCGCGGGCACGGGCGGCTGTTGCGCGGGGCGGTTGCGGCGATGCTGCGGCTTGATCCGCCGTCGGGCTTTGCCCGGCGCGAGGCGCGGCGCCTTGCGGCGGCAGAGCGGCCCGAGGTGGCGGCGGCGCAGGCGGCGGAACGGGCGGTGGCCGCGGAACGGCGCATCGGGCTTGGCAATCCCGAGCCACCCTTTGCCGGAACGATCCTGACCCTGCCGCAGGCGCTGGTGGTGCCGGAGCGGCCGTCGGACCGGACACTTGCCTCGGGTGTGCTGGATGCCGGAGGGCGGTATGTGGAACTGTCCCGGTCATGGGTCAGGGCGCGCTCGCCCACGCCCGAGCCGCATCTGGCACCGGGGGAAGAGATCGTCGAACTGCCCGGCACGCATCTATTCGGCGGGCCATTCCGTGCGCATTTCGGGCATTTCCTGCTGGAATCGACCGCACGGCTTTGGGCGCTGGACCATCTGGACGGCAAGGTGGACAGCATCATCTACCTGCCCTTCCGAGGCGAGGCGAAGGCGATTGCGCGGGTGATCCGCGGCTATGACCCGTTCTTCCGCACGCTGGGCATAGACCTGCCGGTCAGGACCTATCCGACCGCGCTGCGGGTGGAGCGGCTGATCCTGCCCGAACTCGGCTTCGGCTGGAACGAGCGCTATGCCGGTTCGCCCGCCTATCGCGCCTTCATGCAGGCGCGGATGCGTGCGGCGGCCGAGCCGGAGGGGGGCAAGAAGCTTTACATCTCGCGGTCGCGGCTGAACGCGCAGCGCGGCGGCGTGCTGGGCGAGGTGTTGATCGAAGAGAACCTGAAGCGGGCGGGATACGAGGTGTTCCACCCCGAAAAGCACACGCTGGCAGAGCAGATCGCCCGCTACCGTGCGGCGCGCCGGATCGTGGCGCTGGACGGATCGGCGTTGCATCTTGTCGCCTATGTCGCCGAACCCGGGACAGAGGTGGCCATGATCCTGCGCCGGTCGCGGGCGAATGCGGCGGATTACCTTTTGCAGTTCAAGACCTTTTGCGCCGTGGAGCCGCAGGTGATCGACGTGATCCGCCATGATTGGGTCAGCGCCGATACCAACCGCGTCGATTTCCGTTCCGTGGGCGAGATCGACTTTGACGCCCTGTTCAAGGCGCTGAAGTCGACGGGTTTCCTGTCCAGATCGTTCCGGCCCGACACGCCAGACCGGGCGGCGGTCGCCGCGATGCGTGACCGCTTTGAAGAGTCGCGCGGGCGGATGCGCATCCTTGGCGCGGACGAAGTGCATCTTGATGCCGAGGAGGGCGCATGACCCAGCCACGACTGACCTTCTTTTTCATCGTCGAGCCGCCCTCCTATCAGAACATGGCCTGCTATCTTGCCGCGAGCATCCGTGCCGCCTTTGGCGAGACGGTGGCGATGGTGGGCTATTGCCCCGCGCACCGGCTGGCCGAGGTCAGCCCCGATGTGATCGGCATTCTGGACCGGATGGGTTGCCCCGTGCGGACCTTTGTGTCCGAAGGGCGTTTCGATCCGCCCTATCCGCATGGCAACAAGATGCTTGCCGCACTGGAAGAGCGCGAGACGGAGTTCTCATGTTTCCTCGACAGCGACATCCTGTTCCTGCGTCCGAATTCGGTCGGGAACCTGATCCGCGAGGGGCATGTCAGCCTGACCCCCGCCGCCTCGATGAAATGGGGCGGGCTGGAGGTCTGGGCCAGGATCTATGCCGCCGCAGGTCTCGAGATGCCGACCGAGCGCATCCGGCTGATGAACCAGCGCAAGGGGGCCGACAGGATGCCCTACTTTTCGAGCGGGCTGTTCTGCTTTGCCGAAAGCTGGCGCGATGCGCGGGGCAGGCGCTTCCCCGAGGTCTGGATGGAGGTCGCGCAGGCGATCGACGCGGACCCCGACATTCCGGCAAAGCGGCCCTATCTCGACCAGATGACGCTGCCTCTCGCCATCCTGAAGGCGGGGCTGGCGTGGAACCTTTTGCCCAAGGAGCAGCACTGGATTCTCGGCGGTCTGAAGCGCGGTCAGCCCTTGCCCGCGGGGCACGAGATTTTCACCGTGCATTACCGCAAATGGGACATCGTCAAGGAGCACGGGTTGGTGCGGAAGGCAAAGGACATGTTGCAGGCCCATGCGGGCGTCCGGCGGATCGCGCAACTGGGCAAGGAAGGCACCGTGCCGGAGGCGGCGGAGTGATCAGATCCAGTCGAGGCTGACGCGGTTCGGATCGTATTTGTCCTTGAACCTTTCGCGCAGTGCGCGGAAGCGCGGCCGCAGGTCGCGGAACTTGCGTTCATGCGTCTCTGCCACCAGCACGCGGATACGCTCGAACAGCCCCTGCGCATCCAGTGCTTCGAGGATGTCGAGTTCGGCCCCTTCGATATCCATCTTGATGAAGGCAATCTCGCTGCGGCTGGCGAGGTGTTCGCCAAGGTAGCTGGGAAAGTCGACCAGCGGCACATCGACCGCATTCTCCGCGTCGATCTGGCGGCCCCCGTCAAGGATGGTGGATTTGACCGAAGCGCCAAGGGGATTGTCCCCGAAGTTCTGCGCCCGCATCAGCCGCACGCTGCCCGACCCGATCCCCACCGCGGCATTGACCAGCGTCACGTTGGGCGTATCGGCAAAACGTTCGGTCAGTTTGGCAAAGGCCCAAGGGTCCGGCTCGAACGCCACCACATCCGCTCCCGTGCGGGCAAGGATGTCGGTCACGACCCCCATATTGGCCCCAAGGTCGAGCGCAAGATCGCCCTTGCGCAGCATGGCGGCAACGCCGGACAGGTAGCCTTCGGCATGGGCCTTGCGCAGGTTGCGCTTCTGGCTGCGGATCAGCGCTTCGGCGCGGAGTTCGGCCTTGGATTTCGGCGCATCTGTCTCATCCGACTGGTCACTCTCCACCGCCTCCATCCGCTACTCCTCCAGCGCCTTGGCAGGATCGACGCCTTCGATCTCGCACATGCGGGCGGCATAGGAATTGGGCAGCGGCGGGTTTTTCCGCCACCACGGCTTGGTGCCGTTTGTGTAAAGATGGACCGACAGGGTGTTGTCGGTGAAATGCCCCTCGACCCGCCCGTAGGGATCGTAGAACACGTCGTTGAGCTGGAACGGCACGGGATACAGGTAATCGGGCGTCAGTGCCTTCTCGTAATCCCCCGTCTGCTGGGCGAACCACGTGAACGCCTGCGGACCGAATGCGGTGCGTTCGGCGTTGTAGATGCGGACGGCTTGGGGAAGCGCGCGGTCCTGTTTGTCGATCTTCTTCCGTTGCTGCTTGTTGAACCACGCAGGCGCTTCGGGAAGGTTTTCGTAATAGTCGAGCAGCCGCTCGATCAACTCGCCCTTCGGCGGGATATAGACCACGCCGCAATTCAGCGCGCCGCGAAAGCCGTGGCCCGCGAAGATGTTCTGCATCTCGTCGGGAAAGGGCTTGTGGCAATAGGCATCGCAATCAATCCAGACCGCGTCGATGGCCTTGATCATCTTGTAGCGGAAGACGTTGGACAGAAAGGATTCCGAGGTCTGCGCCACGATCTCGCGGTCGATCTGCATGATCTCGGAAGCTTTGCGCACCTCGACCCCTTCGGGAACGTTCGTCACCTCGTCGGTGCAATACAGGATCGTCGGGTGGCCCTGCCGCACATGCGACAGCAGGCAAAGCTGATTCAGGTAATGGAGCCGCGTGCCGATCCAGAGAGAGGCGACAGGGCGGCGCTTGGGAACTGACATCGAAAGCCTCGTGCTTTTGCCCCTTCGCGGGGTTTATCGTTGGTGCAAAGAATGACCGAAGGGCGGGGGGCTGTCCAATCTTTCGCCGAAAATCCCGCGCTGCGTTTCAGGGTGTGGGAGCGGCGACACGCCCGTAACCCCGCGTCAGCGCAGGGTCGAAGCCCCATTGCGGCCCGTGCCAGCCCTGTGCGGCAAATGCCGCATCGGTCTGGGCCGCGTCCTTGAACCACACCTCCATCCAGCGCCCCGACAGAAACAGTTGCGCGGGCAGGGGCGCGAGCGAGGGCAGCACCTCTGCCAGCACCTGCGGCGTCACGGCGGGGTCCGACAGGACCAGCGCGGCAGGCCGATGTTCCGCAACGAGCGAGAGGAGGGTTTCCGCCGGATCAGGCGCAAGCGTGGCGTCAACCAGCCGGAAGCGATCCGACGCCGCGCAGCCGTTGCGGGCCATGATCCGCGCCATTGCAAGCCGCAGCGCGGGCGCGTCCTCTTGGACCAGCAGCGTCAGGTCGGGCCGCACGCGGGCAAGGTGACAGGCCAGAAACCCGCACCCCGCACCAAGGTCGAGCACGACACCCCCCTTGGGCAGCACCTGCGGCATCCGGCGGGCAAGGCCGCGCTCGAACTTGCCCGCCGCGATGGCCGCCAGCGCAGGCGTGGTGAAGATGCGCGGGTCGGCGGGCAATTCGACCGTGTGGTTCTGCACCCAGTCCAGCGCAATCTCCGGCGCGGGATCATCCGGCGTCGCGCGATAAAGGCCCGAGGGCAGAGCAGGCGGCTTTTCGGTCGGGTTGGCGCGGCGATCCTCTTTCGCCTTGGCGCTGCGGCGCTTTTCCACCTCCGACATCAGCGCCGCGATCTTTTCGCGGTCGCGGGCTTGCGGGGGTTTGGCGGTAATCTCGCCGATGGGCAGGGCAGAGGCGCGGGCAAGATCGGCCACCAGCGCGGCATAAGCCTCGGTCGTCTTGATCTCGGCCAGCCGCGCCTCGGCCCGTTCGACGGCGGCATGGTGCAGGCGGTTCAACACGGGGTCTTGCAGCAATGCCCGGATCAGCGCGTTGCGCCGCTCCGTATAACGCAGCATCGTATCGTCGCGCACCTCGTTGCGGTCTTGCAGCGACCAGTAGTCGGAATTGTATTTGTCCTTCTTGTTGTTCACGTTGCCGCGCAATTTGCGGATGGCGTAACTGTCCACGGATTTGACGGCATAGTGGTTCAACTGCACCCAGTCGTATCCGATGGTGCGCGTGATCGACCGCCATCCGCGGAATTTGAAGTAATCCTCCATCTCGCGCCCCGACCCGTTCAGCCATTTCACCGTATCGGGAAAGGGCGTGTCGATATGGCGGTTCTTCATCTTGGGCCGGTGGATGCCAAGCTTCCAGTAGTCGGGGTCAAAGGTGAACAGCGTCTTCACCCCCCAGCCCTTGTTCCAGTCGGTCGGCGCGGCCATCAGGTATTGTTCGGTCACGGGCGCGCGCGACCACTCCACCACCCCGCCCGATCCGAAGATGCGCCATGTCACGACGATGCCGTTCGCGTCCCGTTCCTTTGCCGCCGCGATCAGGCTGTCGAGCGTGCCGTCGCCATGCCGGATGGACAGGAACTCGTCGGCGTCGAAAACCATGACCCAGTCCGAGTTGCACACGACCGGCTCCTCCTGCGCGTAATTGAGCGCCGAGGGTTGCGGGCGGATGCCTTCGGGAATGACGTTGCGCCGGTGATGGGCAAGGCCCAGCTCCTCCAGCCGGATCAGCATGTCATCGGTGCCGTCCGAACAGTCGTTGGTATAGACGACAAGATCGGTGAACCCCACGGCAAGGTGATGGGCGACCCATTCGATGACATAAGGCCCCTCGTCCTTCATCATCGACACCGCCGTCACCTGACCATGCGGGCTGACGTGGCGCTTCACCCCGAAGGGAACCGTGCCGAAAAGGGCAGTGGCCCCGCGCGGGGGTTTTGGCTTGCGTTCCGCCTTCATCGACTTTTGTCCACCCATTACCGCCCTTTGATGCCCGCGTGGCCGCGCCCGCGTCAAGCCTCGCTGCGCTTGCCCTTGGCGGGCGGCGCTTCTAGCATGGGTCAAGATTTATGAGTGAGGTCTGGTGATGACGACCCCGATGACCCAAGCGGTCGCCCGCCGTCTGGCGGAACTGTCCAAGGGCGAGCCGACGATGGGGACGCTGAATGCCGCCCTGCGGCATCTGGCGAAATGGCGGGCGCAGGTTCTGGAAAACACGCTGGTCAAGCGGTCGGGGGATCGGGTGCTGTCCGGCCCGTTCAAGGGCTTGCATTATGCCGTCCGCGCCTCGGAAGGGTCGCGCAATGCGCGTCTGGTCGGCTGCTACGAGGCCGCGCTCCACCCCGTGATCGAAGAGATCGTGGCAGGCGGCTACGATCTGGTCATAGATATCGGCAGTGCCGAGGGGTATTACGCCACGGGCCTCGCCATGCGCATGCCCGAAGCGCGGGTGATGGCGCGTGACGTCGATCCCAAAGCGCGCACGGCCTGCGCCGCGATGGTGGCGGCGAACGGCTTGGGCGCCCGGGTGGAAATCGGCGGTGAATTCACCCATGCCGATTTCGCCCTTTGCGCGGGGCAAAAGACCGTGGTCTTCTGCGACATCGAAGGGGCCGAGGGCGACTTGCTCGACCCCGTGGCCGCGCCCGGCCTGTTGCAGGCGGATGTGATCGTCGAGGTGCATGAAGGCATGCGCCCCGGATTGCTTGCCACCCTGACCGAACGCTTCGCCCCCACGCATCACGTCGCGCGGTTCGACCGCAAGCTCGACGACAGCGGGTTGCCGGACTGGACGCATGACTTCGGCGATCTCGACCGTCTGCTGCTCCTCTGGGAATGGCGCTCGACACCGACCCCGTGGCTCTGGATGAAGCGGAGGGCTGCGGCATGAGCGCGGATCGCAACGCGGCAATCTGGTTCGCGCCGGACGGGTTCGATCCGAAAAAAGGCGTCAACGGGCGGCGCATGGCGGGCGAAAGCTTCATCCGCGGCTTCTTCCGCCATGCGGCGGTGGACGAGGTCGTGGGGCTGACCTACGGCCTTGGCGATGCGGCGGCCTTCGAGACGATGGCGCGGGAAAGCGGCGTCACTGGCAAGGTGCGGACCGAGCGGATGGATGACATGCGCTCCATCGCGCCCGTTGGGACGGTCTATTTCTCCGGCCCCAATTACGCGCCGGAAACGTGGCGGCGGGAATTGTGGGGCGCCACGCGCTATTCGCTCTGCGGGATCACGCATACGATTTCCACCAAGGCGGTGATGGAGGGGTTCTGGCACCTGCGCGCCGCGCCGCAGATGGAATGGGACGCGGTGATCTGCACCTCGCGTGCGGTGCATGCCGCGCTGACGGTGCAATTCGACCTGATCGACGCGCATCTGAAACGCCGCTTCGGCGGGGTGCCGCCCCGCCCGCAGATGCCGGTGCTGCCGCTTGGCATCGACTGCGCCGATTTCGCCCCCGATCCGGCGGCAGGCGCGGCCCTCCGGGCAAGGCTGGGGATCGCCGAAGGTGACATCGTCGCCACCATCGTCGCGCGGATGAGCCCGCATGAAAAATTCGATCCGCTGCCCGTCTATATGGCCCTGCAACAGGCGCAGGCGGGCACGGGCAGGAAGCTGCATCTCCTGCTCTACGGCAATTTCCCCGATGGCTATTCCGAGCGCGTCTTCAAATCGGCAGCCCCGAAGCTGATGCCGGATGTGGGTTTCCACCACCTGCCACACGAAGGCGCCGCCCTGCGCCGTGCGGCGCTGTCGGCGGGGCAGATGTTCCTTTTTCCCATCGACAACCTGCAGGAAAGCTTCGGCCTCGCGCCGGTCGAGGGGATGGCGGCGGGCTTGCCCGTCGTCGCCTCGGACTGGGACGGGATACGGGATACGGTGGACGATGCCTCGGGCTTCCGCGTTCCGACATTGGGGGGGCGGGCGGAGCATGCGACGATCTACGGGCTGCGCCATGCGGGGGGCACGGACAATTACGTGCAGTATCTGAGCCAGAACTCCGCCATGACCGAATTGTCGGTGGCAAAGATGGCCGAGGCCGTGCGGGCGCTGATGCTCAACCCCGATCTGCGGGCAAGGATGGGCGCTGCGGCGCGGGCGCGGGCGACGGGGGTGTTCGACTGGTCGGTGGTCATCCCGCAGATGCAGGATCTGTTCGCCGAACTCTCGGCGATCCGCAAGGCGGCGGACGCGGCGGCACATCCCGCAATCTCGCCGCACCGCATGCCGGTGGCCCCGTCGCCGATGGTGATCTTTGACAGTTTCCCGACTGCGCATCTGCCGAAGGAGTCCTTGCGCCGCTATGCCGCAAAGCCCGTCGCGGTCGGCGTGGCCGAGGTCTGGGCCTTGCGCGATTACGCCAAGACGGGACGCGAATTCGAACCGCTCGTCCTGATCGAAAAGGTCATGGCAGGCGTGGCGGGGACCGAAGGGGTGACGGCTGGCGAACTTGCCGCGCTGTTGCAGATTCCGGTAACGCGGGTCGAGCGTTGCCTGCTATGGCTGATGAAATACGACTTCATCGGGTAGCGGCATGGCACAGACGATCCTCATCACCGGTGCCGGAAGCGGCATCGGGCGCAGCACGGCACGGACCTTCATCGCGGCGGGCTGGCGCGTGGCACTTCTTGGCCGGCGCGAGGCCGCATTGGCCGAAACGGCAAACGGGGCCGAGGCGCTCGTCCTGCCCTGCGACGTGACCGATGCGGCGCAGGTGGACGCGGCCTTCGCACGGCTTGAGGCATCGTTTGGCCGTCTCGACGTGCTGTTCAACAACGCGGGCCAATCGCTGCCCGCCGCCCCCATCGACGAGATCGCCGTTGCGGATTGGTTGCAGCTTTCGGGCGTGAACATCACAGGCATGTTCCTTTGCGCCCGCGCGGCCTTTGGCCTGATGCGCAGACAGCAGCCCCGAGGGGGGCGCATCATCAACAACGGCTCCATCTCGGCCCATGTGCCAAGGCCGGGATCGGTGCCCTATACCATGTCGAAACACGCGGTGACGGGGCTGACGCGCACGCTCGGTCTTGACGGGCGGCGCTTCGACATCGCCTGCGGGCAGATCGACATCGGCAACGCGCTGACCGACATGGCGGCGGGCTTCACCAAGGGCGTCACGCAGGCCGACGGCTCGGTCAAGGTGGAGCCGGTGATGGACGTGGCCCATGTCGCCGATGCGGTGCTGCACATGGCGGGGCTGCCCCTATCGGTCAACGTGCCCTTCATGACGATCATGGCCCGCGACATGCCCTATATCGGGCGGGGCTAACCGGCCTCCGGCGCGCAGAACATGTCGTAGACGAGGGCGATGGTGCGGCGGACCTTGGGGTCTTCGATGAAATAGAAGATCGCCTTGCCCTCGCGCCGCGCCGACACCAAACCCTCCAGCCGTAGGCGGGCGAGTTGCTGGCTCACCGCCGCCTGTCGCGATTCGAGCAGCCGTTCCAACTCTGTCACCGACTTCTCGCCCGTGGACAGATGGCACAGAATCATCAGCCGCCCCTCATGCGCGAGCGCCTTGAGGAAATCTGCCGCCACGGTCGCCCGCGCGGTCATGGCTTCGGGCGGAACATGCGCGGTTTTCGTCACGGCAGGGGCAGACATTGGAACACCAAAAGGAAAGCTCGCCTCCTGCCCAGATAGCACAGGGCAGGGCATTGGGCGAGGGGGGGGCTAGACCGCGAAGCCGCCGAAATGACCCTGTGAAAAGACGAGCGGCGCTCCGGCACGGTAGCTGGCGGAAAGGACGCGGCCCAGCAGGATCACATGGTCGCCCCCGTCGAGCGATTGGTGAAGCGCGCAATCGAAGCGGGCAAGCGTGCCTTCGATCAGCGGCGTGCCCCCCGCACCCGTGGACAGGGCAAGCCCGTCGAAGCCCGCACCGCCACGGGTGAAGCGGGCGGCAAGGTCGCGTTCGTCCGCGCCAAGGACATGGATGGCGAAATTCTGCGCCCCGGCAAAGGCCGCAAAGCGCGACGATGACCGCGCGATGGACCACAGCACCAGTGCCGGATCAAGCGAGACGGAGGCGAAGCTGTTGGCGGTGATGCCCACCGGCTGCCCGTCGGACAGGCAGGTCACGACCGTCACGCCGGTTGCGAAACGGCCAAGGGCATCGCGCAAAAGACGCGGCTCCGCGTTCTCGGGCCTGAATTCCGCCTGAACCGCCACATCCATCCTGTCGTCCCTTCGCATAACCTGCCCCTGACATAAGGGAATTCGCCGCCACGGCAATGGGCAGGTGTCCTCCGCTTGCCTGTGGCGTGGCGATGGCTAGTCTGGACGGGCAATCGCGGAGGAACCGATGCGCCTGTCTGCATTCACCGCCAAGGGCCGCTTCTGGCGCGGCAATATCCACACCCACTCCACCCGCTCCGACGGCATCCTGTCGCCGGAAGAGGTCTGTCGCCGCTACCGCGCCGAAGGCTACGATTTCCTCGCCCTGACCGATCATTTCGTCGGGCGCTGGGGCTATCCCATCGTGGATACGGTGCCTTTCAGGACCGGGGGCTTCACCACCATCCTCGGCGCCGAACTCCATTCCGGCGCGATGGCCAATGGCGAGTTGTGGCACATCCTCGCCGTGGGTCTGCCCCCCGGTTTCGCGCCCTCGAACAGCCCCGATTTCGTTGCGCGTGCGGATCAGGAAACCGCGCAAGAGATCGCGGCGCGGGCCGTGGCGGCAGGTGCATTCGTGGCGATTGCCCACCCGCAATGGTCCGGCCTGACGCTTGCCGATGCGCGGGGGGTGACGTCGGCCCATGCGGTCGAGGTGTATAACCACGGCTGTGCAATGGGCTGCGACCGCCCCGACGGCTTCGCCATCGCCGACCTCCTGCTGACCGAAGGCCGCAGGCTTTCCATGATCGCCACCGATGACGCGCATTTCTCGGAACCCGACCATTTCGGCGGCTGGGTCATGGTGAAATCGGAAGCGAACGAACCCGAAGCCCTTGTCGCCGCCCTGAAGCGGGGCGAGTTCTACTCCAGCCAAGGGCCGGAACTCCGCGACGTCCGGCTCGAGGGGGACCGCGTGATCGTTGAAAGCTCCGCCGTCTCTTCGGTCATCGTGCAGGGCTGGGGGACGGGGGCCAAAGGGGTGCACGGCCATTCCATGACACGCACCGAAGTGCCGTTGGAGCGTCTGCTCAACAGCCCGTGGCTGCGGGTGACGGTGATTGATGCCGCAGGAAAACGCGCATGGTCCAACCCCTTCTGGCGCGAGGTCGAAAGCGGCAATCCGCGTCTGGGCTGAAACGCGTCCGCGAAATCCAGGAGTCCGATCCTTTACAGAAAGGATCGGACTCCTGTCTTTTCGCGGAAGAAAAGCGCGTCAGTTGCCAAGGATCGCAGGAAGCCGCAGCCCCGTGGCCCGCGCATGGTCGAGCGCGATGTCATAACCCGCATCCGCATGGCGCATCACCCCCGTGGCGGGGTCGTTCCACAGCACGTTGTTCAGCCGCCGCGCCGCGTCCTCGGTCCCATCCGCGACGATCACCATGCCGGAATGCTGCGAATAGCCCATGCCCACCCCGCCGCCGTGGTGCAGCGACACCCATGTCGCCCCTGACGCGGTGTTGAGCAGCGCATTCAGCAGCGGCCAGTCGGACACGGCGTCCGAGCCGTCCTTCATCGCCTCGGTCTCGCGGTTGGGCGAGGCGACCGAGCCGCTGTCGAGGTGGTCGCGCCCGATCACCACGGGGGCCTTCAACTCTCCGCTTGCGACCATGTCGTTGAACATCAGCCCCGCACGGTGCCGGTCGCCCAGCCCGATCCAGCAGATGCGGGCCGGAAGCCCTTGGAACGCGATCCGCTCCTGCGCCATGTCGAGCCAGCGGTGCAGGTGGGCGTTGTCGGGGAAAAGCCGCTTCATCGCACGGTCGGTCGCATAGATATCCTCGGGGTCGCCCGACAGGGCACACCAGCGGAAGGGGCCGATCCCCTTGCAGAACAGCGGCCGGATATAGGCGGGCACGAAACCGGGGAAGGCGAAGGCGTTCTCCAGCCCCTCGTCCTGCGCCACCTGCCGGATGTTGTTGCCGTAGTCGAGCGTGGGAACGCCTGCGTTCCAGAAATCGACCATCGCCGCCACATGGGTCCGCATGCTGGCGCGTGCGGCCTTCTCCACCACCTTCGGGTCGCTCTCCTGTTTTGCCCGCCATTCCGCCACGCTCCACCCCTGCGGCAGATAGCCGTGCAGCGGGTCGTGGGCCGAGGTCTGGTCGGTCACGATATCGGGGCGCACGCCGCCCGCCTTCATGCGGGCGACGAGCTCGGGGAAGATGTCGGCGGCATTGCCAAGCAGGCCCACGGATTTCGCCTCGCCCTTCGCGGTCCAGTCGGCGATCAGGGCAAGCGCTTCATCCAACGTCTTCGCTTTGGCATCCAAGTATCTGGTGCGGATACGGAAATCTATCCGCGTCTCGTCACATTCCACCGCCAGACAGCAAGCCCCGGCCATCACGGCGGCAAGCGGCTGCGCCCCGCCCATGCCGCCCAATCCCCCCGTCAGGATCCAGCGTCCCGTCAGCGATCCGCCATAATGCTGGCGCCCCGCTTCGGCAAAGGTTTCATAGGTTCCCTGCACGATCCCTTGCGTGCCGATGTAGATCCACGACCCCGCGGTCATCTGGCCATACATCGCCAGACCCTTCTTATCGAGTTCGTTGAAATGGTCCCAAGTCGCCCAATGCGGCACGAGGTTCGAGTTTGCGATCAGCACCCGCGGCGCGTCCTTGTGCGTGCGGAAGACACCTACGGGCTTGCCCGATTGCACCAGCAGGGTTTCGTCGTCGTTCAGCGTTTTCAGCGTGGCGACGATGCGGTCGAAATCCTCCCACGTCCGCGCAGCCCGCCCGATCCCGCCATAGACGACCAACTCATGCGGGTTCTCGGCCACATCGGGATGCAGGTTGTTCATCAGCATCCGCATGGGCGCTTCGGTCAGCCAGCTTTTGGCGGTGATCTCGGTCCCCGTGGCGGGGAAGACGTCGCGGGTGTTGTGGCGCTTGTTCATCATGGCCTCACAGAAGGGGAAGGGGCAGGGCGGCAGCAGCCGCAAGTTCGCCCGCGGCGATCAGGCGGGCGGCGGCGTTCAGGTCGGGGGCGAGGTAGCGGTCATCGCCAAGGGTGGCCACATCGGCCCGCAGACGGGAAACCACCCGTTGCAGCGGGGCCGAGGTGGTGAGCGGCGCGCGGAATTCCACCCCCTGCGCCGCGCAAAGCGCCTCCACCCCCAGAATGACGGAAAGGTTGGCGTTCATCCGGCTCAGACGGCGCGCGCCGTGGGCGGCCATGCTGACATGGTCCTCCTGGTTGGCGCTGGTGGGGGTGCTGTCCGTCACGGTCGGATGGGCAAGATGCTTGTTCTCGCTCATCAGCGCCGCCGTGGTCACTTCCGCGATCATCAGGCCCGAGTTCAGGCCGGGGTTCGGCGTAAGGAACGGCGGCAAGTCGAAGGACAGCGTCGGGTCCACCATAAGCGCCACGCGGCGCTGCGCGATGGCCCCGATCTCGCTGATCGCCAGTGCGGTCATGTCGGCGGCAAAACCCACCGGTTCGGCGTGGAAGTTGCCACCCGACACGATCTGCCCGTCCGACAGGACAAGCGGGTTGTCGGTCGCGGCATTCGCCTCGATCTCCAGCGTCCGCGCGGCTTGGCGCAGCACGTCCATCGCCGCCCCCGTGACCTGCGGCTGGCAGCGGATGCAATAGGGGTCCTGCACGCGGGTATCACCCGTCACATGGCTTTCGCGGATCACCGACCCGTCGAGCAGCGCGCGCAGGTTGCTTGCCGCCTCGATCTGCCCCGCATGGCCGCGAAGGCTGTGGATTTCGGGATGCAGCGGCGCGGTCGACCCCATGATCGCATCGGTCGACAGGGCCGAAACGACCAGCGCGGCCTGCGCGTTGCGCCAAGCATCGAACAGCCCGACAAGGGCATAGGCCGTGGAAAACTGCGTGCCGTTGATCAGCGCAAGCCCCTCCTTCGGGCCAAGCGTGACGGGGGAAAGCCCTGCCAGTGCAAGGGCTTCCGCAGCGGGCCTCACCTGACCTGCAAACTCCGCCTCACCCGCGCCGATCATCGCCGCAGCCATATGCGCAAGCGGCGCAAGGTCGCCCGATGCCCCGACCGACCCCTGCGCCGGAATGACGGGCGTCACGCCCTTGGCGAGCATCGCTTCGATCAGCGCGACCACCTCCCAGCGCACACCCGATGCCCCGCGACCCAGCGACAAGAGCTTCAGCGCCATCATCAGGCGGGCCACGTTGCGCGGCATCGCTTCGCCCACGCCGCAGCAATGCGACAGGATCAGGTTGCGTTGCAGCGTCGCCGTATCCTTGGCCGCAATCTTGAGCGAGGCGAGTTTGCCAAAGCCCGTATTCACCCCGTAAACCGCCGCATCCCCCGCTGCGGCGGTGGCGATGCGGGCAGCGGCCGCTTCGACCCCAGCACGTGCTGCGGGGGCAAGCGCGGCAGGCGCTCCCGTCCGGTACAGGCGTTCAAGCTGGGCGAGCGTGGTTTCGCCGGGATGCAGGATTTCAGGCGTCAAAGCGGCCTCCGATATAGCGGGCGTGCAGGGCGCGCGCCCCGATGCGATAGGAAAGTTCGGCAGGGTGGGCCGCGTCCCAGACCGCAAGGTCGGCACGCTGTCCGGCGGCGAGCGTGCCGCGATCGGTCAGGCCAAGCGCACGGGCGGCATGGGCCGTGGTGCCAAGAAGCGCCTCTTCCGGCGTCATGCGGAACAGCGTGCAGGCCATGTTCATGGCCAAGGGCAGCGAGGTCATGGGCGACGATCCGGGGTTGCAATCGGTCGCCACGGCCATTGCCACCCCTGCGGCGCGCAGGGCGGCGATGGGTGGCGCTTGCGTCTCGCGCAGCGTGTAAAAGGCACCCGGCAGGATGACCGCCACCGTTCCGGCCTTGGCCATCGCGGCGATGCCTTCGGGCGAGAGGTATTCGAGGTGGTCTGCGGAAACCGCGTCGTAACGGGCGGCAAGCGCGGCCCCGCCAAGGTCGGAAAGCTGCTCGGCATGCAGCTTGACGGGCAGGCCAAGCGATTTGGCATGGCGGAACAGCCGTTCCACCTGCGCGGGCGAAAAGGCGATGCCTTCGCAAAAGGCATCGACGGCATCCACCAGCCCTTCGGCATGGGCGGCGGAAAGCGAGGGGATCGCCACCTCGTCGATATAGGCATCCGCGCGGCCCGCGTAGTCCGGCGGGATCGCATGGGCGGCAAGGTGGGTCGTGGTGATCGTGACGCGCCGCAGGGTGCCAAGGCGGCGGGCGGCGCGCAGAAGCTTCAACTCGTCCGCCACGGTCAGCCCGTAGCCCGACTTCACCTCGACCGTTCCCGCCCCGTCCGCGATGATCGCATCGAGGCGGGGCAAGGCGGCGCTAACCAACGCCTCCTCGGTCGCCGCGCGGGTGGCGGTGACGGTCGACAGGATGCCGCCACCGGCCCGCGCAATCTCTTCGTAACTCGCCCCTTGCAGGCGAAGCTCGAATTCCGAGGCGCGGTTTCCGGCAAAGGTGATGTGCGTGTGGCAGTCGATCAGCGCAGGCGTCACCAGACGCCCGCCGAGCGCGGTGTCCGGCAGGGCGCGGTAGGCGGCGGGCAGGTCGGCGCGGGGACCGAACCAAGTGATCGCTCCATCCATGACGGTGTCCATGACGATGGCCGCATCGGGGATCAGCCCGTAGCCGCCGCGCATCGTCGCCGCTGTCAGATCGGTCAGCAGAATCGCCATGACGCCTTGCCTTATGTCCAGATGTGACGTTATTATGTCTATACATAATGATCCGTCAAGCGAGGTTCCCATGCGCCTTCACGCCGAAACCGCCCTTTTGCCCGAAGGCTGGGCGCGGGATGTCGTGGTCGAGGTCGAAGCGGGCCGCATCGTCTCGGTTTCCACGGGGCATGGGGGGCAGCGCGTCGGCTGCCTCTTGCCCGCGCCCGTGAACCTCCATTCCCATGCCTTCCAGCGGGCGATGGCGGGGCTGACCGAACGGCGCGGGGCCACGGCGGACAGTTTCTGGACATGGCGCGAACTGATGTATCGCTTTCTCGACCGCCTGACGCCTGCGGATGTGGAAGCCATCGCCGCACAGGTGATGGTCGAAATGGCCGAAGCGGGCTACGCCGCCGTGGCCGAATTCCACTATTTGCACCACCAGCCCGATGGCACGCCCTATGCCGATCTCTCCGAAATGTCCGCACGCATCGCGGCGGCAGCGGCAGAGACGGGCCTCGGCCTGACGCTGCTGCCCGTGCTTTACCAGCAAGGCGGTCTCGACGGGCGGGCGCTGGCGGGCGGGCAGCGGCGCTTCGGCAATGATGCCGAACGCTTCGGGCGGCTCTGGCAGGGCGCGGGCAAGGCGATTGCAGCCCTCCCCGATGCGGTGCTGGGCGTGGCCCCCCATTCGCTGCGGGCGGTCAGCGGCGAAGGGCTGGCCTTTGCCGCAGGCCTTGGCGGACCGCTCCATATCCACGTTGCCGAACAGGTGGCCGAGGTGGAGCAGGTCCTCGCCCATACCGGCGCTCGGCCCGTCGAATGGCTTCTGGCCAATGCCGCCGTCGACACGCGCTGGTGCGCCATCCACGCCACGCAGATGACCCCCGCCGAGACCGGGGCGCTCGCACGATCCGGTGCCGTGGCGGGGCTTTGCCCGATCACGGAAGCCAACCTTGGCGACGGCATCTTCGACGGCGCGCGCTATCTGGCGGCAGGCGGGGCCTTTGGCGTGGGGTCTGACAGCAACGTCCGCATCTCGCTTTCCGAAGAGTTGCGGCTTCTGGAATACTCCCAGCGCCTGCGCGACCGCGGGCGGGCGGTGCTCGCGACCACCGAACACTCCACCGGCCGCGTGCTGTTCGAAGGGGCCGCCAAGGGCGGCGCGCAGGCGGCGGGGCGGGCATCGGGGGCGATTGCGGCGGGGATGTGGGCCGACCTCGTGGCACTCGACACCCAACATCTGGATCTGGAGGGCTTGGGCGGCGACGACCTCCTCGACGCCTTCGTCTTCGCGGGCGACGACCGGCTGGTGACGGACCTCTGGTCGGCGGGGCGCCATATCGTGACGGGCGGGCGGCACGTGGCGCGCGAGGGCGTGGAGCAACGCTTCCGTGCGGTGATGCAAGGCTTGCGGGGGCGGCTCTGATGGGCTGGGAGGATGTGCGGGCCGAAGTGCTTCGCCGCATCCGCGCGCGCGACTGGCTCCCCGGCGCGATGATCCCCAACGAAGAGGCGCTGGCGCAGGAATTCGGCGTGGCGCGGGCCACCGTGAACCGTGCGCTGCGCGATCTGGCGGAAAGCGGGCTGCTCGAGCGGCGGCGCAAGGCGGGAACGCGGGTCGCGGCCCTACCCGTGCGGCGGGCCACGCTGGAAATCCCGGTGATCCGGCAAGAGGTCGAGGCGCGGGGACAGGTCCACGCCTTCCGCCTGCTGGACGAGCGCATGGCCCTGCCGCCGGTTCCGGTGGCGGGCCAACTCGGCTGGGCAAGCGGCGCGGCGAAGCTTTACCTCGAAACGCTGCATCTGGCGGATGGCAAGCCCTACGCGCATGAAACCCGCTGGCTCGACCCCGTGCATCTGCCCGACCCGCGCCCCGATTTCGCAAGTATCAGCGTGAACGAATGGCTGGTGACGCATGTCGCCTTTGCCACGGGCGACATCGCCTTTGCCGCCGAAGCCGCCGATCCCCGCAGCGCCGAGGTGCTGGGCGTGCCGCAGGGGGCCGCCCTCTTCGTGACCGAACGGACAACCTTCACCGCCGAAAGCGCCATCACCTTCGTCCGGCTCATCCACGCGCCGGGCTATCGCATGGTCACGATGGTCTGACCCCGCGCCCTTGGCAGGCCGCGCACGGGGGGCTTTCCGCCCCCCGCACCCCCCGAGGATATTTGGAGCGAGAGGAAGACGACCATCCCGCTTCCTCTCGCCTTAAATATCCTCGGGGGGTGAGGCCCAACGGGCCGAGGGGGGCAGACGGCCCCCCTTGCGCGGGAACGGTCAGCGCCCCGCCAGACGGCGTTCGACGATGCGGTTCAGGCGGCGATGCAGCGGGCTGGTGCGCTGGCGCAGGTGGATCGCGGAATAGACCGGCTGGCGCAGGACGGGGGCATCGGCCACCTCGGTCACGCGGCCCGCTGCCACCATGCGCGCGGCGGTGCGTTCGAGCACGTAGCCCGCGCCGCCCATCGCCTCGATCAGCGAGGCGACGGTGGCGCTTTGGCCGACCGAGATCGGCCCGCCGGCAAGTTCGGGCGTCAGGTCGCGGTGCATCGCCTCGAAGGCGGGCGAGAAATGGGCGAAGATGAAACTGGCGGGGTCCACCTCGGCGCGGCGGTCGGTGGTCGTGCTGACCATGCGGTATGTCACCTCGCCCAGTTCGGAAAAATGCAGGTCGGGGTGGGGTTTGGGCGAATACATCACCGCGAAATCGAGCAGCCCCGTCAGCACATCGGCGCACATCTGGTTGGAATAGTCGGGTTCGATGTAGAACGCCGTCTCGGGCATGGCGCGGCGGAAATCGGCCATCCATTCGCCGATATGCTGGGCGGCAAGGTCGTTCTGGATGCCAAGCCGCACCAGATGCGCGGCGCGGTCCGGCACACGGATGCGCAACCGCGCCTGATGCCATTCGTGCCGCAAGGTGCGGGCATGGGCCTCGAACCGCGTGCCTTCGGTCGTCAGGTCGGTCCCCGCGCGCGATCGGGTGAAGAGCTTCGCGCCAAGCGCCGCCTCGAGCGCCGCGATGCGGGCCGAGACGGTGGATTGCGTGATCCGCATCCGTTCCGCCGTACGGTTGAAGCTGCGGGTTTCGCAAAGGTCGAGAAAGGTGTCGAGCTGGTCGATCTGCATCTGCGCCCCTGATCGGATTTCCCGATCAATATGCGGGTTCTCCCCGAATTGAAAGCGCGGTCGCGCTGGGGCAGTCTGTCGCGCAAGAAAACCGCCCGTCAGGGGCGGGCAAGGGAGCGTGACATGGCAGGTTTTCCGACGCAGGCGCGGGTCGTGATCATCGGGGGCGGGGCGGTCGGCGCGTCGAGCCTTTATCACCTTGCCAAGGCGGGATGGACCGATTGCGTCCTGCTGGAAAAGAACGAGTTGACGGCGGGCAGCACATGGCATGCGGCGGGCAACGTGCCGACGTTTTCGTCAAGCTGGTCGATCATGAACATGCAGCGCTATTCGGCGCAGCTTTACCGCGGGCTTGGCGATGCGGTCGATTACCCGATGAACTACCATGTCACGGGATCGGTCCGGCTTGGCCACAGCCGCGAGCGGTTGCAGGAATTCCAGCGCGTCGTCGGGATGGGTCGCTATCAGGGGATGGACCTGACGATCCTTTCGCCGGACGAGATCAAAAGCCGCTATCCCTTCGTCGAGACGCATGATCTGACGGGGGCTTTGTATGACCCCTATGATGGCGACATCGACCCCGCGCAACTGACGCAGGCGCTTGCCAAGGGCGCACGCCAGATGGGGGCGCGGATCGAACGCTTCTGCCCCGCAACCGGCGTGCGGCGCGAGGGGGATGAATGGGTCGTCTCCACCCCCAAGGGCGACATCCGCTGCGAGATCGTGGTCAACGCCGCCGGCTATTACGCCCGCGAGGTGGCCAAATGGTTCGGGCGCGATCTGCCGATGATGGTGATGAGCCATCAATACATGCTGTTTGACACCATCCCCGAGCTGGAAGCCTGGAGCAAGGAGTCCGGCCACAAGCTGCCGCTCCTGCGCGATGTGGACAGCAGCTACTACCTGCGGCAGGAAAAGATGGGCTTCAACCTTGGCCCCTATGAAAACCCCTGCCGGGCGCATTGGGCGACACCCGACGACCCGATGCCCGAGGATTTCAGCTTCCAGCTTTTCCCCGACGATCTGGAGCGCCTCGAATGGCACATCAACGATGCCATGGCCCGCGTGCCGCTGCTGGCGCAGGCGAACCTGACCAAGGTCATCAACGGCCCCATCCCCTATACCCCCGACGGCAACCCGCTGATCGGTCCGATGCCCGGCGTGCCGAACGCCTACGAGGCTTGCGTCTTCACCTTCGGCATCTGTCAGGCGGGCGGCGCGGGCAAGGTGCTGGCGGAATGGGTGACAGAGGGGACCACCGAATGGGACATGTGGTCCTGCGACCCGCGCCGCTTCACGGGGTTCGAGGACCCCGCCTATTGCGTCGAAAAGGGGATGGAGGTTTACGGCCACGAATACGCCATCCACTTCCCGCATCACGCATGGCCCGTGGGGCGGGGCAAGAAGCTGTCCGCCGTGCATGACCGGACGGCGGCGATGGGGGCGCAGTTCGGCCCCTACAACGGCTGGGAACGGGCGCTGTGGTATGCGCGGGAGGGCGACGACACCTCGGAAGCCGCGCAACGCACGTGGGAACGCGAGGGGCCGTGGTTCGGTGCCGTGCGCGAGGAATGTCTGGCCGTGCGCGATGCCTGCGGGATTTTGGACCTGCCGGGGTTCAGCCGCTTCATGCTGACCGGGGCGGGGGCGGCAGAGTGGCTCTCGGCCCAGATCACCGGCAAGCTGCCGTCGGTCGGGCGTCTGGGGCTGGCCTATTTCGCCGATGACAAGGGCCGGATCGTCACCGAAATGTCGGTGGCGCGGATGGGCGAGGAGCAGTTTCTGCTGATCACCGCCGCCACCGCGCAACTGCATGACAAGGAATGGCTGCGGCGGCACCTTGCCCCCGGCCTGAGCCTTGTCGATGCGACCGACAACTGGTCCTGCCAGATCCTCACGGGGCCGAAATCGCGCGAGGTGCTGGCGGCCTGTTCGGATGCCGACCTTGGCAAGGGCTGGCTGACCTTCCAGAAGGCGAAGATCGCGGGGGCGGAGGTCTATCTGTTCCGCGTCAGCTTCGCGGGGGAACTCGGCTGGGAAATCCACTCGCCCGTGGCCGATACGGCCAAGGTTTTCGATGCGGTGATGGCGGCGGGCAAGCCGCATGGGCTGCGGCCCTTTGGCATGTTCGCGCTGAACTCGCTGCGGGTGGAAAAGGGCTATCGCGCGTGGAAGGGCGATCTTTCCACCGATTACACCGTCTTGCAGGGCGGGCTGGAGCGGTTCGTCGATTGGACCAAGCCCGATTTCCGCGGCAAGGCGGCGCTGGCTGCGGAAAAGCAGGCGGGGGTGGCGAAGCGCTTCGTGACGCTGACCATCGACGCGGGCGACTGCGACCCGCCCTATATGTCGACCATCTGGCACAACGGTCAGGTCGTGGGCGAGACGACGAGCGGCTACTTCGGCCATCGGGTCGGCAAGGTCATCGCCCTTGGCATGCTGCGGGCGGACCTGAACGTGGCGGGAACGGCGGTCGAGGTGGAAATCTTCGGCACACGCTATCCGGCCGTGGTGCAGGAGGACGCGCCGCTCTGGGATGCGAAGAACGAACGGCTGCGCGCGTGACAGGCGGCGGGAGCGGGGGCCAGCCCCCGCGCCCCCGGGATATTTGAGAACAGATGAAGGACAAGGGTATGGTCGGGGTTCCGAAGTCGGCGCGGGCGGTCATCATCGGGGGCGGGGTGTCGGGCTGCTCGGTCGCCTATCATCTGGCCAAGGCGGGCTGGACCGATATCGTGCTGCTCGAACGCAAGCAGCTGACCAGCGGCACCACCTGGCACGCGGCGGGGCTGATCGGGCAGTTGCGCGGATCGGCCAACATGACGCGGCTCGCCAAATATTCCGCCGATCTTTACGTCAAGCTCGCCGCCGAGACGGGGGTGGAGACGGGGATGCGGCAAGTGGGCAGCATCTCGGTCGCGCTGACGAAGGAACGGCACGAGGAATTGCTGCGCCAAGCCACCGTGGCGCGGATCTTCGGTGTGGATGTGGCCGAGATTTCGCCGCGCGAGGTCAAGGAGATGTATCCGCATCTGAACGTCGGCGATGTGGTCGGCGCGGTGCATCTGCCGCTCGACGGGCAATGCGACCCTGCCAATATCGCGATGGCGCTGGCCAAGGGCGCACGGATGCGCGGCGCGCAGATTTTCGAACATACCAAGGTGACAGGGGTGACAAAGGCGGATGGCCGCGTCACGGGGGTGGATTACGTCGGTGCCGATGGCGCGCCGGGACATATCGCCACCGATGTCGTGGTGAACTGCGGCGGCATGTGGGGGCGCGATCTGGCCGAGCAATCGGGGGTGACGCTGCCGCTCCATGCCTGCGAGCATTTCTACCTGATCACCGAACCCGTGGCGGACCTTGGCCATCTGCCCGTGCTGCGCGTGCCGGACGAATGCGCCTATTACAAATCGGACGCGGGCAAGATGATGATCGGTGCCTTCGAGCCGAAGGCGAAACCCTGGGGCATGGGCGGCATCCGCGAGGATTTCATGTTCGACACCCTGCCCGAGGATTGGGACCATTTCCAACCCATCCTCGAACACGCAATGAACCGGATGCCGCTGTTCCAGACGGCGGGCATCCACACCTTCTTCAACGGGCCGGAAAGCTTTACCCCCGACGACCGCTATTATCTGGGCGAAGCGCCCGAGGTGCAGGGCTACTGGATCGCCGCCGGTTACAACTCGGTCGGGATCGCGGGGTCGGGCGGGGCGGGGATGGCGCTGGCCTCGTGGATCACCGAGGGCGAGCCGCCCTTCGACCTGTGGGAGGTGGACATCCGCCGCGCCCAGCCGTTCCAGAAAAACCGCAAATACCTCAAGGAACGCGTGACCGAGACTTTGGGTCTGCTTTACGCCGACCATTTCCCTTATCGGCAGGTGGAAACCAGCCGCGGGGTGCGGCGCACGCCGCTGCATGAACACCTCAAGGCGCGTGGCGCAGTCTTTGGCGAGGTGGCGGGATGGGAACGCGCCAACTGGTTCGCGGACGAAGGGCAGGAGCGCGAGTACCGCTACAGCTGGCAGCGCCAGAACTGGTTCGGCAACCAGCGGGCCGAGCATCTGGCGGTGCGCAACGGCGTGGGCCTGTTCGACATGTCCTCCTTTGGCAAGATCAGGGTCGAGGGGCGGGACGCGATGGCCTTCCTCAACCGCCTCTGCGCCAACCAGATCGACGTGCCGGTGGGGCGGATTGTCTATACCCAGATGCTGAACCGCAAGGGCGGGATCGAATCCGACCTGACCGTGACGCGGCTTTCCGAGACGGCCTTCCTTCTTGTCGTGCCGGGGGCGACGTTGCAGCGTGACCTTGCGTGGCTGCGGCGGCATGTCGGCGACGATTTCGCCGTCATCACCGATGTGACGGCGGGCGAGGCGGTGCTTTGCCTCATGGGTCCCAAGGCGCGGCAGGTGATGCAGGCGGTCAGCCCTGCCGATTTCTCGAACGCCGGCCACCCCTTCGGCACCGCGCGCGAGATCGAGGTGGGCATGGGCCTCGCCCGCGCGCATCGCGTGACTTACGTGGGCGAGCTTGGCTGGGAGCTTTACGTCAGCGCCGATCAGGCCGCGCATGTGTTCGAGGCGGTGGAAGAGGCGGGGGCGGCGCACGGGCTGAAACTCTGCGGCATCCATACGCTGGACAGTTGCCGGATCGAAAAGGCCTATCGCCACTTCGGCCATGACATCACCGACGAGGATCACGTGCTGGAAGCGGGGCTTGGCTTTGCGGTCAAGACCGGCAAGGGCGATTTCATCGGGCGCGATGCGGTCTTGCGCAAGCAAGAGGCGGGGCTTGAGCGGCGCATGCTGCAATTCCTGCTCAAGGACCCGCAGCCCCTGATGTTCCATAACGAGGCCGTGGTGCGCGATGGCAAGATCGTAGGTCCGGTGACAAGCGGGAACTACGGCCATTTCCTTGGCGGTGCGGTCGGCCTTGGCTATGTCCCCTGCAAGGGCGAGAGCGAGGCGGATGTGTTGGCAAGCCGCTACGAGATCGAGATCGCAGGCGTGCGGCACGAGGCGGTGGCGTCACTGGTGCCGATGCATGATCCGAAATCGGAACGGGTGCGTGGCTGACGGGACAGGACCGGGGGGCCGTCTGCCCCCCCAGTCCATTGGGTTCTTGAACCAATGGCGAACCCAATGGACTACCCCGAGGATGTTTGTCGAACAGATGAAGGATGCAGGGATGAGCGACGAGATCATGACGGGCGAGACCTGCGAGCCGGCGCGGGCGCGGCGGGCAGGGGGACGGGCAAACCGCGTGGCGCTGCGTTCCGCGCCCTTGGCCGAGAATTTGCGCCCCGTGCGCGGCGGCATGCCCGGCGGGCAATACAAGCCCCTGACCGATGCGGGGATGGCGGCGATCCACGCCAGTGCCTTGGAGGCGCTGGAGGTGATCGGGCTGTCACAGGCACCGAAATCGGGGGTCGAGATCATGACCGCCGCAGGGGCCATCCAGGGCGATGACGGGCGCCTGCGCTTTCCGCGCGCGCTGGTCGAGGACATGCTGGCCGTGGCCGCGCGCGACATCACGCTGCATGCGCGTGACCCCAAGCACGACCTGCACCTGTCCGGCACCAACGTGCATTTCGGCACGGCGGGGGCGGCGGTGCATATCGTCGATCCGATCACGCTGGAGTATCGCGACAGCACCGCGCAGGACCTCTATGACGGGGCGCGGCTGGTCGACAACCTTGACAACATCCACTTCTACCAGCGCACGATGGTCTGTCGCGATGTGGTCGACAACCGCGAGATGGACCTGAACACGCTTTACGCCTGCCTGTCCGGCACGACGAAGCATGTGGGCACCAGCTTCAGCGACCCCAGCCACGTCGCCGATTGCTTCGACATGCTCTACATGGTCGCGGGCGGCGAGGAGAAATGGCTCGAGCGACCCTTCGTCTCGAACTCCAACTGCTTCGTCGTGCCGCCGATGAAATTCGCCGAAGAATCCTGCATCACGATGGAGGATTGCATCCGTCGCGGCATGCCGATGCTGCTCCTGAGCGCGGGGCAGGCGGGGGCGACAGCGCCCGCGCCGATCGCGCTGACCATCGTGCAGGCGGTGGCGGAATGTCTGGCGGGTGTGGTCTATGCCAATTCGGTGAAGAAGGGCGCGCCCTGCATCTTTGGCACATGGCCCTTCGTGTCCGACCTGCGGACGGGGGCCATGTCGGGCGGATCGGCCGAGCAGGCCCTGCTCACCGCAGGCTGCGCGCAGATGCACCGTTTCTACGACCTGCCCGGAGGGGCGGCGAGCGGCATTTCGGACAGCAAACTCCCCGACATGCAGGCGGGATGGGAACAGGGCATCACCAACTCCCTCGCCGGTCTGGCAGGGCTGAACATGTGCTACGAGGCGGTGGGGATGCATGCCTCGCTTCTGGGCTTCTGCCTTGAAAGCCTCGTGCTGGGCGACGACCTGCTGGGGCAGGCGATGCGGCTTGTGCGCGGCATCGACGTGACCCCCGACAGCACGAGCATCGAGGCGATGAAGCAGGTCTGCCTTGGCGGGCCGGGGCATTACCTCGGCTCGGACCAGACGCTCAGCCTGATGCAGACGGAATACATCTATCCCGCGGTCGGCAACCGGATGAGCCCCAAGGAATGGAACGAGGCCGGAAAGCCCCTGTTGCTTGACACGGCGATTGCGCGCAAGAATTCCATTCTGGCGCGTGCGGGCCGCCGGATTGATCCGCAGATCGACGCGGCCATCCGTGCGAAATACAACATCTATTTCAACTGATTGAACGGGTTTCTGAAGGTTCCGCATGAAGCGGGCGGCGGGAGGGTAAGATGAAATACGGCTACATCGGGCTTGGCAATCTGGGCGGGCATCTGGCGGCAAGCCTGATCCGCGACGGGCATGAGCTTGTCGTCCACGACCGCGATCCGGCCCTGGCCGAGCGGCATCGTGCGATGGGGGCAAAGGTCGCGGCCAGCCCTGCCGAGGTGGCCGAACAGGTGGACCATGTCTTCACCTGCCTGCCATCCCCCGCCGTGTCCGAGGCGGTTCTGGCCCAATTGATGACCACGATGAAGCCCGGCTCCACATGGATCGAGAATTCGACTCTGGGCCGCGACGATATCCTGCGTCTGGCCGGATTGGCCCGTTCCGGCGGCGTGCGTCTGCTCGAAGCGCCCGTCACCGGCGGCGTCCATCTGGCGGCGCGGGGCGAGATCACGGTGCTGGTAGGCGGTGACGCCGACCTTTTCGAGATGCACAAGCCCGCGCTGCAAGCCATCGGTAACCGCATCTTCCACATGGGACCGCTCGGCTCGGCAGCGGTGATCAAGGTCATCACCAACATGCTCGCCTTCATCCACCTCGTGGCGGATGGCGAGGCGCTGATGCTGGCCAAACGCGGCGGTCTCGACCTCAAGACCGCGTGGGAGGCGATTTCGGCATCGAGCGGCACCTCCTTCGTGCATGAAACCGAAGGGCAATTGATCCTGAACGGCAGCTACGACATCGCCTTCACGATGGACCTTGCGCTGAAAGACCTCGGCTTCGCGATGGGCTTCGGCAAGGAATTCGGCGTGCCGCTCGACCTTGCGGCCATGACGAACCAGACCTTCATGAAGGGCAAGGCGGTCTATGGCGGCACGGCGCAGTCGACCCAGATCGTCAAACTGCTTGAAGACGCGCTCGGCACAGACCTTCGTGCGGCGGGCTTCCCTGCACGTCTGGAATAGGCTTGCGTGCGGCGGCGGGGCGGGGATGATGCGGGAAAGAGGTAAGCCATGACCCGCAATTCCGACGACCGCCGCTTTGCCGAACTGTTGCACCACCGCCGCGACCGGCTGGGGCAGGGCGACCCGATCACCCCGCCCCTCGTCTCGGCCGCGACCTACCACCTGCCCCGCGTCGATCAGGGCGGCTTCATGTATGGCCGCATGGCCATGCCGACTTGGGAAGAGGTGGAAGCCCAGCTTGCCATTCTCGAAGCGGGCGATTGCGTCAGCTTCCCCTCGGGCATGGCGGCAATTTCGGCAGCCCTCTTTGCCACCGTGACGGCGGGAAAGCGCGTGGTCCTTCCCTCGGACGGCTATTACACGACGCGGCTTTTTGCCGAGAATTTCCTGCGCCCCTTCGGCGTCTCCGTCGATTACGTGGCGACCGCCGCCGTGGGAGCGGCGGATTTCACGGGGGCAGGGGTGGTCTATCTCGAAACCCCGTCGAACCCCTTCCTCGACGTCTGCGATATCGCAGCGGTTTCGGCCCGTGCCCATGCGGCGGGCGCGGTGGTGATCGTCGACAACACGACGCTGACGCCCGTCCTGCAACGTCCGCTCGATCTTGGCGCGGATGTGGTGGTGGCGGCGGATACCAAGGCGCCAGGGGGGCATTCGGATGTGCTTTTCGGCCATGTGGCGACGCGCGATCCCGCGATCTTGCAGCGGGTGAAGGACTGGCGAAAGCTGTCGGGTGCCGTGCCCGGGTCATTCGAGGCGTGGCTCGTCCATCGCGGGCTTGAAACGCTCGAGGTGCGGATGGAGCGGATGTGCGCCTCGGCCCAAGTTATCGCCGAACGTCTGGCCGCGCATAGCCGCGTGCGGAATGTCCGCTATCCGGGGCTGCAATCCGACCCCGCGCATGGGGTTATGCTGCGGCAGGCCACCGGCTTCGGCTTCCTGATCGGGATGGAACTCGAAAGCGCCGAGACGGCCGAGGCATTTCTGGCCGCTTGCCCCTATCTTGCCCGCTCCACCTCTTTCGGCTCCACCCATAGCGCGGGCGAACGCCGCGCCCGCTGGGGCGATGCGGTGGCGGATGGCTTCATCCGCCTCTCCATCGGCTTGGAACCGGTCGAGGCGCTGTGGGAGGCGATGGCGGCGGCGCTCGAGGGCTGACACCCCGTCAGACGTTGGTCCAACCGCCGTCGATGCTGATCGCCTGCCCCGTCATAAAGGCGCTTTCCTCCGAGGCGAGGTAGACGGCCAGCGCCGCAATCTCTTCGGGCTTGCCGATCCGTCCCATCGGCTGGCGCGCGATAAAGGCGGCGCGGGCCGCTTCGTAATCCCCCTGCGCCCGCATCCGCTGTTCGAGCGAGGGGCTTTCCACCGTGGCAGGGCAGATCGCATTGCAGCGGATGCCGCGCGTGACGTAATCGGCGGCGACCGATTTGGTGATGCCGATCACGGCGGCCTTGGTCGCGCCATAGATGAAGCGGTTCGGCGCCGCGATGATCGACGAAGCGACCGAGGCGATGTTGACGATGGACCCGCCGCCGTTGTCCAGCATCGCGGGCAGGAAGGCGCGGGTCATGCGGTAAAGCGATTTGACGTTCAGCTCGACCGAGAAGTCGAAGGCATCCTCGTCGCAGTCAAGAATCGTGCCGGCATGCACATAGCCCGCGCAGTTGAACAGGATGTCGACCGCCCCGACCTTCTCCGCCATCGCCTTGACCGCCGCGCCATCGGTGACATCGAGCCGATGCGCCTCGATCCCTTCGGCCGTCAGCGCCTCGACCGCCTTGGCGTTCAGGTCGGTCGCGATCACCCGCGCCCCTTCGGCAGCAAAGGCCCGCACGGTGGCAAGCCCGATCCCCGCGCCGGAAGCGGTGCAGAAGGCGGTTTTTCCTTTGAGACGCATGGCAGTTTTCCCCGAATTCACTGGCAGGCAGTCAAGCGGGAAAGGCGCTCAGGCGCAAGGGCAAACTGACATGTTAGTTTGGCGCGCCGATCACAGCGCGTCGAGGATGCGCGCCGCCTCGCGCCGCGGATCGGTCAGGACCGAGCGGTCCTCGCCGGGGAAGAAGCGGGCGCGGGTGGCGGTGGGCATGGGGGCGGGCGTGTCGATCAGCACGCGCGGGCCGATCTTGACCGATTCCGCCTGCCATGACCGCACCACGGCCATCTGCGCCGCCTTGGACGCTCCGTAAGAGCCGAAGAACTTTGCCCCCGCACGCGGGTCATCGAAGAAAAGCGCCGCCCCCGCAGGTGCCGCACGGAGCAGCGGTTCGACCATCGGGATCAGCGACCCCGTGGCGCGGGCATTGGTGGCAAAGGACTTGTCCCAATCCTTCATGTCGATGCTGCCCGCAGGCGAAAGGGGTGCCGCATGGACCGCCGCATGGACCCAAAGATCGACCTTGCCCCAACGCTGGTGGACCGACAGGCACAGATGCCGCATCGCATCCTCGTTCGTCACATCCATCGGCGCGAGGGTCAGGTTGCCCGCACCGGGAAGGCCCGCAGCCTTAACACGGTCGTCCAGCTCTTCCAGACCGCCCACGGTGCGCGCCACCGCCACCACCTGCCAGCCCCGCAGCGCAAGCTGTTCGGCCAGCGCCGCCCCTAGCCCGCGCGATGCTCCGGTGACGAGTGCGATGCGTGTTTCCGTTTCGGCCATGACAGCACCCTTCCGATCCGCCCCCGTGCCCGAGGCAAGGTTTCATTGTGGCGGATGGACCACTCTTGCAAGGCCAAGTCAAGGCGGCCCGATGCGCCGATCCAGTCCCAGAATGCGGGAAAGTCGGTGGCCGCGTCTTCCAGCCGCATCCGCATCACATGCGGCTTGCCGGACAGGAAGGTTTCGATGTTCGTCGTGACGGTTTCGACCATGTCGCGGGCATGGTCCATGACGGGACGGTCGTCGTATTCGAAAGTTCCGGGCGCGGGAAGGATGATGCCGCGGGCATAGGCCCGCATGAGGCCGTAAGCCGCCCGCCCCGCGTAGGAGCGCGCCACGTCTTCGGCATCGCGGGTCAGGTGGACATAGGCCGCATCCCTGCCATAGGCGCGGTCCAGACGGCCAAGCATCCATGACAGGCGGTTGTCGGCTTCGATATGGCGCGGGGGATAGGCCAGCCGCTCGGGGCCAAGCAAGTGGCTGCGGGTTTCGTGACCGCTCGTCCAGTTGGTGATGTGGCGGCAGGCACGGTCAAAGGTGGTGGACCCGCAGCGCCCCGTGCAAAGGATGAAGACGTTGCGGAATGGTGTGTCTGGCATGGAACTCTCCCCTTCGGTTCGGTCGGGGAGAGAACATCATTCCATCATGCAGGTTCCGGCGTCGGGGGATTTCCGCCCGTTCCGCTCCGCCAAGCGGGGTTATTCCGCCGCCTTCATCTCGAACCCTTCCTCGATCTTGTCCGAGGGGGCCACGGGGTAATCCCCCGAGAAGCAGGCATCGCAATAGCGCGGCGCGGCGGGGTCGCGCCCCGAAACCTCGCCCGCTGCACGGTAAAGCCCGTCGAGCGAGATGAACTTGAGGCTGTCGACCCCGATCCAGTCGCGCATCTCGTCCTCGGACATGGTCGCGGCCAGCAGCTTCGACCGCTCCGGCGTATCCACCCCGTAGAAGCACGGCCATGCGGTCGGGGGCGAGGCGATGCGGAAATGGACCTCCGCCGCGCCGGCATCGAGGATCATGTCCTTGATCTTGCGGCTGGTGGTCCCGCGCACGACCGAGTCGTCGACGAGGATCACCCGCTTGCCCTTGATCAGCGCACGGTTGACGTTCAGCTTCAGGCGCACACCCATGTTGCGGATCTGCTCGGTCGGTTCGATGAAGGTCCGGCCCATGTACTGGTTGCGGATGATCCCCATCGCATAGGGAATCCCCGACTCCTGCGAATAGCCGATCGCCGCAGGCGTGCCGCTGTCCGGCACGGGACAGACGAGGTCGGCATCCACCGGCGCCTCGCGGGCCAGCTCCACGCCGATCTGGCGGCGGGTCTCATAGACCGAACGCCCGCCAAGGATGCTGTCGGGGCGGCTGAAATAGACGTGTTCGAAGATGCAGAAGCGCGACTTGGCCGGAGAGAAGGGGCGGAAGCTTTCCACCTTGTTGCCTTCGATCACGACCATCTCGCCCGCTTCCACCTCGCGCACGAATTCCGCACCGATGATGTCAAGCGCGCAGGTTTCGGACGACAGCGCCCATCCTGAATCGCCCACACGCCCCAGCACCAGCGGACGCACGCCCAGCGGGTCGCGCACGCCGATCAGCTTGGTGCGGGTCATGGCGACGATGGAGAACGCCCCCTCGACCCGCCGCAGCGCGTCCTTGATGCGTTCGGGAATGGTCGACTGGATCGACCGCGCCATCAGGTGGATGATGCATTCGGTGTCGGACGAGGATTGGAAGATCGACCCGCGCTCGATCAGCTCGCGCCGCAGGGCGGCGGCATTGGTCAGGTTGCCGTTATGGGCGATGGCGGCCCCGCCCATCGAAAACTCGCCGAAGAAGGGCTGCACGTCGCGGATCGCGGTCGCGCCCTTTGATCCGGCGGTGGAATAGCGCACATGGCCGATGGCAAGCTGCCCCGGCAGGGTCTGCATCACATCGGCCTTGGTGAAGTTGTCGCGCACATAGCCGAAGCGGCGGGCCGAGTTGAAGCCGTTCTCGGGGTCGTAGGACACGATCCCCCCCGCTTCCTGCCCGCGATGTTGCAGGGCGTGCAGGCCGAGGGCCACGAAATTGGCGGCATCGGCAACGCCGACCACGCCGAAAACGCCGCACTCCTCCTTGAGCTTGTCATCGTCAAAGGGGTGCGAGAGGAAGCGCCGCATAAGGCCTCCGAATCCGTGGGAAGAGATGCGCCTTGATGTAGGGCTTTACCGTGCCGCTGTCACCCCCATATGCCGCAGCGCGGCGGGGGGAAATGCACAGGCCCTGTGCTCAGTTTGCAGGTGCCGCCTCGGCTGCCGCTGCCGCATCGGCGCAGATGCTGGTCAATTCGTTGTAGCGGCCCACGATCCAGCCGGGAGCATCGGTCGGGATATTGGCGTCAAGCTGGTCCTGCAACGAGGCGAAGATCTTGGCCGAGCGGCTTTCGTCCACCATCGGGATCGCTTCCGAAGCGATGGCGCGGTCATAGACGATGAAGGCCACGGCGACGAGCAACACGCCCCGCACCGCCCCGAACAGGAAGCCCAGGCCCTGGTCGATCCCGCCCAGCACCGTGCGGTGAATGGCCGAGGACAGAAGCGGCGTGAAGAGCGAGGCCACGATCAGCGCCAGCGCAAAGACCACGGCAAAGGCCGCGACGATGGACAATTCGCAGCTATCCGACAGGAACTTGCCCACCACGGGCAATTCCTTGACCAGCGGCTGCACAGGGGCTGCGAACATGAAGCCCACGATGGCGGCCCCGATCCAGCCGACGATGGCCATGCCCTCGCGCACCAGACCCCGCGCATAGGCAAGGATCGCCGACAGAAGGATGACGCCCGCAACGACCGCGTCGACCAGAGTGAAGCCTTCCATCGAACTCTCCCGTATCGGCCTTAACCGGCCCCGAACATTTCACCCACAAAGGCCGTCAGATCCGGCATCTGCCGCAGCTTCATGCCAGTATCCGCCCCCAGTTTCGACCGTTCCGGCGCAACCGCCTGTGAGAAACCAAGTTTCGAGGCCTCTTTCAACCTGTTTTCGGTCTGCCCCACGGGCCGCAACGCGCCCGACAGCGAGATTTCACCGAAAAGCACCATGTCGGGCGGCAAAGCCACATCTTCCCGCGCCGACAAAAGCGCCGCCGCCACGGCAAGGTCGGCGGCGGGTTCGCTGACCCGCATCCCGCCCGCCACGTTCAGGAAAACATCCAGCCCCGCAAAGGGAATGCCACAGCGCGCCTCCAGCACCGCGAGGATGGTGGACAGGCGACCGGAATCGAGGCCCACCACCGTCCGCCTTGGCGTGCCGAGGTTCGAAGGCGCGACAAGCGCCTGAATCTCGGTCAGCACGGGCCGCGTGCCTTCGATGCCTGCAAAGACTGCCGATCCCGGCGTGGTCTGGCCACGGTCGGACAGGAACAGCGCCGAAGGGTTGGTGACTTGGGCCAGCCCGTTTCCGGTCATCTCGAAGACGCCGATCTCGTCAGCGGGTCCGAAGCGGTTCTTGACCGCGCGCAGGATGCGGAACTGGTGGCCGCGCTCGCCCTCGAAATAGAGCACCGTGTCGACCATGTGTTCGACGACACGGGGACCGGCAATCTGCCCCTCTTTTGTCACATGGCCGACGAGGATGACGGCAACCCCCCGCCGCTTGGCAAAGGTCACAAGCTCATGCGCCGCCGCACGCACCTGTGACACGGAACCGGGGGCCGCTTCAACCGTATCCAGCCACATGGTCTGGATCGAATCGATCACCGCAAGGTCGGGCCGTTCGGCATCGAGCGTGGTCAGGATATCGCGGAGCGAGGTTTCCGCCCCCAGCGCCACGGGCGCATCGGCAAGGCCAAGCCGTTGCGCCCGCATCCGCACCTGCGCGCTCGCCTCCTCGCCCGAGATGTAAAGACATTTCAGCCCGCGCCGCGCAAAGGCGGCGGTGGCTTGCAGCAGCAACGTCGATTTCCCGATCCCCGGATCGCCGCCCACAAGGATGGCCGAAGCAGGCACCAGCCCGCCGCCCAGAACGCGGTCCAACTCGTCAAGGCCCGAACTCGCACGCGGCGGCGGCGCTTCCTCGGTGGCAAGGTCGGTCAGCGGGATCGTCCGGCCCTTGGCCCCCAGCGGTTTGGGTCCGGTGGACAGCGGCGCTTCCTCGATGATCGAATTCCACGCACCGCAAGCGTCGCATTTGCCCGCCCATTTGCGATGCACGGCACCGCAGGCAGTGCAGGTGAATTGGGGGGTGTTCTTGCTCATGCGGCAGGGTGATCAGAAAGCGGCGTATGCATCAAGTGTGCATCCTCTGTGCATCACGGTTCGTCACCGGATCAGCATTGCGACAAGGGTCGCGAAGGGCAGGGCAAACAGCACCGTCCCCGCCACCCAATGCCCCCACATCGGCGCGGGCCATTCCGTCAGCACATGCCGTCCCCATGCCATCACCAGCCAGATCCAGCCAAGGATCGACGCATAGGCCGACACCTGCCGCGCCTCGACGATCCCGAAGCCAAAGGGGACCAGAAGCCAGACGGAATAGGCCATCCCCGACACGGCGATGATCGCCGCCCCCGGGACGGCATTGCGCCAGCTTGCAAGGGCGGCAACCGAAATGGCGACGGGCGAAAGGTAAAGCAGGAACAGCACGACAGGCGACTGCGCGGCAAGCAGGGCGCGGTCGAAAAGCGCCTCCATCACCGCACCGAGGCGATGGGGCCGTCAGCGCGCCCGTGGATGAACTGTTGCAGATAAGGGTCTGATGCCGCGTCCATTTCCGCCACAGGGCCGGTCCAGCGGATCAGCCCGTCATGCAGCATCGCCACCTTGTCCGCGATGGCACGCACCGATGACATGTCATGCGTGATCGTCATGGCGGTGGCGCCCATCTCGGTCACGATCTCGCGGATCAGGTCGTTGATCACGCCCGACATGATCGGGTCCAACCCCGTTGTCGGTTCGTCGAAAAAGATGATCTCGGGGCTTGCCGCAATCGCCCGCGCCAATCCCACGCGCTTTTGCATGCCCCCCGAAAGTTCGGCGGGAAACAGGTCGGCGGTTTCGGGCTTCAACCCGACGCGGCGCAGCTTTTCGATGGCAATCTCGCGCGCTTCCGCCTTGGGCCGCTTCAGGCTCCCGCGCAGCAGACGAAAGGCGACATTCTCCCAGACGCGGAGCGAATCGAACAGCGCCCCGCCTTGGAACAGCATCCCGAAACGGGCAAGGAACGCATCGCGGTCGGCCCGCGTAACGTCTTGACCATCAAGCGAAATCATCCCCGCATCCGGCGTCACGAGGCCGAGGATGCATTTCAGCAGCACCGACTTGCCCGTGCCGGAACCACCGATGATGACCATGCTCTCGCCCTTGGGAACGGTCAGGTCCACCCCGCGCAGCACGCGGTTGGGGCCAAAGGATTTATGGACAGCGGAAAGCTCGATCATGAGGTGAAGAACACCTCGGTCAGCAGGTAGTTGGTGGCAAGGATCAGCACCGATGCCCCCACGACAGCGGCCTTGGTCGCCGCCCCGACACCCTGCGCGCCACGGCCCGAATTCATCCCGTGATAGCAGCCCATCAGCGCCACGATGAAGCCGAAGGCAGCACCCTTCCACAGGCCGGACACGACGTCCCAACTTTGCAGGAAATCATAGGTGTTCTGCAAATAGGTCGCGGGGTTGAAGCCAAGCCGATGCACCCCCACCAGCCAGCCCCCCGCGATCCCTATGGCATCGCCCGTGGCAACCAGCACCGGCACGGCAAGGGTCGCCGCCAGAACGCGGGGCAGGGCAAGGTATTTCAACGGGTTGGTGGACAGCGTGACCAGCGCGTCGATCTGCTCCGTCACCTTCATCGTCCCGATCTCGGCCGCGATGGACGAAGCAACCCGCGCCGCCACCATCAGACCACCAAGCACGGGGCCAAGCTCGCGCACCATGCCGATGGCGACGATCGAGGGAACCGCCGCCTCGGCATTGAACCGCGCCCCGCCCGAGTAGATTTGCAGCGCCAGCGCACCGCCGGTGAAAACGGCGGTCAGGCCGACCACGGGAAGCGAGAACCAGCCGATCTGCATCAGCGCGGTCAGGAACTCTCGCGGGTAAAAGGGCGGGCGGAACAGGTGGCTCACCACCGAAACCGCGAAAAGCGCGATGCGCCCGATATAGGCCAGCATCGCCAGAACGGGGCGGCCGATGGCGGCCAGGGGCGTGGTCAGGGGCGCGGTCAGGGTCATGCCTGCCCACCCGTGGCTTGTCCGGTGTAGCGCCGCGCATAGCGGTGGCCGAGCGCGGTCAGGATCTCGTAGCCGATGGTCCCGCCGATATCGGCCAGATCATCCACCGTCTGATGCGCGCAGAGGATGTCAAGGCTGCGCGGAACCTCGGCAAGGTCGGTGACATCGGCGGTAATGAGGTCCATCGACACGCGCCCGATCAGCGGCACCGTGCGGTCGCCATCCCAAAGCGGGGTGCGCCCCGACAGGCTTCGCGGCAGGCCATCGGCATAACCCGCGGCAAGCGTGGCGACGACAGAGGGGCGCGCGGCGGTCCAGCCGCAGGCATAGCCCACGGTCTCCCCCGCCGCGACCTCGCGCGTCTGGATCACCGGCAGCGACAGGCGCACCACGGGACGTTCGGCATAGGGGCGACCCCCGTAAAGCCCGACACCGGGGCGCGTCAGGTCGAAGTGATACTCCGCCCCGAGCAGGATGCCCCCCGTTGCCGCAAAGGAACGCGGCACGCCAAGGCCATCGGTCATGGCGTGGAAATTGGCAAGCTGGTGGCGGTTCATCGGATGCTCCGGCTCGTCCGCGCAGGCCAGATGCGACATCAGCATTTCGGGTTTCGCCGCCAGCACGATGGGGGCGATGGCCTGCCATTCGGCGGCCTCGATCCCCAGCCGGTTCATGCCGGTGTCAAGCTGGATGCCGAACGGGTGGCCGGGCAGCGATTCGAGATGCCGCGTCACCTGTTGCAAAGAATTGAGCATGGGGGTCAGGTCGAGATCGCGGATCATGTCCGCATCCCCCGCCATATGCCCGCCCAGGATGTTGATCTGCGGCCCCGGCCCGAGCGACTGGCGCAGCGCCGCGCCCTCTTCGGCCACGGCGACGAAGAAGCGCCGCGCCCCCGCCTGCGCCAGCGTGCGGCCCACGCGGTCGGCGCCAAGGCCATAGGCATCGGCCTTGACCACGGCGGCGGTCTGGACGCCGCTTGCGGAACACTGGTCAAGCGCGCGCCAGTTGGCGGCGATTGCGTCGAGATCTATGGTAAGGGTCGCTGTAGCCATGCGGGGGGTTTTCGGCAGGGGCGCGTGCGGGGTCAAGTGCTTTCTGGCCCCGCCGTGCCGTCAGCGCAAAACGTGACCGCCGCGCCCGTGGCCAAGGGGGGGCGTGTGCCGCCCCCCACGCCGCGCAAGGGCGCGGCTCCCCCCGCAGGATACTTGGGGCGAGAGGAAGCCGTTGAGGGTTTCTTAACCCTTCGCTGCAAGGCTGGAGCGGCGGTACAGGGAGGGATCCCGATGACCGCGCGAGGGGAAGGCATCCTGCGCTGGACGGAAGCGCCCGCAGGATGCTGGACCTTCTCCCGCTTCCTCTCGCCCCAAATATCCTCGGGGGGTGAGGGGCGCAGCCCCGAGGGGGGCAGACAGCCCCCCTTGTGACGGCAGGGTCAGTCGCGGACCCCTGCCATCGCGCGGTCGAGGTGGACGTAGCCGCCATCGACGTAAAGCCATTGCCCCGTGGTATGCCCCGCGCGGGGCGAGAGGGTGAAGACGACCGTATCGGCCATTTCCGTATCCAGTGTCATCCGCTGGCCAAGCGGGATGCGGGCGGTGATCTCGGCCAGTTTCTCGGCGCGGTTCGGAAAGGTGTCGAGCCATGCGTCATACATCGGCGTCAGCACCTCGGCCGGAAGCACGGCGTTGACGCGCACCCCGTGCGGGGCAAAGGCGGCGGCCCATTCGCGGGTCAGGCCAAGCTGTGCGGCCTTGGCCGCGACATAAGCCGAGGTGGAGCCTTGGCCGGTGACGGCGGTCTTGGACGAGACGTTGACGATGGCGCCGCGCTCGGCCTTCAGATCCTCCTGCAACAGATGCACCAGCGTATAGTAATGGATCAGGTTCTGGTCGAGCGAGGCGCGGAAGGCCTCGGGTCCGGCATCGAGGTCGATCCCGTCATTGGTGCCCGCATTGTTCACAAGGCCATAGACGCGGCCCCAACGGGCGCGCACCTCGGCCACCGCGGCGCGGACCTCGGCATCCTTGGCAAGGTCGACCTTGACCCAGCCCGCCTTCGGCTGGGCTGCGGCGATCTCGGCCAGAAAGGCGGCAGGCGGTTCGCGGCGGGCAAGGATGACGGGGATCGCCCCTTCGGCAGCAAGGCAGCGGGTGATCGCGCCCCCGATGCCCGCACCGCCACCCGTGACGATCACGACCCTGTCTTTCAGCCCCAGATCCATGCCAGCCCCCGCCTTTTCCCCGCCGCCTTTTCCCCGCGACCTTAGCGGGGCGCGGGCGGAAGGGAAGGGGGAACTGACATGTCAGTTGCGGGCGGGCGTCAGTATTCGACGCGGCTGTCGCTTTGCCACGGTTTGACGAGGTTGCCGAAGCGGGTGAAGCGGCCTTCGAAGGCAAGCTCAACCGTGCCGATGGGACCGTGGCGCTGCTTGCCGATGATGACCTCGGCCTTGCCATGCACGTTTTCCATGATGGTCTGCCATTGCGCCATCTTTTCCAGTTCGTGATCGGCAGGCTTTTCGCGCTCTTTGTAATATTCCTCGCGGAAGACGAACATGACCACGTCGGCGTCCTGTTCGATCGACCCTGATTCCCGCAGGTCCGACAGTTGCGGGCGCTTGTCCTCGCGGCTTTCCACGGCGCGGGAAAGCTGCGACAGGGCGATGACGGGGATGTTCAGTTCCTTGGCGATGGCCTTGAGACCTTGGGTGATCTCGGACACTTCCTGCACGCGGTTGTCCTTGGACGAGCCTTTCAGGAGTTGCAGGTAGTCGACCATCAGCACATCCAGCCCATGCGTCCGCTTCAGGCGGCGGGCGCGGGCGGCGACCTGTGAAATCGGCAGGGCAGGCGTGTCGTCGATGTAAAGCGGGCAGGATTCCAGCGCCTTGGCGGCTTCGACGAAGCGGCGGAATTCCTGTTCGGTCATGTCACCGCGGCGGATCTGTTCCGACGGCACCTCCGAGGCTTCCGACAGGATACGCGCGGCAAGCTGTTCGGAGGACATTTCGAGGCTGAAGAAGCCCACGACCCCGCCTTCGACCGCCCCTTCCGACCCGTCCGGCATCCGCCCGCGCTTGTAGGCCTTGGCCACGTTGAAGGCGATGTTGGTGGCGAGCGAGGTTTTCCCCATCGAGGGGCGACCGGCGAGGATCAGAAGGTCCGAAGGGTGCAAACCGCCCAGTTTCTTGTCGAGGTCGACAAGCCCCGTCGAAATCCCGGCAAGCCCCCCGTCGCGCTGGTAGGCGGCGTTGGCGACGTTCACCGCTTCGGTCACGGCCTTGAGGAAGGAGACGAAGCCCCGCTCGGCCACGCCCTGTTCGCCGAGTTTGTAAAGCTTCTGTTCCGCTTCGATGATCTGCTCGCGCGGTTCGGAAACCACATCGACCTTCGCCGCCTTGGCCGAGATGTCGCGCCCCAGCGCGATCAGTTCGCGGCGCACGGCAAGGTCATAGATCATCTGCGCGTAGTCACGCGCGGCAAAGGCCGAGATGGCAGACCCCGCAAGCCGGACAAGATAGGCCGGACCGCCAAGTTCCTTCAGCCCTTCGTCATCCTCGAAGAATGGCTTGAGCGTGACGGGCGAGGCGAGCGCGTTCTTCTGGATGCGGGCCGCAGCCTTTTCAAAGATGCGCTGGTGGACGGGGTCGTAGAAATGTTCCGCCTTCACCAGGATCGCGATGCGGTCATAGACGTCGTTGTTGGTCAGGATCGCGCCAAGCAATTGCTGTTCGGCTTCGATGTTATGCGGCAGGAAATCGCCTTCGGGCGCTGCGGTGGTGGCGGGTGTCAGCGGGCGCAAGGTGGCGATGTCGGTCATTCCTGAACCCCGTATGTGACGCTGTGACCAAGGGCTGCGCTGCCTTTCGGCAGGGGCCCAAGACGCCCCTTACTAGACGATGCGACGGCAGGCGCAATCTGGGTAAGTGTGTGGATAAGTTACCCCGAAAGCGGCTGGAAGCCGGTGCGGTTCCCAGTCTGCCACAAGATATGTGGTCGGGGGAAGAGGCGGCTACGATAGGTTATCGTCCGTCACGGAACATGCGGAGAGTTATCCCCTCCTATCCACAGCACCCCATCCGTTTAGATTGGTTGCAGTGGCAGTTTGGCAACGAAGCGTGGCGGAAGATCGGGCGGGGTTCCGCCGGTTCCCGAAGCGGGCGTGTATCCCGCTCCGAACCGAGCGGGACACCCGAAGCTCACTTCGCCCGTGCCGCCTGCCACGCGCGTGGGTCGTTGAGGAAAACCTCCACCTCGGCCAGCGTCTTTTCGTCGAAGGCGCCGCTGGCGCGGGCTTCGGCCAGAACGTCCCACCAGGTGCAAAGATGGTGCAGCGCCACGCCGTGATCGGCCAGACGCTGCGTCGTTTCGGGGAAGATGCCGTAATAGAAGATCACCGCCGTATGGGCGCAGGTCGCCCCCGTCTCGCGGATCGCATCGACGAAAGAGAGTTTCGAGCCGCCGTCGGTGGTCAGATCCTCGACCAGCAGGACGCGCTGGCCTTCGGTCATCGCGCCTTCGATGCGGGCGTTGCGACCGTAACCCTTGGGCTTCTTGCGCACATAGGTCATCGGCAGGGCAAGGCGTTCGGCCACGAGGGCGGCAAAGGGGATGCCCGCGGTTTCGCCGCCCGCGATGTTGTCGAAGGCTTCGAACCCCGCATCGCGCATGACGGTGACGGAAAGGAAATCCATCAGGGTCGAGCGGATGCGCGGATAGGAGATGAGCTTGCGGCAGTCGATATAGGTCGGGCTGGGCAGGCCGCTCGCCAGCGTGAAGGGCGTTTCGGCGTTGAAATGCACGGCCTTGATTTCCAGCAGGGCGCGGGCGGTCAGGCGGGCGATTTCTTCCTTGGGCGGGAAAGCGGCGGGGATCATGGCGGTCCTCTCGGGTCGGTCGGTTCGTCGCGGCATGGACCGGAACCGCCCGCAGGTCAAGCGGGCCGCCCCGCTATTTCGTCACTCGGCCGCGCTATGGGCGCGCATGTAGGCGGCGAGGACGGCCTGCATCTTCTTGATATGCCCCTTGCCCTTGGATTGCGCGAGGAAGAAATCGAAGACTTCGGGGTCGAGACGCAGATGCACCGATTTCTTCGGGGCGGGGGCTACCACTTTGGCCCGCGCCCAGAATTCGGCGCTGTCTTCAAGCTCGGCCTCGGGTGCATCGGGGCGGACCACGAGTTTTCCGGCGTCCATCATTGCGCGAATTTCATCCAGAGAGAGCGTTTTCAAACCGGCGTCGGTCACGACGTCCTCCTATGCGTGTCGAGATGAGGCGGATGGCATCGCCGCGCCGGACGTAGACGACGACGTAAAGCGCTCCATTCGCCAGACCAAGGGCATCCGTACCTCGCCGTGGTCCTGTCGCAGGTCGGGGGCTTCGACGGTGCTGCCTTCGAAGATCGGCGCACCGACGAGCAGGTCGACTCCGTGCTTTTCAAGGTTCGCCTGCCGCTTGGCCTCGTTCCATTCGAACCGCACGAAGGACACCCGTTACGAAGATTACTGGGATTGTGTACTGAGTTTGTGTACACAAGTCAACCGTCCCGCTTACCCCTCAACATGCCAATGCACCGGAAAACCGGGGTCGAAGACCGTGACCGGACCCGCCTCGGTGAAGATCTTGGCGGGCCATTGGGCGGGGGCGCCCTTGGTCAGGGTGATCGTGGATTCGTTCGCGGGCAGGCCGTAGAAGCGCGGGCCGTTGAGGCTGGCAAAGGCTTCGAGCCGGTCGAGCGCGCCCTCTTCCTCGAACACATGGGCCAGAAGCTGCATCGTGTTCGTGGCCGTAAAGCAGCCCGCGCAGCCGCAGGCGTGTTCCTTCAGCGCGTCGACATGCGGGGCCGAGTCGGTGCCGAGGAAGAAGCGCCCCTCGCCGCTGGTCGCGGCCTGACGCAGCGCCAGACGGTGCTTTTCGCGCTTGGCTACGGGGAGGCAGTAGTAATGCGGTTTGATCCCGCCCACGAGGATGTGGTTGCGGTTGATGATGAGGTGGTGGGTGGTGATCGTCGCCCCCAGACGGTCGCCGCCGGCGCGGGCATAGGCCACGCCTTCCTCGGTCGTGATGTGTTCCATCACCACGCGCAATTCGGGGATGCGGCGGCGCAGCGGGTCGAGGACGGTGTCGATGAAGACGGCCTCGCGGTCGAAGATGTCGACCTCGGGCGTCGTCACCTCGCCATGCAGGCAAAGCGGAAGGCCGATTTCGGCCATCTTTTCGAGGACGGGCGTCACCTTGGCCAGATCGCGCACGCCGCCGTGGGAATTGGTGGTGGCCCCTGCGGGATAAAGCTTGACCGCCTTGACGAGGCCAGAGGCATGCGCGGCGGCGACATCGGCCGGATCGGTGCCTTCGGTGAGGTAGAGCGTCATCAGCGGCTCGAACGCCATCCCCTCGGGCAGGGCGGCGAGGATGCGGTCGCGGTAGGCTGCGGCCTGTGCGCCCGTCACCACGGGGGGGACGAGGTTCGGCATGATGATCGCGCGGGCGAAGTGGCGCGCGGTTTCGGGCAGCACCCCTTGCAGCATCGCGCCATCGCGCAGGTGCAGGTGCCAGTCGTCGGGGCGGCGGAGCGTCAGGGTCTGGGTCATGATGCCTGCCGCCTAGCCGAAACGGCGCATCCTTTCCAGTGGAATCCTGTCAGGTCGGCGGGGCAGAAGGGGGAAGGCCGAGCTTGGCTTCGAATTCCGCCATCCGCTTGCGGAAGCGCGGTGCGCCGAGCCGCGTCGTGACCGAGCGGCAGATGCCGAGTGCGCGGCGCGGGCGGGTTTCGTTTGCCCGCAGGATGCCGCGCAGATAGGGGCCGAAGTTGCGCCGCCCGCGCCACCATGTCGCGTAATTGGCGGCGTCGAGCTTGCCTTCGGCTGCGGCGCCGATCATCGCGGGCAAAAGCTGCATCAGGAGGAAGGCGGTCTCGATCCCCTCGGCCAGAAAGGGGGCGGCATAGGTCTTGACCCAGGGCGCGCGGAACAGCGCCGCGTGCATCGCATCTTCGGGGCAGCGCGGGTCGTGGATGACGTGGACGGCCCCGGCCCCTTCGGTCATGTCCGGCGCGTAGCCGTAGCGCGAGGTGAAATCGAGCTTGCGCATCCGCTTGTGGCGCTGGTCCCAGCCCGCAACCGAAGCGTCGAGCGTGGCGCGCGGGCTGATGGCAAGCACGGTCGATCCCGGAGCGGCCACGCAAAAGGCGCAGGCAGCATAGCCCGCCGCCCCTGCGCCGTAAAAGACGACCTTGTCGAAATCCTCGAAAAACGCCTCGTCCACCAGACGGTCGATATAGGCATAGACCGCCGGATCGCGATACCACGTCTCGCCCTCGGAGATCAGGCAGAGGTGGGACCAGCCACGGGCCGATGCGACCTGATGGCCGTAGGGCAGGGCGGTGGCGCGTTCGCGCACCGTGTCGATCTGTTCGAAGGTCACGAGGAGGGTGGGGCCGTCATCGTGGAAAAACGCCCAGTGCCGGTCGCCGACGTTGAGGAAATACCCTTCCTCGGAACTGGTTTCGTCCATGAAGGCGAACCATTCCGTCCGGTTGCGGTGAACCGGCGCCTTGCCCGTCGGCGCGGCCTCGGGCGGGGTCAGGGTGTCGGACATGGGCGAATGCCCCTTTTCGGCAGTCTGCAACTTGCCCCTCCAGTGTCGCCGATCCGACCCCTGCGGGGCAAGGCTCAAAGCGTTCCGAAGCCGCAACAGCAGGGGGGCATTGTTTCCGCGCCTAGCCCTTGGGCAGGCCGTGCGACCAGACGAGACGCGCCTCGGCCGCCGTCAGGGCGCGGCTGGGCGGCGACATCAGGAGGCGTCCGAAAAGGCTGCGCCACGCCTCGTCGCGCATGAGGTCGAGGAAGCGCGTCTTGCGCCAGTCCTGTGCTGCGCGGTGCAGCGGGCCGAGGATGGGATCGGCCAGCAATTCCGCCCGCAGGGGCGCAGAGGCAAGCGTCAGGATGCTGCGGTCTTCGGCATGGTTCAGGTTGCGCTCGACCCAATAGCCGAGGTCGAAGGCCGAAGCCTCGCGGTTCGCCCGCCCGCGCGCGGCCTTGACCAGATAGCCTTCCATCGAGCCGAGCGCGTAGTGGTTGAGTTGGGCGAGGGTGTAATTCGGCGTCCCCAGCCCCGCGAAGATGCGTTGCGGCCCGCCGGGGAGGGGGCGGCCTGCGCCGTCGAACCAGACGAATTCCCCCTTGGGCCGGTGGACGCCGAGTTTCACATCCTCCGAGACGCGGAAGAGCGTCTTGAACATCACCGCCCGCCACGGCCAGTCGATGGGGTCGCCCGCTGCACGGGTGAAGGTTTCGGTCACGGGTGCTTCGGGCAGCGCCACCACGCCCGCATTGCCGAACATGCGCCACGCCACGGGGATCGCGGTCGCGGCGGGCAGGGCGGCAAACAGGGCAGGCAGGCGCCTGTCGCCCGCGTGGATGTTGAGGAATTCGTCCACATCCAGCACCATCGCCCAATCGGCGGCGCGGTAAAGCGGGTGTTTTCCGGCCGCCTTCAGCGCCGCCCATTGCGGGCCGCGTTCGTGCGGTGCGGTCCTGACATGCGTCAGCCACCCCATGTCTTGCAGACGGTCGAGCATGGCATCGGTGCCATCCGAGCAATCGTTGGAAAAGACCAGAAAGTCGGTGAAGCCCGTGGCGCGGTGATGGGCCAGCCATTCGAGCAGGAAGCTCGCCTCGTCCTTCACACAAAGTATCGCCAGCACGCGCATGGCAAAGGGATAGCACGGGCCTTGCCGCATCGTCCATTGGTCGCAGATGGGGGTGTGATCGCTTGACCCTTGGGGCGGGCGGGGCCAAGCATGGGGCGGCTTATGGGGGAGGGTTTGTCTGTGGCGGTTCCGGCATCCATCGACGCGGTCGAAACGCTTTTGTCGGGGCAGGGCTATGTCTCGTCGCGGGCGCTCTCGACGGTGGTTTTCCTTGCGCTGAAGCTGGGACGTCCGCTGTTTCTCGAAGGCGAGGCGGGCGTGGGCAAGACCGAGATTGCCAAGGCCATCGCCGCAGCGCTTGGCCGCCGCCTGATCCGGCTGCAATGCTACGAGGGGCTGGATGCGGCCTCGGCCGTCTGCGAATGGAACTTTGCCGCGCAGATGATCGCCATCCGCACCGCCGAGGCGGGGGGCGGGGCGGATCGTGACGCGCTGAAATCCGAGCTTTTCACCGAAGATTACCTGATCGAACGCCCGCTGTTGCAGGCCATGCGCCCGCAAGCGGGGGGCGCGCCCGTGCTGCTGATCGACGAACTTGACCGCACCGACGAACCTTTCGAAGCCTTCCTGCTCGAGGCGCTGTCGGATTTTCAGGTGACGATCCCCGAGCTTGGCACGATCAAGGCGCCCGAGCCGCCCATCGTCATCCTCACCTCGAACCGCACGCGCGAGGTGCATGACGCGCTGAAACGGCGCTGCCTTTATCACTGGGTCGATTACCCCGCCTTCGGGCGCGAGCTTGACATCCTGCGCGCCCGCGCCCCCGAGGCGCAAGAGGCGCTGAGCCGCGAGGTCGTGGCCTTTGTCCAGCGCTTGCGGAGCGAGGACCTGTTCAAGAAGCCCGGTGTGGCCGAAACCATCGACTGGGCGAAATGCCTGCTCGCGCTCGACGTGATCCAGCTTTCGCCCGAGGTGATTGCCGACACATTGGGGGCGATCCTGAAATATCAGGACGACATCCAGAAGATTCAGGGATCTGAGGCAAAGAAGATCCTCGACGAGGTGCGCAAGGGTCTGGTCGCATGACCGATGCCGCTCGCCACCTGCGCCTGCTTCGGCCTGCCGCGGGGGTGTTGGCCTTTTATGCCGGACGTGACGGGCATCGCTTTGCCGATGGCCCGAACTGGGTGGATGACGGGGCGCTGTCGCTTGGCATCGCCTCATATGCCATCGTTTCGGACGGGGAGGCGCTGGTCTATGACACCCATGTCAGCCGCGCCCATGCGGGACGCATCCGCGACTGGCTGCGCGCCGAAGGGGTGCGCAAGGTTACGGTGGTGCTGAGCCATTGTCACCTTGACCATATCGCGGGAACGGCGGAATTCGCGGGCTGCGAGGTGATCGCCAATGCCCGCACCGCAGCACATCTGGCGCGGGACCGTGCGGCGATCGAGGCGGGGACGCTGTCCACCCCGCCCGCCATCGCGCCGCTGGTGCTGCCCACGCGCAGCTTTTCGGGCGAGATGGCGTTGCGGGTCGGGCAAGCCGAGGTGCAGCTGATCGAGGCGAATATCCACAGCGATGACGCGACCGTGCTGTTCCTGCCCGAGAGTGGCCTGCTTTTCGCGGGCGACACGGTCGAGGATACCGTCACCTATGTCGGCGACCCCGCCGCCTTTGCCACGCATCTGGCCGAGCTTGACCGTCTGGCCGCCCTTCCCATCCGCGCGATCCTTCCCAACCACGGGGCCGAGGCGGTCATTGCGGCGGGAGGCTATGCGCCCGCGCTCATCCCCGCCACGGCGGCTTATATCCGCTGGCTCATGGGGTTGGCCGATGATCCCGCCCGCAAGGATGCGCCGCTGCGCGCTGTGGTTGCCGATGCGCTGGCAAGCGGTGCGCTGACGTGGTTCGCGCCTTACGAGCGGGTCCATGCCCAGAACATCGCCCGCAGCCTTGCGGTGTTTCATGGCTGAATACGCGCCGCTCAACCTGCCCGAGGATGGCAAGCTCTGGCAGAACATCGCCCATTTCGCCCGTGCGCTGCGCAAGGCGGGGTTGCCCATCGGGCCGGGCCGCGTGGTCGATGCCATCCGTGCGGTGGAAGCGGCGGGTTTCACCCATCGCGGCGATTTCTACTGGACGCTGCACGCCTGCTTCGTCAGCCGCCCCGAAGAGCGGGCGGTCTTTGCGCAGGTGTTCCGGCTGTATTGGCGCGATCCGCAATACCTTGAACAGATGATGAGCTTCCTGTTGCCCGCCGTGCGCGGTGCGCAAGAGGAGCGGGCCGCCGACATTGCCGAGAAACGCGCCGCCGAAGCGCTGCTCGACGGGGTGGAGCGTGACATTCCCCCGCCTGCGGCCCCCGAAGAGAAGGACGAGGACGCCGAGATCGAGATCGACGCTTCGGCCACGCTGAGCCATGAGGAACGGCTCAAGACGCTCGACTTCGAACAGATGAGCGTGGCCGAGGTCGCCGAAGCCAAACGGATGCTCGCCCGCATGTCGCTTCCGGTGAAGCCGCTGGTCACGCGGCGGATGCGGGCGGGGGGCAACGGGGCGGTCGATGCCCGCCGCACGCTGCGCCTTGCCCTGCGGCAGGGGGGCGAGATCACGCGGCTTGCCATGAAATCCCCCGGCACGCGCTGGCCAAACCTGATCGTGCTCTGCGACATCTCGGGCTCCATGAGCCAGTATTCGCGGCTGATCCTGCATTTCGTCCATGCCGTTGCCAACCGCAAAGGGCAGGGGTGGAGCCGCGTCCACGCCTTTACCTTCGGCACGCGGCTGACCAACATCACCCGCCATCTGCGGTCGCGCGATGTGGATGCCGCGCTCAAGGCGGCGGGGGCCGAGGCGCAGGACTGGTCGGGCGGCACGCGCATCGGGTCCTGCCTGCGCGCCTTCAACCGCGACTGGTCGCGGCGGGTTCTGGGGCAGGGGGCGGTGGTGCTGTTGATCACCGATGGCCTTGACCGCGACGATTCGGGGGCGCTTGCCGCCGAGATGGAGCGGCTGCACCTGTCGACCCGCCGCCTGATCTGGCTGAACCCGCTGTTGCGCTGGGAAGGGTTCGCGCCAAGGGCGGGCGGCATCCGCGCGATGCTGCCGCATGTCGATGCCTTTCGCGCTGGCCATTCCATCGCCTCGCTCGAGGCGCTGGCCCTTGCGATATCGGACCCCGGTGACGGGGGCGAGAAGTCAAGGCTCATGCGGATGCTATCGGATAACGCACGTTAGGCACCGGCAGGAACCCGCCGCTTGGCCTCGCGTTATAGGCGGTGATATCGCATAACAGGATGATTGACCGGCACATTCGGCTGGAAGGCGCGAATGGTCCCCCTGGGGGAATGTTTTGCGCCCCGCCGACTGACATGGAAAGGACTTCGCATGAAACGGCTCCTGATCTCGACGACCGCGCTTTCTGTCGCGCTGATGCAGATCAACCCCGCCGCGCTGATGGCGCAGACGATGACCGAGGATGGCAGCATCATCGCGGATGATGGCACGGTGCTGTGCCTTGGCACGCAGGAACAGCCCTGCGACATGAATGCCGTGATGCAGCAGTTGCAAGAGCAGCAGAGCGCCGCCGAGGCAGAAGCCGCAGCACAGGCCGAAGCCGAAGCCGCCGCCGCTGCCGAAGCGGAAGCCGCAGCGCAGGCCGAGGCAGAAGCCGCAGCACAGGCCGAAGCCGAAGCCGCCGCCGCTGCCGAAGCGGAAGCCGCAGCGCAGGCCGAGGCGGAAGCCGCAGCACAGGCCGAAGCCGAAGCCGCCGCCGCTGCCGAAGCGGAAGCCGCAGCGCAGGCCGAGGCCGAAGCCGCAGCACAGGCCGAAGCCGAAGCCGCCGCCGCCGCTGAAGCGGAAGCCGCAGCGCAGGCCGAGGCCGAAGCCGCCAAGGCCGAAGCCGAAGCCGCCGCCGCCGCCGAAGCGGAAGCCGCCGCGCAGGCCGAGGCTGACGCTGCCGCCAAGGCCGAAGCTGACGCCGCCGCCGCCGCCGAAGCGGAAGCCGCAGCGCAGGCCGAGGCTGACGCTGCCGCCAAGGCCGAAGCCGACGCCGCCGCCGCCGCAGAAGCGGAAGCCGCCGCGCAGGCCGAGGCTGACGCTGCCGCTGCCGCCGAGGCCCAGCGTCAGGCCGATGAAGCCGCCGCTGCCGAGGCTGCCGCGCAGCAGGAAGAAGCTGCTCCGACCGATATGCCTGCCGCCACGGAAGAGCCTGCCGCTACGGAAGAGCCTGTAGCAACCGAAGAACCCGCTGCCACGGAAGAACCCGCAGCAACCGAAGACCCCGCAGCAACCGAAGAACCCGCCGCTACCGAAGGCGAGGCGACCACGGATGCCGCGACGGCGGAACCTGTCGAGGCTCCGGCCCCGACCGAACAGGCTGTCGAACAGCTGACCACACTCCTTTCCGCACCGGAAGAGGGCGTCGAACCCGCGGCGCTTGAAGCGGCGGCGAACCTTGCCCCCGTCGTCACGACCGAAGGCGAAAAGACCGTGATCCCCGAATCGACGGATGCCGAGGACGTCCTCGTCCAGAAGATCACCGAGGCAACGACCCGCTCCTCGGCCGAGGAATTCGCGGCCCCCGCCGCCGTGGCCGTGGCCGCGGATGGCAAGAAGAAGAAAAAGGGCATGACCGATCTTGAAAAGGTCGGCCTTGTGGCGCTGGGCGCGCTGGTCGTCGGCGCGATCATCAACAACAGCCGCGCCAATACGCAGGACGAGGTCGTCTCGAACACCGGCGACCGCGTCGTCGTGCGCCGTGGCTCGGGTGATTATGTGGTCTACAAGGACGACGACACCCTGCTGCGCCGCCCCGGTTCGACCGTGCGCACCGAAACCTTCCGCGACGGCTCGACCCGCACCATCGTGGAACGCGCCGACGGCACCCAGATCGTCACCATCCGCGACGTGACGGGCCGCGTGCTGCGCCGCGCCACCTATGACGGCTATGGCCGCGAGGTGATCCTGATCGACGACCTCGTGCCGGAAGAGCGGATCGACGTCACGACCCTTCCCGCCCCGCGTGCCCGCGTGATCAGCATGTCCACCTCGGAAGAGGATGCGCTGCTCAAGGCCCGCATGGCGGCGCTGGATGCCAAGGAGATCGGGCGCACCTTCTCGCTCCGCCAGATCCGCGAGATCAAGGAAGTGCGCAACCTCGCCGCGACGGTCGATGTGAACAACATCACCTTCGACACCGGCTCGTCGGCGATCAAGGCCAATCAGGCCGAAAGCCTTGCCTCGCTGGGCCGCTTCCTTGCGCAGATGGTCAAGGACAACCCGAACGAGGTTTTCCTGATCGAAGGTCACACCGATGCGGTGGGGTCTGCGGCCTCGAACCTCGCACTGTCGGACCGTCGCGCGGAATCGGTGGCGCTGGCGCTGACCGAATACTTCGACGTGCCGCCGGAAAACATGGTGGTGCAGGGGTATGGCGAATCGGACCTGCGCGTGCAGAGCGATGCGGATGAACGCCAGAACCGCCGCGTGGCGGTGCGGATCATCACGCCGCTGCTGCGCACCTCGACCGCTTCGCTTCAGTAAGCGGTCCGGCAAGGATCGGAACGCCGCGGGGGCAACCCTGCGGCGTTTTCCTTTTGCGTGCCACCTTTTGCCAATGGCATGGCCACGCATCCGCTTGCATGATGCGGGCGGTGGAGGAACCGATGGAACAACGCGCCGAACATGACAGCATCCCCGAAATCGCGCTGGGCTGGCACAGGGCCGGCACGGGCGCGGTTCTGGCCACCGTGATCGAGACATGGGGGTCCGCCCCGCGTCAGGCGGGAAGCCAGCTTGCCGTTTCGGGCGCGGGCGAGATGATGGGGTCCGTCTCGGGCGGCTGCGTCGAAGGCGCGGTCGTGACCGAGGCGATGGCGGCGCTGGGCGACGGCAAGTCGCGGGTGCTGACCTTTGGCGTCAGCGACGAGACGGCCTTTGCCGTGGGGCTGGCCTGTGGCGGAACGATCCGCGTGCTGGTGGAACCCGTGGGCGGTGACGCGGGGCAGGGGCTGCCCGTGGCGCTGCCCGTGGCGCTGCTGGAAGAGCTGGTCGCCGAACGTGCCGCCCGCCGTGCGGTGGCGGTCGCGGTGCATCCCGACACATGGGAGCGCCGCCTGATCCGCCCCGGCGACGAAGCGGCGGTGGATGCCCGCTTCCGCGCCGACCGTTCGGGGATGGAGGAGGACGGGCGCTTCATCGCCATCCACAACCCGCCGCTGCGACTGATCGTGGTGGGGGCGGTGCATATCGCCCAAGCCCTGCTGACGGTCGCCCGCACCTGCGGATATGACTGCACGCTGATCGACCCGCGTTCCGCCTTTGGCTCTGCCGCCCGCTTTCCGGGCGAGGTGATCGTGGAGGATTGGCCGGACGAGGCGCTTGCCGCCCTTGCCCCCGATGCGCGCACGGCCATCGTCACCCTGACGCATGACCCCAAGCTCGACGATCCCGCGATCCGCTTCGCGCTGCGGTCGCCGGTCTTCTACCTCGGCTGTCTCGGGTCAAGCCGGACCCATGCCAAGCGGGTGGACCGCCTGCGCGAGGCGGGGTTTGCCGAGGCCGAGATTGCCCGCATCCACGCGCCCGTGGGCCTCGATATCGGGGCGAAGACGCCCGCCGAGATTGCGGTGTCGGTCATGGCACAAGTCACCCATGCGCTGAGGAAGGGCTGATGCGCTTCGGCGAGGTGCCGCTGGAGGGGGCCTTGGGAGCGATCCTTGCCCATTCGGAAAGCGTGGGTCAGGGACGGCTGCGCAAGGGGCAGGTGCTGGGGGCCGGGGAAATCGAAGCCCTGCGCGCGGCGGGGATCACCCGCGTGACCGTGGCGCAGGCCGAGGCGGGGGATGTGGGCGAGGATGCGGCCGCCGCCCGCCTTGCCGCGGCGCTGATGTCGCAAGGCTGCGGGCTTGCGGCAAGCACGGCCTTTACGGGGCGGGTGAACCTGAACGCCACGGGGGCGGGGATCGTCATGTTCGACCCTGACGCGGTGCTGCGGCTGAACCTGATCGATCCCGCCATCACGCTGGCGACCCTGCCGCCCATGCAGCGCGTCACGGCGGGGACGCTGGTCGGGACGGTCAAGATCATCACCTATGCCGTGGCCGAAGCCGCCCTTGCCCCCGCGCTGGCCGCTGCCGCCACCGCCGCGCTGCGCGTGCTGCCCGTGACCCGCAGATCGGCAGGGCTGGTGATGACCGAGGTTGCGGGGCAGGACCCGAAGCTGAACGCCAAGGGCCGCCGCGCGGTGGAAACGCGGCTTGCAGCCCTCGGCATGACGCTGGCGGCGGTCGAGACGGTGCCGCATGAGGAAGCGGCCATCGCGGCGGCGCTGGCGCGGCTGTCGGGCGAGATGCTGCTGATCCTGACGGGGTCCGCCACATCCGACCCGATGGACACCGCCCCCGCCGCCCTGCGCCGCGCCGGGGGCACTGTCACGCGCTTCGGGATGCCCGTCGATCCCGGCAACCTTCTGTTCTTCGGCATCCTTGGCCCCCGCCCCGTGATCGGCCTGCCGGGCTGCGCGCGGTCGCCGGCGCTCAACGGCGCGGATTGGGTGCTGGAACGTCTGGCCTGCGGGCTCGACGTCACCGACCGCGACATCGCGGCGATGGGGGTGGGGGGGCTGCTCAAGGAAATCCCGCTGCGCCCGCAACTGCGCGAACCGAAGATGAAGGGCTGACCCGCCTTTCACCTTGGCTCAAATACTCGATTCCCCGCCTGCCAAGGGCGCGGCGATGCCCCTTCACCCTTGCCCAAATACTCAAGACCCCGCTGCCGCCCCCGCCACGGGACAGGACGGGGCGGGATCTTTCGCAGAAAAATCGGGGTGACGAAAAACAAAAGGCGCGCCGGTGGCGCGCCCCTTGGCCGGATGCGACCGCCCTTATTTCGGGGCGATCATCATCACCATCTGGCGGCCCTCGAGCTTGGGCATCGACTCGATCTTGCCATTGTCGCCCACATCGGCGGCCACGCGGTTGAGCAGTTCAAGACCCAGCTCCTGGTGCGCCATCTCGCGGCCACGGAAGCGCAGGGTGACTTTGACCTTGTCGCCCTCTTCGAGGAACTTCATCACCGAGCGCATCTTCACGTCGTAGTCATGGGTATCGGTTCCGGGACGGAACTTGATTTCCTTGATCTCGATGATCTTCTGCTTCTTGCGGGCTTCGGCCTCGCGCTTCTGCGTCTCGTATTTGAACTTGCCGAAGTCCATGATCTTGCAGACCGGCGGTTCCGCGTTCGGGCTGATCTCGACCAGATCGAGACCGGCCTCTTCAGCCATCTGCATGGCGCGGGCGGGGGTCACGACGCCGATGTTCTCGCCCTCGGCCCCGATGAGCCGGATTTCGGGCGAACGGATGCGATCATTCACACGGGGGCCCGTCTCGCGCTGCGGAGGGGCGTTGTGGGGTCTGCGGGCTATGGTGGTCGTCCTTTTGTGGTTCACTCTTGCGCCGCATAATTTACGCGTGCTGGCACAGGCTTTCAACGGGAATCGGGCAAAGTGCAAGCACCGATGACGCGGTATCGCCACGGCTGCCCGCGAATCTCAACCCTGGGTAGCAGGTTCGGTTGCGTCTGGCTTTGATTGTTTCGGGAATCTGTGGCATAGGCGCGCCATTCCGGGGGCTGTCCCCGGTCAAGGAGTGTTCCATGAAACGTATCGTGATTGCTCTCGTTGTCCTGATTGCCGCCGGTGGCGGCTACTACAAGTTCTCGTATCTGCCCGCACAGCAGGCCGCCGCCGAGGCTGCCGCTGCCGCCGAAGCCGCCGCCAAGGCCGCCGAGGAAGCCGCTGCCGCCGAGAAGAAGGCAGCAGAGGAAGCCGCCGCCAAGGCCGCCGAAGAGGCTGCCGCCGCTGCGAAAGCCGCCGAAGAGGCTGCGGCCAAGCTGGCCGCCGATGCGGCTGCCGCACTTGACCCCGCCGCTTTCGATGCGGCCAAGGTCACGGCACTGATCGACGGCTCGTCGCTCGACGATGCGACCAAGACCGCGCTGAAGACCGCCGTGACTGCCGCCGCTGCGGACCCGACCAAGGTTCAGGGCGTGATCGACCAGATCAAGGCCGCGCTCAAGCTGTGAGTTCGGAAGAAGGGGGGCTGTCGGCCCCCCTTCACCCCCCGAGGATATTTGCGCGAGCATGAAAACGAAAATGCCGCGCAGGGGTGTCCTGCGCGGCGTTCCTATCGAGTGGCCGGGGCGTTCAGATGCCGTCGCCCACGAAGGCCTTTTCCACCACGAATTGCTGCGGGTCGGAGTTGGCGCCTTCGGTCAGGCCGAAGTCTTCGAGGATCTTCTTGACGTCCACGTTGAAGGCAAGCGACCCGCAGACCATCGCGCGGTCCTCCTCGCGGTTCATCGCGGGCAGGCCGAGGTCGGCGAAGACCTTGCCCGAGGTCAGGTTGTCGGTGACGCGGCCCATGTGGTGGAACTCTTCCCGCGTGGTCGTGGGATAGTAGCGCAGCTTGTCGCCCACCATCTCGCCGATCAGCGGATCGTCCTTGAGGCTTTCCACCAGTTGGCGGCCGTATTCAAGCTCGGCCACCTCGCGGCAGGTGTGCATCATGATGACGGATTCGTATTTCTCGTAGGTTTCCGGCTCGCGCATGAGCGAGGCGAAGGGGGCAAGGCCCGTGCCGGTGGCAAGGAACCAGAGCCGCTTGCCCGGAAGCAGCGCGTCATGGACCAGCGTTCCCACGGGTTTGGGGCGCAGGATGATCTCGTCGCCCACCTTGATATGTTGCAGGCGGCTGGTCAGGGGGCCGTCCGGCACCTTGATCGAATAGAACTCCAGCTCCTCGTCCCAGGCGGGCGAGGCGATGGAATAGGCGCGCAAGAGCGGTTTGCCGGTGTCGCCCAACAGGCCGATCATCACGAATTCGCCCGAGCGGAAGCGCAGGCTTTGCGGGCGCGTCACGCGGAAGGAGAAGAGGCGGTCGGTCCAATGCGTCACCTGCGTCACCGTCTGCGCGTCGGGCAGATGGGGCTTGGCGGTGGTGGTTTCGGTCTTGGCGTCCATCGTGAGGCTCGCTTCGGTCATGGCGGTCGCTTTCGGCAATATAGAAGCCACGCCTTCGGGGAAAGCCCCCGGCGTGGCTATGGGGCGATGTGGTGCGGATCAGGCGCGCAGGGCGGCGTTCCGTTCTGCCTGCGTGTCAGGCGCGCAGACGGTTGTGCGTCTTGTCTGCGCGTCAGGCGCGCAGACGGGCTTGGTAGTCGAAGGACTTCCAGTCGGCGCGGAAGGCCCATTGCTCGGCAGGCTGGCGGGCGGCGATCTCTTCGGGGATTTCCACCTCGTCAAAGCCGACGCGGCGGGCCATCGCATATTGGTCGGCGATGACCGGACCCTTGGCGCGCAGACGCCCCGTGTAGCCCATCATCCGCAGGCGGCGGGCGATGGTGAAGGCGCGGCCATCGTTGAAGGCGGGAAAGGCCACGCGGATCAGGTGCAGCGCGTCGAGTTGCGCCGCCAGCGCCGCCGGATCGTCGGTATGCGCCAGATCGACCGCGCCCTGATGCCCCGCCAGATCGGTAAGGGCGACGATGGGCGCGGTCCAGTCTTCGGCCTGAAAGCCCTTGTCGGTGACGATCACGCTCATGCTGCGCTCTCCTTCGGGGTGCGGACGGGTTTGCCGTCGATGAAATGGATGCCGCATTCGGTCTTGTCCTGCCCGCGCCAGCGGCCCGCACGCGGGTCTTCGCCGGGTTTCACGGGGCTGGTGCAAGGGGCGCAGCCGATGGACGGGTAGCCCTTGGCCACCAGCGGGTGGCGGGGCAGGCGGTTTTCGACCATGTATTCCTCAAGGTCTTCGCGGCCCCAGTGGGCGAGCGGGTTGACCTTGATGCGGGTGTCGCCTTCGGCCTCGAAGAATTCGACCGCTTGGCGGGTGCTGGCCTGATAGCGTTTGCGCCCCGTGATCCAGCCGTCAAAGGTGGCGAGTGCGCGTTCCAGCGGTTCGACTTTGCGCACAGCGCAGCAGGCGTCGGTGTTGAACTGGTGCAGCGTGCCGTCGGGGTCCTCGAACGCCACGCGGGGCTGGGCGGCGCGGATGGTGCGCACGTCGCAGAGGTGCAGCTTTTCGGCCAATTCGCGCTGGTAGTCGAGCGTTTCGGCAAACAGCATCCGCGTATCGACGAAGAGGACCGGCGTTTCCGGCGCGATGACCGAGACGAGGTGCAACAGCACGACCGACTCGGCCCCGAAAGACGAGACGAGGGCCACGCGGCCAAGGTCGGCATCCTTCAGCGCGTGTTCCAGAACGGTCGTCGCGGCATGGTGCTTGTAGCGCGCATTCAGCGCGGCCACGCGGTCAGCCACCGATCCTTCCGGAAAACGCCCCATGTCACGCGGCATCCTGACTGTCCTCGCCCTCGTAGAGCGCGGCCTTGAACGGCTCGATGCCAAGGCGGCGGTAGGTTTGCAGGAAGGTTTCTTCGGCCGAAGCACGCAGTCCGAGATAGGCGCGGACAAGGCGTTCCACGGCGGGGACGATTTCGTCATAGGCAAAGCCCGGGCCGGTCTTTTCGCCGATGCTGGCCGTTTCGGTGCCGTCGCCGCCCAGCGTGATCTGGTAATTCTCGACCCCCGCGCGGTCGAGGCCGAGGATGCCGATATGGCCGACATGGTGGTGGCCGCAGGCGTTGATGCAGCCCGAAATCTTGATCTTCAGCGGCCCGATCGCGTGTTCGAGGTCAAGGTCGCGGAAGGTCGTCGCAATCTCTTGCGCGATCGGGATGGAGCGGGCGGTGGCAAGGGCGCAATAGTCCATGCCGGGGCAGGCGATGATGTCCGAAATCAGGCCCACGTTGGCCGTGCCGAGACCCGCCTTCACCAGACGCGCGTGGACCGCCGGAAGGTCGCCCTTGTGGACATGCGGCAGGATCACGTTCTGCTCGTGGCTGATGCGGAGTTCGTTATGGCCGAATTCTTCTGCCAGCGCCGCGATCTCGCGCATCTGGTCGCTGGTCGCATCGCCGGGGGTTTCGCCATGCGCTTTGATCGAAATCGTGACGATAGCGTAATCGGCGTTGCGATGCTTGGCGAGGTTGGTGTCGGCCCAGGCGCGGAAGGTCGGGTCGGCCTTGTAGAAGGCGTCATAGGCATCGGTCGGGGCCGATTTGAAGGCGGGCGGGGCGAAGGCTTCCTCGATCTCGGCCAGCAGTTTCTGGTCGTTGCCGCCGAAAAGCGGGCGCAACTCGGCGAAGCGCTCTTCGATCATCCGCGTGATCTCTTCCTTGCCCGTCTCGTGGACGGTGATCTTGACGCGGGCCTTGTATTTGTTGTCGCGGCGGCCAAGCACGTTGTAGACCGACAGCACGGCTTCGACATAAGGCAGCAGGTCCGCTTTCGGCAGGAAGTCGCGGACGGTATGGGCAATCATCGGCGTGCGGCCAAGGCCACCGCCCACCATCACCTCGAACCCCGGCTCGCCCGCTTCGTTGCGGACCATGCGCAGGCCGATGTCATGCGCGCGGGTCACGGCGCGGTCATTCGGGCTGCCGGTAATGGCGATCTTGAACTTGCGCGGCAGGAACTGGAATTCGGGGTGGTCGGTGGACCACTGGCGCAGCAGTTCGGCCACGGGGCGGGGGTCTTCGATCTCATCCGCCGCCGCACCGGCGAAATGGTCTGCCGTCACGTTGCGCACGCAGTTGCCCGAAGTCTGGATGGCGTGCATCCCCACATCGGCCAAGGCCGAGAGCATGGCCGGAACGTCCGGCAGCTTGGGCCAGTTGAACTGGATGTTCTGGCGGGTGGTGAAGTGGCCGTAGCCCTTGTCCCAGGTGTCCGCGATATAGGCCAGTTGCCGCATCTGGCGCGGGTTGATCGTGCCATAGGGAATGGCCACGCGCAGCATATAGGCGTGCAGTTGCAGATAGAGGCCGTTCATCAGACGGAGGGGGCGGAACTCATCCTCGGTCAGCGAGCCGTCGAGGCGACGCTCCACCTGATGGGTGAATTGCGCCACGCGCTCGCGGACATAGGCTTCGTCGAATTCGGAATAGGAATACATCTGCGGCGGCCTTGGGTGCTTCGGAGGGTTCTTCGGATTTCAGACGAGGTCGGCTTGCTTGCCGTGACGGTAGTTGGACGGGCCACGGGTGCGGAATTCCTCGCGGAAATGCACGGGTTCGGGTCCGTCGGGTCCGGCCTTGGCATCGGCGAGATAGGCGCCCACGACATAAAGCCGTTGCGCCGCCGCGTGCAGCAGGCGCAGTTGGGCGTGGGCCTCGTCCTCGATCAGCTCGGCTTCGTGGTGATGGGGCGTCCAGCGGTCATCGGCGGTCAGATAGACCACATCGCCTTCGCGCAGGCGGTTGGCGGTGACGACCTTGGGGATGAAACGGCGGCTCATGCGCGGGCCTCCTTGAGTTGGCTAAGGGCAGATGCGGCCTGCCGTGGGGCGAGGCCGTAAAGAAGGACTGCCGGACCGTCAAGCGCGGCGACCGCTTCGGGCAGGTCCGCAAGGGTCGCGGCGATCACCTTTTCGTCGGGACGCGAGACGTTTTCCACCACGGTGACGGGGGTCGCGGCATCTGCGCCGTGCATCATCAGGCGGCCCTGAATGAAGCGGGCGGATTTCTTGCCCATGTAGATCGCGGTGACTTCGCCCGCGCGGGCCATGCCGCGCCAGTCCTGATCGGCGAACCCTTCCATGTCATGGCCCGTCACGATCCGCAGCGCGCGGTTGCGCCCGCGTTTCGTCAGGCTTTGGCCGATGCTTGCCGCCGCCACGGTGGCCGAGGTGAGACCCGGCAGGATGGCGAAGGCAAGGCCCGCAGCCTCAAGCGCGTCGATCTCTTCGTCCAGACGGCCGAAGATGCCGCAATCGCCGCCCTTGAGCCGCACCACCCGCTTGCCCGCAAGCCCGTGCGCCACGAGGACCGCGTTGATGTCGGATTGCTTGGCCGAAGGGCCGAAACCCTCCTTGCCCACATCGACGCGCTGCACATGGCGAGGGATCAGGGCCATGACCTCGGCCCCGACGAGACGGTCGTGGATCACCACATCCGCCGCTTGCAGCGCGGCATAGGCGCCGAGCGTCAGATGCGCGGCAGCCCCCGGCCCCGCACCGACGAAGGTGACGGCCACTTGGACAGGGGCGAAATGCGGCAGGTCTGGCATCGGCAGGTCTGGCATCGGAGGGAATCCACGCGTGAAGGATGGATCGAATATAGGATATTTTCCCTGTTTTTGCACAGGCACCCTTGCAGATAAGGAAGAATGTTCCGATACTGCGCCGCGATGGAACGGTGTTCCGCCAAACGGGGGATAGGGCGAATGGCAGTCCGGCTGGACGAGATGGACAGGAAAATCCTTGCCGAGTTGCAGGCCGATTCCGAGCAGTCGCTGGACGAGATCGCCCGCAAGGTGGGCAGTTCCAAAACCCCCGTCTGGAACCGCATCCGCCGGATGAAGGAAGCGGGGGTCATCACCCGCCAGACCGCCATCCTCGACCCCGAGGCGCTGGGGCTGGAAGCCTGCTTCTTCGTGCTGATCCGCACCTCCGAGCATGAGGCGGAGTGGCAGCGCAAATTCCTCAAGACGCTGAAGGAACGCCCCGAAGTGCTCGAGGCGCATCGGCTGGCGGGGGATATCGACTATATCCTGAAGGTGCGCGTCAAGAATGCGCGGGCCTATGACACCTTTTATCAGGCGCTGATTTCCGAGGTGAAGATCTACAACGTCACGGCGCTGTTGAGCATGGAAGAGATCAAGGCGACGACGGTTCTGCCGGTTTGATCTGTCGGAGCGGGGGTTTCACACCCCCCAGTCCATCGGTTCTAGAACCGATGGCGAACACGATGGACTACCCCGTGGGATATTTAGGAACAGATGAAGGGCCGGAAGCGTCAGTAGGTGACGGGCAAGCCTGTCAGGCCGTGGAAGTGGTAGACGTTGCCGTAAACGGGTGGTGCTGCGAGTTTCAGCTTGGGCAGCCGCTCGAACAGGATCGGCAGAGCGACCTGCAATTCGAGCCGCGCCAAGGGAGCACCCACGCAGAAATGCAGGCCTGCGCCGAAGCTTGCATTGGCGCGGATCGGGCGGGCGGGGTCGAAGCGGGCGGGGCGCTCCCATCCCGCGGGGTCGCGGTTGGCGGCGGCGAGGAGCAGCCCCACCTGATCGCCGCGCCTGAAGCGGTGGCCCATCACGTCGATGTCCTCATAGGCCCAGCGGGTGAACATGTGCAGTGGCGGGTCGTAGCGCAGGATTTCCTCGACCGTCGCCTCAACCGCTTCGGGGGCAAGGGCGGCGCGGGGCGTGCGGGTTTCCAGCAGCGTCTTGACCCCGTTGCCGATGGTGTGGACGGTCGCCTCATGCCCCGCGTTCAGCAGCAGGATGCAGGTGGTGATCAGCTCGTCGGTGGTGAGCCGCTCGCCTTCGGATTCGGCGGCGATGAGATGGGTGATCAGGTCGTCGCGCGGGTCGCTTCGGCGCGCCTCGACATAGCCGCGCAGGAAGGCCGCGAAATCGGCGGCGGCCTGGTTGGCGCGATCCTCGGCCTCGCGCGTGCGGCCCGCCATATACATGCCGACCATCGCGTTCGACCAACGCAGCAGGTCATCCGACATCGCTTCCGGCACGCCGAGAAGGCGGGCGATGATGATGACGGGAAGCTTCTGGCCGAAGCTGCGCAAAAGGTCCGACCCGCCCGCAGGCAGGGCGTCGATCAGGGCGTGGCTCAGCCCCGCAATCTCGGGCTCGAGCGCCGCGATCCGGCGCGAGGTGAAGGCGCGGAGCACGAGGCTGCGTAACCGCGTGTGGCGCGGAGGTTCGAGTTCGAGCATGGAATGCGCCTCTACCGCGTAGAAGGCGCGGACGTGGTCGGGGACGGGCTGTGCCAGTTCCGGCGGCACCTCGCGCCCGAAGCGGCGGTCGCGGAAGATGGCGTTGATCGCCGCCGCATTGCCCGTGCAGGTCAGGTCATAATCGGTCCAATGGAAGAACGGCCCCAGCGCGCGGGCGCGTTCGTAGAACGGGTAGGGGTTCTGGACGAAGGCCGGATCGGTCGGCGCTTGCGACAGGCGTTCCATCAGCGCCGCCCCAGCGGGATCAGCCCTTGGGCGATCAGCACGGCCACCGCGACGATGGCCGCCCCTGCCGCTTGCAGCCAGTTCCACGTGCCGCCAAGGGCGAGCAGGATCACCATGACGTAAAACGGCGTGAGGTTGATGTGGAGCGAGGACATGGCGATGCCAAGCTGTCCCACCGCGACGATCCAGAGCACCTGCGAAATCGCCAGACCCCCGATGCCGAAAAGCGCCAGCGCGCCGAATTCATACCAGCCGAAGGCAGGCCAATCCGGCCCCGGCATCCCCGCCACCATGCCGATGGCGGCAAAGACGCAGGCGGCGATGGCCGCACCCACCACCGTGACCGTGGTCGAGCCGAGCGGGGTCAGGCCGGGCAGGGAGGTGACGGTCAGGCGCGAGGCGAGGGTGAAGGTGATGACCGAGGCAAGGCAGATCAGCGCGCCCAAGCCGAAGCCCAGTCCCCCGTCGAAGCGCCCCGCCGCAAGGATGCCGCCCACGACCGACAGAAGCAGCCCCACAACCACGCCGCGGTTCAACTTGCGCCCGTCGAGAAGGATCTCGATGGTGATGCCCACCAGCGGCATGGCAGACGACACCACCGCCGCCATCACCGCCGTGGTCCGCGATTGGCCCATGACCAGAAACAGCGCCCCCACCCCGATGAGCGAGCCGACCATCAACCCGCGCAGCCAGTTCGTGCGGCGCAGCGCGTCGATCCCTTCGACCGCGATCCAGACGGGCAGCAGGAAAAGGGCTGCCATCGTCATCCGCGCCGCCGTCAGCGACAGGGGCGGCATGATCGGCGGGTCGGGGCGGATCAGCACCTCGGCCGCCGGAAGGGCGGCGGCCCAGATCATCATCGACGCCATGCAGATCAGGTTCGAGGTCAGCAGCGAATAGCTGCGCGGGGCGGTGTCGGCGTGAAGGGTCATGGAAATTCCGTAATGCGGTCACGGCCAGCATCCCCCGCGCGGGCGGGGCAATGCTGTTCCGCAACCGACGCGAGAGGGCGCGATCAGGCCGCCGAGAGTGCCGAAACGATAGCGCCGAAATCCGCAGCCTTGAGGCTCGCCCCGCCGACCAATGCGCCATCGACATGGGGGATGGCGAAGATTTCGGTGGCGTTGGAGGGTTTCACCGACCCGCCGTAAAGCAGGCGCACGCCCGCCGCCTCGGCCCCCAGACGCGCCGTCAGGCGGGCGCGCATGAAGGCATGCACCTCGGCGATCTGGTCCAGCGTGGGGGTGCGGCCCGTGCCGATGGCCCAGACGGGTTCATAGGCGACGACCAGCGTGGCGGCGGTCGATCCATCGGGGACCGAGGCGTGAAGCTGCGTGCCGATCACGTCGAGCGTCGTGCCCGCGTCCCGCTCGGCCTCGGTCTCGCCGATGCAGACGACGGGGATGAGACCCGCCTTCTGCGCGGCGATGGCCTTGGCCTGCACGAGGGCGTCAGTCTCGCCGTGGTCGGTGCGGCGTTCGGAATGGCCGACGATCACATAGCCGGCGCCCGCGTCTTTCAGCATCGGCGCGGAAATGTCGCCGGTATGCGCGCCCGACTCCCTGGCGTGGCAATCCTGCCCGCCGACCGACAGCGCCGTGCCTTTGGCAAGTGCGGCCATCTGCCCGACCAGCGTGGCGGGGGGGCAAAGCAGCATCTCGCAGGCGGGAGCGGGGTGGGCGGAAAGCAGGGCCGACACCTCGGACAGGCTGGCGCCCGTGCCGTTCATCTTCCAATTGCCTGCTGCGAGCTTCTTCATCCCCACCTCCCTTGGTTTGCGCTAACAGCGATACGGGGTTCGGCGGCCAAGGAAAAGATGCGGCAGGGGGAGTGGGCGGAAAAATCGCCCTGCATCACCCTTGCCCCAATACTCCGGGGGTCCGGGGGCTGGCCCCCGGCGTCGCTCAGGCGGCGGGCTGGTCCTTGAACTTGATCGATTCCCCGCAGCCGCAGGCTTCGGCCACGTTGGGGTTGTTGAACTTGAAGGTGGATTCGAGGAGCGAGGTCTCGTAATCGATCTCGGTCCCGAAGAGGAACATCTGCGCCATCGGGGCGATCATCACCCGCGCGCCGTCCTGTTCCACGATCTCGTCCATCGGGTTCACGCTGGCGACATAGTCCATCGTGTATTCCATGCCCGCGCAGCCGCCCTTTTTCACGCCGATCCGCAGACCCGCGCTGTTCTGCTTTTCCATCAACCGCTTGATCTGGCGCACCGCTGCGGGTGTCAGCGTGACGGCCTGTTTTCCGGGAATGCCGAACATGGGTATAGGCTCCTTGGTCCTGACCCTTAACTTAAGGCGTAAAGTCAGGAATTCCAAGCGGGGGCAGGTGTGTCATCAGCGTAAGGGTCACGAAAGCCGTGACCAGCGCCCATGCGAAAGAGGCGAGCGTGCCGATGATGACGTATTCGGACAGCTTCGCCTCTTCGCGCACCGTGCCGAAGCGCAGCACCGATTTGGCGGCGATGAGGAAGCCGATGCCTTCGGCCATGCCGCCGATCACCATGAGGAAGATCAGCCCCCGCTCCAGATAGCCGATGGCGCGCCCGCCGTTGGGCAGACCGTCAAGGGTGATCACCTCGGCCCAGGGTTGCATCAGCGTCCCGATGGCGAAACCGCCGCCCCGCACGGCAAGGATTGCCCCCGCACTCAGGCTGTAAAGCGCGGGAAGGGTGGGACAACCCGCCCAAAGCCCGCCCGCCCAGATGTGCGGCAGGGCAGTGGCGATGGCCAGAACGGTGCCAAGATGCACCGCCTGATCCGCGACAAAGGCCGGAAAGCCGGGGCGCAGCCGCGCCTTGGCCCAATCGGTCACAAGGTGGAGGAAGGCCAGCGCGAACAGGGCAGGGTGCAGCGATCCGGTCGCCAGAAGGGCTGTCACAAGCACCACGCCCCCATGTGCAAGCAGAACCGGCGGGCGGCGCTTGCCCATCGCCATCCATGCCGGTTGCAGAACGAAATCCGCCAGAACATGCGCGAAATACAGCGCGGCGAGGGTCTCGAACATCAAAAGCCACTTTCGAAAGCACGCAGCGCCGGACGCCACGCCCCGTAGCCTGCACCGGAAAGGCGGGCCTGCCAAGCCTGACGTGTAATATTAAGACCATTTGCAATCTGGGATTGTGTCGCCGTCTCCGAGCATAGGGCGATGGCCATCGCTTCGGCCTGTTCGCGCGACCAGCGGGCCGAATGCCATTCCGCCAGCGCGACAAGCGCCTCGTGCCACGGGGCGATGTCGCCCGCCACGGCCCAGACCTGCCCGCGCGCCATGTGGTCGAGCGCGCGCCCGGATGCGGTGAAGGCAGGGCCGGCGGCATCGGCAAGATCGCGGCTGCCCAGGGTGTCGGCGGGGCCGATGCCGATGGCGATGCGTGTCCGCAGCCCCGTCTCTCCGGCCCGAAGGCGTGCCGCCACCACCAGCGCCGCGCGCAGGGCGCAGCCCGCCGGAACCACGCATTGCCAGCCATCGCCGCGAAAGCGTGTGAAGCGCGGGGGCAGGTCGGTAAAGGCGGAAAAGGTGGCCGTTGCCGCAGCCAGCGCCGCCATCGCCTGCGCCAGATGGTCGGGCGCTTGGGTGGAGGCGATCAGGTCGCCGGTCAGGACAGCAAGCTTTTCCATGCCGCCATCCTGCCAGCGGCAGGGGCTTTAGGCAAGTCTTTTAGCTTGCATTAGCTTTATGCAAGCCCACAGGCTTGCGCGATTACATGAAACCGAGTTCGAGACGCGCCTCGTCCGACATCATCTCCATCCCCCAGGGCGGATCGAAGGTCATCTGGACGTTGACCGATTTCACCCCCGCCAAGGGTTCGACCGCCGAGGCGACCCAACCCGGCATCTCGCCCGCGACGGGGCAGCCCGGCGCGGTCAGAGTCATCATGATGTCGACGTCATTCTCGGCCCCGATCTGGATCGTGTAGACCAGACCGAGGTCGAAGATGTTCACCGGAATCTCGGGGTCATAGACCGTGCGGCAGGCTTCGACGACCTGTTCGTAAAGCGGATGGTCGGTGGTCGAAGGCTCGATCAGCGGCGCGCCTTCGATCTTTTCTGCTTGCGTCATGGCTTGTCCGTCAGTCAGGCCCGAAGGCCGAAGGGGTTGTTGACTGAATATATAGGGAATAGCGCCCCCGAGGTCCAGCCTTTGCCGCCCTTTACTTCGGCTGCCATGCCTCCGGCTCGGCGTCACGCGCAAGGCGGTAGAACCCGTCCGCCGCCACTTTCTGCCACGGCCCTTCGGTGCCATCGGGCCAAAGCACGCGGACTTCGGTTTCCGTGGCCGCGCCCAGCCCGAAATGCCACCAGCCAAGCTGCCCGCCCGCATGGCCGCCGCCCACGGTCAACTCGCGCCGGATCACCGCACCGTCGGCGCGCTTCACCTCGATCCAGCCGCCCACCGCGTGCTGGTTCGGCGCGGGCTGGACCGGCATGAGCGCAAGCCAGTGCCCCGCATCGCCGCCCGTGTTGCGCCAGAGTTCCGAGGGTTCGTTGCGGTTCACCACGGCGATGTCCATCAACCCGTCGAGGTTGAAATCCGCCACCGCCCCGCCGCGCCCCTGACGGAAGCTTGCCACCCCCGCCTTGTCGCCCGCTTCCATGAAGGTCCCGTCCTCGCGCTGCAAAAGCAGGTTGTTGGGGTCTTTCTCGGCGAAGTCGGGCATTTCCCAGACGTTGCCCTTGACCACGAAAATGTCGAAGCGCCCGTCGTTGTTCACATCCTGAAACTCGGTATGCCACGCGGTCGAGGGGCGGATGTCGCCGCCGGTATAGGGGCGTTGCGCGATGGCGCCCTTGGCAAAGGCCACATCGGCGAATTTCGGTTTCGGGTTGCCGCCTTCCGGCACTTCGGCCAGCACCTGCAGCTTGTTGTCGGCCATGCTGGTCAGGAAGTAGTCGGGGTATCCGTCCATCGTCACATCGGCGCTGGCGATGCCCATGCCCCAGATGCGCAGCCGCGCCCAACCGTCCTTGTCGGTGTAAAGCGCCGGCGGCTCGCCGGGGTTGATCTTCCACATCTGCTCCTGACCCTTTTTGTAATATTCGCGGTCATTCGACATGCGCAGCGACGGCGTGCCGGACAGGTTCCAGTCGGTGAAAAGGATGGACAGGGCGCAGAAGCCGGGTTTCAGCGGCAGGGGGGCATCCCAGCCCTTGCCCTTGGGGCGGTAGAGGTGGTTGGGGGTGCATGTGCCCCACGGGAACGCCTCTTGCGTGCGGTCGATATAGGTGCCGATGGCAAGCGTGGGCCAATCCGCGCCCTTTTCCCATGTCGCGGCAAAGGCGGTGGACCAGAGGTCCAGCCCGTCGAAGCCCCAATCCGTCGCCTCTTCGAAACGGCATTCGCCCAAGCCGCGCATCACCTTGTCGGGACCGACGCGGAGGAGGACGAGGTCGGTGTTCCCGTCACTGTCCACGTCAAGCGGATAGGCCCCGCCGACCTGATCCAGTTCCAGCCCGCTGTCGACGGGGCTGAATTTCAGCGCGCCGCCCACGGGGCTGTCGTTGCGGAAAAGCTGCCCCTTGGAGGTGCCGCCGGACAGGTAGAGTTCCGGCTTCAGATCGCCGTTGCAGTCGAAAGCCGCAGCGCCGCCGCCGACCATGAAGGTCCATTCGCCGGTGAAGCTGTGCGTCAGGCCCGAGGATGCGGTTTCATCCGCATAGGCCGGAACGGCGGGGTCTTGCGCCAAGGCGGGTTGGGTCAAGACGGGTTGGGCCAGCGCGAGAAGCGCAAGGGGAAGGGCGTAGCGCAGGGTCATTGGCCCATCCTCAGCTTGGCGACATGGCCCGCGATGCAGCGGCCCTGTTCCAGCCCGCGTTCGATGGCCGAGCGGAAGTGGATGCCGCCGTAAAGCCGCGAGAGGGCCGCCTCTTCCGCCGCCGCGTCGAAATTGGCGAAGGAACGGGCTTCCATCCCCTCATCCTCATGCGCGGCGTCCTCGAAGGCGCGGTCCTTGCCGAACATGGCATTCATCACCTCGGCCGCCGCACCCGACTGGGTGGAATGGCCCGAAGGGTATTCGGGGAAGGGCGGGGTGATCAGAAGCGTCTCCCACTTCGGGTCGATGACACGGCGGATATAGGTCACGGGGCGCAACAGGTCGTATTCGTATTTCGTGTGCCAGCAGCCGATGAAGGCATCGGCTGTGGCCATGCCGAGCCGCGCCAGAACTTCGGCCCGCCGCGCGGCGGGTGCGTTGTCCTCGTCAAGGAGTTGCAGGGCAAGGTAGATCCAGTGGCCCGGCGGGGTCCATGTCAGCATGGGATCATCGGACCAGAAGCGGGCGATCAGCTTCTGTTCGTCGGTCAGGGATTTCGTGGTGTCATAGACCTCTTTGGCTTCCTTGTAGAAATCGGAAGCGGGGTCTTCGGAATATTCGGGCGGGGGCGGCAGGTCGCAGGCCGCGCCATCGGGCATGGCAAAGGGTCGGACCTTGCCCCAATCGGGCAGAAGCGGCATCTGCTGCTGCACGATCAGGCTGGTCGGCACCCATTTCTCCGGCCCCTTGGGCGCGTCATAGGAATAGGGGAAGCCCATATTCCCGATCTTGGCGCCGCCATCGGTTTCGGACCATGCGATGATATGCGCGGCCAGCGCCTGCCCGTAGGCGCGGCTGCGGTCGAGCGTGGCGGGATCGACGCCTTCGGCGGCCTGACCGCCCAGTTGCTTGGCCATCGCGGCCTTGGCCCGTTGGCCCGTGGGGCCGGTGTTGGAAAAGAAATACTGGACCGAAGCGGTCAGCGCCGCCTCCATCACCGCGCCTTCGTCATAGACGGACCCCGCCTCGCGCTGCGGCACCTGCGTCAGGCCGTTCACCTGACCGGCAAGGCTGGCGAGCGCGGGGTTGCCCGAGGCTGTCGCCTCATAGGCGGTGACGCCGATATATCCGAAGCTGCGGGCGGCGACGGGCGGGGAATAGGTCGGCGTGTGCCGCACCAGTTCGAGGATCAGCTTGTACCAGTTCGACATGATGTCGGAGGGGTCGCTTGCCGCCCGCGCGGTGCTGCCCAAACCGAGGGTGGCGATTGCGGCAATCGCAACCAACCTGCCGAAAAAACGTGCAAATCCCATCATCCCGCCCTCCCAAGCCGGAGCGGACAGAAGCATGGCAGAGCAGAAGCTGGCAAGCGGAAAGAAAAACCCGGCCGCAGGGGCCGGGTTTCGGGATCAGAAGGGGATTTCGTCGTCCATGTCGTTGGAGCGTCCACCGCCGCCGCCGCCCTGCGCGCCGCCGCCGAAGCCGCCACCGCCGCCCCCGCTACGCGCACCGCCGCCACCGCCGTAGGAGCCGCCACCGCTGCCGCCGCCACCCTGATAATCGTCATAGCCGGGATCGGAGGGACCGTTGCCGCCGCCGCCATCACCACGGCCACCCAGCAGCGTGAGTTCGCCGCGGAATTGCTTGACCACGACTTCGGTCGTGTAGCGGTCGGCACCCGACTGGTCCTGCCATTTGCGGGTTTCGAGCTGGCCTTCGATATAGACGGTCGAGCCCTTGCGCAGATATTGCTCGGCGATCTTGGCGAGGTTTTCGTTGAAGATGGCGACCGAATGCCATTCGGTCTTTTCCTTGCGCTCGCCCGTCGCGCGGTCGCGCCAGGTTTCCGATGTGGCGATGCGCAGGTTCACCACCTTGCCGCCATTCTGGAAGGTGCGCACTTCGGGGTCGCGGCCCAGATTGCCGACGAGAATCACCTTGTTGACCGAGCCTGCCATTCGTCCCTCCGAATCTGTCTGTCGGCAGAAGTCTATCCGCCGCTTGGTTAACAAAACCCTATAGCGGTCCGGCCCTCCGGCGGCAATCGGCCCCTGCGGCTTTCCCGCCGGTCCGGCGGGTGGGGGCTGGTCAAAAGCCCGCCTTTCGGGGATAGTCTGCCGCAAAACAATCGTCAGGGACGGTGCATGCGCTTTGCTCACGCGGGACGACTGGCTTTGGCCTGCGCCATTCTGGCGGGGGGGCTGCCGCTTTCTGCCCGTGCCGAAGGGCTGCTGATCGGGGGCGGCGCGAAATCGCGGTCCGACATCTTCGCCTCGCAGACGCGGCTGATGGACCGCAAACTGTCCAAGCAATACTCGGCCTCTGTCCGCCTCAAACCCGATTTCGACGGCATGGCCGAGGACGCGCCCTTGCCCGCCTATCGCGGCAATTACCGGGGCGAATTCCTCGAAGCCGCCAAAGAGGCGGCGCGGGCGCATAACGTGCCCGAGGACCTGTTCCTGCGTCTTGTGCAGCAGGAAAGCGGCTGGAACCCTTCGGCGGTTTCGCCCAAGGGCGCGACGGGGCTGGCGCAGCTCATGCCCGACACCGCCGATCTGCTGGGCGTCGATATCAACGACCCGCAGCAGAACCTGCGCGGCGGGGCGCGCTATCTGCGCATGATGTATGACAAGTTCGGAAGCTGGCGTCTGGCGCTTGCCGCCTATAACGCGGGTCCGAAGGCGGTCGAGGCGGCGGGCGGCGTGCCCGAATTCGTCGAGACGCAGAATTACGTCAAGGCGATCCTCGGTTAGCGTTTTCTGACGCAGAAAACGCGCCGGAATTCGGCGCAAATTCCGGTCCCACGGTCGACGCCGTTTTTTGCGTCAAAAAACGGGGCGGAATTTGCGTCAAATTCCGCTTACTCGGCGGCTATCTTGATCACCGGCTCCATATTCGCAAGTACATCGTCGGGCAGGTGGCACTTGATCTGGTGCTGCCCTTCGAGAACGCGCACCGGCGGCATCACCGTTTCGCACAGGTTGCCCGCGACCTTGCCCTTCCAGCGGCAGCGCGTCTGGAACGGGCAGCCGGGGGGCGGGTTCATGGCAGAGGGAATGTCGCCTTCCAGCACGATGCGCTGCTTGATCACGCGGGTGTCGGCGATGGGAACGGCGGAAAGAAGCGCCTCGGTATAGGGGTGGTAGGGGGGCGAGAAGACCTGATCGGTCGTCCCCATCTCGACCACATGACCAAGATACATGACCATCACGCGGTCCGACAGATAGCGCACGATCGACAGGTCGTGGCTGATGAAAAGGAGCGTCGTCGCGTTCTTGCGCTGGATGTCCATCAAGAGGTCGGTCACAGCCGCCTGCACCGACACGTCAAGCGCCGAGACGGGTTCGTCGGCCACCACCACCTTGGCCCCGCCCGCAAAGGCCCGTGCGATGCCCACGCGCTGCTTCTGCCCGCCCGAAAGCTGGCGCGGCATGCGTTCGGCAAAGGCGCGCGGCAGTTTCACGAGGTCGAGGAGTTCCAGCATCCGGTCGCGGCGTTCCTCGTCGGACTTGCCGTAGTTGAAGATTTCCAGCGCGCGGATGATCTGGCGGCCCACCGTCATCGACGGGTTCAGCGTGTCGAAGGGGTTCTGGAACACCATCTGCACCTGGGAAATCGTATCGACGTTGCGGCTTTGGATCGGGGTGGACTGGATGTTTTCGTCAAACAGCATGATCTGGCCGCTGGTCGCGGTTTCCAGACCCATCAGCACCTTGGCAAAGGTCGACTTGCCGCAGCCGGATTCGCCGACGATGGCCAGCGTCTCGCCCTCGCGCGCCTCGAAGCTGAGGGTTTCGTTCGCCTTGACCACCTTTTTCGAGCCGCTGCCGAAAGCTCCGCTCGAGACGGAGTAGTATTTCTTCAGATCGTCGAGCTTGAGGACAACGCGGCCCACGGGTGTTTTCTCGAACACCTTGCCCGCTTGCAGGGGGGCGTCCCAGTCGATTTCTTCGATCCGGATGCAGCGGCTTTCGTGGCGGTTGGCATCGCGCACGTCGACCATCGGGATGTCGCCCGCATTGCAGCGGCCTTCGGCGAAATAGGAACAGCGCGGGCCGAAGTTGCAGCCCGTGGGCCGTTCATGGGGCAGGGGGAAGTTGCCCGGAATGGCGACGAGCGGGCGCGAGTTCTTGTCCGCCCCCGGCAGCGGGATCGACCGGAAGAGCGCCTGCGTATAGGGGTGGCGCATCTTGTCGAAGACGTCCTTGACGTTGCCAGTCTCGACCGCCTCGCCCGAATACATCACGCAAAGACGGTTGCAGACGTCGAGGACGAGGCCGAGGTTGTGGCTGATGAACAGCATCGAGGTGCCGTATTTGTGGCCCAGGTCCTTGACCAGATCGATCACCCCCGCCTCGACCGTCACGTCAAGCGCGGTGGTGGGTTCGTCGAGGATGAGGAGCGCGGGCTTCGACATCAGCGCCATCGCGATGACGATGCGCTGCTGCTGGCCACCCGAAAGCTGGTGCGGATAGGCGTTCAGGATGCGGTCGGGGTCGGGCAGGCGCACGTCGGCCACGATCTGGCGGGCAAGCTTCCACGCCTCGTCCCTTGCCATGCCCTGATGGATCATCGGCACTTCTGCAAGCTGCGCGCCGATCTTCATCGCGGGGTTCAGCGAGGCCATCGGTTCCTGATAGATCATCGCGATTTCGGAACCGCGGATGTGGCGCAGCTCTTCCTCGGACATATGCGTGAGGTCGCGGCCCTTGAACTTGATCGACCCGCCGACGATCCGCCCGTTCTTGCCAAGGTCGCGCATGACCGCCAGCGCCACGGTGGATTTGCCGCAGCCGGATTCGCCCACCAGCCCCATCGCCTCGCCCGCCATGACGGTGCAGGAGAAATCCATCACCGCAGGGATTTCGCGCAGGCGCGTGAAGAAGGAGATCGAGAGGTTCTCGATTTCGAGGATCGGTTTCGACGGGTCCCAGGTGGTGTCGGTCATGGTCAGCCTCGCACGGGTTGAGGGTGCGGGACCGGGGGTTTCACACCCCCGGACCCCCGTGGGATATTTGGGGAAAGAAGAAAGGGACGGAACGGGACATGATCAGTCCTTCATGCTTTCTTCGCGCAAGCCGTCGGCCAGAAGGTTGAGGCCGAGGACGAGCGACATGAGCGCGATGGCAGGCACCACGGCAGGGTGGGGCGCGATGGCCAGAAGGCGGCGGCCGTAGTTGATGGTCGACCCCCAGTCGGGGCTTTCGGGGGTCACGCCAAGGCCGAAGAAGCCGAGCGTGCCGAGCAGGATCGTGGTGTAGCCGATGCGCAGGCAGAAATCGACGATCAGCGGCCCGCGCGCGTTGGGCAGGATTTCCCACAGCATGATGTACCACGGCCCTTCGCCCCGCGTCTGGCCCGCTGCCACATAATCGCGCGTCTTGATGTCCATCACCATGCCGCGCACGATGCGGAACACGCCGGGCGAGTTCACGAAGACGACCGAGACGAAGACGTTGAGCACGTTGGGGTCCATCGACCAGACACCCAGCGGGTCGGCGTTGAAGGCAAGGCCGGAATAGGCCCAAAGCCCGATCACCAGCACCGCGCCGACATAGAGGTTGCGCTGCTTGGGGTTGGTGAAGAAGCGCGAGTTGAACAGGATCGCAAGGAAGACCACCGGAAAGATGAAGAGGATGGCGGCAAGGGTGGTGGGGATCCACGTGTCGCGGATTTCCGGCGTGACCAGCAGGTAGAAGAGCAGGATCACGGGGAAGGCGAGCACGAGGTTCGAGCCGAAGCTGATCGAGGTGTCGAGCTTGCCGCCGATATAGCCCGCAGGCAGGCCGAGCGTGATGCCCACCATGAAGGCCACCACGGTCGCGGCGGGGGCGATCTTGAGCACCTCGCGCGCGCCCATGATCACGCGGCTGAACACGTCGCGTGCCAGATGGTCGCCGCCGAGGAGGTAATAGGCCCCCTCCATCCCCTTGACCGGACTGCCGGGCAGGGCGTTCTTCATCCCCGAGACCTGCACCAGCGGGTCATGGGTGATGATCATGTCGGCAAAGAAGGCGATGAAGACCCAGAACATCACCAGACCGAAGCCGATCATGCCCACGGGGCTGTCGAAGATGCGGCCATAGAGGCCGAGTTTGCGTTTGAACCCGAAGCTCGCGGCGAAGAGCACCGCCAGCGCGATCCAGACGGGGAAAAGCCGCGCGGCAAGCCCCGCGATGATCTGTCCCCATGTAAGCGCGTCCTGCATGCCGTTCCCCCTTACGCCAGACGGATGCGCGGGTTGAGGAAGACATAGCCGATGTCGGAAATCAGCTGCGTCACCAGAACCACGAAGACCGCCACCACCGAACAGCCCAGAAGCGTGTCGATGTCGTTGTTGCCCGCGGCCTGAACCAGCGTCCAGCCGAAGCCCTTGTAGTTGAACAATGTCTCGGAAATCACCACGCCGTTCAGCAGCCACGGGAATTGCAGCATGATCACGGTAAAGGGCGCGATGAGCGCGTTTCTGAGCGCGTGTTTCATCACCACCTGACGGAAGGACACACCCTTGAGCCGCGCGGTGCGGATGTATTGCTGCGTCATCACCTCGGTCATCGAGGCGCGGGTCATGCGGGCGATGTAGCCGATGCCGTAAAGCGCGATGGTGGCGACGGGCAGGGCGAAGTTCATGAAGGTGATGTTCTCCATCGCCGAGGTCGCGGTGCCCGGAAACAGCGTCTTGCCCGAAATCCAGCCCCAACCGTGCAGGATCGGCGAGACGCCCGCCGTGGCACTGGCCAGCACCGCGATCAGGATGACGCCCGAGACATATTCAGGTGTCGCCGTCGTCGCGATGGCAAAGGTCGAAAGGACACGGTCGGTGCGCGAGCCTTCGCGCATCCCCGACAGGACGCCGAGCAGGAGCGAGGTCGGAACCATCACCGCCATGACCCAGAACATCAGCCATCCCGTCGCGCCGAGCGAGCGGCCCAGCACCTCGGACACGGGTTGTTTGAAGACGGTAGAGAAGCCCCATTGCCCTTGCAGGATGCCACAGTAGCGGGGCGCTTCCTCGGGTGTCATGCCTGCTTCGATGCAGCGGCCCTTGGTGGTGCCGTCATCTTCCAGCCGCACCCAGCCCGGCGCGATGCCGACCCATTGCGCATAGCGCAGGAACACCGAGCCGGAATGGCCGTTCTCGTCCAGCCAGCTTGCCACGGCCTCGTCCGACATGCGGACCGATGCTTCGGATTTCGCCAGCTTTTCAAGGTTCGGCGGCAGGTTCGTCATGTAAAACACGATGAAGGTCAGCGCGAACGCCGTCAGAAGCATCACGCCGATGCGTCGCAAAACGAAGAAAAACATGGCTCATCCTTTCCCGAAGGGAAGAGTCACTCAAGCGAGCAGCAATGCTGGGGGAACCCTGCATTCCGGCAAGCCTCGGTGCCGTGTCCGCAGGAGTGCGCGGCGCGCGGGGAATGTCCCGCACGCCGCAAGTCTTTTGCCCCGATCAGGCGGCGGCGATCGACCACTTGTAGTGGTGGTGTTCGAAGGTCGCGTGCATGTCGGCACCCTTCACCTTCGGATCGAAGTGGCGGTAGATCGAGCGCCAGTAGGGCTGAACCATCACGCCCTGCTCCTGCATGATCTCCTCAAGCCGCTTCATCACCTCGGACCGCGCCTTGGCGTCGGAAATCGACAGCGCCTTGGCAAGGTTCTCGTCGAACTCCGTGTTCGAGAAGGCAGCCTCGTTCCACGCTTCGCCAGAACGGTAGGCGAGGGCGAGGATCTGCACGCCGAGCGGACGCATGTTCCATTCGGTGGCCGAGAAGGGATACTTCAGCCAGTCGTTCCAGAAGGTCGACCCCGGAAGCACGGTGCGCTTGATCTTCAGGCCCGCGTCGCGGATCTGCGCGGCGACGGCGTCGCAGGTCGCGGCCTGCCAGCTGTCGTCGAGCGAGATCAGCTCGAACTCGAAGTCGCCCTTGCCCGCGTCCTTCACCTTCTGCGCGCCGGCAGCCGGATCGACGGTCAGCGGGGGCAGGGCGAAGTATTCGGGGTGGATCGGGCAGACGTGGTGGTTTTCGGCCACGGTGCCAAGGTTGTTATACCCCAGTTCCAGCACGACCTTGTTGTCCACGCATTGCACGAGGCCGGTGCGGACGTTCACGTCCTTGTATTCCTCGGCAAGCTGGTTGAAGCGGACAGCCAGGGTGGCGGCGGTCACGGCTTCCGACTTGGTCCAGCCCAGCGCGTCGAACTGCTCGATGAATTCGCCGGTCGACTGGTAGGTCGCGTCGATTTCGCCCGCAGCGGCGGCGTTGACTTCGGCCGAAGGATCGGTGCCGAGGTCGGTGTATTCGATCCGGTCGAGATACGGGCCACCATAGACGGCGGTGCCCCACCACGTGTGGTCGGCGTTCTTGACGAGATGCGCCTTGACGCCGACTTCGACGGTTTCGGGCAGGTAGGGGCCGGTGCCGACGGCCTTGGTCGGGTCGCCGTTGTCATAGGACTTGTGCACCACGGCAGCCGGATAGTCGGCCAGACCCGCGATCAGCGATACGTCCGGCGCCGAGAGCGTGAGCTTGACGGTCATCGGATCGACGACGGTGACGGCGCCTTCGCGCAGGGTCTTCTTCTCGGCATCGACGAGCATCGAGATGCGGCCCGGCATGGAGTTGCCCTCGACCGCGCCATCGCCCCAGCGCTGGAAGTTGTTCAGCACGTCATCGGCGGTGAAGTCGTCGCCGTTGTTCCACTTCACGCCCGGACGGACCTTGAGCGTGTATTCCGTGGCGTCGGCATTGGCTTCCCACGATTCGATCAGCATGCCGCGGATCGAGCCGTCGTTGTTGTATTCGACGAGGTATTCGAGCCAGCCGCGGGTGACGTTGGCAAGCTGCGACCAGTCGGCGGTGCGCGGGTCTTTCAGCGCCTTGATTTCCATCGACATGCGCAGCGTGCCGCCCATCGCGGGGGTGTCTTGCGCCATCGCCGGCGCATCCATGCCGAGCAGGCCATAGGCGGCAACGGCGGAAACGCCCAGCGCGGTCGAACGGGCAAGGAATTCGCGACGCGAAAGCTGGCCCGAGCGGACCTCTTCGGCGTGCATCAGGGCGGCCGGATGGATCTTGGCCCCCGAAGTGGTGTCTAGCATTGTGGGTCTCCCTGTGAGGCAGTCGGTTTTTCTTGTTCTGGCGGCTTCACGCTTGGGTTGTGCTGCGTTCTTCCGCCCCGAAGCGGGCGAAAACGGGACGCAGCGCCGAACGGGCGCAAAGGTCGTGGGCGTATTAGCGCATCTTTTTCGCGCGTGCGTCAACGCTTGGTTTCGCCCCTTCGTGTCACGTTAGCGACATAAAGTGGCGTATTATGGCGCAGGCCTTCGCGCTTGCGCCGTCAGGGCGCGCGGCGGAAGGCTGACGGGGATTTTCCGGTCAGGTTCTGGAAGGCGCGGGTGAAATAGGCCGCCGAGGTGAAACCCAGACTCTCGCCGATCTGGCCGACGGGCAGTTTCGTTTCGGCAAGCAGGCGCCGCGCCTCGAAGATGCGCCGGTCCTGCAGGATGTCGATGGCCGATCGCCCGCACGCCTGACGGCAACAGCGGGTCAGATGGGTCGGCGTCACGCCAAGCGCCGCCGCCATGTCGCCCACCCCCGCGCCGCTGCGGAATTCGCGCTCCAGAAGTGCTGTGTAGCGGGCCACCAGACGCTTGGCCGCATCGGGCTTGGCCTGTTCGGGTGCCGCCTTTTCCGACTGCCGTTCCAGCCAGACGCCAAGCAGGCCGAGGTAGTTTTTCGCCGCCCGATCCGACCCTGCGGCATCCGAAAGCATCTCGCGCTGGATCATGTCGATCAGCACGTTCAGGTCCTGCTGGGCATGGACCTCGCGGATGCGCAGGATCTGCGGCAGGGCTGGCAGGGGCATCGCCGGATCTTTTCCGAAAAAGACTGCGGTGCCAAAGACTTGCGGTCCGACCTCGAAAGCGTGCATGACGCCTGCGGGGATGAAGACGGCGTTGTGGGCGGTATAGCCGCGCGTCGATCCGGCAAGGGTGATGCGGCCCTGTCCCTTCGTGAACCACAGCAGGAGGGGTTCGGAAATCGCCCGCATCGCCTCGACCCGCCAGCGCCCTCCGGCGGCAAGGCGCGGGATCGCCACAAGCCTTGGTTGTCCCATGCCCGCCAAAGCCGGTTGTCCGGCTTCGGGATGTCGCGCCCCGTCGCCGGTCTTTGCATACTGCCTGCTCGTCATCGGAAGGGTGTCCCTCTCTCGTTAACGAATCATAACTCCGCTGTCGGGAAGACCCAAGAGGAAAATGCCCCAAGCCCTTGCGCTGTCAGGGCAATGTCACCTCGCGCCAGGCCTTCATCCGCGATCTGAACCACGTCCGCTGCCGCTTGGCATATTGGCGCGATGCGGTCTTGGCGGCTTCCACCGCCTCGGCCAACGTGAGCGTGCCGTCGAGATGCGCCATCAACTCGGGCGCGCCGATGGCCCGCGCATAGGCGGCGGCGGGGTGCCAGAAGGGCCGTTCCGCCCGCGCCTCCTCCAGCGCGCCTGCGTCGATCATCGCGTCGAAGCGGCGGTCGATGCGGGCGTTGAGCCAATCGACATCGGGACGGATCACCAGCGCCTCGGCCCGCGACAGCGGCAAAAACGGCGCACCCGTTTCCGCCTGCCAGTCGGCCAGCCCGCGCCCCGTGGCCCGCAGCACCTCCCATGCCCGCTGCACGCGGGCGGGGTTCAAAAGGTCGATCCGCGCCGCCGTTGCGGCATCAAGCTCGTCGCGCAGCGCGGCGAAGCCTTCGCCAAGCCGCCGCCTGTCGGCTTCGGCCCGCACCTCGGGCGGCACGGCGGGGATTTCGGCGAGGCCTTCGGTCAGGGCCGAGAGGTAAAGCCCCGTTCCCCCCACGATCACCACGGGGCGCTCCAGATGGCCCGCCACCTCGCGCAGCCAGTGGCCCACGGAATAGGGCTGCATCCGCGCGACATGGCCGTAAAGCGCATGGGGCAGGGCGGCCTCGTCCGCCTCGGACGGGCGCGCGGTGAGCAGGCGCCAGCAGCCATAGACCTGCAAGGCATCGGCATTCACCACGATCCGCCCGTCCCGCGCCGCGATCTCCATCGCCAGCGCCGACTTGCCGCTTGCCGTCGGCCCCGCGATCAGGACGGGTGCTTCCCGCGATATGCCCGCAATACCGAAACCCATCGCCTGCTCTTTCACGCTCGCTCAAATATCCTCGGGTGGGGTGCGGGGAGGGCAGACGGCCCTCCCCGCGGGTTGGCACAAACCCTGCCGTTCCCGGTTGAACCCGCCGCCGTTTTCATACATTTTGCGCCCCAGTCCAACCAGAATGCGAAAAGCGGGGTCTGCCCATGTCAAAACCGGTCCTTGAGCCATCGGCGAAATACAGCCGCGTCATGCTCAAGATATCCGGCGAGGCGTTGATGGGCGATCAGGGCTACGGCCTGCACCCGCCGACCGTCCAGCGCATCGCGAACGAGGTGAAGTCGGTCGTCGACATGGGGGTCGAGATCTGCATGGTGATCGGCGGCGGCAACATCTTCCGCGGGCTTGCAGGCTCGGCGCAGGGGATGGAGCGGACCACGGCGGATTACATGGGGATGCTCGCCACGGTGATGAACGCGCTGGCGATGCAATCGGCGCTGGAGCAGATCGGGGTCTTTACCCGCGTCATCAGCGCCATCCCGATGGATCAGGTCTGCGAACCCTACATCCGCCGCCGCGCCGTGCGCCACCTTGAAAAGAAGCGCGTCTGCATCTTTGCCGCAGGCACCGGCAACCCCTATTTCACCACCGACACGGCAGCCACGCTGCGCGCCAACGAAATGGCCTGTCAGGCGATCTTCAAGGGCACCAAGGTGGACGGGGTCTATGACAAGGACCCGAAGAAACACGCCGATGCCAAGCGGTATGAAACCGTCAGCTACGACGAATGCCTTGCCAAGCACCTTGGCGTCATGGATGCCTCGGCCATCGCGCTGGCGCGGGACAACGACCTGCCGATCATCGTCTTCAGCCTCGATGAACCTGGCGGATTCCGGGGCATCCTGCGCGGCGAGGGCACCTATACCCGCGTGCACGGCTGATCCCGACCGGCACCCCAGCTTAAATCTGTTCCGCGCCCGCGCCGCTCTGCTATAGAGCAGGAAACGACCCGCGCCGGACGCGGACCAAGGAAGGAAAACCGAAATGTCGCAAGACGATCTCGACATCGACCTCGACGCCATCCAGCGCCGGATGGACGGCGCGATGAACGCGCTCAAGGTCGAATTCGCCTCGCTCCGCACGGGCCGCGCCTCGGCGCAGATGCTCGACAACATCCAGGTCGATGCCTATGGCCAGATGACCCCGATCAACCAGCTTGGCACCGTCAACGTGCCCGAGCCGCGCATGGTGGTGATCAACGTCTGGGACAAGGGCATGATCAACAAGGTGGAAAAGGCGATCCGCGAGTCGGGGCTTGGCATCAACCCCGTGACCGACGGGCCGCTGATCCGCCTTCCCATTCCCGAACTGAACGAACAGCGCCGCAAGGAACTGACCAAGGTCGCCGCGCAATATGCCGAAAGCGCCAAGGTCGCGATCCGCAACGTGCGCCGCGACGGCATGGACCAGATCAAGAAGGCCAAGTCGGCCGGCATGGGCGAAGACGACCAGAAGATGTGGTCGGACGAGGTGCAGGAACTGACCGACAAGGCCATCGCCGCCGTGGACAAGCAGCTCGAGCAGAAGCAGGCCGAGATCATGCAGGTCTGACGCATCCGGCAGGGGCGGGGTTTTCGCAGAAGATCCGCGCCCCCTTTGAAGGGCAGTGCAGGAGAGCAGGTATTGGCCAAGGCCGGCAGCACAGAAGCGAACCACCTGCCTCGTCCGGCGCAGCATGTGGCGATCATCATGGATGGCAATGGCCGCTGGGCCACGCAGCGCGGCTGGCCGCGGCTTGTCGGCCACCGCCGCGGGGCAGAACGTGTGCGCGAGATCGTGCGCGCCTGTCCGAACCTCGGTATCCGCTACCTGACCGTCTACGCCTTCTCGACCGAGAACTGGAAGCGTTCGACCGAAGAAGTCCTCGGCCTCATGGCGATCTTCGCCCGCTACATAGACCGCGAGGCGGACCGCCTGCTGGCCGAAGGCGTGCGCCTGCGCTTCATCGGCGACCGCTCGCGGCTCGATCCGAAATTGCAGAAGATGATGGCGGGGATCGAAGAGCGCACCGCCAAGGGAACGCGGCTCGATTTCACCGTGGCCATCAACTATGGCGGGCGGGACGAATTGACCCGCGCGATCCGCGACATGGCGCGCGAGGTTGCCGAGGGCCGTCTGAAACCCGAAGCCATCAGCGAAGCCGCCGTGACCGCCCATCTCGACACCGCCGATTTGCCCGACCCCGACCTTGTGATCCGCACCAGCGGCGAGACGCGCACCTCGAACTTCCTGCCGTGGCAGACGGCCTATGCGGAATATGAATTCACCCCGACCCTCTGGCCCGATTTCACCGCGCATGAGCTGGGCCAGATCGTCGCCCGCTTCGGCAACCGCGAGCGCCGCTTCGGCGGGGTGGTGCACGGATGACCGCGCCCGAACCCGGCCGCTGGGCCGATCTTCGCCCCCGCGTGCTGTCGGCCATCGTCATGGTCGCGGTGGGGGCGGCGGAAATCTGGCTCGGCGGGCGGTCCTTCGCCGCGCTGGCGATCCTTCTGACCGGCGGGATGATATGGGAGCTTGCCCGCATCACCTCGCCCGGACGTCGTGCAACCCCCGTTGCGATGGCGCTGATCGGGGGCGGCTCGCTTCTTGCCGCGCTTGTCCTGCGCAGCGAGATTGCAACCGTGGCGCTTCTCGTCCCGTCGCTCGCGCTTGCCCTGACCCCGCGCCGCGACCGCCGCATCGCGGCCTGCTATGCCGCCGCCATCATGATCGCGGGCTTCGGCCTGATCGAGCTGCGCCTTGCCAACGGGCAAAGCGCTATCCTGTGGCTTATTTCGGTCGTCGTCGTCTCGGATGTTGCAGGCTATTTCGCGGGGCGCATCCTTGGCGGGCCGAAATTCTGGCCCGCCATCAGCCCCAAGAAGACATGGTCCGGCACGGTCGCAGGCTGGCTGGGCGCGGTGATCGTGGGCTTCCTCTTCTTCCGTGGCGATTTCGGCACGGTAGGTGTGCTGATCCTGTCGCCGGTCATCGCCTTTGCGGGGCAGTTGGGCGATATCGTCGAAAGCTGGCTGAAACGCCGCGCCGGGATCAAGGATTCCTCGCATCTCATCCCCGGCCACGGCGGGCTTCTCGACCGGTTCGACGCCCTGATCGGGGCCACGGTCGCGCTGATGCTCATCGGCCTTTTCACCCAGCTTCCGATCCACTGACATGACACGCTCCATTTCCATCTTCGGCGCCACGGGGTCCATCGGCGAAAGCACCTTTGACCTGATCCTGCGGGCAGGGGGGGCTGAGGCGTTCCGCACTGTCGCCCTGACCGGATCGTCGAACGTCAGGCGCCTTGCCGAAATGGCCCGCGCCCTGCGCGCCGAGATTGCCGTCACCGCCGACCCCGCCCGCCTGCCCGAGTTGCGCGAGGCGCTGGCGGGTTCCGGCACCGAGGCCGCCGCAGGGCCGGAGGCCATCGCCGAAGCCGCCGACCGCCCCGCCGACTGGACCATGTCGGCCATCGTCGGCGCGGCGGGTCTGGTGCCGGGGATGCGGGCGCTGCGCCACGGGCGGACGCTGGCGCTGGCGAACAAGGAAAGCCTTGTGACCGCCGGTCCCTTGCTGCTTGCCACCGCCAAGGCGCATGGCGCGACGATCCTGCCCGTGGACAGCGAACATTCCGCCGTGTTCCAGGCCCTCACGGGCGAGGATATCGCGGCGGTCGAGCGGGTCATCATCACCGCATCGGGCGGCCCGTTCCGCGACTGGCCGCTGGAACGCCTGCGCGCCGCCACGGTGGCCGAGGCGAAGGCCCACCCGAACTGGTCGATGGGCGCGCGGATCAGCATCGATTCGGCCTCGATGTTCAACAAGGGGCTGGAGCTGATCGAAACCCGCGAATTCTTCGGCTTCGACCCCGACATGATCGAAGCCGTGGTGCATCCGCAAAGCATCGTTCACGCACTTGTGGGATTCCATGATGGCGCGATCATGGCGCATCTCGGCCCCGCCGACATGCGCCACGCCATCGGCTACGCGCTGAACTGGCCCGACCGCGCGGCGCTGCCCGTGGCGCGGCTTGACCTTGCGCAGATTGCCAGCCTGACCTTCCAAGCCCCTGATCCTGAACGCTTCCCCGCCCTCCGCCTTGCGCGCGAGGTGATGCGGATACGGGGTCTTTCGGGTGCTGCCTTCAACGCGGCCAAGGAAATCGCGCTCGACAACTTCATGGCGGGGCGCATCGGTTTTCTGGATATGGCGGGCCTTGTCGAGGCCACGCTTGCCCGTCTTTCGTCCGACACGAGCCTTGGAAATGCCGCCACGGGGCTTGAGGACGTGTTACACATTGACCATCTCGCAAGAACAAGAGCCGCCGAATTGGCCGAAGACATGCGACAGAACAGGTAAGCAGTTTGGATATCTCGACCCTCATTCCCGGTTTCGGTGGCCTTGGCTTTACGGCTGTGGCCTTTGTGCTTGCCCTTCTCATCATCGTCTTCGTCCATGAATTCGGCCATTACATCGTGGGCCGCTGGTCGGGCATCCATGCGGATGTCTTCTCGCTCGGCTTCGGGCCGGTGATCTGGAGCCGCGTGGACAAGCACGGCACGCGCTGGCAACTCGCGGCACTCCCCTTCGGCGGCTACGTGAAATTCTTCGGCGATGCCAATGCCGCATCGGGGGGCCATGCCGACAACCTGACCGCGCTCACCGCCGAACAGCGCCGCGCCACCATGCACGGGGCACCGCTCTGGGCGCGCAGTGCCACGGTGGCGGCGGGGCCGCTGTTCAACTTCGCGCTGTCCATCGCAATCTTCGCGGGGATCTTCCTCGTCAAAGGGGTGGCCACTGATCTTCCCGTGGTCGGCGCGCTGAAACCGCTGCCCGCGCAGGTGCAGGAATTGCAACCCGGCGATGCGATCCTCGGCCTCGGCGGCAAGCCCGTCGCCGATTTCTCGGCGCTGATCGGACAGGCCGAGACGCTGCCCCCTTCGGCCGTGGTCGAGTATCGCGTGCGGCGCGACGGAGCCGAGCTGGACCTGCGCGGACCCTATCCCCTGCCGCCGCTGGCCGACAACGTCGCCGGAAATTCGGCGGCCAAGGATGCGGGCCTGCAGGCCGGTGACGTCGTTCTGTCGGTCGATGGCAAACCCATCGACGCCTTCAGCCAGTTGCGCGACATGGTCGGCGCGTCCGACGGCAAGGCGCTGACGCTTGCGGTCTGGCGCGGCGGCGAAACCGTCGAGGCGACGCTGCAACCGCGCCGCATGGACCTGCCGCTCGCCGAGGGCGGATTCGAGACGCGCTGGCTCATCGGCGTCTCGGGCGGGCTGTTCTTCCAACCCGAAACGCGCACCCCCGGCCCGTGGGAGGCGATCACGCTTGGCGCCACGCAAAGCTGGACCATCGCCCGCACCTCGGTTTCGGGGCTGTGGCACATGATCACGGGGGCGATCTCGTCCTGCAACCTGCAAGGGCCGCTCGGCATCGCCGAAACCTCGGGTCAGGCGGCGAGCATGGGGATCTCCAGCTTCATCTGGTTCGTTGCCATGCTGTCCACCGCCGTGGGTCTGATGAACCTTTTCCCGGTGCCGGTGCTCGATGGCGGCCATCTGGTGTTCTTCGCCTACGAGGCCGTTGCAGGCAAACCGCCCACCGCACGCGCGCTCAACGTGCTGATGTCCGTGGGGCTGGCGCTGATCCTCGGCCTCATGGCCTTTGCCCTGACCAACGACCTGTTCTGCCCCTGATCCCGCCCGAAGCGGCGCGGTCTTGCCCGAAGGCTGACGAAATGCCGCCACAATCCTGCGGCATGTGTTGCGGCAGGATTTGCAATCGGAGGGTGACATGGCGCTTGTAGTTCAAGGATATCGCGGGCTGTCGCTGATGGTCGGGCTGAATTCCGACCGCCTCTTCTCTGTCGGAACGACCATCGCGGGCCTTCTTGCGGGGGCCTTCATCGGCACCATGATCCTCGGTCTCTGACACCTCTGGCACGGGCCGGCGCTTTCGGCCCGAAACAAGGCTTTTCCGCCGTCTGCGCCCCTTCGTCCTTTTGACATCTCTCGCGCTTCCCGCTAGTGAATGACACAACACTTTGTAGAAGATGCGGGGCAGGGACATGCAGAACACAAGCCACGGTCAACGTGCGGCTAAGACGGGCCTGCTGCGACCGGCCCTGATCGCGGCGATGCTGGCAAGCTCGGCGCTTGTCGCGCCCGTGCTGACCCCCGCTTTCGCGCAAAGCTACAGCTTCGGCTCCGTTCGGGTCGAGGGCAACACCACGATCGAAACCGCGACCGTGCTGTCCTACCTCAAGCTGCCGCGTGGCTCCGAAATCAGCGGCGCCGCGCTGAACGATGCCTACCAGCGTCTCGCAAATTCCGGCCTCTTCGAATCCGTCGAGCTTACGCCGCAGGGCAACGAGCTTCTGGTGAAGGTCGTCGAATTCCCGACGATCAGCATCGTGAACTTCGAAGGCAACAAGCGCATCAAGGACGAAGACCTCGCCACGATCGCCAAGTCGCAGTCGCGCCGCGTCTATTCGCCCTCGCAGGCCGAAGCCGACGCCGCCGCCATCGCCGAAGCCTATCGCCAGACCGGCCGCATGGCGGCGACGGTCGATCCGCGCATCATCCGCCGCGACGGCAACCGTGTCGACCTCGTCTTCGAAATCACTGAAGGCAAGGTGGTCGAGGTCGAGCGTCTGTCGTTCAGCGGCAACCGCGCCTTCTCGGACCGCCGCTTGCGCCAGGTCCTGCAATCCAAGCAGGCGGGGCTGTTGCGCACCTTCATCCAGCGCGACACCTTCGTTGCCGAACGTCTCGACCTCGACAAGCAACTGTTGCGCGATTTCTATCTCTCGCGCGGCTATGCCGACGTGCAGGTGCTCGATGCCTCGAGCGATATCGCCCGCGAACGCGACGCCTATTTCGTCACCTTCACGATCCGCGAAGGGCAATCCTTCGACATCGGCTCGGTCAGCACCGTGTCCGAGATCGAAGGTGTGGATGCCGCCGACTTCGAATCCGTCCAGCGCATCCGCACGGGCGAGACATGGTCGCCCGCGCTGATCGACACCAACGTGACCCGGATGGAGAACCTCGCCCTCAAGAAAGGGCTGAACTTCGTCCGCGTCGACCCGCGGATCATCCGCAACGAACGCGACGGCACGCTCGATGTGGAATTCGCCATCGTGCGCGGCGAAAAGGTCTTCGTCGAACGCATCGACATCGAAGGCAACACCACCACGCTCGATCAGGTCATCCGCCGCCAGTTCCGCACGGTCGAAGGCGACCCCTTCAACCCGCGCGAAATCCGCCAGTCGGCGGAACGCATCCGTGCGCTCGGCTTCTTCAAGGACGCACAGGTCAATTCCGAACCGGGCAGCAGCGCCGACCAGATCGTCGTCAACGTCGATGTCGAAGAACAGCCGACCGGCTCGCTCTCGCTCGGGGCAAGCTATTCGGTGTCCGATGGCATCGGTCTGAACATCGGCTTCTCGGAAGCGAACTTCCTTGGGCGCGGGCAGTCCATCTCGGCCAACATCACCAGCGGGACCGACAACAACTCGGCCAGCTTCTCCTTTGCCGAACCGGCATTTCTCGGACGTGATGTCAGACTGAAATTCGGCGTCGCCTACCGCGAGACGAACAACCAAAACGCCGCGTTCAACACCCAGACGCTGAACTTCTCGCCCGCGCTGGAATTTCCGGTCAGCGAATATGGCCGCCTTGAAACCCGCTTCTTCTATTCGGAATCGCTCCTCAGCGGCGTGGACAGTGCCAACAGCTCGGAGATCCTCACCCGCGACCAGGATCGCGGAGGGCTCAGGGCGACCGGCATCGGCTATGCCTTCAGCTACGACAACCGCGTCGTCGGCGTGAATCCCAAGGGCGGCTATCTGCTCCGCTTCAGCCAGGATCTGGCGGGGCTTGGCGGCGACGACCAGTATATCCTGACCAACGCTTTCGCCTTGGCCGAAAACAGGGTCTTCAAAGAGGAAGTCACCGTCCGCGCCATCTTCGAAGGCGGTGCCCTGACCATGCTCGGCGACGACCCGAGCCGGATCACCAACCGCTTCTTCGCCAATGGCAAGATCCGCGGCTTCGAAGGCAACGGGATCGGCCCGCGTGACCGTATCGCCCCCAACGAGGACGCGCTTGGCGGCAACCTTTTCGCCGTCGCAAGGTTCGAGGCCGACTTCCCGCTCGGCCTGCCGGAAGAATACGGTATCGGCGGTGGCCTGTTCCTCGACGTCGGCTCTGTCTGGAGCCTCGATGACATCAAGGGTGGCCCCACCGGTGTGGACGATGTGGACGATTCCTTCCACCTGCGCTCGGCACTGGGTTTCTCGATCATGTGGGACACGCCGCTCGGGCCGCTGCGCTTCAACTTCTCCAAGGCGCTGATGAAGCAGGACTACGACAAGGAACAGAACTTCGACCTGACCATCTCGACCAAGTTCTGATGCGGGGCGGGCGGCTGCGTTTCCTCGCTTTGGCGCTGCTGGCGCTGCCCTTCGGGGCGGCGCTTCCGCTTCAGGCGCAGGAAAAGCCCGCAACCCCGCCGGTGCTGGCATCGCCGATCCTGACGGTGGACCGCGACCGGCTCTATTCCGAAACGCTCTATGGCAAATCGGTGGAAGCGCACTTCAAAGCCGAAAGCGATGCGCTGATTGCCGAAAACCTCAGACTGGAACAGGCGCTCGAGGCCGAGGAGCGCGATCTGACCGACCGCCGCGCCACGCTCGCCCCCGAAGAGTTCAAGCGCCTCGCCACCGCCTTTGACAGCAAGGCCGAAGGCATCCGCGCCGCGCAGCAGGCGAAGTCCACCGCCATCGCCCAGAAGCGCGAAGCCGAACAGCAGCGCTTTCTCGAAGCGGCGATTCCCGTTCTTGGCGAGTTGATGCAATCCACGGGGGCTGCGGCGATCTTCGACAAGAACATGATCATCCTGTCGCTGCGGGGAATCGATATCACCGATGCCGCGATTGCGCGCATCGACGCCGTGCTTGGCGACGGGGGCGGGGCCGCGCCTTCCGCCGCGCCGGAACCCGCCCGACCCGAAGCGGTTCAGGAAAAAAAGACGGCACCGGCGCCGCAACCCGCACCCTAGCAGCCTGCGTCGGGTGTCACGTGCTTGTCTCACACCTGCCAAGTTGCTAGTCACGTCCGATAAGCCCGCATGGGCAAGGGACAGCGCCCCCTGCGGGCAACGTCAGGGACAGACGTGAAGGAGACTGCGATGACCGATAGCGCGACCGTGTTGAGCGCCGACCTTGGCTTGATCCAGCGGATCATCCCGCATCGCTATCCGTTCCTTCTGGTCGACAAGGTGCGCGACATCGTCGTCAACGAAAGCTGCGTCGGCATCAAGAATGTCACCATCAACGAACCGCAATTCACCGGCCACTTCCCCGGCATGCCGATCTTTCCGGGCGTCATGATCATCGAGGCGATGGCGCAGACGAGCGGCATCCTTGTCGGTCTGTCGATGGACCTTGTCGACAAGAACGCCAATGTCTTCTTCATGGGCGTCGATGGCGTGAAGTTCCGCCGCAAGGTCGTGCCGGGCGACGTGCTGGAACTGCATGTCAAGGCGCTGCGCGGCGGTGGCCGCGTCTGGAAGTTCGAGGGCCGCGCAATGGTCGAGGGTGAGCTTGCCTGTGAAGCCACCTTCATGGCCATGTTCGACGTGCCGAAGGCCTGACCCGATGGCGATTGATCCCAGTGCCCGCATCCACCCCTCGGCGGTGGTCGAGGATGGTGCCGTCATCGGCGCGGGTGCCGAAGTCGGCCCGTTCTCGCTGATCGGTCCCGAAGTCACCCTTGGTGCGGGCGTGGTGGTGAAAAGCCACGCCGTCATCACCGGCTGGACCGAGATCGGCGACGAAACCGTGATCTTCCCCTTCGCCACCGTGGGCGAGGTGCCGCAAGACCTGAAATACAAGGGCGAGCGCACGCGGCTTGTGATCGGCAAGCGCTGCCGCATCCGCGAGGCGGCAACCCTGAACCTTGGCACCGAAGGCGGCGGCGGCGTCACGCGGGTGGGCGACGATGTGCTGATCATGACCGGCGCGCATGTCGGCCATGACGCGCAGATCGGCAACCGTGTGATCCTTGTCAACCATGTCGCCATCGCCGGCCATTGCGTGCTTGGCGACGATGTGATCGTCGGCGGCCTGTCGGGCGTGCATCAATGGGTGCGCATCGGGCAGGGGGCAATCATCGGGGCCGTGACGATGGTGACGAATGACGTCATCCCCTACGGCCTTGTCCAAGCCCCGCGGGGCGAGCTGGACGGGCTGAACCTCGTCGGCTTGAAGCGCCGTGGCATGGACCGCGCCGATATCACCGCGCTGCGGGCCGCCTATCAGATGCTGGCGCAGGGCGAGGGAACCTTCCTCGACCGCGCCCGCAAATTGCAGGAAGAATCAGACAGCCTCCCCGTGCGCGAGATGGCCGATTTCATCCTCGCCGCCTCGGACCGTTCCTTCCTGACGCCGAAATGACGCTCGCACTCATTGCAGGGGCAGGGGGCTTGCCCGCGGCACTGGTCGCGGCGCTGCCCGCACGGCCCTTTGTCGCCGCGCTTGACGGGTTTACCCCCACAGGGGTCGCGCCGGACCTGACCTTCCGCGTCGAACGGCTGATGCCCTTCCTGCGGCAGTTGCAGGATCAGGGCGTCACCAGCGTCTGCTTCGCGGGTGCGGTGCAGCGCCCGCGGCTTGACCCCGCCTTGTTCGACCCCGAAACCGCCACCATCGTCCCGCGTCTGCTGGCCGCGATGGGGCAGGGCGACGACGCCACCCTGCGCGAGGTGCTGGCCCTGTTCGAGGAATACGGCTTCGCCCTGCAAGGTGTGGCCGAAATCGCTCCCGCGCTGGTTCCCGCAGCGGGCCTCTATGCCGGAACCCTCACCCCGCGCGACGAGGCGGACGCCACCCGCGCCGCCGCCATCGTGTCGGCCCTTGGCCGTGTCGATGTGGGGCAGGGCGCGGTGGTGCAGCAGGGGCTTTGCCTTGCCGTCGAAACGCTGGCGGGGACTGATGCCATGCTCGCCTCGGTCGCCACGCTTGGCGCGCTGCGCCCTGCGGGGGCGAGGGGGCTGTTCTACAAGGCACCCAAACCCCTGCAAGACCGCCGCATCGACCTGCCCACGCTTGGCCCCGACACGGTGCGCAACGTCGCCGCCGCAGGCCTTGGCGGCATCGTGTGGGAGGCGGGGGGTGTCATCACGCTCGACCTGCCCGCCATGCAGCGCGAGGCGCAGGCGGCGGGCCTCTTCCTATGCGCCCGTCCGGCGTGACCTCTGGCCCCAGGCTCTTCCTCGTCGCGGGTGAACCCTCCGGCGACCGTCTTGGTGCGGCCCTGATGGGGGGGCTGCGCCAACTTGCGCCCGATGTCGGGTTCCAAGGCGTGGCAGGCCCGCTGATGCAGGCGCAGGGGATGGACAGCCTGTTCCCGATGGGCGAGCTATCGGTCATGGGCATTGCCGAGGTGCTGCCGAAATACCGCCACCTCAAACGCCGGATCGCCGAAACCGCACGGGCGGTGATCGACAGCGGGGCCGAGGCGCTTGTCACCATCGACAGCCCCGATTTCTGCCTGCGCGTGGCGGCGCTCGTCAAAGCGGCCAAGCCCGCCGTCCGCACCATCCATTACGTCGCGCCCTCGGTCTGGGCATGGCGTCCCAAGCGGGCCGGGCGGATGGCGCGGCATATCGACCACGTCCTCGCCCTGCTGCCCTTCGAGCCGCCCTATATGACGGCGGCGGGGATGAGTTGCGATTTCGTGGGCCACCCCGTCGTTGCCGAACCCCTCGCCACGCCGGCCGAGCGGGCGGCCTTTGATGGCGAAGGCCCGCTCCTCCTCGCCCTCCCCGGATCGCGGAAGGGTGAGGTTGCGCGCCTTGCCACCGTCCTTGGCGCGACCCTCGGCCTGTTGCAGGCCCGCCACCCGAAGCTGCGCGTGGCCCTGCCCACAGTGCCGAATGTCGAATCCCTCGTCCGCGACCTGACCGCCGCTTGGCCCGTGACGCCGCAGATCATCACCGAGGCTTCGCTGAAACGCGGGGCCTTTGCCGCCGCCGATGTCGCCATTGCCGCCTCTGGCACCGTGTCGCTTGAGCTTGCGGCCAATGGCTGCCCGATGGTCATCGCCTATGACATGAACCCGATCACCCTTTGGCTCATGCGCCGTGCAGCGCTGATCGACACGGTGACGCTGGTCAACCTCGTCTCCGAAACCCGCACGGTCCCCGAATTCATCGGCCCCGACTGCCGCCCCGAACCCATCGCCGCTGCGGTCCAAGCGCTGCTTGCCGATCCCTCGGGCCAGACCGCGGCGATGGATGTGACGATGCAGCGTCTGGGCAAGGGGGGCGAGCCTCCGGGCCTGCGCGCCGCCCGTTCGGTGCTGGCGCAGCTCTGACCTCTTTCATCTGTTCTCAAATATCCCACGGGGTAGTCCATCGTGTTCGCCATCGGTTCTAGAACCGATGGACTGGGGGGTGTGAAACCCCCGCGCGCGGCATGACGCCCTCGCAGCGCGGGAAATCATGCACCGGAAAACGCGCCGTTCAGCGCCCGCGCCAGATCCAGCCGCCGCCAAAGACGCGGCTGCCCTCGGGGGAATAAAAGACACAAGCCTGCCCCGCCGACACGCCATCTTCCGGCGTCAGCAGTTCTACCTCGGCCTCGGTGTCCGACAAGGGCCGCAGGATCGCGGGCAGCGGCGGGCGGGTGGAGCGGACCTTGACGTTCAGATGCCACTCGGCCCGTGAAGCAAAGGGTTCATCCCCCAGCCAGTTGATCTCGCGCAGCGGGACGGTGCGGGTGGAAAGCGCCTCTTTCGGCCCCACCACCACCTGCCGCGTGGCAGGATCCAGCCGGAGGACATAGAGCGGATCGCCCAAACCGCCGATCCCCAGCCCCTTACGTTGTCCCACGGTGTAATGGATCACCCCGCGATGGGTGCCCAGCACCTTGCCCGACAGGTCCACGATCTCGCCGGGGTCCGCCGCACCGGGGCGCAGCTTTTCGATCACGGCGGCATAGTTGCCGTTCGGCACGAAGCAGATGTCCTGACTGTCGGGCTTGTCCGCCACCGGCAGGCCGTAGCGTGCGGCCAGCGCCCTCGTTTCGGCCTTGCTTTCCAGATGGCCAAGCGGGAAGCGCAGGTAGGCAAGCTGCTCGGGCGTGGTCGAGAACAGGAAATACGACTGGTCCCGCCGCGGGTCGGCGGCCATGTGCAGCTCCGCCCCCCGCGCCCCGTCCTTCCTTTGGATGTAATGCCCCGTCGCCATGCAATCGGCGTCCAGCTCCTTGGCGGTGGCCAGCAGGTCCTTGAACTTCACCCGTTCGTTGCAGCGGATGCAGGGAACCGGCGTCGCCCCGGCAAGGTAGGCATCGGCGAATTCCTCGATCACCGCCTCGCGGAAGGTGTTTTCGTAATCCAGCACGTAATGCGGAAAGCCCATCGTTTCGGCCACGCGCCGCGCATCGTGGATGTCGCGCCCCGCGCAGCAGGCCCCCTTTTTCGCCAGCGCCGCCCCGTGGTCGTAAAGTTGCAGCGTGACGCCCACCACGTCATAGCCTTCGTCCTTGAGCATGGCCGCGACCACGGACGAATCGACCCCGCCCGACATGGCGACGACGACCCGCGTTTCCGAGGGCGGCTTGGGCAGGCCGAGCGAGTTGAGCGGATGGTCCAGCATGGCGGATGTCCAAAGGGGGCAAGGCCGCTTCCATATAGGAAAAGCAGGGCCGTCCACAAGAGAGCGCGCCCCGCGCCGCTTCAGCATTGCTTAACGAAAGCCCCGCATGATGCAGGCCCGAACAACCGATGAGGGGCCGATGTATATCAAACGCGTCGATGGACCGCGGCAGGTGACGCTTGCCGATGGCACGGTGATCACCCGCGCCGACCTTCCCCCGCCCGACACCGCCCGCTGGGTCGCCCGCCGCAAGGCGCTTGTCGTCCGCGCTGTCGAAGCGGGACTGATCAGCCGAGATTCGGCCTTGGATCGCTATGGTCTTTCGGATGAGGAGTTCTCGCTTTGGGAATCCGCCGTCCGCCAGCACGGCGAGGCAGGGCTGCGCGTCACCAAAATTCAGGATTATCGACAATTTTGAGTTGTCTTTGGTGCAAATCCGGTCATAGTAACCTTTGTTTAATTAGTGGTCTGCAATGTCGCTTAACGCGGCTTTACGGAGTGTAACGAATGCGAATCCTTCTCGTCGAAGACGATCCTGCCACGTCGCGCAGCATCGAACTCATGCTCACCCATGCCAATTTCAACGTCTACTGCACCGATCTTGGTGAAGATGGCGTGGATCTGGCGAAGCTCTACGATTACGACCTGATCCTGCTCGACCTCAACCTGCCGGACATGAGCGGGCATGAAGTCCTGCGCCAGTTGCGCATGGCCAAGATCGACACGCCGATCCTGATCCTGTCGGGGTCCGACGACACCGACAACAAGATCCGCGGTTTCGGCTTTGGTGCCGATGATTACATGACCAAACCCTTCCACCGCGAAGAACTGGTCGCCCGCATCCATGCGATCATCCGCCGCTCGAAGGGGCATGCGCAGTCGATCATCCGCACGGGGTCGGTTTCGGTGAACCTCGACGCCAAGACGGTGGATGTCGAAGGCAAGTCGGTGCATCTGACGGGCAAGGAATACCAGATCCTCGAACTCCTCTCCTTGCGCAAGGGCACGACCCTGACGAAGGAGATGTTTCTCAACCACCTTTACGGCGGGATGGACGAGCCGGAGTTGAAGATCATCGACGTCTTCATCTGCAAGCTCCGCAAGAAGCTGTCCGAAGCGACGGGGGGCGAAAACTACATCGAAACCGTCTGGGGCCGTGGCTACGTGATGCGCGACCCGATCCCCGAAGTGGCCCTGCGCCGCGTGTCGATCGCGGCAGCGGGCTAAGCACAACTCTGGACGCCGCCTTGACCGCCCCCTAATACCTTGGGGGGCGGCAAAGGGAGATGTGGCATGGCGGCGGAAAAGCAGGTGGCAGAGCTGACCGAGGCCGAGGCGCGCTCAGAACTCGCCCGCCTTGCCGCGGCGCTTGCTGCGGCCAACGAAGCCTACCACCGCCTTGACGCGCCCGAGATTTCGGATGCGGACTATGACGCGCTCAAGCGCCGCAACCTTGACATCGAGGCGCGGTTCCCCGCGCTGAAACGCGCCGACAGCCCTTCGGATCAGGTCGGGGCCACTGTCGCCGAAGGCTTCGGCAAGGTGCGGCATGAAATCCGGATGCTGTCGCTCGAAAATGCGTTCGAGGATACGGATGTCGCCGATTTCGACGACCGCGTGCGCCGCTACCTGAACCTTGACCGCGCCTTGGCCTATACGGCGGAACCGAAGATCGACGGGCTGTCCCTGTCGCTGCGCTATGAAAACGGCGTGCTGGTGCAGGCCGCAACGCGGGGCGATGGCGAAACGGGCGAGAATGTCACCGAAAACGCCCGCACCATCGCGGACATTCCCCACCGCCTGACCCATGCGCCACAGGTGCTGGAGGTGCGGGGCGAGGTTTACATGTCGCACGCCGATTTCGCCGCACTCAACGCACGGCAGGCGGCGGCGGGGGACAAGACCTTTGCCAACCCGCGCAATGCCGCCGCAGGCAGCTTGCGCCAGCTTGACGCGGGCATCACCCGCGCACGGCCCTTGCGCTTTTTCGCCTATAGCTGGGGCGCGCTGTCCGAACCGCTGTCGGACACGCAGATGGGGGCCATCGAACGGCTGAAATCCCTTGGCTTCCAGACCAACCCGCTGACCACGCTCTGCGCCGGACCCGACGACATGCTCGCCCATTACCGCAGCATCGAAGCGCGGCGGGCTACGCTGGGCTATGACATCGACGGCGTGGTCTACAAGGTGAACGAACTGGCGCTGCAAGCCCGCCTCGGCTTCCGCTCCTCGACCCCCCGCTGGGCCATCGCGCATAAATTCCCCGCCGAACTGGCATGGACCCGCCTTCTTGCCATCGACATCCAGGTGGGCCGCACCGGCGCGTTGTCGCCCGTCGCCCGCCTGCAACCCGTGACCGTGGGCGGGGTCGTCGTCTCGAACGCCACCCTGCATAACGAGGATTACATCGCGGGCCGCGATTCCTCCGGCAACCCGATCCGCGAGGGCAAGGATATCCGCATCGGCGACTGGGTGCAGGTCTACCGCGCGGGCGACGTGATCCCGAAGATCGCCGATGTGAACCTTGCCGAACGCCCCGCCGATGCGGTGCCTTATACCTTTCCCCATCTCTGCCCCGAATGCGGGTCCGAAGCCGTGCGGGAAGAGGGCGATTCCGTCCGCCGCTGCACAGGGGGGCTGATCTGCCCCGCGCAGGCGGTCGAACGGCTCAAGCACTTTGTCAGCCGTGGCGCTTTTGACATCGAAGGCTTGGGTGCCAAGCAGATCGAGATGTTCTTTGCCGATCCCGCGCTGCCGATCCGCGAACCCGCCGATATCTTCACCCTTGAAGCCCGCGATGCGCAGGGGCTGACGCGGTTGAAGAACCGTGACGGGTTTGGCGAGAAGTCCGTGACCAACCTTTGGGCCGCGATTGCCGACAAGCGCCGCATCCCGCTTGCCCGCCTCATCTTCGCGCTCGGCCTGCGCCATGTGGGCGAAGTCGCGGCCCAGAACCTCGCCCGTCATTACCAGACGTGGGAAGCACTCGCCGCCGCGGTCGATCTTGCCCGCCCCGCCGCCCTAGCCCACCGCGCAGGGGACGAGGCGGTGGAGGCCGAACGCGCCGCCGCCGCCGCCCAAGGCCGCCGCCCCCGCATCAAGGACAGCCGCGATGCCGCCATCGCCGCCCTGTCCGTCTCGGCCGAAGCCGCCGCCGCGTGGGCCGACCTTGTCACCACCGATGGCATCGGCCCCGTGCTTGCGCTGTCGCTGTCGGACGCCTTGGCAAACCCCGAGGAACGCGCCTCGATTGACCGGCTCGTCGCGCATCTGACGATCCTGCCGCCCGAAGCCCGCGCCACCGAAAGCCCCGTCGCGGGCAAGACGGTCGTCTTTACCGGAAGCCTTGAAAAGATGACCCGCGCCGAAGCCAAAGCCCGCGCCGAATCCCTTGGGGCCAAGGTGTCGGGGTCGGTCAGCGCCAAGACCGACCTTGTCGTCGCGGGGCCGGGGGCAGGGTCCAAGGCCAAGGATGCCGAGAAATTCGGCGTCCCGATGATAGACGAGGACGCCTGGCTCGCCCTCATCGGCGACGCATGACCCGCCCGCCTGCGCTTTTCCCCCTTTTTGCCGAACTCGAAACGCTCGAGGGCGTGGGGCCGAAGATCGCCAAGGCTTTCGCGGGTCTGGGGGTGGAACGGCCCAAGGATTTGCTCTTCCTGCTGCCCCATTCCGGCATCGACCGCGCGCGCAAGGCCTCGGTCCGCGATGTGACGCCGCCTTGCGTGGTGACGGTCGAGGTGGAGGTGGGCCAGCACATCCCGCCACGCGTGAAGGGCCGCCCCTACCGCATCAACGTCCGCGACGCGGCGCTCGATTTCCAGCTTGTCTATTTCCACGCCCGCGGCAGCTATCTGCTCGACCTGCTCCCCCCCGGTGAGCGGCGCGTGGTGTCGGGCAAGGTGGAGCTTTTCGACGGCATCGCCCAGATGCCCCACCCCGACCACGTGTTGCGGCTGGAAGAGGCCGCCGACCTGCCACCCTTTGAACCCGTCTACCCGCTGACCAACGGCATCACCCAGCGGCAGGTGGCAAAGGCGGTCGCCGCCACGCTCGCCCGTGCGCCCGTGCTGCCCGAATGGATCGACGGCCCGCTGTTGGAGCGCGAGGGCTGGCCCGCATGGTCCGAAGCGGTCCGGCGCGTGCATGGCCCGCAGTCCAACACCGACCTCGCCCCCACCGACCCCGCCCGCCAGCGCCTCGCCTATGACGAGCTTTTCGCCCATCAACTGACGCTCGCCCTTGCCCGCGCCACGATGCGCAAGGCCAAGGGGCTGCCCACCATCGGCACGGGCAAGCTGCAAACCCGCGTGCTGCAAAGCCTGCCCTTCGCCCCCACCGGCGCGCAGACACGCGCCATCGCGGAAATCGCCGCCGATATGGAAGCGCCGCTCCGCATGAACCGCCTGCTTCAGGGCGATGTGGGGGCGGGCAAGACCCTTGTCGCCTTCCAGTCGCTCCTGATCGCGGTCGAGGCGGGCGGGCAGGGCGTGATGATGGCCCCGACCGAAATCCTTGCCCGTCAGCACCACGAAGGTCTGGCCCCCCTCGCCGCGCAGGCGGGGGTTCGGCTGGAGTTGCTGACGGGGCGCGACAAGGGATCGGAACGGGCGGCGAAGCTCGCCGACCTTGCGGCGGGCCGGATCGACATTCTGGTGGGCACCCATGCGGTGTTCCAGAAGGATGTGGTTTTCCACGACCTGCGCCTTGCCATCATCGACGAACAGCACCGTTTCGGCGTGGCGCAGCGGATGGAGCTGGGGGCCAAGGGTGCCGCGACCGATACGCTGGTGATGACGGCGACCCCCATCCCCCGCTCGCTGGCACTGGCGAGTTATGGCGACATGGATGTATCGGTGCTGGACGAAAAGCCCCCCGGTCGCAAGCCGATCAAGACCGCGCTGATCCCCACCGCCCGTATCGCCGAGGTGGTCGCCCATCTTGCCCGCGCCGTGGCCGAGGGGCGGCAGGCCTATTGGGTCTGCCCCTTGGTCGAAGACTCCGAGGTGCTGGATTACGCCAGCGCCGAAGCCCGCTTCGCCTCGCTCCGCGCGGCCTTGGGCGATGGCGTGGGCCTTGTCCACGGCCAGATGCCGCCCGCCGAAAAGGATGCCGCGATGGCGCGGTTCGTCGCGGGCGAATTGAAGGTGCTGGTCGCCACCACGGTGATCGAGGTGGGCGTGAACGTCCCCAACGCCTCGATCATGGTGATCGAACGGGCCGAGACCTTCGGTCTGGCGCAGTTGCACCAGCTGCGCGGGCGGGTGGGGCGCGGGGCGGCGGAATCGACCTGCCTGCTGATGTATCAGGCGCCGCTGTCCGAAAGCGGCGAGCGGCGGCTCAAGGTGCTGCGCGACACCGAAGACGGCTTCCGCATCGCCGAGGAAGACCTCGCCATGCGCGGGGCAGGCGACCTGATCGGCACGGCGCAATCGGGCCTGCCGCGCTTTCGCGTGGCCGATCTGGAACGGCAGGCGGCACTGATGGCGATTGCGCAGACCGATGCGCGGCGGCTTCTGGGGGATGACCCTGCCCTGACCAGCCCCCGTGGTCAGGCGGCGCGGACGCTGCTTTGGCTCTTGGATCAGGACCGCGCGATCCGGCTGCTTTCGGTCGGCTGATCCGCGACAAGTTTTTCAAATCTTCCCGACACTTAGGGCCATGTTGCCCTTGTGTTCCCGAATGTTCCTAAAAAGTTCTTGCCCGATTCGGGAAAATATGAGAACAAAGTGGCAACTCGTTAACCAACAGGAGTTGCCCATGCTGACGGAACTGAAAGAAATCGTCCTCCGCTCCCGCGCCACGCTGATCGAAGATGCGCTTGGCATGGTCACGCTGTTCTCGCTGCTCGTCGCCGGACTCTACCTCTCTGGCAACGCCTGAGTTTTCTGCCTGCGGTCTGCCATCGGTCGCGCGTCGGTCCCCAAGTGACGCGCAGGGGAACCCCAAGCCCCATCACCGGAAAGACACGCTCCTCCGCCGCCATCCAACCGGATGCGCGGCGGTTTTTTTTACGCGCTCTGCTTGGCCGCCGCGCTGTCCATCGCTTCGAGCGTGGCTTCCAGCGCCAGCAGGATCGAGGCGTGGCGGTTCGCATAGTCCCGCGCCGGAAGCAGCACTTCCAGCCCGTCGAAGGGCGCGTCGGGGGCAGGGCCGTTCTGTTTCAGCATCGCCATAAGCTGGTCGCGGGCCCGCGCCACCTCGTCCCGCGTGCGCCCGATGACCGAAGCGCCCACGACCGCCGCCGAGGCTTGACCCAAGGCGCAGGCCTTCACATCCTGCCCGAATTCCGCGATCCGCCCGTGGTCGAGTTTGACATCCACCGTCACGGTGGACCCGCAAAGCGGCGAGCGTTTCTTGGCGGTGCCATCGGGGGCGGTCAGCCGCCCGAGATGCGGGATATCCGCCGCCAGCGCCAGAATGCGCCCCGAATAAAGCTTGACCAGATCCGCGTCCGACATGGGCTTTCCCTTCGCCTTCCGACCCCTTAGATAGACCCCCATCCCCGCCCTGCCAAGGAGAAGGCGCATGCCCTTCGATCCCGTCAGCCTAAAGTATGATGTGAACGGCCTGATCCCCTGCATCGCGCAGGACCAAGCGACGGGCGAGGTCTTGATGATGGCATGGATGAACGCGGAAGCCGTGGCGCAGACGCTGGCGACGGGGCGCGTGACATATTGGAGCCGCTCGCGTCAGGCGTTCTGGATCAAGGGCGAAACCTCGGGCCATGTGCAAAGGCTGGTGGAGCTGCGCGTCGATTGCGACAGCGATTGCCTGCTTGCGCTGGTGGAACAGGAAGGACCGGCCTGCCACACCAACCGCCGCTCGTGTTTCTACACCGCGATCCGCAGCGGGGATGAGGTCGTCTTGACCGAACCGATGGTCTAGGGCGCAATTTTCTTCGAAGAAAATTGCAAATTCCTTCGAAGGAATTTGTCTCTCACAGCCCGACCATCATCCTGATATCCGCAGGTGTCGCCCCCTCGGCGCGGAATTTTGCCAAGGCCCGCGCATCGTCGCGCTTGGCCAGCCGTTTGCCCGCCTCGTCCCGCACCAGCGCGTGGTGGTGGTAGACCGGCGTGGGCAGGCCGAGCAGATGTTGCAGGATCACCTGCACGGGGGTGAAGTCGAACAGATCCTCGCCCCGTATCACATGGCTGATCCCCTGATCCGCATCGTCGAAGGCCGAGGCGAGGAAATAGGCCACGATATCCTCGCCCTTGCGCGACAGCACGACGTCACCGATACGGGCGAGTGCCGTGGCGCGGTCGATAGGGTGCGTCCCCGCATGGGCAGCGCCGGTCTCGGTAAAGGTCAAAGCCTCCCCCTCCAGCGCATCGAAGCCGGCGTTCAGGTCCAGCCGCAGCGCATCGCCCGATGTGCGGCTGTCCATCCCCCGCCCGCGACAGGTGCCGGGGTAGACGGCAAAGGCCACGCCCTCTTGCGGGGCGGACAGGGCCGCACGGATATCGGCGCGGGTGCAGGAGCAGGGGTAGAGCAACCCCCTGTCGCCCAGCGGTTCAAGGCGGCGGTTGTATTCGGCGATCCTGTCCGACTGGCGCAGCACGGGTCCGTCCCATGTCAGGCCGAGCCATGCCAGATCCTCGACGATCAGCGCCTCCCATTCGGGGCGGCAGCGGTCGAGGTCGGTATCCTCCATCCGCAGCAGGAATTCGCCCCCCGCCGCCCGCGCCATGTCATGGGCAAGGATGGCGGAATAGGCATGGCCCAGATGCAACGGCCCCGTGGGCGAGGGGGCAAATCGCGTGCGGAAGGCTACTGCGCGGCCAGCCATGCGGCAAAGCTTTCCTTGGCGCGGTCGGTATAGGCCTTGTAGCGGTCCTTGCGCCCCTTGCGCCCGCCCTTGGCGTCGATCGGGGGAAACAGGCCGAAGTTCACGTTCATCGGCTGGAAGGTCTTGGCCTCGGCCCCGCCGGTGATGTGGGTGATCAGCGCGCCCATCGCCGTTTCCGGCGGCGGGGGCGGCACCTCGCGCCCGAGGATTTCCGCCGCTGCCATCCGCCCCGCCAAAAGCCCCATCGCGGCGCTTTCGACATAGCCTTCGACGCCCGTAACCTGACCCGCAAAGCGGATATTGGGCCGCGACTTCAATCGCATCTGCGCATCCAGAAGCGTGGGCGAGTTGATGAAGGTGTTGCGATGGATCCCGCCAAGCCGCGCGAAGGAGGCATTCTCAAGCCCCGGAATCATTTTGAAAACAGCGGTTTGCGCGCCGTATTTCATCTTCGTCTGGAAGCCCACGATGTTGTAGAGCGTGCCAAGCTTGTTGTCGCGACGCAGTTGCACCACGGCATAGGGCTTCTTGTCGGAATGCGGGTTGGTCAGGCCCACGGGTTTCATCGGACCAAAGCGCAGCGTCTCGCGCCCGCGTTCGGCCATCACCTCGATCGGCAGGCAGCCGTCGAAATAGCCCGCCGTCTCGCCCTCGTGGAATTCGGTTTTGTCGGCGGCCAGAAGCGCGTCGATAAAGGCGTAATACTGGTCGCGGTCCATCGGGCAGTTCATATAGGCGGTCTGTTCCTCGACCGTCTCGCCCTTGTCGTAGCGCGATTGCATCCATGCGACCGACATATCCACCGATTCCGCATAGACGATGGGCGCGATGGCATCGAAGAAGGCAAGGCTTTCTGCCCCCGTCTCGGCGCGGATGCTGGTCGCCAGCGCCGTGCTGGTCAGCGGCCCCGTGGCGATGATCCAATGGTCCTCCGTGGGAAGTTCGGTGATCTCGTCATACTCGGCCCGTATCAGCGGATGCGACATGAGCCGCGCCGTCACAGCTTCGGCAAAGGGATCGCGGTCCACCGCCAGCGCCCCGCCCGCAGGCAGGCGATGGGCGCGGGCCTGTTCCATGATCAGCCCCTTGGCCGCGCCCATTTCCCAATGCAGCAGACCCACGGCGTTCCGCTCGTCATCGTCCGAGCGGAACGAGTTGGAGCAGACCATTTCCGCAAAGGACCCCGTGCGGTGGGCAAAGGTGCCGACCTTGGGGCGCATTTCATGCAGCACCACGGGCACGCCCATTTCGGCCGCCTGCCATGCCGCTTCCGATCCGGCCATTCCGCCGCCGACGATGTGGAGTTCTTTTGTCATGTCGCGGGAAATAGTCGCTTTCCCCGCAATAGGAAAGGGCCGGGCGTGGCCCGACCCTTTTGCAATGCCGACAGGTCGCGCTTATTTGTCCAGCGCGTATTTCCCCGCGCCATTGGCCGAAAGCAGCAGGAAGCCGCCCGCGATGGCAAGGTTCTTGAGGAACATGACCATCTGCATCTGGTCCGCGAAGTTGTTGTGATAAAGCGCCGCCGCCACCACGCAGAAGGCCGCACCGGCAAGGCCGACGATCCGCGTCTGGTAGCCGATCACCAGAAGCACACCCACCGCGATCTCGAACAGGATCGACGGCCAGGCAAGAAAGGCCGGCAACCCGCCCGAGGTGAGATAGCCCGCAAAGCCCTGCACATCGGCAAGCTTGCCAAGACCGGCCAGCAGGAACAGCACCGCCATCAGCAGACGCGCCGCAACCGGTCCGAATTCGTTCACTTTGTTCATCATGGTTCCCCTGATTTCGCCCGGCTTATCGGGGCCGGATGGGGAATGATTAACCGCAGGTTCCGCTTTTCTACAGCCCAAGGGGCGCAAAGCCCCTGTGCGGAAATGCACGATTAACCGTCATTAACCCGTAACCGCGCGCGCATGTCGCGCACAAATCCCGCCGGATCAGAGGTGTCGAAGCCCAGCTCCGCCGCCTTGTCGAAGAAGCCCTTCGCCGGAAGCCCGCCCGACAGCTTCCCCTCCAGCACCGCCGCCCGCAGCGGTGCGCCCGCTGCGGCGTCTGCCTCCATCGTCGCTTCCAGCGCGGCGGTCAGCTCGGCCACCCGCAGGCCGAACTCCGCCGCCAGCGCGCCATAGGTCACGGTTCTGCCCGAAGCCGCCAGCCCTGCCAGCCTTTGGGCCAGCAGGGCAGGGGCATCACTCATCGCCCTGTTCGGCCACGCGGGCGACCGAGACGACCTCTTCATCCGCGCCCACGTTGAACACCTTGACCCCGCCCGCCGAGCGCGAGCGGAAGCTGATCTGTTCGACTGGCACGCGGATCGACTGGCCGGTCGAGGTGGCAAGCATGATCTGGTCCGACAACTCGACGGGGAAGCTGGCGACCAGCTTGCCGCCGCGCATCGCGCCATCCATCGCCTTGACGCCCATGCCGCCGCGCCCGCGCACGGGGTAGCCGTGGCTCGACGACAGCTTGCCCGAACCGCCTGCGGTGATGGTCAGGATCAGGTCCTCGGCCGCCGACATTTCGGCATAGCGTTCGGTCGAAAGCTGGCCGACTGCGGCAACCGCCTCTTCGTCCTCGTCTGCCTCGCCCTCGTCCTCCACCGCACCGGCCATCAGGCGGCGCTGCTTGAGATAGGCTTCGCGCTCTTCCGGTGTCGCCTCGAAATGGCGGATGATCGCCATCGACACGACCTTGTCACCCTCGGCCAGCCGGATGCCGCGCACGCCGGTCGAGCCGCGCGATTTGAACACGCGGATATCGGTCGTCGGGAAGCGGATCGCGCGGCCCCCCGCCGTGACCAGCATCACATCGTCATTCTCGTCGGCAATCGCCGCGTTCACCAGCAGAACACCTTCGGGCAGGTTCATGGCGATCTTGCCGTTGCGCTTCACATTGGTGAAATCGGACAGGTCGTTCTGCCGCACATCGCCATCGCTGGTGGCAAAGACGATTTGCAGCTTGTCCCATTCCTCCTCGGGCACATCCACGGGCATCAGCGCCGCGATGGAGACGCCGTTCTGGATCGGCAGGATGTTGACGATGGCCTTGCCCTTCGCCGTGCGCCCCGCCAGCGGCAGGCGCCATGTCTTCATCTTGTAGACCATACCGTCAGTCGTGAAGAACAGCAGATGCGTGTGGGTATTGGCGACGAAAAGCGTGGTGACGACATCGTCTTCCTTCGTCGCCATCGACGAAAGCCCTTTGCCGCCCCGGTTCTGCGCGCGGAATTCGGCCAGCGGCGTGCGCTTGATGTAACCGCCCGAGGTGATGGTCACGACCATATCCTCGCGCTCGATCAGGTCCTCGTCGTCCATATCGCCCGACCAGTCCTGAATCTCGGTCCGGCGCGGCACGGCAAAGGCGGCTTTCACCTCGCGCAGCTCGTCCGAGATGATCGCCATGATCCGCTCGCGGCTGCCAAGGATGTCAAGGTAATCGCGGATCTTCGCGGCAAGCTCGGCCAGCTCGTCCGTGACCTCCTTCACCCCCATCGCCGTCAGGCGTTGCAGGCGCAGGTCGAGGATGGCGCGGGCTTGCAATTCGGACAGGTTATAAGTCCCGTCTTCGTTGAGCGTATGGCCCGGATCGTCGATCAGGCGGATGTAATCGGCGATGTCCTGCGCAGGCCAGCGGCGGGTCATCAGCCGTTCCCGCGCCTCGGCCGCATCGGCCGAGGAACGGATGGTCTTCACCACCTCGTCCACGTTGGACACGGCGACCGCCAGACCGCAGAGGATATGGCTCCGCTCGCGGGCCTTGCGCAATTCGAAAGCAGTGCGCCTTGCGACAACTTCCTCGCGGAAGGTGATGAAATGGCTCAGGAAATCGCGCAAGCCCAACTGCTCGGGGCGGCCGCCGTTCAGCGCCAGCATGTTGCAGCCGAAGCTGACCTGCATGGTGGTGAAGCGGAAGAGCTGGTTCAGCACCACATCCGGCGTCGCATCGCGCTTGAGTTCGATCACCACACGCACGCCGATCCGGTCGGATTCGTCCTGCACATGGGCGATGCCTTCGATCCGCTTGTCGCGCACCATTTCGGCGATCTTCTCGATCATGGTGGCCTTGTTCACCTGATAGGGAATTTCGTCCAGAATGATGGCGAAACGGTCCTTGCGGATTTCCTCGACCCGGGTCTTGGCGCGGATGATGACGGACCCGCGCCCCTCGAGATAGGCCTTGCGCGCGCCCGACCGGCCAAGGATCACGCCGCCCGTGGGAAAGTCGGGGGCGGGGATGATCTCCATCAACGCCTCGGTCGAGATGTCGGGGTTCTCGATCATCGCAAGCGTGCCGTCGATCACCTCGCCAAGGTTGTGCGGCGGGATGTTCGTGGCCATGCCGACCGCGATGCCGCCCGCGCCATTGACCAGCATGTTCGGGAACCGCGCGGGCAGAACCGTGGGTTCGCGGTCCTTGCCATCGTAGTTGTCCTGAAACTCCACCGTTTCCTTGTCGATATCGGCCAGAAGGAAGGCGGCGGGCTTGTCCATCCGCACCTCGGTGTAGCGCATGGCGGCGGCGCTATCGCCGTCCATCGAGCCGAAGTTGCCCTGACCGTCCAAGAGCTTGAGGCTCATGGAAAACGGCTGCGCCATCCGCACCAGCGCGTCATAAATGGCCGAGTCGCCGTGGGGGTGGTATTTCCCCATCGTATCGCCCACCGGACGCGCCGATTTGCGATAGGGCTTTTCGTGGTTGTTCCCCGTCTCGTGCATCGCGAAAAGGATGCGGCGATGCACCGGCTTCAGCCCGTCACGCAGATCGGGGATGGCACGGCTGACGATCACGCTCATCGCATAGTCGAGATAGGCCGTCTTCATCTCTTCCGAGATAGAGCGCTGCTGTCCCGTCCAGGTCGATTTCGGGCCCGATTCAGGCGCTGCGTCTTCTGTGTTTTCAGGGGTTTCGGGCGTATCGGTCACGGCGGGCCGGGCCTTCCTGCAAGGGATCAATATATGGTTGGCGCGACCTTACACTATCGCGGATATGGGGTGCAATGGCCGCATCCCGCCGCTTTTGGCAGCCACCGCCGCGAAGTGCCAACATACTGTTTTCGTTGAAGATTAAATCGATTCGCGGCAGTCTTTCCGGACAGGCAACCGCAACATGGGGAACACCATGCAAGACCGCGTGCTGAGTGATACCGAAAAGATGCTGAAAGGCTACGGGCTGACCACGGCGGAATTCTACTACCGCATTCCCGATTATCGCAACGTTCTCAATACCTTCGTCTGGCAGACCTACGATCTTGCCCCCGACTACCCCGAACTTTTCCGCTTCATCGAATTCTGGCAGGACAAGATCGAGGGGCCGCTGCATTCCGTGCGTTTCACCCACCGCAAGCTGATCAGCCCCGGCGAATGGCGCAACGTGGTGGGCGAATTCCGCCTGCACTGAGGCAGGGGGCCGGATCGGCCCGAAGAAACCCTTACGCCCGCGTTGGCCGGTCAAAGACCTTGCGCCCCATCAGGCTTGCGACAAGGTCCACCATCAGCCGCGCCGTGCGCCCGCGCTCGTCAAGGAAGGGGTTCAACTCCACAAGGTCGAGCGAGGTGACAAGCCCGCTCTCGTGCAACAGCTCCATCACCAGATGCGCCTCGCGGAAGGTCGTGCCCCCCGGAACGGTCGTGCCCACCGCAGGCGCGATCGAGGGGTCGAGGAAATCGACGTCGAGCGAGACATGCAGCATCCCCCCCTCGGCCGCGACCCGTTGCAGGAATTCGCGCAAGGGGGCGACGATCCCGCGTTCGTCCAGCACGCGCATGTCGTTGATGGCGATGTCATGCGTCAGCAGCGCCGCATGTTCGGCCGGATCGACCGAGCGGATGCCGTAAAGACAGATCCGCTCCGGCGGGATCGGGGCGGGGAAGGGGGGAAAGGCATCGAACCCGTCCCGCCCTGCGATATAGGCCACGGGCGTCCCATGCAGATTGCCCGAAGTGGTCGTCAGCGGCGTGTGGAAATCGGAATGGGCATCGAGCCAGAGCAGGAACAGGGGCCGCCCCGCCCGCGCGGCAAAGCCTGCCGCCCCCGCGACCGACCCGAGCGCCAGCGAATGATCCCCCCCCATCACCACGGGCAAGCCGCCCGCCGACAAGGCATCGTCGACGCGATCCGCCAGAACCTCGGTCCAGCCCACGGTTTCGGCCAGCGAATGCACGGCCCCGTTGGCGCAGGCGACCGCGCGCAGATCGGGCAGCGCCACATCGCCCCAATCCTCCACCCCATGCCCCAGATCGCGCAACGCCCCCGCGATGCCTGCCACGCGATAGGCCGCCGGCCCCATCAGACAGCCCGCATAGCGTTGGCCGGTGTCGATGGGCGCTCCGATCAGGATGGCATTGGACATGGTTCTTCTCCCTTTCCCCCGTTCTTAACGCCTCGCACCCGACCCGTCACCCCGCCTGTGGCTCCCCTTTGTCCCCCCGCTTCCTCTCGCCCCAAATATCCTCGGGTGGGTCCGGGAGGGCAGACGGCCCTCCCGGGGGCGGCCCCAGACGCGGCGCAGGCCCCGTTCACCCTTTCGTCACCCCTGCGCCTTCAAGCCGCAGGGGCATGGAACTGCCCCGCATTTGCGCCTAGACTCCCCCCCGAACGCAGGAGGCCACACCGTGATCATCGAGCTTGGACATTTCGCCCTGATCCTCGCCCTCGCCGTGGCGGTGGTGCAATCGGTGGTGCCTCTGGTCGGCGCGCAGCGGCGGGATGCGGCATGGATGGCCATCGGCGATGCGGCGGCCATCGCGCAATTCCTGCTGATCGCCTTTTCCTTCGCCGTGCTGACCTGGGCCTTCGTCGGCTCGGACTTCTCGCTCAAGGTGGTGGTCGAGAATTCGCATACCCTGAAACCCATGCTCTACAAGGTGGCGGGCGTCTGGGGGAACCATGAAGGCTCGCTCCTCCTCTGGGTGCTGATCCTCGCGCTTTACGGGGCCTGCGCGGTCTGGTTCGGCGGCAACCTTCCGCCGCAACTGAAAGCGCGCGTGCTTGCGGTGCAGGCGATGGTGGCGGTGGCGTTCCTGCTGTTCATGCTGCTCACCTCCAACCCCTTCCTGCGGCTGGAAATTCCCCCCCTGAACGGGCAGGACATGAACCCGCTGCTGCAAGACCCCGGCCTCGCCTTTCACCCGCCCTTCCTCTACCTCGGCTATGTCGGGCTCTCGATGTCCTTCAGCTTCGCCGTCGCCGCCCTGATCGAAGGCCGCATCGACGCGGCCTGGGCGCGCTGGGTGCGGCCCTGGACGCTGATCTCCTGGGTCTTTCTGACCATCGGCATCGCGCTCGGCTCATGGTGGGCCTATTATGAACTCGGCTGGGGCGGCTTCTGGTTCTGGGACCCGGTCGAGAACGCCTCCTTCATGCCGTGGCTCCTTGCAGGCGCGCTGCTCCATTCCGCCATCGTCGTCGAAAAGCGCGAGTCGCTGAAGGCCTGGACCATCCTGCTTGCCATCCTTGCCTTCGGTTTCTCGCTGATCGGCACCTTCATCGTGCGCTCCGGCGTCATCACCTCGGTCCATGCCTTCGCCAATGATCCCGAGCGCGGGGTGTTCATCCTCGCCATCCTCGGCGTCTTCATGGGCGGGGCGCTGACCCTCTTTGCCGCCCGCGCCGCGACGATGGAGGCGAAGGGCGTCTTCTCCCTCGTCAGCCGCGAATCCGCGCTGGTGGCGAACAACCTGTTGCTCGCCGTTTCGGCCTTCGTCGTCTTCGTCGGCACGATCTGGCCGCTGGTGGCCGAGATGTTCTTCGACCGCAAGCTTTCGGTGGGCGAACCCTTCTTCGACGCCGCCTTCTCGCCCTTCATGCTGGCGCTTGCCCTCCTCTTGCCGCTCGGCGCGATGCTGCCGTGGAAGCGCGGGCAGGCGCTGCGCACCATGCGCCCGCTCTGGCCCGTGGCGGTGCTGGCCATCGCGCTCGGCTCGCTCGTCTACGCCTTGCAATCGGGCCGTTCGGCGCTTGGCCCCGTGGGGTTGCTTCTTTCCGTCTGGGTGATCGGCGGGGCAGGGGTGGACCTTTTCACCCGCACGGGGCGCGGCACGGTCGGGCAGCGGCTGGCCCGCCTGACACGCCTGCCGCGCGGCGACTGGGGCAAGGCCACGGCCCACACCGGCCTTGGCATCACCATCTTCGCCGTGGCCGCGATGCTGTCATGGAAGACCGAAGACATCCGCGTCCTGCAAAAGGGCGAAACCTTCCCCCTCGGCCCCTACGAGATCACCCTCCAAGACGTGCGCGAGGTGCAGGGGCCGAACTTCACCTCCACCACCGCCGACATGCGGGTGACGAAGAACGGGGCGGAAATCGCGCTCCTCCACCCCGAAAAACGCTTCTACACCATCGCCGGAATGCCGACGACCGAAGCCGCCATCGACTTCGGCTTCCTGCGCGACCTCTACCTCGTGATCGGCGATCCGCAGGACAATGGCGGCTGGGCGGTGCGCTCTTACATCGAACCCTTCGCCAACTGGCTTTGGGGCGGGGCGATCATCATGGCGCTCGGCGGCCTGCTCAGCCTGTCCGACCGCCGCTACCGCGTGGCCGCAGGCGCCCGCCGCAGCGCGCCCGCAGGGGTGCCCGCCGAATGAAGCGGCTTGCCCTGATCCTCGCGCTCGGCCTCGCCAGCCCCGTCTTCGCGGTGCAACCATCCGAGATGCTGAAAGACCCCGCGCTCGAGGCCCGCGCCCGTGCGCTGTCGCTCCAGCTCCGCTGCCCCGTCTGCCAGAACGAGAACATCGACGACAGCGATGCCCAGATCGCCCAGACCCTGCGCATGGTGATCCGCGAACGCATCAGCGCGGGCGACACCGACGCAGAGGTCATGGCCTTCGTCACCGACCGCTTCGGCGAATTCGTGCTGCTGAAACCCTCGACCTCTGGCTGGAACCTCATGCTCTGGGCCGCAGGCCCGCTCATGCTGCTCGGCGGCATCGCCGTGGCCTTCGCCACCCTGCGCCGCCGCCCGACCGCCGAAGCCGACCTCAGCACCGAGGAATCGCAACGCCTCGCCGAACTCCTGAAAGACTGAGGGCGCGAGGGATACCCCCCACGCCCCATCATCCTTGCCCTAATACTCGAGCGGGTGCGGGGGGCTGGCCCCCCGCCGGAAGCGCGGTCAGACGCCCCGCGCCAGCGCCGCAACGCCGGTCCGCGCCATCTCGAGCAGGCCCAGGGGCCGCATCAGATCGCCGAAGGCGTCGATCTTTTCCGGCGTCCCCGTGATCTCGAAGACGAAGCTTTCCAACGTGCTGTCCACCACATTGGCGCGGAAAATCTCGGCCAGACGCAGCGCCTCGATCCGCGCCTCGCCCTTGCCCGCCACCTTGAACAGTGCCAGTTCGCGCTGCACGGCGGGGCCTTCGGCGGTCAGGTCATGCACGTCATGCACCGGAACCATGCGCGCCAGTTGCGCCTTGATCTGCTCGATCACCTGCGGCGTGCCGCGCGTGACCACCGTGATGCGCGACCGGTGCCCCGCATGGTCCACCTCGGCCACGGTCAGGCTGTCGATGTTGTAGCCACGCCCCGAGAACAGGCCGATCACCCGCGCAAGGACACCGCTTTCGTTATCGACAAGAACCGCCAGCGTATGCTGTTCGATCACCACCGCATTCGGGTCGCGCAGGTCATAGGCCGAATGGCTGCTGGAGCCTTTTTTGATATTGAGTGCGTTCATGATGAACCTTTCCCAGTCCGCGCGAACTAACGATTCTTTATCTGGTTGAAGACATATTTCAGCGGATGTTTGGGTGCATTCGCTCCGGCCATCTGCTTGGCTTCATTGGCGGTATAGTTGCCCTTCGGCATGACAAAGGGTGCCCGCCCGTCTGCAAGTTCGAAGGGATCCCCCTCGAGCATCATCGCGACGCCCGACATATAGATGCGCATTGCCCCGCATTCCCAACTCCCGCCGTAATTCCTTTGCACGGGGTCGTAAGAATTCGCTCCGTAGCGGAAGCACATCACCGGGTTTCCAGCCTTGCTCGCATCAACCTTCCACTGTCCCGGCGTGGTGTAGGCCTGCTCGCGAAACCAAAGCTCGGTCGATCCGTCCGGATTGAGATACTCGATCTGGGTGCCGTAACCGTCTCGCATCGTCAGCATTGTCGTGCCGGACAGGAAAGCCCGTGCCGAAGGCACGTCCTTTATCCCGTCCGCAACCCGCGCGTACTCTTCAGGCAGAAGTCCGCCCGCGGCAATTTCCCGCGAACTGGAATCGCAGCCAGCGACAAGGCTGGCTGCGACGACAGCGAAAATCCGCGCCAGTCGGTTTACAGTCTGACCGATCACACCAGCACCGCCCCTTTGGCGCCGATCACCCCTTGCGTATCCGCCTCGCCCAAGAGCATCTCGTTATGCGGCTTGCCCGACGGGATCATCGGGAAGCAGTTCTCGTGCTTCTCGACAAGGCAGTCGAAGATCACCGGACCGTCGTAGCGGATCATTTCCATGATCGCATCGTCGAGGTCCTTGGGGTCGGAACACTTGATCCCCTTGCACCCGAAGGCTTCTGCCAGCTTCACGAAATCGGGCAGGCTCTCGCTCCACGAATGGCTGTAACGCTCGCCATGCAGCAATTCCTGCCACTGGCGCACCATGCCAAGGCGTTCGTTGTTCAGGATGAACTGCTTGACGGGCGCGCGGAACTGCATCGCTGTCCCCATTTCCTGCATGTTCATCAGCCAGCTTGCTTCGCCCGCCACGTTGATGACCAGCGCTTGCGGGTGCGCGATCTGCACGCCGATCGAGGCGGGCAGGCCGTAGCCCATCGTCCCGAGGCCGCCCGAGGTCATCCAGCGGTTCGGCTCCTCGAAGCCGAGGAATTGCGCCGCCCACATCTGGTGCTGGCCCACCTCGGTCGTGATGTAGCGGTCCATGCCCTTGGTCAGGGCTTCCAGCCGTTGCAGCGCGTATTGCGGTTTGATGGTCTTGGCCGAGTTCTGGTAGTTCAGACACTCCACCGCGCGCCATTCGTTGATCTGCGCCCACCACTTGGCCAGACCCGCCTTGTTGGTCTTGGACCCGCGCGCCTTCCACAGCGCCAGCACATCCGCCAGAACCGAGCCGACATCGCCCACGATCGGCACATCCACGCGGATCACCTTGTTGATCGACGACGGGTCGATGTCGATATGCGCTTTCCTGGAATGGGGCGAGAAATCCTTGACCCGTCCGGTGATGCGGTCATCGAAACGCGCGCCGACGTTGATCATCAGATCGCAGCCGTGCATGGCAAGGTTGGCCTCGTAAAGGCCGTGCATCCCCAGCATCCCCAGCCAGTTCTTGCCCGAAGCGGGGTAGGACCCCAGACCCATGAGGGTGGAGGTGATCGGGAAATCGGTGCCCGCCACCAGCTCGCGCAGGGTGCGGCTTGCTTCGGGACCGGAGTTGATCACGCCGCCGCCGGTGTAGAACACGGGGCGCTCGGCGGCTTCCATCATCTCGACCAGACGCAGCACCTGTTCGGGATCGCCGTTGGTGCGCGGCTGGTAATGCGGGGCGCGGCTCGATTCCTTGGGGGTGTATTGCGCGGTGGCGAATTGCACGTCCTTGGGGATATCGACCAGCACGGGGCCGGGACGGCCCGAGGTCGCCACCTGAAACGCCGTATGGATCGTCGCGGCAAGGTCCGCCGTATCCTTCACCAGCCAGTTGTGCTTGGTGCAGGGGCGGGTGATGCCGACCGTGTCGGCCTCCTGGAACCCGTCCGTGCCGATCATGAAGGTGGGCACCTGACCCGACAGCACGACCAGCGGGATGGAATCGAGCAGCGCGTCCGTCAGACCCGTCACCGCATTGGTGGCACCCGGCCCGCTCGTCACCAGCACCACGCCCGGCTTGCCGGTCGAACGCGCATAGCCTTCGGCCATATGCACGGCGCCCTGTTCGTGCCGCACGAGGATGTGGCGGATGTCGTTCTGCTGGAAGATTTCGTCATAGATCGGCAGCACCGCGCCGCCCGGATAGCCGAAGACGACCTCGACGCCGTGATCCTTCAGCGCCTGCACCACCATTCTGGCGCCCGTCATCGTCATGCTCGCAGCCTTGGTCATCTCGTCATCCTCTCGTCGGGTCAGCCGACCCTTTCGTCAACAAAAAGCCCCCGAGGGTGTCTCGGGGGCGCATGGGAACCATATGGTCAGCGTCACCGCCCCATGCGCCGTTTCCTTACCTCTACAAGCAGGCCGGTCATGCCCGATCCCCTTTGGGTTGGTCTGGGCGGAACCTAGGTGCGCCGAAGGGGGGCGTCAACCGCAAAAACGCATCGAAAGTGTCGCGGGGGTGGCAATTTTTGAACTTTTCTTTCCGACGTGTCGGCTTATGCGCAATTTTCGCAAATCCGCGCGGCTTTGCACAGGCCCTGCGCGGTCCTGAGTCGCCTTTGCCCCCGCCAATGCCTTGGCCCCGCCCCTGCCGCACGCTAGGACTCCCGCCGTCCTTGGGGCCGCTTCGCCCCCCATCCCGTAGAAAGAGGGTAACGATGAAACTCTATTACTCCCCCGGTGCCTGCTCGCTCGCCTCGCATATCGTGCTTGCCGAAACCGGCAAACCCTTCGAGATCGAACGCGCCGACATCCGCGCCAAGAAGACCGAGACGGGGGCCGATTTCCTTGCCATCACCCCGCGCGGTGCCGTGCCTGCGCTGCAACTCGACACTGGCGAGGTGCTGTGCGAGGGCGTCGCCATCATGCAATACGTGGCCGACAGCCTGACCCCCGGCACGCTTCCGGCGGCAGGAACACTGGAACGCGCGCGCCTGCAAGAGATGCTGAACTTCGTCTCGACCGAGGTGCACAAGACCTATTCCCCCTTCTTCCGCGGGCTCGAGGGCGATGCCCGCACCGCCCAGATCGCGCTGTTGGAAAGCCGTCTGAACCTTGTGGAAGCCAAACTCGCGGACGGTCGCGCCTTCCTCCTCGGCGCGCAATTCACGCCTGCCGATGCCTATCTCTTCACCGTGACGAACTGGTCGGCGGGTATCAAACACGACCTTTCGGCCTTCCCGCACCTCGTCGCATGGCGCGCGCGTGTGGCGGCGCGCCCCGCCGTTCAGGCGGCGATGAAGGCCGAAGGGCTGCTGAAGTAAGACACGGGGGGCGGGGTCGTGACGGCCCCGCCTTACCTTTTGCGTTCGATCAGGTCCCAGCGGTTTCCGAACGGATCGCGCCAGACGCAGACCTTGCCATAGGTTTCGTCGCGTATCGGCTCTTCGAACCGGACACCCGCCGCTTCCATCCGCCTGCGGTCGCGGGTGATGTCGTCGGTCTCGAGAAACAGAAACACCCGCCCGCCAGCCTGCGCCCCTATGGCCGCCTGCTGCTCGGCCCCTTCGGCGCGGGCAAGGACAAGCTGCGCACCTCCGCCGGGCGGGCAGACCGTGACCCAGCGTTTCGGTCCCATCGGAATATCTTCGGCCAGCGCAAAGCCCATCACATCGACGAAGAAGCGGATGGCGGGTTCGTAGTCCGGCACGACAAGTGCCACCGCGGAAAGATGCGCTCCGCTCACTCGCGCGGGAGCCGCGTTTCCGGCAGGTTGATGCGCGCCACCTGTTCCGCGATCGGGTCGACCGACAGGGGGTGCAGCTCGGCCTTGTGGTCGGCGGGGTCGCCGATGTCCTGCCAGCGCCCGCCCTTGTAGATTTCCAGCGCGGGAAAGCTTGCCTTGTAGCCCATCTTCCGGCTGCCCGGCACCCAGTAGCCAAGGTAGACATAAGGCAACCCCGCCTCGCGCGCGATGGCGATATGGTCGAGGATGACATAGGTCCCCAGCGACAGGTCGGCCAGATCGGGGTCGTAGAAGCTGTAGACCATGCTCAGCCCGTCATCGAAGACATCCGTCAGGCAGACGGCGGCGAGCGGCCTGCCACGCTCGCCCGCTGCGGGCGGGCGGGTGTATTCGATCACGCGGCTTTTGATCGGCGTTTCCTCGATCATCGCGGCGAATTCGAAGATATCCATATCCGCCATCCCGCCATCGGCGTGGCGGGTGTCGAGATAGCGGCGGAAAAGACCGAACTGTTCCTCGGTCGCCCAGGGGCTGGTCGCGTTGCGCCGCATCTCGGCGCCCTTCTTCAGGATGCGCCGATGCCCGCGCGAGGGTTCGAAATCCGCCACACGGATGCGCGCCGAAAGGCAGGCCGAACATTCCGCGCAGGACGGGCGATACAGCACGTTCTGGCTGCGGCGGAAGCCCTGCTTGGACAGCGTGTCGTTCAGCCGCTGCGCATGTTCCCCCTGCAATGCGGTGAAAAGCTTCCGTTCCATGCGCCCGTCAAGATAGGGGCAAGGTTGCGGAGCCGTCACATAGAACTGGGGCGCGATGGGAAGTGTATGCCGCATGTGGCCGTGAGACGCCGTGTTTCGCCTTGGGGGTAATCACTATCAAAGGGATTGCAGCGATACCCTAGCAAGGCAAATGCCACCCGCCAAGCGGTGAGTCGCGTCTTTCACGACTTTAGCCCTGCGCCGCGCCCCGCTTCGGCATCATCCCGCCCGATTGATCGCGACCGAGCCGATCAGCATGTCCGTCAGCCCCTGACCGCGCCGCGACAGGCACATCAACCCGACCGAGATCACCTGCGGCAGCACGAAAGCCATCGACAGCGTATAGCCAAGCGTATGCAGGAAAGCGGTCGCCGCATCGAAGCGCAGCCCCGTGCGGTCGAGGAATTCGATCCCCATAAGCCGCATCCCCCAAGTCGCGGAACGGTTCGACACCGTGACCCAGCGATAGACGAAGCTGACCGTCAGCCACAGAAGCGGCAGGAAGAACAGTGCGGTAAAGGCGGTGAACAGCGTCGCCAGCATCACCAGAAGCGTGACGAAGATCGTATCGACGATCCACGCAAGCCCGCGCTTCAACGCCACTCCGTCGTAAAAGGCGGCGTGGCGGTCGGGGTCGGGCAGGGCGGTGTCGTAACTCATGCCGGAATACATGGGCGTCCTCGGTGCAAAGGGAAAGGGGCGGCGGATGCGCCGCCCCGTTTTATTGGGATCAGGCCTCGGGCGTGTCGCCCGCTTGGGCCTTTTTCGCGCGGTCGTCCATGAAGGCGTCGAACTCGGACTTGTCCTTGGCATCGCGCAGGCGTTGCAGGAAGCCCTCGAACGCGGCCTGTTCCTCTTCGAGACGGCGCAGGGTTTCGGCCTTGTAGGCATCGAAAGCCGTATTGCCGGACGAGGCATAGACACCCCCGCCCCATGCGCTGCGGCTGTGGGTGTGGCTGTGGCGGCAGGAACGGTTGAACATGCGTTTGCTCCAGATCATGTAGGCGAGAAGGGCAAGGCCGACAGGCCAGACGAAAACGAAGGCAAGGATCATCGCCGCGATCCACGCGGGCTTGCCACGCTCGTCAAGCCAGTCCCGCGCGCGGGCGGGCAGGGACAGGATACCGCCCATGCGCGGTGCATAGCGCGGTGCGGCAGGGTTCGTGTAACTCATGGACGGTCGCTCCCCGTTCGGTTGTGTCATGTGAATGTCTTTCACATTGCATCAGATGCGCAGGGCGGGGTCCGCTTTCAAGGGTCGATGTTAAAATAATTCACATCGGGCAAACGGGGGCAGGGGCAGGGCGGGCCGTCTGCTCCTCCGGTCGATGGGTTCAAAAAACCAACGGCGCACCCGATGGCCGCCCCCGACAGAGTATTTGGACCAAGGTGAACGGGGCAGGGGTGCGACACGGCCTTTGGTTGACCCTGCCGCGCCTGCGCCGCATGGTGAAAATATGAGCACCGCTTCGACCTTTCCCGCCCGCCTGACCCGTTCGCCCATCGCCTTCGATGCCGCGACCGCTTCCGAAACCCGCGCCGCCTTTGCCGACCTTGCGCCCGAACTGGCGTCGCTGCTGGCCGATACCGCCGGATGCAGCCCCTTTCTGCGCGATCTGATGCAGCGCGAAGCGGTCTGGCTGCGTGCGGCGCTGTCCGGCGTGCCGGAAACGGTGATGGACGCGCTTCTTGCCGATCTCGGCGCCGTCCCGCCCGACCAGCTTTCCGATGCGCTGCGCCTTGCCAAACGCCGCGCGGCGCTGTTCACGGCGCTCTGCGACCTTGGCGGGGTCTGGCCGCTCGAGCAGGTGACGGGCGCGCTGACCCGCCTTGCCGATACCGCGGTGGACCTGTCGATCCGTTCGGGCGTGGCCGATGAAATCCGCCGTGGCCGCCTTCCCGGTGCCGCGCCCGAAGATGCCGAGACGGGGGCGGGCATGGTCGCGCTTGCGATGGGCAAGATGGGGGCGGGGGAGCTGAACTATTCCTCCGACATCGACCTTGTCTGCCTGTTTGACGAAACCCGCTACAAAGGGGTCGAGCAAGAGGCCCGCACCGCCTTTATCCGCGTCACCCGCCGCATGACCGCGCTTCTGTCGGACCTGACCGCAGGCGGCTACGTCTTCCGCACCGACCTGCGCCTGCGCCCCGATGCCGCCGTGACGCCCGTCTGCCTGTCGATGGCGGCGGCGGAAAGCTATTACGAAAGCGTGGGCCGCACATGGGAACGCGCCGCCTATATCAAGGCCCGCCCCTGCGGCGGCGACCTTGCGGCGGGGGAGCGGTTCCTGAAAACCCTCGTCCCCTTCGTCTGGCGCAAACACCTCGACTTTGCCGCCATTCAGGATGCTCACGACATGCGCCTGCGCATCCGCGAACACCGCCAGCTCAACCGCGCCCTCGCGGTCGAGGGGCATGACATGAAACTCGGTCAGGGCGGCATCCGCGAGATCGAATTCTTCACCCAGACCCGCCAACTCATCGCCGGAGGCCGCGACCCCGCACTGCGCGACCGCACCACCGTTGGCGGCCTGCGCGCCCTGTCGGCGCAGGGCTGGATTCCCGATGCCGTGGCCGAAGAGCTCGTCACCCTCTACCGCGCCCACCGCGAGGTGGAGCATCGCCTGCAGATGGTCCATGACGCCCAGACCCACACGATGCCGAACTCGGCCGAAGGGGTCGCCCGCATCGCGGCCTTTTTCGGCGAGGATGACGCGGCCTTCCGCAAGGGGCTGCTCGACCGTCTGTCGCGCACCGATGCCCTGACCGAAGGCTTCTTCGCCCCCACCGCCGCCGCCGATGCGGTGCCCGAGCTTTCGGCCACGGCGCAGACCATCGTCGAAGGCTGGAACGCCTATCCCTGCCTGCGGTCGGACCGTGCGCAGCAGATTTTCCGCCGCCTGCGTCCCGCGTTCCTCTCGCGCCTCGCCCGTGCGTCGAACCCGGACGAGGCGCTGGTGGCGCTTGACGGGTTTCTGCGCGGCCTGCCTGCGGGGGTGCAGCTCTTTTCGCTGTTCGAGGCGAACCCCGCGCTGATCGACCTCATCATCGACATCGCCGCGACCTCTCCGGCACTGGCCCGTTATCTCTCGCGCAATGCCGCCGTGCTGGACGGGGTGATCGGCGGCTCCTTCTTCGCGCCTTGGGCCGGAACGCCCGCGTTGGTGGCCGAAGGGGCGGCGCGTCTGGCCGAGGTGAAGGACTACGAAGGATCGCTCGACGCCGCCCGCCGCTGGATGAAAGAGGTGCATTTCCGCATCGGCGTGCATCACCTGCGCGGGCTGATCGACGCCTTCGAGGCTGCCAAGCAATATGCCGATCTGGCCGAGGCGGTGATTGCCGTGATCTGGCCGCTTGTGGTGGCCGAGGTGGCGCGCAAGCACGGCCCAATGCCGGGGCGAGGGGCGGTGGTGCTGGGCATGGGATCGCTGGGTGCTGCGCGGCTCAATGCGGGTTCCGACCTCGACCTGATCGTGATCTATGACGCGGGCGATGCCGAAGCCTCGGACGGCCCGCGCCCGCTTGCCGTGCGGCCCTATTTCGCGCGGCTGACACAGGCGCTGGTCACGGCGCTGACCGCACCCATGGCCGAAGGCAAGCTCTACGAGGTCGACATGCGCCTGCGCCCCAGCGGGCGGCAGGGTCCGGTCGCCACCTCGCTCGACAGTTTCCGCAGCTATCAGGAGACCGAGGCCTGGACATGGGAACACCTCGCCCTGACCCGCGCGCGCCCGCTGGTCGGAGACCCCTCGCTGCGGGCCGAGATCGAAGAGTTCCGCCGCAACCTGCTCGCCGCCAAGGGGCAGGGCGCACAGGTCCGCGCCGACGTGGCCGAGATGCGCGCCCGCCTGCAAGCCGCCAAACCCGCCAAGGGCGCGTGGGAGGCGAAGAACGGCGCGGGCCGTATCATGGACATCGAACTTCTTGCCGAAACCGTGGCGCTGATCGCCGCCAGCCCCGCACGCGGGGTGGAGGCGCAGCTTCGGGCGGGGGGAAAGGCCTCTATCCTGTCGGATTCCGACCAGACGGTCCTGACCGATGCCTACAGACTGCTCTGGCGCGTTCAGGCCGCGACGCGGCTTGTGACCGAAGGCACGCTCGACCCCGACACGATCGGCGAGGGCGCGCGCGCCTTCCTTCTGCGGGAAACCGCGGAGGAGGGGGCAGCGGCGCTGACCGCGCGGATCGAAGCGGCATCGCGCCTTGCGGCGGCGGTGATCGACGCGCATCTGGGTGGCGGAGCGGAAGATGGGGAGACGGGCGATGCAGATTGATGAGGCAGACCCCAAGGGGCTGATCCGCGAAAGCTACCGGATCGAGGGCATCACCCTTGGCGAATGCCGCTCGATCTTCGTCGACTGGGCGCTGAGCCTGCCGGTCGATGCGCCGATGAAAGACGCGCTGCGCGCGCTGATCGCGCATTACGCGCTGCCCGAACCCGACCACCCGATGAGCGGCGTGATGGAGGCGGGCCTGCTTGCCCCCGAAGCACCCAAGCGCCGAGGCGGCCGCGCCGCGCGGGTGCAGGGCGGGGCATGACCCCTTTTTCTGACGCAGAAAACGGACCAATTCCTGACGCAGGAATTGGCGCAGACGATGGGGGCGCGGAATTTGCGTCAAATTCCGCCCCGATTTCTGCGTCAGAAATCGCCCTCAGCGCAGACGCTTCGCCTCGGCAGCAAGGCGCGTGACTTCGGCCCAGTCGCCCTTGGCCATCGCCTCTTTCGGTGCGACCCACGAGCCGCCGACGCAGAGGATGTTCTTCAGCGCCAGATAATCCCCCGCATTCTTCAGGCTGATCCCGCCCGTGGGGCAGAACTTCACCTGCGGGATCGGCGCGCCGATGGATTTGAGGAAAGCCGCCCCCCCCGACTGTTCGGCGGGAAAGAATTTCTGCACCGTATAGCCCCGCTCCAACAGCGCCATGATTTCCGAGGCCGTGACGGCGCCGGGCAGGAGCGGCAACCCTTCGTCCTCGCAGGCGGCGATCAGGCGGTCGGTGGCACCGGGGCTGACGCCAAAGGTCGCCCCCGCCGCCTTTGCCGCCTTCACATCGGCGGGCGTCAGCAGCGTGCCTGCCCCCACCACGCCGCCCGGCACCTCGGCCATCGCGCGGATGGCGTCGAGCGCGCAATGCGTGCGCAAGGTGACTTCGAGCGCGGGCAGGCCACCGGCCACCAGCGCCTCGGCCAAGGGTTTGGCGTGGTCGAGATCGTCGATCACCAGAACGGGCACGACGGGGGCAAGGCCACAGACGCGGGCGGCGGCGGCGCTTTGTTCGGCGGGGGTCATGGGGCGTTACCTTTCATGGGCAGCTTTGGCGGAACGCGCCGGGGGTTTTGCACCCCCGGACCCCCGCAGGATATTTGAGAAAAGAAGAAGGAGGCAGCGGTCAAACGACGACCGCAGCGCCGGTGTCGGAGGGGCCGACCATGTTGCGGAACGCCTCGAACAGCTCGCGGCCCGTGCCGAAGCGGTTGGCCGAGAGGTCGGCGGTCACGGGGGGGCGGGCGTCGAAATCGGGGGCGAGAACCGTCAGCGTTCCCGCCACGGCGTCAAGCCGCACGATGTCGCCATCGCGCAGGCGTGCCAGCGGCCCGCCTGCGGCGGCTTCGGGCGAGACGTGGATGGCGGCAGGCACCTTGCCCGAGGCACCCGACATGCGCCCGTCCGTCACCAGCGCCACCTTCAGCCCGCGCTCTTGCAGCACGGAGAGTGTGGGGGTGAGCGAGTGGAGTTCCGGCATCCCGTTCGCCTGCGGTCCCTGGAAGCGCACCACGACCACGGTGTCGGCGGTGAATTCGCCGCGCTTGAAGGCGGCCTTCACCTCTTCCTGATCGTGGAAGATGCGGGCGGGGGCTTCGATGACATGGCGCTCCGGCGCCACGGCCGAGACCTTGATCACCCCGCGCCCCAGATTTCCGGTCAGTTGCTTCAACCCGCCGGTCTTGGCGAAGGGGTCGCTTGCGGGGCGCAGGATCTTGTCGTTCAGCGTGCTGGCGGCACCGTCTTCCCAGACGAGTTTCCCGTCCCGCAGCTTCGGCTCTTGCCGGTAAAGCGAGAGGCCATCGCCCGCCACGGTCTTGGCATCGCCATGCAGCAGCCCCGCGTCAAGGAGTTGCCCGATCATATAGCCCAAGCCGCCCGCCGCGTGGAAATGGTTCACATCCGCCAGACCGTTGGGATAGACCTTGGCCATCAGCGGCACGGCTTCGGAAATGTCGGCGAAGTCCTGCAAATCAAGCAGCACCCCCGCCGCCCGCGCCATCGCGGGAAGATGCAGGACAAGGTTCGTCGACCCGCCCGTCGCCATCAGCCCGACCAGCCCGTTCACAAAGGCGCGTTCGTCGAGGATCTCGCCCACGGGGCGGTAATCGTTGCCCTGCGCCGTGATCTCGGCGGCGCGCTGCACCGCCGCCACCGTCAGCGCCTCGCGCAGCGGGGTGCCGGGATTGACGAAGGACGATCCCGGCAGGTGCAGGCCCATGAACTCCATCAGCATCTGGTTGGTGTTCGCCGTGCCGTAGAAGGTGCAGGTGCCCGGCCCGTGATAGGACGCCATCTCGGCTGCCATCAGCGCATCGCGCCCGATCTCGCCCTTGGCATAGGCATTGCGCACGGCGGATTTCTCGTCGTTGGGCAGCCCGCTCGTCATCGGCCCAGCGGGCACGAAGATCGAGGGCAGGTGCGAGAAGGTCGCCGCCGCCATGATGAGGCCCGGCACGATCTTGTCGCAGACGCCGAGGAAAAGGGCGGCGTCAAAGGTGTTGTGCGACAGCGACACCCCCGCCGCGAGGGCGATCACGTCCCGGGAAAACAGCGACAGCTCCATCCCCGCCTGACCTTGCGTGACCCCGTCGCACATCGCCGGAACCCCGCCCGCCACCTGCGCCGTGGCCCCCGCGCGGCGCGCGGCTTCGCGGATCAGTTGCGGATAGGTCTCGAAGGGCTGGTGGGCGGACAGCATGTCGTTATAGGCGGTGACGATCCCGATATTCGGCACGCGCCCCGCTGCCAGCGCGTCCTTGTCCGCGCCCATCGCCGCATAGGCATGGGCCTGGTTGCCGCAGGCCAGATGCCCCCGCGCCGGCCCTTGCCCCGCCGCCTTGCCCATCCGTTCCAGATAGGTGCCGCGCGTCGCTTCGGAACGCGCACGGATGCGGTCGGTCACACGGGCGATGGTGGGGTGCAGCGACATGGCGCTCTCCTGTTCTTGTGCCGCGTCTGGCGGCAGAGTCGGCTGCGCTCTGTCTAGCACACCCTGTTAGCGCTAACAACCCGTCCCTGCATTGCAATGTGGCACGGCTTGCGGCCTTCATATCGGTTAAGGCAATAGGATGGCGATTGTTTCTCGCTTAGGTTGAAACCTGAAAATACACCGCGAATAGCCAAGTGTTGCCACATTCGGCAACGATAAACCCAACCAAAGGGATGGAGAATTGTCCCAGAGGTATGGATATGAACGCGCATAAGATTCTGATTGCCCTCGGTCTGGTGCTTGGCCTTTCGGCCTGTGCGGGGACCGAACCCGCCACGCGCTCCGCGATGATGGAGAACCTGACCATCGCCTCGCAAGGGGGCGGCCCGATGCCGCTGGACCCCGGGGCAACGCTGATGGCCGCGAAGTATGACGTGACAGGTTTCAACGTCATCGTCCCGCGCACGCTGAAGGTTTCCGAGGCGAACACCTTCAAACCCCGCGCCGATATCGTCTGGCATGGCGACCCGACGGGCGACCGCTACCAGCAGGTCGGCGACATCCTGACCGCAGCCGCCACCCGCGCCACGACAGGCATGGCGGATGGCCGCCCGGTGACGCTCGACATCGCGCTTGTCAAATTTCACGGCGTCACGGCAAAGACCCGCTACACCATCGGCGGCATGCATGACCTGCGCTTCGACCTGACCGTGCGCGACGCTGCCACGGGCGAGGTGCTGGACGGTCCCCGCCTCGTCGTGGCTGATGTCAAGGCGGCGGGCGGCGATCAGGCCATCGCCGAAGAGGCGGCAGGTTTCACGCAGAAGGTCGTCGTGACCAACCGCCTGACCGAGGTGCTGCGGCGCGAACTCTCCGCCCCCGTCACCGATCCGATGATCGTCGCCCGTGCGCAGGCCCGTGCGCTCGAACCCCTGATCATCACCCGCTGACAGGCGTTTCCCTTTGGCGCCGCTTTGCGCTATGGACGGGGAATGAACACTCCTTCCCCGTCCCACAGCGACCCCGAGTTTGACGAAGCCGGCACCCCCACGGGTCCGGCTTATGCCCATCCCACCGTCCGCCTGCGGCCCAAGTCCGAGGCGCGGGCCATCCGCCACGGCTTCCCTTGGGTCTATGCCGACGAGCTGGTGACAGACCGCCGCACGCAGAAACTCGCCCCCGGTGCGCTGGCGGTGCTTGAAGATGCCGACCGCCGCCCGCTTGGCCTTGTCACGGTCAACACGAAATCCAAGATCATCGCCCGCATGCTCGACCGCGATATCGACGCGGTGATCGACCAGGCGTGGTTCGAGGCCCGCCTGACCCGCGCACTCGCCCTGCGCGAGACGCTTTACGACGCGCCCTTCTACCGTCTGGTCCATGCCGAGGCGGACGCGCTGCCCGGCATCGTGATCGACCGTTTCGGCGACACCGCCGTGATCCAGCCCAATGCCGCATGGGCCGAGGCGCATCTGCCCGCCCTGACCGCAGCCCTGCAAGCCGTGACCGGCGTTGCAACGGTGGTCAAGAACGGCACGGGCCGCTCGCGCGGGCTTGAGGGGATGGCCGAGGAAAACGTGATCCTCTCCGGTTCCGTTTCCGGCCCGATCCCCGTGCCGATGAACGGGGCCACCTATATGGCCGATGTGACGGGGGGGCAGAAGACGGGGCTGTTCTACGACCAGCGTCCGAACCATGCCTTTGCCGCCCGCCTTGCGCGGGGCAAATCTGTGCTCGACGTCTTCACCCATGTCGGCGGCTTCGCCCTTGCCGCGCTTGCCGCAGGTGCGACCGAAGCCTTGGCGGTTGACGCCTCTGCCGCGGCGCTGGCGCTGGCAGGGCAGGGGGCCGAAGCCTCGGGCGTGGCCGACCGCTTTGCGACCCGTCAGGGCGATGCCTTCGACGTGCTGGAAAAGCTGGGGGCCGAAGGCGCGAAATTCGACGTGGTGATCTGCGACCCGCCCGCATTCGCGCCCGCCAAACCCGCGCTTGAGGCGGGGCTGCGCGCCTATGAACGCATCGCCCGCCTTGCCGCGCCCTTGGTGGCGCCGGGGGGGTATATCGTGCTCTGCTCCTGCTCGCACGCTGCCGACCTGCACGCGTTCCGCAACGCCTCGGCCCGCGGGATCGGGCGGGGCGGGCGGCGGGGGCAACTGCTTTACACCGGCTTTGCGGGAGCAGATCATCCGATGCTGCCGCAACTGGCGGAATCGGGCTACCTCAAGGCGCTTGCCTTCCGGCTGGACTGACCCCTTGCGCGCCGTCCTCGACGCCTGCGTCCTTTACCCCCCCGTGCTGCGCGACCTGCTTCTGGGTGCCGCCGCGCGGGGGCTGTTCGAAGCCCGCTGGTCCGACCGCATCCTCGAGGAATGGGCGCGTGCCACCGTCAAGCTCGGCCCCGCGCACGAGGCCGCCGCACGCGCCGACATCGCGCTGATGCGGGGCGCTTTCCCCGCCTGCACGGTGCAGCCCGTGCCCGCGATCGAAGCCCGCCTGATCCTGCCCGATGCCAATGACATCCATGTCCTTGCCGTGGCGATCCATGCGGGGGCCGATGCCATCGTCACCTTCAACGCCAAGGATTTCCCCCGCCACCTGCTGGCCGAGGAAGGCATCGCCCGCCGCGACCCGGACGGCTTCCTGTGGGAGCTGTGGTCGCATCACCCCGCCGAGATGGGCGCGGTCATCGCACGCGTCCACGCGACCGCCGAGCGTATGGCGGGGACCGAAGTCTCGCTCAAAGCCTTGCTGAAACGCGCGCAACTGCCGCGTCTGGCCAAGGCCGTGACCGCCTAGGCCCCGACCCAGCGCCGCGCATTGGCTTCGATGGCCGCGATCCGCTCGGCCGATTTCGGATGCGACAGCAGCCACGCGGGCATCCCCTCGGCAGGGTTGCCCGTCATCCGGTCGAGCTTGTGGAACAGCGACACCTGCGGCCCCGTCCCGATCCCCGTCTTGATCAGCAGGGCCGAGGCATAGGCATCCGCCTCGAACTCGTCCCGCCGCGACAGCTTGGCCGCCAGCGCCCCCGTGATGACATTGGCGATCCAGACGCCAAGCACCGGAATGAACCGGCTGAGCAGCGCGGTCAGCATGAAGAACACCGCATTCTGCCCGGTGAAATCAATCATCCGCCGCCGCGCATGGCCCAAGGCGACATGGCCCAGCTCATGCGCGATCACCGCCGCGATCTCTTCCGCCGTGATCTCGCCCCGCGCCTTGCGGTTCAAAAGCCCCCGCGTCAGGAAGATGCGCCCGTCAGGTGCCGCAAGGCCGTTCACCGGCTCCACCTCGAACACGTTCACCTTGATCGTCGGCAACTCCAGTGCCTTCGCCATGCCCTCGGTCAGCCGCAGGATCGACGGATCCGTTAGCGGCTGCGACTTGGCGTCCAGCGTCTTATGCGTCCGCCAGACCGAAAAGCGGTACATCAGGAAGGCATAGGCCAGCGCAAGGATCAGGGGCAGGAACTTTGTCATGGCAGGGATATGGTCAGCCATCGGGCGCAAGGAAAGGCCGCGCCCGCACCTCGCGCAAATTTCACCGCACCGCTCATTCCGTCCCGCTCTCCCGCGCGGTCTTCCACAGCACCCGCCCCAGCACCAGCGCCACCACCCCTGCCGCCACCGCCATCCCAAGGTTGCCGAGCGTCGATCCCAACGCCTGCACATCGCCCGAAAACAGATAACCAAGGCCAAGGTAGATCGTCACCCAAAGCGCCTCGCCGCTGGCCGATGCCACCGCGAAACCCGCCCAAGGCAGCCGCGCCGCCCCTGCGGCAAGGTTGATGTATGGCCCCAGCGCCGACACCAGCCAGCGCGAATAGAACACCGCCGGACGCTCGCGCTCCTGCAACCACGCCACCGCCCGCCGCATGAGCCGCCCGCTCTTGCGCCGCTTTTCCATCCAGCGCAGGATCGGCCCGCCCGCGACACGGCCCAGAAGATACCCGCCCTGATCGCCCAGCACCGCCCCCGCCAGCCCCGCCGCCCAGACCAAGCCCAGCGGCAGGTCGCCCGCCGAGGCAAAAGCCCCCCCCGCCAGCATGATCAGCGAGGCGGGAATCGGCACCGCCAGACAGGCAAGGAAATTGCCGACAAAGACCAGCCACGCCCCCCATTCGGGCACAAGGGCAAGCAGCGTCTCGGTCATTCGCCCGCCACCCCCTGCGCGTCGATTGCGGCCTGCAACTCGGCCAGCACATCGGCAAGGGGCCGCCCCAGCGCCCGCGCCAGCGCATCGACCGGCATCCGCGCCTCGGACTGGTCATCGACGTCGAGGATCGCCCCCACCGCCTCGCGCGAAAGGCCATAGGTCCGCAGGATGTAGCGCGGCGTCATCCAGCCCGCGACGGGTTGCTCGGCCCGCCACGCCAGCGTCACGGCGAAGGTCAGCGCCCGCCCGCCGAAGAACAGCGCCGCCAGCAGCGCCAGCGCAAAGACCGGCAGCATCACCGGATGCCGCCGCCACAACCGCCCGATCATTTCAGCACCGCCATTCCCCGCGTCAGCCCCTCAAGCGTCATCGGCACCATCCGTCCGGCAAAGATATCCCCGATCAGGCGCGTGCTTTGCGTATATTGCCAATGCGCTTCCGGCGTGGGGTTGATCCACAGGTGCTTCGGCCATTGCGCGCAGGCCCGCTCCAGCCAGACCTTGCCCGCTTCCTTGTTCCAATGCTCGTTCGCGCCTCCGGGGTGGAGCACCTCATAAGGGCTCATCGCCGCGTCGCCGACGAAGATGCAGGTCCAGTCCGGCCCGTGGCTGCGCAGGATGTCCCATGTGGGGGTCTGTTCGTTCCAGCGGCGGGCGTTGTTCTGCCAGACGCCTTCGTAAAGGCAATTGTGGAAATACCAGCTTTGCAGCGTGCGGAATTCCGACTTCGCCGCGCTGAACAATTCCTCCATCACCTTCACATGCGCGTCCATCGACCCGCCGATGTCTAGGAACAGCAGAACCTTCACCGCATTGCGCCGCTCGGGCCGCGTCTGCACATCCAGCCAGCCATGCTCCGCCGTGGCGCGGATCGTCCCGTCGAGGTCCAGTTCCTGTTCTGCCCCGTCCCGCGCCCAGCGGCGCAACCGGCGCAGCGCAAGCTTGATGCCCCGCGTGCCAAGCTCCACCTTGTCGTCCAGATCGCGGAATTCGCGCCTGTCCCAGACCTTCACGGCCCGCCCGTGCCGCCCCTGATCCTGCCCGATCCGCACGCCTTCGGGGTTGTAGCCATAGGCGCCGAAGGGCGATGTCCCCGCCGTTCCCACCCATTTCGACCCGCCCTGATGCCGCGCCCGCTGCTCGGCCAGCCTTTGGCGCAACCGCTCCATCAGCGCGGCAAAGCCGCCCGTGGCCGCAACCTCGGCCCGCTCTTCCGGTGTCAGGGTCTTTTCCGCCAGCTTCTCGAGCCAGTCGCGCGGCAGATCCAGCGCTTCCAGCACCGCCACGTCGTCCAGCTCGTCCAATCCGTTGAAGCTTGCCGCAAAGGCGCGGTCGAAGCGGTCCAGATGCCGCTCGTCCTTGACCATCGCCACGCGGGCAAGGTGGTAAAACCCCGTCAGGTCATAGGTCGCAAGACCCGCCGCCACGCCTTCCACAAAGCTCAGGTATTCGCGGATCGAGACGGGGACGCCCTCTGCCCTGAGCCGTTCGAAAAAGGGCAGGAACATCCGCGTCCCCCGTTACACCATGCGGTCTATGGCAATCGTAAGGAACAACCCGACAAGTGCGAAAAGGATGCCGTAGCCCGCAGCATATTGCAACGCGTCAAGCCGTCGCCCGCCGCTCTTCAACGCGATGCGCGCGCCCAAGGCCGCCCCGATCACTAGCCCCGCAATGACGATCATATGGCCTTGCCCCCGTTTTGCGGGGCAGGGCGCGTTTCGTCCCCGTCCCCGTTCAGCCTTTGCCCGCCCGCGCCGCCAGACCCGCGATCTCGTCCATGCGGGCACGGACCTGCGCGTCCGAGCCGAAGCCATATCTCGCCCAAGGCAGACTGTCGAGACGCGCCGCCTTCGCCTGCGCCTTCATGCCAAGCCGCTCGAAGGCCTGTGCACGGATCAGATGCAGCGTCGCCAGAAGCGAGGCGTTCTCGGCCGAAATCACCACGGGCAGCGCCCGCTCCGTCAGCGCCAGCGCCTCTTCGGGATGCCCCTGACCGATGGCAAAGGCGGCAAGCTGCATGTCCACATGCGCGGCCTGAACCTCGCCCCCGGGAAGGCCGCGATAGATCTCGCCCGCCTGCCGGAACGCGGCCAGCGCCGCCGGAAAATCGCTGCGCACCTGCGACCGTCCATAGGCGAAGAGGCTAAAGGCCATGCGCCCGTCCTGCCACCCCTGCGCCCGTGCGATCCGCATCATCGCCGCCGCCGCCTCGGCCCGCGCCGCCTGCGACCCGCGAGCCCCGAGCGCCCGCTCCACCGCCGCTTCCCATGCCCGTGGCGTGGGGCTGGTATCCTCGGTCCCGCGCCGCCCTTCGCCCGCCGGATGCAGCCGCCGCAAAATCGCCGGAAGCCGCGCGGCGACCTCGGCCTTCGTCATTCCGACCCGCAGGGCGGGGTCGTTGTGGACCCGCAGCACCAGCATGTCGAAGCCGGTCAGAACCGTATGGAAGTTGTCGTCGTTGAACACCGAATCCGACAGCCGGTAGAGGTCGTTCAGCGGCCCCATCGCCTGCGCCACCTCTTCGTGCAGGCAGTCGCGCACTTCCTGCGGGGTGGTGTCCGACGGCGCAAAGATCGCCACATGCTCGCGCTCGCGCACGGTGGTCCAGTCGGTTTCCGGCGCGGACCTGTTGGCGCGGTATTCCTCAAAGGAACTCACGCGGGGCACCACGAAACAGGCCGCATTGGCAACCACGCGGCCCAGCATGGCACGCGGGCGGAATTCCATCGTGATATTCGCCCGTTCACCCGCCTGTGCGGGCCGGACATCCAGCCCCGCCTCGTTGCGGAACCGTTTGATCACGCGGGCCAGATCGCCCGCCGCGGTCGGGGGCACGTTCCCCGTCAGCGCGATGGTGATCGGCCCTTCGAAACGGCTCAGCGCCGGCAGGGGGCGCCCGCTTTCCATCGCGAATTGCAGATCGAGGATATCCTTGGCGATTTCCGCGTTGGACTGGCGCGGCGCGCTACCGGCCCGACCGGCAAATCCGGCGATTCCCGACCCGCCCGACATCCCCGAGGCTTCGACGCCGCGGTTCATCGACACGTCCGCCAAGGGAAGCGTGGTGCATCCCCCCAGCATCAGCGCAAGAAAGGGCAGGGTCCGGCGCAGTGTGCGCAATTGCGGTGCGATAAGCATGAATGGCAGCTCGTTCCTGGTACTGACAAGACGGCCGGACAATCCGGCCGCACCCGATGCGCATGGCACCGTCCGTCCTGCCCGCATGACGCCCCCGCATCATCGGACCGGATGGTTCCGCCGCCCGCCCGTGCAGCCCGTCCCGAACAATCCGCCCCCGCCGCGCAAAGCGCGACCCTTCCGGTATGGGGAGAGCGACAGACAGGAACACCACGGACAAACCTTCGGCACTGGAACCACGGGTTGAGATAACCCCGCTCCCATGACCGCACTGGGGCGCATCGGTGTCAATCTGCGGGAATCTTCATGTCAGCATGCAGATCAACCACTGGGCGAGGATGATCCGAAATCCGCGACATCTGGCGTCCCGTTCTCACGGATTGTTTCCGAATATTGCGATAATCGGGCGTCGCGTTACCACATTGTGTCAGAACCGTGGCCAAACCACGGCAAAATAATGCGAATCGCTCAACGCCGTGCGGCAAAGGCCAGACGCTCGAACAGGTGGATATCCTGCTCGGTCTTCAGAAGCGCGCCATGCAGCTTGGGCAGGATGGATTTGGCATCCCGCTTCAGATCCTCGGCCCCCAGATCCTCGGCCAGAAGAAGCTTGAGCCAATCCAGCACCTCGGAGGTGGAGGGCTTCTTCTTCAACCCCGGCACCTCGCGGATTTCGTAGAACTGCGTCAGCGCGGTGTGCAGAAGCGTCTCCTTGATCGCGGGGAAATGCACGCGGACGATGGCTTCCAGCGTGGCGGGGTCGGGGAAGCGGATGAAGTGGAAAAAGCACCGCCGCAGGAAGGCATCGGGCAGGTCTTTCTCGTTGTTCGAGGTGATGATGACCACGGGCCTGTGCCGCGCCCGCACCGTCTCGCCGGTTTCATAGACGTGGAATTCCATGCGGTCCAATTCCTGCAACAGGTCGTTGGGGAATTCGATATCGGCCTTGTCCACCTCGTCGATCAGCAAGACCACCTTTTCGGGCGCGTCGAAAGCCTGCCACAGCTTGCCGCGCTTGATGTAGTTCTGCACCTCATGCACCCGCGCCTCGCCCAACTGGCTGTCGCGCAGGCGGCTGACCGCATCGTATTCGTAAAGCCCCTGCTGCGCCCGCGTGGTGGATTTCACATGCCATTCGATCAGCGGCATCCCCAAGGACGCCGCCACCTGCCGCGCCAGTTCGGTCTTTCCCGTCCCCGGTTCCCCCTTCACCAGCAGCGGCCGTTCCAGCGTCACGGCGGCATTGACCGCCACCGTCAGCTCTTCGGTCGCGATGTAGCGGTCGGTGGAGGCGAATTTCATCATTTGGTCCCGTCTGGCATGGATCGACCCTAGACCTCGGGTGTTTTCGTCGCAACCGCTAGTGACAACGTCCCGCCAATCGGCTAGACGCAGCCCCAAACGGAGGAGCGCCATGCCAGAAAGTGATCTGTCGGCGGTTCCCGAGATTATGGAGAGAGCAGCTATGAAGCCCGAGGTGTTCCTGCCAGATGACTATCGTCCTGCCGAGGACGAGCCGTTCATGAACGAACGCCAGCTTGAATATTTCCGCCGCAAGCTGATCAACTGGAAAAACGAACTCATCGAACAAAGCGCCGAAACCATCGACAACTTGCAGGATTCGGCCCGCAACGTCCCCGACATCGCCGACCGCGCCTCCGAGGAAACGGATCGCGCGCTCGAACTGCGCACCCGCGACCGGCAGCGCAAACTGGTGTCGAAGATCGACTCGGCCCTGCGCCGCATCGAGAACGGCGAATACGGCTATTGCGAGATGACGGGCGAACCGATCAGCCTGAAACGTCTCGACGCCCGCCCCATCGCCACCATGACGCTGGAAGCGCAGGAAAAGCACGAGCGCCGCGAAAAGGTCCACCGCGACGATTGATCGCGTGACGCGGGCTTGCGCCCCGCGCCGCTTGGGCAAAGACTGACGCCGGATCTTCGGGTCCGGCGTTTTGCATTTCGGGGGCAGCATGAGCCTGATCGGACTTCCCGTAACCATCCTCGGGGCAGGGGTGGCGGGCCTTGCGGTCGCCCGTGCGCTGGCCCTGCGCGGGGCTTCCGTGACGCTGCTGGAACAGGCCGACGCGATCCGCGAAGTGGGCGCGGGCCTGCAAATCAGCCCCAATGGCGCGGCGGTGCTGCACGCGCTCGGCCTTGACCTTGCTGCCATTTCCACCCGTGCCGAGGCGGTGGAATTGCGCGACGGCTTCGACGGCTCCCGCGTCCTGCGCCTTGACCTTGCCCGCCTGCGGCCCGACATGGGCTGGCATTTCGTCCACCGCGCCGACCTGATCGACCTTCTGGCCAAAGGCGCGCGCGAGGCGGGGGTGGACATCCGCCTTTTGACGAAGATCGACCGCGTGGACCTTTCGGGCGAACGCCCCCGCGCCGTCACCGCCCAAGGGCTGGACATCGACGCCCATCTGCTGATCGGGGCAGACGGCCTGCATTCCCCGACCCGCGCCGCGCTCAACGGCCATGTCGCGCCCTTCTTCACCCATCAGGTCGCGTGGCGCGCCCTCTTGCCCGCCACCCCGTCCGAGCCGAACGTGGCCGAGGTTCACATGGGCCCCGGACGCCACCTCGTCAGCTACCCCCTGCGGGGCGGCACAGTCCGCAACATCGTCGCGGTCGAGGAACGCCGCCGCTGGGTCGAAGAGGGCTGGTCCCTCCGCGACGACCCGATGGAACTGCGCCTCGCCTTCGAAGGTTTCGGCCCCCGCGTGCGCGGCTGGCTCGATCAGGTCAGCGATGTCTGGCTTTGGGGTCTGTTCCGCCATCCGGTGGCGAAACGCTGGTTCGCCACGCTGCCCCACGGCGCGGCGGCGCTGATCGGCGACGCAGCCCACCCCACGCTGCCATTCCTGGCCCAAGGCGCCAACATGGCTCTCGAAGATGCTTGGGTCATGGCCGACAGCATCGCCCGCGCCGACACGCTTGACGCGGGCCTTGCCGCCTATCAGGCCGCCCGCGCCCCGCGCACCGCCCGCATCGTCGAAGCCGCCAACGCTTCGGCCCGCGCCTATCACCTCTCGGGTCCGACCCGCAGCCTTGCCCACGCGGGGCTAAGGCTCGGCGGAATGCTTGCCCCCAACCTCGCGCTCAAACGCTACGACTGGATCTACCGCCACGATGTGACGGCTGACCGCTAGTGATAGGTAAAGGTGCCGATGGTGCAGACGTCGATCTTTTCATCGACGATCTCGTCGCCATCCTCGAACACCGCCTTGAAGTCGAACATGCAATAGCCCGAGGCATCGTCGAAGTTGATCACCACCGATCCGCCGGGGGGCAGCAAATCCTTGCCGAGGATATCTTCCTCCCACGAGTTCGACCCCGTGTTCGAGCCGTAGAAATTGGTGATCGTGTAGCCGGTGTTGTTGACGATCTCGACGCGGCGATCCTCGGCCCGCGCCGGAAGGGCAGAGGCCAGAAGCAAGGCGGCAAAGGCGGGAAAGGCGAAACGGGGCAGGGCAAAACGGGTCGGGGCAAAACGGGTCATGGCGAACTCCGGAAAGGATGTAATCCGCATTTCAGAGACGGCAGCAGCCCGCCTTTCGGCAATCAAATTTAATCTAAATGAAATAATCACCATTGCCCTGTGCCCCGCCTGCATCACGCAGCCGTGATCGGCACGGGTTCAGGCCGCAAGCTCCACCCAGACCGGCACATGGTCCGACGGCTTCTCGCCACCCCTCACCGCCTTGTCAATGCGGCAATCGACCAGCAGGTCGGCGCATTGCGGGCTGAGCAGCAGATGGTCGATGCGGATGCCGTTGTTCCGCTCCCACGCGCCCGCCTGATAGTCCCAGAACGAGTAATGCCCCGCCCCCTGTTCCACGGCGCGGAAGGCATCGGTCAGGCCAAGGTTGACGATGCGCTGGAACGCCGCCCGTGTCTCGGGCAGGAACAGCGCGTCATCGACCCAAGCCTGCGGTTTCGCGGCATCCCCGGCCTGCGGGATCACGTTGTAATCGCCGCAAAAGACCACCGGCTCCTCGGTTGCCAGAAGCGCCCTGACCCGCGCTTCCATCCGCGCCATCCATGCCAGCTTGTAATCATACTTCGGCCCCGGCGCGGGGTTGCCGTTGGGCAGGTAAAGCCCGCAGACCCGAACGGCCCGCGCCCCGATCACCGTCGCCTCGATCCAGCGCGCCTGCTCGTCGCTCTCGTCCCCCGGCAAGCCCCGCGTCACATCCTCCAAGGGCAGTTTCGACAGGATCGCCACGCCGTTGAAGCTTTTCATCCCGTGGGTTTCCACGCGATAGCCCATGTCCTCGAACACCTCGCGCGGGAAGGCCTCGTCCACCGATTTGATCTCTTGCAGGCAGACCACATCGGGCTTGGCCTCGGCCAGCCACGCGGGCAGCGCCTCGATCCGCGCCTTGATCCCGTTGATGTTGAACGTGGCGAGTTTCATGGCGGCGCTCCCTTTGCCACCGTCATACGGCGGGCATCGTGGGCGGGCAAGTCAGGCGATGGCGGCAAGGTCCGCCCGCGCCGCCCGCAGCCAGACCTTATCCAGCGCCCGCAACTGCGCCGGATCGAACCGCTCCGCCTCTTCCCAATAGCGGCCCGAGGGGACGTAGTACCCCAACTCCGCCTCGCGCCCCAACGCCTCTTCCGCCGCCGCCGCGTCATAGGGCAGGGGCCGTGCCGTCCGCATCCCCGCCAGCGTCACGCGCGGAAAGACCAGCCGCGACGGGCCGACCGACAGGTTGACCATGGCACAACCCTGCCGCGCCGCCAGCACCATCAACCGCGCCGATTTCGCCTCAAGCGATTGCAGCGTGATATCCGCCCGCAGCGGATCGGGCGTGCCCTTGCCGTAGAAATGCGTCTGCGTGCCGCCGTAATGCATGTCGCAGCCAAAGGCGGCAAGCACCGTGGGACGCAGCGCGTGCAGCGCCCAATAGGCCGCCGTATAGGCCATCGTCCCGCCCGCATAGACGAAACCGCCATAGGCATTCTGCGCGGGAACGAAGTCATCCTCCAGCACCGTGACCCGCCCCGCCTGCGGCGCGGGCCGCCGCTCCGGGGGGAAATCCCACGGGTAGATGTGGTAATCCCAATCCGGCCGGATCACATGGGCATTGTTGATCGCAAGCAGGCTGTCGAAAGCCGCCCTTGGCCAAGCCTCTGCCTGCAATGCCATCGGCGCCGAGCCGAGCATCAGCACAACCGTCATCATCCACACCCATTGCGTCACCCAAGCTAAAGGGTAGCGCGGCGGGTGGTTAAGACGAGTCCCTTAGGTAACTTTTCTTAAAGGTCAGATCGAAAAAGACGTGCCACATCCGCAGGATGCGGTGGCATTCGGGTTCTGGATCACGAAACGCGCCCCGATCAGCTCTTCGGTATAATCGATCACCGCGTTTTGCAGGAAGGGAAGCGACACCGCATCCACCAGCACCCGCCGCCCGTCCTTTTCCAGCACCAGATCATCCGCCGCCGGATCATCAAGCTTGATGTCATACTGGAACCCCGAACAGCCGCCGCCTTCGACCGCGACGCGCAGCGCCTTGTCCTCGCCCGTTGCCTCGCAAATCTCGGCAAGGCGGGCAAAGGCGCGGTCGGTGACGCGGGGGGGAAGATCGGCGGGCGGAAGGGCAAGGTCCATGTCGAAACTTTCCGTGGTCCTGAGTGTGCGGCTTCAATATAGGTGGGGAAAGACCGCGCAACAAGAACAGGATGCCCATGCTTGCCCCCTATGCCTGCCTCCCCGATGGGTCCCGTGGACGCCTGCATCAGGAACGCATGTCCTCCTTCCGCTCTCCCTTCCAGCGCGACCGCGACCGGATCATCCATTCCTCGGCCTTCCGCCGCCTGAAACACAAGACGCAGGTCTTCGTGGAACACGAGGGCGACTATTACCGCACCCGCCTGACCCATTCGATCGAGGTGGCACAGGTCGCCCGCACGATTTCCGGCGTGCTCGGCCTCAACACCGATCTCGCCGAAGCCATCGCGCTGGCGCATGACCTTGGCCACACCCCCTTTGGCCATACGGGCGAGGATGCGCTGGGGCTGCTGATGGAACCCTTCGGCGGGTTCGATCACAACGCGCAGGCGCTTCGGATCGTGACGCGGCTCGAACGCCATTACGCCGATTTCGACGGGCTGAACCTGACATGGGAATCCCTTGAAGGCATCGCCAAGCACAACGGTCCCGTCACCGGACCCAATGCCGACAAAAAGCACGAAGGCCCGCTTCCCTATGCGCTGGCCGAGGTGAACGCGATGTGGGACCTCGAACTTTCCACCCATGCCAGCGCCGAGGCGCAGGTTGCCGCCATCGCCGACGATGTGGCCTATTCCCACCACGACCTGCACGATGGCCTGCGCTCGGGCCTTTTCACCGAAGCCGACCTGATGGACCTCCCCGTCACCGGCCCCGCCTTTGACGAGGTTGACCGCCTCTACCCCGACCTCGACAAGATGCGCCGCCGCCACGAGGCGCTTCGCCGCGTCTTTGGCCGCATGGTCGAAGACGTCATCGCCGTGGCCCAGAACCGCCTGACCGCCGCGCAGCCCAAATCGGTGGACGAAATCCGCCACATGGGAACGACGGTCATCCGCTTCTCCAAACCGCTCTATCAGGAACTCAAGGCGATCCGCTCCTTCCTTTTCCACCGCATGTATCGTGCGCCAAGCGTCATGGCCGAACGGGCCAAGGTGACGCGTGTGGTCAACGACCTTTTCCCGCTCTTCATGTCCCGCCCCGACCTTTTGCCGCAGGAATGGCGGACGGATATCGAAGCGGCCAAGGACGAGGTGACGCTGGCCCGCATCGTCGCCGATTACGTGGCCGGCATGACCGACCGCTTCGCCATTCAGGAACACGCCCGCCTGTGTGGGGGTGTCGATGGACTATGACGCATGGCACCGCGCAAGGCTGGCCGAACTTGCAGCACCCGAAGGCTGGCTCAACCTCACCGACCGCGTCGATGTGGGGCAGGGCGCGTGGACGGTGGGCCGCGATGCCGGAAACGATCTGGTCCTGACCGCTGGCCCCGCCCATCTTGGCACGCTTGCGGTGGGCGAGGCGATCACCCTGACACGCAACGGCGCGGTGCTGCCCTTCGTGGCGCAGGGAGGCAACCCGATGCTGCGCGTGGCGGACCTGCTGCTCGAGGTCATGACCGTCGACGGCCAACGCGCGCTCCGCGTGCGTGACCTTGGCAAAGCCGTCACCCCGCCCGAAATCCCGCGCTACCCCGTGAACCCCGCATGGCGCATCACCGCCCGATGGGTGCCGCTTGCCACCCCGCAAGCGGTGCGGATCGACATGGTCAACGGGGCCACCGTGACCCTGGCCCAAACCCACCGCGCCGAATTCACGCATGACGGTCAGGCCATCGCCCTGACCGTGGCGCATCGCAAAGCCGAAGGGCCGATGTTCGTCTTCCGCGACCGCACGGCGGGCGAAACCTATGGCGCGGGACGTTTCCTCTACGGAACCGAAAACGGCGACGGCACCATCACGCTCGACTTCAACACCGCCTTCAATCCACCTTGCGCCTTTTCCGAACACGCCATCTGCCCGCTTCCCCCGCGCGAGAACATCCTGCCCTTCCGCATCGAAGCGGGCGAAAAATTGCCCTTGGGCTGACGGATTTTCTGCGAAAGTTCCGGCGCTGGTCCTGACAGGGCAGCGCAGGCGGAAACCGCGCATGAGTATTTGGACCAAGGTGAAACAGCAGTCAGCTGTCCCCGCGCCGCCTCGACGCGGGACTGATTTTTCGCAGAAAAATCGTGGTCCCTAGCGCCGCGCCGCCCGCAGCCACAAAAGCATCAGGCCGAGCGACAGGATCACGTTCCAGCCTGCCATCGAAATCCCAAGCATCTGCCATGCGATCTCGTCGCAGCGCACCACGGCACCCACGGCCACATCGGTGTTCAGCAGGTCCGCCCCCGACACGCCCGTCAGACTGCTTGCGGTGCAAGAGGGCAGGCCCGCCCACCACTTCTGCTCCACCCCCACATGGAACACCCCGATCGCCGCCGTGGCAAAAGCGCCAAGCGCTCCGAGCACCGGAAGCAGCCGCCCGCCGATGAACAGCGCAAGCACGCCGACCAGCACCGCCGCCCCGTGCGGCCAGCGCTGCCACAGGCACAACTGGCAGGGCGCCAGCCCGCCGATGTATTGGAAGGCGAAGGCCCCCGCCAACAACAGCGCCGACCCGCCCGCCGCCGCGACGATCAACGCCTGAGTCCTGCCGTCCCGCATCAGAGCACCTCGATGATGACAAAAAGAACCGCCAGCACCGCCACCACGCCAAGCGCGATCCAGTGCAGACGTGTTTCGATGAAGGCGGCAATCTGCAACCCGTAGCGCCGCAAGAGCCACGCCAGCAGATAGAACCGCCCGCCCCGCGCCACGATGGCCGAGGCGATGAAGAGCTTGAGATCGAAGGCCACGACCCCCGACAGGATCGTCACCACCTTCATCGGCGGAATATGCGACAGCCCCGAGGTGACGAGCATGGTCAGGATCGCCCATGTCCCCGTGCGGTCCTTCAGCGCCTCGAAGGCATCGACCTTGCCGTAGAATTCCAGAAGCGGCAGCGCCAGCGCGTGGAATGCCCAATGCCCGATGGCCCAGCCGAAGATGCCGCCCAGCACGCTCGTGACCGTGGCGATGAAGGCATAGCGCATCGCAAGATCGGGCCGCGCCAGACACATCGGCAGGAAAAGCACATCCGCAGGCACCGGAAAGACCGAGCTTTCCACGAAAGACACCGCCCCCAGCGCCACCGGAGCCTGCCGCGACCCCGACCAGCGGAGCGTCCAGTCGTATAGCGCGCGGATCATCACGGCCCCTTTCGGCGTTGCACATGGGCGTTTCATTTGGCCTTGCATCACGACCCCGACCAGAGGTCAAGTGACAGGGTAGCGAGCGAAAGGGTTCATCATGGAATGGCGTGGACGCCGCGGCAGCGGCAATATCGAAGATCGTCGCCGCATGGGTGGCGGGGGCCGCGCGGGCGTGGGCGGGGTCGGTGTCATCGCGGTCGTCCTGATCGGCTGGTTCTTCGGGGTGGACCTTACACCGCTTCTGCAACAGGGCGGTCCGGTCGCCACCCAGGGCACCCCCCGCGAACTCACCGCCGAGGACCGCGAGATCGGGCAATTCGTGTCGGTCACGCTTGCCGATACCGAAGAGGTCTGGCAGCGCATCTTCCGCGAACAGGTCGGGCGCAGCTATAGGCCCACCACCCTTGTCCTTTTCTCGGGCATCACCGACTCGGGTTGCGGCACGGCAAGCCAGGCCTCCGGCCCGTTTTACTGCCCCGTCGACGGCCAGGTCTATCTCGACACCGATTTCTTCGCCCTGATGCGCGACCAGCTTGGCGCGGGGGGCGATTTCGCCGCCGCCTATGTCATCGCGCATGAGGTGGGCCACCATGTGCAGGACGAGCTTGGCATCCTCGACCAGACCACGAAACTCCGCCAATCCATGTCCGAAGCCGACAGCAACGCCGTCTCGGTCCGCGTGGAATTGATGGCCGATTGCCTTGCCGGTGTCTGGGCCAATGCCGCCGAAGCGCAGTTCGGCTCCATCGAGGCGGGCGATGTCGAAGAGGCGATGAACGCCGCATCCCGCATCGGCGACGACACGTTGCAACGCGCCGCAGGCCGCCGCCCCGTGCCCGACAGCTTCACCCACGGCACCTCCGGGCAGCGCATGGAATGGTTCCGCACCGGCCAGCAATCGGGCAAGATCGAAAGCTGCGACACATTCGGCAGCGACTCGCTCTGACCGCAAAGCCACGGGCGGGCAGGGCAGGGCGAAAGGCCCCGCCCCCCGCTTGACACTCCCCCGTCCGCTCTCCTATGTCAGCACCAGTGCGGGTGTGGTGGAATGGTAGACGCGACAGACTCAAACTCTGTTTCCGAAAGGAGTGTCGGTTCGAGTCCGACCACCCGCACCAAAGGCCGCTCGGCCGCCATTCCCCCCGCACCGTCCCGATAAGCCATTCCCCGCCAACGGCTTGACCCTGACCCAAGGTCGCAGGAACCCTGCGCCTGCCTTTCGCATTTTCCCCTGCGATTACGGCACATCCTGAAAGGGGATCATCATGGCAGGCAACAAATCCAAGGGCGGCAAGGGCAGCGGCTCGGCCAACGACCAGCGCGGCGGCATCGCCAAGGCGCAGGAAGCCTCGCGCAAGGGTGGCGAGGACAAGGCCGAAGGCACCGCAGGCGCCAAGGGCGGCGCGTCCAAGGGGGGCGCGTCCAAGGGGGGCAAGGCGGGCGGCAAAAGCTGATCCAGTTTGAATGCGAAAGGCTGTGGCGGCGCATCCGTGGGTTGAATTGCGCCGCCGTCTTCGGGGCGGTATCCAACGGGCAAGACACCGCCCAAGGATTGCCGCCCCATGACCCGCTCGTCCAAAGACCCCACCCTCGGCATGCTGAACGTGACCCAGCACTGGTTCGACAATGACATGGACCAATGGGGCAAAACCCGCGGCGACGAGGTGTTTGAGGGCACGCCCCGCTTCTCGCGCCTGCTCGGCCCCGATGGCGCGCCGCTCGTCTATGCCAAGCCCAAGCTCGGCTTCGACCTGACGCCGCGCAAGCGCCGCTGAAACTTCCCATCCCGCGCCGCCCGCGCTATAGCCCGTGGGAACTGAAGGGCAGGGCGGCATGGAACGGATCGACAGGCTGATGCAGCGCGGGGCAGGGCTTTGGCTTGCGCTCGCGCTCACCCTCCTTCTCGCCCTTCCCGGATTCTTTGCCCTTCCCCCCGTCGACCGCGACGAGGTGCTCTTTGCGCAATCCTCGGCGCAGATGCTCGCCTCGGGCGATCCCGTGGACATCCGCTTCGCCGACCAGACCCGCTACAAGAAACCCGTGGGCATCTACTGGGTGCAATCGGCGCTGGCTTGGGCCACGGGCCAGCCGCAGGCGATCCAGAGCTACCGCCTCGCCTCGGTCATCGGCGGGCTGGTTGCGGTGGGCTTCACCTATGCGATGGCCGCGCGGGTGCTTTCGCCGGTGGGGGCCTGCCTTGCCGCCGTCATGCTGGGGTCGAGCTTCATCCTCGGGGCCGAGATGCGGCTTGCCAAGACCGATGCCTTCCTGCTGGGCAGCATCACGGTGGCGGGCTATGTGCTCGCCCGCCTCTGGCTGCCTGCGGGCAGGGCGCAAAGCGTGGCCCTGTCGCTCCCGCTCGCCCTGCTGTTCTGGCTCGCCCTCGCCGTGCAGGTGCTGGTCAAAGGCCCCATCGGCCCGCTCGTCACCCTGCCACTTCTCGCGGGCCTCTGCGTCCTCCGCCGCGACCTCGCCCTTCTCCGCGCGCTGCGGCCTGCCTATGGCCTCGCCCTCGTCGCGGCGCTCGTCCTGCCTTGGGTTATCGCCATCACCCTGCGCTCGGACGGCGCATTCTGGACCGCCTCGGTGGGCGAGGACATGCTGGCCAAGGTCGGATCGGCCAAGGAAAGCCACGGCGCACCCCCCGGCAGCTACCTCGTGGCGCTGTGGCTGACCTTCTGGCCCGCCGCACTCCTGCTCGGCGCAAGCCTGCCCGCCATCTGGCGGAACCGCCGCCACCCGCTTGTTACCTTCGCCGCTCTCTGGGCCGTTCCCTTCTGGCTGGTCTTCGAACTGACGCCGACGAAGCTCGTGCATTACACCATGCCGACCTACCCGATGCTCGCACTCCTCACCGCATGGGCGCTGGTGCAATCGGGCGGGGGCAAGGTCTGGGTGGCGCGCCTCCTCGCCCTTGTCCCCTTCCTGCTGCTCGCAGCCCTCCCCTTCGGCGCGGATCAGGTGGGCGGCACGCTTGGCTGGACCTATTACGCTGGCGCGCTTGCCCTGATGGCCGCCGTGGCTTTCCTGCTGGCGGCGCAGGCGCGGGGGCAGACGGGGAACCTGATCCTCGGCCTTGCCGCCTCTGGCCTCGCGCTGTCTTCGGCCTTCTACCCCACGCTTGCCGCCATGCCGCAACTCTGGCCCGCCAAGGCCATCGCAGCCCTAGAACGCCCCGGTTGCCGCCTTGTCGTCTCGGGCTTCACCGAACCCTCGCTCGTCTTCCTGACCCAGAACCGCGCCATCCGCACCGATGCGGCAGGGGCGGCGGCGGAATGGTCGAAGCCGGGCTGCGTGACGCTCGTCCTCGAACGCCGCGTGGCCAAGGAATTCTCACCCACCGTCCCGCAAAGCGGCGCGATCACGGGCGTAGCGCTCGGCAATGGCCGCAAGCTCGACTTCTCGGTCTTCACCCGTTCCTGAGCCGCCACTCTGCCCAATCCTCGGGCGTGTCGAGGTCGGTCGTCGCATGGCCAGCAGGCAGCGTGACCAGCCGCACCCGTGCCGCATGGCGCTTCAGCACCCACCGCGCGCCTTCGTCGCCCGCCAGCGCCAGCAACTCGGCCCGCAGATCGGGTGGAAAGACGACAGGATGCCCCGCCCGCCCGTCCGCCTCGGCCCCGCGCAGGATCGTTTGCGGATGCGCCGCCGCCTCGGCCAGCATCCTTGCCAGATCATCCCCGTCGATCATCGGCAGATCGGCAAGAAGCAGGAGGACCGGCACCCCCACGGGCAAAGACGAGACGCCCGCGACAAGGCTTGCCGCCATCCCGTCCCCCGCATCCGCCACAGTGACGGTGGCCACGCCCAACCCTTCCAACGCCGCGCCGCGCTTGGGGTGGTCGGGGGGCAGGGCCACGGTCACGGCACACCCCGTTTCCAAAGCCAAACGCGCCAGCCGCCGCAGCAACGGCTCGCCCGCGACCTGCTCAAGGCATTTGTCCCCGCCGCGCATCCGCGAGGCGGCTCCGGCAGCGAGGATCAGGATATGCGTCTGCATGTGGCCCCAAACGGAAAGGCCGGGGGGCCGTCAGCCCCCCGGACCCCCCGAGGATATTTGAGAACAGATGAAAAGGGCAGGGGTCTCAGCCCCGCATCCGCGCCCCGTCTCCGTCCCAAAGCGGGGCGAGGTGGACGGTCGCCTTGCGCCGCTCGCCGAGGATTTCGATCTCGCAGTCCAGACCGTCCTTGACCGCATCCGAAGGCAGGAAGCCCATCGCGACCGATTTCCCCGTCCAATGGCTGAACCCGCCGCTGGTGCAGAAGCCCACGACCTTGCCATCGAGCCAGATCGGCTCCCACGCCACCACATCGGCTTCATTGGCATCGACGACGAAATTCACCAGCCGCCGCTTCGGCCCCGCTGCCTTTTCCGCCGTGGCCGCGGCCTTGCCGATCCAGTCCGCCTCCTTGTTCCAGCGGATGAAACGGTCGAGGCCGGTCTCGCAGGGCGTGTAATCGGGGCTGAACTCGCGCCCCCACGACCCGAACCACTTGTCGAGACGCAAGCTCATCATCGCCCGCATCCCGAAGGGCCGGATGCCAAGGTCCTTGCCCGCCTCCGTCAGCACCTCCCACAGGTGGCGCACCGACATGTGGTCGGTGAAGATCTCGAAGCCCAGATCGCCCGTGTAGCTCACGCGCTGCACGATGCAATTTGCCATGCCCACGGTCATGCGCCGCGTGTCCATGAACTTGAACGCTTCGGCCGAAACATCCGAACGCGTCACGCGTGCCAGCAATTCACGCGCCTTCGGTCCCGCAATCTGGAAGCCCGAGCGGGCGTCCGAGATGTTCTCGACCCGCACGCCCTCCATCATGTTCTGCTCGAACCAGCGCGAATGCCAGCCCTGCGCGCCGTAGCTTGCGGTGAGTTGGAACTCCGTCTCCGACAGGCAGGACACCGTGAAATCCCCGATGATCTTGCCCGAATGGGCCAGCATCGGCGTCAGCGACAGCCGCCCCACCTTGGGGATCGACCCCGCCATGATCCGGTCGAGCCATGCCCGCGCATTCGGCCCCGTCACACGGTACTTGCCGAAGTTCTGCACCTCGTTGATGCCCACGCCTTCGCGCACCGCCATGACTTCCTGCCGCGTCGCCTCCCAGGCGTTCGAGCGGCGGAAGGTCGGCTGCTCGTAGCGCGGCTCGCCCGGTAGGGCGTGGTAGTTCACCACCTCAAGCCCGTATTGCTGGCCCCAGACCGCGTCCATCTTGTCAAAGACTTCATACATCGGCGTGGTGCGGAAGGGCCGCGCCGCCGGACGCTCCTCGTTCGGATAGCTGACCGAGAAGCGCATCTGGTAATTCTCGATCACCTTCGGCACGGTATAGCCGGGGCTGGTCCAGTTGCCGAAGCGCGCCACGTCGAAGCCACGCGGATCGCGCTCGACCTCGCCCTCGATCATCCATTGCGCCAGCGCCAGACCCATCCCGCCGCCTTGGGAGAAGCCCGCCATGACCGCACAGGCCGACCAGTAGTTCCGCAGACCCGGCACGGGGCCGATCAGCGGGTTGCCATCGGGGGCAAAGGTGAACGGCCCGTGGATCACCCGCTTCACGCCCGACCGTTCCAGCACGGGGAAGCGGCGATAGGCGAAATTGACCGAATCCTCGATCTTGTCGAATTGCTCGTTCAGCAGCTCATGCCCGAAATCCCACGGCGTGCCATCGACCGACCACGGCTCGCAGGGCTTTTCGTAAAAGCCGATACACAGGCCGCGCCCTTCCTGCCTCAGATAGCTTTCGCCACCGGGGTCCATCACATGCGGGAATTCGCGGCCCGATTTCAGGATGTCCATGATCTCGGGGATATCATCCGTCACCAGATACTGGTGCGCCATCGGCAGCAGCGGCAGGTAGACCCCCGCCATCGCCCCGATCTCGCGCGCCCAAAGACCGCCCGCGTTCACCAGATGCTCGGCGATGATCGTGCCCTTTTCCGTCACCACTTCCCAAGACCCGTCAGGACGGGGGTTGGTTTCCAGCACGCGGTTGTGGAGCACGATCTCGGCCCCGCCCATCCGTGCGGCCTTGGCATAGGCATGGGTCGTGCCGGACGGGTCAAGGTGGCCGTCCAGCGGGTCATAAAGCGCGCCGATGATCCCTTCGAGGTTGACCATCCCGTCCGTCAGCTTTGCAATCTCTTCGGGGCCGAGGATTTCGGTATCCAGCCCCATGTAGCGGTGCTTGGCGCGTTCGGCCTTCAACTGCTCGAACCGCGCCGCGTTGTCGGCCAGCGTGATGCCGCCCACATGGTGCAGCCCGCAGGACATGCCGGTGATCGCCTCAAGCTCCTTGTAAAGCCGGATCGTATAGCCCTGAAGTGCGGCCATGTTGGTGTCGCCGTTCAGCGTGTGGAACCCGCCCGCCGCGTGCCATGTGGAGCCGGAGGTCAGTTCCGACCGCTCGACCAGCATCACATCCTTCCAGCCAAGCTTCGTCAGGTGATACAGCACAGAACAGCCGACGACGCCGCCGCCGATCACAAGCACACGGGTATGGGTTTTCATCTGGGACGCCCCTCGTATTTGATTGGCGCCAATTTGGCCCCGCCCCCGCCGCGCATCATGCCGGAACGCGACAAAATATGTCGCAACCTTTCCCCGCGCCTGCGAAACGCAAAGGGGCGGACCCTGCGGCCCGCCCTTTCACCTTGGCGCAAATACTCTGCGGGGGGAGGGCCGCCGGACCGGCGGACCGGGGGGCGCAAAGCCCCCCATTCCCTCACTTCTCGGGGATCAACCCGCGCGGGTTGAAGCGCAGCACCAGCAGCAGGATCACCCCCAGCGTGAGCAGACGCATATGCGGGGCCGAGTCGATCAGATGCGCCTTGAGCGGCCCTTCCGACATGACCGAGGTAATCTGCCCCATCACCGCAGGCCCGAGGCTTTCCACGATCAGCCAGAGCCAGCCGATCAGCAGCGCCCCCAGCACGGACCCCCAGTTGTTGCCCGAACCGCCCACGACCACCATCACCCAGATGAGGAAGGTGTAGCGCAGCGGGTTATAGGTCCCCGGCACCATCTGGTTTTCCATCGAGGTCATCATCGCTCCGGCAAAGCCCACGATGGCGCAACCGATGATAAAGACCTGCAAGTGCCGCTTCGTCACGTTCTTGCCCATCGCCGCCGCCGCAACCTCGTTGTCGCGGATGGCGCGCATCATCCGGCCCCACGGGCTGTGCAGCGCGCGTTCCGACATCCAGATCACGAAGAGCAGCACCAGCGCGAAGAGCATGGCGTAAAGCAGCTTCACGAAGATCGTCGACAGACCGACGGGATCGGCCCCGAACCGCTCGGCCCAGCCAAGGAAGGTGGCGGAATTCTGCAAATCCACCTCCAGCGGCACGGGCCAGGGGCGCGGCAGTTGCGTGATGTTCTTCACGCCGCGCGTCAGCCAATCCTCGTTCTTCAGCACCTGGATGACGATCTCGGCGATCCCCAGCGTCGCGATGGCAAGGTAATCGGACCGCAGCCCCAGCGCGACCTTGCCCACCGCCCAGGCGGCAGCGGCGGCGAACAGCGCCCCCACCGGCCATGCGATCAGCGAGGGCAGGCCAAGCCCGCCGATATTGCCGAAGGTCGCGGGGTTGAAGGCCTCGACCGCTTCGACCGCAGGGTCGAGCACGGCACGATAGGCAAGGAAGCCGACGACCAGAATGATCGCCACGGCAAGATTGCGCAGCGCGCCCTTCTTCATCCGCTTGCTGGCCATCACCGCAGCCGCAATCGTCGCGGCCCCCAACAGCAGCCCCAGCACGATGGACCAGCCACCCGCCGCCCAACCCTCGGGCACGGGGCGCGAGGAGACCAGCACCACGGCCAGACCGCCAAGCGCGGTAAAGCCCATGATGCCAGTGTTGAACAGGCCGGCATAGCCCCACTGGATGTTGACCCCCATCGCCATGATGGCCGACAGAAGCGCCATGTTCAGGATCGACAGGGACAGGTTCCAGCTCTGGAACATGCCCGTCAGGACGAAAAGCAGGGCGACGCCCGCGAAAAGCGCAAGGTTCCGGCTCATACCGATTTCCCCTTGAACAGGCCGGTGGGCATCACCAGCAGCACGAGAATGAGGATGGTGAAGCTGACCGCGAATTTGTAATCCGTGGTCAGAAGCTGCACGAGGCTATCGGGCGCCATGCTTTCGGGCAGCGCATAAGTCAGCACCTTCTTCCAGGCGTATGTCACCATCACCTCGGAAAAGGCGATGACGAACCCGCCCGCAATCGCGCCGAGCGGATTGCCCAGACCACCCACGATGGCCGCGGCAAAGATCGGCAGCAGAAGCTGGAAGTAGACGAAGGGCTTGAAGCTCTTGTCCAACCCGTAAAGCACCCCCGCGATGGTGGCGAGCGCGGCGGCGATGATCCACGTCACCTGCACCACGCGGTCGGGATTGATGCCCGACAGCAGCGCCAGATCCTCGTTGTCCGAAAAGGCCCGCATCGACTTGCCGGTGCGGGTCTTTTGCAGGAACCAGAACAGCCACGCCACCACGATCACCGCCACGATGACCGTGATCGCCTGCGTCGACTTGATCGCCAGACCTTCCGACAGGCCGGTCCATTTCTTGAAATCCCCGGCCGAGATCAGGAAGCGCGCCCCGTCCGAGAAATCCTGTTCCTCCACCCCGATGAACAGGCGCACGATGCCGTTCATCACGAACATCACACCCAGCGACACCATCACAAGGATGGTCGGAACCGCCTTTTTCTTGCGGTAGAACTTGTAGATCAGCACATCCGTCAGCAGCACCAGAAGCGCCGTTGCGATGATCCCGACCGGCAGGCCGAGCAGCGCGGTGGGCAGCACACCCAGCGTGATCCCCGCCGCTTGCAGCCCCCATGTGGCATAGATCGTCACCATCGTGCCGAAAGCCATCGTGTCGCCATGCGCAAAGTTGGAAAAGCGCAGGATGCCGTAGATCAGCGTCACACCAAGCGCCCCGAGCGCAAGCTGCGCGCCATAGGCCAGACCCGGCACGAAGACGAAGTTGAGGAATGTGATCGATGCGTTCAGAAGATCCATCTCAACCCCCAAGGAAGGAACGGCGGACTTCGGGGTCGGCCATCAGCGCGGCCCCGGTGTCGGTGAAACGGTTCGCGCCCTGCACCAGAACGTAACCCTTGTCGGCAATCTCGAGAGCCTGCCGCGCGTTCTGCTCGACCATCAGGATCGAAATCCCCGTGCGCGCCACCTCGATGATGCGGTCGAAGAGTTCGTCCATCACGATGGGCGAAACCCCCGCCGTGGGTTCGTCCAGCATCAGAACCTTGGGCTGGGTCATCAACGCGCGGCCCACGGCCACCTGCTGGCGCTGCCCGCCCGACAACTCGCCCGCAGGCTGGTTGCGCTTCTGCTTCAGGATCGGGAACAGGTCGTAAACCTGCGCCATCGTATCGCTGAAATCATCGGTGCGGATGAAAGCCCCCATCTCGAGGTTCTCTTCCACCGTCATCGAGGTAAAGATGTTATGCGTCTGCGGCACGAAGCCCATGCCCTTGGCCACGCGGTCCTGCGGCGAAAGGCTGGTGATATCCTCGCCCGCCAGCTTCACATGGCCCTGACGCAGTTTCAGCATCCCGAAAACCGCCTTCATCGCCGTGGATTTGCCCGCCCCGTTGGGACCGACGATCACCGCGATTTCGCCTTTTTCGACCGCAATCGTGCAGCCGTGCAGGATGTCCGCGCCGCCATAGCCGCCCGTCATCCCCTCGCCGATCAGGAACGGCTCAGCCATGCGCGGCCTCCTCTTTCACCTTGTTCTTCAGGCCGGTGCCAAGATAGGCCTCGATGACGCGCTCGTCATTCTTGACCTCTTCGACCGTGCCTTGCGCCAGCACCTTGCCCTCGGCCATGCAGATGACCGGATTGCACAGGCGGGCGATGAAATCCATGTCGTGTTCGATCACGCAGAAGGTATAGCCGCGTTCCTTGTTCAGCCGCACGATGGCATCGCCGATCGTGTTCAGCAGCGTCCGGTTCACGCCCGCGCCGACCTCGTCAAGGAAGACGATCTTGGCGTCCACCATCATGGTGCGGCCAAGCTCCAGCAGCTTCTTCTGCCCGCCGGAAATCTGGCTCGCCTTCTGGTCGGCCAGATGGCTGATCGTCAGGAATTCCAGCACCTCGTCCGCCTTGGCGCGCAGCGCCTCCTCTTCCGCGGCGATGGCCTTGCGGTTGAAGAAGGTGTTCCAGAGCGTCTCGCCCTTCTGATGCGCCGGAACCATCATCAGGTTCTCGCGCACCGTCATCGACCCGAACTCATGCGCGATCTGGAAGGTCCGCAGCAGCCCCTTGGCGAAAAGCTCGTGCGGCGGCAGGCCGGTGATGTCCTCGCCATCCATGATGACGCGGCCCGACGTGGGCGGCAGACGCCCCGCGATCACGTTGAACAGCGTGGTCTTCCCCGCCCCGTTCGGTCCGATCAATCCCGTGATCGAGCCTGTCTCGATCCTGAGCGATGCACCGTCCACGGCATGGAAGCCGCCAAAATGACGATGCAAGTCCTCGACGACTATCATCCGTTTCCCCCGACTGGTCCCAGATTGGTTCCCGTTGGCCCCTGCTTCTCCCGCCGGTTGTCCGGCGTGGCGCTGCGGCCTTTCTCTTAAAGCAACGGCCCGGGGAATTACCCGGGCCGCGCCTGTGGTCAAGCGATCAATTGATCAGCGGTAGCCGACGGTTTCGATCTTGCCGTCCTTGATCTCGTATTCGCGGTAGGCACCGGCGGATTCGCCCGGACCGACCAGTTCGACAGCCGAAGCGCCGACATAGTCGATGTCCGTGCCGGCCGCGATCAGTTCGAGAGCCTTGGCAAGCTCGCCCGGGAAGATCTGCTCGCCCGGAGCGTTGGCAAGATCCATGACCTTGGTGGTCCAGACCTTGGAGTCGGTCGAGTTGGCGGCAGCCATCGACAGCATGATCAGCGCGGCGGCGTCATAGCTTTCCTTCGAGAAAGCGTTCGAGCCGTCGAAGCCAGCGGCTTTGGACGCTTCTTCATACTTGGCCGCGCCGGGCGAATCCGTGCCCGGAACCGCGCCGATCGCGCCATTCAGCCCGTCGCCGATGGCCGAGATCAGGCTTTCGCCATACATCCCGTCCACAAGGTAGAAGGACGAGAACGCGCCCGAGTCGAGCGCGGCTTGGATGATGCCCTTGCCGCCCTGGTCGACATAGCCCGCCACGATCAGCATCTCGCCGCCAGCCGAGGCCAGAGCGCCGACTTCGGCCGAATAGTCGGCCTTGCCGTCTTCATGCGGTGCCGAGATGGTGACAGAGCCGCCCTTGGCCTTGAAGGCCGCGTCGAAGCTTTCGGCCAGACCCTTGCCGTAGTCGTTGTTCGTGTAGGACACGGCGACCGACTTGATGCCCTTGCCCGACAGGATGTCGGCCATGATTTCGCCCTGACGCGCATCCGACGGGGCGGTGCGGAAGAACAGGCCGTCATCTTCGGCGGTCGAAAGCGCGGGCGAGGTGGCCGAGGGCGAGATCATGCCCACGCCATTCGGACGCGCGACGTTCTGGAGCACGGCACCCGTGACACCCGAGCAGTCGCCCCCGATGATGCCCTTCACCCCTTCCGAGGTGATCAGACGTTCGGCAGCAGCGGTCGCAGCGGTCGCGTCGACGCAGGTGGTGTCGCCGTTGACAGTCGTCACGGTGCCGAGCGCGAACTTGCCCGAATCGTTGACTTCCTTGACGGCGAATTCCGCACCCTTGGCCATGTCCGGCACGGTCGATTCAAGCGGACCGGTGAAGCCGAGAAGGATGCCCAGTTTCACGTCATCGGCCAGAGCGGCGCCCGAGCAAAGCGCAGTCGCGGCGGTGGCCAGCAGCAGTTTCTTCATTCTTGTCTCCCTGAATGGAACTTTCGTCCTGCGCTGAACGTAGTGCGCGTCCCGCCAAAAGAAAAGTGTCTTGTTGATCGGGCCAAAATCCGAAAGTTCTTCTTTTCTTACAGGAAGTTATTATTTGCACTGACGACCGGAATGGCCGTTTCCGGCGCTTCTTGTCGACATGGTGACTACATATTGCGCCGACTCACGCCCCGCAGCCGATCCGCCAGCACCCCGCATGTGCCGGATCGGCGCGCCCCGCTACACGCGGCACCCGCCCGCCCGCAAGGCTTCCCTTGCGTCAAATGGACAGTCTGACACCCGTGCCGCCACCCTGCGTGCCGCGCTCGCGGTAGGGGGTGGTGTTGTAATGCGCGCGGTAGCATTTCGAGAAATGCGAGGGCGAGGCGAAACCGCAAGCCAGCGCCACGTTGATCACGCTCATATCCGTCTGCATCAGCAGGTTGCGCGCCTTTTGCAGCCGCAATTCCATGTAATAGCGTTTGGGCGAGCGGTTCAGATAGCGGCGGAACAGCCGCTCCAGCTGCCGCGTCGACATGCCCACTTCCTCGGCCAGATCGGCGGGCGACATCGGGTCTTCGATGTTGCCTTCCATCATCTGGATCACCTGGCTCAGCTTGGGATGCCGCACGCCGATACGCGTGGGGATCGACAGGCGCTGCGTGTCCTGATCGGTGCGGATGGTGGAATAGATCAACTGGTCCGCCACCGTATTGGCGATATCCTCGCCGTGATCGGCGGCAATGACCTTGAGCATGAGGTCGAGCGAGCTTGTCCCCCCCGCCGTGGTCCAGCGGTTGCCATCCATCACGAAGACCGATTTCGTCAGCCGCACATCCTCGAATTCCTCAAGGAACCCGTCCTGGTTCTCCCAGTGGATCGTCGCCTTTTTCCCGTCCAGCAGCCCCGCCTTGGCAATCGCATAGGCACCCGTGCAAAGGCCGCCCATCGTCACCCCGCGCCGCGCCTCGCGCCGCAGCCAGTTCAGCACCGCCTTGGTCGTCGCCCGCTGCACGTCGATGCCGCCGCAGACCAGAACCGTATCCTCGCGCTCGATCTCGTCCAGCCCCATGTCCAGCTTGAAGGCCGCCCCGTTGGAACAGACCGCCACCTCGCCGCCTTCGCCCGCAAGCTTCCACGTATAAAGCTCCGCCCCCGATATCCGGTTGGCGATCCGCAGGGGTTCGATGGCACTCGCAAAGGACAGCATCGTGAAGCGGTCGAGGAGCAGAAAGACGAAGCGTCTCGGCTCGACCGATTTGCCCACGTTCTGGGCCTTCTTCGGAGTGATGGACATGTTGCGACCTGCTGGTGTCGTAATTGGGCGCAGCCTTTCACCAAACCTTGCCGACCGCAAGACCCGCTTGCGGCGCCTTAAGGCCAGTTTCTCCCTTTGCATATGCCGCGCTTTTCCTTATACCGCGCCCGTTACCGCAAACTCTCGGAGCGAAGATATGACCAAGGGCTGGACCAAAACGGATTGGCGCGCAAAACCGCGGATCCAGATGCCCGACTATCCGGATCAGGCCGCACTCAATGCCGTCGAGGCGCAGCTTGCCAAATATCCGCCGCTCGTCTTTGCGGGTGAGGCACGCAAGCTGAAAAAGCAGCTCGCCCTTGCCGCCGAAGGCAAGGCCTTCCTGCTTCAGGGCGGCGACTGCGCCGAAAGCTTCGCCGAATTCTCGGCGGACAACATCCGCGACACCTTCCGCGTCATGCTGCAAATGGCCGTGGTGCTGACCTATGGCGCCAAGGTTCCGGTCATCAAGGTCGGCCGCATGGCGGGCCAGTTCGCCAAGCCCCGCTCCGCGCCCACCGAGGTGATCGACGGCGTCGAGATGCCCTCCTACAAGGGCGACATCATCAACGGGTTCGAGGCGACCCCCGCCGCCCGCGTGGCCGATCCGCAGCGCATGTTGCAGGCCTACACGCAGGCCGCGGCCTCGCTCAACCTGCTCCGCGCCTTCTCGACCGGCGGCTTTGCCGATATCCACCGCGTCCATAGCTGGACCCTCGGCTTTGCCGAACATGACAAGGCCGAACGCTACCGCGAACTCTCGAACCGCATCTCCGACGCGCTCGACTTCATGAACGCGGCGGGGGTGAATTCGGACACCGCCAACGAACTTTCCCGCGTCGACTTCTACACCAGCCACGAAGCCCTGCTTCTGGAATACGAAGAGGCGCTCTGCCGCGTCGACAGCATCACCGGCCAGAACGTGGCAGGCTCCGGCCACATGATCTGGATCGGCGACCGCACCCGCCAGCCCGATGGCGCGCATGTCGAATTCTGCCGTGGCGTGCTGAACCCCATCGGCCTGAAATGCGGCCCCTCGACCACCGCCGAAGACCTCAAGGTCCTCATGGCGAAACTGAACCCGCAGAACGAAGCCGGTCGCCTGACGCTGATCGCCCGCTTCGGCGCGGGCAAAGTGGGCGACCACCTGCCACGCCTGATCAAGACGGTGCAGGACGAGGGCGCGAATGTCGTCTGGTCCTGCGACCCGATGCACGGCAACACGATCAAATCGTCCACGGGCTACAAGACCCGCCCGTTTGATTCCGTGCTGCGCGAGGTCCGCGAATTCTTCTCCATCCACAAGGCCGAGGGCACGATCCCCGGCGGCGTGCATTTCGAGATGACGGGCAAGGACGTGACCGAATGCACCGGCGGCCTGCGCGCCGTGACGGACGAGGATCTGTCGGACCGCTACCACACCGCCTGCGACCCGCGCCTCAACGCCTCGCAGTCGCTGGAACTGGCCTTCCTCGTGGCCGAGGAACTGACGGCCCTGCGCGACACCCAGCGCCGCGTCGCGCTCTGATCGCGGGCGATATCCGACAGGGGCGGTCCCGCAAGGGGCCGCCCTTTTGCTATTCCACTAGCCGCAACGGTACGCCACGCGGGGGCGGCTCCACGGCCTCGGCCCCGCCTGCCGCCAGCGGCCCGCGCAGGCAGCGTTCGATGGTGAACCGCCGCGGCGGGTGGCCGAATTCGCCGTTGGGCCACATCGGCACCGCCCGACCCTCGGCCGAAACCTCCATCGTTCCGATCGCCAGATCCCGCGTCCCCATCCGGTTCGCCATCGGCAGGAACATCATCCGCGCCATCAGCGCCGGACGCCCCGCCCCCCGCGCCGCCCGCAGCGTCAGGTCCACCGTCGAAGGTCCGTCACCAACCCCCGCCACGATCCCCGCGATCTCGGCCCGCGCCACAGGCTCGAACAGCAGCCCCAGCGGCGCACCGCGCAGTTCCATCCCGTAAAGCGCGCAGATCACCCGCCCCGCAATCAGGAACCGCGCCGCCCCCCGCTCCGTCCCCTCGATCAGGAACATCGACGACAGCACGGGGGCCAATTCACGCGGGCTGAACTGGTCGCGGCGGGGCAGGGCGTCACCGTCCCGCAAACGCTGCCAATGCGCGCGCAGCATCGCCGCCATCGGCGCGGTCGCAGGCGCAGGGTGCAGCCGTGCAAGGTTAGATCGTTCCGCGCCCATCGTTCCGCCCGTTCAGCCCAGTTGTCGCCTGTGTCCCCCTCTGTTACGGACGGAAGGGCGGGGACCGTAAGCGCCCCATCCGTTCGGACAGGTTACACCGCGCATCGGTCGGTTTGGGAAAATTCTAAACAAATGGTAAACGCCCGACCGCGAGAAAGACGCCCCATCCCCGCCGCAGAAAGGGACCGCCCATGACCATCTCGATGACAGGCTTCGCCGCCGCCAAGGGGCAGGGGGCGGGCCATGGCTGGACATGGGACATCCGCTCGGTCAACGGCAAGGGGCTGGACCTGCGCCTGCGCGTGCCCGACTGGATCGACGGGCTGGAACTCGCCCTGCGGACGGAAATCTCCAAGGCCTTGGGGCGCGGCAACGTCTCGCTCTCGCTGAAGGTCGCCCGCGACGGTCTGGCCGAAGGGGCCGAAGGCTTGCGCGTCAACGCCCCCGCGCTGTCACAGGTGCTCCGCGCGCTCGGCCAGATCGAACAGGCGGCGATGACGGCGGGCGTGACCCTTGCCCAAGCCACCGCCGCCGATGTCCTGTCGGTACGCGGCGTGCTCGACACCTCCTCGGCGGACGAAGACACCGCCCCCCTCCGCGCCGCGATCCTTGCCGACCTGCCCGCGCTCCTTGCCGATTTCACCGCCATGCGCGCCGCCGAAGGGGCCGCCCTCAACGCCGTCATTGCCGCCCAGCTCGACACCATCGGAACCCTACACGCCGAGGCAAAGGTGGAAGCCGAAGCCCGCCGCACCCTTGCCGCCACCGCCCTCCGCGAGGCCATCGCCAAACTGCTGTCCAACACCGACAGCCTTGATGAATCCCGCATCGCGCAGGAACTCGCCCTGCTCGCCGTCAAACAGGACGTGACCGAAGAACTCGACCGCCTCTCCGCCCATGTCGCCGCCGCCCGCGCCCTGCTGGCAGACCCCGCCCCCGTGGGCCGCAAATTCGATTTCCTGATGCAGGAATTCATGCGCGAGGCGAACACCCTCTGCTCCAAATCCCAGTCCACGGCGCTGACCCGCATCGGCCTTGACCTCAAGACCGTCATAGATCAGATGCGCGAGCAGGTTCAGAACGTGGAATAAGCGGGGGGAAAAGACGATGGCTCAGGATCGGCGCGGGCTTCTCCTCATCCTCTCCTCGCCCTCCGGTGCGGGCAAATCGACCCTGACCAAGATGCTGATGGCATGGGATGCCTCCATGCGCTTCTCCGTCTCGGCCACCACCCGCAAACCCCGCGCGGGCGAGGCGGATGGCCGCGACTACTTCTTCCGCAGCCGCGACGCATTCGAAGGCATGGTCGCCGCGGGCGAGATGCTCGAACATGCCGAGGTGTTCGGCAATTTCTACGGCACCCCCAAAAGCCCGGTCGAGGCGAACATGCGCGAAGGCCGCGACACCGTCTTCGACATCGACTGGCAGGGCGGGCAGCAGATCCGCAACTCCGCCCTTGGCGGCGATGTCGTCTCGATCTTCGTCCTGCCCCCCTCCATCGCCGAACTCGACCGCCGCCTGCGCAGCCGTGGTCAGGACAGCGACGAGGTGATCGCGGGCCGCATGGCGAAAAGCCGCGACGAGATCAGCCATTGGGCCGAATACGATTACGTCCTGATCAACGAAGACCTTGGCGACACCTTCGAGCGGCTCAAGACCATCCTCACCGCCGAACGCCTGCGCCGCACGCGCCAGCCCATGCTCAACGATTTCGTGCGCGGTCTGAACAAGGAGTTTCTGGCCCGATGATCTATTCCCTCGACGGCATCGCCCCCGCGATCGACCCCGCCGCATGGGTGGCACCTGATGCCAACCTGATCGGCCGCGTCACGCTTCTGGCCGATGCCTCCGTCTGGTTCGGCACCACCATCCGGGGCGACAATGAAATGATCACCGTGGGGCAGGGGTCCAACGTGCAGGAAAACTGCGTCCTCCATACCGACATGGGCTACCCCTTGGTGATCGGAGCCGATTGCACCATCGGCCACAAGGCGATGCTGCACGGCTGCACCATCGGTGACGGCACGCTGATCGGCATGGGCGCGACCATCCTGAACGGGGCAAGGATCGGCAAGGGCTGCCTGATTGGGGCAGGGGCGCTTGTGACCGAAGGCAAGGAAATCCCCGCTGGCGCCCTCGTCATGGGCGCACCGGGCAAGGTGGTCCGGATGCTGGACGAAGCGGCACGCGAGCGCCTTCTGAAATCCGCCGCAGGCTACCGCGCCAACGCGCTGCGCTTCCGCCACGGCTTGCGCCCGGTCGCCGATTTCTGACGCAGAAATCGCCCCGTTTCCTGACGCAGGAAACGGCCCCGACGCTTTCCGCCGGAATTTGCGCCAAATTCCGTCCCGTTTTCTGCGCCAGAAAACGCGCCCCCCGCGTTCCATTTACAGTTGGAATATTCGTTCCATGTTGTTAGCTTGCCCCGAAACAGGGGACAGCCATGACCGACGACAGCATCGCAAACCACGGCAGCGCCCCCGCGACGGTCGATGAATTCCGCGAGCGCCTGACCCAGATCACCCCCGACCTGCCGCGCCGCCTGCGCCAATGCGCCGATTACATCGCCGCCCATTCCGACCGCATCGCCGTCTCGACCGTGGCCGAGCTTGCCGCAGGGGCCGACGTGCCGCCCTCGGCGCTCATGCGCTTTTGCCAGATCATCGGCTTCTCCGGCTTTTCCGAGATGCAGAAGCTGTTCCGCGAAGCCTATGCCCCCGGCTGGCCCGACTATTCCACCCGCCTGCGCAACCTCAAGGAGGGCGGCGCGGGCAGCCCCGCGGCGCTTCTGGCCGAATTCATCGAAGCAGGCCGCCTCTCGCTCGAATCCCTTGCCAAAACCGTGGATGAAACCGCGCTGGCCGATGCGGTGCAAACCCTGTCAAAGGCCGAAACCATCCATGTCGTCGGCTTCCGCCGCGCCTTCCCCGTGGCCTCCTACCTCGTCTACGTCTTCGAAAAGATGTCCGTCCCCGCCATGCTGCATGACGGGGTAGGCAAGCTTGACCACCGCTTCGCCCTGCGCCCCGGCGATGCGGTCCTCGCCATCACCTTCGCGCCCTATTCCGAAGAAACTCTGACGCTGGCACAGGATGCCCGCGACCGTGGCCTTCCCGTGATCGGCCTGACCGACCGCGTCACCAGCCCGCTCGCCCGCACCTCCTCCGCCATCATCACCGTGCCCGAGGTGGACTTCGGCGCCTTCCGCTCGCTCTCGGCCACCATCGCGCTGGCGCTCTCGCTTGCCGTTGCGGTCGGTTCGGCGCGGGAATGAAGTTTTCGCTTCCCCTGCGGTGCATAATGGAATAAATATTCCAAAAAGCTGCGGCGCATGAGTCTCCGTGCCAGCCGCCGCCGCAGAATAGGGATATTTCCATGACCGCATCCACCAAAACGCTCGACGTCATCACCATCGGCCGCTCCTCGGTCGACCTTTACGGCGCGCAGGTGGGCGGGCGGCTCGAAGACATGGGCAGTTTCCAGAAATACATCGGCGGCTCGCCCACCAACATGGCGGCAGGCACCGCACGGCTTGGCCTCAAATCCGCGCTGATCACCCGCGTCGGCGACGAACACATGGGCCGCTTCATCCGCGAGGAACTCGCCCGCGAAGGCGTGGACACCCGCGGCGTCATCACCGACAGGGAACGCCTGACCGCCCTCGTCCTCCTTGGCATCCGCGACGAAAAGCAATTCCCGCTCATCTTCTACCGCGAAAACTGCGCCGACATGGCGCTGTGCGAGGATGACATCGACGAAGGCTTCATCGCCCAATCCCGCGCGGTCGTCGCCACCGGAACGCACCTGTCGCACCCCCGCACCGAAGCGGCGGTGATGAAGGCGCTGACCCTTGCCCGCAAGCACGGCGCGCAGACCGCGCTCGACATCGACTACCGCCCCAACCTCTGGGGTCTGGCGGGCCACGGCGATGGCGAAAGCCGCTTCATCGAATCCGCCGCCGTCACCGCCAAGCTGCAAGCGACCCTGCACCTCTTCGACCTGATCGTCGGCACGGAAGAGGAATTCCACATCGCGGGCGGCACCACCGACACCATCGCAGCCCTCCGCGCCGTCCGCGCCGTGTCCAAGGCCACGCTCGTCTGCAAACGCGGCCCGATGGGGGCCGCCGCCTTCACCGGCCCCATCCCCGACACGCTGGACGAAGGTCAGGCAGGGCCGGGCTTCCCGATCGAGGTGTTCAACGTCCTCGGCGCGGGCGACGGCTTCATGTCCGGCCTGATCAAGGGCTGGCTCGATGGCGAACCTTGGCCCGTCACGCTGAAATACGCCAATGCCTGCGGGGCTTTCGCCGTCAGCCGCCACGGCTGCACCCCCGCCTATCCGTCGTGGGAGGAGTTGCAATTCTTCCTCAACCGCGGCGTGGTCGACAAAGCCCTGCGCAAGGACCGCGAACTGGAACAGATCCACTGGTCGACCAACCGCCACAAGGATTGGTCCACCATGCGCGTCTTCGCTTTCGACCACCGCATGCAGCTCGAAGCGATGGAAGGCGCCACCCCCGCCAAGATCGGCGCCTTCAAGGAGCTTTGCCTGAAAGCCGCCCTCACCGTGGCCGATGGCAAACCCGGCCACGGCATCCTGTGCGACAGCCGCCTTGGCCGTGACGCGCTCTATGCCGCCGCGGGAACCGGCCTCTGGATCGGCCGCCCCGTGGAATGGCCCGGCTCGCGCCCGCTGACGCTCGAACCCGAACTCGGCCCCGATTTCGGCGGCCTTGCCGAATGGCCGCTGGAACACGTGGTCAAGGTGCTCTGCTTCTACCACCCCGACGACAGCGCCGAGGTGAAGGCCGCGCAGGAAGAAACCGTCCTGCGCCTGTTCCACGCCTGCCGCCGCAACCGTCTGGAAATGCTGCTCGAGATCATCCCCTCCAAGGTCGCCCCCGTGAACGACGACACCTCGGCGCAGGTGATCCAGCGATTCTACGACCTCGGCGTCTATCCCGACTGGTGGAAACTCGAACCCTTCACCACCAATGCCGCATGGGAAAAGGCCTGCGCCGCCATTACCCGCAACGATGCAAACACGCGGGGCATCGTTGTACTTGGCCTCGACGCGCCGGAGGCCGAGCTTTCCGCCTCGCTCGCCATTGCGGCGCGGCATGATCTGGTCAAAGGTTTCGCCGTGGGCCGCACCATCTTTGCCGATGCCGCCCGTGGCTGGCTTGCCGGAACCATGACCGAAAAAGACGCCATCGCCATGATGGTCGACCGTTACAGCCGCCTTTGCCAGATTTGGGACGAGGCGCGCGCCAACAAAGGACCCGCCGCATGAAAACGATCCGCCTGACCGCCGCCCAAGCCCTCGTCCGCTGGCTTGCCGTGCAGATGACGCCGGATGGGAGCCGTTTCATCGACGGTGTCTGGGGCATCTTCGGCCACGGCAACGTGGCAGGCCTGGGCGAGGCGCTGCACGGCATCCGCGACACCCTGCCCACATGGCGCGGCCATAACGAACAGACGATGGCCCATACCGCCATCGCCTATGCCAAGGCCCACAAACGCAAGCGGGCGATGGCCGTCACCACCTCGATCGGGCCGGGCGCGACCAACATGGTCACGGCTGCGGCGCTGGCTTACGTCAACCGCCTGCCGGTCCTGCTGATCCCCGGCGATGTCTTTGCCAACCGCGCCCCCGATCCGGTGCTGCAACAGGTGGAATCCTTCGCCGATGGCACCGTTTCCGCCAATGACTGCTTCCGCCCCGTCAGCCGCTATTTCGACCGCATCTCGCGCCCCGAACATATCCTGACCGCACTCCCCCGCGCCCTGCGGGTGATGACCGACCCCGCCGAATGCGGCCCCGTCACGCTCGCCTTCTGTCAGGACGTGCAGGCCGAAGCCTATGACTACCCCGAGTCGTTCTTCACCCCCAAGGTCTGGCACATCCGCCGCCCGCAGCCCGACATGGTGGAACTCGACGCCGCCATCACCGCGCTGAAAGCCGCCAAATCGCCCGTCATCGTCGCAGGCGGCGGCGTGATCTATTCCGAAGCCGAAGCCGCCCTTGCCGCCTTTGCCGAAACCCACGGGATTCCGGTTGTGGAAACGCAAGCCGGCAAATCGGCGCTGTCGCATGACCACCAGATGAACTTCGGTCCCGTCGGCGTGACCGGCTCCTCCTCGGCCAATATCGTCTGCGAGAATGCCGATCTGGTGATCGGCCTCGGCACGCGGTTCCAGGATTTCACCACCGGCTCGTGGTCGCTGTTCAAGAACCCGAACCGCAAGATCCTGTCGATCAACGTGCAGGCCTATGACGCCGCGAAACACGGCGCGATCAGCCTTGTCTCCGACGCGAAGGTCGCGCTGCAAGCCCTTGGTTCAGCGTTGAAATCGCACAAATACGCCGCCCCCGATGCCAAGCTGAAAGCCGACTGGGCCGCCGCCAAGGCCGAGGTGAAGGCCGCCCCCGCCGCGGGCAACCTCCTGCCCACCGACATGCAGGTGGTGGGTGCCGTGCAACGCGCCGCCACCCCCGCCACGGTCGTCATGGGCGCCGCAGGCACCATGCCGGGCGAGTTGCATAAGATCTGGGACGCCCCGCAGGGCGGCTACCACATGGAATACGGCTTCTCCTGCATGGGGTATGAGGTCGCCGGAGCCTTGGGCATCAAGATGGCCCGCCCCGACGCCGACGTGATCTGCATGGTGGGCGACGGCTCTTACATGATGGCGAACTCCGAACTCGCCACTGCCGTGATGATGGGCGTCCCCTTCACCGTGGTCCTGACCGACAACCGCGGCTACGGCTGCATCAACCGCCTGCAGAAACACACGGGCGGCGCGCCGTTCAACAACCTCCTCGACGACAGCTACCACGTGAACCCCTCGGCCATCGACTTCGTGGCGCATGCCGCGTCGATGGGGGCGAAAGCGGTCAAGGCAGGCAGCATCGCCCAGCTTGAATCGGAACTGAAAGCCGCCCGTTCCAGCGCCATCCCCGTGGTCATCGTCATCGACACCGACCCCATGCCCTCGACCGCCGCGGGCGGCACGTGGTGGGAAGTGGGCGTGCCCGAGGTTTCGGTGCGTCCCGCGGTGAACGGGGCGCGCGAAAAATACGAATCTTCCAAACAAAAACAGCGTCTTGCTGACTGAGGCTAAGAAATCACATGATCCTTTTCGGAACCAACCCCATCGCTTGGGCGAATGATGACGACCGCTCCATCGGCGCCGATATCGCCACTACCCGCATCCTTGACGAAGCGGGCCGCCAGATCGGCTTCGACGGCATCGAAAACGGCCACCGCTGGCCGGAAGACCCCGAAGCCCTGCGCGCCCTGCTTGCGGAATACGGTCTCAAGTTCATTTCCGGCTGGTATTCCACCGAACTCCTGACCCGCTCGGTCGAGGACGAGATCGCTGCCGTCCAGCCCCACCTTGCCAAGCTCAAGCACAACGGCTGCAAGGTCTGCATCGTCTGCGAAACCTCGAACGCCATCCACGGCGATGCAAAGAAGCCCGTGAACGACCGCCCGCGCCTCACGGCCGAAGAAATGAAAGCCTTCGGCGCGAAAACCGAAGCCTTCGCGGCCTACCTCGCCGCGCAGGGCGTCACGCTGGTCTACCACCACCACATGGGCACCATCGTCGAATCCCCTGACGAGATCGACGCCTTCATGGCCGCCACCGGCCCGCACACGCACCTGCTGTTCGACGCGGGCCATTGCACCTTTGGCGGCGGCGACCCCGTGGCCGTGCTCAAAAAGCACGTCGCCCGCGTGCGCCACTTCCACGCCAAGAACATCCGCCCCGCCATCGTCGCCAAAGTCCGCAGCGAAGGCTGGTCCTTTCTTAAGGGCGTCGTCGGCGGTGCCTTCACCGTTCCGGGCGACCAGGAGGGCGGGGTGGATTTCAAACCGCTCCTGCAAATCCTTGCCGACAACAAATACGACGGCTGGATCGTGATCGAAGCCGAACAGGACCCGAACGTCCGCAACCCGCTGCTCTACCAGACGCTCGGCCTTGCGACGCTGAAGCGACTGGCGCGGGAAACCGGTCTGGTCTGACAGCGGCGGAGCGGGGGTTTCACACCCCCGCACCCCCGTGGGATATTTGGAAAAAGAAGAAGGGCTGAAGCATGGCCGACCTGCTGCGCAAACCGGACGGAACCAACGGCAAGGTGCATGACGTCACGACCGAAAGCGCGGGCTGGGGCTATGTCGGCTTCGGCCTGTACCGTCTGACCGCTGGCCAATCGGCGGCCGAGGCGACGGGCGACCGCGAAGCGATCCTAGTGCTTGTCGAAGGCAAGGCCCGCATCACCGCAGGCGGGCAGGACTTCGGCGAGATGGGCGAGCGGATGAACGTCTTCGAGCGGACCCCGCCGCATTGCCTCTATGTCCCGAACGGGTCCGACTGGTCCGCCGTTGCCACCACCGACTGCACCCTTGCCATCTGCACCGCCCCGGGCAAAGGCGGCCACCCCGTGCGCCGCCTTGGCCCCGAAGGCATCACCCTGACCCAGCGCGGCACGGGGGCCAATACCCGCTACATCAACAACATCGCGATGGAGGCGCTCGACGTCGCCGACAGCCTTCTCGTGACCGAGGTCTTCACCCCGCAGGGCAACTGGTCCTCCTACCCCAGCCACCGCCATGACGAGGACGACTTCCCCCGCATGACCTATCTGGAAGAGACCTATTACATGCGCCTGAACCCCGAACAGGGTTTCGGCATCCAGCGCGTCTATACCGAGGATGGCAGCCTCGACGAGACGATGGCGGTCAGGAACCATGACGTGACGCTGGTACCAAAGGGGCATCACCCCTGCGGCACGCCCTATGGCTATGACATGTATTACCTCAACGTCATGGCAGGCCCGCGCCGCAACTGGCGCTTCCAGAACGATCCCGACCACGACTGGATCTACCGCCGAGACAACCCTCAGGCCTGAAGCGCGGGCACGACTTCGATCGTCACCCCCGGCGCGCTTGCCTGCAACTCGCGCTGCACCATCGCACGGTTCGGCAGGCCGGGCGCAATGACCAGAAGCCGCCCCCGCCACCCCAGCGCGGCCAGCGTTTCCGCGACCAGCATCGCGTCGCTGTCGGTTGCGAAAAGGCGGCAGATCACGCAATCGGGCGCAACCCGCCCGAGCATCCCCGCATCGATCGCGCCAAAGGTGGTCCGCACCGACACATCCGGCCCCGGCGCATCGCCGATCACCAGCGTCTTGGTCCCGTTCCCCTGCACCCCGTCGGCCATGTCACTTGTCCGCATCACCCGATGGGCCGCTCCCACCTGCCAATTTCGTGCGGTATCGCATCAAAATCCGCTTGCCAAGCCCGCTGTGGTCATGCCGCCCCGGCATGGTAAGGAAGGCACAGGAAAGCGGTGAAAAAGGGGCAGGACATGCAGACAGCACTTGTGCGGGCGATGGCCGATGCCATTCCCCTGCCGCTCATCGTGATCGGGCAGGATGAACGCATCCTTGCCGCCAATCCCGCCGCCACTGCCCTGTTCGGGACCGGCATCGAGGGAAGGCACCACCTGCTGACGCTCCGCCAGCCCGCGCTGCAAACCGCCATCGCCGCCGCCCTGACCGAAGGGCGCAGCGGCCAGGCCCGCCACGTGATCCCCGGCCCCTCGCAGGACGTGGCCTATCGTGTCACCGTCTCGCCCTTGGAGGGGCAGGGGGCGGCGGTCCTCACCTTCGAGGACGTGACCGAGGCCGAACAGATGGGCCAGATGCGCCGTGATTTCGTCGCCAATGTCAGCCACGAGTTGCGCACCCCGCTGACGGCGATGATGGGCTTCATCGAAACCCTGCGCGGCCCCGCCCGCGACGATGCCCCCGCCCGCGACCGCTTCCTTGCCATCATGGAGCGCGAGGCGGAACGGATGAACCGCCTGATCCGCGACCTCTTGCACCTCTCGCGCGTGGAATCCGAAGAACGCGTCCGCCCCGCGACCCGCGTGGACCTGACAGCGCTGGTGCAATCGGCGGTGGCGATGCTGCGGCCGATGGCCGAAGGGCAGGGCGTGGCGGTCGAGGTGACGGGTCTCGACGGTCCGCTCCCGCTGCCCGGCGATGCCGACCAGATCACGCAGGTGCTGACCAACCTGATCGAGAACGCAGTAAAATACGGCGGCGCAGGCGGCACCGTGACGGTCGCCCTCTCGCGCGAGGCGCTGCCCCGAGGCCCCGGCCTGCGCATCGACGTGGTGGACAGGGGCGAGGGGATCGACCCCCGGCACATCCCCCGCCTGACCGAACGCTTCTACCGCGTCGACGGCCACCGCAGCCGCGAAAAAGGCGGGACGGGCCTTGGCCTTGCCATCGTCAAGCACATCGTAAACCGTCATCGCGGGCGGATGCGGATCGAAAGCGAACGCGGCAAGGGATCGGTCTTTACCGTGGTCCTGCCCGAAGGCTAAAGCCGCGCCAGCCGTTCGGTGAGCAGCGTGTAGAACCCTGCCGCATCGACCCCGCCCATGAAGAGCGCATTGGCAGGCCGCTTCGTCACACCCCACCAGTCGGCGACCGTCATGCCCAAGGTCAGCTCGGACTGCGTCTCGATTTCCACATTGATATGCCGCCCCGTGAACAGGTCCGGCTTGATCAGATAGGCGATGACGCAGGGGTCATGCAGCGGCGCGCCCTCGCTGCCATATTTCTGCATGTCGAACCGCTCGAAGAAATCGGTCCATTCCGCGACCATCCGGCCCACTTCGCTGCCCATGCCGCGAAACGCCTCCACCCGCGCGCGGTTGGTCAGCGCCTTATGCGTGACGTCAAGCGGCATGACCACCAAGGGGACGCCGGATTTGAACACGATTTCAGCGGCTTCAGGGTCGACATAGATGTTGAACTCCGCGGCGGGGGTGATGTTGCCCACCTCGAAATAGGCCCCGCCCATCAGCACGATCTGCTGCACCCGCCCCACGATATCGGGCGCCTTTTGGAACGCGGTGGCGATATTCGTCAGCGGCCCCAGCGGGCACAGCGTCACCGTATGCGCAGGCTCGCGCCGCAGGGTGTCGATGATGAAATCGACCGCATGACCCTCTTGCAGCGGCATCACCGGATCGGCCATCTGCGGCCCGTCGAGGCCGGTCTTGCCATGCACATGCTCGGCCGTGACGAGCTTGCGCTTCAACGGCGCGTCGCATCCGGCAAAGACCCGCACCTGCGGCTTGCCCGCCAGTTCGCAGATGATCCGCGCGTTCTTCTGCGTCAGCGGCAGCGGCACGTTTCCGGCCACCGCCGTGATGCCCAGCACCTCCACATCCTCGGGGCTTGCCAGCGCCAGAAGGATCGCCACGGCATCGTCCTGCCCGGGGTCCGTGTCGATGATGATCTTGCGCGGCGAATGGGTCATGCGGTCCTCGGGAAGCGTATCGGGGGGCGTTTCTCGCGGCGCAGGAAATCCGAAGGGATGGTTCTTGTCCAGATGGACAAATTTCCAAGCCAAGGTTTCTGCCACAGGAAAAGCGAAAGGGGGCCGAAGCCCCCTTCAACTGGCATAAGTTCTTGTGTCAGTTGTCGAAATCGATCTCTTCCATGATCTTCAACGCCGCCGGACGCGCCGCCGCCACATCGCTCAGCGACACGGTGTCGGGCGTGAACTCACCCCAGCTTTGCACCAGCTCCGACCGCGGCACACCCGCCTTGACGGGGAATTCGTGGTTCTTCTCGGCATAGATGCGTTGCGCCTCGTCGGACGACAGCCATTCCATGAACTTGAGCGCGGCCTCCTTGTCCGGCGCCGCCTTGGTCATCGCCACACCCGAGATGTTCAGGTGCGACCCGCCATTCTCGAAGACCGGAAAGTCGATGCGCACCATGTCGGCGGTGGGCTTGGTTTCGGGGTCGGCCAGCATCTGGCCCATGTAATAGGTGTTGCCGAGCGCGATGTCGCATTCGCCGGCCGCAATCGCCTTGATCTGGTCGCGGTCGCCCCCGTTCGGCTTCTTGGCAAGATTGGCTTTGATGCCCTCGGCCCATGTCCTGGCGTAATCCTCGCCGTGGTGGACGATCATCGCCCCTAGGAGCGCGATGTTGTAATCGTTGGTGCCCGAGCGGATGCAAAGCCTGCCCTTCCACTTCGGATCGGCAAGGTCCTCATAGGTCGTGACCTCGCCCGCCTTCACCCGATCACGGCTCGCATAGACGATGCGCGCGCGGGTGGTCAGGCCGAACCACATATTGTCCTTGTCGCGCAGCGACTCGGGGATATTGGCGTCGAGCACCGCGTTCTCGACCGGCTGGATCACGCCCGCATCCACGATCTGCTTCAGCCGAGCGATATCCACCGTCAGCACGATATCGGCAGGCGACCGCGCCCCTTCGGCCACCAGACGCTCGGCCATGCCCTTGTCGACGAAGGCGATGTTGACGGTGATGCCCGTGTCCTTGGTAAAGGCGTCGACCAGCGGCTGGATCAGCTCCGGCTGGCGGTGGGAATAGACATTCACCTCCTCGGCCAAAGCCGGAACGGCAACGCTGCCAAGGGCAAGGGCGGCAAGGGAAAGGCGCAGGCGCATGGGTCGCTCCATCGTGCAATCAGATGCGCCCCATAAACCCGACTATTTTACTCAGGTCAATACCTGACTGTTAAACTAGGAAATCACGGCTTTGCGAGTTTTCCCGCCTTCTCCTCGGCCTTGGCACGGTTCCAGAGCGCATCCATCTCGGCCAGATCGCTTTGTTCGGGCGTCTTGCCTGCCTGCGCCAGCCAGTCCTCGATCCGCCCGAACCGCCGCGCGAACTTGGCATTCGCCGCCCGCAGCGCCGCCTCGGGGTCCACCTTCAGATGCCGCGCAAGGTTTGCCATGACGAAGAGCAGGTCGCCGAACTCCTCCTCCACCTCGGTCGCCGTCAACCGCTCGCGCGCCTCGACCAGCTCCGCCGCCTCTTCCGCGATCTTGGCCACCACCTCGTCGGTCGAAGGCCAGTCGAACCCGACCCGCGCCGCCCGCTTCTGCAACTTCACCGCCCGCGTAAGCGCGGGCAGGCCAAGGGCCACCCCGTCCAGAACCCGCGCCTCGGCCTTGGCACCGCGCTCGGCAGCCTTGATCCGCTCCCAGTCGAGTGTCTGCTGCTCGGGCGTCTTGTCCCGCGATTCGTCGCCAAAGACATGCGGATGCCGCGCCAGCATCTTGTCCGAAATCGCCCGCGCCACATCGTCGAACCCGAACAGCCCCGCCTCCTCGGCCATCTGGGAATGAAAGACCACCTGCAACAGCAGATCGCCCAATTCCCCCGGCAATTCGTCCCAGGCTTGCCGTGCGATGGCATCGGCCACCTCATGCGCCTCTTCCAGCGTATAGGGGGCGATACTGGCGAAATCCTGCTCCACATCCCACGGGCAACCCGTCGCGGGATCGCGCAGCCGCCGCATGATCTCGCGCAGCCGGTCCATCCCGCCCTCGGGATCGCGGACCAGACTGTCGCTCATGGCGCGGTCAAAGTCGGGTGCGGGCATTGCAGCCTCCGTGCTTTTGCGATTTGATCAAACACCGAACCGCGACCCGAAAGGAAGCTCCGATGCCCGTTCTCAACCGTATCGCAGCCTATGCCGGCGAAATGAAGGGCTGGCGTCAGCATCTGCACCGCAACCCCGAGCTTGGCTTCGACTGCCACGCCACCGCCGCCTTCATCGCCGACCGCCTGCGCGAGATGGGGGTGGATGAAATCCATCAGGGCATCGCCAAGACCGGCCTTGTCGCCATCATCAAGGGGCAGGGCGATGGCCCGACCATCGGCCTGCGCGCCGATATGGACGCGCTCCCGATCCACGAGATCACCGGGGCGGAACACGCCTCGACCATCCCGGGCAAGATGCACGCCTGCGGCCATGACGGCCATGTCACCATGCTGCTCGGTGCCGCCAAATACCTGTGCGAGACGCGCCGCTTTTCGGGCCGCGTGGCGCTTCTCTTCCAGCCGGCGGAAGAGGATGGCGGCGGCGGTCAGGTCATGGTGCAAGAGGGCGCGATGGAGCGTTTCGGCATCGGCACCGTCTACGGCATCCACAATGCCCCCAACGTCCCCTTCGGCCATTTCCACACCACGACCGGCGCGCTGATGGCTTCGGTCGATACGGCCACGGTCAACATCACGGGCAAGGGCGGGCATGGCGCGACCCCGCATGAATGCATCGACCCCGTGGTCGCCGTGGTGGGCATGGTGCAGGCGATCCAGACCATCATCCCCCGCAACGTCTATGCGCTGGACGAGGCGGTGATCTCCGTGACGCAGATCCACACTGGCACCGCCTCGAACATCGTGCCGGAAACCGCGATGTTCCAGGCCACGATCCGCGCCTTCGACCCGCAGGTCCGCGCCCTGCTGAAACGCCGCTTCTACGAAATCGTCGAAGGCCATGCGAGCGCCTATAACGTCCGCGCCGACATCCACTACGACTGGGGCTACCCCGCCACGGTGAACCACGAGGCCGAAGCCCGCTTCGCCGCCGACGTCGCCGCCGAGGTGGCAGGAGCGGATGCCGTCGACGTCGATGCAAACCGCGAGATGGGATCGGAAGACTTCTCCTACATGCTCGAAGCCCGCCCCGGCGCCTATCTCTTCCTCGGCACCGGACCGGGCGCGGGCCTGCACCACCCCGCCTATGACTTCAACGACGAGGCCGCCCCCATCGGCGCAAGCTTCTTCGCCCGTCTGGTGGAACGCGCCCAGCCTCTGGCCTGATCGGGGCAGGGGGCGGCACCGGCCCCACCCGCGCAGGGGGGCTGTCTGCCCCCCACGGCGCCCCAAGGGGGGCGCCTCCCCCCGAGGATATTTCTGGCGAGAGGAAGCCGCCTGTTCGGCTACGGCTTGCGCCCCGACCCGTGGCGATGTCGGGCCTGTCAGCCCCGTCAATTCCTAACCCGCCGTTAACTTCTGCGCTCCCGCGTCTGCATCGGGTGTGCATTCCCGAATGCACTATTCGCGCCCCGCCTTCGTGGTTAACGCAAGGGGCGCGCTTGACTCCCGCGCCGCGTCCTGTTCCCCTCGCCGCAACCGATCCGCGGCGTCTCGGATATGAACGACGCCGCTAGACCGATACGGAACTCCCCTCATGGCCCTCGAAGACGCCAAGACGCAGGTCGATACGGCCTTCACCAGCCGCACGAACCGTGGCCTTTCCTTTGAAAACGCCTTCGGTGGCGCGACCTCCTTCCTCCGCCGCCGGTATACGAAAGACCTGAGCGGCGTCGCCCTCGCCATCACCGGCGTGCCTTTCGATCAGGCGGTGACGCACCGCACCGGCACCCGCTTCGGCCCCCGCGCGATCCGCGAGGCGTCGACCCTCCAGCCCTATGACCCGCCGCATGGCTGGCCGACCAACCCGCTGGACGATATGGATATCGTCGATTACGGCGATGTCGCCTTCGACTATGCCAAGACCGCCGATTTCCCCGACACGCTCACCGCCCATATCGCGGGCATCCTGAACGCGGGCGCGGGCAGCATCACGCTGGGCGGCGACCATTTCATCACCCTGCCGATCCTGCGCGCCTATGCCGCCAAGTTCGGCCCCCTTTCGGTGATCCATTTCGATGCCCATTCCGACCTTTGGGTCGATGACGACATGACCCGCATCGACCACGGCACCTTCATGTACAAGGCGGTCAAGCAGGGCCTCGTCGATCCTGCCCGCTCTGTCCAGATCGGCATCCGCACGACGACCGAGGATTACTGCGGCTTCAACGTCGTCACCGCCCGCGAACTCCACGAAAAAGGCGCGGCTTATGTCACCGCACTCGCCAAGGATATCGTGGGCGACGCCGCCACTTACCTCACCTTCGACATCGACGCGCTCGACCCCGCCTTTGCGCCCGGCACCGGCACGCCGGTCTGGGGCGGGCTGGCAAGCTGGCAGGCGGCGGCCTGTCTGCGCGACCTTGCGGGCATCAACCTTGTGGGTGGCGATGTGGTCGAAGTCTCGCCCCCCTACGACCCCGCGGGCATCACCGCTGTCGCAGGCGCGCATGTCGCCTATGAGCTGATCTGCCTTTACCACTGGGCGCGGACGCAGCGTTGAGCATGGCACGGGGCAGGGGTGCTGGAATGATCGCAATGGTTTTCCTCGTCCTTCTGGTCATTCCCGTTGGCTTTGCGCTCTACGTCCGCCTCGCCCCGTCCGACCCCGCCCGCTGGCACATCGCCCTTGCCACGGATGCGCCGGCGGATTGCACCGCCCACAAGCAGCGCGGCAGCGCCACCGCCGCCTGCCTCAGCCCCGAACCCGCCAAGGCGCTTCTGGCCCGCCTCGACGCCATCGCACTTGCCACCCCCCGCACCACGCGCCTTGCCGGATCGGCGGAAGCGGGGCGCATCACATGGATCACCCGCAGCCGCCTTTGGGGCTTTCCCGACTACACCACCGCGCAGACGGCCGCGCAGACGGCCGCACAGACGGGCGGCACCCGCCTCGACCTCTTCGCCCGCCTGCGCTTCGGCGGCGACGACATGGGCGTGAACGCGGCCCGCCTGTCGGACTGGCTCGACCGGTTGACGAACCCCTGATCCTCCTTGGCCCCGATACGCCCCCCACCCATCCGCCCTTGACCGGCCCGCAACCCTGCGCCAAACCCCCCACATGGTTCCGCTCGACAAACTCGCCCAGATCACCCAGCGCTTCGAATATCTCGAAGCCCGCCTCAACGCAGGCGCGGCTCCGGCCGAGATTGCGGAAATCTCGCGCGAATACTCGAACCTCAAACCCGTGGCCGACGACATCGCCGCCTATACCCGCGCGCTTTCGGACCTGTCGGACGCCGAGGCGATGCTGACGGACCCCGAGATGAAGGCGCTGGCCGAGGATGAAATCCCCCGCCTCAAGGCGCTCATCCCCGACCTCGAACAGCAATTGCGCGTGGCGCTTCTGCCCAAGGACGCCGCCGATGCCCGCCCCGCCATCCTCGAAATCCGCCCCGGCACCGGCGGGGACGAGGCGGCGCTTTTCGCCGCCGACCTGCTGCGCATGTATCAACGCTACGCCGAAAAACAGGGCTGGCGCTTCGAGATCCTCGAGCAGCAATTCTCCGAACTCGGCGGGATCAAGGAAGTCACCGCCCATGTGCAGGGTGAAGGGGTCTTTGCCAAACTGAAATTCGAATCCGGCGTCCACCGCGTCCAGCGCGTGCCGGAAACCGAAGCGCAGGGCCGCGTCCACACCTCGGCCGCCACCGTGGCCGTGCTGCCCGAGGCGGCGGAGGTCGACATCGACATCCCCGCCGCCGATATCCGCATCGACACGATGCGCGCCAGCGGGGCAGGGGGACAGCACGTCAACACCACCGACTCCGCCGTGCGCATCACCCATATCCCCACGGGGATCATCGTCACCTCCTCCGAGAAATCGCAGCACCAGAACCGCGCCATCGCCATGCAGGTGCTCCGCGCACGGCTTTACGAGATGGAGCGTGAACGCCAAGCCAACGAACGCGCCGCCGAGCGGAAGTCGCAGGTGGGGTCGGGCGACCGGTCCGAACGCATCCGCACCTACAACTTCCCTCAAGGGCGCATGACCGACCACCGCATCAACCTGACCCTCTATTCGCTGGGACAGGTGATGCAGGGCGACCTCGACCCCGTGATCGACGCCCTCGTCGCCCATGACCAGGCCGAAAAACTGGCCGAGATGGAAGGCGCATGACCGGCAACGAAGCCCTGCGTGCCGCGATCCCCCGCCTTGCCGCCGCAGGTGTCCCCGATGCTCCCCGCGATGCCCGCGCGCTTCTGTGCTTTGCCGCAGGCATCGCGCCCGACCGCCTGACCCTGCACCTTGCCGACCCGCTGACGCCCGAAGCCGCCGCCGCATATGACGCCGCGATCACCCGCCGCACCGCCCGCGAACCCGTCAGCCACATCACCGGAACCCGCCTGTTCTGGGGCCGGTCGTTCCGCGTGACACCCGACACGCTCGACCCGCGCCCCGAAACCGAAATCCTCGTGCAGGCGGCGCTGTCCGAACCCTTCCTCAAACTGCTCGACCTCGGCACCGGAACGGGCTGCATCCTGCTCTCCTGCCTTGCCGGAATGCCGATGGCCACCGGCACCGGCACCGACATCCACCCCGCCACGCTCGACGTGGCCACGGGCAACGCGTCCACCCTCGGCCTGTCCCCTCGCGCGCGCTTCCTCCTTTCCGACTGGTTCTCTGCCGTCACGGGCCGCTTCGATCTGATCGTCTCGAACCCGCCCTACATCGCCGCCGAGGAAATGCCCGCCCTCTCGCCCGAGGTGCAGCGCGAACCCCGCCGCGCCCTGACGCCCGAAGGCGACGGGCTCGACGCCTATCGCGCCATTGCCCGCGGTGCCCCCGCCCGCCTCATGCCCCAAGGCCGCCTCATCGTCGAAATCGGCCCGACCCAAGGTGCGGCCGTCTCGGCGCTCTTCGCCGCACAGGGCTTGACCGATCTCCGCATCCTGCCCGACCTCGACGGGCGCGACCGCGTCGTCTTTGCGCGCAAGCCGCAGGACGACATCGGCTGCGGTACCGTCTGACCCGCGCCGCCTTGCGGGAAATTCGCCACAGGCCCTTTATTCCGGCGGCAAATTGCAGCGCGCTGCGCCCGTTTGCAAACTTTCCCCTTGTCATTCGCGCCAAGCAATGCTTACTCAAATCCACGTGACGGGGCAGGGCGAAGGCTCCCCCGCACGGATTATGCCAGACATGCTCGTAACGCCACGGCCCGCAAAGCCAGCCTGCAACGGCGTTCGCAGAAAGCCAGGTCATCTGGACCAAAGGACAAGATGAGATCTTCCAAGTCCCGCTCGCGTTCCAAGGCGAACCGCCCGCGCACCCTCGGCAACATCATCAACCGCGTCTTCGAAAGCTCCGGCCCCGAAGGCAAGGTGCGCGGCACGCCGCAGCAGATCATCGAGAAGTATCAGCTCCTCGCCCGTGACGCGCAGCTTTCGAACGACCGTGTGGCCGCCGAGAACTTCCTCCAGCACGCCGAACATTACACCCGCATGCTGGGCGAGGCGCAGCGCGAAATGGCCGCCGAACAGGAAGAGCGCCAGCGCCAGCAGGGCCAGCAGGGCGGCGGGCAGGGCTATAACCAGAACGGCAACGGCGGGAACGGAAACCGCGACCGTGACGGATGGCGCGACCGCAACGACAACCGCGATTACCGCGACCAGCGCGACGACCGCCCGGATGACGACCGCGCCCCCGCCGCCGATTACGTGGCCGAAGGTGACGCGAACCTCGTCGAAACGCCCGAAGCGCGCCCCTACCAGCAGCGCCGCGACGACCGCCAGAATGATCGGCAGAACGACCGGCAGAATGATCGGCCGCAGGGCGAACGCAACGAACGCCAAGGTAACGAACGCCGCGACCGTGGCGAATTCCGCCGCCGCGACGACCGCCCGCGCGAAGATCGCCAAAGTCCTCAACAAAACGATAACAACCAGCCGCGTCAGGACCGCCCGCGCGACCAGAACCGCGACGACCGCCCGCGCGACCAGAACCGCGACCAGAACCGTGACCGCCCGCGTGACGACCGTCCCCGCGAAGAGCGCCGCGATGATCGTCCTCGTGAAGAGCGCCGCGATGACCGCCCCCGCGAAGACCAGCGTCCGGCGGTCGCCGCCGAAGAGCGTCCCGCGCCCGAACAGCCCGCCCTCTTCGATGCGCCCGCAGCGCAGGCCGCACCCGCAGCACCCGCTGCCCAAGAGGCCGCACCGAAAAAGCCCCGCGCCCCGCGCAAGCCCAAGGCTGAAAAGCCGAAAGAGGGTGGCGATGGCGGCAATCAGGAAGCGGCGGAGTAATCTTCGGTTAACCCTTCCGCAGAAAGGCCGGACCGCAAGGTCCGGCCTTTTGCCATCACCCCTTCACGATCCGCGCAAGGGCGCAGAACTGCTCCAGCGAAATCTCCTCGGCCCGCGCGGTGGGCGGAATCCCCGCCGCCACCAGCTTTTCCTCGATCCCCGCCCCCATCCCCTTGAGCGAGGAGCGCAGCATCTTGCGCCGCTGGTTGAAGGCCATCGCCGTGATCCGCGACAGCACCGCCCCGTCCGCCGGATAGCGCGGTTCGGCCAGCCGCGTCAGATGCACCACCGCCGAATGCACCTTGGGCGCGGGGGTAAAAGCCTCGGGCGGCAGATGCAGCACGATCTTTGCATCGCAACGCCACTGCGCCAGCAGGGCCAGCCGCCCGTAATGGTCCGTCCGCGGCTTCGCCACGATCCGCTCGGCCACTTCCTTCTGGAACATCAGCGTCAGGCTTTCCCAAAAGGGCGGCCAGACCGCAGGCGTCAGCCAGCGGATCAGCAATTCGGTCCCGACATTATAGGGCAGGTTCGCCACCACACGGATCGGCGGGGTCAGATGCGACAGCACATCCACCTCAAGCGCGTCGCCGTTGATGACATCAAGCTTTCCGGGATAAGCCGCCGAAATCTCGGCCAAAGCGGGCAGGCAGCGCGCGTCCTTCTCCACCGCCAGCACCCGCCGCGCGCCCTCGGCCAACAGCCCCCGCGTCAACCCCCCCGGTCCCGGCCCGACCTCGAGCACATCGCAGCCCGACAGGTCGCCCGCAGCCCGCGCGATCTTGGCGGTCAGGTTCAGGTCCAGCAGGAAGTTCTGTCCCAACTGCTTCTTGGCGACCAGATCATGTGTCCGGATCACGTCGCGCAGCGGCGGAAGCCCGTCGATCGCAGCCATGAATGTCCCCTCGTTCATCCTTGCGGCAAATACTCCGGGGGTCCGGGGGCTGGCCCCCGGCGCTTACCCCAGACGCGCCCTTGCCATCTGTTGCGCCATTCTCAGCGCCGCGACAAGGCTTGTCGGCTTGGCGATGCCCTGTCCGGCAATGTCAAAGGCCGTGCCGTGATCGGGCGAGGTGCGGATGAACGGCAGCCCCAGCGTCACATTGACCCCGCCGTCGAAATCCACGGTCTTGATCGGGATCAGCGCCTGATCGTGATACATGCAGACCGCCACGTCATAGCCCGCCCTTGCCCGCGCATGGAACATCGTGTCAGGCGGCAGCGGCCCGTGCAGGTCGAAGCCTTCGCCCCGCATCCGCTCGACCAAGGGGGCGATCCACTCCATCTCCTCGCGCCCCATCAACCCGCCTTCGCCCGCATGGGGGTTCAGCCCCGCCACCGCGATGCGCGGGCGGGCGAGCCCGAGGTCGCGGCGCAGCCCTGCCTCGGTGATGCGGATCGTCTCTTCCAGCAGCTCGGGCGTCAGCAGGCGCGGCACATCGGCCAAGGCCACATGGATCGTCGTCGGCACCACCCGCAATTCGGGACAGGCGAGCATCATCACCACCCGCTCCACCCCGCCCAGATGCGCCAGAAACTCGGTATGGCCGGGAAAGGCGAAACCCGCCCCGTCCTTCAACACCTTCTTGGAGATGGGCGCGGTACAGATGGCCGAAGCCTCGCCCGCCTGCACCAGCGCAACCGCACGGGCGATGACGTCGATGATCCCTTGGGCAAGGCGCGGATCGGGTTTGCCGGCGGTCACGCCCCCTGCAAAGGCATGGGGCAGGACGGGCAGGGTATCTGCCCCGACGGCAAGCGCCTGAAACGGCTGCGCAATCTCGGTCCAGACCGCGCCCGCAGGCAGGTGGCGCGGATCGCCAAGCCAGAAGAACGGCACCTCGGCCCCCAGCAGCCTGCGCGCGGCGACCGCGATTTCCGGCCCGATCCCCGCCGGATCGCCACAGGTCAGCGCAACGGGCGAGGTCACGGCGTTTCGATGATCGCTTCCGACCGAAGCTCTTCCATATAGGCGTCGGCAAGGGCTGCGATCTGGCGATTGCCCAACTGTCCCCGCACGGTCTCGCGCAGCGGATCGCGCTTCACCTGCTCGCCTTCGCCCGCAGCGCCTTCTTCGGGTTTGGGCGCGTCGGCCTCAGCCTGCGTCCCGCCTGCGGCGGCATCGTCGCCCGCCTGCGGCTCGGCCGGGCCTGCCTCGGGTTCCGCCATCACGCCGTTGCGCAGGCAGAGCATCAGGATTTCCCTGTAACCGTCGCGCTCGCGCAGCACGGCTTCTCCGGGGTCCAGCTTCGCCAGTGCAAGACCGATATCCTGCGGAACGCTCGCCATCGGGGTTTCGTCCGTGACCTTCAGCCGTTCGGCAGGCAGGTCACGCGCCATCGGATAAAGGTCGCCGCAGCCATCCGCCTGTGACAGGACGGTTGCCGCCTCCTCTTCGGGCGCCAGCGAGAATTGCGCATAGCTTACCTTAACTTCGGTCGGCTGCGGTGTCTCGAGATCGCTCAACCCGTTCAACTGGAACAGCACGACAGCCTGCGGCACCACGATGGGGTCCGAAACCTCGCCCTGCGACAGGCCGATCAATTCGTCCGTAATCGCCGGCGGCAGGTTCGAAAGCGTCAGCCAATCCAACCGTCCGCCACGTTCTGCCGTGGGAGCGGCCGAATATTTGCGTGCGGCACTGGCGAAACCGCCTTCGGCAGCGATGTTTTCCTTCAAATCGCGGACTTCGGCCAGAACATCCGACGGATCGGCCCCCTGCGGCACCGGCACGACAAGTTCCGAGAGCAGAAGCCTCACGTCGGGCTTGCGTGCCGCTTCCGCCATGGCGCGGTCCACCTGCACCTCGGAAATCCGCACCGCATTTCCGAACTTCTTGCGCACAACCTCGCGCCAGAGCAGACCGGCGGAAACGAAATCGCGGAAGGTTTCCGCCTCGACCCCTTCTTCCCCGATCGCCTTGACGAAAGCGGGAACATCGAGGTTCGCCCGCCCCGCGAATTCGCGCATGCCATCTTCGATCTGGCTGTCCGTCAGCTTGATCTCGAGCCGCTTTGCCTCTTGCGCGCCCAGCCGGTCCGTAGTCAGCCCTTCCGTCGCTTCCTTTTCGGGATCGCCCGGCACGCGGAGCGCCGAGAGGAACTTCACGCGCTGTTCGAATTCGTAATTCGTCACGATCTGACCGTTGATCACGATGCGCGGCGCAAACAGGCCGCCTTCGGATTGGGCGAGGGCAAGTCCGGCAGGCATCACGCCAAGGCAGAAAGCCACGCTTGCCCGAAGGGCAAAGGCCAGTTTGAAACGCTTACGTCCCGTCATTCGCTTGTCCTGCATTGTGCCGCCCCTATCGCCGACATAGCCGCGCCGGCCCTGCACTGTCACCGCCGCCGAAACCTATCAATTCGAGCGTCATTCCGAATTTCGTGCCCGGCTGAACAGTAGTCGACGTCGTGAACCGACGCGAGACAGAAAGATCGAGCAAGACGCATTCATTGCGGAAACTCAGCCCAAGATCGGCGCGGCTTGCCTCTTGCGCGGCAAAATCGTAGCGGCCCGACACATTGGCCGCCCAACTGTCGGTCATGTTATATCCTGCCGACATCACCAGTTCGGAAATATCGTCGGCGCGGGCTTCGGTGGCGTCCGCGATGGACCAGATGTATCCCGAACCAAGGCTTCCGCGGTCGGTTTCATAGCTCAACTGCATTTCGCCGCGCGCGGCTTCGAGGCTGTCGTTGGCGATGATCCGCCCCGCAGCATATAGCCCCTCGTCCGTTTCCAGATGGACCGAAGCCATCCAGTTCGAAACATCCCCGCCAAGGCCCGACGCTTCGCTGAACCCGTTGCCATCCTGCAGCCGGAACACCCGCCCGACCGTGGCTCCCATCGACCAGCCATCCGCATCGTAGCGGGTCCAGTCCACGCCGATATTGGCATGGGTGCCGGTCTCGACGGCATCCGCTCCGGGAAAGCGGTTCAGGGCGAAAAGGCTCGCCTCGTCGAATTCGACAAGCGTGGAATCCTCGTTCGGCACGGCTTCCTTGCTTGCCGATGCGGCGACGATCTGGATCACGGGTTCAAGAACCTGCCGCGCACCGCCCGCTTCGGTCTTGATGAGAGGCCAGCGGAGTTCCGCCCCGACGGCCGTCCACATCCGCGTCGAACTGCCCTGAAGCTTCGGGTCCTGCGCCACGTCGTAAAGATCGAGCCGCGTCTCGCCAAGCACCGCCCCCACAAGACCGCCGGGCAACAGCCAGTCGCGCCGCCAGTCGCCCGAAATGCTTGCCCGCGCCACGTCGCGCCCGTCGGGTATATCGTCAAGGTTGGCATCGAGCAGCGATGTCGAACTGCGCAGGTGGCCGTGGCTTGCGAATCGAAGGTTGCCCGTGCCGCCGAACACCCCGAAGCGGCGCTGCCACAGGGCATCCGCGATGATGGTGGGAATCGTGCTCTCGTCCTCGGTGCTGCGCAGGGTGTCGATGCCGCGAAGGGTGCCAAAGACAAGCTCGTCGCCCGTCACGCGGGTCACATCGACGAAACTGGTCAGACGGTCGGTGTCGAGGATGTCATAATCGGTCAGATAGGAATCGTCGCTTGCCAGCTCGCCACGGAATGTAAGCCGGTAATCCTGCGGCAGATCGAACTTGCCCTCGGCAAAGACATATCCGCGCGTCTCTCCCTGACCAAGCAGCGCATCCCGCGACAAAGCCCCCGTTACGGAAATGTCTCCGGTCGCATAGGCCTGCCGATAGCGCAGCGTAAGGCTGCGGGCATCGCCGGCGCTGAGGAAAGGCGTGATCGTCAGGTCGCGCGACGGGCCGAGAGTCAGGAAATAGGGAACCGAAACGCCTGTGCCGATCAGCGTCGAACTGCTGAAACGGGGCAAGAGGAAGCCCGAGGCGCGCTTCAGCGTCGGGTCCGGCAGGCGCAATCGCGGAATGTAGAAGACGGGTACGCCGGCAAGCCGCAACTGGGCGCGGTCAAAGTAGATCTGCCGCTCGGTCTGGTCATGCGTCACCCTTCGGGCACGGATTTCCCACAGCGGCGTATCGCTTCCCGCACAGACGCGGCAACTGGAGGCGACCACGTTGTCGAGTTGCAGGTAACGCCCGCCGACCCTGCGCGCCTCGGCCGCTGCCATCTGCAACTGGTTGTTCAGAACCACCCTTGCGCTGGTCAGCAGACCTTCGGTCATGTCGGCGGCAAGATCGGCCTGACTTGCCAGAATGACCGTCGTGCCGGCATCGTCCGTCAGACGGATCGGACCCTCGATCTGCAACCTGCCTGCGGACTGGTCATAGATGATGCGGCTCGCCGTCAAACGGCGGCCCTGAAAGAAGACTTCGACGCTCCCTTCGGCGACAAGCTTCGCATCGCCGACGATTTGCAGGCTGTCGGCCACCAGCGACGCCCGCTCCTGCGCCACGACAGGCCCGGCAAGCGCCAATCCGATCGCGGCAGAGGCGAGAAGGCGGCGGATCGAGGGAGACAGGGCCATCAGCCGTCCTCCAGATGCAACAACAGGCCAAGCGCCATCATCACGGCGGCAATCGGCGGACTCCAGGCGGCCAGAATCACGGGGATTTGGCCGTTCTCTCCCAGCACTTGCGCGAAGTTGCGCAGAAAGAAAATGGCGAAACCGCTCAGCACCGCGAATAGGACGAAGGTGCCCGTCTTTCCAAAGCGCGCATGCCGCATGGTGAAACCCGCCGCCACAAGAACCATCGCGATCAGAAGCAGGGGTTGGGCCAGTTCCATCTGGAACCAGACCCTGTGGGTGCGGGCAGAGAAACCGGCCCGCTCCAGCCCGTCGATGTAATCGGGCAGCGACCAGAACGGGATGGCCGAGGGCTTGCCGAAACTGTCGCGGATGCCTTCGCGCGTCAGGTCCGAGGGCAGGCGGAAGCCATCGGGTTCGACCACCGACACAGCTTCGGGATTCGATGCAGCCAGGTTCCAGCGCTTCGCCCCGTCAAGCCGCCATGCCCCGGGTTCCAGCGTGGCCGTGGCCGCGTCGATCCGTTCGGTGGGCATTCCGTCGGCACCGAAGCGAAGGAAGGTGGCATCGTAAAGCTGCGTCGCATCGCTGCTGCTGCGGGCGGCCTGGATCACGGTCTGCCCCTCGTCATTTGCCTGCCGCAGCCAAAGTCCCGCCGCGCTGACCGACAGAACGCTCTTTCCGCCCCGGACGATTTCGGTATGTGCCGCGCCGAAAGCCCGGCTTGTCGCCGCCACCAGCGGATTGAGCACCGACACCGAAAGCAATCCCACAAGCAGCACCGTCCCCACGGGAGCCATCAGGAAGCGCAATCCCGACCTGCCTGCGGCCCGCACCACAACCAGTTCCGAACTGCGCGCAAGGTTCACGAAAAGCGCGATGGAGGACAGCACGACGATCAGCGGGAAGATGCGGTAAAGGCTTTCGGGCACGTTCAGCGCGGCCAGTTTCAGCGCGGTTCCCATTCCCCTCCCGCTATCGGTCACGCCCCTGAGCTGGTCGATCGTGTCGATCAGAAGAAGGATGCCGTAGAAAATCCCGAGCACCCTGAGCAGCATGCCCATGAACCGGCGGGCGACATAGAGCGTCAGCGTCATCCCGCCGCCCCCCGTGCCAGACGCCGCGGCCGCTGCGATTGCCACAACAGCCCCGCCGACATCAGGCAGCCGACCAGTGGCGCTGCATAAAGCGCGGGCCAGGTATCGGCATCCGCCATCGCCATCGAAATGCCCTTCGTGCTGACGAGTTGCAGCAGGATCAGGCCGAGAACCGCGCCCACGATCTGCCGCCAGAGGCCGAAGCGGCTGAAGGCGCCGATCAGCAGGAAGGAAAATCCGACCATCGGCGCGACGAGGCTCAGCAAAGGCTGGCTGAATCGCATGTGGATTTCCTGTGTGATCGCGTCTGCGGTGTCTGGGTCCGACGCGTCAAGCTGCCCGTCGGGAAAGAACAGGACCAAGCTCGACAATTCCCGCGGCGACGGGGGGCGTTCCCGCGCCGTCTTGATGATCGCGCCAAGGTCATAGGTCGCATCGGCGAAGCGGGTGATCGACAGGCGCCGGTTTTCGCGGTCAAGCTGCTGTGTGGTGCCGTCGAGCATCAGCAAACGCGGGCCGGTCGGGCTGCGCACGATCAGGGCGCTGCTGGCATTGTAGACGGTACGGCTGGAGTCGTCCCGGTCATCCGACAGGAACAGGTCGTGCAACTCGCCCTCGGGGGTGATCTCGCGGATGTAGAGGGTCACGCCGGTCGCGGGATGCATGAACTGTCCTTCGTTCATGTAGCGCGCCGTCATGTCCTGCGACAGGTCCTGCTGCCGCGTCACGAGCATCGCGTTGCTCCACGGAACAAGGATATTCATCAGGATCAGATGGATGACGGTCACGACCGTACCGAAGTAGACCACTGGCCGCGCCAGCCGGAACGACGAAAATCCCGTGGCCTGCATCACCACGAGTTCGCTTTCCTGCAGCAATCTGTTTGTCACATAGACCGCCGCAACGAAGGCCGCGACAGGCAGCACGAGGCGGATCGCGTTGGGCAACAGAAGCAGCGAGAATTCGAGGAAGACGATCGCGGTCTGCCCGTCGCTCAGCAACTGGTCGAACAGGCCCACGGCGCGGTTGATCCAGTAGACGGCAACCAGAAGCAGGGCGAAAAAGCCGAAAAGCGCAAGCAATTGCGACAGCAGATATCTGTCGAATCTCGACACGCGCCCAAGCCCCCCGTTTCTTCTTTGGCATGACGCTATCCGAATTGCGGGGCGGGGAAAACTGCTATCTGGTCAAGCAAGGCGGGGCGGGCTACCGTCCGGCCAAATCCTGCCGCGGGCTGCGCCAGTGCGCGGCGGCAGGAACCCATCCTTCGCAGTGCAGAGGCATGCCATGAGCCATCCCGTTCCGATCCAGTTCCGCGCGACCGACCTTGAGGCTTTGGCATCCGTTGCGGGGCGCATTGCGGTCTTTGCCGACGGGGCGACGGGCCTGACGCCTGCCGTGCGCCGGCTTGACCGTTCGATGAAGGGGGCTTTGGCACGGTGCCTTGCGTCCGAAGCTTTCGGCAAGCTGAAAGCGGGCGAGACGATGGACCTCGCCTGGCCCGCCGGGTTGATGGCCGAGGCGGTGCAGGTCGTGCGTTTGCCGAAGAAATGCGATGCGGCGGTCGCCCGCAAGGCCGGGGCCGCAGTGGCGAGGACACTTGGCGCTGCGGGGGCAACCGTGCTGGCCGAAGGCCATGCGCAGGCGGCAGAGATCGCCTTTGGCCTTGCCATGCGGGCCTATGACTTCACCCCGCACAAGACGGGCGAGAAAAAGGGGCTTGGCCCCGTGACCATGATGGTCGCCAACCCCGAAGCCGTGGCGGCGGCCGCAGCCCCCGGTGCGGCGGTGGCCGAAGGGGTGTTCTTCACCCGCGATCTGGTCAACGAACCGGCCAACGTCTTGACGACATACGACTTTGCCGCCCGCCTTGCCGCAATGCAGGAGCTGGGCCTCGAGGTCGAAATCCTTGAGGAGGAACAACTCGAACGCCTTGGCATGGGCGCTTTGCTTGGCGTGGGGCAGGGGTCGGAAAGCCCGTCGAAGGTCGTCGTCATGCAGTGGAACGGCGGCGAGAAGGGGGCGGCCCCCTTTGCGCTGGTGGGCAAGGGCGTGGTCTTCGACACGGGCGGCATCTCGATCAAGCCTGCCGGCGGGATGGAAGAGATGACGATGGACATGGGCGGTGCCGGTGTCGTGGCGGGCGTCATGCGGACGCTGGCGATGCGCAAGGCCAAGGCCAATGTCGTGGGTCTGGTCGGTCTGGTCGAGAACATGCCCGACGGACGCGCGCAGCGTCCGGGGGATGTGGTCAAATCCATGAAGGGCGACACGATCGAGGTGATCAACACCGATGCCGAAGGCCGCCTCGTCTTGGCCGATGTGCTTTGGTATACGCAGGAGCGGTTCAAGCCCACGGGGATCATCAACCTTGCCACGCTGACGGGGGCGATCATCATCGCCTTGGGGCATGAAAACACGGGCGTTTTCTCCAATAATGACGATCTCTGCAACGCCTTCCTCAAGGCCGCGAAGGCCGAGGGCGAGGGGGCGTGGCGGATGCCGATGGGCGATGCCTATGACGCCAAGCTGAAAAGCCGGATTGCCGATATGATGAACGTCGGCGGGCGCGATGGCGGGGCGATCACGGCGGCGCAGTTCCTGCAACGCTTCGTCAAGCCAGACATGCCCTGGATCCATCTGGATATCGCGGGGACGGCGCTGTTGAAGGCCGATTCGACCCTTGCGCCCAAGGGGGCGACGGGCTGGGGGGTGATGGCGCTGAACCGTCTGATCCGCGACCGGTTCGAAGGGAAGTAAGCCCCGATGGGCGTGGTGATGTTCTACCACCTGACCCGCTCGGGCGTGGACGAGACGCTGGGGGCGCTTCTGGCCCGTGCCTTGGGGCAGGGATGGCGGGTCATGGTGCGCGGGACAGAGGCGGCGGCGCTGGAGCGGCTGGATGCGCATCTGTGGCAGGGGCCGGAGGACGGGTTCCTGCCGCACGGTCTGCAAGGCGGGCCGCATGACGCGGACCAGCCCGTGCTGATCGGCAAGGGCGAAATCGTCAACGGGGCCAAGGGCTTGTTCCTGATCGACGGGGCCGGGGTCACGGTGGCCGAGGCGAGCGGGCTGGAACGGGTCTGGCTGCTGTTCGACGGGTCGGACGGGGCGCAGCTATCGGCGGCGCGGGTCAAGTGGAAGGCGCTGACCGATGCGGGGGTTCCCGCGCAATACTGGTCCGAGGAGTCAGGGCGCTGGGAAAAGAAGGTCGAAAAGAATTAACGGGGCGTTAACGCCGCAGGATCATCTCGTCGCCCGCGATCTCCACCCGATAGAGCCGCAGGTAATCCATGCCGAGCAGCGATCCGTCCATGTCGCCGCGGTTCACCCAAGCGGAAAAGTCGGTGTCCCTGTAAGGGCCAATCTCGACGCTGGGCAGGGTGACGCGGGCTGTGGGGACCGTTCCGTTGGCCGTCTGCGCCTCGCCCAAGTAAAGCAGCGAGCCGGGGTCGATGCCGAGGGATTCGGCGTCTTTCAGCGACAGCACCATGTTCGATGCGCCCGTATCGGCAAGGAAGCGGACGGGTTCGCCGTTGATCCTGAGCGTCAGGTAATAATGCCCGTCCGGCGCGCGGGGCACGGTGATTTCGCCCGCCTGGCTGACCATCTGCGGCGGGGGGGCAAAGCCGCCCATGTCGTGCCAAAGGCCATAGCCCGCCGCGACCCCGCCGAAGATCAGACCCCAGGCGATGGCGACGCGGACAGCCTCGCCCATGCGGCGGCGGAATTCGACCAGAACCCAGCCCGCGACCGCCGCCATGAGCAGCAGAAGATAGGCAAGGCGGGCATATTGGTCGGGTTCCATGGGGGACCATATAAGCAGGGACTTGTTACGGTTTAAGGCCCGTCAGATCAGGCCGGTTCCCTTGACCCCGTCGATCACGAATTGCACCGAAAGCGCGGCGAGCAACATGCCGAGGAGGCGGGTGATGACGATGGTGCCCGTGCGGCCGAGGATATGTTCGAGGCGCGGTGCGGCAAGGAAATGCAGGAAAGTCAGCACCATCATCACCAGCATCAGGCCAAGGATGGCGGCGGTGCCGATCCAGTCGTCGGTCTTGCCGACGAGCAGGATCATGGTGGCGATTGCCCCCGGCCCCGCGATCAGCGGGGTGGCGAGGGGGAAGACCGAAGGGTCGTGATCGGGTTCGCTCTTCTGCCCCTCGCGCCGTTGGGTGCGGCGTTCGAAGAGCATGTCGAGTGCAGTCAGGAACAGCAGGATGCCGCCCGCGATGCGGAAGGCGGGCATGGAAATGCCAATGAAGCCAAGGAGTTGTTCGCCAAGAAGCCCGAAGAGGGTGAGAAGGACGAAGGCGATGATGCAGGCGCGTTGGGCAAGGTGGCGGCGGTGGTCGCGGTCCATCCCTTGGGTCAGGGCGATGAAAAGCGGGACCAGACCGGGCGGGTCGATCACCACGAAAAGCGTTGCAAAGGCGGTGATCAGGAAACCGGTTTCGATCATGCGGCGCTTTCCAGTTTTTCCGAGGCTTGCAGCCAGAGTGCTTCGGCGCGGTCCAGCGCCTCCATCACCTCGGCATATTTGCGGTTCCAGGTTTCAAGTTCGCCTGCGCGGGCATTTTCGTAGAGCTCGGGGTCGGCGAGTTTCTTCGCCAGTTTGTCGCGCATGTCGTTGATCTTGTTCAGACGGTCTTCGCATTTGCGGACCTCGGCCTTGAGCGCCAGAATTTCGTCGCGGCTGGCTTTCTTTGGCTTTTCGACGGGTTTCGCGGCGGGCTTCGCGTCCTCGTCCCCGGCCAGAAGCATGCGGCGATAGGCTTCAAGGTCTTCGTTATAGGGCGTGACGGCGCCGCCCTTTACCAGCCAGAGGCGGTCGGCCACGAGGGACAGGAGGTGCATGTCGTGGCTGACGAGGACGACCGCGCCGGAATATTCGGTCAGCGCTTCGACCAGCGCCTCGCGGCTTTCCATGTCGAGGTGGTTGGTCGGTTCGTCGAGGATCAGGAGATGTGGCGCGTCGATGGTGGCGAGCAACAGCGACAGGCGGGCTTTCTGGCCGCCCGACAGGCGACCGACCACGGTTTCGGCCTGATCCGCCATGAGGCCGAAGCCCGCAAGACGGGCGCGGAGGCGGGGCTGGCCTTCGTCGGGGCGCAGGCGCTGGACGTGTTGCAAGGGCGTTTCGTCGATGTGGAGTTCATCGACCTGATGCTGGGCGAAGTAACCGATCCTAAGTTTCGACGACCGCGTGATGCGCCCGTCCATTGCTTGAAGTTTGCCTGCCAAAAGCTTGGAAAGCGTGGACTTTCCTTCGCCATTGCGGCCCAGAAGCGCGATGCGGTCGTCCTGATCTATGCGCAGCGAAAGCTTTTTCAGCACCGGCGGGCCGCCGTAGCCGACCGAAGCCCCCTCCATGTTGATGATGGGGGGCGAAAGTTCTTCGGGCGCGGGGAAGGTGAAGACGACTTTCTTCGCATCCTCGGGCGCGGTGATCGGGGTCATTTTTTCCAGCATCTTCACGCGCGATTGGGCTTGCACGGCTTTGGATGCTTTTGCCTTGAAACGGTCAACGAAGGATTGAAGGTGCGCCCGCCGCGCCTCTTGCTTCTTCGCCTCGGCCTGCATGACGGCGCGGCGTTCGGCGACCTGGCGCGCGAATTGGTCGTAAGGGCCGGTCCAGTAAGTCAATTTCTTCTGGTCCAGATGCAGGATCCCGCCCACGGCGCGGTTCAGAAGGCCGCGGTCGTGGCTGATGATCAGCACGGTGTGGGGGTATTTCTGGAGGTAGGATTCGAGCCAGAGCGCGCCTTCGAGGTCGAGGTAGTTCGTGGGTTCGTCCAGAAGCAGCAGGTCGGGCTGCGAGAACAGCACGCCGGCCAAGGCCACGCGCATCCGCCAGCCTCCGGAAAAGTCGGAGCAGGGGCGGAGTTGCGCTTCGGAATCGAAGCCTAACCCCTTGAGAATGCTGGAGGCGCGGCCCTCGGCGGACCATGCGTCGATGTCGGTCAGGCGGGACTGGATTTCGGCGATGCGGTGCGGGTCGGTGGCGCTGTCCGCTTCGGCCAGCAGGGCGTTGCGTTCGGTGTCGGCCTGCAACACCGTTTCCAGAAGCGAGGTGGAGGACGAGGGCACCTCTTGCGCCACGCCGCCGATGCGCGACCGCGAGGGGAGCGAGATGTCGCCGCCCTCCAACGCAAGTTCACCGCGTATCAGTTTGAAAAGCGTGGTCTTTCCCGCGCCGTTGCGGCCGACGAGGCCGACCTTGTGGCCATAGGGAATGGTGGCCGATGCCCCTTCGAACAGGGGGCGGCCTTCGACGGCGTAGGTGATGTTTTCGATCTTCAGCATGGGGTGGGCTTGCATGAGGAAAGGCGCGGCGTCAACCGTGACGAAAGGACAGCCGGATATGCACAGTTGATGCAGACGCGACCGGCAACAGGTTGACGCGGGATTAACCTTTGGCGCGGCGGGGCGGGGGCGGTGCGTGACAGTCGGGGAGGGCCGTCGGCGCGGGGGCGGCGGTGGCTTGGTGGTGGCTTTCCTTCGCCGCGGCCCCATGCTAGAGGCGCGCCATGAATTCCGGCGCGGGGCATCACCCGCGCCCTTTGTTATGGAGACGCCCGATGGCCACCGAACGCACCCTTTCGATCATCAAACCCGATGCGACCAAGCGCAACCTGACCGGCAAGATCGTTGCCAAGTTCGAAGAGGCCGGCCTTCGCGTCGTCGCTTCGAAGCGCATCCACCTGTCGCCCGCCCAGGCCGGTGCCTTCTATGCCGAGCACAGCGAGCGCGGCTTCTATGGCGAGCTTTGCGCGTTCATGGCGTCGGAGCCGGTCGTGGTGCAGGTTCTGGAAGGCGAGAACGCCATTGCCAAGAACCGCGAAGTGATGGGCGCGACCGATCCGGCCGCCGCTGCCGCCGGCACGATCCGCAAGGAATTCGCGCTGTCGAAGGGCGAAAACTCGGTCCACGGCTCGGACAGCCCGGAATCGGCGGCGCGCGAGATCTCGTTCTTCTTCTCGGGTCTGGAACTGGTCGGCTGAGCGGAAAACGCTTCGTAGGACGTCGCGTCAGCGGCGTTCGATGACGCCGAAGAAATCGAGGGCCGCTTCCAGATCGGAGCGGCCCTTTGCTTTTTGGGGCATCGCGGCCTTGATCGCGTCGAAGCGGGCGCGGAGCTGTTTCTTTTCCTCGCCCTGACAATCGTTCCACGGGCGGCCCTGCAATCCCATGACCAGAACGTAATAGCCGATGAAATGCGGCTGGGTGCCTGCGGCGAGAAGGCGGCGGTAGGATTCGTCCGCGCCGAGGTCGCGGATTTCCTCGGCGGAATGGATGCCCGCTTTGGCGAAGGCGGCTTCCGAGGCGGGGCCGAGGTTGGGGATGGAGGAGACGGGCGAGGAGGAGACGGGCATCGCTTGGCCTATAATGCAACAGGGCCAGCCTAGCGGCTGGCCCTGTGCGCGTGCAAGCAAAGAGGTCTTAGATCGAGGCCCAGTCGCGGATCACGGGCGTCTGGCCCTGCTGCTGCTGGCTGGGGGATTGCTGGCCCTGCTGCTGTTGCTGGGACGAGGAACCGCCCTGTTGCTGCTGCGGGGCGGGAGATTTGGTTGCCATTTCGGGCTGCTCTTTCGTGCCGTTAGAACCGTATTCTTGTCTTCGTCCCATGAACTTGGGCGCTTGTCGTGGCGCTGGCAAGCCTGAAGCGGGGCGAATTCGCGACCATTTATGAAAGATGTGCGACCTTTGCAACAGCGCCTTTGGGATGGGTGGCCAGTCAATTCCCGACGAGGGTTGCGGGAAATCCGACCTCGTCCAGCGCCTTGAGCAGGGAGGCGGGGGTGGCGGGGCCGCTGGTCGTCGCGGTCTTGGCGGCAAGGTCGACGGTGATGTCGCCCGCATCCGGCAGGGCTTTCAGCGCACCTTCGACCGAGGCTTTGCAATGGCCGCAGGTCATGTCGGGGATAGAGAGTTTGGTCATGATGGACTCCTTTCGATGCCAAGATGGGGCTTCCGGTTGGGGGAAGGTCAAGAGGGGGGCCTGGTTTTTCTGTCGCAGGGTTTGTTGACGGTCGGGGCTTGACCTTCCCGTGACTGGAACCCTTATCTGGGGGAGCAGAAGGAGAATTGCCATGTCCGATGCTGCGACCCTGACCCCGACAGATTCCGGTGAAACCGAAAGCCTGCGCTTCAGGCTGGAGGGAATGACCTGCGCCTCTTGCGTGGCGCGGGCGGAGCGTGTGCTGAAAGCCGTGCCGGGGGTGGCGGGGGCGGTGGTGAACCTGTCCACCGAGACGGCGGATGTGCGCTACGGCGCCCCCGCGACGCCCGAGGCGATGGCGGCGGCGCTGGCCAAGGCGGGCTATCCGGCGCGCGAGGCCACGGTCACGCTGGCGGTGGAGGGGATGACCTGCGCCGCCTGCACGGGGCGGGTGGAGCGGGTCTTGAAGGCGCAAGGAGGGGTGAAGGGGGCCGTTGCCAACCTTGCCCTGCGGCGGGCCACGGTGACGCTGTGGGACGGGGCGGCGGTGGATGTGTCCAAGCTCGTCGCGGCGGTGGGCAAGGCGGGGTATTCGGCCAGACTGCTGGAGGAAGCGCCGCCGCATGACCCCGAGGCCGAGGTTCGGGCGCTGGGGCGGCAGACGGTGATTGCGGCGGTGCTGACCGCACCTGTGTTCGTCACCGAAATGGGCGGGCATCTGGTGCCTGCGTTCCACCATTGGCTGATGGGGACGGTGGGGATGCTGCCGCTGTTCCTGATGCAATTCGTGCTGGCGACGCTGGTGCTGGCGTTGCCGGGGCGGCGGTTTTTCATCAAGGGGATTCCGGCGTTGCTGCGGGGCGGGCCGGATATGAACAGCCTTGTCGCGGTGGGGACGGGGGCGGCTTGGGTCTATTCCACGCTTGTCACCTTTGCGCCGGAGTGGGTGCCCGAGGAGTCGCGGGCGGTCTATTTCGAGGCGGCGGCGGTGATCGTGGTGCTGATCCTCTTGGGGCGCACGCTCGAGGCGCGGGCGCGGGGGCGGGCGGGGGCGGCGATTGCGCGGCTGGTGCGGTTGCAGCCCAAGGTGGCGCGGCTTGAGGGGGGCGAGGAGGTTCCCGTTTCGGCGCTGGTGCCGGGGATGCGGGTTGTGATCCGCCCCGGTGAGCGGGTGCCGGTGGACGGTGTGGTGGTGTCGGGGGCTTCGGCGGTGGACCAGTCGATGCTGACGGGCGAGCCTGTCCCCGTGGCGCGGGGCGTGGGCGACCCCGTCACGGGCGGGACGGTGAACGGCACGGGCGCGCTGGTCGTCGAGGTGCGCGAGGTGGGGGCGGCGACCGTGCTGGCCCGCATCGTGGCGCTGGTCGAAGAGGCGCAGGGGACCAAGCTGCCGGTGCAAGAGGTGGTGGACCGCGTGACGCTGTGGTTCGTGCCGGTGGTCATGGGGATTGCGGCGCTGACGGTGCTGGTCTGGCTGGTGGCGGGTGGTGGCGTGGCTGCGGCGCTGGTGGCGGGGGTGTCGGTGCTGATCATCGCCTGCCCCTGCGCGATGGGGCTGGCGACTCCGGTTTCCATCCTTGTCGGCACGGGGCGGGCGGCGGAACTGGGCGTGCTGTTCCGGAAGGGCGAGGCGTTGCAGCGCCTGTCTACCGTGCGGCTGGTGGCGTTCGACAAGACAGGGACGCTGACGGCGGGGCATCCTGTGGTGACGGATGTGCTGGGCGATGTGCTGGCGCTGGCGGCGGCGGTGGAGGCGGGGTCGGAGCATCCGCTTGCCTCTGCCGTGGTGGCCGAGGCTGCGGCGCGGGGGCTGGCCGTGGCGCAGGCCGAAGCGTTCGAGGCGGTGCCGGGCTATGGCGCGCGGGCGGTCGTGGGCGGTGTGGCGGTGTCGGTGGGGTCGGAGCGGATGTTTTCCGCTGTTCCTGACGCGCTGCACAGTGCGGCGGAGCGGTTCGCGGCGGAGGGGAAGGGATTGCTCTTCGTCGGCTATGGCCATGAGGCGGCGGGGCTGATCGCGGTGGCGGACCCTGTGAAGGAGACGACGCCTGCGGCGCTGGCGGCCTTGCGCGTGCTTGGGTTGGAGGTGGCGATGGTTACGGGTGACAATGCCGTGACGGCGGGGGCGATTGCGCGGCGGATCGGGATTGACCGCGTGGAGGCAGGGGTGTTGCCGGAAGGGAAGGGCGAGGTCGTCCGTGCCTTGGGTGCGGGTGTGGCCTTTGTCGGGGACGGGATCAACGACGCGCCGGCCCTCGCGGCGGCGGAGGTTGGCCTCGCGATGGGGACGGGGACGGATGTGGCGATCGAGGCGGGGGATGTGGTGCTGATGACCGGCGATCCCGTGGGGGTGGCCAATGCGGTCAGGATCAGCCGCGCGGTGATGCGGAATATCCGGCAGAACCTCGTCTGGGCCTTTGGCTACAATGCCGCCCTCATCCCCGTTGCGGCGGGGGCGCTGGTGCCGTTCGGCGGGCCGCAGCTTTCGCCCATGCTGGCGGCGGGGGCGATGGGGTTGTCGAGTGTCTTCGTGCTGACCAATGCGCTGCGCTTGCGGCTGGTGAAGGGGGTGTAGGCCATGAACATCAACGAAGTAGCCAAGGCGGCGGGGCTACCTGCCAAGACGATCCGTTACTATGAGGAGATCGGGCTGATCCGGCCCCTGCGCGGGGGGAACGGCTATCGGGCCTTTCGCGAGTCGGACATGCACAAGCTGTCCTTCATCGCGCGGGCGCGGGGCTTGGGCTTTTCCATCGAGGAATGCCGCAAGCTGCTGGCGCTTTATGACGACAAGGGGCGGGCCAGTGCCGATGTGAAGGCCTTGGCCGAGGGGCATCTGGTGCAGATTGCCGAGAAGATCCGCGAGTTGCGGGCGATGGAGGCGACCTTGCAGGGGCTGGTGCATGCCTGCGCGGGGGACCATCGGCCCGATTGTCCGATCCTGACGGGTCTGGCCGATGCGGGTGACGCATGCTGCGCATAACGCGGGGCTTTTCCACCGGAAATTGCCGTGCAAAGGTGGCGGCAACGCAAGGAGCCCGCGACCATGATCCCTGTTTTCGACGGCCATAACGATATCCTCTACCGTATCCTGCAAGCCCCCGAGAAGCGCGAGGCGATCTGGCTGACGGGCGAGGGAAAGGGGCATCTCGACCTGCCGCGCATGGCCCAAGGCGGTTTTGCGGGCGGGTTCTTCGCGATCTACATGCCCTCGCCGCATGATCCGCTGTCGGACATGGATGCGATCATGGACAACCCGCCCTACGAGGTGCCGCTGCCCGCGCCGCTGGAGCTTGGCCCCTGTCAGGCGGTGGCGGCGGAGCTGGTGGCGCAACTCATGTGGATGGAGCGGTCTTCGGGCGGGCGGTTCCGCATCGTGCGCAGCGTGGCCGAGATCGAGGCGGCGCGGGCGGCGGGTGTCATCGCGGGCATCATGCATATGGAAGGGGCCGAGGCGATCGACGAAGGGGGCGACGCGCTTTACCTCTGGCACGCGGCGGGGCTGCGGTCGCTGGGTCCGGTCTGGAGCAGGCCCACGGCCTTTGGTCATGGTGTGCCGTTCAAGTTCCCGTCCACCGGCGATACGGGACCGGGGCTGACCGATGCGGGCAAGCGGCTGGTGAAGCTTTGCAACGAATTGCGGGTGATGGTGGACCTGTCGCACCTGAACGAGAAGGGGTTCGACGATGTGGCGCGGATTTCGGATGCGCCGCTGGTGGCCACCCATTCCAACGCCAATGCGGTGACGGCGTCGAGCCGGAACCTGACGGACCGCCAGCTTGACATGATCCGCGAAAGCAAGGGGATGGTCGGGCTGAACTTTGCCACCGGCTTCCTGCGCCCTGACGGGCGGCGCGATCCGGCGATGGGATGGGAGGCGGTGCTGCGGCACCTCGACCATCTGATCGGGCGGCTGGGCGAGGATCATGTCGGCTTCGGGTCGGATTTCGACGGGGCGACGGTTCCTGACGGGATCACCGATGTTGCGGGCCTGCCGCGGCTGCTGGATGCCATGCGGGCGCATGGCTATGACGAGGCGCTGCTGCGCAAGCTGGCGTGGGAGAACTGGCTGGGCGTGTTGCGGCGGACCTGGGGCGGATAGGTCCGGCCACGATTTTTCGGCGAAAGATCAGCCGCAGGCGCTGCGCTTGGGGGCGAGCCTGAATTTTCGCACGAAAATTCGTCGGCTCAGGCGACTTTGAGGAGCGTCTGCAACTGGCTGTTGTCGTTCACAAGCTGCGCCACGCTGACCTTGTCGAGTTCGGCATAAAAGGCTGCGAGTGCGCCGCCGAGAACGCCTTTCAGATGGCAGGCACCCGCGAGCGGGCAGGTGTTTTCGCCCCCTGCGAAACATTCGGCGAAGGGGAGGCAGGCTTCGAAGCTGCGGAACACCTCGCCCACCTTGATCTCTTCGGGTTTGCGGCCAAGCATCAGCCCGCCCGACCGCCCGCGCACGGTTTTCAAAAAACCGCGTTGGGCGAGGAGGTGGATCACTTGCGCCAGGTGGTTTTCCGAGGCGTTGCAGGCTTCGGCGACTTCCTGTTTGCGCACGATCCGGTCCGTGTTCACGGCGCAGAACATCAGCGTGCGCATGGCGAGGTTGGTGCGTGTGGTGAGTCTCATCTTCCGGCTTCCCTTGGCTGCGGACGTGTCGCGCAAAGGTTTATGCCTGCTGCACCTTGGGCGCGTTGATCCAGATCAGTTTCCGCAAAGCGGTGAATAGCAGGGTTGCACTGCCTGCAATGCAGGCAGCCATCCAAAGCTGACGGCGCGCAGTTCGGGATTGATCAAAGCGCTTTGAATTTGAGGAAAAGCGAAAATATAACAAAATTCGGCGTGACGCGAGGTGATGGTTGCGCTAACAGTAAAAGCGGTTTGGGCGGGATGTCGTTGCTTCTTTGTGCCCCCCGTCCCTGTGGGCTTGCTTGACCCCCCGTCATCGGGGCGTAGGGTAGGCAGGGTGAAATTGCCGGAATGGATGCGCGAACGTGAATGACCTCAGCCTGACCCCGAACCTGTTGCAAGCCGATGTCGCGCGGCATCTGACCTTTACGCTTGGCAAGGACGCGCCGAATGCGAGCGTCTATGACTGGCGGATGGCGCTGTCCTTCGCGATCCGCGACCGGATCGTGGAGCCGTGGTTCGCCTCGACCCGCCGGACATGGGCCGAGGATCGCAAGCGCGTCTATTACTTGTCGATGGAATTCCTGATCGGGCGAATCCTTGAAGATGCGACCATCAACCTTGGCCTGCGCGATGTGGCCGAAGAGGTGATGGCCGGTTTCGGGCAGGATTTCCGCGCCATCGTCGAGAACGAACCCGATGCGGCGCTGGGGAATGGCGGTCTGGGGCGGCTTGCGGCCTGTTTCATGGAAAGCATGGCGACGCTGGGTTGCCCCGCCTATGGCTATGGCATCCGCTATGAACACGGGTTGTTCCGCCAGCGGTTCGAGGGCGGGCAGCAGGTGGAAACGCCCGAGGACTGGCTGTCTCAGGCGCATCCGTGGGAATTCGCGCGGCCCGAAAGCAGCTACACGATCCCGTTCAAGGGTGCGGTCGAAACCGTGGGCGGGCGCGAGGTCTGGACGGCGGGCGAGACGGTAATTGCCGAAGCCCATGACACTCCGGTTGTCGGCTGGCAGGGGAAATGGGCCAATACGCTGCGGCTTTGGGCGGCCAAGCCCACCACGCTCTTCGATCTGGAGCGGTTCAACCGCGGCGATTATGCGGCGGCGGCGGAACCCGAGGCCTTGGCGCGGACGTTGAGCCGTGTGCTTTACCCCGACGACACCACCTATCAGGGCAAGGAATTGCGGCTGAAGCAGGAGTTCTTCCTGACCAGTGCCGCGTTGCAGGACATCCTGCGGCGGTTCAAGGCCACGCATACCAACCTGCGCGACCTGCCGAAATTCGTGGCGATCCAGATGAACGACACGCATCCGGCCATTGCGGGGCCTGAACTCGTGCGTCTGCTGGTGGACGAGAACGGCATGGAGTTTGCCGATGCGCTGGAAACGGCGCGGGGATGCCTTGGCTATACCAACCACACGCTGCTACCCGAAGCGCTGGAGCGGTGGGCGACCTTCACCTTCGGCAACGTGCTGCCGCGGCATATGCAAATTGTGGAACGCATCGACGCCTGGCACAAGGACGAGAATTACCACCGCCCGCATTACATCGGCATCGTGAAGCATCACGAGGTGCGGATGGGCGAGTTGGCCTTCATCATGGCGCACAAGGTGAACGGGGTTTCGGCGCTGCATTCGGAGCTGGTGAAGAAGAACCTGTTCCCCGAGCTGGACAAGCTGCATCCGGGGCGGATCATCAACCAGACCAATGGTGTGACGCCGCGCCGCTGGTTGAAGATGGCGAACCGTCCGCTGGCGAAGCTGATCACCGACACCATCGGCGAGGGGTGGGAGGATCACCTCGACCGCCTGCGCGAGCTGGAGCCTGCGATCAAGGGCAAGCAGTTCCGCGAAGCCTTTGGCGCTGCGAAGCGGGTCAACAAGGTGGCGCTGTCGAACTGGACCCTCGCGGAATGCGGGGTCAAGGTGAACCCTGATGCGCTCTTCGATGTGCAGATCAAGCGGATTCACGAATACAAGCGGCAGCTTCTGAACATCCTTGAAACCATCGCGCGCTGGCATGCGATCCGCGCCAATCCCAAGGCGGACTGGGTGCCGAGGGTCAAGATTTTCGGCGGCAAATCAGCGCCGGGCTATGCGGTGGCGAAAGAAATCATCCATCTGATCAACGATGTGGCCGCCGTCATCAACAACGATCCGGTGACGGGTGATCTGCTGAAAATCGTCTATCCGGCCAATTACAACGTCAGCATGGCCGAGCGGCTGGTTCCGGCGGCCGACCTGTCCGAACAGATTTCGACCGCCGGAAAAGAGGCGTCCGGCACGGGCAACATGAAGTTCATGATGAACGGCGCGCCGACCATCGGGACGCTGGACGGGGCCAATGTGGAAATCCTGCAAGAGGTGGGGGCGGAGAACTTCTTCCTGTTCGGCCTGACGGCGGAAGAGGTGATGATCCGCCGGCAAGACCCCGAACACAGCCGCAAGGCCATCGAGGCGAGCAAGCCCTTGCAGGATGTCTTGCAGATGATCGCCGAAGGGCGGTTCTGCCCGTCGCAGCCCGACCGCTATCACGGTCTGGTGCATCGGGTCTGGCATCACGACTATTTCCTCGTCGCCGCCGATTTCGACGCCTTCCACGCGGCGCAGGGGGCGGTGGACAAGGCCTATGCCGACCGGAACCGCTGGCTGGGGATGGCGGCTATGAATACGGCGCGCTCCGGATTTTTCTCGTCGGATCGCACGATCCGCAGTTACATGGATGACATCTGGGGCGTCGAGCCTGCGCTCTGACCCCGATGAAGAAGGAGGCCGCCATGACGGACGCTTGGATTGACAGCGTGATCGCGCCGGAGGCGGCGCGGGCTGTCGTGGAGGGGCGGCATGGCGACCCCTTTGGCGTGCTTGGCCCGCATCTGCGCGGCAAGGATTGGGTCGTCACCGCCTTTGTGCCGGGGGCGGAACGGCTGACCGTGCTGCCCGCAAAGGGCAAGGAGATCGCGGCAACACCCGTGCCGGATTTCGCGGGGCTGTTCGTGGCGACGCTGGGCAAGTCGCAGGCCTACCGGCTGCGGGCCGAGGGGCATGGCGCGGTCTGGGAGTTCGACGACCCCTTCCGCTTCGGTCCCGTGCTGGGCGAGATGGACGAATATCTGCTGGGCGAGGGCACGCACAAGCGGCTGTGGCAGGTCTTGGGCGCGCATGTCGTCACGCATGAGGGGGTCGCGGGCACGCATTTCGCCGTCTGGGCACCGAATGCCGAGCGTGTCTCGGTCGTGGGGGATTTCAACATCTGGGACGGGCGGCGCCATCCGATGCGGCGGCGCGGGGCGACGGGGGTCTGGGAGACTTTCGTTCCCGGACTGGGCGAGGGGACGACCTATAAATATGAAATCCGTGGCCAGCATGGCTATGTCGGGCCGCTGAAGGCGGACCCCGTGGGCTTCGGGTCCGAGCATCCTCCGGCGAATGCCAGCGTGGTGCGGCGGATCACGGGGGAGTTCCACGATCGGGAGTGGATGGAGACGCGGGCGGCGCGGCATTCCATTGACGCGCCGATTTCGGTTTACGAGGTGCATCTGGGATCGTGGCGGCGCGCGCCGGGGGACAGGATGCTGTCCTACCTCGAACTGGCCGAGCAGTTGGTGGATTACGTGGCGGAGATGGGGTTCACCCATATCGAACTGCTGCCCGTGTCCGAATACCCCTTCGACGGGTCCTGGGGCTATCAGCCCGTGGGGATGTTCGCGCCCACGATCCGGCACGGGACGCCGGGGGAATTCCGCGCCTTCATCGACGCCGCGCATCGCAAGGGGTTGGGGGTTCTGCTCGACTGGGTGCCGGGGCATTTCCCGACCGATCCGCACGGGCTGGGCCGGTTCGACGGCACGGCGCTTTATGAACATGCCGATGCGCGCGAAGGGTTCCATCAGGACTGGAACACGCTGATCTACAATTACGGGCGGGTCGAGGTGGCGAACTACCTTGTCTCGAACGCCTTGTATTGGCTTGAGGAATACCACCTTGACGGGTTGCGGGTGGATGCGGTGGCGTCGATGCTCTACCGCGATTATTCCCGCAAGGAGGGCGAGTGGATCCCGAACAAGGACGGGGGCCGCGAGAATTACGAGGCCATCGCCCTGCTGCAACGGATGAACGCGGTCGCCTATGGCGAGGTGGCGGGGATCATGACCGTGGCCGAGGAAAGCACCGCATTCCCCGGCGTGTCGCGCCCCGTGAACCACGGCGGGCTTGGCTTTGGCTTCAAGTGGAACATGGGGTGGATGAACGACACCCTGTCCTACATCGAGAAAGACCCGATCTACCGGCAGTATCATCACCACCAGATGACATTCGGCCTGCATTACGCTTGGTCGGAAAACTACATCCTGCCGATCAGCCATGACGAGGTGGTGCATGGCAAAGGGTCGATGCTGACCAAGATGCCGGGGGGCGAGTGGGAGAAATTCGCCAACCTGCGCGCCTATTACGGGTTCATGTGGGCGCATCCGGGCAAGAAGCTTCTCTTCATGGGGTGCGAATTCGCCCAAGGGGCCGAGTGGAACCACAAGCAGAGCCTTGATTGGCATCTTCTGGGGATCGAAGAGCATAAGGGCGTGCAGTCGCTGGTGCGCGACCTGAACCGCGTCTACCGCGAGAACCGCGCGCTGCATGTGAACGACACGCGACCCGAAGGGTTCGAGTGGATCGAAAGCAACGATGCCGAGGCGTCGGTCTATGCCTGGGTCCGCAAGGGCGATGCGGGGGATGCGCCCGTGGTCGCGGTGGTCAACATGACGCCGGTGGAGCGGCGCTATCGTGTCGGCCTGCCCGAGGCGGGGCATTGGGATGAAATCCTGAACACCGATGCGGGCATCTATGGCGGGATGAACCGCGGCAATCTGGGTGGGGTTACGAGTGAGGCGGTTGCATGGCACGGGCGGGCGCAATCTGCGCTTGTCACCCTGCCGCCGCTTTCGGCAGTCTATTTCAGGAAGGCATGAACATAAGCGGCCGCAGGGCCGCGACAGGGAGGGGAAGGCGATGATGACACCGAGGCCCAATGCGCGACTGTCCAGTCAGGCGATGGCTTTCGTTCTGGCAGGCGGACGCGGCAGCCGCCTGAAGGAGTTGACCGACAGGCGGGCGAAACCGGCGGTCTATTTCGGCGGAAAGACGCGGATCATCGACTTTGCCCTGTCAAATGCGCTGAACAGCGGCATCCGCAAGATGGCGATTGCCACGCAATACAAGGCCCATAGCCTGATCCGGCATTGCCAGCGGGGATGGAACTTCTTCCGCGCCGAGCGGAACGAATATCTGGACATCCTGCCCGCAAGCCAGAGGGTGGACGAGACGAAGTGGTATCTCGGCACCGCCGATGCCGTGGCGCAGAACATCGACATCGTGGACAGCTACGGCGTGAAATATGTCGTCGTGCTGGCGGGCGACCATATCTACAAGATGGATTACGAGATCATGCTGCAACAGCATGTTTCGACCGGCGCGGATGTGACCATCGGCTGCCTGACCGTTCCGGTCGCGGAAGCCACGGCTTTCGGTGTGATGGATGTGGACGGCAAGGGCCAGATTACCGCCTTCCTCGAAAAGCCGAAGAACCCGCCGCATATTCCGGGCGATCCGAAACATGCGCTGGCGAGCATGGGGATTTACGTCTTTGACTGGGCTTTCCTGCGCGATCTTCTGCTGCGTGACATGGCGGACCCGAATTCGAGCCATGATTTCGGCAATGACCTGATCCCCGACATCGTGAAGAACGGCAAGGCGATGGCGCATAAATTCGCCGACTCTTGCGTGAAGTCGGGCTTGGAGGACGAACCCTATTGGCGTGACGTCGGAACCATCGACGCCTTCTGGCAGGCCAATATCGACCTGACGGATTTCGTCCCGAAGCTGGATATCTATGACAACTCCTGGCCGATCTGGACCTATTCCGAGATCGTGCCGCCCGCGAAGTTCATCCATGACGAGGACGGGCGGCGGGGGTCGGCGGTAAGTTCGCTCATCGCGGGCGATTGCATCGTCTCGGGGTCGGCGGTGAGCAACTCGCTTCTGTTCACGGGGTGCCGGACGCACAGCTATTCCAGTCTCGAATACGTGGTCGCCCTGCCGCGGGTGGTGGTGAACCGTCGGGCGGAGTTGCGCAATTGCGTGCTCGATTCGGGCGTGGTGATCCCCGAAGGGCTGGTCGTGGGGCAGGACCCTGCCGAGGATGCGAAGTGGTTCCGCGTGAGCGAGGGCGGTGTCGTCCTGATCACGCAGGACATGCTTGACGCGCGGGCGCGGAAGGTGTCCTGACGGCGGGATGGTGGACAGGCCGGGGGGACTTTGCGTCCCCCCGGACCCCCCTGCAGGATATTTGAGAACAGATGAAACGGGGGACGGAGATGCAGGTCAGGGGGCGGGTGCTTTCGGTGGCGTCGGAATGTGTGCCGCTGGTCAAGACTGGCGGTCTGGCCGATGTCGTGGGGGCGCTGCCCGCCGCGCTGGCGCGCTTCGGCTGGGAGATGCGGGTGTTGATGCCGGCCTATCGCGCCTTGCGTGGGCGGCTTGGCGGCTTGCGCGAGGTCTGGGAAGAGGCGGAGCTGTTCGGCGGGCGCGGGGTGGTGTTTCAGGGCGATCTGGACGGGGTTCCGGTCATGCTGCTGGATGCGCCGCATTTGTATGACCGCGAGGGCGGGCCTTATTCGGGGCCGCAGGGGGATTGGGGCGACAATGCCCAGCGCTTTGCCGCGCTGTCATGGGTGGCGGCGCGGATGGCGCGGGAGGGGGTCGAGGGCTGGAAGGCCGATGTCCTGCATGCGCATGACTGGCAGGCGGGGTTTGCGCCGGCCTATCTGACCTATGGCGGGTCGGGGGGCGTGGGGTCGGTGATCACGGTCCATAACATCGCCTTTCAGGGCTGGGCGAGTGCCGGGATGATCGAGGCGCTGCGTCTGCCGCGCGAGGCGTTCCATCCGGGGGCGCTGGAGTATTACGGCGGGCTGTCGAGCCTGAAGGCGGGGCTGGTGACGGCGGATCGGGTGACGACCGTGTCGCCGACCTATGCCACGGAGTTGCTGCGTCCGGCCTTTGGCATGGGGCTTGAGGGGGTGATCGCGGCGCGGGGGGCGGATGTGTCCGGCATCCTCAATGGCGTGGATACCGACGTCTGGTCGCCCGAGGCGGAGCCTTTGCCCTATTCGGTGAAGTCGATGAAGGGGAAGGCCGCGAACCGTGCGGCGCTTTGTGCGGAGTTCGGGTTGGGCGAGCCTGCGGGGCCGCTGGCCATCGTGGTCAGCCGTTTGACGGACCAGAAGGGGATCGACCTGCTTCCCGCCGTGGTGCCGGATTTCATCGCCGCCGGAGGGGCGCTTCTGGTGCTGGGGTCGGGTGATCCGGCGCTGGAGGGGGCGATGCGGGGGCTGGAGGCGCGGTTTGCCGGAAGGGTCGCCGTTCGGATCGGCTATGACGAGGCGCTGAGCCACCGCATGTTCGCGGGGGCCGATGCCGTGCTGGTGCCGAGCCGGTTCGAGCCTTGTGGCCTGACGCAGATGTATGGCCTTCGCTATGGCACGGTGCCTGTGGTGGCGGCTGTGGGGGGCTTGGCGGATACGGTGATCCATGCCTCGCCCGCGGCGCTGGCGGCGGGGGTGGCGACGGGGGTGCAGTTCCATCCGACGGATGCGGTGGCTTTCGGTCAGGCCTTGCGGCAGTTGGTGGCGCTGCACGCGGACCGCAAGCTTTGGGCCAATGTGCAGGCCAATGCGATGAAGCATCCGGTGGGCTGGGAGACGAGTGCCGCGGCCTATGCGGCGCTTTACGAAGGGCTGGTCGGGTGACGGCAGCGCGGCTTTCTCCAGTCCTGCAATCGCGGCTGACGGGGCATGCGGTCAGCGCGGGGCGGCCCTTTCCGATGGGGGCGACATTCGACGGCGAGGGGGTGAATTTCGCCGTGTTCTCCGCCCATGCGGAAAAGGTGGAGTTGTGCCTGTTCTCGCCCGATGGCCGCAAGGAGTTGGCGCGGATCGCGCTGCCCGAGCGGGACGGGGACATCTGGCACGGGCATGTCGGCGGGCTGACGCCCGGCACGCTTTACGGCTACCGCGTGCATGGACCCTATGCGCCCGAGCGGGGGCATCGCTTCAACCCGCACAAGCTGCTGATCGACCCCTATGCGCGGGGGCTTGAGGGGCGGTTGAAATGGTCGGATGCGCTGATGGGCTACAAGGTGGGAAGCCCGCGGGGCGATCTGTCCTATGACACGCGCGACAGTGCCTTTGCCGTGCCGAAATCGGTGGTGGTGGATGCGAGTTTCAACTGGGCGGGGGATGCGCCGCCGATGGTGCCGCCCTCGGAGACGGTGATCTACGAGGCGCATGTGCGCGGGCTGACCATGCTGCATCCCGGTGTCGAGGCGGGTTTGCGCGGCAGTTTCATGGGTCTGTCGTCGGATGCGGTGATCGAGCATCTGGTGAAGCTCGGGGTCACGACGATCGAGCTTTTGCCGGTGCAGGCCTTCGCCGACGAGCGGTTTCTGGTGGCCAAGGGGCTGCGGAACCATTGGGGATACCAGACCATCGCCTTTTTCGCTCCCGAGCCGCGCTACATGACCAAGGGCGCGCTTTGGGAATTCCAGTCGATGGTGCGGCGCTTTCATGCGGCGGGGATCGAGGTCATCCTCGACGTCGTTTACAACCATTCGGGCGAGGGCGACGAATGGGGGCCGACGCTTTCGTTCCGCGGCTTCGACAATGCGAGCTATTACCGCCTGCTGCATGGCGGGCGGCATTACATCAACGACACCGGCACGGGGAATACGCTGAACCTGACGCATCCGATGGTGCTGCGGATGGTGATGGACAGCTTGCGCTACTGGGTCGAGGTCGGGCATGTCGACGGCTTCCGCTTCGATCTGGCCACGGTGCTGGGGCGCGAGGCGCATGGGTTCGACCCGAACGGCGGCTTCTTCGACGCGATCCGGCAGGACCCCGTCCTGTCGCGCGTGAAGCTGATTGCCGAGCCTTGGGATATCGGGCCGGGGGGCTATCAGTTGGGCGCCTATCCGCATCCCTTCATGGAGTGGAACGACCGTTTCCGCGATGGCGTGCGGCGCTGGTGGCGGGGGGATGCGGGGATGGCGCCCGATCTGGCCAAGCGGCTCTTGGGCAGTGCGGAACGCTTCGATCATTCGGGGCGGGCGGCGACGTCTTCGGTCAATTTCATCACCGCGCATGACGGGTTCACGCTGGAGGATGTGGTCAGCTACACCGTCAAGCGCAACTTCGCCAATGGCGAGGAGAACCGCGACGGGCATCACGAGAACCACTCGGACAACCTTGGCATCGAGGGGCCGACCGAGGACGAGGCGGTTCTGGCGGCGCGGGCGTTGAGGAAGCGCAACATGCTGGCCACGCTGATGCTGGCGCAGGGCGTGCCGATGCTGCTGGCGGGGGATGAGATGGGCCACAGCCAGGGCGGCAACAACAACGCCTATGCGCAGGACAACGAGACGACGTGGATCGACTGGGCGGCGGGCGACCGTGGGCTTGCGGGCTTCGTGGCGCGGCTGGTCGCCCTGCGGGCGGCGTTGCCGGTGTTGCGGCAGAAGCGGTTCCTTCACGCCAAGCCGCGGGCGGATGGCTTGCCGGATGTGATCTGGCGCAAGGCGGACGGGCACGAGCCGCGCCCCGAGGATTGGCATGATCCCTCGCTCCGCTGTCTGGGGGTCGAGCTGCGCATGGCCGCCGAAGGGGGCGACGACAGCGCGGATGCGGTCTTTGCCGTGTTCAATTCCGGCGGGGAATGCGTGCTGCGCTTGCCTGACACCGCGCCTGCGTGGGAATTGATGCTCAACACCACGCGGCCCCATGCCGCGACCGAGGGCGCCGGGCCGGGAACCCGTGCGCCCGCGCAATCGGTTCTTGTATTCCGGTCCGTTCCCGCGGGCCGCGCCAAGGGAGAGACGCCATGACGCATATCCACACCGTCGCCACGCAGCCCATCGCGGGGCAGAAGCCCGGCACCTCGGGCCTGCGGAAGAAGACGCCCGTCTTCATGGGGCGGCATTATCTGGAGAATTTCGTCCAGAGCATCTTCGACGTGGTCGGGGCGGAAGGGAAGACCTTTGTCCTTGGCGGGGACGGGCGCTATTTCAACGACCGCGCGGCGCAGGTGATCTTGCGCATGGCGGCGGCGAACGGGGCGGCGCGGGTGATCGTGGGGCAGGGGGCGATCCTGTCGACGCCTGCGGCGAGCCACCTGATCCGGCTGAACAAGACGGATGGCGGGATCATCATGTCGGCATCCCACAACCCCGGCGGGCCGGAGGAGGATTTCGGCGTCAAGTTCAACATGCCCAATGGCGGGCCTGCGCCGGAAGCGGTTACGGAAGCCATGTATGCGCGGACGCAAGAGATCGTCGAATACCGGATGCTCGATGCGCAGGATGTGGACCTTGGCCGCTTGGGTCGGGTGAGCCTTGGCGGGATGGTGGTCGATGTGGTGGACCCCGTGGCGGATTATGCGGCGCTGATGGAAAGCCTGTTCGATTTCGGCGCGATCCGCGCGATGTTCGCGGGCGGCTTCCGCATGCGGGTGGACAGCATGTGCGCGGTGACGGGGCCTTATGCGGTTGAAATCCTTGAGAACCGTCTGGGGGCGGCGAAGGGGACAGTGGTGAACGGCACGCCCTTGCCCGACTTCGGCGGAATGCATCCCGACCCGAACCCCACCTGGGCCAAGGCGTTGATGGACGAGATGTTCGGGGCGGATGCGCCCGATTTCGGCGCGGCGAGTGACGGGGATGGCGACCGGAACATGGTGGTCGGGCGGGGGATCTACGTCTCGCCTTCGGACAGTCTGGCGGTGCTGGCGGCGAACGCGCATCTGGCACCGGGGTATAAGGCAGGGTTGAAGGGGGTGGCGCGGTCGATGCCGACCAGCGCCGCGGCGGACCGTGTGGCCGAGGCCTTGGGGATCGGCGCTTACGAGACGCCGACGGGGTGGAAGTTTTTCGGCAACCTCTTGGATGCGGGACGGGCGACGATCTGCGGCGAGGAAAGCTTCGGCACGGGGTCGGACCATGTGCGCGAGAAGGACGGGCTTTGGGCGATCCTGCTCTGGCTCAACATCCTTGCCGTGCGCAAGCAGCCTGTGGCGGCGATCCTGGCCGAGCATTGGGCGAAGTTCGGACGCAACTATTACAGCCGTCATGATTTCGAGGCCATCGCCGCAGACAAGGCGGATGCGATGATGGCGGCGCTGCGCGGAAGCCTTGCGGGGTTGAAGGGGAATTCGGTCGAGGGGATGGTGGTCAGCGGGGCGGATGATTTCGCCTATACCGATCCGGTCGATGGATCGGTGAGCCAGAAGCAGGGCGTGCGGGTGATGTTCGCGGACGGCTCGCGCTTCGTGCTGCGCCTGTCGGGGACGGGGACCGAGGGGGCGACGCTGCGGCTATACCTTGAACGCTATGCGGCGGGGCCTGCGGGGCTGGACCTTGACCCGCAAGAGGCGCTGGCGCCCGTGATCCGCGCAGCGCATGGTATTGCGCGGATTGCGGAGTTTACGGGGCGGACGGAGCCGGATGTCGTGACCTGAGGGAACGGGCGGGGGCATTCTGCCCCCGCACCCCCTGAGGATATTTGACGCAAGAGGAAGGGCCTGCGGTCAGGAGCGCAGGCCGGTTTCTTCGAGAAGTCCCTGCCGCTTGGCTTCGTAGTAATAGCCGCGGCGATACCAGTCATAGGCGCGTTTCGGATTGCCATGCGCCACGAGATAGGCCCCGCGCAGGTATTTCACGCCGTATTTGAGGCTGGTGCGCGCGTCGAGCAGGTCCGAGGCGGGGCCGCGATGGCCCATCGTGGCGGCGGTTTGCGGCACGATCTGCATCAGCCCGTAATAGGGGCCATTGCGGGCGGCGGGGTTGTAGCCGCTTTCGACCTGCACCACGTGGTGGATCAGGCTTTCGGGCACGTCATATGCGCGGGAATATTCGGCGATCAGGCGGTTGATTTCGGCCGGACCCGTGCTTTCGGGGCGTTCGGGGCGGTCGGGGCGGGCGCAGGCCGCGACAAGACCGCCCAAGGCGAGCGAGAGCGTGGCGCGGCGGGTAAGAACGGACATGGGTAAGCCCTTTGCCTGACAAGGATGGAAGGGTTCTAGCGGGGCGAAGGCAGGCGGGGAAGGGTGGCAATCCGGCCCTTGCGGATTGTCGCCAAGGGGCGCGGGCGTAAGACTTTTGGCGCGTAGCGGGGCGGGGTTCGGGTTGCTAGGGTGGGACAAGGCTATGGGTCGCGGGGGTGTGCGGGGATGGACAGGGCGATGCGCTCGGCGTTGATCGTGGATGATCACCCGCTGTTTTGCGATGCGCTGTCGATGACGCTCCGCGCCGTGGCGGGGATCGACGAGGTGGCGACCGCCGACCGGATCGAGACGGCGATTGCGCGGCTCGATTCGGGGGCGCTGCCGGATGTGGTGGTGCTTGACCTCAACCTGCCGGATGTGACGGGGCTGGACGGGTTGATCCGGCTGAAGGCCACTGTGCGGGATGTGCCGGTGGTGGTCGTCTCCTCGCTTGCCGACAATCGCGTGATCGGGGCGGCGCTGCGGGCGGGGGCGGCGGGCTTCGTGCCGAAGCATTCGCACCGCGAGGTATTCCGCGCCGCCTTCGAGGCGATCCGGCGGGGAGAGGGCTACGTGCCCGAAGGTTTCGTCCCCGTGGCCGACCCGAAAGCGCCCGCAAGCCAGAGAGAGGCGGCGATTGCGCGTCTGGGTCTTTTGACCCGGCAGCAGGCCAAGATCCTGCAACTGATCTGCGAGGGGAAGTTGAACAAGCAGATCGCCTATGAGTTGACGATTGCCGAAACCACGGTGAAGGCGCATGTCACCGCGATCATGCGCAAGCTGGGCGTGCAGAGCCGGACACAGGCGGTGCTGATTGCCCGCGAGGCTGCGTTTTCGTCGCTGATGCCCGAGGGGTAGCGAGGGCTGGGGGGGGGCGGTGAACCCCGCCCCCTGACCGCCCTTAGAAAAAGGCCTGAAGTCCCGTGATCGCACGGCCAAGGATCAGCGCGTGGATGTCATGCGTGCCTTCGTAGGTGTTCACAGTTTCGAGGTTCACCATGTGGCGCATGATCTGGAAATCTTCCTGAATCCCGTTGCCGCCATGCATGTCCCGCGCCCAACGCGCCGCTTCGAGCGCCTTTCCGCAGTTGTTGCGCTTGATGATGGAGATCATCTCGGGCGCCGCATTCGCCTCGTCGAGCAGCCGCCCGACGCGGAGCGATGCCTGAAGGCCAAGGGAAATCTCGGTCATCATATTGGCAAGTTTGAGCTGGAAAAGCTGCGTTCCCGCGATCGGCTTGCCGAACTGCTTGCGGTCGAGGCCGTATTGACGCGCGGCATGCATGCAGAATTCGGCGGCGCCGAGGACACCCCAGGAAATGCCGTAGCGCGCACGGTTCAGACAGCCGAAGGGACCCTTAAGCCCTTCGACATTGGGCAGAAGCGCGTCTTCGCCCACTTCCACGTCTTTCATCACGATCTCGCCCGTGATGCTGGCCCGCAGCGACAGCTTGCCGCCCACTTTCGGGGCCGACAGCCCCTTCATGCCCTTTTCCAGCACGAAGCCCTTGATCTTGCCGCCATGCGCTTCCGATTTGGCCCAGACGACGAAGACATCGGCGATGGGGGCGTTGGAAATCCACATCTTCGCGCCGTTCAGCACATAGCCGTTCGCCGTCTTCTTCGCCGTGGTCTTCATCCCCGCAGGGTCCGACCCCGCGTCGGGTTCGGTCAGGCCAAAGCAGCCGATCCATTCGCCGGAAGCGAGTTTCGGCAGGTATTTCACCCGCTGCGCCTCGGTCCCGTAGGCGTAGATCGGATACATCACAAGGCTGGACTGCACCGACATCATCGAGCGGTAGCCGCTGTCCACCCGCTCTACCTCGCGTGCGATCAGGCCATAGGCGACGTAGGACGCGCCAAGCCCGCCGTATTCTTCCGGCACGGTCACGCCCAGAAGGCCCATCTCGCCCATCTCGCGGAAGATGGCGGGGTCGGTCTGTTCGTCACGATAGGCGGCGATCACGCGGGTTTGCAGTTTTTCCTGCGCATAGGCCCGCGCCCCGTCGCGGAGCATGCGTTCCTCTTCGGTCAACTGGTCTTCGAGACGGAAGGGGTCTTCCCAGTCGAAACGGCCAAGATCGGGGGCGTCCTTGGCTTTCAGTTTGGGGGAATCGAGGCTCATGGTCAGGCTCCATCTGGCTTTGGCGGTTGTATGGGGCAAAACTTCGTGAGAAGATAGCGAAGGTTTTTCCAAGGTTGTTGAGCAAACCTCAATGTATGCCCGCCGCAATCTGCCCTCGCTCTCCGGCCTTCTCGCGCTGGAAGCCGTGGCGCGCCTTGGCACCGCCTCGGCGGCGGCGGGAGAGTTGAACCTGACGGCGGGGGCGATCAGCCGTGCGCTGCAAGAGGTGGAGGCGGTGCTTGGCCAGCCGCTGCTGATCCGCGACCGCCAGAGGCTGCGGCTGACGCCCGCCGCGCGGGATTACGTGGCGCAGGTGCGGCGCGGGCTGGATACGCTGAGCACCGCCGCGCAACGGCTGCGCAGCGGGGCGGGCGAGGTGCTGACGCTGGCGATCCTGCCCGCCTTCGGGATGCACTGGCTGGCCCCGCGCCTGTCCGCCTTTCGCTCGGCGCATCCGCAGATCAGGCTGTCGCTGTCCACCCGTCTGCGGCCCTTCGACCTTGGTGCCGAGGGGGTCGATGCGGCGATCCATTACGGGCGGGCTGATTGGCCGGATGCGGAACATCTGCTTCTGATGCAGGAACAGGTGCTGCCCGTCTGCGCGCCCTCATTCCTGCCCGCGCCCTTGGCGAGGCCCGAAGACATCCTGAACCATCCTCTGCTGATGATCGAAAGCCGCACGGGGGATTGGGGGCGGTGGTTCGCGGCGCAGGGGCTGGCCGGACAGCGCCCGCAGGCGATGATGTTCGACCAGTTCGCCACGATGCAGCAGGGGGCGATCCACGGGCTGGGCATCGCGCTCTTGCCGACCTTTCTGCTGGCCGATGACCTTGCCGCGGGGCGTCTGGTTCCGGCATGGGGCAGGCCCGTGCCGTCGAACGGCTCCTACTGGCTGGTCTGGCCCAAGGACAGCACGCCGCGCCCGCAGCTTGGCGCCTTCCGCGACTGGATCGGCGGGCAGGTGGAGCGTGGGGGAGTGGTAGGCCCGGAGGGACTCGAACCCCCAACCAAGGCGTTATGAGCGCCCTGCTCTAACCATTGAGCTACAGGCCCACGCAAGCCGTGGTTATCATGACCGCCCCGAAGGTCAAGCTTCCATGCCGCGTTGCGTCCACCGCCACAATCGTCTATGCGCCAGCGCATCAGCGATCAGCGGCGGAGCGGACCCATGACGAACGGCCTTACCTATGCGCAGGCAGGCGTGGATATCGATGCGGGGAACGCGCTGGTCGAACGCATCAAGCCCGCGGCAAAGCGCACCAGCCGGTCCGGCACCATGTCGGGCCTTGGCGGGTTCGGGGCGCTCTTCGACCTCAAGGCGGCAGGCTACACCGACCCGATCCTCGTCGCCGCGACCGACGGGGTGGGGACGAAGCTGCGCATCGCCATCGACACGGGCAATGTCGACACGATCGGGATCGACCTTGTCGCCATGTGCGTCAACGATCTGGTCTGTCAGGGCGCGGAGCCGCTGCTGTTTCTGGACTATTTCGCCACCGGCAAGCTTGACGTGGACCAAGCGGCGCGGATCATCGAAGGCATCGCCACGGGCTGCGAGCGGTCGGGTTGCGCGCTGATCGGCGGGGAGACCGCCGAGATGCCGGGGATGTATCACAAGGGCGACTTCGACCTTGCCGGTTTCGCCGTGGGCGCGATGGAGCGCGGCGCCGACCTGCCCGCAGGGGTGGGCGCGGGGGATGTGATCCTTGGCCTTGCTTCGGACGGGGTTCATTCCAACGGCTACAGCTTCGTGCGCAAGGTCGTTGAGCTTTCGGGCCTGACATGGGACGCCCCTTCGCCCTTCTCGGATGGCACGCTGGGCGAGGCGCTGCTTGCCCCGACCCGTCTTTACGTCAAGCAGGCGCTGGCCGCGATCCGTGCGGGCGGGGTGCATGCGCTGGCCCATATCACCGGCGGCGGCTTGACCGAAAACCCGCCCCGCGTGTTGCCCGAAGGGCTGGCCTGCGAGATCGACCTTGGCGCGTGGCAGCTTCCGCCGGTGTTCCGCTGGCTTGCCACCACGGCCAATATCGCCGAAGCCGAGATGCTGAAATCCTTCAATTGCGGCATCGGGCTGATCCTTGTCGTCCCAGCCGACCGTGCCGATGATCTGGCGGCACTCTTGCGCGCGCAGGGCGAGACGGTCTGCACCCTTGGCCGCGTGGTCGAGGGCGAGGGCGTGATCTACAAGGGCAAGCTTCTGTGACCAAACGCGTCGCCATCCTGATTTCCGGTGGCGGCTCGAACATGCTGGCGCTTTTGCGTGACATGGAAGCAGCGGGGCATCCGGCGCGGCCCGTGCTGGTCGCGTCGAACGATCCTGCGGCGGGGGGGCTGGCGAAAGCGGCGGGGCAGGGCGTGCCGGTGGCTGCCGTGGACCACCGCCCCTATGGCCGCGACCGCGCGGCCTTCGAGGCGGCGCTGCTGGACCCCATCCTTGCCGCCAAGCCTGACATCCTCCTCCTCGCCGGTTTCATGCGGGTGCTGACCCCCGCCTTCGTGACGCGCTTTGCGGGGCGGATGCTGAACATCCACCCCTCGCTTCTGCCGAAATACCCCGGCCTGCACACGCACCAGCGCGCCATCGCGGCGGGCGATGCAGAAGCGGGCTGCACCGTGCATGAGGTGACGCCCGTGCTGGACGATGGCCCGATCCTTGGTCAGGCGCGGGTTCCGGTGCTGCCGGACGACACGCCCGACACCCTCGCCGCCCGCGTGCTGGTGCAGGAACACCGCCTTTACCCCGCCGTCCTGCGCCGCTTCGCGGTCGGGGACCGGACGCCGATATTCCTCTGACTGCGGTGCCGTGCCGCCCCGCCCGCCCCCTTCATCTGTTCCCAAATATCCCGGGGGTGCGGGGGCTGGCCCCCGCTATGGCGTCCCACCTTCGCCCAAAGACCAAACCCTTCCAATTTCCCCGCAAATCGTTATAGCGGAGCCTGCGGGATGACCCCGTGCCACTCTGGCCGATCGGAAGGCATATGCGCACCATCACCACGACCCAAGACCTTGCCGCCTTCTGCGACGCTGCGAAGAACGCGCCTTACGTCACCATCGACACGGAATTCCTGCGCGAGCGGACCTATTGGTCCAAGCTCTGCCTGATCCAGATGGCGCTTCCGGGCAAGGACGGGGATGCCGTCCTCGTCGACCCGATCGAGGGCGCGAACATGTCGATGGAGCCGCTTTACGATCTGTTCCGCCACAAGGCGACGGTCAAGGTGTTCCATGCCGCACGGCAGGATCTGGAAATCTTCTTCGTCGAGGGCAATGTCTTTCCCGAACCGCTCTTCGACACGCAGGTGGCCGCGATGGTCTGCGGTTTCGGCGAACAGGTGGGCTACGAGACGCTGGTCAAGAAGATCGCGCGGCAGAACCTCGACAAGACCTCGCGCTTCACCGACTGGTCGCGCCGCCCGCTGACCACGGCGCAGGCGGAATATGCCATCGCCGACGTGACGCATCTGCGCGAAATCTACGAATGGCTTGCCGCCCAGCTTGCCAAGAACGGCCGCACCAAATGGGTGGAGGAGGAGCTTGGCATCCTCACCGATCCCGCGACCTATACCGTCCACCCCGACGAGGCGTGGATGCGGGTCAAGACCCGCACCACCTCGGGGCGGTTTCTGGCCATGGTCAAGACGCTGGCGCGGTTCCGCGAGGAATATGCCCAGAAGCACAACGTCCCGCGCAGCCGCGTGATGAAGGATGACGCGCTGCTCGAACTCGCCTCGACCCGTCCGACCAATATGGACGAACTGGGCCGGTCGCGGCTTTTGCTGCGCGAGGGGCGCAAGCCCGAGATTGCCGAAGGCATCCTTGCCGCCGTGAAAGCGGGGCTCGAGATGCGTCCCGAGGATATGCCCAAGCCCGACCTCTCGCGCGAGCAGTTGCAGGTCAACCCCGCGCTCGCCGATCTGTTGCGCGTGCTTTTGAAGGCGAAGTCCGAATCCCTTGGCGTGGCGGCGAAGCTGATCGCCAATGCCTCGGACCTCGATGCCATCGCGGCGGGGGAGCGGGATGTGGAGGCGTTGACGGGCTGGCGTGCGGAAGCCTTCGGCGACGATGCGCTGCGGCTGTGCAAGGGCGAGATCGGCCTGTCGGCCAAGGGCAACGAAGTGCGGGTCGTCCGTTTGTGACGCCCGCGCCCTAGCGGCGCGAGGAGCGGGCGTTGGTTTCGCCCTGCACCACGATCTCGCGCACGCCATCCAGCTTTTGCGGCGAGATCGACACGGCAACCGTCACCTCGCGGGTTTGCGGGGCGCCGGTGGGGGTTTCGCCCACGGGCGGGAAGACGCGGAAGTCGTAGACCAGCACACCGTTTTCATCCAGCGGACGCGCCACCAGTTCGGCGTCCCACCAGCCTTGGGTCGGCATCAGCCCCGTGGCGCGGATGATCGCACCGGCGGAATAGGGTTCCACCTGCATATCCGTCACCTGCGCGGCGAGGGCGCGGGTGTCGGTGCCTTCGGCCGGCAGAGTGATCGCCTCGCGCTGTTCGGAGCGCCCGAACCAGTTGAACGGGTTCAGTTTGGATTTCGCGACATAGCCGCATCCGGTCAAGGAAAGCGCCAGCAGCGCGGCAATCAAAGCACGTGTCATCGTGGTCCCCCGTTCCTAGCCCTTGGGTAGACCATTGCAGCCGCTTTGAAAAGCACCCAACACCGTTGCCGGACTGGACCTTCGGGCGGGGCAGGGCTACCTAGGGGGCGACAGTACCGGGGAAAGCACATGGCGACCGAAGCCTTCAGGGACCTTGCCGAAACCTTCGAATTCCTTGATGACTGGGAAGACCGCTACCGCCATGTCATCGAACTTGGCAAGGCCTTCCCCCCGATGGAAGAGGCGCTGAAGGTTCCCGCGACCAAGGTGAATGGCTGTGCCAGTCAGGTCTGGATCCAGCCCACCATCGAAAACGGCCGCTTCGATTTTCAGGGCGACAGCGACGCGATGATCGTCAAGGGGCTGATCGCCGTGCTGCACACGCTTTACGCGGGCCTTCCCGTGGCCGAGGTGCTGCGCGTCGACGCATCCGCCGAGCTGGCACGTCTGGGGCTGACCGATCACCTCTCGTCGCAACGCTCCAACGGGTTGCGGGCGATGGTGGAGCGCATCCGCAAGGTCGCGGGCGAGGCGGTCTAGACCTTTTGCACCGTGACTTCGGGGTAAAAGGCAAGGTATCCGGCAATCCCCTTTGCCCCCGCTTTGGGCTGTTCATAGGACCAGACCGCGTTTTCGATGCGCCCTTCGGGGGTGACGACGGAATAATAGCTCGCCTCGCCCTTGTGGGGGCAGGTGGTCACGCGGTCGCTGCGGTCGAGGAAGGCCATCGCCACATCCTCGCGCGGGATATAGATCACGGGCGGGCGTGCGCCTTCGACCAGTTCCACCGCACGCGCGGTTTCGCCGATGATCGCCCCCTTGGCGCGGATCGTGTAGCGGCCCGGCGCCTGCCGGATCGTGATTTCGACCATCGCATCCCCCCGAAAAAGCCCAAGCTTTCAATCTGAGGATTTAACCATTCCGAATCAAGCCCTCAGATCGGGGCGCAAGCGGCCTTCAGCCAGTCGAGCGCCGCCGCGCTGACGCGGGGGGAAAGCTTTTCCAGAACCTCGGCGTGATAGGCGTCCAGCCAGTCGCGTTCTCCGGGGGACAGGCGTCCGGCAAGGATCAGGCGGCGGTCGAGCGGCACGAAGGTGAGGGTTTCGAAGCTGTATTGCTCGCGCGTATCGCCGCCTTGCAGGGTGGGGGCATGCTGCACCACGATCAGGTTTTCCAGCCGGATGCCGAAGGCCCCTTCGCGGTAATAGCCCGGTTCGTTGGACAGGATCATCCCCGGTTCCAGCGGCACTTCGGAAATCCGGCTCAGGCGCTGCGGCCCCTCATGCACCGACAGGAAGGCCCCCACGCCATGCCCCGTGCCGTGGTCGAAATCCTGCCCCGCCAGCCACAGGTTGTAGCGGGCAAAGCCGTCCAGATCGCGCCCCGCCAGCCCCTTGGGCCAGCGCGCGCGGGAGATGGCGATCATGCCTTGCAGCACGCGGGTGTAACACTCCCGCGCCTCGGGTCCGGGGTCGCCCACGGCCACGGTGCGGGTGATGTCGGTCGTGCCGTCCTTGAACTGCGCGCCGCTGTCGACCAGCAGCAATTCGTCGCGCCGCACGGGGCGGTTGGTGTCATGCGTCACGCGGTAATGCATGATCGCGCCATTCGGACCCGCGCCGCAGATCGTGTCGAAGCTGATGTCATGCAGCGCGTTGGTGGCGCGGCGATAGCCTTCGAGCGCGGTCACGACGTCGATCTCGGTCAGCCCTCCCTTGGGTGCCTCGGCGTCGAGCCATGTCAGGAATTCGACCACCGCCGCCCCGTCGCGCAGATGCGCCTCGCGCATGCCGGCGATTTCGGCGGGGTTCTTGCGCGCCTTCGGCCAGCGGCAGGGATCGTCGCCCCACACGACCCGCGCCCCCGTCACCGCCTGCGACACGGCCAGCGGCGCGGTCCCCTTGTCCACCCGCACCACGCCCGACAGCCCCGACAGGGCGGCGGCAAAGGCTTCGGGCGGTTCGACCTTGACGCCCGCATCCAAGGCTGCTGCGGCTTCGGGCGTGATCTTCGCCGGATCGGTGAACAGCCGCACCCCGCCATCGGCGGCAAGGATGGCAAAGCCGTGCAGGATCGGGTTGCGCGGCACATCGGCCCCGCGCAGGTTCAGCAGCCAGCACAGGGAATCGGGCAGGGTGATGACGGCATGGTCCTGCCCCGCCGCCCGCAACCCCTCGGCCAGCCTTGCGCGCTTGTCGATGCTGCTTTCGCCCGCGAATTCGATCCCGTGCGGAAAGGCCAGACCACGCGGCGGCGCGGGTTGGTCGGGCCAGACCGCATCGACGAAATTCTTTGTGGCGCGAAGGGTTACGCCGCGATCCTGCAACGCCGCTTCAAGCCGCTCCACCTCGTCCGCCGTGTGCAGCCACGGATCGAAAGCCACCACGCCTGCGGAAAGATGCTCGCGGATCCAGTCGCCCGCCTTCACTTCGGGCCAGGGCACGGGGGTAAAGGCCGACAGGTCCACCTGATGCTTGACCTGCACGCGGTAGCGCCCGTCGATGAAGACCCCCGCCACATCGGGCAGCACCACGGCAAAACCGGCCGAACCCGTGAACCCCGTGAGCCACGACAGACGCTCGTCCCGTGCGGCGACATATTCGCCCTGATGCGCATCGGCCCGTGGCACCAGAAAGCCCGCCAGCCCTTCGGCCCCCAAAGCCGCCCGCAGCGCCGCAAGCCGCGCCGGACCCTTGGACGGATCAGAGGTCGTCTCGAATGTCTGGAACATGGCCCACCTTCATCTGTTCGACAAATATCCTCGGGGGGTGAGCCGCCGGAAGGCGGCGAGGGGGGCAGACAGCCCCCCTTACCCCGCCCGCCGCATGGGTGCACCGGCCCCCTTGGCGCGCTTTCTCGGGTCGCTCTCGAACAGGCTTGCCAGTTGTTCGGTCATTGCGCCCGCAAGCTGTTCCACATCGGTGATCGTGACGGCGCGCTGGTAATAGCGCGTCACGTCATGGCCAATGCCGATGGCGATCAGTTCCACCTGCCGCCGCCGCTCCACCATCGCGATCACGTCGCGCAGGTGCTTTTCGAGGAAGTTGGCGGCATTGACCGACAGGGTGGAATCATCGACCGGCGCACCGTCCGAGATGACCATCAGGATCTTGCGCGCCTCGGGGCGGTGCACCAGCCGGCGCTGCGCCCATTCCAGCGCCTCGCCGTCGATGTTTTCCTTGAGCAGCCCTTCCTTCATCATCAGCCCCAGATTGGGCCGCGCGCGCCGCCACGGGGCGTCTGCGGATTTGTAGATGATGTGGCGCAGGTCGTTCAGACGCCCCGGCCCCTGCGGGCGGCCCTGTGCCAGCCAGCGTTCGCGGCTTTGCCCGCCCTTCCACGCGCGGGTGGTGAAGCCGAGGATCTCGACCTTGACCGAGCAGCGCTCCAGCGTGCGGGCCAGAACATCGGCGCAGATCGCGGCGATGCTGATGGGGCGTCCCCGCATCGATCCCGAATTGTCCAGCAAGAGCGTCACGCAGGTGTCGCGGAATTCGGTGTCCTTTTCCTGCTTGAAGGACAGGGGCGTCGTCGGATTCGCCACGACCCGCGCCAGACGGCCCGCGTCGAGCGTGCCTTCCTCGAGGTCGAAGAGCCACGACCGGTTCTGCTGCGCCTGAAGTCTGCGTTGCAGCTTGTTGGCAAGGCGGCTGACCGCGCCCTTCAGCGGTTCGAGCTGCTGGTCGAGATAGGCGCGCAGCCGTTCCAGTTCGGCGGGTTCGGCCAGTTCCTCGGCGCGGATTTCCTCGTCGAAGTCCTGCGTGTAGACGGTGTAATTCGGGTCGGCGTCGGAATAGGGGGCGGGGGGGGGCGGTTCCAGCGGGGCTTCCCCCTCGGGCAGTTCCGCCTCGTCGCCCTGTTCCATGTCGGCGCTGTCTTCCATCGTGACCTGCGCCTGCGACTGGTCCTGCTGCTCCTCCTGAGAGCGTTCGGGGGCCGCTTCGGACTCGTCCTGTTCCTGCTCTTCCTCGCCCGCCGACTCGGGGCTGTTCTGGTCCTCTTCGGCCTCGCCCTCCTGATCGTCGGGGTCGTCCTGATCGGGGTCGTCGCCCAACTGGTCGCCATAGCCGAGGTCGGAAATCACCTTGCGCGCCAGACGCGCGAAGGCGGCCTGATCGGCCAGCACATCGCCCACGGCTTCGAGCGTGCCGCCCGCCTGTTCCTCGATGAACCCGCGCCAGAGGTCTAGGACGTTGGACGCCCCCTTGGGCAAATCCCGCCCCGTCGCCAGTTGCCGCACGAGGTAGCCCGCCGCCACGGGAAGCGGCGCGTCCTGTGCGCTGGTGATGTGGGAATAGCCCTTGCGATCCGCCTCATGCGCGATCTTGGCGTCGATGTTGACCGCCGTGCCGGGCATGGCGCGTGCGCCCACGGCCTCGCAGCGGGCCGTCTCCATCGCCTCGTAGATCTCGCGGGCGAGGTTGCCGGTGGGGGCGTAGCGGTTGGATGTCGCGTCGTCGTGATACTTGCGCCGCATGGCATAGGCGTCCGCCGTGCCACGGGCGAGCATCACCTCGTCCCGCGTCATGCGGCGGCTGACCTGCGGCAGGCGCACGCCTTCCTTGTTCATCCCCGGTGGGTCGACCGAATAGCTGACGGTCATCTCGGGATCGTCGGCAAGCGTTTTGGTCGCCTCGGCCAAGGCTTTCTTGAAGGGATCGGCGGGGTTGTTGTCTTGCGGCTTCATGGGGCCACATTTGCACCGCGCAAGGGCGGGGGCAAGGGGCAGCCTAGCCGAGAATGAGGTCGGTGCAGCCCGCCGCCAGCCCTTTGGCTTGCCGCTGCGCCTTGTGGTCGGGGTCCGGCCCGAAAGCCGCCTGTTCCAGCAGGGCGCGATAGGCCCATTTCGCCTCGACCCGCAGGGCCATCAGGTGCCGCGCCTGTTCCGGTTCGGCGACCGCGTCGAGCAGGCCGGCCATCGCGTCGCGCTGGTCCCTTGTCGCTTCGGACGCGGGGCCATCGGTGAGGAACTGCATCTCCATCAGCGCGGAAAGGCGGCCGGTGCAGATGGCGAACCATTCGGGGTCGGGGGTGGATTGGGCAAAAGCGGGCGCGATCTGTGACATGAGCCACAGCGAGAGGGGCGCAAGGATCGTTCTCAAACCGCTCATGTCTTGAGCGTGACACAGGGACAAGCGCCGATCAATCGGGCAGTTTGGAAACTTTGTGGGGGTGTGGTGCGGCCATCGCCGCGCCACGCGCTTCGCTATCCGCTGTCCCGCCCGTGCCCCAAAGGCACGGGCCGCGCCCGCCCGCCCCTTGGCGGGCGCGATTCCGCGCCCACCCGGTCGGGCGCGGCCCATGCCCCCCGACCGCCGCTCTTGCGGATCACCCCTTGCCCTGCGGCTTGCGCCTTCGGGCAATCGGACCGTCGAAAAGGTCCACTGGACCTTTTCGCGGCGGTCCTCTGGCACCCCAAAACCAAAACGCGCGAGGGTTTCCCCCCGCGCGTCCAAGCCGCCCGCCGTAGCGGAGGCCTTATTTCATCGCCATGCTCGCCGCACTCTCCGGCAGTTCCTCGCCGAAGCAGCGCTGGTAGAATTCGGCCACCGTCTGGCGCTCCAGCTCGTCGCATTTGTTCAGGAAGGACAGGCGGAAGGCATAGCCCACGTTGCGGAAAATCTCGGCGTTCTGCGCCCAGTTCAGCACGGTGCGGGGCGACATGACGGTCGACAGGTCGCCGTTCATGAAGGCCGTGCGCGTGAGGTCGGCGACAGTCACCATCTGGCTGATGACCTTGCGGCCCTTTTCGGTGTTGTAGTGCGCGTTCTTGGCCAGAACGATCGCGGCTTCGGCATCGTGCGACAGGTAATTCAGCGTGGCGACAAGCGACCAGCGGTCCATCTGTGCCTGGTTGATCTGCTGCGTGCCGTGGTAAAGGCCCGTGGTATCGCCCAGACCCACCGTGTTCGCCGTGGCGAACAGGCGGAAGGACGGGTGGGGGGTGATGATCTCGTTCTGGTCGAGAAGCGTGAGCTTGCCGTCATGTTCAAGCACGCGCTGGATCACGAACATCACATCCGCGCGGCCCGCATCGTATTCGTCGAAGACGATGGCGACGGGGTTGCGCAGCGCCCAAGGCAGGATGCCTTCGTGGAATTCCGTGACCTGCTTGCCCTCGCGCAACTTGATCGCGTCCTTGCCGATCAGGTCGATGCGGGAGATGTGGCTGTCGAGGTTGACGCGCACGCAGGGCCAGTTCAGCCGCGCCGCGACCTGTTCGATATGGGTCGATTTGCCCGTGCCGTGATAGCCCTGGATCATCACGCGGCGGTTGTAGGCAAAGCCCGCGAGGATGGCCAAGGTCGTGTCGGGGTCGAACTTGTAGGTCGGGTCGATCTCGGGCACGCGGTCGGTGCGGTCGGCAAAGCCCTTCACCTTCATGTCGGTGTCGATGCCGAAAACATCGCGGACCGAGATTTCTTCGGTGGGTTTCATCACAGTATCCAGCATTCCGACCGCCATAAATTCGCATCGCCCCGGAGGGGCCGTTGGAAGATGTGTGGAACATAAAGCGGGGGGCTGCAAGGGGAAGGGCGGCAGGCATTGCGTCGCAAGCGACATCAGGCATTGCGTCGCAAGCGACATGGCGCGAGGGGATGCGGGTATTGTTGACAAAAATAATATGTAATTGTAGGCGGATCGAAATCTTACTGAAAAGGTCAAGAAATGCGCGCCCTGCTTCCCTTCCTCTTTTTTGCCCTGCCTGCCTATGCCGACCCGATGCTCGATCTGGGCCGTGCGCTGTTCTTCGATGCCTCGCTTTCGGTGACGGGGGCGCAATCCTGCGCCTCGTGCCATGATCCGGCGAACGGCTTCACCGCGCCGCTTGAGGCGGGGTCGCCCTTTCCCCAAGGCGCGGTTGCGGGGCGGTTCGGGGCGCGCAAGCCGCCGAGTCTTGCTTATGGCGCGCTGGCCCCCGTGCTGCATCACGTGACCGAGGAGGGGGAAACGCTCATCCTTGGCGGCGCGTTCTCCGACGGGCGCGCGACGGGGCGGGCGGGGGGGGATCCGGCGGCGGAGCAGGCGCTGGCCCCGCTGCTGAACCCCGACGAGATGGCCTTGCCCGACCCTGCCACGCTGGCGGCGCGGGCCTGCGCGTCACAGGCGTCGTTGATCGCGGCGGTCGATCCGGCGCTGTGCCCCGCAACGGGACAGGAGGCGGAGGTCCTGACCCTGATCGGCCAGTCGCTTGCCCGATTCGAGGGATCGGCCGAAGTGGCCGCCTTTGCCTCGCGCTTCGATGCGGGCGATTTGACGGGCCAAGAGCGGGCGGGGCTGAAACTCTTCGAGGACAAGGCGAAGTGTTCGGCCTGTCATGTGCTGTCGCGGGGGCCGAAGGGGGAGCGTGCGCTTTTCACCGATTTCAGCTATGACAACCTTGGCGTGCCGAAGAACCGCGACAATCCCTATTATTCGAACCCTGCCAATGGATCGGGCCGCGACTGGCGCGACACGGGGCTTGCCGAGACGCTTGCCGCCGATCCGGTCTATGCCGCATTGGCGGACGGCAACACGGGGCGGTTCAAGGTGCCGACCTTGCGCAACCTTTGGACCGGACAGCCCCGCGCCTATATGCACAACGGCTGGTTCCGGACGCTGGAAGGGGTCGTCCATTTCTACAACACCCGCGATGTCCTGCCCGCCTGCGCCGACGACTGGGCGAGCGAGGCCGAGGCCTTGGCCCAAGGCTGCTGGCCCGCGCCCGAGGTGGCGGAGGGGGTGAACAAGGACGAACTTGGCAACCTGAAACTCTCGCAGGCCGAAGAGGCGGAGCTGGTCGCCTTTCTCAAGACCCTGACCGACCGCTAGATTTGCCCCGCCGCCCGCGCTATCTGCGGGGGATGGACAGGAAACAGCGTCTCATCATTGCCCTGCTGCTTGGCGCGCTGGTCGCCGGAGCCTTGGCGCGGCTCGACCTTGGCGCGGATACCGAGGCGTCGGTCCTGTCCTCGCCGCTGTTCCTGTGGGTGCTTGCTCCTGCGCTGCTTTCGGGGTGGTTTGCAGCCCCCTGGTTCGGGCGGAGCGGGGTCGGGGGCTGGCTGCGGGCCGCGCTGGCGGGAATGGCCGTGTTTCTGGCGCTGGCCCTGCCCGTGGGGATTTACACGGGGCAGGGCTTGGCGCTGGTCATGGCGCTGCCACAGAACGGATTCGCGCTGGCCGCGCTTGGCATCGCCATCGCCGCCCCGCAGGTGCAAGCGCTGCGTCAGTCGCGGAAGTAGCGGCTGTCCTTGATCTGGTCCCAGGCCCAGACGACCTCTTGCAACCGTTCCTCGTCGCTGCGGTCGCCGCCGTTCATGTCAGGGTGAAGATCCTTCACCAGGCTTTTGTATTGCTTGCGGATCTCGGTCCGCGTCCAGGTATCGCGGGCATCGAGAATCTCGATCGCCTTGCGTTCGGTCGCGGGCAGTTTGCGCGTGGCGTTCGAGGTGGGCTTGGGCGGGTTGATCGTCGCCTTCTCGCCCAGAATCGCCATCGGGTCATCGACGCCAAGCCGCTGCCACGCCCGCCCCTCGTCGGCCTTTTTGCCGAAGGGTTGGGTTTCGCGGCCCCAGAGCCGGTCTTTTTCAAGGAATTTCTGGAATTCCTCGTCGGTCGTGCCGTTGAAGAAATTCCATTTCAGGTTGTATTCGCGGACATGGTCCTTGCAGAACCAGAAGTATTCGTCGAGCAGGTCGGGCGATTTCGGGGCGCGATAGGCCCCCTGTTCCTTGCAGTTCGGGTATTCGCACATCTTCTGCGAGGTCTCGAAAGCCCCCGACATGCCGCGGCGTCCTGTCTTGCGCCGCTTCTTGTCGGAAGAGACGCGGATATCGAATTCAAACGGGGGACGCGTGGACATGGATCTGGCTGGCCTTTCCGACTCGGAGGCGAGAGTTTAAGCCTTCTCGCGCCGGATTGAAGGGGGGAGGCGCAAAATGCCTCTGACAATTAAATGACCGTAGCCGACGAGATCACCGCCCGCCTGACCGAAGCCTTCGCGCCGACCGAGTTGCAGGTGGTCAACGAAAGCCACCGCCACGCGGGGCACGCGGGGGATGACGGGACGGGCGAAAGCCATTTCGCCGTGCGCCTGCGTGCGCCGAAGCTTGCGGCGATGGGGCGGGTCGAACGTCACCGCGCCGTGCAAAAGGCGCTTGGCGACATCAACACCCGCGTCCACGCGCTGGCGCTCGACCTCGGCTGACCTCAGACCGCGTGGATGCGCGCGCGGGCCTTGGCCTCGAGCCTGCGGCGGTGGAGGACGGGTTCGGTATAGCCCGACGGCTGCTCGCGCCCCTTGAACACCAGATCGCAGGCGGCCTTGAAGGCCACGCCGTCGAAATTCGGCGCCATCGGGACATAGGCCGCATCGCCCGCATTCTGGCGGTCGACCACGGCGGCCATCTTGCGCATCGCGGCCATCACCTGCGCTTCGGTGACGACGCCGTGGTGCAGCCAGTTCGCCAGCGCCTGGCTGGAGATGCGGCAGGTCGCACGGTCCTCCATCAGGCCGACATCATGGATGTCGGGAACCTTGGAGCAGCCGACCCCCTGATCCACCCAGCGCACGACATAGCCGAGGATGCCTTGGGCATTGTTCTCGACCTCGGCCTGCACTTCGGCTTCGGACCAGTTGGTGCCTTGCGCCACGGGGATGGTCAGCAGGTCTTCGATGCGCCCCCGCGCCCCGCCTGCCGCGATCCCGTCCTGCCGCGCCAGAACGTCGACGCGGTGGTAATGCGTGGCGTGCAGCGTGGCCGCGGTGGGCGAGGGGACCCATGCACAGGTCGCCCCCGCCCTGGGGTGCGCGATCTTCTGTTCGAGCATCGCGGCCATCAGGTCGGGCATGGCCCACATCCCCTTGCCGATCTGCGCGCGGCCCTTCAGCCCGCAGGCAAGGCCGATGTCGACGTTGCGATCCTCGTAGCTCTTGATCCAGGCGGCGTTCTTCATCTCGCCCTTGCGCACCATCGGGCCTGCTTCCATGCTGGTGTGGATCTCGTCCCCTGTGCGGTCGAGGAAACCCGTGTTGATGAAAGCGACACGGCTTTTCGCGGCGCGGATACATTCCTTGAGGTTCGCGCTGGTGCGGCGCTCCTCGTCCATGATGCCCAGCTTCACCGTATGGCGCGGCAGGCCAAGGCAGTCTTCCACGCGGTCGAAGATGGTGCAGGCAAAGGCCACCTCTTCCGGCCCGTGCATCTTGGGCTTCACCACATAGACCGACCCGTGCAGCGAATTGCGCGGGCCTGTGGTCTTTTGCAGGTCGTGCATCGCGCAAAGCGTGGTGATGAAGGCGTCCATGATGCCTTCGCCCACCTCGCGCCCCTCTTGGTCGAGCACGGCGGGGTTGGTCATCAGGTGCCCCACGTTGCGCACCAGCATCAGCGCACGGCCCTTGAGGCTGAATTCCGCACCATCGGTGGAGGTAAAGGCGTAGTCGTCGCGCAAACGGCGTTCGATGGTCTGCGCACCCTTGGGCACCATTTCCACCAGATCGCCGCGCATCAGGCCAAGCCAGTTGGCATAGGCGACAACCTTGTCCTCGGCATCGACCGCCGCGACCGAATCCTCGCAATCCATGATCGCGGACATGGCGGCTTCCATCCGCACATCGGCCACACCCGCCTTGTCCACCGATCCGATGCGGTTGAGCGGGTCGATCCGCAGCACAAGGTGCAGCCCGTTGTTCCTGAGCAGGATGGCCGAAGGTTTCAGCGCATCCCCGCGATAGCCCGCGAATTGCGCGGGGTCTTTCAGCGCAGGCACCAATGCCCCGCCCTCGACGCGGTAGCCGGTCACATCGGCGTGGCTGCCCTTTGCCAGCGGGGCCACATCGTCAAGGAAATCCTTGGCCCAGGCGATCACGCGGTCGCCACGGGCGGGGTCATAGTCCTTGCCCTTCGGCGCATCGCCAAGCGCATCGGTCCCGTAAAGCGCATCGTAAAGCGACCCCCAGCGGGCGTTTGCGGCGTTGAGTGCGTAGCGCGCGTTCATCACGGGAACCACAAGCTGCGGGCCGGGCACCTGGGCGATTTCGGGGTCCACCCCTGTCGTCTCGATCTTGAAATCCGGCCCTTCGGGCAGCAGATAGTCGATTTCGGCCAGAAAGGCGCGGTATTCGGCGCCAATGATGGCCTGACCGCGCCGCGCCTTGTGCCAAGCGTCGATCTTGGCTTGCAGGTCTTCGCGTTTGGCCAGCAGGGCGCGGTTCACCGGGCCGAGTTCGGCCACGGCGGCCGCAAAGCCCGACCAGAAGCGGTCTGCGCCGATCCCCGTGCCCGACAGCGCCGCGCCTTCGACGAAATCGACCAGTCGCGCATCCACGGAAAGCCCGTTCCTGTCGATCCGTGTCATTGCGCTACTCCTTCTACCTTCGGTATGCCGTTGCACACCATAGACCCGTGGCGGTCCGGCTTCAACAAAGGGCGGCCCCTGATTTGCCCGCAAAGCCGAACATCACCTTTAGGCTTTGCCGGATAATCACAAAACTTCGCCGATTGGCTAAGTTTTCCTGTCGCGACTCGGGTGGGCGTGTTACTTAGCAACATGGCTAAGCATGAACCCGACCTTTCCCTGCTCTTCCACGCGCTCTCCGATCCCACGCGGCGGGCGATGCTGGAGCGGCTGGCCCGTGGCCCTGCGGCGGTGACGGAACTTGCGGGGCCGAGCGGGCTCAGGCTGCCCACCATCCTGCGGCACCTCTCGGTGCTTGAGGCGGCAGGGCTGATCACCACCGCCAAGGACGGGCGCGTGCGCTCCTGCACGCTGAACCCGCAGGCGCTGGACCCGATGAAAGGCTGGCTCGACGAGCAGCGCGCGCTCTGGGAGGCGCGGCTCGACCGGCTGGACGACTATGTGACCCGATTGATGAAGGAACGCGAGACATGACCGCCCACGACCTGCCCGGATACGATCCGGACTGCGACCTGATCCTCGAACGCGAGGTGAAGGCGCCACGCGACCTGCTCTACACCTGCTGGACCACGCCCGAGCATCTGGTCCACTGGTTCGTGCCGAAACCGCATTTCGTTTCGAAATGCGAACTCGATGTGCGGGTCGGTGGCGCCTGCAACACCACCTTCAACGTGGACGGGGTCGAGATGGAGAACAACGGCGTCTATCTCGAGGTGATCCCGAACGAAAAGCTCGTCTTCACCGATGCCTACCGCGCCGGATGGAAACCCGCGCCCGAACCCTTCATGACCGCGATCCTGACCTTTGCCGATGCGGGGCAGGGGCGGACGAAATACACCGCCATCGCCCGCCACCGCAGCGCCGAGACGGCCAAGCAACATGCGGCGATGGGCTTCTATGACGGTTGGGGCACGGTGGTCACACAGCTCGAAGCCTATGCGCAGGGGCTGATGGCGGGGGGCGCGAAATGAAGGATTATCCGGTAGACCGCACGCTTCTGATCCGCCGCGTGATCAAGGCCCCCGTCGCCACCATCTGGGGCGCGTGGATCAACGCCGAAAGCCTGCCGAAATGGTGGGGACCGGACGGCTTTTCCTGCCGCACCAAGCGCATCGACCTGCGGCAGGGCGGGGAATGGGTCTTCGACATGATCGCCCCCGATGGCACCGTTTTCCCCAACCACCACCGCTATGTGCTGGTCGAACCGCAGCGCCGCATCGAATACACGCTGCTCTGGGGCGAGGACGGGCCGAAACACGCCGACGCATGGGTCGATTTCGAAACGGTCGAAGGCGGAACGCAGGTCACGCTCGGGATGGTCATGGTGACGGTCGAGGAATACCAGAACGCCAAGGGCTTCGGGGCCGAGGCGCTTGGCTTGCAGACCCTAGGCAAGCTCGCCGCGATCATCGGGGTGGCCTGACCCCGCCATCGGAAGCGCCGGCAAGTCCTCTCACCCGGCCCTTTTCCGCCCCCCTTTCATCCTTGCCCGAAATACTCTTGGGGGGTGAGCGTCGCAGACGCGAGGGGGGCGGAAAGCCCCCCTGATCTTTCGCCAGAAAGATTGCCCGTCCCGTCCCCTAACTTCGTCGCGCCCGCTACTTGCGCTTGGCCTCGGCGCGGCAGCGGTCCGAGCAGTATTTCACCTCGTCCCAGACCTTTTCCCATTTCTTGCGCCACGCAAAGGGCCGCCCGCAGCAGGCGCAGGGCTTTTCCGGCAGATCGCCCTTTTTCCGCATCTTGGCCATCAGAGGTCGAAGCTCATCTGCGCCGCATCCGCAGGCCGTCGCCGCCCCGTCCGGCTGCGGTCATTGACGAAGCGGGCATCGTCCGACGGGCTGGCATGGCGTTCCACCACCTCGAAGGCCGCCTCGCGGAAGCCCTTGTCCTGACGCAAGCGCCCCACCGCCTCGCGCGCGGCGCGGGCGGATGCGGCAAGGTCGACCACGGGTTCGGGATAAAGCCGCCCGAGCAGCCCCCGCGCCCCCTCCCACCGCCACGGGCAATGCAGAAAGGCATCCGGCACCCCGCCAAGTTCCGGCACCCAGCGGCGGGTAAAGGCACCCGTCGGGTCCTGATCCAGCCCCTGTTTGACGGGGTTGTAAATGCGCAGCGCGTTGATCCCCGTGACACCCGATTGCATCTGCACCTGCGGCCAGTGGATGCCCGGTTCGTAATCGGTGAAGCGCCGCGCCAGCACCGCCCCCGTCGCCCGCCAGTCGAGCCAGAGGTGATAGGACGCGACCGACATCACCATCGCCCGCGCGCGGAAATTCAGCCATCCCGTCGCCCGCAGATAGCGCATGCAGGCATCCAGATAGGGAATCCCCGTCTCGCCCTTTTCCCATGCCGCCAATCGCAGCGCATCGGGGTCGCGCGGGCGCAGGTCGTCGGCGGCGCGGTGCAGGGCGCGCCATTCGATGGCATGCTCAGTCTCCAGCTTCTGCATGAAATGGTCGCGCCACGCGATGCGCGACTGGAAGCTTGCCAGCGCCCCGCCCCAACGCCCGCCCGCGCGCTCCGCCTGCCGCGTGGCGGTGGCCTGCACGACCTCGCGCGGTGACAGCGTGCCAAGGGCAAGGTGTGGCGAAAGGCGCGAACAGGCCCGTTCGGCCGACAGGGGCGAGGACATGGCGCTGCGATAGGGTTCGCCGCGATGCGTCAGGAACGAGGCAAGCAACCGCTCCGCCTGATCGCGCCCCCCCGTCTGGCGATGGGCGCAGGGGTCGTCGGGCAGTTTCAGCGCACGGGCGGGCGGGATCGCCCCCGGCTCTACCCCGCGGATCGGGCGCAGGGCTTGCGGTGGCCCGACCACCGCTGCCGCCATCGCCGCATCGCGCCGCCCCGCCCAGCCATCGCGCCGCGCCATGCGCCGGATCACGCCCTGCTGCGGCACCTCCACCCAATCCACCGCCGCAGCCTTGGCCCACGCCGCCACCCGCCGGTCGCGGGCATAGGTCCAGCGGTTCCCCGTCTCCTCAAAGCTCAGGATGCGGGCGATGTCGTGCTGGCGGCACAGACGGTCGAGCACCTCCACCGCCTCGCCCACGCGCACTACGAGCGGGGCCCCCAAAGCCCCCAGATCGTCGCGCAGACCGGCCAGCGTCTCGGCGGTGAACGCCCATTGCCGCGCCGAAACATCGGGCAGGCGCCAATACTCCGGCTCCACCAGATAAAGCGGCAGGACCGCACCCGATTGCGCGGCCAGCGCAAGGGCGGCGTTGTCGGCGATGCGCAGGTCGCGCTTGAACCAGACGAGAACATTCATGGAACATTTATCTAGCGAGGGCGCGAGATTCGTAAAGCCCCCTTAGCCACGCCTTGCCAAAACTCCGCTTTGCTGCCCCTGATGCGGCAAAGCCAAAGGGATGCCACGATGACCGACCCCGCCGCCTTTCTGCGCCGCCTCTTCGACCGCGCCGTCGCCGTGGCGGACCCGATGCAATCCTTGGCCCGCGTCCTGCCGCCGAAACCGCAGGGCAGGGTGGTCGTGATCGGTGCGGGCAAGGCCAGCGCCCGCATGGCCGAGGCGGTCGAGGCGGTCTGGGGCCGCTGCGAAGGGCTGGTGATCACCCGCTACGGCTACGCCCGCCCTTGCCGGGGCATCGAGATCGTCGAGGCCGCGCATCCCGTCCCCGATGCGGCGGGGCTTGCTGCCACGGCGCGGATGCTGGCCCTTGTGCAATCGCTGGGGCCGCAGGATTTCGTGCTCTGCCTCATCTCGGGCGGGGCTTCGGCGCTGCTGGTGGCTCCGGTCGAAGGGGTGAGCCTTGCGGAAAAGCAGGCGGTCAATGCGGCGCTTCTGGCATCGGGTGCGCCCATTGGCCGGATGAACACGGTGCGAAAGCACCTGTCGCGGGTCAAGGGCGGGCAATTGGCGGCAGCGGCACATCCGGCGCGGATGCTGTGCCTGATGATTTCGGACGTGCCGGGGGATGATCCGGCCTTCATCGGCTCCGGTCCCACCGTGGGCGATGCGACCACGCCCGCCGATGCCGCCGCGATCCTGTCGCGCTGGAAGGTCGCGGTGCCTGCCTCCGTCGACGCCGCACTGCGCCGCCCCTCTGGCGTCATCGCCCCCGGTGATCCGCGCCTGTCGCAGGTGGAAAACGTGATCTACGCCGCCCCCGCGCAATCGCTGGCCGCCGCCGCCGCTCTGGCCCGCGCGGCTGGGTGCGAGGTGCGCATCCTTGGCGACGCGCTCGAGGGCGAAGCGCGCGAGGTTGCGGCGCGGATGGGGGCCGAGGCGCTGGCCCTTTCCGCCGCCCGCGCCCCGTCCGACCCGCCGCTGCTGCTTTTGTCGGGGGGCGAGTTGACCGTCACGCGGCGGGGTGACGGCGTGGGCGGGCCGAATGCGGAATTCTGCCTTGCCCTCGCGCTCGCCCTGAACGGCGCGCCCCGCATCCATGCCATCGCCTGCGACACCGATGGCGTCGATGGCGCGGCCGAGGTGGCGGGGGCCATCGTCACCTCCGACACGCTGGCACGGGCGCGGGGTGTGGGCCGCGATCCGCAAGCCGCGCTCGACCGCAACGACGCGCACGGCTTCTTTGCCGCGATCGGCGATCAGGTCGTCACGGGGCCGACGCTGACCAACGTCAACGACTTCCGCGCGATCCTGATCGGCTGACGGGCGGGCGCGGTTTCTGTTATCCTTTCCCCAAACGCAGCGACAAAGGGGGGGCATATGGCATTCGCATCCGATCATGACGCCGTGCGTGCGGTGGTCATCGACTATCTCGAAGGCATGGTCTGGGGGGACGAGGCAAAGCTGCGCCGCGCCTTTCACCCGCAGGCGTTGCAGGTCGGCCATTTCGGCGACACCTACGAATACTTCCCGCTTCAGGATTTCATCGACTGGGTGAAGCAAGAGGAAACGCAACCCCAAGGCAGCCCCTATATCGCCGAGCTTCTGTCGATCGAGGTGACGGGAACCGTTGCCATCGCCAAGCTGACCGACACCTGTTTCGGCACGGATTTCACCGATTACCTTGTCATGGTCAAAGACAGCCCCACTCCCGAAGGGCGCTGGCAGATCGTGACCAAGGCCTATCACGTCCACGCAGGGCGGGGGTTGCCGCAACGCAAGTGACGCAGCCGCCACGCGCTTTCGCGGAGCGGTTTTTCTGTCGGGGCCGATTCGCAATCTGGAGTTGCCGACGTTTGCCGCCGGTGGACACGCCTTTGCGAAAGACCATCCGAATTGATGGGTTTGCTTACTGCCTTATGCAAAAGGTTCAAGCCGGGGTGCATTCCGGCGGGGGGACTGCCCAATGGCAGTGGTGCAAATGGGTAGGGTGACGGTTTTGATGTTCACAGCCCTTTGCCGACATGATTGATGGGGCGAAAGACCACTCCGCACCGCCATTTGCGCAGGATGACATGACGACCGGCACCGACACACCGCTCCCGCTGCGGAGCTGGCTCTGGAAATCCTACATCCGTGCGGCGCTCGTTCCGCTTCTGCTGATCGAGCTTAGCTTCGTCGGGCTGTATTGGGGCACCAGCGTCGTGGTCTACAACCGCGGGGCCGAGGCCGTCACCAAGCTGTCCACCGATGCCCTTGCCGATGCCGCCGAGCGCGAGGCGAATGTCATCGCCCGCCGTCTGGAAAAGATCGCCGCCGAGGCGAAGATCCTTGCCGACGAGACGGCCCGCGCCCTTGCCACCCCAGCGGACACGACCGAGGCCGAGAAATCGCGCTACGCCATGTCGCCCGAAGGCAGTTTCTACACCACGCGCGACAATGGCGGCGCGGCGGTGTTCTATTCGGGCGTGGTGCCGGTGGGCGAGGCCGAGAAGCAGAAGGTCTGGCGCACCGTCGCGCTCGATCCGCTGATGAAGTCGATCACCGAAACCGATCCGCTGATCCAGCAGGTCTATTTCAACACGCACGACAGCTACAACCGCATCTATCCCTATTTCGACGTGCTCGACATCTATCCCCCCAAGATGGATATCCCGAGCTACAATTTCTATTACGAGGCGGACGAACTCCATAACCCCGAACGCAAGGTGGTCTGGACCGACTCATACGTCGATCCGGCCGGTTCGGGCTGGATGGTTTCGGCCATCGCGCCCAGCTACGGACCCGACCGGCTGGAAGCGGTGATCGGCATCGACATCACCATCAGCACCATCGTGCGGCAGGTGCTGAACCTCGACCTTCAGGGCGACAGCTATGCGCTGCTTCTCAGCCGTGACGGCACCATCCTTGCCCTGCCGTCCAAGGGCGAGGCGGATTTCGGGCTGTCCGAGCTTTTGACGCATTCCTACGAGGAGGCGATCAAGGAAGACACCTTCAAACCGGGCGAGTTCAACATCTTCCGCCGCAGTGAACTGGCCAATATCGCCGATGCGCTGCAAGCCTCGGCCAAGGGCAGCGAAGAGCTTGACCTTGGCCGGCCGATGATCGCCGCATGGTCCACCATCGCCGGACCCGACTGGAAGCTGGTCGTCCTGTCGAGCGAGGAAAGCATCCTGTCCGAAGCAACCGCGCTGCGCGGGCAGCTTTCGATGGTCAGCAAGCTGATGCTCGGCGGGCTGGTGCTGTTCTATCTGCTTTTCTTCGCCTTCCTCTGGCGGCGGTCCAACGCGATGAGCGAACGCGTCGCCCGCCCGCTGGCCGAGATCGAAGCGAACATGGTGCGCATCTCGGACGGGGGCCGCATCCCGCCGACCCATTCCTACGAGGTGGCCGAGTTGCAGACCGTGGGCGACCATCTGGTCAACATGGGCGCGAAGCTTGACGCCGCGAACCGTGCCAAGGCGAATTTCCTTTCGGCCATGAGCCATGAGCTGCGCACGCCGCTGAATGCGATCCTCGGCTTTTCCGAGCTTCTGGAACTGTCCGAGGGGCAGGCGCTGGACGGGGAGCGCATGAAGCAGGTCAGGGCGATCTCGCAGGCGGGCTGGCATCTGTTGCAGCTTGTCGAAGGGGTGATCGACCTGAGCCGCATCGAGCAGGACGAAATCCGGCTTTCCGCCGCGCCGATCGACGTGATGCCGATCCTGCTTGCCGCGCAAAAGGCGACCATGCCCGCCATCGGCGACCGCAAGATCGCAATCACGGTCATGCAGCCGCAAGACCCCGTGCCGCAGGTCAGGGCCGACCCCGAAGTATTGCGCCGCATCGTCGCGCATCTGATGTCGAACGCGGTGAAATACAACCGCAACGGCGGCAGCGTGACCGTCACCCTCGACACGGGCGTCGCGGGCCGGATTTCGATCCGTGTGGCCGACACCGGCACGGGCATCGCCGCCGAATTGCAGCATCGAGTCTTTACCCCCTTTGACCGCCTTGGCCACGAGAACGGCACGATCAGCGGCACGGGGATCGGCCTTGCCACCTGCAAGCGGCTGGCGGAGCTGACGGGGTGCACGCTCGATTTCACCTCGGAAAGCGGGAAGGGATCGACCTTTACCCTGACGGTTCCCCGCGCCTGAAACGGGGCGGGGCTTCACATCGCGTTCAGCCCCGCTTGCATCATCCGCGCCCGCTCCATAGCCTTGGCCCAGACCGAGGGAGAGTATGGATGACCGAACCGAGCCGCACCGTTTTCCTGTCCGATTATCAACCCTTTAGCCATCTGGTGGAGGAGGTCGCGCTGACCTTCCGCCTTGCCCCGTGTGCAACCCGCGTTCTGGCCCGCCTGCGCCTTGCCCCGAACCCCGCCCGCCCCGGCCACCACGACCTGCGGCTCGATGGCGAAGGCCTGCGCCTCGTCTCCCTCCGCCTCGACGGGGCCGCGCTGGATGTGCAGCCCGATGCCACGGGCCTGACCATCCCCGCCGACCACCTGCCCGCCGCGCCCTTCACGCTGGAAACCGAAGTCGAGATCAGCCCCCAGACCAACACCGCCCTCGAAGGTCTTTACATGTCGCGGGGGCTTTATTGCACCCAATGCGAGGCCGAAGGCTTCCGCAAGATCACCTTCTACCCCGACCGCCCTGACGTCATGTCCCGCTTCCGCGTCCGTGTGGAATCCGACCTTCCCGTGCTGCTGTCCAACGGCAACCCCGCAGGGCAGGGCGCGGGCTGGGCCGAATGGGACGACCCCTGGCCCAAGCCCGCCTATCTTTTCGCCCTCGTCGCGGGCGACCTCGTGGCCCATTCCGCGCCCTTCACCACGGCAAGCGGCGCGCCCGTGCAGCTCAACATCTGGGTCCGCCCCGGCGATCAGGACCGCTGCGCCTATGCGATGGACAGCCTGATCCGTTCGATGCGCTGGGATGAACAGGTCTACGGGCGGGAATATGACCTCTCGGTTTTCAACATCGTCGCGGTGGACGATTTCAACATGGGCGCGATGGAGAACAAGGGGCTGAACATCTTCAACTCCAAATTCGTCCTCGCCTCGCCCGAAACCGCGACCGACGACGACTTCGCGCGGATCGAGGCGATCATCGCCCACGAATATTTCCACAACTGGACCGGCAACCGCATCACCTGCCGCGACTGGTTCCAGCTTTGCCTCAAAGAGGGGCTGACCGTCTTCCGCGACCAGCAGTTCTCGGGAGATATGCGGTCGCATGCGGTCAAACGCATCGAAGACGTTCTCCTCCTCCGCGCACGGCAGTTCCGCGAGGATGGCGGCCCGCTCGCCCATCCCGTCCGCCCCGACAGCTTCGTCGAGATCAACAATTTCTACACCGCCACAGTCTATGAAAAAGGGGCCGAGGTGATCGGCATGCTCAAGCGCCTTGTGGGCGATGCCGATTACGCCCGTGCGCTGGACCTTTACTTCACCCGCCACGACGGCGATGCCGCGACCATCGAAGACTGGCTCAAGGTGTTCGAGGATGTGACAGGCCGCGACCTTTCCCAGTTCAAGCGGTGGTATACCGAAGCTGGCACCCCCGTGGTCAAGGTGGCCGAGGATTGGGATGGCGAGAGCTATGCCCTCACCCTCACGCAATCCAACCCGCCCACCCCCGGCCAGCCTGACAAGGCACCCAAGGTGATCCCCGTGGCGCTTGGCCTGCTCAATCCCAATGGCGACGAAATCCTGCCCACGACCGTGCTGGAACTGACCGAAGCCAGCCAGACCTTCCGCTTCAGGATGGCAACGCGGCCGATCCCGTCGATCCTGCGCGGCTTCTCGGCCCCCGTGGTGCTGGAACGGCAGGTCAGCCCCGAGGAACGCGCCTTCCTCCTCGCCCATGACACCGATCCCTTCAACAAATGGGAGGCGGGCAGGGCGCTCGCCAAGGACGTCCTCGCCCGCATGGTGACGACCGATGCCTCCCCCGGTCCCGACTGGCTGGATGCGCTGGCCCGCGTGGCCTTCGACGACACGCTCGACCCCGCCTTCCGCGCGCTCGCCCTGCGGCTTCCGGCCGAGGATGACATGGCAGCCACCCTGCACGCGGCGGGCATCACCCCCGACCCTGCCCGCATCTGGGCCGAACGCCGCCGCATGGGCGATGCACTTGCCCGCCGCCTTGCGCCGCAACTGCCCGCGCTGATCGACAGCCTTGCAGAACCCGGTCCCTTCACCCCCGACGCCCGCGCCGCGGGCCGCCGTGCGCTGCGCATCGCGGCGCTTGCGCTTTTGTCGCGAACCGACGAAGGCCGCGCCGCCGCCGCAGCCCATGCCCGCGCCGACAACATGACCGAAGAGCTTGGCAGCCTGTCCTGCCTGCTCGACATCGGGCAGGGGGTGAGCGAACTCCGGCGCTTCGAAAGCCGCTGGAGCCATGACCGCAACGTCATGGACAAGTGGTTCGCCCTGCAGATCGCCTATGCCCATCCCGACAGCGCCGCCGCCGTGACCGAAAGCCTCACACGGCACGCGGGCTTCGATTGGAAAAACCCCAACCGCTTCCGTTCGGTGATCGGCGCGCTTTCGGCCAACCACGCGGGCTTCCACCATGCCAGCGGGTCTGGCTACCGCCTCGTGGCCGATTGGCTGCTGAAACTCGATCCGCTCAACCCGCAGACTGCGGCCCGCATGTCGACCGCCTTCGAGACATGGCCCCGCTACGACACCGCCCGCCGCGCCAGGGTGCAGGCCGAACTCGCCCGCATGGCCGCGACCCAAGGCCTGAGCCGCGACCTGTCCGAGATGGTGGAACGGATGCGTGGCGCGGGTTGAGCGACGATCTTCCTGCGGAACATCCGCTGCCCCTGCGTCGGTCGGCGCTTCGGGGGGCGGCGCTTCGGGCGATACGCGTCGGAATGAGTATTTGAGCCAAGGTGAAAGCGCAGCTTGCGTCTTTCCCCTTCACCTTGGCCCCAAATACTCCGGGGGGAATCGGCCAAGGGCCGATGGGGGGCTGGCCCCCCCTTGCGGCGAACGGGGGCGCGCCCGAACGCAGGGTCGATCCGGTCGCCGCGCCGGCGTCATCATCTGCGTGGGGCGACCCTGGCCGCCCCATGCTTGACGAAAGGCTGATCAGCCCCGGCCGCGACGTCCGCCACGACGGCCACCCGCCGCCTGGCTTGCGGCGGCCGAGGCGTCGGCGAAGCTGAGGCCGCCCTCGACGGCTTCCAGCACCTTGGCAAAACGGATCCATTCGCCGCCATTCGCGTCGTGGTTCATCAGGAAGTTGGCGGCGCGGATCGCTTCCATCTCCTGCTGGCGCACGGGGTTCATGATGGCCGAGGTCATGCCCGCGCCGATGGCCATCGGCAGGAAGGCCCCGTTGATGCCGTGACGGTGCGGCAGGCCGAAGGAGATGTTCGACGCGCCGCAGGTCGTGTTGACCCCAAGCTCTTCCCGCAGACGGCGGACAAGGGCAAAGACCTGCTGACCGGCCGAGGCCATCGCGCCCACGGGCATCACCAGCGGGTCGACGACGATGTCATGCGCGGGGATGCCGAAATCGGCGGCGCGCTCGACAATCTTTTTCGCCACGGCGAAGCGGACATCGGGATCGGGCGAGATGCCGGTGTCATCGTTGGAAATCGCCACGACCGGCACGTTGTATTTCTTGACCAGCGGCAGGACGAGTTCGAGCCGCTCCTCCTCGCCCGTGACCGAGTTCAGAAGCGGACGCCCCTCGCATGCCATCAGGCCGGCTTCCAGCGCACCGGGAACCGAGCTGTCGATGCAGAGCGGCACGTCGACCGTCTGCTGCACGATTTCGATCAGCGCCTTCATCAGCGGCGGTTCGACGAAGTTGTTGTCGGCATAGCGCGGGTCCTGGGCCATCTTGTTGGTGAAGACGGCGCCCGAGTTGATGTCGAGCACCGTCGCACCGCAGGCGACCTGTTCCAGCGCGTCCTTGATCACGGTTTCGAAATTGCCCGCCTCCAGCTCGGCCGCCAGTTTCTTGCGGCCCGTGGGGTTGATGCGCTCACCGATCACGCAGAAGGGTTCGTCGAAACCGATGATCACGGTTTTCGTTTTGGATTCCAATACAGTGCGGGTCATTCTTTAACCTTTGCCTTAAGCTTGCGAGGCGGGAACGCCGGAAGCGCCGCCGTTTTCGGTGGTCCAGGTGGCATTGGTCTTGATGCCGCCGAGGGGGAAGAAGTGGACGGCCTCGATCCCGAAATCGGGGTTCTTGGCCTTGTGCGCCGCGAGGGCCGAGACGAATTCGGTCGGCTCGTAGGGCAGGAGGAGCTTGGTCACATCCATCGCCCGCTTCTGCAGCACGCGCAAGCTGGGGCCGACACCGCAGGCGATGGCGAATTTGATCAGGGTTTGCAGCTTCGCAGGCCCGGCCACACCGATATGGACCGGCAGGTTCACGCCTTCGGCCTTCAGACGGTCGACCCATGCGATAACCGGCTCGGCTTCGAAGCAGAATTGGGTGGCCATCGCCATCTTGGCATCGGTGCGTTCGGCAAAGGCCGATTTCCAGCGGGCGGCCTCCATCACCATCTTGTCCGATCCGTCGGGGTCGATGTCCTTGTTGCCTTCGGGGTGGCCTGCGACGTGCAGACGGTCAAAGCCGTCGAACGCGCCGGATTCGAGAAGCTGCATCGAGGTGTGGAAATCGCCCACGGGCTGCGGCACGCCGCCTGCCAGCAGCAGACCCTGCTTCACATCCGCTTCGCCCTTGTAACGGGCGACCCAGTCCTGAAGCGTGGCCTTGTCCTTGATGATGCGGGCAGGAAAGTGCGGCATCACGGGGAAGCCTTCGGCGTTCAGCCGCTTGGCGGTGGCCACCATGTCCTCGATCGGGGTGCCGTCGATATGGGCGATATAGACGCGCGTGCCTTTGGGCAGGATGTCGCGGAAGCTTTCCACCTTTTCCGCCGTGCGGGGCATCACCTCGATGGAGAAGCCCTGAAGAAAGGCTTCCAGCGCGGCGGGGGCCTGCGTCGTTTGCGTCGCCTCGCGGCGGAAGTTGAAGAGGGCCATGAGGGTCTCCGTAAGGGTCATGCGGAACGGGGGGTGGACCAGCCGTCGGCGTCGATCAGCGTCTTGATGCGGGCGGTGTCGAATTCGGCTTCGAGCCGGGCGGCTTCGGATCTGGCGATGGCGTCGGGATCGTCGCCCTCTACCTCGTAGGGCTGCGCTTTGCGCCATTCGGCCAGATAGGCATCCGCGTCCTTGGCGCCGATCTTCATGGCGCAGCGGTCGATCGCCTGCTCGAACCGTTCGGGAAGCTGCACCTTAGATCCGCGGCGGCCCTTGCCGACGATGACCTGGGCGGGAATGTCGCGCCAATAGACGATTGTTACTTCCGGCATCCGAGTCACCCTGTTCTGTCCGTTCCGTAATAGCGCCGTTGCGGCATATCCGATGTCGGTTTTCGACATGGTGGGCGCGTGGAGCGACCCTGCCGCCGGCTCCGCCCCAATAGCGCGTTTCGGCGCGGGGTGCGAATTCCAAAAGACGAAAGCGACATTAGAAATATTCAATTCGATCATGAGCCGCGCCGAAGCCGCGGCAACGCGGCCTTGCGTCAGGGGGGCGCAGGGTCTAGTCTGGATGCAACCACCAATGGAGGGCGATCATGGCGCCCGAGCGTCCCCGGGGGGCGGACGCGATCCCAGAGGCAGCCGACGCAATCGCGGCGCCGCCTATGGTCGAACCGTCACCCCCCGATGAACCCGGATCGGGTCTGCTTTACGCAGCGCTCGATCTGGGAACGAACAGTTGCCGGATGCTGATTGCCCAACCGAAGGGCAGTCAGTTTCAGGTCGTGGACAGCTTTTCCAAGACTGTCCAGCTTGGCGTCGGACTCGAGGCGAGCGGGCGGCTTTCGCGTGCCTCGATGTCGCGGACGGTGCAGGCGCTGCGCATCTGCCAGAAGAAGATCGAAAAGCACGGCGTCCGCAAGATGCGGCTGGTGGCGACCGAAGCCTGTCGCCGCGCCAAGAATGCAAGGGATTTCATCCGCCAGGTGCGGCGCGAGACGGGCTTGGGGCTGGAAATCATCGCCCCCGAGGAAGAGGCGCGGCTTGCCGTCATCTCTTGCGCGCCTTTGGTCAGCCCGCGGACCGAACAGCTTCTCGTCGTCGATATCGGCGGCGGCTCGACCGAACTGGTCTGGATCGACCTCTCCGCCGTCCCGCCGGAAGAGCGGGCGCGGTCGATCATGCGCCTGCATCGCGGTTTCCATGCGCAGGGCGAGCGCGAGGCGCGGGTCGTGGACTGGATTTCGGTCCCGCTGGGTGTCGCCACGCTGAAAGACCAATTCGCCGATGTGGACGACGATGGCGCACGCTTTGCGCTGATGTCGTGGTTTTTCGAGGAAAACCTGTCGAGCTTCTCGCCCTACAACGCCGAAAACCCGCGCGAGGGGTTCCAGATCATCGGCACCAGCGGGACGGTCACGACCGTCGCGGCAAGTTACCTCAACCTGCGCCGCTATGACCGGACCAAGGTGGACGGGTTGCAGATGACCTCGGACCAGATCGACCTTGTGATCCGCGAATATCTGGCCCTTGGGCCGGAGGGGCGGCGCACCGATCCGCGCATCGGGCGCGACCGCCATGCGCTGATCATGTCCGGCGCGGCTATCCTTCAGGCGTTGATGCGGATATGGCCGACGGATCGTCTTTCCGTGGCCGACCGTGGCCTGCGCGAAGGGCTACTTTATGCACAGATGAGCGCCGACGGCGTTCTTGAGGACGGGCCATACGCATGACGGAGACAAAGGGCACATCGGGACGCGGGCAGCGCGAATTGCGCGTGCGGGTCAAGACGGCGAAGGGGCGCAAGCTGTCCTCGACGCTCTGGCTGGAACGGCAGTTGAACGACCCTTACGTCCAGCGGGCCAAGAAGGAAGGCTATCGCGGGCGTGCGGCCTACAAGATTCTGGAACTCGACGACAAATACGGGTTCCTGAAACCCGGCTGCCGGGTCGTCGACCTTGGCTGTGCGCCGGGGGGGTGGACGCAGGTCGCGGTCACGCGGGTCAATGCGCTTGGCGAGAACCCCAAGAAGCCCGTGGGCACGGTGCTCGGCATCGACCTGCAAGAGGTTGAGGCGATTCCGGGGGCAGAGTTGCACCAGCTCGATTTTCTGACGGAAGAGGCGGACGAGCTGGTCAAGGGCTGGCTTGGCGGTCGCGCCGATGTGGTGATGAGCGACATGGCGGCGGCGGCTTCGGGGCACAAGGGGACCGACCACCTGCGGATCATCGCGCTGGTGGAAGCGGCACTCGCCTTTGCCTTTGACGTGCTGGAGGATGGCGGCACCTTTGTCGCCAAGGTTCTGGCGGGCGGGGCCGAGAACGAGATGCAGACCATGTTGAAGAAGAACTTCAAGAAGGTCGCAAACGTGAAGCCGCCTGCCAGCCGTGCCGACAGTTCCGAGAAATTCGTCGTGGCGCAGGGGTTCAGGGGGCGTCAGGTCGAGGCTGCGGAGCAGGACGGGGACTGACGGGGAGGGGGGGCGCAAATTCCTTCGAAGGAATTTGCAAAAGTCTTCGAAGACTTTTGCGCCTCAGCCGCCCCAGTGGCGCAGCGGGCCGCAATCCATGTGGACGAAGTTCGACCGCGGGTAGCGGCCCACACCACCGGCCGCGCAGGCTTCGGCGGCTTTGGCCATCTGGCCGACCGAGCGGGATTTCAGCCGCAGGTCCGCAGCCTGACCCTTCATGTGCAGCGAATTGCGTGCAACCCCGCGCGAGGATTCGCGCAGCATGGCGTTTGTCTTGGGGCAACGGTAGCCCGACAGCAGCATGTAAGGTTCGCTCACATCCATCAGGCTGTGCGCTGCGGCGATGATGTCGACGGTGCGGGGGTCGATCACCTTGGTTTCGTTGGTGCGCCAGTCGCGCATGAAATGGGTGATTTCGTCCATGACCTCCGGGATATATTCGCCTTCGACCCAGTAGATGGTGTCAAGGCTTTCGCCGGTCCGGCCGGAATACATCTTGATGCGGCGGATGTCGCCGGCGCCGCGCAGCAGTCCGAAGGCATGGCTGTAGGTGGGTGCCGCAACGACGGCCGAGGCTGCAAAGATGCCCAACAGGCTCCGACGAGTGAAACCCGATTTTTCCGCGCTGGCCATGAAACCTCTGTCCCCGACTTTTTCTTGCCGCCCTTAACGAGCAGCTTTTGTGCCACTTTTCCCCAAGTGCACGAAGTTTATGACACAGGAACGGCCACGCCCCAAGCCGCGATTGTTGCCAATTCACGGCATTGGAATGAATCGGCAAATTCTTGCCCAAAGCGGCGGAACCTGTCGGCGAATTCCGCAACTGTTGCGCCGCTGCCGCTTTGGGCGGGCGCGAAGGGTCGCCGCCGGGTTGTGAATGGACAGGCGCCGGGAATCGGTTAACGATTGAACTTATTGAGTTTTAACGATGCCGGACGAGGTGGCGATGGCCGTGATCTGCAACCCTTCCCTGCGAAAGCATGTGACCGCTGCGGCGGTCGGTCTGACACTCGCTTTCGGTGCCGGAACGGGTGCGCTTCGCGCCGAAGTACCGGCTTTCGTACAGGCACTCGCGGCGTCTGTATCGGAAGATGAAAGGATTGCAGCCTTTTACCAGTCGCGCGATTTTGCTCCGATCTGGACGGGTGCGCAGGATGCGGCGCGGCGTTCGGCCCTGGTCAATGCGCTGGCGCGGGCGGGCGAACACGGTCTTCCCGTCGCGCGCTATGATGCGGTTGCGCTGATCGCGCAGGCAAAGGCCGCACGCACCGAAGGCGACCGTGGACGAATCGAGGCGGCGATGACGCGCGCCTTCCTTGATTATGCACGCGACGTGCACAGCGGTGTGCTGGAACCGTCAAGGACCGACCCCGGCATCGTGCGGGTCGTGGAACGGCCCGACGCGGCTGCCTTGCTTGCGGCGATCGCGGGTCAGGATCCCGTCGGCGTGCTTCAGGGTCTGCCGCCGACGGCGCCGGAATATGTCCAGCTGGTCAAGGAGAAACTGGCGCTCGAAGCGGCCCTTGCCCGTGGCTGGGGCCCCGAGGTCCGCGCCGAGAAGCTGGAACCCGGCGCGCAGGGTGCGGCGGTGATCGCCCTGCGCGACAGGCTCGTCGCGCTTGGCTACATGCCTGTTTCGGCAACTGCGGTTTACGACTCCGAAATCACGACAGCCGTGCAGCGCTTTCAGGCCGACCACGGCCTGCTGCCCGACGGTGTGGCCGGCGCCGGCACGATTGCCGAACTGAACGTCGGCCCCGAAGAGCGGCTGAAATCCGTGATCGTCGCGATGGAGCGGCTGCGCTGGATGGGCGATATCGACCGTACGGGGCGGTATATCTGGGTGAACCAGCCCGATTTCACGGCCAAGATCATCGACCACGGCCGCGTCACCTTTCAGACGCGGGCGGTGGTGGGCAAGAATTCGACCGACACGCGCAGCCCCGAATTCTCGGACCTGATGGAGCATATGATCGTGAACCCCTCGTGGGGGGTGCCGCGGTCGATCATCGTCAAGGAATACCTGCCGCTTTTGCAACAGAACCCTGCTGCGGTGGGCCATTTGCAGGTGGTGGACCGCAAGGGCAACGTGATCCCGCGCGAGCAGATCGACTTTGCGTCGTTCGATGCGAAAAGCTTCCCCTTCGGCCTGCGACAGCCGCCCTCGGACGGCAATGCCTTGGGCAAGGTGAAGTTCATGTTCCCGAACCCCTACAACATCTACCTGCACGACACGCCTGCGAAGGACCTTTTCGCCAAGGAAGTGCGCGCCTACAGCCACGGCTGCATCCGCCTCGCCGATCCCTTCGATTTCGCCTATGCGCTGCTCTCGGCGCAGACCGACGATCCGAAGGGCGTGTTTCAGGCCGCTCTGGGCCGGTCGGGCGAGCAGATGTTGAAGCTGGACAAACCCGTCCCCGTCCATCTCGTCTATTTCACGGCTTGGCCCACGGTGAAGGGGCAGATGACGTGGCGGCGTGATGTTTATGGCCGCGATGCGCGGATTTTCGAAGCCTTGACCGAGGCCGGGGTAGTCTTGCGCGGCGTTCAGGGGTAAATCCGGCGCAAAGTGACCGGGAGACCTGACGATGGCCCATACGATCCGCGAGATTGCCGCCGCCCTTGGCGCGGAGGCTGCGGGTGATCTCGATCTGCGGGTCACAGGCGCGGCCGAGCCAAAGGCGGCGCGGGCCGACCAGCTTGCCCTTGCGATGGACCCGAAATACGCGGGCGGTCTGGCCGGAGGGCAGGCGCTTGCCGCGATGCTTTGGGCGGGGGCCGACTGGCAGGGGCTTGGCCTGAAAGCCGCGATCTTCGCCCCGCGGGGGCGGCTGGCGATGGCGGGTCTGACCGTGCTCCTTGATGCCGGTCCCGAGATTGCGGCGGGCATTCACCCCATGACGGTGATCCATCCCGAGGCCGAAATCGGCGCGGGGGCCGCCATCGGTCCCTTCGTCACCATCGGGCGCGGCGCGCGGATCGGGGCAGGGGCGCGGATCGCAAGCCATGTCTCGGTCGCCGAGGGGGCCACGATCGGTGATCAGGTGCTTCTCTGCCAAGGTGTGCGCATCGGCGCCCGCGTCAGCATCGGCGACCGCTTCATCGCGCAACCCGGTGCGGTGGTGGGTTCGGACGGGTTCAGCTTCGTCACGCCCGAAAAGTCGGGGGTTGAAGAAATCCGCGAAACCCTCGGAGAACGCAGCGAAATTCGCGCACAAAGCTGGACACGCATCCATTCGCTGGGTGCCGTCACCATCGGGGATGACGTGGAGATCGGTGCCAATGTCTGCATCGACCGCGGCACGATCCGCGACACGGTGATCGGTTCGGGAACGAAACTCGATAACCTTGTCCATATCGGCCACAACGTGCAGATCGGGCGCGACTGCCTGCTGTGCGGTCAGGTCGGCATCGCGGGTTCGGCGCGGATCGGGGATCGGGTGGTCATGGGCGGGCAATGCGGCGTCAATGACAACATCTTCGTGGGCGACGACGTGATCGCGGGCGGGGCCACCAAGATCTTCACCAACGCGCCTGCGGGGCGGGTGTTGCTGGGCTATCCGGCGGTGAAGATGGAAACCCATGTCGAGATGCAGAAGGCGCTGCGCCGTCTGCCGCGCCTTGCCGCCAAGGTGGCCGAACTGGAAAAGGCCGCCAAGGGGGGCGCGGAATGACGCTTCCGGACCGCGTGATTGCCATCCTTGCCGAACAGGCGGTGCTTGATCCGTCCGACCTCACGCCCGAAGCGCGTCTTTCCGACCTCGGGCTTGACAGCCTTGGCCTTGTCGAGGCGATCTTCGCCATCGAGGAAGCCTTCGACATTTCCGTCCCCTTCAACGCCAACGAACCTGACGCGGGGCAGTTCGATCTGACCTCGGTCGCCTCGGTTATCGCGGCGGTGGAACAACTGGTCGCGCAGAAGGCGGCATGAGGCGGGTCGTCATCACGGGGGCCGGAACGGTCAACGCGCTTGCCGTGGGCGTTCCCGCGACGATGGCGGCGATGGCCGAAGGGCGCTGTGGCATTGGCCCGATCGACATTGCCGACGTTGACCGCCTTTCCATCCGTATCGGCGCGCAAGTCGCGGGGTGGGACGCCGGCGCGCGCTTCGACCGCCAGAAGCTCACCCTTTACGACCGCTTCACCCAGTTCACGCTTGTTGCAGCGGCCGAGGCTGTGGCGCAGTCGGGTCTGTCCTTCGACGGTCCGCTTTCGCAGGCTTCGGGCTGCATCTTCGGCACCGCAGCCGGAGGCATGACGACCTGGGATGAAAATTACCGCGCCGTCTATGCGGAAGCGAAGAACCGCGTCCATCCCTTCGTTGTGCCGAAACTCATGGCCTCGGCCGCCGCGTCGCATGTCAGCATGGCTTGGGGGCTGAAGGGTCCGGTCTACACCGTTTCCACCGCCTGCGCGTCAAGCAACCACGCGATGGGGCTGGCTTTCCAGACGATCCGTTCCGGTCAGGCAAAGGTGATGCTGACAGGCGGGGCCGAAGCGATGCTGACCTTTGGCGGCATCAAGGCTTGGGAAGGGTTGCGCGTCATGTCACCCGACGGTTGCCGCCCCTTCAGCGCCGACCGCAACGGCATGGTCATGGGCGAGGGCGCTGCCGTCTTCGTCTTCGAGGACTACGACCACGCCCGCGCACGCGGGGCCGACATTCTGGCCGAGGTCGCGGGATTCGGCATGACCTCGGACGCGGGCGATATCGTGGCCCCTTCGGTCGATGGCGCGGCGCGGGCGATTGCGGCAGCGTTGCGCGATGCGGGGCTTTCGGCGGACGATGTGGGCTATGTCAACGCGCATGGCACCGGCACGGCGGCGAATGACAGGGTCGAAGCGGCAGCGCTGCGGCAGGTTCTTGGCGACATCCCCGTTCCCGTCTCGTCGACCAAGGCGATGCACGGCCATGTCATCGGCGGAACGGGCGCGATCGAATTGCTGGCCTGCCTCATGGCGCTGCGCGACGGGGTGATCGCGCCGAATCTCGGGTGTTCCGCGCCGGATCCCGATTGCCCGCTCGACATCGTGTCACTTGCGGCGCGGCGGGCAAAGGTGGGCGCGGTGCTGTCCAACGCCTTTGCCTTCGGCGGGCTGAATGCGGTGCTCGCCCTGCGGCAGGCATGAAAAAACCCGCGCCGGAGCGCGGGCTTTCGGGATAGGCCGCCGGTTACTCTTGCTTCGGCAGGGCCGCGTTCGATGCGTTCACCGCGTCGAAACCCGCGGTGAAACCCTTGAGCGAAACGTCAAGCGTCACGGTTGCCTTGGGGTTTACCGCCGGAACGATGGTCAGCACGCCCTTCGTGCCCTTCTTGATGGCGGCGAGTTCATCGGCGGTGAAGCCGATGCGGGCGATGCAGCCGATCTGGGCGCAGACGGTAAAGGGGTAGACCTTGGGTTCCGCGCTGTCGATGGCGAAGCGGACGCCAGCCGTGAGCAGCGTTTCAAGCGGAACGATGATCGTAGCGCCCGCTGCGGCCTGACCGCCTTCGGGAAGGGCGAACATGCTGATCTCGGCAACCGAGGTGCCTTCGCCGTCCTTCAGCAACTGGTAAAGCTGGCAGGGATCGTTGCCATCCTCGGTCTTGACGCAACGCTGCTGCCACTGGTCGAAATCGGCCTTGGAATAGGTGGTTCCGACGCCATCGGCAGGCTGTTGACCCATCGACAGGCCATCGTCCGTTGCGGCATCCGCAGCGGGCGCTTCCGGCTCGGGGGTGCTTTCCTGCGCATGCAGCGCCGGAGCGGTGAATGCGGCCAGAACGGCCGCAGCCAAAAGGCGGGAAAGTGTGCTCGACATGGAAGATCCAGTTCACTGTTGTTTTGCCGCGCGTCTAGCACGGTGCAGGGCGGGTGTCAGCGGGGAAAAGGGTCGCGGTGCCAAGCGCCGGTCCGTCCGTCCGGCCAAAAGAGAAAAGGGCCAGCGGTGCCGGCCCTTTTCATCGGTATTATTTGCTCCCTGTCGGACTGGCCGACTTCATGTGAGGGACGCTATGCGGGAAAACGGGATGCGTCAACAGGAATGTGAAGCGCCGTCATTGCGTTGAAAATGTTGTATTTTCCGGTTTTGTAACCCTTTTGCGACAGCCCCCGATGTCGCTTCTGCGACGCAACCTCGCACCGTTGCGACAAGTTCGGGGTGGCAGGCTTGGCCCAAGCATGTATCCTCGGGGTGAACGGGCGGCGGCAGGGGTCGCGCCCTGCGTGCATGTGACAGGTGGAGGAACGGGTAATGGCCGAAGAAGCCGGGATTTTCGTGGGCGGCGGAGGAGACGGGCATGCGGCCCCGCAGACCCTTCTTTTGCGTTACGGCAACCGCCACGGGCTGATCGCGGGGGCCACGGGGACGGGAAAGACCGTCACCTTGCAGGTTCTTGCCGAGGGATTCTCGGCGGCGGGCGTGCCCGTCTTCATGGCCGATGTGAAGGGCGACCTTGCAGGGATTTCGGCGGCGGGATCGGTGACGCACAAGCTGCACGAACCCTTCATGGCGCGGGCCAAGACCATCGGGCTCGACCTGCAATACCGCGCCTTTCCGGTGACGTTCTGGGACATGTTCGGCGAACAGGGCCATCCCGTCCGCGCCACCGTGGCCGAGATGGGGCCGCTTCTGCTGTCGCGCCTTCTGGAACTTACCGAGCCGCAGGAAGGGGTGCTGAACGTCGCCTTCCGTCTGGCGGATGAAGAAGGCCTGCCGCTTCTCGACATGAAGGATTTGCAGGCGCTGCTCGTCTTTATCGGCGAACATGCGGACGAGATTTCCACCCGTTACGGGCTGGTCGCCACCTCGTCCATCGGGGCGATCCAGCGGCGGCTTCTGGTCCTGGAGAACGAAGGCGGGGCGAAGCTGTTCGGGGAACCGGCCCTCGATCTCGCCGATCTGATGCTGGTGGATGCGCAAGGACTGGGGCGGGTCAACATCCTTGCCGCCGACAAGCTGATGCAAAGCCCGCGGCTTTACGCGACCTTCCTGCTCTGGCTGCTGTCGGAGCTTTTCGAAACCCTGCCCGAAGTGGGCGATCCCGAGAAACCCAAGCTCGTCTTCTTCTTCGACGAGGCGCATCTGCTGTTCCAGGATGCCCCCAAGGCGTTGGTGACAAAGGTCGAACAGGTCGCACGCCTGATCCGGTCCAAGGGGGTGGGGGTCTATTTCATCACGCAAAACCCCGCCGACGTGCCGGAAACGATTCTGGGCCAGCTTGGCAACCGCGTGCAGCACGCGCTGCGGGCATTCACCGCCAAGGACCAGAAGGACCTGAAGATGGCGGCGGAAACCTACCGCGACAATCCGGCCTTCAAGACCGAAGAGGCGATCCGCGATGTCGGCACGGGCGAGGCGGTGACGAGCTTCCTTGAAGCCAAGGGGATTCCGGGCATCGTGCAGCGCACGCTGATCCGCCCGCCGTCAAGCCAGCTTGGTCCCGTCGATCCGGCCTATCGGGCGCAGTTGATGATGTCCTCGCCGGTGAAAGGGAAATACGACACCGCAGTTGACCGCGAAAGCGCCTATGAAAAGCTGAAGGCGCGGGCAGGGCAGGCGGCGGCCGAGGCGGCACGGGCGCAGGAACAGGCCGCCCCGCCACAAGCGTCGCCTTGGGACCGCCAGCCGGAGCCGGACGATGGCTACCGCAACGCCCGCCGCTATGACGGCGGCGGCGACCGCGAGGAAGCGCCGCGCCGCGCCCCGTCGAGCCGCTCCGATTCCATCGGCACGGCGATGGCGAAAAGCTTCGCGCGCCAGCTTGGCACGCGGGCAGGGCAGGCCGTGGTGCGTGGCATCCTCGGCTCGCTGTTCAAAAGCCGTTAAAGCGGGCGGATCTTGAGCCGCGAGAGACGGTTCTCGCGGCGTTGGACCACCTCGAAGCGGTGGCCGTGGAAGCGGAAGGCCTGCCCCTCGTTCGGGATGGTCTGCGCTTCGTGGATGACGAGGCCGGCGACGGTGTTCGCCTCGTCATCCGGCAGCGTCCAGTCGAGTGCGCGGTTCAGGTCGCGGATGGTCATCGCGCCATCGACAAGGTAATCGCCCGTTTCCGTCTGCGTCAGTTGGCTGCCGCGTGGCGTCACGTCGAATTCGTCGGTGATTTCGCCCACGATTTCTTCGAGGATGTCTTCCAGCGTGATCAGCCCCTGAAGCGTGCCGTATTCATCGACCACCAGCGCGAAATGCGTGCGGCGTTTCAGGAATTGCCGCATCTGTTCGTCAAGCGCCGTGGTTTCCGGCACGAAATAGGGCTTCATCGCCACCTTTTCGATGTCGAGCGCGGACAGCCCCTCACCCTCGCCGCGGACCAGACGGTCCACCTCGCGCAAGAGGTCCTTGGCATGGACGACACCAAGGATGTTCTCGTCGCTGCCTCGATAGACCGGAAGGCGCGTGTAGGGCGAGGCGAGGATTTGGGTCAGGATCGCATCGGGCGATTTTTCGGCGTCGATCATCTCGATCTGGCGGCGGTGGCGCATGATCTCGTCCACCGTCCGCTGGTCAAGGTCGAGCGCCCCGATCAGCCGGTCGCGATGTTCCTTTTGCATGCCCCCGACAAGGATGTCCTGCCGCAGGGATTCGGTGCTGTCGGGGCGTCTGAGGCGGCGGAGGAAAGAGAAAACGCTCATTTTCGGGCCAGCGGATGGTGGTCGAGGACGAGGGATTTCAGATGTTCGTCAAGGACATGGGTGTAGATTTCGGTGGTGGCGAGGTCGGCATGACCCAGCAGCGTCTGGATCACCCGCAGATCGGCACCGCCCGCCAGAAGATGCGTGGCAAAGGCATGGCGCAGGGTGTGGGGCGTGACCTTGGACGGCGAAATTCCCGCCAGAACGGAAATGTCCTTGAGCATCAGATGCAGATGCTGCCGCGTCAGATGCCCCGCCGCCCCCGGTCCGGGGAAAAGATAACGCGACGGCGCGATGCCGCTTTTCCTTGCGCGCTCCTCGGCTCCGTCCCGCACCGTCAACCATGCCCGCAGCGCCGCACGTGCCGGGGTGGACAGCGGGACCATCCGCTCCTTGCCCCCCTTGCCGCGCACGAGGATCATCGCCGGATCACCGCGCAGGGCCGCAACGGGCAATTCCACCAGTTCCGAAACCCTCATGCCCGTAGCGTAGAGCAGTTCAAGTAGGGCCGTGTTGCGCAACCGTTCCTCATCGGTTCTGCCCTTGTTCCGTGCGGCTTCGATCAGGCGGGCCACCTCGGCCACCTCAAGCGTCTTGGGCAGCGATTTCGCGGCGCCTGGTCCGCTGATGCGCAGGGCGGGGTTGTCCTCGCGCCAGCCTTCCTCATGCGCGAAGCGGTAGAGTTGCCGGATCGAGGACAGGCGCCGCGCACGCGTGGCCTTGGACAAACCCGCCGCCTCGCAAGAGATGAGGTAGCCCTCGACCGCCCCGCGGTCGGCGGCGGCAAATGTCAGCCCGCGGCGGTCAAGCCAGTCGGCGAAATCCTTCAGGTCGCGGCCATAGGCAAGCTGGGTGTTGCGTGCCGCGTCCAACTCTGCCGCAGTGGCCGCGAGAAAGGTGGAGATCCATTGCTCGGGCGTCGAGGGGGCCATGTGTCAGCCCCGCCTTTCCAGCAGCATAAGCTCAAGCGCGGTGCGGCGGGCCACCTGTTCCTGTCCCACGGCCCGCAGCACCGCCAGCCCTTCGGTGACAAGGGCAAGATTGCCCTGCACGCCGTTCTCGATACGGTCGATGGCGGCAAGGATGGCTTCGCCGGTCCGGTTCTCGTCAATCAAGGCTTGCAGATCGGCGGGCAGCGGGGCTGTCCCGTCAAAGGCCGGTTTGATTGCCCGCGACAGGCTGTCGGGCGCTGGGATGGCCGTCAGGTTCCCTTTCGCCAAGCCGATCAGGAACAACTCGCGGGGTGATCCTGCCGTGCGGTTTGCGGCAATCGCCTCGAACGCGGGCGACAGCAGGCCGGCTTCGAACGCGATGCGGCGCGCCTCGCCGGTCAGCCCAAGCGTGTCGAGCCTTTCTCCGTAAAGCTCGGCAAAGGGCGGCTCCAGTTCGGCTTCGGCAAGGCGCGACCAGACTTCGGGGAGCACCTGTTCCACGCCGCGCCTGTCAACCGAGTCGAGCGCGGTTTCGAAGGTCTGGAACGCGGCGACACGGTCCCAGACACCCCCGGACGCGGCAGGCGCACGTTCGGTATAAAGCCCGAGCAGCAGGTTCGGCGCGATGGCACCCGCGCGCGCCAGCCGTTCGGCGGCTTCGATCTGGCTTTTCCACCCTGCCTGCGGGCGCAATTCGGCATGGGCAAAAGCGATGGGAAGCGGGGCCGTGGGCAAAGGTTCCCCGATCGCCTCGAACATCCGCCATGCCAGCGGCGTCACGCGGTCGGGGGGTGGCAGGGCAGGGTCCCCCTCGTAGAGATCGGGGTCGAGGAAGCGCGACAGCAGCGCGTCCTCCTCGTCCGTCACATAGCCCAGCGCCTGCGCCGTGCGCAGCGTCAGCGCTGCGGCATTCCAGTCGCCCGAACGGGCAAGGCAGAAGATGCGCGCCGGAAAGGTCGGCGCAAGCCCAGGCGACGAGATCATGACACGGCAGCCACGGTCCTCCTCGCCGGTGAGCAGCGCCACGTCGAAGCTGCGGCGGAACAGTTCGGCACTGCGGGCACCCGACGCATCAAGCAAGGCCCGCGCCTGATCCAGCGCCCCGAGATCGAGCAGCTTGTCGATCCGTGCGATGAGCAGCGGCGCACCGGGGCGGGAATCGGCGGGCGGCGTCGCCTCGGCCAGCAGGACCGACAGCAAAAGTTCGCGCAGCGCGGGCAGTGTGGTAAACCGCTCGGTCGAGATGGCGGTGATGATGTCATCCGTCTTGCCCAGCCCCCACAGGTCATGCGGCAAGCCGGTCACATCCGGCCGCAGCAACCCCGTCGCGTCGAGCGAGGGTCCACCGATCACCGACACCGCGACATCGCCATTCGTGACGCCCTGCGTCACCGGCTCCTCGTTCGGCGCGGGCTTGGGCGCGGACGAGGGTTGCGACACCGACTGCGAAAGCCAGTCTATGGCAGACAGCGGTGTTTCCGCGCCGGCAGGCAACGCCATGAGAAAAACCAGCGGGAGGGTCGCAAGACGCGGCCCGCTTCCCCTTCCGGTCCTTCCCGTTTCAATCGGCATTCAATGTCACCGGAACCTTCACCTCGCCCTTGCTGGGCGACAGGTCCGCGACATAGGCATAGCCGGTCAGGCCCAGCAGCCCCAGCAGCGCCAGAAACAGAAGCGCCTTGATGATCTTGCCCATGCCTGCCCCTTGGCTTTGACCGTTCGGTGTTTTCAGCGGTGATACGGCTTTTTGCCCGCGAATGCCAATGCATCCATCGTTTTTATATATGGCTTTCGGGACAAGTTCACGCCATTCAGGAGGCTGATTGTGGGGTGTGGTCCGGCGGGTTCCTGCCGGATGTGCCCCGTTGCGGTTGGAAGGACGGGGCAAGACGTGCTGCGGCTGAAGAAAACGGTCGTCATGGTGGGCATGATGGGCGCGGGCAAGACCGCCGTGGGAACGGCGGTGGCACGGCAATTGGGCGTCCCCTTCCTTGATTCGGACGAAGAGATCGTCAAAGCCGCGCACCGCTCCATCGCCGAAATCTTCGCCCGTGACGGCGAACCCTTTTTCCGCGCCCGCGAGACCGAGGTTCTGGGCAGGCTCTTGCGGGGCGAACCCTGCATCCTGTCGACGGGGGGCGGGGCGTTCCTGTCGCCCGTGAACCGCGACCTGATCCGCGAGGCGGGCGTTTCGGTCTGGTTGCGGGCCGATCTGGAGCTTTTGTGGCAGCGCGTAAGGCACAAGACCACGCGGCCCCTCCTGCGCACCGAAAATCCCCGCGAAACCTTGCGCCAGCTCTACGAGGCGCGGGTCCCGCTCTATGCGCAGGCCGATATCGCCGTGGATTCGGCGGCAGACCTGTCGGTCGAGGATATGGCGGTCAAGGTGATCGCGGCACTGGCCGAACGGGCCGAGGTGCTTGGGAAGGAATGAAGGCATGACCATTGATACCGTCGCCGTCGAGCTTGGCTCCCGGTCCTATGAAGTGCGGATCGGTCGCGGACTGGTCGCCCGCGCGGGGGCCGAAATCGCGCCCCTGCTGAAACGGCGCAAGGTGGCGGTGGTCACGGATGAAACCGTTGCGGCACAGCATCTGGCCGCTCTTGTGGCGGCGTTGGAGGGGGAAGGCATCGCCGTTGCCGCGCTTGCCCTTCCGCCCGGAGAATCGACGAAGGGCTGGCCGCAATTCTCGCGCACGGTGGAATGGCTGCTCGAACAAAAGGTGGAGCGCCGCGATGTCGTCGTCGCTTTCGGCGGCGGGGTGGTGGGCGATCTGGTGGGATTTGCCTCGGCCGTGCTGCGGCGCGGGGTGCGCTTCGTGCAGCTTCCGACCACCTTGCTGGCACAGGTCGACAGCTCCGTCGGAGGCAAGACCGGAATCAACACGGCCCAAGGCAAGAACCTCGTCGGCGCCTTCCACCAGCCTTCGCTCGTTCTGGCCGATATCGACGTTCTGGCAACCCTGCCCCCGCGCGATTTCCTTGCCGGATATGGCGAGGTGGTGAAATACGGCCTCCTCGGTGATGCGGCATTCTTCGACTGGCTCGAGGGGAACGGGCCGAAGATGGCCGCAGGCGACCCCGACGCACGGCAATACGCCGTCCGCCGCTCGGTCGAGATGAAAGCGGGCATCGTCAGCCGCGACGAGACGGAAGAGGGCGAGCGCGCCCTTCTCAACCTCGGTCACACCTTCTGCCACGCGCTGGAAAAGGCGACGGGATATTCGGACAGATTGCTGCACGGCGAGGGCGTCGCCATCGGCTGCGCCTTGGCCTTCGAACTGTCGCAGCGCATGGGCCTTTGTTCGCAAGAAGCCCCCAGCCGCGTGCGGGCGCATCTGCGCGACATGGGAATGAAGGTCGATCTGGCCGATATCGGGGGCGATCTGCCCGACGCCGCCGCACTGGTTTCGCTGATGGGGCAGGATAAAAAGGTGATCGACGGCAAGCTGCGCTTCGTCCTCGCCCGTGGCATCGGCAAGGCTTTCGTGGCCGATGGCGTGCCGCCCGATCTTGTGACCGGGCTGCTGCAAGAGGCGCTGGATCAGAAGAGCAGGCGGTAGGTGTTGCCCCGCGTGTCGGTCGCCTGACCCGTGCCGCTCGTCGTGCCGCTGCCCATGACGAAATCGCCCTGCACCTGCGTGTTGTCGCGGCAGACCGCGAACAACTCGCCGGGGTTCACGCCGCCGACCGTTTCGATCTCGCGCCCGTAATCCCCGCCCGGCCCCGAAAGGCGCAGCGAGAGGCCGCGCTTCTTCGACACCACCTTGGGCGAGACGGAAGCCCACGTCCCTTCGCACCGCGTCCCGTCGGGCAGGCGGAATTGCAGGTTGCCCGAAGCCTCCTTGGCGTTCTTGGCGGAAGCTTCGATCACCGGAAGCGGCTGTTCCTGCGAGAAGGGGCCGGACACGGGATACATGCGGATTTCGGTCGTGGCACCACAGGCCGAAAGCGAAATGGCGGCGGACAGGGCGAAGGTCACGGGAAGGATACGGGTCACGTCGGAAATCCTTGCGGTTCGTGCTGGACCGGCAAGCCGGTGCGGGTTGAGGCGGGTGTGGACTACCCTGCGCCCCCTTGTCAAGAATGGCGGCAATCCGCCGCTCCGCCTGCCGCGCATCGCGGGGCGGGGCGGCGACTCCTTGCCGATCCCGATTGCGACCCGCTCCGCCTCCTCCCTCAGCCCGCGATGCCTTGCAAGGTTTCGACCGAAAGCACGGTCGGCAGGTGGCTTGCCGCTTCCTCCCAGCTTTCGCCTTCGTCCGCGCTGGCAAAGACGCTGCCGGAGTTGGTGCCGAAGTAAAGACCCGCCGGGCGGTGTCCATCCACGGCCATCGCTTGCCGCAGCACGGTGAAAAAGCAGTTCCGCGCCGGCAGGCCGTTGCCGAACCCCTGCCATGTCTCACCGCTGTCGACCGACCGCCACACCAGCGCGCGGGCTTCGGGCGGGTAACGGCCCTTGGTGTCGCCGTTGAGCGGAATCGTCCAGAGCATGGCCGGATCATGCGGGTTGACCGCAATGGGAAAGCCGAAGCCCGAAGGCAGGCCCGCCGTGATGTCATGCCATGACCGCCCGCCATCGGGGCTGCGAAACACGCCGTGGTGGTTCTGCTGGTAGATGAGGTCCGACCCCGTGGCGCGCATCATGTTATGCACGCAAAAGCCAACGTCATGGCCGCATTCCCCGTGGTCGGTGCCGTGATCCGCCCCTTCGTTGGCAAGACGGTTGCGCCGTTCCCACGTCGCGCCGCCGTCTTCGCTGGCAAAGACGCCCGCAGCCGAGATGCCGACCCAAAGGTGCTGCGGATTGGCCGGATCATGCAGGATCGTGTGCAGGATCAGCCCTGCCGCCCCCGGCTCCCAACTCGGACCCGAGGGGTGGTTGCTCAACCCCTCCACCGGGACCCAGGACAGGCCGTCATCGGTGCTTTCGAACAGGGTCGCGGGCTTGGTTCCCGCGTAAAGCCGGTCCTGCGTGCGATGCAGCGACCAGATCGCGCCGATGCGCCCCGTGAATGGAGCGGGCGGTGCGGGAGACATGCCGATATTCGCCGCGATCTCGGGGTGCTCCGCAAGGAAGCGGTCGCCCTGGCCGTTGGCAAGCTTGCACAGCGTCCAGCTTTTGCCCGCGTCCGCGGAACGCCAGATCCCCGCGCCATGCCAGTCGCTTCCACCGGCCGCCCAAAGCGTGCGGCCATGCCCCACGACATGGTTGATGGGCCAGCCGTCGCAAAAGGGACCGCGCAAGTCCCACCCGCCTGCCGACCGGTGCAACAGGAACGCGCCCTTCGTCGTTCCAACAAGTAGCGTCACGCTGTCCGGCATGGCTGCCCTCCCCAGCAAGCGGTGCAGGGCATCGTTGCGCGATCCGCCCGCGTTTTCCAGCCCGAACATGTCGCCTTGCCTTGGTCATGGCGGTTTGGTGCCGCTCAGGCGCCCATCGCTTCCGCAGGACCGGCTCCGCCTCAGGCGACAGCCGACGGGCCGCGCCTTCCGCGCACCGCCCAGCGGAACGCCGCCAGCGGCACGGCGATCCATTGCAGCACAGGCGTAAGCCCCGTGCCCAGCACCGGAAGTCGGGGCATCAGGTCACGATAGGCCCAGCTGTCCCGCACCTCCGTATTCAGCCATTCGGAAAAGACCGTGTAGCCAAGCGCCAGAAGGATCGTCACCAGCGCAACCCTGCCATAGGCGCGGCGGGGCCACCGTCCCCGCCCTGCCAGCAAGAGGGCGAAACCAAGGCTGGCGGCCGCGATCAGCACATCGCCAAGCGTGCAATGCACGATGGCATAGGCGATTTCGCCCGATGTTCCGGTCAGCCACAGCGTGTAGAGCGGCATTTGCACCGTTTCCCAAAGCAGGTTGCCGCAAGCCATCGCCGCAAGGAAACGCCAGACCACACCCCGTTGCAGCGCGGTGGGGGCGGGCAGGGCCATCGGCTCAGCTCCGCCCTGACGCATCGGACCACGTCGCCCCGCCATCATCCGACAGCACAAGCCGCCCCTTGGCTGCCAGCGCGACAAGCCGATGCGGCATCGCATGGGTCGGGGCGAGGTAGAGCGGATAACCGTCGGGCAAGTCCGCAGCCAGGATCCCGGCCGCTCTGTCCGCTCCCGCATCGGCAGTGGTCACGGGCGCGCCTTTGATCACGGCCTCCCGACGCGTGCCTTGGTCCGTGCCGCGCAAAAGCCCCGTCTCCGCCGCCACCGGCGCGGTGGCAAGGGCAAGAAATGCGCAGCGCGGCATGGACTGGCCCTTTCGCGTCAATTCAACCTCCTCCAGCCGGCGCTCTGCCGATCCGGACATGGGGTCTGTCCTTGCCGGCAGGTCAAGATCGGACCCTCGATGTTCCGCCCGTCAGGGCGGGGCGGGCAGGGCGGGGATGGCACATCTGTCGAAAAGAATGACTTATTATCCTTCAGATTAATCACTATTGCCGATTCTTAAGATATTCTCATAACAAGTTGTGCTGCCGCTCGGCATCGGGGGTAAGAAGTGGAATTCGGACGTGAGGCACGGAACGCTTTTTATGTGACGGCGGCCTTCATCATCGCGCTTTCCTTCGTGACGTGGATCGTGGTTCCGGTCCAAAGCCTGTTCCTGCCCGAGGTCACGGTTTTCGCGGCCCTCGTCTTTCCGCCACACGGGGTGAGGGTGCTCAGCGCGTGGCTTTTCGGCTGGCGCTCGGTTCTCTATCTGCTGATCGCGGCATTGCTTGCGCATCCCTTGCTGACGCCCGATGTCGCCTTCGGGGCAAAGACGGTTGCGGGCATGGTGATCAGCGCCGTTTCGGCCGCTGTGGCCTTCTGGATGCTGGAACGCGTCTACCGCAATTTCCGCACCAACCGCGCAGAGTCGGGCCGTGCGACTTGGCGCGGCCTCGTCTTCGTCGCGGTCGCCTCGTCGACGATCAATTCGCTCGGCCAGAACCTGCTGTTCGCGCAGGAAATCTGGCCTGTCGGCACGTTGAACGTCTTTGCAGCTTTTCTGGTCGGCGATTGCCTTGGCACATGGCTCGCCTTCGTGGCCTTGACCGTCATCCTCCATCTCTTGCGGGGCGGGAAAAGCCAACCTGCCCCCCCGAACTTCGGCGCATCGGGACAGGACCGTTAAAAGGGATCAATCCCGCCACCGTCAGGGGCATGCTGCCACCGCGCCCCGACAGGAAGCTTCACCTGCAACGCCGCAGCGCGGGATGTCGGGCAGGGATATGACGCCCCCCGCACCGCACCGCATCGCTTGCCGCAGCCGCCGCTCACGTGGCGGTCGTGCGGCCCGCATGCCAGAGCGGCTTCAACGCCTCGAGCAGCAGAAGCACCCCGAACCCCGCGCCTGCCGTCAGGGTCAGGTCGTCGCCATGCAGCGGACCGAAGCGGAAGATGCCCTGTGCCACCGGCCAGACGTTCACCACCCCGAGGATGCCCGCCACGGTCCCGATCACGAAGAGAAGCGCCGGCTTCGGTCGCCCCACCGCCGCAGCCAGCGATGCGCGGAATGAGCGGTTTACGAAGATCAGCGCGATGATCACGACCACGAGCGTGAAAAAGGTCAGGGCGCGCAGTTCGGCCTCGGGCATCTGCCGCTCGGCCCCCCAGAACAGGATGGCCGCCACGGCGGCAAAGGCGACAAGCCCCTGCGTTATGCTCCAGCCGATCAAGGCCCCCGAAAACAGCCGTGCATCGGGGCTTCTTGGCGGGCGGTCCATGATGTCCGCTTCCTCCTCCTCGGCTTCGAAGACCAGCGAGCAGACGGGGTCGATCACCATTTCCAGAAAGGCGATGTGGATCGGGCCAAGGATGACCGGCAAGCCGAAGAGCAGTGGCGCGATCGCCAGACCCGCGATGGGCAGATGGACGGCAAAGATGAACCCCGCGGCTTTCCGCAGATTGTCATAGATGCGGCGGCCCAGCCGCACCGCACGCACGATCGACCCGAAATCGTCGTCCAGCAGCACGATGGCCGAAGCCTCGCGTGCCACATCCGTGCCGCGCCCCCCCATCGCGATGCCGATATGCGCGCTTTTTAGCGAGGGCGCGTCGTTCACCCCGTCACCCGTCATTGCGACGACCTCGTTCCGCGCCTTCAGGGCGTCCACGATCCGCAATTTCTGCTCGGGCATGATGCGGGCAAAGACATCGCATCGGGACAGCCGTTCCGCCAGCGCCGCATCGTCCAGGGTGTCAAGCTCGCTCCCCGTCATGGGGTGTTTTCCGTCCAGCCCCGCCTCGCGCGCGATGGCGGCGGCGGTCACGGGATAGTCGCCGGTGATCATCTTGACCGCGATCCCCGCGCGGCGGCATTCCGCCACGGCTTGCGGCACGCTGTCACGCAACGGATCGGCAAGACCGACCAGCCCGATGAAATCGGGGTGCAGGCCGTCCTGACCATCGGGCAAGTCACCCGCCACGCTGCCGGAAGCGACGGCGATCACGCGCAGCCCTGCCTCTGCCATCGCATCCACGTCGCGGGACATCGCCTTGCGCGCAGGGGCGGACAGGCGGCACAGCGCGGCAATCGCCTCGGGCGCGCCTTTCGACGCGACGAGGAACGGCTCCCCCTCCGCGCCACGCCAGACCTGCGACATGGCGAGCAATCCGGGGCGCAAGCCGTAGGAACGGGCCAGTGCCAGACCCGACGGCGCTGCATCCGGCGCGGCGGCGTGAAAGGCCTGCTCCATCGGATCGAAGGGCTGCGGATCACAGGCAAGCCGCCCGATCCGCAAGACGACGGACACCGCCGGCTCTGTGGTTCCGCTTCGTTCCGGCGCAAAGGAGCGCCCGTCGGGCAGTCTCACCTGACGGATCGTCATGCGGTTCTGCGTCAGGGTTCCGGTCTTGTCGGTGCACAGGATGGTCGCCGCCCCCAGCGTCTCGATTGCCGCCGCCCGGCGCGTCAGGACCCGCGCCTTGGACAGCCGCCATGCGCCCATTGCCATGAAGATCGCCAGAACCACCGGAAATTCCTCGGGCAGCATCGACATGCCGATGGCGATGCCCGCAAGCACCGCCTCCAGCCAGCCGCCCCTGAAATAGGCGTATAGCCCGCCGACGCCAAAGCTGACCAGCGCACCGGCCAGCGCAAGAACCAGCACGATCCGGCGCGTCTGCACATAAAGCCGCGGCTGCTCGACCTGCACCGAGGCGAGGGATTGGCCGATCCTGCCGATGCCGGTCGCAGCCCCCGTCGCCGTCACCTCGGCCAGACCGGTGCCCCGCACCACGAGGCTTCCCGAGAACACGACGGGCAGATCGTCCCCGCCGGGCAGCGCCCGCCCGTCCTCCGACGCCCGCGCAATGCGCTTTCGCACGGGCACGGCCTCGCCCGTCAACAACGACTCGTCGGCCTGAAGGTCATGCGCGGCACGCAGCAGCGCATCGGCAGGGATGCGGTCGCCCTCCGCCAAAAGGACAAGATCGCCGCGGACCACCTCGCGTCCCGCGATCCGGCGCCGCGTCCCGTCGCGGATGACAAGCGCGCGCGGACTGCTCAGGTCGCGCAACGCCTCGAGCACCTTCTCGCTCCGCATCTCCTGCACAAGGGTGATCGCCACCGAAAGGCAGGCAAAGGCCATCAGGACCGCCGCATCGCCCATCTCGCCAAGCAGCGCATAGATCGCCCCGCCCGCCAGCAAAAGGGCGAGCATCGGCTCCTGAAGCACGTCGCGCAGGATGCGGACCTTTGTCCGCCGTTCGCCCGAGGGCAATTCGTTGGCCCCCTCAGCCAAAAGACGCGACGCCGCTTCGGCGCTTGTCAGCCCCGGCGGGGCAGTGTCTTCGGCTTCCGGACGCTGTGTCATGGCGCAGACAGCTTTGCAGGGGAGGGCAGTCCACACAAGGACACAAAACATCCGCCCCGCCGTTCCCGTCCCTGTCGGCGCAGGCGCATCGGGATGCAGGCGCCGCACGGGAACCCGTTGATGTGACGGGAATTTTTGATGAACGGGAAAATTTTGGCTGGGGCGCTAGGATTCGAACCTAGGTATGGCGGTACCAAAAACCGCTGCCTTACCACTTGGCGACGCCCCAACCGTGAGGGGGTTATTAGCGAAGGGTTCGGGGGGCTGCAAGGGGGATTTGCGGAAAAAATCGTCCGATTGCACGTGCTTGTCCCAAAGGGTAGCAGTGGGTCATGCAGCACTTCGATGTCATAGTCCTGGGGGCCGGAGCGGCCGGTATGTTCGCCGCGATCGAGGCGGGTCGGCGCGGGCGGCGGGTGCTCGTGATCGACCACGCCAAGGCGGCGGGCGAGAAAATCCGCATTTCGGGCGGAGGGCGGTGCAACTTTACCAACCTCGGCGTCGGGGCTGAACGCTTCCTCGGGCGCAACCCGCGCTTCGCGCTTTCGGCGCTGCGGCGCTATACGGCGCGGGACTTCATCGCGCGGGTCGATGCCGCGGGAATCCGCTGGCACGAAAAGACCCTGGGGCAGCTTTTCTGCGACGGACCGGCCACGCAGATCGTGCAGATGCTGCTCCGCGACATGGAGGCTGCGGGCTGCGAGCTCTGGCTCGGTTGCGCCTTGGGCGAGGTGCGGCGTCACGCTGAAGGGTTCGAGGTCGACACCGCCCGTGGTCCGCTCCGCGCATCCTCGGTGATCGTGGCGACGGGGGGCAAGTCCATCCCGAAGATGGGCGCGACCGGCTACGGCTACCGCGTGGCCGAAGCCTTCGGCCTGCCGCTGGTCGAAACGCGCCCGGGTCTGGTGCCGCTTACCTTTGCCGAACAGGAGCTTGCGTGGATGAAGCCGCTGGCGGGGGTGGCGCTCGACGGGCGCGTCTCTTGCGGCAAGACCCGCTTCGACGAGGCGGTGCTGTTCACCCATCGCGGGCTGTCGGGTCCGGCGGTCCTGCAAATCTCGAGCTATTGGCGCGAGGGCGAGGCGGTGACGCTGAACCTCGCGCCGGATGTCGATGTCGCGGGGTTCCTCGCTGCGGAAAAGCAGACGGCGGGGCGGGGCATGTTGCGCACCGCGCTTGGCAAACTGCTGCCCGAACGGCTCGCCCGCCATCTGGAGGCGGAGGCAGGCATCACGGGACCGATGGCCGAACTGCCCAAGGCCGTGCTGGAGCGCGTGGCGCAGGGCGTCACCTCGTGGCGGCTGGTGCCGGTCGGGTCCGAAGGCTACCGCACCGCCGAAGTGACGCTTGGCGGGGTCGATACCGATGCGCTGGACGCCCGCACGATGGAAGCCAGGGGCGTGCCCGGTCTTTACTTCGTGGGTGAGGTTGTCGACGTAACCGGTTGGCTTGGCGGATATAATTTCCAGTGGGCCTGGTCATCCGGCTGGGCTGCGGGGCAGGTGGCCTAACCCCCCACGCGGGAATGTGTCGGCGCGATACGCTCGCCCCGGTCAAAGACGCAGATCGAATCATGCACGTGGATGCCGGTGCAGTGCTTCGACAGCGCTTCATGGCGCAGACCGTGGTCATGATACCACTCGTGCAGATCGTCGGTCATTTCGCGCACGAAGTTGAAAAAGTTCTCCGCACGGCGATACCCGCCGCCATAACGCCGCCAATAGGCGCTGTGCAGATCCTCGACCATATAGGTGCCGCCCGAGGTGACGAGGGGGAAGAGCACCTCGAAACTCTTGCGGATATGCTCCATCACATGGCTGCCATCGTCGAGCACCACGTCCACGCCGCCCATTTCCCCGACCACGGCGCGCAGGAAATCGGGGTCGTCCTGCGAACCGATGCGCACCTGTCCGGCGATGCCGTCATAGGCGGCGCAGGCAGGGTCGATGTCGATGCCGAAAAGCACGGCGTCAGGCCCGAAATACTTGCGCCACATCGACAGCGACCCGCCCTTGAACACCCCGATCTCGAGGAAACGCAGCGGCCGGTTGCGCCATGCCGCAAAGTAGCGGTCATAAAGCGGCAGGTAATGGTGCCACTTGTGGACAAGCTGGTCCGAGCCGGTCACGTAAATGTCGAGAAGGTCGCCCTCGAAGCCGTATTTGCCAAGGATATCGGCACGGATGTCGCTGCCGGTAAAGGCGCGGTCGTTCAGGCTTTGTCTCTGCTGCATGGCGGGCGGGAAATCGTCGTTCTGGTCCCGTTCTCTGCGCATACCGTCCCCACCATTCCCTGCCGCACTCTGCGGTCCGAGGATGGCCCAAGGGGCGCGGCGGCGCAAGAGCGGCCCGGTTCGGCGCAGGACGCCCCAAATGACAAAGGCCCGCCGGTGCGGGCCTTTGCACGAAACAATCCCGAAGGATCAGCGCTTCGAGAACTGGAAGGAACGGCGGGCTTTGGCCTTGCCGTACTTCTTGCGTTCCACGACGCGGCTGTCGCGGGTCAGGAAGCCTGCGGCTTTCAGCGCGGGACGCAAGCTGGGTTCATAAAGCTGCAGGGCTTTCGAGATGCCGTGCTTGACCGCACCGGCCTGACCCGAAAGACCACCACCGGCGACCGTTGCGAAGACGTCGAACTGGCCTTCCACATTGGCGATCTGGAACGGCTGCTTCAGGATCATCTGGAGCACGGGGCGGGCGAAGTAGACGGCCATTTCCTTGCCGTTCACCACGACCTTGCCGGAACCCGGCTTGACCCAGACGCGGGCAACCGCGTCCTTGCGCTTGCCGGTCGCGTAGGAACGGCCGAGCGAGTCGCGCTGCGGAGCCTTGGGGGCAGCCGATTCAGCGGCGGCGGGGGCGGAACCGGCGACGGCCGATTTCAGATCGTCGAGAGACTTGATGTCAGCCATGATCAGGCGCTCCGCGTGTTCTTCGGGTTCAGGGCCTTGAGGTCCAGAACGGTGGGCTGCTGGGCTTCGTGCGGATGGGCCGCACCTGCATAGACGCGCAGGTTGGTCATCTGCTGACGGCCGAGGCTGTTGCGGGTGATCATGCGCTCGACGGCCTTGGTCACGACGCGCTCGGGATGCGCACCTTCGAGAACCTGACGCGCGGTGCGGAACTTGATCCCGCCCGGGTGGCCGGTGTGCCAGTAGTAGCGCTTGTCGTCGCGCTTGTTGCCGGTCATCTGCACCTTGTCGGCGTTGATGACGATGACATTGTCACCCATGTCCATGTGGGGGGTGAAGGTCGGCTTGTTCTTGCCGCGCAGGATGTTGGCGACGATCGTGGCGAGGCGGCCCAGAACGATGCCTTCGGCATCGATCAGGATCCACTTCTTCTCGATATCCGCCGGAGTAGCGGTGAAGGTTTTCATCTTGAACCCTATGAGTGAAGGCGGAGGTTGCCCCCCGTGATCTCGGATGGCGGCTTATCGCGTAAGGGGGTGATGCGGTCAAGGGGCGGTGGGAAGATAAAACCGTTTGAAATCATATGTTTGAAAAAACGGTAATATAATACCCCATAAAATTCGCCCCGTTTCGCGCCGACCCGACCCCGCTTTGGCCCCCTAGCGCAGGCGGGGCGGGCGGTCGGGGTTGCTGCCCGGTGCCTCGGGGGCGGCGGGTTCGGCGCGCAGGGGGGCGGGCAGATCGAAGACGCGCGCCACGCGGGCGAGCGACCGGGTTGCCGGATCGCTTGCGGAAAGGAAGGTGACATCCAGCTCTCCCGCCTCGAGCCCCGAAAAGGTCAGCGCCTCGGCGGCGGCACGGGCAAGCGCCTCTTGCGCCCCCTCGGCCGCATCGACGAAGGCGAGCATGTGGCCGTGGCGGTTGCCGTCGTATTCCACGGCGGCCAGCAGGGCGGTGGCGGCCAGCCCGCCCGCCCGCGACAGCTTGTCGGCCAGCGCCACGGCCAGCGCTTCGGGCAAGCCTTTGGGTGCGGCGAAGGCAAGGGGCTTGGCCGCCGTTTCGATCGGCCCGCCCGACAGCGTTTCGGCCAGCCAGTCCATCGCATCGGCGGGCAGGATGATCGACGGGTCCGACCCGAGGTTGAGGCCCAGCCCGATCCCTTGCCCCGCAAGCTGCCCCGCGATGATCCGGCCGGGCAGGGCGGCATAGGGGGCCGGGCCTTCGGCAAAGGCGGCAAGCCGTTCTTCCGCGTCAAAGGCCAGAAGGACAGCGCCTTCGGACAGGTCGAACACCCGTGGCACAAGGGTTTCGGCGGTGCCTTCCTCCTCCAGCAAAAGGAACAGCTCGGCATCCGCAAAGGCGCGGTAGAACCGCAGCCGCGCCGCATCGTCGGCAGGGGCCGCGACCATGTCGTTCAGGGCAGCGTCGAGGGGCGTGGCAGTCATGGGGCACCGAGGGTTGAGCGGATCGCGTCGCGCAATTCGGGCAGAAGTTCCGCCGCGAACCACGGGTTGCGCTTCAGCCATCCGGTATTGCGCCATGACGGATGGGGCAAGGGCCAGATGCCGCGTGCCGCATGGTCGCGCCAATTCGCCACGGTGGCGGCCACAGGCTCCTTGCCCCCGATATGCCACCGCATCGCCGCCCCGCCCACGGCCAAGGTGACGCGCACCTCGGGCAGCGCCTGCATCACCCTTGCCCGCCATGTCGCGGCGCACAGGGGCGGCGGGGGCAGGTCGGAGCCTTTGGCATCATAGCCCGGAAAGCAAAAGGCCATCGGCACGATGGCAATGCGCGAGCGGTCGTAGAACACCTCCTCGGCCAGACCCGTCCAATCCCGCAACCGGTCGCCCGAGGCATCGGTAAAGGGCCGGCCCGAGGCATGGACCCGCGCGCCGGGCGCTTGCCCCGCAACCAGGATGCGCGCGCCGGGGGCGAACCACGCAACGGGTCGCGGCACATGCGCCGTGGCGGTGGCGGCGAAGCGGGCCGCGCACAGGGCGCAGGCACCGATGTCATTGGCAAGGCGGGATGCGGGATCGGTCATTCCCTGCACAGATGATGCACGCATGGCGAGAGGGCAACACCTTGCCGTAATCGCCAGAGGCGGGTTGTCCTGGGCCCGTCACGGGTCTAGGCGGCAGCGACGTTCACGCTGATGAAGATAGCCTGCCGATGTATCGCGTCTCCCCCTTTGTCCGCCGCTTCGCCTGGGCATTGCTCGGGGGGATCCTGCTTGCGACCCTCTGGGTCAACCTCTCGCCGGAAAGCTATTACGACGCCATCGAATGGCGGCTGATCGACCGGCCACTGCCTGCATGGATCGCGGGCGAGTCCGTCGTCGTCTCGCCGATGGCGGTGGTGTCGGACGTGCTGATGTCGCTTTTCCTCTTTTTCGTCGGCAAGGAGCTGTGGGAAGCCCTTGTCCTGCAGCGCGGCGCGCTTGCGGGGCGGCGGGCGCTCCTGCCTGCGGGGGCCGTCCTCGGGGCGATGCTCGGGTCGGTCCTCGTCTGGGTCTGGCACTGGGGACTTTTCGCGCAGGCCTATGACGTATCTCCGGGGACGGGCTGGCCTGTGCCGATCGGGTCGGAAATCGTGGTCGGCTACGTGGTCGGACGGCGCGTCTTCGGCGGCGGGCATCCGGCGCTGCATCTCCTTTTGCTCATCACCATTGCAAGCAACATCCTCGGCACGCTGATCCTCGGCTTCGCCTATCCCGCAACGGGGTTGAAACTGTTGTGGCTGCTGCTGCCGATTGCCGCCTGTTTGACCGTCTACCGCCTCTATGGCCGCCCGCCCTCTGCCGCCGCGACCGAGAGAGAGCGTCGCCGTGCCGCAGCCCTCTGGCCCTATGCACTGGCCGGCGTGGCAAGCTGGATCGGGGTGGCCGCGGCGGGGCTTCCGGCGGAACTCGGCCTTCTGCCGCTTTTGCCGGTCATTCCCCATGCCGACCGCGCCTTCGGCCTTTTTGCCGAGGCCGAGGAACTTCTGCACGATCCGCTGAACCGGCTTGCGCATCTTCTTGTCCGCCCGCTGGCGCTCGTGCTCTTTCTTTTCGGCCTGACACGGGGCGGCATCGACCTTGCCGCATTCGCGCCCACGACGCTGACGGTGCTGGCCTCTCTCTGGATCGGCAAGCCCCTCGGGCTGGTCTTGGGCGCGCTGCTTGCCGCGCAACTCTTCCGCCTGCCGATGCCTGCGGGCGTGCGCATCCGCGACCTCGTGCTGATCGCGGTGATCTCCGGTATGGGCTTCACCGCACCCGTCCTTGCCATCGACACCGCCATTCCGGGGGGAGAGATGGCCGAGGCGGCGCGGCTCGGCCTTGCGGTTTCGCTGCTTGCGGGGCCGGTCGCAATGGCGCTCGGCAGGCTCATCCAGCGGTAAACAATCGCCAGCGATGCGGGCCATTGTGTTTGGTATATCGTTTGCACCATAATGCTGCCTTAAAGGATGTCTAACGTCATCCCAAAGGCGTCATGAAACGCCGGCGAGGGGCAGTCGGCCACCGTGCGGGCCGCGAGGGTGCTGTATGATCGAGTTCGACAACGTCTCGAAGTCCTTCTGGACCGGAAAGACGCGCAAGGTCATCCTCGACCGGGCCTCCTTCCGGGTCGAGCTTGGCAATTCGCTTGGCATCCTTGCCCCCAACGGCACCGGCAAGACCACGCTCGTCAACATGATGGCAGGGCTGGAACAGCCGGACGAGGGCGCGATCACCCGCCGCTCGCGCATCTCCTTTCCGCTCGGCTTCATGGGCGGGGTCGTCTCGCGCCATTCGGCGACGGAGAACGCCCGCTACGTGGCGCGGCTTTACGGGCTGGACCCCGACTACGTCGAAAGCTTCTGTCGCTGGGTCTGCGGCATCGGCGAATATTTCGACCGCCCCGTCGGGACCTATTCCTCGGGCATGCGCTCGCGCTTTTCCTTCTCGCTCCTGCTCGCGCTGGATTTCGACATCTACCTGATCGACGAGGGAATGCCCAACTCGACCGACCCCGAATTCAACCGCAAGGCGGGCACGATCCTGCGCGAGAAACTGCAGAACGCCACGGTGATCGTCGTCTCGCACCAACCCTCGACGATCGAGAAATTCTGCCGCTCGGCCGCAGTGCTGCGCCACGGCCAGCTTTACATGTTCGACACCCTCGAAGAAGCGAAACGGCTCTACGATTATGAAACTCAAGGTTAAGCGGTTCAACACGCGCCGTCCCGATCCCGTGGCCGAGCCGGTGGTCACGCCGGCCCCGCGTGTCGCCACGCAGGCCGCAGCGGTGCGCCCCGTTCCGGCGGCCATCGCCCAGACATCCGCCACCCCGCAACCCCGTGCGGCGGCACCCAAGGCAGCCGCAAGGGCCGAACACCTGTTCGAAGCGCCCGAAGACGGTTTCGGCCCCGAACCCTTTCCCACCGCGCGCGCCGCAGACGGCGGCACGCCCGAGGACGTCGCCGCCGGAGCCGATATCGAAGCGATCCGCCGCGAGGGGTTGACCGGACGCCAGCTTCGCATGGCACGGCGGATGGCGCAGAAATACGGCCTTCCCGCGACATCGGATTTCGACGCCGTGCGACTGCTTCGTGCGGCGGGGATCGACCCGTTCCAGCGCGGCGCGATGATCGAAGTGATGGCCGAAGAGGATGACGACCACGCCGCTCCCCGCGGCACGGCACTCGTTCCCGCGCAGCAACGCCTGCCCGAAACGGTCAAGCCGATGAAACTCCCCGCGCCCGACCAGCGGGCCGAGACGAACCACGCCGCCGAAATCCGCAAGATGCAGGAGGATCTGGCGCGGCGCAGGCGGCGGCGGTCCTTCCTGCTGATGCTGCGGCTGCTGTTCTTCGTCGGCCTGCCGGGGCTGCTTGCCGCGATCTATTACTACGCGATCGCCACCCCGCTTTACGCCAGCAAGACCGAATTCATCATCCAGACCGCCATGCCTCCCACCGCGACAGGCACGTCGATGGGCGGGCTGCAATCCAACCCGATGATGAACATGCAGGATTCCATCGCGATCCAGGGCTATCTGCAATCGCGCGACGCGATGCTCCGGCTCGACCGCGACATGGGGCTGCGCAAGGTCTTCAGCGCGGAAAACATCGACCCGTTGCAGCGGCTCGAACCCGATGCCTCGGACGAGGCGACCTATTCGCTCTACCAGAAGATGATCCGCATCTCCTATGACCCGACCGAAGGGATCATCAGGATGGAAGTGGTCTCGCCCGATGCCGGACTGTCGGTGCAGATGTCGAACGCGCTGATCGGTTACGCCGAGGAGCAGGTCGACAAGCTGACGCAACGCCTGCGTGAAGAGGGGATGAAAGGCGCCCGCGAGAATTATCAGGACGCCGAAATAGCCTTGGTCGAGGCGCGGCAAAGAGCGGTCGAGCTTCAGGAACGCTTCAAGGTCCTGTCCTCCGACGTCGAGGTGTCGCTGATCACCAGCCAGATCGGCACGCTCGAGGGGCAGCTGACACAGGACCGCCTCTCCCTCGCACAGATCGAATCGAACAAGACCCCCAATCAGGCGCGGCTCGACCCGCTGAAACGCCGCATCGCCACGCTGGAAAGCGAAATCGCGCTGCTGCGGGCGAAGCTCGTCGAGAACGACAGCGAAGGCCAGTCGCTCGCCCGGATGAAAAGCGAGATGACCATCGCCGAGGCCGACGCCGAAACGCGTCAGGTCATGCTTTCCAAGGCGCTCGAAGCGATGGAACTCGCACGGATCGAAGCAAACCGTCAGGCCCGCTACATCTCCATTTCCGTCTCTCCCGTCGCTCCCGACGTTGCGACCTATCCGCGGGCATTCGAGAATACGCTGGTGGCACTGATCATCTTTGCGGGTATATACCTCCTCATCTCGATGACCGCCGCGATCCTGCGCGAACAGGTCTCGGCCTGAGGATTAGGATATGAAAACTGTTAAGATCGGCGGGCTGTCCGTCTCGAACGACAGCCCGCTTCTGGTGATTGCGGGTCCCTGCCAGCTCGAAAGCCTCGACCATGCGCAGATGATCGCGGGCAAGATGGCCGAGGCCTGCGCCAAGGCGGGCGCGCAATACATCTTCAAGGCAAGCTACGACAAGGCCAACCGCACCAGCCTAAAGGGCAAGCGCGGGATGGGGATGGACGCGGGGCTGAAGGTCCTCGAAGCCGTGCGCGGCATGGGTATGCCCGTGCTGACCGATGTGCATGACGCCGAACAGGTGAAAATCGCGGCGGGCGTGGTCGATGTGATCCAGATCCCCGCTTTCCTGTGCCGCCAGACCGATATCCTGATCGCGGCGGGCGAAACCGGTGCCGTGGTCAACATCAAGAAAGGGCAGTTCCTTGCCCCTTGGGACATGGCGAACGTCGCGGAAAAGGTCGCCTCGACCGGCAATGACAAGATCCTGCTGACCGAGCGCGGCGCGAGTTTCGGCTACAACGCGCTCGTCGCCGACATGCGTTCGCTACCGACGATGGCACGGACGGGGTATCCCGTGATCATGGATGCCACCCATTCGGTGCAGCAACCGGGCGGGCAGGGCAATTCCTCGGGCGGCCAGCGCGAATTCGCCCCCGTCATGGCCCGCTGCGCCGTGGCCATCGGCATTGCGGGCGTCTTCATCGAAACCCACCAAGCCCCCGACACCGCGCCCAGCGACGGGCCGAACATGATCCCGCTCGCGCAGATGCCCGCGCTCGTCGAAAGCCTGATGGCCTTCGACCGTCTGGCCAAGGCCGACCCGCTGCGGGTCTGACCGAAAAAAATGGGCCGCGAAGTGTTTCGCGGCCCGTCCAGTCAGGGGTCGTATCGGGGGATGGCTCCCGATTCAGTCGCGCCAGAAGGGTTTGGCGCATTCACTGGCCGCGCGATCCGCGCCAAGGCCGATGTCCTGCAACAGATGTGCATCCAGCTTCGACAGCGAGGCCCGCGTCCTGCGGCGGTCGTCCCATGCGGCCAGCGCCAGCGCGACCGACACGAGCATGCGCGACACGGGCGGCAGGCTCGCGGGTTGGGACAGGGCATAGGGCCGCGAGGACATGATCTTTCCTTTGTGTTGATACAATTCTTGCATTCAAGTTGATTATTGATACAATGCCCGTTGCATCAAAGCCAGAGGAACATTGTGACAGACACAATATGGAAGCCCGATCTGGCACAATTCCCCGGTCCGAAATACCTCGCCCTCAGCCGTGCCTTGCGCGAGGCGATCCGCACCGGAACCCTGCCCGAAGGGGCGCAACTTCCCACGGTGCGCGATCTGGCTTGGGCGCTTGGCGTCACGGCGGGGACGGTCAGCCGCGCCTATACCCTTGCCACGCAAGAGGGTTTGCTTGCCGCAACCGTGGGGCGCGGCACCTTCGTCGCCGCCCGCAGCCCGCGCCTTGGCCCGACGCAACCGCTGATGATCGAACGCGAACCGGGCGGAAAGCTGGACCTCCGCGCCCCGCGCCTGCCCGAGGTGGGGCAGGGTGCCGCCATCGCCGCCGCAATGCGGGCCCTCGCCGCCCAGCCTGCCGATTGGGTCGACTACCCCACCCAGCGCGCCGAACGGCCCCTGCGCGAGGCGGTCTGCGATTGGCTCGGGGATCGTATCCTTGGTCCCGTCACCGCCGATGACATAGCCCTCACCGCAGGTGGCCAGAACGCCATCAGCCTGATCCTTCTCTGCTGCCTGCGCGGCGACCGCCCCGTGGTGCTGACCGAGGAACTGTCCTACCCCGGCTTCCGCTATGCCGCCCGTCTTGCCCGCGCCGATGTCGTGGGGGTCGAAACCGATGCCGAAGGGCTGATCCCCGAAGCGCTGGAAGCCGCCTGCCGCCGCCACGGCGCGCAGGTGCTTTGCGTCACACCCGAAGCGCAAAACCCGACCGGCGTGCGCATGTCGCCCGAGCGCCGCGCAAGGATCATCGCCGTGGCCCGGCAGTTCGATCTGCAAGTGATCGAGGACGATTGCTACAGCCTGTCCGAATCCGACTGGCCCGGCCTGCGCGCCCTTGCGCCCGAACGGGTCTGGCACGTCGGCAGCCTGTCCAAGACGATCAGCGCAGCCCTGCGCTTCGGCTATATCGTCTGCCCGACCGGCATGGGAGAGACAGGCCGCATCACCGCGCAACACACCTTCTTTGCCCTGCCCAAGCCCGTTTCGGACATCTGCCTGCACCTGTTCGAAAGCGGGGCCGCCGCGGCGATCCGCGCCCGCGTGGCCGAAGAACTGGCCGACAAGGTCGCCTGCGTCGTCCGCCATCTGGGCCGCTACGACCTGACATGGCAGGACGGACTCCGCTTCGCCTTCCTGCGGCTGCCGCAAGGCTGGCGCGGCTCCACCTTCGTGCGCGAGGCCGAGGCGGCAGGCGTCCTCGTCCGGTCCGCCGACGAATACGCCCTCAGCCACGGCCGCGCACCCAACGCCGTGCGCCTCGCCTTTGCCGGCAACGTGACGCCCGAGGCGTTCGAACATGGCATCGCCGTGTTGGCAGGGTTGCTGGCCCGTCCGCCCTATGACCCGACGGTGTGACCGATCCGGAACAATGCCCCTTGCTCACGCATCCGTGGGTTGACCGGAGGGCGCAAGACGCGGACCCTGCCCGGATAACAAGAGCAGAAAGACCCTAACATGGGACAACAGGCGTTCTTCCACGCCCCGCACGGCGGGGCCGATTTCATTGGTTTACGCAAGCAGCCTTCGGGCGCGACCGAAATCGTCTATGACGACGGCGTCTCGCGCCGCATGGTCTGGCGTGTCTCGGGCGCCCCGAACGAGGCACGCCTGACCGATGCCTTGCGGGTCGCCGTCGGTGCGGTGCGCGTCGTTCCGACGCTGCACGACGAACTCCGCAAACGCTCGATTGCCGTTGAACGCATCGCAGGCTGATCTATCTGCTTGAAAAGCGGGCATGTGCAGGGCATTTGACCTGCGCGCTGCGAGGTGGCTTGCGCTTTCGTCGGCGATCGGCATAATTTGATCAAACGTGGCGAAACGCCCGCGTGGCTGTCGACAGGGGTGATGATGGCGCAGAACCAAGGCCCGGCGGGCGGGCGTTCGGAAACGGCGAGCGGCTGGTTCCTGATAAGCCCCACATTCCTTTATGCGGTCCTGCTCCTTGCGGCCCCGCTTGTCGCCGTGGTGTTCTACTCGCTCACCATGCGCGAAACCGGCGGGTTCAGCTTCGACAACTTCCTTACCGTCTGGACCAAGCCGATCTACCAGAAACTGATGAGCCGTTCGCTGACCGTTTCGTTCTCGGTCACGCTGGTCACGGTGATGCTGGCCTATCCGGTGGCCTATTTCGTAAGCTTCCACGTCCAGCCGTCGAAGAAATCGCTCTGGCTCTTCCTGATCACCATCCCGTTCTGGACCAGCTACCTGATCCGCGTGTTCCTGTGGAAGGTGATCCTCGGCTACAACGGGGTGGTCAACTCGGGCCTCCTGAGCCTTGGTCTGATCGACGAACCCTTGCAGGCGATCAACTACAACGTTCAGGCGATGATCATCACGCTGGCCCATGCCTATGCGCCCTTCGCCATATTGCCGATCTTCGTCAGTCTCGAAAAGATCGACCGCTCGCTGCTCGAAGCGGGGCGCGATCTGGGCGAAAGCAGCTTCATGACCTTCCTGCGCGTCACGCTGCCCCTGTCCATGCCCGGTGTGATCGCCGCCGTCCTCATCGTCTTCATCCCGACCGTGGGCGACTATGTGACACCCGACCTGATCGGCGGCGGCAAATTGCCCATGATCGCCAATATGATCGAGGTGACGATGCTCAAGCAGAACGACCGGCATATGGGCTCGGCCATCGCCGTGACCGCGATGCTGATCGTCGCGGTGGTCAGCCTTGTCTTCCTGCTTTTGAACAAGCGCTTCCTGAAGGGGTCGAAATGAGATTTCCCGCCTTCAAGACCTATGCCATCGCCTATCTGCTGTTCCTTTACGCGCCCATCGCGCTTCTGCCGCTCTTCGCCTTCAACGACTCGAAGGTCATCGCCTTTCCGCTTTCGGGCTTCACCACGGGCTGGTTTTCGGTGATGTGGGAGGACCAGAACCTCTGGACCGCGGCGAAGAACTCGCTGATCATCTCGACCACCGTGGCCTGCTGCGCCACGCTTCTGGGCCTTTTCGCCGCCCGCGCCTCCACGCGGTTCAAGTTCGCGGGGATGGGCGGCGCGCTCGGCCTGATCATGCTTCCGCTTGTCCTGCCGGAAATGATCGTGGCGATGGCGATGCTGGCGGTGCTGCTCGCAATCGGCATGCCCTTGTCGATCTTCACCATCATCCTCGGCCATGTGCTGCTCTGCACGCCCTTTGCCGTGGCGATCCTGACCAGCGCCTTCCAGTCGCTCGACCGCTCGCTGGAAGAGGCCGCGCAGGATCTGGGCGAAACCCCGCTTTCCACCTTCTGGCTCATCATCCTGCCGCTTGTGATGCCGGGGATCATCTCCTCGCTGCTGATCTGCTTCACCATCAGCCTTGACGAATTCATCATGGCCTACTTCCTCGGCGGGAACGAGCCTGTGCTTTCCACCTATATCTACGGGCAGTTCCGTTTCCCCGCACGCGTTCCCGCCATCATGGCGCTGGGGACGATCCTCGTCTGCCTGTCCATCACCCTTCTGGCGATTGCCGAATATTTCCGCCGCCGTGGCATCGCAAAGTCCGGCGGCACCGATACCGGAGGCTTCCTGTGAGCGCGAAAGACACGATGATCGAGTTCCGGGACGTCCATAAATATTATGGTGATTACCACGCCCTGCGCGGCATCACGGGAACGATCCGCCCCGGCGAATTCTTCTCGCTGCTTGGCCCTTCGGGCTGCGGCAAGACCACGCTGTTGCGCACCATCGCGGGGTTCGAGGATATCTCCTCGGGGGCCGTGCTGATCGACGGGCGCGATATGGCGGCGGTTCCGGCCAACAAGCGCCCGACCAACATGGTGTTCCAGTCCTACGCCATCTTCCCGCATCTGAGCGTGGCGCAGAACGTGGGCTTCGGCCTGCGCAAGGACCCGCGCTCGTCGGCGGAAAAGGAAAAGGCGGTGGCCGAGGCGCTGGAAATGGTCGGCCTCAAGGGGTACGGCGGCCGTGCGGCGCATGCGCTTTCGGGTGGTCAGCGCCAGCGGGTCGCCCTGGCGCGTGCGCTGATCCTCAAGCCCAAGGTGCTGCTGCTCGACGAGCCGCTCTCGGCGCTCGACAAGAAGATGCGCGAACAGATGCAGGTGGAGCTGATCAGGCTGCAACGTCAGGTCGGCATCACCTTCATCCTCGTCACCCACGATCAGGAAGAAGCGCTCGTCATGTCCGACCGCATCGCCGTGATGTTCGAGGGCGAGATCGCACAGCTCGCGGAACCCGAAACGCTCTACCGCCGCCCGAACAGCCGCAAGGTCGCGGATTTCATCGGCACGATGAATTTCCTCAAGGCCAAGGTGCTGGAGGAAACCGACACGGCGGTCGAGATCGACGCGCAGGGCTTCGGTCGCATCCACATCGAACGCAGTCAGGTCATGGGCGGCGCCACCGCCGAAGGGCCGACCGTCGGCTTCCGCCCCGAAACCATGACCATCCTTTACGAAGGCTCGCCCGCGACCGACCGCGAAAGCATGGCGACCATCGAAGAGGTCGTCTATTTCGGCGACATGACCTATTACGATGTGCGCATCGACGGCACCGATCACCCCGTCCGCATCTCCATGCGCAACGTGTTCGGCCGCCCCGTGCTCGACATCGGGACCAAGGCGCGCATCGGCTGGTCGCCCGGCGCGCTGGTGCTGTTCCGCTGACGCGGGGCGCAAATTACTTCGAAGGAATTTGCCTCAAGCGTCAGGCGGAAGAAGCCCCAATCCGCGCAGATAGATGCCGATTCCGGCTTCCAGCAGGTCTTCCGGCACGAAGGGCGACTTCGTGCCTTGGCCGCGCATGTAAAGCTCCACCACCCCGTGGCTGAGGGCGAGGATATGCGCCGAGAACATCGTGGCGGGCGGTCTGCGTTCGGCGGGCATCTGCTCTGACAGCGCCGCTGCCGCCCGTTCGAACACCGCACGCGCCTTTTGCGCCGAGAGGGCAAGGTCGGGATGCGCGTTCAGCGACAGGCCGCTTTCGAACATCGCCATGTAATGGCCGGGATATTTGCGCGCAAAGGCCAGATAGGCGCGGGCGATGGATTCAAAGGCCGCAAGCGCCGTGGGCTTGCCGTTGCCATAGGCGAAATCCATCAGCGCGCCGAAGATGTCATACCCCTGCCGCGCCACTTCCGCGATCAGATCGTCGCGCCCCGCGAAATGGCGGTAGACGGCGGCGGGGGTCACATCGGCCTGTTTCGCGGCTTCGGACAGGGTGAACCCTGTCGGCCCCTGCTCGGCGATAAGGGTCAGCGCGGCATCGACAAGCGCCTGACGCAGATTGCCGTGGTGATAGCCGCGTTTCATCTCATTCCTTGGGGCGAAGGTCCGGTCCGCCGCAAATCGCAGGGTCCGGCGTGCCGATCAAGCCCTTGTCGCGCCCCTTGAAATCGACTGCAAGCAGCACCGTCTGGATCGCCGCGATCCGCGCCCGCTTCTTGTCGTCCGACAGGATCACCGTCCAGGGCGCATAGTCGAAATGCGATTTCTCCATCGTCTCGTCGATGGCGTGGCAATACTCGTCCCACTTGCCCAACCCGTCGATGTCGATGGACGAAAGCTTCCACTGTTTCAGCGGGTCCTTCTCGCGCGCAAGGAAGCGGCGAAGCTGTTCCGCCCGCCCCACCTCGAGCCAGAGCTTCACGAGGATGATCCCCTCATCCACCAGCATCCGTTCGAAATCGGGAAGTTGCCGGAAGAAGCGGCTGCGCTGTTCGGGGGTGCAGAAGCCGAAGACCTGCTCGACGATCCCGCGGTTATACCAAGAGCGGTCGAACATCGCCATTTCGCCCGCGGCGGGAAGCCAGTCGATATAGCGCTGGAAATACCAGCTCGCCGCCTCGCGGTCGGACGGTTTGGCCAAGGCCACGACATTGGCGACGCGGGGGTTCAGGTTCTCGCGCATCGTGTCGATGGTGCCGCCCTTGCCCGCCGCATCGCGCCCCTCGAAGACCACGACCACGCGCTTCCCGCTTGCCTTCACATCGGCCAACATTCGCACAAGCTGCCGCTGCAACCCCTCCATCGCCGCGTCGTAGTCCTTGCGCTTCATCTCCTCGCGGTAAGGGTAGGTCTGGGTGATGATGTCATCCTTGCCCGCCTTTTCGATGGCCTTGCGCACGGGCTTTGGCGCGTCCTTTTCGAAAAAGCGGGTGATCGCGCCGTCGAAGGGCAGGTCTGACATGATATCCTCCATCACTCGTTCAAGGCCGAGTTTAGGCAGGGCAGGGCGCCTAGCGCAATCCGGCACGGTCGGCGGCGCGGTCGATGGCGGCGACCACCGCTTCGGGGTGGCTGTGATGCGGCATGTGGCCCACGCCCGCAAGCACCGTCAGTCGGGCATCCGGCAAACGCTCCGCCAGCGGGGCGGAATGGATGTGCAGGGGAACGATGGTATCGGCGCTGCCATGCACCATCTCGAAGGGCAGGGTGAGCGAGGGCAGCCGCGGCTCCATCGCCACGATCTGCGGGCGCAGGGTGTTGATCTGCCTCACATTCGCATCCAGCGCCGCACGGCGCAGCGTCAGGTCGGTGCCAAGATGGGCAAGATACCCCTCCGGCACGGGTTGCGGGGCGAACACCCCCGCCACGGCGCGGTCCACATAGGCCTGCGGCACCCAAGCGGCCGCGAGCGGGATCAGAACACGCCGCAGCACGGGGTTTTCGTTCATCCGGTACCAGATATCCAGCGTCCCCGGCCAAGGCAGGCTGGGCGATCCGATGGTCACAAGCGCCGCCGCCGGATGGTCGAGCGCCCAAGCCAGCGCCACCGTCCCCCCGAAACTTTGCCCGACAAGCAGCGGTTGCCGCGCACCCAATTGGTCCGCCGCCGCCTTCAGCACCCCCACCTGCGCGGCGAGGGAAGCTTCGCCTTCGGGCAGCGGGTCGGAATAGCCCAGACCCGGACGGTCCATCGCAATGACGCGGTAACGCGGGGCAAGCCGGTCGATCAGGTCAAAGCTGAAATCGCGCAACGACCCCGATGCCCCGTGGATCAGCACAAGGTCCGGCCCCGCCCCCTTGACCAGCACATGCACGCGGGCATTGCCCACCGTCACGAACTGCCCCTCGGGCGGGTGGTCCCGCAGCGCCCGCGCCGCCCGCGCCTCGATCCGGGCCGAAGTCGACAGCGCGGCCCCCACTCCAAGGGCCGCGGCAAGTGCGATGCTAGGTGCCGATCCGGTCAATTTCATAGGGCGTGGACTGGTAAATCTCGTTGATCCAGTTTCCATATAGGAGATGCGCGTGGCTTCTCCAGCGGTTGAGCGGTGGCTTCGCGGGATTGTCATCGGGATAATAATTCATCGGCACGTTGATCGGGGTCCCGTTCGCAACGTCCCGGTCGTATTCCTGTTTCAACGTTTCGCTGTCATATTCGAAATGGTTGAAGATATAGAGCGCCCGATGCGCCGCATCCTCGACCAGACAGGGACCGACCTCGTCCGATCCGAGCAGCGTCTTCAATCCCGCATGCGCGTCGATCTCGGCCTGTTTCATCTCGGTCCAACGGCTGACCGGAATGACGAAATCATCCGAAAACCCGCGCAGGTAAGGCGAGGTCGGGCACAGGATACGATGCCGGAAGCAGCCAAAGGCCTTGTGCGGCAGCATGTGCTTCTCGACGCCGTGGAAGTGGTTGATCATCGCCATCCCGCCCCAGCAGACGCCAAAGGTGGATTGCACGTTGGTCTGGGTCCAGTCGAAAACCTGCTCCAATTCCTTCCAATAGGTCACTTCATGGAAGGGCAGGTGTTCGATCGGCGCGCCGGTGATGATCAGCCCGTCGAACTTCTCCCCGCGCACGTCCTGAAACGGGCGGTAAAAGGTCTCCATATGCTCGGCGGCGGTGTTCTTCGTCTGGTGCTCGGTCATGCGGATCAGTTGCAGGTCTATCTGCAAGGGCGTCGCGCCGATCAGACGGGCGAACTGGTTCTCCGTCTGGATCTTCTTCGGCATCAGATTGAGCAGCCCGATCCGCAGCGGGCGGATGTCCTGCCGCGCGGCGCGTTCGGGCGACATGACCGAGACGCCCTCGTTCCGCAGAACGTCAAAGGCGGGAAGGCTCTCGGGCAGGGTGATGGGCATGGCAGACCTGAAACTGAACGGAAAGGTTTATTTATGCAGCAAGGGCAGGGCGATCAAGCACGGTCGAGCGCGGTTGCAATCAGCGCATGGAAGCCCGCCGCATCCTTGACGGTCGCCACCTCTTCGGCCGTGACCGTCAGCCCCCATCTCGCCATCGCCGCATAGCGCGGCTGGCGGTGTTCCAGAAGCCGCGCATAGCCGAAGCGGAGGAAGGCATCGGGGTCCACCGTCTTCTCGTCCTTGCCGTGGGTATATTCCGCCCAAAGCGCGCGCAGGAATTCTGGCCGGTAATACATCGGCTTCGGGGCGCGGTCGAAGCGGCGCTTCAACTCTTCCCGATGCGCCTCGGACCCCTTGATCCAGACGAGCAGCAGGTTCTCGGACAGCGAGGTCATCACCGGATCGGCGGGGTTCTCGGCATCCACCACCTCGCAGATCGACCCGCCGGAATCGCAGACGAAATTGTCATAGCCGTAGATGTCCGACGCGCGTTCGATGAAGCGCGGCGTATCGAGCAGCGCGGAAATCTCGGCCTCGCGGTGCTGGCCCTGCCGCTTCACATATTCGGCAAAGGCCACGCCCCCCCGCGCCGGATCACCGGGCTTGCCAAGATAGGTCGACAGCGGCGCCAGATTGTCGAAGGTGATGTTGGAGGCGATATAGACCGAATCCGTCATCAGGAGTTCGCGCAAGAGCGGAACCTTCATCGCCTCGCGCTTGAAGTTGTCGGCGATGTATTCGCCCATGTAGCGCGTGCCGATGCGGTAATCTATGGAATAGTGGAACCAGTTTCCGGCATCGCGCAGCAGGTTCGACAGATGCGTCTTGCCAAGGCCGGACATGCCGAACAGCAGCACGCGCTTGCGCTTGGCTTGCAGAAATTCGGCGCTGCTTTTGTAGATCATCCGGCTATCCCCTTCGTCCCTTGGCGCGTGATAGCGCGGGGGCAGGGGGATTTCACGCGGAAAACGAAAGCCCCCCGCAGGAGGGGGGCTTCGGCGCGTCAGAACTGGAAGCCGACCTTGACGCCGACACCCACGACCGAATTGCCGGACATCGCGGCGACGGGGGAGTTCATGATCGTCGGCACGGCATCGCCAAGCTTGGTGTAATTGATCGCCGTCGTCACCTTGACGTTGTCGCGGCTGTAGATCGCCGCGAGCGAAAGCCCCTTGCGCCCGTCTGCCGGTGCCAGTGGCGAAACGGCGGGGTCGATGGACCGTTCGTAGGTCATGGATGCCGCGCCTGACCATGTTTCATTGAACTTGTGCCCGACACCGAGCGTATAGGTCACGACATCGTCCAAGGTCACGAGGCTGGAACCGAGCGTCGCGGGCGACAAGTCCAGCGCCGACCATTCCACCCAGCGGACCTGACCGAAAAGCAGGGTATCCGCTGCGATGCCCGATTGCGCATCGAGGTTGACCGACTGCGGGATCGACACATCGGTCGTGCTGCGGTTCGTTCCGGGGGCCAAAGGGTTGCCCGTTTCGACCGTGGCGAAATCATGGTCCACGGCGGAATTGTAGGTCAGGGCGACGCGCAGCGCGATATCCGGAATTTCGTACGAGGCACCGAGCGCGTAGCCGAAGCCGACATCTTCGCCAAAGCTGGCGGTGTATCCGCTGAAGGCACCATAGGCGGCACCGGCAAGCGTGATTTCCGCCTGCGCCTGTTCCGCCCGAAGCCCGCCGTGCACGGCAAACCCGTTGCCCAGCTTGTAACGCAACAGCACCGTTGCCGCCTTGGACTCTGCCTGCACCGTCGTGCCGACCAGCGCCAGCCCTTCCCCGTAAGCCACATCCGCGCCGAAGGGTTCGTCGATGATGATGGCGTAGGAAAGCTTCTCGTTCAGATCGGCCTTATAGGCGAAACCCGGCTGGCTGTAGTTTCCCCCGACATCGCCCGTCGCCTGCAATGCACCGTCCGTGCCGCTGATCGAAGGCTGCACGCGGCCATAGCTCAACTCCAGCTTGCGGCCCTCCTCGAACAGGATGCCGATCCCCTGGCCCGAGCGGTCGATCCCGCCCGCCTGTGCGACGGCAGTGCTGCCAAGCAGGCCGAGCATTGCCCAACCGATGCGTTTCTTCATGGTGTTCCCCTCGGAATTCGCCGCTATCCCCGACGGCGAAGTTACGGGAGAAGGCTAGAACTGGAGTTAACATTAATCAACAATACGGCCCTCCCGCGGGCGAAGTTGTTGCTTACCTGTGTTCAGAAAACGTCAATATATGCCCGCCAGACGCGCCGCGACCGCTGGATATTGTCCGAAACAAGGGTGTTTTGTGGCGGAACGGTGGCGGTCTAGCCGCCCGTGCTCGCCGGCGTGCTGGACATATGCGCGGGCAGGGGGCTGGCCTCGTCCGATCCGTCCAGCCTGTCGGCCTTGCGCAACGCAGGAAACATCCACGCCCAAAGCGCGGTGACGCCCATCGTCCCGATTCCGCCCGCAACCGCCGCCGCGACCGGCCCGATGAAGCGCGACACCACGCCGGATTCGAACTCGCCCAATTCGTTGGACCCCGAGATGAACAGCCCCGACACCGACGACACCCGCCCCCGCATATGGTCCGGTGTCACGATCTGCACCAGCGTCTGGCGCACATAGACCGAAATCATGTCCGCAGCCCCCAGCGCGGCCAAAGCCGCCACCGATAGCCACATGTTCTGCGACAGGCCGAAGACCACCGTGGCAAGGCCAAAGGCGCCGACCCCCAGAAACATGCGGACGCCCGCCTTCCGCTTCAACGGCCAGCGCGCAAGGATCAGCGCCATCACCACAGCCCCGAGCGCAGGGCCGGAGCGCAGGATGCCGAAACCCTCCGGCCCGACCTTCAGGATATCCGAAGCAAAGGCCGGCAACAGCGCGGTCGCCCCGCCCAGCAGCACCGCGAAAAGATCAAGGCTGATCGCCCCGAAGATGATCTTGTTCTGCCACGTATAGACCAGCCCTTCCTTGATCTGCTGGATCTGGCTCCCCGGTTGCCGTTCGGGCGTGGTGTTGGTGCGCATGAACAGGATGATCACCAGCCCCGCGATGTAAAGCGCGGCGGTCACGGCATAGGAGGTTGCGGTGGAAATCGCGCAAAGCAACCCGCCGATCCACGGCCCGATGATCACCGCCACCTGCCACGCCAGCGATTTCAGGCTGATCGCCTGCGGCATCTCGGCCTTGGGCACCAGCATCGGCACTGTGGCGGATGAGGCGGGCGACAGGAACGCCCGCGCCGCACCGAAGACGGCGGCGATGGCGAAGATATGGGTGACATCGGGCGAAGGCTCCAGCGCCACCCCGACAAGGCCCAGCACGCAAATCGCCTCGACCGCCAGCGCGATGATCACGATTCCGCGCCGCGAATGCCGGTCGGCCAGCGACCCGGCCCAGAGCGTCAGGAAGAACAGCGGCACGAATTGCACCAGCCCCACCATGCCCACGAGGAAGGCACTTTCCCCGATCGACATGCTTTGGCGCCCGATGCCGTAGATTTGCCAGCCGATGGTCACAGCCTCGATCTGCACGGCGATGTTCACAAGGAATATCCCCGCCCAGAACAGGCCGAAATCGCGGTGGCGGACGGGAAAGCTGGTGGCGATGTTCATGATGCGGCTTTGCGAACAGGGGCGGATGACGGGCGGTCAGCCATTGGGCAGGACATTGGGCAGGACAAGGGCACGGATTTCCCCGCTTCGGGGCGGATTGGCGATGGCCCCGACGGCGTCTTCCAGCGCCATGCAGCGCGACACCAGCGGGGCAACCCTGATCCGACCGTCGGCGATCATGCCGGCGGCACGGTCCTGCGTGAAGGGGTTGAGGAACGAGGACAGGAACTGCACCTCGCGGAACAGCAGATCGAACGGCTCGATCCGCACCGTCTGGCCTGCGGGCAGCACGCCCAGCATCACCACGCGCCCGCCTGAACGAGCCAGTCGCGGTGCCATCTCGACCGTCTCGACCACGCCCGCACATTCGACCACAAGGTCCGCTCCCTTGGCCCAAATCGCCCGCGCCTCCTCCTCCGTCCCTGCGGCGAGATGCGCGCCAAGGCTGCGGCCGAGCGCCTGCTTTTCCGCCTGCCGTGTCACCAGCATCACCTCGGCGCCTGCAAGCGCGGCAAGTTGCAGCGCCAGCATCCCGATGACACCCCCGCCAAGGATCGCCACCCGCTCGCCCGCCTTGGGCGCGCCGATGTCCATCCCGTGGAGGGTGCAGGCAAGGGGTTCCGCAAAAGCCCCGTGAAGCGGATGGAGTGCCGCGGGCAGGACATGCGCCTTCCCTGCCGGAAAGGCGCAGTATTCCGCAAATCCGCCGTCACGGCCCACGCCGGTCGGCAGGTTGTTGACGCAAAGGTTCACCCGCCCGCGCCGGCATTCGGGGCAATGTCCGCACCAGTTGTTCGGATCGCACGTCACCCGCGTGCCCTCGGGAATCGCCACCCCCGCCCCGCAGGCCACGACATGGCCGGAAAACTCGTGCCCCAGCGTCAGCGGAGGTTTGGACGGAAACTCTCCCCGAAGCAGGTGCCGGTCCGTCCCGCAGATACCGCAAGCCTCGACCTTGACCAGAACCTCGCCCGCCTTGGGTTCGGGGATCGGCACATCGCAAAGTTGCAGGTCGTTCAGGCCCATCAGGCGGAGCGCGCGCATCGGTAGTCTCCTCTTCCGCGGCAGGATGGGGGGAAAGGGGGGGCTTTCGTCAAGGCGCATTCAGGATCGAAAGATGTGTTTGTTTGTGCAGAGGTCGGTCTGCGCGGCGGCAGTCTTGCCTGCGCCGTTGCCTGTAGTATCTGAACGACATCGTTTTGCATTAACGCAGGTGCCGCAAATGAACGCCCCCGTAAAAGACTTCCGCGTTGCGGAATATCCCGTCGATGTACAGTTCACCGACCGCTGGTCCCCCCGCGCCTTTGCCGACAAGGCCGTGACCGAAGCCGATGTGCTGACCCTGATCGAAGCCGCCCGCTGGGCGCCCTCGGCCAGCAACCTGCAGCCGTGGCGCTTCGTCTGGGCGCTCAAGGGCGATGCCGCATTCGCGCAGATTGCCGAAACGCTCGTCCCCTTCAACCGCGACTGGGCGGGCAAGGCCGCAGCGCTGATCGTCGTCGCCGCACGCACCAGCGTGACCAAGGAGGACGGGACCGAATCCCCCAACGCTTACCACGCCTTCGACACGGGCGCGGCTTGGGGCGCGCTTGGGCTGCAAGCGCATCTCAAGGGTCTTGTCGCCCATGCGATGGGCGGTTTCGACCGTGACGCCGCGGCCAAGGTCGTGGCTCTGCCGGAACATCACGCCGTCCACGCCATCGTGGCCGTGGGCTATCGGGGCGAAGCCTCGACCCTGCCCGAAGGCCTGCAATCGCGCGAAGCCCCCAGCCCGCGCATGGCCCTGTCGGACATCGCCGTGCGCGGCAGCTTCTCCGCGTAATCCCCTGACAATGATAGACAAAAGGGCCGCGCATCGCGCGGCCCTTTTCAATTCCGACCGGAACGGATCATTCCAGCTCGATCGTCCCCGGCGGCTTCGACGTGCAATCGTAGAAGACGCGGTTCACGCCCTGCACCTCGTTGATGATCCGCGTGGCGGTCTCGCCAAGGAAATCGTGGGTAAAGGGATAGTAATCCGCCGTCATGCCGTCCACGCTCGTCACCGCCCGCAGCGCCAGCGCGTAGTCATAGGTGCGCCCGTCGCCCATCACCCCAACCGTCTTCATCGGCAGGATTGCGGCAAAGGCTTGCCAGATGTCGTCATACAGCCCGTGCTTGCGGATCTGGTCGATATAGACCGCATCGGCACGGCGTAGGATATCCAGCTTTTCACGCGTGATCTCGCCGGGGCAGCGGATGGCAAGACCGGGGCCGGGGAAGGGGTGGCGGCCGATGAACTGCGCGGGCAGACCCAGCTCGCGGCCCAGGGCGCGGACCTCGTCCTTGAACAACTCGCGCAGCGGTTCCACAAGCTTCATGCCCATCTTTTCCGGCAAGCCGCCGACATTGTGGTGCGACTTGATCGTCACCGAAGGCCCGCCGCTGAAGGAGACGCTTTCGATCACATCGGGATAAAGCGTCCCTTGGGCCAGGAACTTGGCCCCGCCGATGGATTTGGCGTGCTTCTCGAACACCTCGATGAACAGCCGCCCGATGGTCTTGCGCTTCACCTCGGGGTCCGACACCCCTTCGAGCGCGCCAAGGAACAGGTCGCTTTCATCGGCATGGATCAGCGGCATGTTGTAATGGTCGCGGAACATGGTCACGACCTGCTCCGCCTCGCCCAGCCGCAGCAAGCCGTGGTCGACGAAAACGCAGGTAAGCTGGTCGCCGATCGCCTCATGGATCAGCACGGCCGCGACCGAGGAATCCACCCCGCCCGACAACCCGCAGATCACCTTTTCGTCGCCGACCTGTTCGCGGATCTTGCGGATCGCTTCCTCGCGATAGGCGCCCATCGTCCAGTCGCCCTTGAATCCGGCCAGACGCACGAAATTCTCGTAAAGCTTCGCGCCCTTCGGGGTGTGATGCACCTCGGGGTGGAACTGGACGGCATAGAAATGCCGTTTGGGGTTCGCGGTGATGGCGAAAGGCGCGTTGGGCGATGTGCCAAGCACCTGAAAGCCCGGCGCGATTTCCGACACGTGGTCGCCGTGGCTCATCCAGACCTGCTCGCGCCCGCCATGCCCGTCATCGGTGTCGAACCAGCCCGACAGGACCGGATGCGTGGCCGCCGTGGGCGTCACATAAGCCCGCCCGAATTCCGCCGTGCCATGCCCGCGCTCCACCTTGCCGCCAAGGCAATGCATCATCACCTGCTGGCCGTAGCAGATGCCAAGGATCGGCACGCCCAGATCGAACACGCCCTTCGGCGGCATCGGCGCGCCATCGGCAAATACCGAAGCAGGCCCGCCCGAAAAGATCACCGCTTTCGGAGCGAAGGATTTCAGGAAAGCGTCATCCACTTTGTTGAACGGGTGGATTTCGCAATAGACGTTCAACTCGCGTAGGCGACGCGCGATGAGCTGCGTTACCTGGCTGCCGAAGTCGATGATGAGAAGGCGGTCATGGGTGCTATCGGTCATGCGCCCGCATAAGGCGAAGCGGGAAAATCTTCAAGGGGTCGCCTTGGTAGGTGGCAGCAGCGGGGGTTTCACACCCCCGCACCCCCGTGGGATATTTGGGAAAAGAAGAAGGTGGCATCGGGGCAAGTCGTTCTTGGCGTGCGGGCATGTCGTTTTTGCGCCTCAAGCGCCGTTTCCGCATGGCGGGCTTTTGCCATTTGGGCGCATAAGCGGGGCAAAACGGGGCCGAGTCCGGCCGATTGAACGGAGATGAGACGATGAGCGACATGGATGTTGCGGCTGGGGCCGGACGGCGGGCGCGGGGCGGCGGCGGATCGGCACGGCGGGCCGAACGCACGGCGGTCAGCCTCGAGACCGCAAAATTCATCCAGCGCAACATCCCGAACTTCGAGATCCTCAACGAAGAAGCGCTCCAGATCATCGAATGGAACGCCGACACCGTGCTCGAAGAGATCGGCGTCAACTTCGTCGAAAACCCCGAGGCGCTGAAGCGCTGGAAAGACGCGGGCGCCGATGTGCAGGGCGAACGCGTCCGCATCCCCCGTGGCCTTGCCCGCAAACTTTGCGCCACCGCGCCGTCGAGCTTCACCCAGCACGCCCGCAACCCCGACCGCAACGTCGTGGTCGGTGGCCGCAACCTCGTGCTCGCCCCCGTCTACGGCCCGCCCTTCGTCCGCGACATCGAAGGCGGCCGCCGCTATGCCACCATCGACGATTTCCAGAAATTCGTGAAACTCGGCTACATGTCGAAATGGCTGCACCATTCGGGCGGCACGGTCTGCGAACCGACCGACGTTCCGGTGAACAAGCGCCACCTCGACATGCTGCACGCCCATATGGTGCTGTCGGACAAGCCCTATATGGGGTCCGTCACCGAACCCAGCCGTGCGGCGGATTCGGTCGAGATGTCGAAGTTGCTCTTCGGCGCGGATTTCGTCGACCAGAACACGGTGATGACCTCGCTCATCAACATCAACAGCCCGCTCACCTTTGACGGGATCATGATGGGCGCGCTCGAAGTCTATGCCAAGGCGAACCAGGCCGCGATCATCTCGCCCTTTATCGTGGGGGGCGCGATGGCGCCCGTCACGGTCGCCGGCACGCTGACGCAGGTGCTGGCCGAGGTGCTGGCAGGCGTCGCCTACTCCCAGCTCATCCGTCCCGGTGCGCCGGTGATCTTTGGCGCTTTCGTAACCTCGATCGACATGAACTCGGGCGCGCCCACCTTCGGCACGCCGGAAGCCTCGCACATCACCTATGGCGCGGGGCAGCTTGCTCGCCGCCTGAACCTGCCCTACCGCTCGGGCGGGTCGTTCTGCGGCTCGAAACTCCCCGATGCGCAGGCGGCCTATGAAACCGCCAACAGCCTGAACATGGCGCTGCTTGCGGGCGTGAACTTCATGCTGCACGCCTGCGGCTGGCTCGAAGGCGGTCTGGTGTCGTCCTACGAGAAATACGTGATGGACGCCGACCAGCTTGGAACGCTGCACCATCTTGCCCAGGGCATCCACATGGACGCGAACGGGCAGGGCATGGATGCGATCCGCGAAGTCGGCCCCGGCGGCCACTACCTTGGGTGCGAACACACGCAGGCGAATTTCAAATCGGCCTTCTGGCGCTCGGACCTCTTCGATTACAAACCCTTCGAGACCTGGGCCGACGAAGGCAGCCGCGACACGATGCAGCTTGCCGCCGAACGGGTGAAGAAGCAGCTCTCCGACTACCAGCAGCCCGCGCTGGACGAAGGCATCCGCGAGTCGCTTGACGAATATGTGGCCAAGAAGAAAGCCTCCATGCCCGACGCCTTCATCTGACGGCGCAAACGGACGGGAACGGAACAGGCCCGCGCTGGCACCGGCGCGGGCTTTGTCATGCCGCCAGCGTCAGCCGCAATTCGGCAAGCAGGGCGATCAACACCTCGATATGGCGGGCAAAGGAATAGGTCGCGGCCCCGTTGCGGCGCGCGGCCTCGCAGCGGGCCTCGGCGGTGAACAGCGCGTCGAGCGGCGGCATCCGGCTTTCGGCCGAGGTCAACAGGCGCGGCAGGTCGCGGTCGCGGCGGTAAAGCGAAAGCCCGTGTCGCGCGGCGCTGAGCAAAAGTCGCGGGCGGCGACGGTCCGACACCTCGTCTGTCAAGGGCGCAGGGCGCAGGGCGCGGGCATCCGCAGGGGCAGGGGCGAAATTCACTGACATGGAAGCACCTTTTTGCAGGGGTGCTGTAAATCTAGCCTTACACAACCTTGCGTTGCGTTCCGGGCGAATCCAGCACACGCTGCGCATCGGAACTCTTAACGGAAATCACTGAATTCTTTGCAGGTTCGTGATGAAAGACCGCAACGTTAACCCTTCATTAACCATTGCACGTTCGGGCTGTGTTTACACTTTGGGGAGTGGTGTCGATGAAAACTGTAACGCAAGGGAGAGGAGGGGCTGCCGACCTTCCCGCCTGGGTCCCGGAAGCGGCGCGGGCCTATCTGTCGCATACCGGCGACGGCGTATCCCTGCGCGAACTGGCACGGCAACGCGGCGTCCATGCCTCGACCGTGCTGCGGCAGGTGCGGCGCTATGAAAGCAAGCGCGACGATCTTCTGGTCGATCAGGCGCTCGACGGGCTGCGGACAGGAGAGGATGCGATGATCGCCACAAGACAGACGGGCACTGCCGCGCATTCCGTGGCCATCCCCGAATCCGACCTCCTGCGCGAGGCGCGGCGCGTTCTGGGCCGCATGGCCGAAACCTCGGCGCTGTTGGCCGTGTCGATGGATATGGAGCGCGCCGTCGTCCTGCGCCAAGGTGCCGAGGGAAAGGCCCAGCGCCTTTGCACCGTCGACCGCGCCGTGGCGCAGGCTTTCGCGCTCAAGGACTGGATCACCTCTGACAAACCGGGTCGCGTGTCGGCCTATCGTCTTACCGTAGCGGGGCGGGCCGCATTGCGGCGCATGGCGGCAGACCCGTTCGACGCCCCCTTCGGTGCGCAACACCGCAAGATGGAGACGCAGGACATCCTCGACGATGGCGCAAGGGTGCGGGTGCGGATGAACTCTGCCGAAAGCCCCATCGTCATGCTTGGCCGCAAAAGGGACAAGGACGGCAAACCCTATCTGGAACCCGACCTGATCCGCGTGGCCGAACGTCTGCGCGAGGACTTCGAACTCGCCCAGATGGGCCCCCGTGTCGCGCAGAACTGGGACCGTTTCCTGACGGCGGGCGACAGGGGCGGTTTCCGCGCCGACGCAGGCTTGGGCGAAGGTCCGCGTGCCGCTCGCGAGCGTGTGCTGCGTGCGCTCACCGACCTTGGCCCCGGCCTTGGCGATGTCGTGCTGCGGGTCTGCTGCTTCGTCGAAGGCATCGAAGCGACCGAGCGCCACATGGGCTGGGCCGCCCGCTCGGGCAAGATCGTGCTGCGCATCGCCCTGCAAAGGTTGAAACGGCATTATGACGAGGTTTATGGCCCGTCCGGCCCGCGCTTCGGCTAGGCGCCGAATCCCTTGGCCAGAAGCCCCAGCGACAGCACGGCCAACCAGCACGCCGCCGCACGGCGCATCAGCGACAGCCCGTTGGCCGCGACATCCGGCAAGCGGCAGCCGATGCAGGCCCAGACCAGCGCCACACCGATGACCAGCACCGCGAAAAGTGCAAACCCCTGCGCAGGCGCGGCCGAAGGCAGCAGCACCAGCCCGAAGATCAGCGCCTTGGGGTTCAGCAGCGTCGTCACGAACAGGCGGGCAGGGGTCACGAGCATCTGCTCCCCTGCCTGCACGTTCGCCGTCCACAGCCGCACGGCCAGCCACAACACCCACAGCCCCGCGACGATGGCGATGGCCGGCCGCAGCGCGGCCAGTTCGGCGCTTGCCGCATGGGCGATCAGCGTCATGGGAACGACGGTGATCAGATAGGCCGCCAATTCCACCGGAAGCAGCCGCAGACTGCCCCGCCACCCCTGCTCCGCCGCCGCCAGCATCACCAGCGTATTGGTCGGCCCGGGGGTGAGCAGCAGCAGCAGGATGGCAAAAACGAGTTCCGGCGTCGGCATCTGGTCTGTCCTTCTGGTCGTGCCGGAATGGCAGGGCGCAGTCGGCCCGCCAATGACATGGATCAAATATGCCATTGCCGCACCCTGCGCAAAGCCCGCGCTTGGTTGCACCCAAAGGCGAAAAGGCTTATCTCCCTCGCAAGGATCGGCCGTGCCGGTGGTGCCGCAGGTGGCGGCAGGGGCAGGGCCGCGATGGAGAATGCCCGTGCGCGACCTGAAGCTCCCCGAACAACGCCACCCCGAAAAGGCGCATCGGCCCGACAACGAACAGCCCAAGAAACCGTCATGGATCCGCGTCAAGGCGCCGACCAGCGCGGGTTACAAGCAGACGCGCGACATCCTCAAGGAAAAGAAACTCGTCACGGTCTGCGAGGAAGCGGGCTGCCCCAACGTCGGCGAATGCTGGTCGCAGGGACACGCGACCATGATGATCATGGGCGAGATCTGCACCCGCGGCTGCACCTTTTGCAACGTGGCGACCGGCAAGCCGCAGTCGCTCGACGCCTTCGAACCCGGCCGCGTGGCCCATGCCGTGGCCGAGCTTGGGCTGAAGCACGTCGTCGTCACCTCGGTCGACCGTGACGATCTCGAGGATGGCGGGGCCGAACACTTTGCCCAGACCATCCGCGCCATCCGCCACCGCGCGCCCGACACGACCATCGAGATCCTGACCCCCGACTTCCTGAAATGCCCGCCCTCGGCTTTGGAAAAGGTGGTCGAGGCGCGGCCCGACGTCTTCAACCACAACCTTGAAACCGTCCCCGGCCTCTACCCCGAGGTGCGGCCCGGCGCGCGCTACTTCCACTCGCTCCGGCTTTTGCAAAAGGTCAAGGAACTCGACCCCGCGATGTTCACCAAATCGGGCATCATGGTGGGTCTGGGTGAGGATCGTCAGGCCGTGCATCAGGTGATGGACGACATGCGCGCCGCCGATATCGACTTCCTGACCATCGGCCAATACCTGCAACCGACGCCCAAGCATCACCGCATCGACCGCTTCGTGACACCCGACGAATTCAAGGCCTACGAGACCGCCGCCTATGGCAAAGGGTTCCTGATGGTCTCGGCCACGCCGCTCACGCGGTCATCCTATCACGCGGGCGACGATTTCGCCCGCCTCCGCGCAGCACGTCTGGAAAAACTGGGGCGGGGCTGACCCGCCCCGCCGTCAGAACTTGTAGCCGACCGATGCGTCCATGAGCACGCTCGTATTGTCGCCGTCGGCAACGCCGCCCTGCAGATAGGCCCCGTTGCCGAAACCCCATCCCGCATTGACGCCGTAAAGATATTCTTCCGACCCGAAATCCTTGCGCGCAAAGCTTCCGCCGACCGTCATCCTGTCCGACATCCTGTAATCGCCCGAAAGCTGGAAGGTCGTCCCGTCGTTCAGGATCGTCTCGCGTGAGAGATAGGCGGAAACCGTGAACTGCCCCGCATCATGCGAAACCCCGATCAACCCCGAGAACCCGCCCTCGAGGCTCTTGTTCTCGACCATCCCCTCGAACTGGGTCTGGCCCATCGTATATTCGCCCGCCAGCTGGAACAGCGTGCTGCCCGTGCCTTCGAACTTGTGGACCGAGGCCCCGTAGCGCATATCGCCGCTCGCATTCGAATAGCGCAGGCCATAGCTCTTGCGGTCTTCCGACTTGGCAATCGGTCCCACCATCGACGGCGTGCCCAAGGTCACGTCCTGCCCGGGAATGAACCCGCCCGCATCCAGCGCCTTCATGCGGTTGAACGACGGCACGTCGATCAGCATATCCGCTGCCGATTCCGGCGCACCGATGGCGAATTCACCAAAGCCGCTGTCGATCAGCACGGCGGCGTAAAAGGATTTCAGTTCCGGCCCGTCATCCAGCGCGAAATCGCTGTCCGTCCCGACCTCGACACCCAGCGACCCGCTGCGGTATCGCAGCATCGCATCGGCCGAGAACAGCGTCGTCGATGCATCATTCCCTTGCAGGTATTCCAGTTCCATCTGACCCGAAGTCTCGAGTCCCTGGGCCGCGACGGCAAGAGGCGAAAAAGCAAGAAGAAGCGCCGGAAGGGCGCAGGGAAGCCTGTTCATTGTTATACAACCTACTGCTCGGTTTTTTTTATCAGCTACCATAACTTGCGGTTTGCCGCAATCATTCGCGGGCAGCTTCGGCGCCTTCGGGCCTAATCTCTGGCCGGCACCCGCCCAAGATAGGCCACCACCGCACGCCGGTCCGCTTCGGGCAGTTTCGCCATGTTCTCGACCACATGCGCCATATGCCCGCCGACCGAGTCATACTCGGGCGTGAAGCCTGTCGTCAGGTATTCCACCACCTCGTCCGCGCTCCACGTCAGCTTGGCGGGGGTGATGTTCGGAATCCGCCCCTCGCCCGACGGGTTGGGTGCTCCGGCGAGCCAGCGGCTTCGGTCGAGCCCGCCCAGCGCATTGCGCGGGGTGTGACATTCGCCGCAATGGGCCAGCGCCTCGGCGATGTAGCGGCCACGCGTTTCCTCTGCCGTCAGGTCGGGCGCGTCGATCGCCCAGTCGGGGCTGACGTAAAGCGCCTTCCACAGCCCGATTCCGCGCCGCAGGGTAAAGGGAAAGGCCAACTCATGCGGTTGGCTCGGCGTCGCATCGGGCGGCAGCGTCTGCATATAGGCGTAAAGGTCCGCGATATCCTGCGGCTCCATATGCTGATAGGCGGCATAGGGCAGGGCGGGGTAAAGATGTTCGCCCTCGCGCCCGATCCCGCGCTGGATCGCATCGGCGAATTCCGGCAGGCTCCAGCCGCCGATGCCGTGGTCGGGATCGGACGAGATATTGGGCGCAACGAAGGTGCCAAAGGCCGAAGGGAACCTCTGCCCCCCGCCCAGCACCTGTTGCGCCGCATCCTTCGCCCCTTCGGCCATATGGCAAGACGCGCAACCCGCGGCGGTAAAGACCTGCTCGCCATGCACGGGGTCGGGGGTCAGACCTGCAAAGCTGTCTTCGGGCAGGGGGTTCGGCTGCGTCAGCACCCAGAAACCACCCAGACCCACCGCGGCAAGCACCGCCACCCCGCCGATCAACCGCCGCATCGCGTCCCCTTGGATTGCCACGCGGAAAGCGTAGCCACGCCAAAGGCATGCCGACAAATGACGTTTTCGCCAAGTGACTTGGTCAAACTCGGCGCTTCAGTTCTCTCGGGGGCTTCCGTCTGCTCAGGGCTTCAGTCTTCTCAGGGCTTCAGCTTTTGCGGCGCCAGCCATGCCGGAAAGCCGAACAGCTTTTCCGCCAGCACGATCGCCACGCAGACCGCCACCACCGCCAACACCAGCTTCACCCGCCCCGCCGATGGCGGATTGCGCACCCAGCGGGCCATGCGGAGGAACCAGATCGGGTTCATTCGGTGAAGCGCACCTTGCCGATATAGGGCAGATTGCGGTTTCTTTGCGCAAAGTCGATCCCGTAACCCACGACGAATTCGTCGGGAATCTCGAATCCCGTCCATGTCGCGCGGATGTCCACCTCGCGCCGCGACGGCTTGTCGAGCAGGGCGCAGACCTCAAGCCGCTTCGGCTCGCGGCTCAAGAGCAGGTTCTTCACGTGATGCAGGGTAAAGCCCGTGTCGACGATATCTTCAACCACCAGCACATCCCGCCCCGCAATCTCGCCCCGCAGGTCTTTCAGGATGCGCACCTCGCGGCTCGAATGCATCGCGTCGCCATAGGACGAGGCTTCGAGGAAATCGACCTCTACCGGCAGATCTATCTCGCGCACAAGGTCGGCGATGAACACGAAAGACCCCCGCAGCAGCCCCACCACGACCAGCTTGTCGGTGCCCTTGTAATGGGCGGTGATCTCGGTTGCCAAAGCTTCGACCCGTGCGGCGATGGCTTTGGCGCTGATCATCTGGTCGATGACATAGGCTTTGTCGGTCATACTGTCCCTGCGGCCTTGGGCCTCTTGATTTCCGCTCTCTGCTTAACCAATACCGTGGGGCAAGTCACGGGATCGATGCGATGCCTACCCACCACGAAGTCAAGCGCCTGCCCTATAGCGCGGCGCAGATGTATGACCTTGTCGCCGATGTTGCGGCCTATCCGAAATTCCTGCCGTGGAACTCTGCGGCCCGCATCCGCTCGCGCACGCCGGTCACGGGGGCCAAGGGCGAGACGGGCGAGGTGATGGAGGCCGATCTCGTCATCAGCTTCAAGGTGTTCCGCGAACGCTTCGGCAGCCGTGTGACCCTCTGGCCCGCATCGAAGCGGATCGAGACGGAATACCTCGACGGCCCCTTCCGCCACATGCGCTCCACCTGGGACTTCCGCGATGTCGAGGGCGGCTGCGAGGTGGAGTTCTTCGTGGATTTCGAATTCCGCAACGCGATCTTGCAGGGAATCATCGGCGTGGTCTTCAACGAAGCGATGCAGCGCGTCGTCCGCGCCTTCGAACGCCGCGCGGTGGAACTTCACGGACCCAAGGTCTGAACCGGAGTTTGCGCCAAACCCCGCTCAGGCCAGCGCGTCGAGCAGCAGCTTCAGCGCATGTTCCACGGTCGCGGCCCGGACATTGGCGCGACCCAGCGGACCGAAATCGACCGTCTCGGTCCGCGTCAGCTCCCCCGACCGCGCCAGCCCGAAACAGACCCGCCCCTCGGGCTTGTGCTCCGAACCGCCCGGTCCCGCGATGCCCGTGACCGCCACTGCGATCCGTGCGGCCGAGCGGGCAAGCGCCCCTTCGGCCATCTCCTGCGCTATTAACTCTGACACGGCCCCGTATGCATCGAGTGTGCATTGCCGTATGCCCAGCAAGTCGCGCTTCGCGGCGTTGGAATAGGTGACGAACCCGCGGTCGAACACATCCGACGATCCGGCGATATCCGTCAGTGCCGCCGAGATCATCCCCCCCGTGCAACTCTCTGCCGTGGCGATCATGACGCCCCGTTTGCGCGCCGCCTGAAGCACCTCTGCCGCGCTCATCGCAGGAAGATCCCGTGGGCTGCTCCCGCAGAAACGACCACCGCGACACCGGCGAAAACCCCGGCCCAAAGGTCGTCGATCATCACCCCGTCGGCATCGCCCCGCGCATCGGCGCGACCCACGAGCCACGGCTTCCAGATGTCGAAAAGCCGAAAGAAAACAAAGGCCGCGACCCATCCGGGATAGGGCATGAACCCCTCCCATCCCCGCCACCAGAAGGCCACGGCGGGGAACAGCAGGGCGATCCATTGCCCCGCGACCTCGTCGATCACGAATTCCGAAGGATCGGCCCCCGCCTTGCCCGCCAGTTGCGCGCGGCACGCCCAGAACCCCGCCAGCGTGACGGCAACCGTGGCCAGCGCCAGCACAGGCGCGCCAAGGTAACGGTCGATCACAACCCCCGCCGCCAGCGCGAAGGCCGACCCCCAAGTCCCTGATGCCGGACGCAAATGTCCGATTCCGAAGACCGTCGCCACGCGATATGACAGGCTCATTTCCGCACCAGAAGCGCCGTGGCGAGCGAAGCGATCCCCTCTTCCCGTCCCGTAAAGCCGAGCCGCTCCGACGTGGTGGCCTTGACGCTCACCCGATCCGCATCGACGCCCATGATTTCCGCCAATTTCCCTTGCATCGCAATGGCATGAGGCCCGATCTTCGGGCGCTCGCACACCAGCGTCACATCGCAGTTCGACAGCTCCCACCCCATCTCGCGTGCCAAGCCGATGGCATGGCGCAGGAAGATGTGGCTTTCCGCCCCCTTCCACTGCGGGTCACTCGGCGGGAAATGGCGGCCGATGTCGCCTTGGGCCAGTGCGCCATAGATCGCATCGGTCAGCGCATGCATCCCCACATCCGCATCGGAATGGCCGAGCAAGGCTTTGGAATGCGGCACTTTTACCCCGCAAAGCCAGACGTGGTCGCCTTCGGTAAAGGCGTGGACGTCATAGCCGTTGCCGATACGGATGGTCATGGCGCGGTCTTTCAGGATGGCTTCGGCACGGGCGAAATCGGGCGCGAAGGTGAGTTTGATATTGGCTTCGTCGCCCTCGACGATCGCCACGTCAAGCCCTGCGGCACGGGCCACGGCCACATCATCGGCGGCAGGGGCGCGATGGGCGCGGTGGGCGGCAAGGATGTCGGGAAAGCGGAACCCCTGCGGCGTCTGCGCCCGCCACAGGCCGCTGCGGTCCTGCGTGCCGGTCACAAGCCCCGCCTCGCCCCGCCACAGCGCATCGGTCACGGCAAGCGCAGGTGCAGCACCGGCATGACTGTCGAGCGCATCGAGCACGCGGCGGATCAAGGCTGTCGCGATCAGGGGCCGCGCGCCGTCATGGATCAGCACCGTTTCGGGGGCCAGCGCCGCCAAGGCCTCGAGCGCGTTCCTGACCGAAGCATCGCGCGTTTCGCCCCCGTGGACCAGTTCCACCCCTTCAAGCGTGGCCGCGCCCAGGGCTTCGGCGCGGGGGCGGTCGTCGGGGTGGATCACGAGGGCGATGCGCGCAACCCCTGCGGCGCGAAAGGCGTTGACTGTATGGGCCACGACGGGAACACCCGCCAAGTCCTGCCATTGCTTGGGAATATCGCCCCCCGCGCGGGTGCCACGGCCTGCGGCGACGATCACGGCCGCTGTGTCGCGGGATTGGGGCATGGGCGGGCGGTTCTTTCGTTGCTGGTCTTTGCGCTTGATCCTGTTTAGGCGGAAGCGGCGCGACTGACAATCTGGCGAGCAATCGGGCAAACTGCACAAATTTTGTGCAAATGCCGCTTTTCGCCCCTATAAGGCGCATCAAGGCCGCCGCGCCGCTTGGTCTTGGCCAAGGCGCGGGGCTACCACCGTTTCAACTGCACAAGGAACAGGCAATTGGCTTTCTGCCTCGGACCGAATCTGATCGACCCTCCGGTGATGCTTGCCCCGCTTGCGGGGATCACCGATCTGCCCTTCCGCCGCCTTGTGGCGCGGTTCGGCGCGGGTTTGGTGGTATCGGAAATGGTCGCAAGCCAGGAAGTGGTGCGCGCCCAGCCCGAAGCACGGGCGCGGGCCGAGCTTGGCTTGGGCGAACAGGCGACCTCGGTCCAGCTTGCGGGGCGCGAACCCTATTGGATGGCCGAAGCCGCGCGGATGATGGAGGCGCAGGGCGCCAGGATCATCGACATCAACATGGGCTGCCCGTCGAAGCGGGTGACGACCGGTCTTTGCGGGTCGGCCCTGCTGCGCGACCTCGACCTCGCGCTCGACCTCATCCGCGCGGTGGTGCGCTCGGTTTCGATTCCCGTCACGCTCAAGACGCGGCTCGGCTGGGACGACGCGCTCCATAACGCGCCTGAACTGGCGAAACGGGCCGAGGATAATGGCATCCGCATGGTGGTGATCCACGGGCGCACGCGCTGCCAGTTCTACAAGGGCAGCGCCGATTGGGCCGCGATCCGCAAGGTGAAAGAGGCGGTGACGATCCACGTCATCGCGAATGGCGATATCGTGGATGCGGAAACTGCAAAGACCGCCTTGGCGCAATCGGGCGCGGATGGTGTGATGGTGGGCCGTGGCGCACAGGGCGCGCCGTGGCGGCTGGCGCAGATTTCCAACGCGCTCTTCGGCACAGCAGCACCCGAGGTGCCGCAGGGTGCCGCCCTTGGTGACATGGTCGCAGGGCACTACGAAGAGATGCTCGGTTTCTATGGCCGCGATCTGGGCATGAAATGCGCCCGCAAGCACCTTGGCTGGTATCTCGACGAAGCGGGCCTGACCGAGGCGCGTGGTGCGATCCTGACGGCCGAGGACCCTTCGGTCGTGCTCCGGCTAGTCCATCAAGCCTTTGCCGATGCGGGACAGGTGGCGGCATGAACCCTGCCTACCGTTCACCCTATCCGGTGCCGGGGGTCGTCTGGGCCTCGCTCCCGCTGCCCGCGCTGCTGATCGGGCCGGACAACCGGATCGCCGAGGTGAACCCCGCGGGCGAGATCTTCCTCAACGCTTCGTCGAAATCCCTGATGGGGCAACCCGCCTTCGACCGCCTCTCCATCGACGCCCCGATGGACGAGGCGCTGAAGCGCGCGCGGGTGAACCAGTCGCCGCTGTTCATCAACGACGTCGACGTGACGACCGGCGAACGCCCGCCCGTTCAGTGCAACGTGCAGGTTGCGCCGATGCACGACAATGCCGATATCATCCTGCTGATCATCTCGCCCCGCGACATTGCCGACCGTCTGGGGCGGTCGATGCATGTGAAATCGGCGGCGAAATCGGCCATCGGCATGGCCGAGATGCTGGCGCATGAAATCAAGAACCCGCTCGCCGGTATTTCCGGCGCGGCGCAGCTTTTGTCGATGGGGCTGGGGCCGGAGGATCGCGAACTCGCCGACCTGATCGTCGAGGAGACGCGGCGCATCGTGAAACTGCTGGAGCAGGTCGAGCAATTCGGCAACCTGCGCCCGCCGGAACGCCGCGCGGTGAACATCCACGACGCGCTGGACCGTGCGCGCAAATCGGCCCTCGTCGGTTTCGCCGCCCATATGCAGATCGTCGAGGATTACGACCCCTCGCTTCCGCCGACCCATGCCGATCCCGACCAGTTGATGCAGGTCTTCCTCAACCTCATCAAGAATGCCGCCGAGGCTTGCCAGCGGGCAGGCGAGGGCACGACGATCCGGCTACGCACCTTTTACGACCTTTCGCTGCGGCTGCGGCGCAAGGACGGCACGCCCGCGGCGCTGCCCTTGCAAATCGAGATCGTCGATGACGGTCCGGGGATTCCGCCCGAACTCGCAGGTGACATTTTCGAACCCTTCGTTTCAGGGCGAGAGAACGGCACGGGCCTTGGCCTCGCGCTCGTCTCGAAGATCATTTCCGACCATGAGGGCTGGATTTCCGTGGATTCGGTGCCGGGACGCACCGTGTTCCGCGTCTCGCTTCCCGTGGTTCCCAAGGCGAAAAAGGAGCAAGTCTGATGGATGGCACGGTTCTGGTGGCAGATGACGACCGGACGATCCGCACGGTGCTCACACAGGCGCTGACGCGGGCGGGATGCAAGGTGCATGCGACCTCCAGCCTCATGACGCTGATGCGCTGGGTCGAAGAGGGGAAGGGCGATCTGGTCATCTCGGACGTCATCATGCCGGACGGGAACGGGCTGGACGCCCTGCCGCGCATCGGCAAGATGCGGCCCGGTCTGCCGGTGATCGTCATTTCCGCCCAGAACACCATCATGACCGCGATTCAGGCGGCCGAAGCCGAAGCCTTCGACTACCTTCCCAAACCCTTCGACCTTCCCGATCTGATGAAACGCTCGGCCCGCGCGCTGGAACAGAAGCGGCGCACGCCTGCCAAGGTGGTGGTCCCGCGCGAGGCGGGGGATGACCTGCCGCTCGTCGGGCGCACGGCGGCGATGCAGGCGCTTTACCGGCTTGTGGCGCGGGTGATGAACACCGATCTTGCCGTTCTGATCACGGGCGAGTCGGGGACGGGAAAAAGCCTGATTGCCAAGGCGATCCACGACTTTTCCGACCGCCGCAGCCAACCCTTCGTCGTGGCGCAGGCGTCCGATCTGCAAGGCGTCGATGGCCCGTCCTCACTCATGTCGCGGGCCAAGGGCGGCAGCCTCGTCTTCGACGAAGTCGGTGATTACGACGAGGACACGCAGGCCCGCATCGTGCGTATGCTCGACCAGATGGGCGACAACGCCCCTCGGATCATGGCGACAAGCCAGATCGACCTGTCAGGGCGGATGGAGGCCGGTGTGTTCCGGCAGGACCTTTACTATCGTCTTTCGGGTGTCACGCTGCACGTCCCGTCGCTGCGCGAACGTGTCGATGACATCCCGCTTCTGGCCGAGCATTTCCTTGCCAAGGGCGAGCGCGACTTCGGCGCGATCCGGCGTCTCTCCAATGACGCACGCGAACTGGTGCGCGCCTACAGCTGGCCGGGCAACGTGCGGCAGCTTGAAAACACGTTGCGCCGCCTGATGGTGACAAGTTCCGAAGCGGAAATCGCGCGGGGCGAGGTGGAAGCCGTGCTTGGCAGCCAGCCGGCGATGGAACCGCTCAAGGGCGGCGGCGAGGGCGAGAAGCTTTCGGCAAGCGTGGCGCGGCACCTCAAGCGTTACTTCGACCTGCATGGCGGCCAACTGCCTCCGGCAGGGGTCTACCAGCGCATCCTGCGCGAGGTGGAGATGCCGCTGATCGAGATCGCGCTGGATGCCACCGCCGGAAATCAGGCGAAATGCGCCGATCTTCTTGGCATCAACCGCAATACTTTGCGCAAGAAGATCACCGAGCTCGATATCCGCGTGACACGGCGGCGCAAACTGATGTAAAACCGCAACATCAAGCGTGTCGCACGGGGAACACCCGACAGCAGACACAAGATGTGGCGGGCGGGCGCAAGAACCTGTCCCGTGATATTGGGGTAGGGTTCGTGCAGCGTGCCGTAGGACGCAACACTTGGCAAAGGCTCGTGCGCTTGCGCCGCAAGCGTCAGGTGCAGAATGCCATGACCTTCGGGCTGGTGTTTCTGGGACCGTTGCTTGCCGTCGGCACTTTCCTTGCGCTTGGTCCGCTCAATCAGGCGGGCAATTCTCCGGCGCTCCGGCTTATCTTGCTGGCCGACTTCGTCTACATCCTGCTCGTCGCTACGCTGGTCATGGCGCGGGTGGTGCGGATGGTGTCGGATCGCCGCAGCCAATCCTCGGGATCGCGCCTCCACTTGCGGCTGACGGGGGTTTTTGCGGGCGTGGCTCTCGTGCCGACGGTCCTTGTTGCCGTCTTTGCCGTTGTCACCGTCAACTTCGGCCTCGAAGGGTGGTTCTCGGACCGGGTGCGGTCGGTCGTGGGCACCAGCCTTTCTGCCGCCGAAGCCTATGAGGCCGAACATCGGCAGGACCTGATCAGCGATGCCGAAAAGCTTGCCGCCGATCTGAACTTGCAGAAGCAGTCGATGTTCTTTCTTGAAGACAGCCAGATGCGGCCCTTCCTCACGCAGGCGCAGGCCTCCATCCAGCGCGGGTTGAAAGAGGCTTACCTGATCGACGGGGCTGGCGAATTGCGCACGCGAGGCGAGCGCAGCTACCTTTTCGACTACGAAAGACCCACGCAGGAAGAGCTTGACCGCGCAAGGGCAGGCGAGACCGTCCTCATGCAGGATTGGGCTAACAACGAATTCCGCGCCCTGATCCACCTCGACGCCTTTGCCGACCGCTATCTTTACGTCTCGCGCACGGTGGACGGGTCCATCCTGTCGCTGCTCGACGAAACGCGGGAAACGGTGAACCTGTATCACCAGCTTGAAAGTGAACGCGGGCGGCTTCTGTTCGAGTTCGGTCTGCTCTACCTCGGTTTCGCGCTCATCCTCATTCTGGCTGCGGTCTGGCTTGGCCTGTGGTTCGCGGAACGCCTGTCCCGCCCCGTCGGGCGGCTTGCCGGTGCCGCATTGCGTGTTGGCGAGGGCGATCTGGATGTGCAGGTGGTCGAAGAGGAAGGCGATGACGAAATCGCCACCTTGGGGCGTCTTTTCAACCAGATGACGCGGCAACTCAAAGGCCAGCGCGATGCGTTGGTGGACAGCCATCGCCAGACCGAACGGCGGCGGCGCCTGTTCGATTCGGTGCTGTCGAACGTCACCGCGGGGGTGATCGGACTTAACAGCGAAGGTTGTGTCGATTTTGCCAACCGTGCGGCGGAACGCCTTCTCGATTTCGCCGACGGATCGGCCGAGGTTCCATTGTCCGTGGCCGTGCCGGAATTCGCCGCCCTGTTCGACCGCCTGCGCGAAGGTGGCCTTGCCGCCGCGCAGGAAGAGGTGCGCCTGACCCGAAAGGGCAAGCTGGAAAGCCTGCTGGTCCGCATGTCGGTGCGGCGGAGCGACTCGGGGCGGCTCGAAGGCTATGTGGTCGCCTTTGATGACGTGACCGAACTGGTCAGCGCCCAGCGGATGGCTGCCTGGGGTGATGTGGCGCGCCGTATCGCGCACGAGATCAAGAACCCGCTCACGCCGATCGCCCTTTCGGCGGAACGCATCAAACGGAAATTCCGCGGGCAGGTGGCAGAACCTGCGGACCTAGACCAGTATACCGATGTCATCGTTCGGCAAACCAACGACTTGCGGCGCATCGTCGACGAATTTTCGAAATTCGCCCGCATGCCCGAACCCGACCGGCGCGAGCAGGATTTGACCGCCCTTGTGCGCGATGCGGTCGTGCTTCAGGAAAGCGGCCAGCCCGATGTGCGCTTTGCCAAGGTGCTGCCCGACGGTCCCGTGACGATGGACCTTGACGCCACGATGATCAGCCAGGCTTTGACAAACCTGATCAAGAACGCTGGCGAAGCGATTGAATCCTATTCGGAAAAGGGCGCGCCGGCCGGTTTCGTCCCCGAAGTGCGGGTCGAATTCCGGACCGAACCCGATGCCGCGGTGATCCGGATCATGGACAACGGGACGGGGCTGCCCCCCGACCGCTCGCGCCTGTTCGAACCCTATGTGACGACCCGTGAAAAGGGCACCGGCCTTGGCCTGCCCATCGTCAAGAAGATCATCGAGGAACATGGCGGGACGCTGGCGCTTCTGGATGCGCCCGTGTTCGAAGGCAATGACCACGCGGGAGCGATGGCCGAAATCCGGTTGCCGCGTGCACAACGCCCCGCAAGACCGAAGAAAAAGGCGGCCGAAGCCGCAACCGCAACAGCAGAAATGACCGAGGGGGGATCATGAGCAGCATCCTGATCGTCGACGACGAAAAAGACATCCGCGAGTTGATCGGGGATATTCTGCGGGACGAAGGGTATCAGGTTCGATTGGCCGGAAGTTCCGACGATTGCATGGCCGAAATCAACGCCGAACCACCCGCGCTGATGATCCTCGACATCTGGCTCAAGGACAGCCGGATGGACGGGATCGACATTCTGAAAACCGTCAAGCGCGACAATCCCGATGTGCCGGTCGTCATCATCTCGGGTCACGGCAATATCGAAATCGCTGTCGCGGCGATCAAGCAGGGCGCCTACGACTTCATCGAAAAGCCCTTCAACATCGACCAGCTCATGGTTGTCGTATCCCGTGCGATGGAGACGAGCCGTCTGCGGCGCGAGAATTCGGAACTGCGCCGCAAGGATGTGACGAGCACCGAGATGCTCGGCTCCAGCCCCGCGTTCAAGGCGCTGAAGAGCCAGCTCGACAAGGTGACGAAGTCGAACGGTCGGGTGATGCTGACGGGTCCGGCGGGGTCGGGCAAGGAAATGGCTGCACGCTATGTGCATGTGAATTCCAACCGTGCTGCCGCGCCGTTCGTCTCGGTCTCCTCTGCCACGATCGAACCCGAGAGGATGGAAGAGGTGCTCTTCGGCCGCGAAACCAGCGAACGCGGGGTTGAGAAAGGGCTTCTCGAACAGGCACATGGCGGGGTCGTCTACTTCGACGAGGTGGCCGACATGCCGCTTGGCACGCAGTCGAAGATCCTCCGCGTCTTGACCGAACAGCAATTCACCCGCGCGGGCGGCACCGACAAGGTTCGAGTGGACCTGCGGGTAATATCCTCTACGACCAAGGACTTGCGAACCGAAATTGCATCGGGCCGCTTCAGGCAGGAACTTTACGACCGCCTCAATGTCGTGCCGATCGCGGTCCCCAGTCTCGAGGAACGGCGCGAGGACATTCCCGAATTGACCAAGCATTTCATCGACCTTTTCCACCGCAGCCAGGGTCTTCCGTTGCGTGACCTGTCGTCCGAGGCCGAGGCGATGCTCCAGACCATGCCTTGGCCCGGAAACGTGCGGCAGTTGCGCAACGTGATCGAGCGCGTTCTGATCCTTGGCGATGGCGCGGGTCCGATCGAAGCGCGGGAACTGCCGGGGCAGGAGGTCCCGACGGGTGACGGGAACCGTCTGGTCCTTGGCGGGGCGATGGCGACGCTGCCGCTGCGCGAGGCGCGCGAGGTCTTCGAGCGGGAATATCTCCTTACGCAGATCAACCGTTTCGGCGGCAACATCAGCCGCACGGCGAGTTTTGTCGGCATGGAACGCTCGGCCCTGCATCGCAAGCTCAAGTCGCTCGGCGTCGTCACAACGACCAAGGCGGGCGGGCGGATGGCGCGGCTCGACGAGGATTTCGAGACGATGGACGAGGACGAACCCGAAGAGGCATGATTGACCGGCAGGGTGCGGCTGCCTAGGTAGGACGATGGGCTGCGACCGGAGGCGGGCATGAAGGTGATCATCTGCGGCGCGGGGCAGGTCGGCTGGCAGATTGCCCGCCAGCTTTCCGGCGAGAAGAACGACGTGACGCTGGTCGACGTGAACGCCGATCTTGTGCGGCGCGCGTCCGACACGCTTGACGTTCAGGGGGTGGTAGGCTTCGCCAGCTATCCCGATGTGCTGGAGCGGGCGGGCGCACGCGATGCCGACATGCTGATTGCCGCCACCCATTCGGACGAGGTCAACATGGTGGCCTGTCAGGTCGCCAATTCCATCTTCTCGATCCCGCGCAAGATCGCGCGGCTTCGGGCGCAAAGCTACCTTGATGCGATCTATTCCGATCTTTACCGCCGCGACCACCTGCCCATCGACGTGGTGATCAGCCCCGAGCGCGAGGTTGCCGAAGCCGCGCTGCAACGCCTTGCCGCGCCCGCGACATTCGATACCGAAAGCTTCATGCTGGGCCGCGCCCAGTTGCTGGGCATCCAGTTGGGCGAGGATTGCCCCGTTCTGAACACGCCTCTGCGGCAACTCAACGAACTGTTCCCCACGTTGCGCGCCATCGTCGTCGGTGTCCGGCGCGAGGGGCGGCTTTTCGCGCCCGATCCGGGGGATCAACTGTTCGCTTCGGACCAGATCTACGTCTTCACCCATTCCGAGGATATGAACCGCGCGCTGGAAATTTTCGGCAAACAGACCAAGAAGCAGGAGCGCATCGTCATCATCGGCGGTGGCAATGTCGGGCTGGGCGTGGCGCGGGCCTTGGAGGCGCGGACGGATCGGGTGCGGGCAAAGATCATCGAAAAGAACCGCGCCGTGGCCGAAAGGGCGGCGGACGGGCTGGAACGGACCATCGTCTTGAACGGCGACGGGATGGACATGGACATCCTGATGGAAGCCGCCGTGGACCGCGCCGATGCCGTGCTCGCGGTAACGGATGACGACAAGACCAACATCCTTGCCGCCGTGCGGGCCAAGCAGGCGGGCTGCAAGATGTCCATCGCCTTGGTGAACGACCCGACACTTGCCCCGTTGATGGGCCCGTTGGACATCGACGCCTATATCAACCCGCGGGCGACCACGGTGTCGTCGATCCTGCGCCATATCCGGCACGGCAAGGTGCGCGCGATCTATTCGCTGGGCGACAGCGAGGCCGAAATGATCGAAGCGCAGGTCTTGTCAACGTCACCGCTGGCAGGGCGGCTTGTGCGGGATGTTGAATTTCCCGAAGGCGTCCTCGTCGGTGCCTTGATGAAGGGTGACAAGGTGGTGAAACCCACGGGCGATCTGCGGATCGAGGCGGGGGACGTGATCGCGCTTTTCGCAATGGCCAAGGATGTGCGCGAAGTCGAACGTCTGCTGCAAGTCTCGATCGATTTCTTCTGATGCTGCGGCGTTTGCTCGACCTGCCGCTGCTCGTCCTGATGGCGGGACTGACCGGTCTGGCGATGTGGCTGCCCGCGTCTTTCGCGGTCGTCACCAAGGATCACGAGACCGCGCGGGCCTTTTTCTATTCCGGCGTGATCGTGCTGATCCTGACGGGGCTGGTCGGGATCGCCACGTCAAACCGTCAGGTGCGAAATCCCGTCAGGGCGAGCCTTGCCGCGCTTGTGCTTGCCTATGTGGTCTTGCCGCCGGTGATGGCCCTGCCGGTGCACGAAGCGGTGCCGGACACGCGTTTCATCAACGCGTGGTTCGAAATGGTGTCCTCTTTCACGACGACGGGGGCCACGCTCTACGATCCCGCCCGTCTGCCCGAGGCGGTGCATCTTTGGCGTGCACAGGTGGGGTGGATGGGCGGGTTCTTCATATTGGTGGCAGGGATAGCCATTCTGGCACCGATGAACCTTGGCGGGCTGGAGGTGATCTCGGGCCGTGTTCCGGGACGCAGCGCAGAGGGCCTGAGCCAGATCACCCATATCGCAACTCCGGCACGGCGGATGGCCGAGCAGGCTGGCGCCGTTCTGCCTGCCTATCTAGGGCTGACGGTGATCCTTTGGGCCGTGCTTGCGATGGCGGGGGACCGGTCCTTCATCGCGTTCTGCCACGCGATGGCGGCGGTTTCGACAAGCGGGATCAGCCCCGTCGGCGGGGTTCAGGACAGCAGTGCGGGCATCGCCGGAGAGGTGGCAATCTTTGCCGTGTTGCTGGCTGCGCTGTCACGGCGGGCTTGGCCGGGCGCCGCGCTTTACGACAGGGGAAGCCGCCTTTGGCGCGACCCCGAGTTGCGTCTGGGCCTGTCGGTCGTCGCTGTCGTGCCTTTGCTTCTGGTCACGCGTCACTGGATCGCAGCCCCCGAGAGCGACCTTGCCGGTCTTGGCGATGCGCTCGGCGCGCTTTGGGGGGGCGCATTCACGACACTTTCCTTTTTGACCACCACGGGCTTCGTCTCGGCCGATTGGGACGCGGCGACAGGGTGGTCGGGGTTGGGAACGCCGGGCCTCGTGATGGCAGGGCTGGCAATATTCGGAGGAGGGATCGCAACGACCGCGGGCGGTGTAAAGCTGTTGCGGGTCTATGCGCTGCTGCGTCAGGGCGAACGCGAGATGGAGCGGCTTGTCCATCCGAACTCCGTCGGGGGCGAGGGGCCATTTGTCCGGCGTTTGCGGGGAGAGGGGGCGTATCTTGCGTGGATATTCTTTGTGCTCTTCGCCTGTGCGATTGCCGTCGCAACGGCCTTGCTGACGCTGGTTTCCGTCGAATTCGAACCGGCGATGATCTTTACCGTGGCCGCGCTGACGTCTTCCGGCCCGCTGCCGGCCATTGCCGCGAGCGAGACGCTGACCTATGCCTCTCTCGGCCCCGAACCGAAGGTGATCCTTGCCGGGGTCATGGTTCTTGGTCGCGTGGAATTGCTTGCACTGCTGGTGCTTCTGGCACCCGATGGATGGCGGCGCTGAAGCGTTTTATGCGCAGCGGCTTGCAAATCGGGTATTTCAGGCTGGAAACTCCGTGCAACCCGTTACATACTTTAATCGTTGGGCACATAACCTGAACGAGGGATCGGGGTGTCCGCATGGCGCGACAAGACCAAGACCAAGAAAAAAGGCAAAGACAAAAATGGCCGGCGATAAACAGAATTTGCAGGACGCGTTTCTCAATCATGTTCGGAAAGCCAAGGTTCCGGTAACGATCTTCCTGATCAACGGCGTGAAGTTGCAGGGTGTGATTACGTGGTTCGACAATTTCTGCGTGCTTCTGCGTCGGGATGGACAATCGCAGCTTGTCTACAAGCACGCGATTTCGACCATCATGCCGGGCGCGCCGATCAACCTTTATGAAGGCGAAGACTGATTTCTGACTTGCCCGAAGACGACGAGGACGACTTCCTGCCGATGCGGCGGGAAGAGCGTGACCGGTCAACCGCTGCGAAGCGGATGCGCGCCTATGTGCTCCATCCCGATATCCGGTCCGAGAAATCGCGCCGCCTGCCCGAACATGGTCTGGCCGAGGCGGTCAGCCTTGCCGCGGCCCTGCCCGAGATGGAAGTGGTCGGGGCCGAAGTCGTGCGCCTGCCACGGATGCAGCCGGGGATGCTTTTCGGCTCGGGCAAGGTGGCGGAACTGCACGACAGGTTCCACGAGCTTGATGTGGGGCTGGTGCTGGTCGACGGGCCGGTTTCGCCCGTCCAGCAGCGCAACCTCGAAAAGGAATGGGAGGTCAAACTCCTCGACCGCACGGGGCTGATCCTCGAGATCTTCGCCGACAGGGCGCGGACGCGCGAAGGCGTGTTGCAGGTGGAGCTTGCTGCGCTGTCCTATCAGCGCACGCGTCTGGTGCGGGCCTGGACCCACCTCGAACGGCAGCGCGGGGGCTTCGGCTTCGTCGGCGGTCCGGGCGAGACGCAGATCGAGGCCGACCGCCGCGCCATCGACGAGCAGGTCATCCGCCTGAAGCGGCAACTCGACAAGGTGGTGAGGACGCGTGAATTGCACCGCGCCTCGCGCCGCAAGGTGCCTTTCCCCATCGTGGCGCTGGTGGGCTACACCAACGCGGGCAAATCGACGCTGTTCAACCGCATGACGGGCGCGGATGTTCTGGCCAAGGACATGCTTTTCGCCACTCTCGACCCGACGATGCGCGGCGTGACGCTGCCTTCGGGGCGAAAGATCATCCTGTCGGATACCGTGGGCTTCATCTCGGACCTGCCCACGCAACTGGTCGCCGCCTTCCGCGCCACGCTGGAAGAGGTGCTGGAAGCCGACCTGATCGTCCATGTGCGTGACATCAGCCACCCCGAAAGCGCCGAACAGGCCGCCGATGTGGCCGACATCCTGCAATCGCTGGGTGTGGGTGCCGCGACGCAGCAGATCGAGGTTTGGAACAAGCTCGACCTCGTCGATCCGTCACACCGCGAGGCGCTGATGGTGCAGGCCGACACGCGCGAGGGTGTCTTTCCCGTATCGGCCCTGACGGGCGAGGGGATACCGCATCTGCTCGACGTGATTTCCGGCGTCTTCGACGAGGAAAAGACCGAACGCGTCATCGCCGTGCCCTTCAGCGACGGGCGGCGCAGGGCGTGGCTTCATGCCGAAGGCGTGGTGCTCGAGGAAGACGCGACCGAGACAGGCTTTGCCGTCAAGGTGCGCTGGACCGCACGTCAGGAAAAGCGCTACCGCGAGCTTTGACACTCCCCGCGTTGCGACAGGATTTCGGGCAACCGCCCCTCGATCCAGCGGGCGAGGGAACGGACGTGTTCCGCCGCCTCCATCCCGATGGGGGTGAGCGAATACTCCACATGCGGCGGCACCACATCATGCGCCACGCGCAGGACCATGCCGTCCGATTCCAGCGTTTGCAGCGTCTGGGCGAGCATCCGCTCGCTTACATCCCCCAGCGCGCGGCGCAGGGCGGAAAAGCGCATCGTGCCACCCGAAAGCGCCACGAGGACAAGCGCGCCCCAGCGGCTGGTCAGGTGTTGCAAGACCTGACGCGAAGGGCAGGCGGGGTGCAGGACGTTGGGGGCGAAGTTTCCGTCCATCGGCTTTTACCTTTCTTTATACTTACAAAAATGTAGGTACTTCCTTTTCGTAAGTAAAGGCGTAACTGCTGTGGCATCGCCCTTCCAACGGAGAACAGACATGACCATCGCAATCACCGGAGCAACCGGACACTTGGGCAAACTCGCCCTTGCCGCCATCACGGCGCGGGGGGGCAGCGCCATTGCCCTTGCCCGCGATCCGGCCAAGGCGGCGGGGCTGGGGGGCGAGGTGCGGGCCTTTGATTACAGCAAGCCCGATGCCGCTGCGCTGAAAGGGGTGGAAACCTTTGTCCTGATTTCCTCCAACGATTTCAACGACCGCTTCGGACAGCACCGCCGCGCCATCGACGCGGCCAAGGCGGCGGGTGTGAAGCGGGTGATCTACACCAGCCTGCTGCGGGCCGACACCTCGCCCATGCAACTCGCCGCCGATCACAAGGCGACCGAAGACTATCTGGCCACCACCGGCCTTGCGACGACGATGCTGCGCAACGGCTGGTATACTGAAAACCACACCGGCAGCCTTGGCGGCGCGATTGCGGCGGGGGCGATGATCGGTTCGGCGGGGAGCGGGCGGTTCAGCGCGGCCGCGCGGGCGGATTATGCCGAGGCGATTGCCGCCACGGCGATCGGGGCGGGGCATGAGGGGAAGGTCTACGAACTCGGCGGCGACCAGTCCTACACCTATGCCGAAATGGCGTCCGAGGTGTCGCGCCTGACCGGAAAATCCATCGGTTACAACGATCTGCCAGCCGAGGCTTATGCAGGCATCCTGCAATCCTTCGGCCTGCCCGAAGGCTTTGCCAAGGTTCTGGCAGATAGCGACGTGCAAGCGGGCAAGGGCGCGTTGGAGGAGAATTCCAAGACCCTGTCGCGCCTGATCGGGCGTCCGACCACGCCGATGGCCGCTTCGGTCAAGGCCGCGCTGTAATCCAGCGGGCGCGGGGAAGGGCGAGGTAGACGGAATCGCACCATTCCTCGCGCCATTGCATCGTGCGCTCGGCCCGTCCGGTTTCGACAAACCCGAGGCGGGCCAGAAGCTTCAGCGATGCGGCATTGCGCGGGTCCGCCTCGGCCACGAGGTCGGGGATGTCATGTGCGGTGAAAAGATGGTCGATCACGGCAACCATCGCCTCGCGTGCCAGTCCTTTGCCCTGATGGTCGGGGTGGATCATGAAGCCAACCTCGGGCCTGCGCCACATGCCCGCCTTGCCGATCACGCGGCCCCGAAATTCGATCAGGTAATCGTCGGCATCGGTCGCCGCGATCATCCGCTCCAGCCAGTCGTGGCTTTCCGCGATACTGTCATGCTCGGGCCGTGACCAGTAGCGCATCGCGCGCGGGTCGGACAGCAGCGCATGCATGTCAGCCAGATCCTCGGCCCGCGCCCGACGCAAAAGGAGGCGCGGCGTGCGTATCATGGCACGGGGTTGAGGTGCGTGATCCCGACAGCCGCCGCACGGGCGAGGCCGGGGTCAAGCGACATGGGGATATACTCGCCGCGCCGCCAAAGCTCGCCCAGATCGTCGTAAAAGCGCGAAAGCGGGTGGCCGGATTGGCCCGTGGAGATGATGAATACCGATGAATCCGGGTCGGCGAAATCATAGACACCGCGATAGCCCGCGCCGTGGACGTTGAGGAACGGGTCGGGGTCGGTCCCCTTGGTGACGCCGCGCATCAGGGTGTTGTCGTCGCCGCTGGTCGATTGGCGGATGTTCACGAAATGGCGCAGTCCGGGCACCTGACCAAGGATCGGGTGGTCCTGCGCCGCCTGATGCGCATCGCCCCAGCGCCAGCTTTCAGGGTTTGGACCATAGGTTTCGGTCAGAGAAACAAGCGCATCGTCCAGCGCCAGTCGGGCAATGTCGGTGCAGCTTTCCACGGCCGCCGATTGCACGACATCGCACCAGATGCTTGCGCCGTCGATGTTGCGATAGATGCGTTCGATCAGCAGCGGTTCCACATGGGTGAAGCTGTCGGCCAAGGGGCCAAGTTCGTCGCGGATCAGCCGGTCCTGCAAGGCCCGCAGCCATGCCTGATAGATCAGCGGTTCCGGCAGATGCTCGTTCATCTCGCCGTTCCATGCGGCCAGAAGTTGCAGCGCGCGTTGGCGCAGGCGTTCGGGGGTGCCTTCGGGGGCAGACTCGCCCGTGAACCACAGGTCCGCGCCGATCAGCGGCAGCAGGGCGCGGGCGGTGGGGGAAACGGTGTCGAGCTGCGCTTCGATGAAGCTTTCGCGGGTATGCACCTCGCGCGATTTCATCAGGGCAAGCCAGCGCTGGATGCGTTGCGTGTCGCCCCAGTCGAAGCTGACATGGTTGGGGAAGGGGCGGTCCACCGTCTTGTTGTTGGTGTTGCCCAAAAGTCCCGAACGCGGGTTCACCTCGCGCGGGTTGTCCTCATAGGGGAACATGCCCTGCCAGCGGTTGGTGGCGATCCAGCCGGGCGAGGGCATGCGCCCCTTGCTCTGGTTGGCCATGTCGCGCTTGGGCATGGCGCCCACGACCTGCATGGCGATGCCGTTCTGGTCTGCAAGCATCAGGTTCTGTGACGGGGCGACGAAAAGCCGACCGGCTTCGATCGCCGCGTCCACCGTCTTGGACTGCATCAGCCGGATCGCGGATGTCATCGTTGTGTCGCGGTCCGACAGTGCCGTCCAGCCGAGAGACACGACGTGACCGGCAGGCGTAATCGAGGCGAGGTCGTAATGCGAGCCGGGCAGGACAGGGCCGTTGTCGGTCCAGCGCAGGGTGATGGTGACGGGGGCGGCGTCCTTGACGGCGATGATGGATTTGCGCGTCACGAATGGCTTCCAGCCCGTCGGGGTGCGATACTCCTCGGCGTTCTGCGGGTTGACCTCTTCGATGTAGAGATCCTGATCGTCGAGATAGCTCGAGGTCAATCCCCAGCCCAACACATCCGACCGTCCCACGAGGATGGCCGGAACACCGGGAATGGTCGCCCCGATTACGCCGCCTGACTTCAATTGCAGGCGGGCAAGGTACCAGAGGGTCGGCGCGGTAAAGCCAAGGTGCGGATCATTGGCCAGCAGCGAGCCGCCCGCCGCAGAACGGTTCGGCGCCGCCGCCCATGCGTTCGACGCCCCCGCCAATCCCGGTTGTGGCACGGGCGAGAGCGGATCGCTCGATGCCATTCGCAGCGGAGCCATCGACGGTGCGACGGTCGGGAACAAGCTTGCGTAGTCGGGCAAGGCCATGACCGGCTGGCCCGGATCATCCGGCAGGATATCCTTTACGCGTGGCGCAGGCAGCAGAAGCGAGATTCGGGCACGCAGCACCTCGGCCTCGAGCTGGCTGGAGAGTTGCAGCGCCATGAGCTTGATGATCGCAATAGAATCGGCGGGTTGCCATGCCGCGATTTCATTGGTGAAGAAGAAGAACTCCGGCGCGCCGCGGCCGAGTGCATCCTTGTTCACCTGTTCGATCCACGCGTTTACACCCCGTGAATAGGCGTCGAGCGCACGTCGGGTCGCTTCGTCCTGCGCAAGCACCGATGACTGCGCGAGGGTGTAAAGGTCATAGCGGCGGGTCAGTTCGTCGATGCGCAGCGTGCGGGTGCCGAAGACCTCGGACAGGCGGCCCTGCGCGGTGCGGCGCAACATGGTCATCTGCCAGAGGCGGTCTTGCGCGTGGGTGAAGCCGAGGGCGAAGTAGACATCCTCGTCCGTCTTGCCGAAGATATGCGGCACGTTGTCGTTGTTCCTCACCACCTCGACCGGCGCGGTGATGCCGGGGGTCGCGTAATCGGAAGAGTAGTCGGGAAGCGAGCGCGACAGGAAATAATAGGCGACGAGCATCGCCAAGAGCGACAGCACCACGAGAGCCGAGACGATACGCAAGAGCCAACGGAAGACGAGATACATCGGGACCAGCTCTTTGTCGTGGCGGGTGTCGGGACGGGTGCGGGGTGTTCTTGACGGCGTCTGTGCGATGGTTTCCTAGTCGAGAAAGCATCGAAGGGCAACGCTTGGGCAAAGGATTGGGCAGCATGGCGAAAATTGCGTTTCTGGGCTTGGGTGTGATGGGCGGTCCGATGGCGCGGCATCTGGCATCGAAGGGGCATGAGGTGACGGTCTACAACCGCACGTCCGCACGGGCCGAGGCATGGGTTGCGGCACATGGCGGACGTATGGCCGCCACCCCGCGCGCGGCGGCGGCGGGGGCGGATGTGGTGCTGGCTTGCGTCGGCAATGACGACGACCTGCGGGTGGTCTGCAACGGGCCGGACGGGGCATTCGCCGGCATGGCGAAGGGGGCGCTTTTCATCGACCACACCACGGTTTCGGCGCAAGTTACGCGGGAATTGGCCGCTGTTGCGGCAGGTCTTGGCATCGGTTTCGTCGATGCGCCGGTGTCGGGCGGGCAGGCGGGGGCCGAGAACGGCGTCCTTTCGGTGATGTGCGGCGGGTCCGAGGCGGATTACGCCCGCGCCGAACCCGTGATCTCCGCCTATGCGCGGGTCTGCAAGCTGCTGGGGGAAAGCGGGGCGGGGCAGCTTGCCAAGATGATGAACCAGATTTGCATCGCGGGTCTGGTGCAGGGTCTGGCCGAGGCGTTGGCCTTTGGCGAAAAGGCGGGGCTGGATGGCGAGGCGGTGGTCGAGGTCATCTCGCAAGGGGCCGCCGGATCGTGGCAGATGGTCAACCGCCACAAGACCATGCTGGCGGACAAGTTCGACTTCGGCTTCGCCGTGGACTGGATGCGGAAGGACCTGAAAATCTGCCTCGAAACCGCCGACGAGATCGGGGCGAGCCTGCCTGTTACGGCGCTGGTGGACCAGTTTTACAAGGACGTCCAGCAGATGGGCGGCGGGCGGAACGATACGTCGAGCCTGATCCGCCGTTTGCGGAAGGGCTAGATCAGCGCGACGAAGGCGCGGGCGATGGCGAGGCCTGCGGCATCGGCTGTCGCCCCGTGTGTGGCGGCAGCATCGGCGTGGCCCGTGGTGCTCCAGCCCGGATGCATGCGGTCGGTGACTTGGGGGAATTCGCGCGTCCAGTCGCCCACCACGCTGCGCGAGGCTTCGAAGTGGAACTGCATCCCGTAGGTGGCGCGACCGATGCGGAAGCACTGGGTCTGCGCCACGGGCGAGGCGGCAAGGTGGGCGGCATTGGCGGGCAGGGTGAAGGTGTCGGAATGCCACTGGAAGATCGGGAAACTGGCCGGAAGATGAGATAAAACAGGGTCTTCGCGGCCTTCCTCGGTCAGCGTCACCGCGCGCCAGCCGAATTCCGTGGCGGTGCCAAGCTTGTTTTCCGCCCCGAACCCGCGGGCCAGAAGCTGCGCGCCAAGGCAGATGCCGAGCACCGCGCGACCCGTGGCGGAGGTGTCGCGCATCAGGGCGGCGAGGGCGGGAAGGTAGGGGTGCGTGTCGTCCGACCGTGCGGATTGTTCGCCGCCGAAGACGATCAGCGCGTCATGGTCGCCCGCTTGGGGAAGGCGTCCGTCCAGCCACGGTTTGTAAAGGTCTATCCGCGCCGCCTGTTCATGCAGGGCGACGCCCACCTGTCCGTGATGGGTGATGCGGGTGTTTTCGACGATGGCAACGCGCATGCACACTCCATGCAGACGGGAGCGCACTATCTGCACGGGCGGCATGCGACTTCAAGGGTGCAAAAGCGGGGGCCAGCCCCCGCACCCCCGGGATATTTTTCCAGTGTGAAAGACGGGGTGCTTTGACCGCGCGCCCAATTCGGAGGCGATGCGGGCCGTGTCGGGCGGGAACGGCGCCCGCGACCGGATTCCCGCTTGCACCCGTGCGCTGGTCGTGAAATGGGGAACCGCCAAACGAACACTCCCACGGAGGCGACCCATGGAGATTCGCGAGGCTCTCACCTTTGATGACGTTCTGCTGGTTCCGGCGGCAAGCTCGGTCCTGCCGTCCGAGGCGGACACGTCGACCTATGTGACGAAATCCATCCGCATGAACATCCCGCTCCTGTCGAGCGCGATGGATACCGTGACCGAGGGGCGGATGGCGATTGCCATGGCGCAGGCGGGCGGGATCGGCGTGATCCACCGCAACCTCGACACCGAAGCGCAGGCGCGGGAAGTGCGGCGGGTGAAGCGGTTCGAAAGCGGTGTCGTCTATGCGCCGATCACCCTGACGCCGGAGCAGACGCTGGCAGATGCCAAGGTGTTGATGGAGCGCTACAACATCACGGGCTTTCCCGTCGTCGACGGGTCGGGCCGCGTGCTGGGGATCGTGACCAACCGCGACATGCGCTTTGCCTCCGACGACAGGACGCCGGTTTCGGTGATGATGACGTCTGACAACCTCGCGCTGCTGCGGGAACCCGTGGACCGCGAGCAGGCGATCAGCCTGATGAAGGCGCGGCGGATCGAGAAGCTGCTGGTCACGGACGGGCAGGGCAAGCTGACGGGCTTGCTGACCCTGAAGGATACCGAAAAGAGCGTGCTCAACCCCCATGCCTGCAAGGACGAGATGGGGCGGCTTCGGGTCGCCGCAGCTTCGACCGTGGGCGATGCGGGCTTCGAGCGGAGCCAAGCCCTGATCGAGGCAGGTGTGGACATGGTGGTGATCGACACCGCGCATGGCCATTCCGAAGGTGTCGCGCGTGCGGTGGAGCGGATCAAGAAGCTTTCGAACACCGTGCAGGTCGTGGCCGGAAACGTCGCCACCGGCGAAGCCACCCGCGCCCTGATCGGCGCGGGCGCGGATGCGGTGAAGGTGGGCATCGGTCCCGGTTCGATCTGCACCACGCGGATCGTGGCGGGCGTGGGCGTGCCGCAGCTTACCGCGATCATGGATTCGGCGCGGGCGGCGGGGGATATTCCGGTCATCGCCGATGGCGGGATCAAGTATTCCGGCGATTTCGCCAAGGCGATCGCGGCGGGGGCGTCCTGCGCGATGGTCGGCAGCGCGATTGCCGGAACGGATGAAAGCCCCGGCGAGGTGATCCTGTGGCAGGGCCGGTCGTTCAAGGCCTATCGCGGGATGGGCAGCCTTGGCGCGATGGCGCGGGGGTCGGCGGACCGCTATTTCCAGAAGGACGCGGCATCCGACAAGCTGGTTCCCGAAGGGATCGAGGGGCAGGTGCCCTACAAGGGGTCGGCGGCGGCGGTCATTCACCAGATGGTCGGCGGCTTGCGGGCGGCCATGGGCTATACCGGCTGTGCCACGGTGGCCGAGATGCGGAGCAACTGCCAGTTCGTCCGCATCACGGGCGCGGGGCTGAAGGAAAGCCATGTGCATGACGTGCAGATCACGCGGGAAAGCCCGAATTACCGCGTGGGCTGACCTGCGTTTTGCGGGTCGGGCAGAACAGCCTGCCTGACCCGCGACAGGCCTCATGCGTCGAGCGGCAGGGTCATTCCTTCGGGGAAGGAAATTCGGGCTTCGGCCCGCAGATCCCGCGCCGAAAAACCGAGCCACACCGTGAATTCCCCCGCCTCGCGCCGCCAGCATTGCGCGGCGACATCGAAGAAGCAGAAGGCGCGGGCGGGCAGGTCAAGCGTGACGGTCGCGCTTTCGCCGGGGTCGAGCGTGACCTTGGTGAAGGCCTTCAGTTCGCGTTCCGGTCGTGGAACCGACGACAGGTCATCGCGCAGGTAAAGCTGGATCACGGTCGATCCGCGTCTTGCCCCGGTATTCCGCAGGACGGCGCTTGCGCGTGCCCCTTCGCCCGATGGCGCGACGGTCAGGTCTGACAGGTCGAAGTCCGTGTAGCCAAGGCCGTGGCCAAAGGCATACATCGGCGCGATGCCGCTGCGGTCATAATGGCGGTAGCCGATGTTCAAACGCTCTTCATAACGGACGCGACCGTCGAGACCGGGGTAAACCTCGGGGTCCTGACTGCGCGTCGGGTTGTCCTCCCAGCGCAAGGGGAAGGTCTGTGGCAAGCGGCCCGTCGGTTCCACATCGCCCGTCAACACATCGGCGATGGCATTGCCGCATTCCTGACCCGGATACCAAGCCTGCAGGATGGCGGGGGCATCGGCCATCCACGGGAGTTCGACGGGACCGCCGGTTTGCAAAACGACGATGGTGCGCGGATTGGCGCGGAGAACCGCTGCAACGAGATCGTCCTGAAGGCCGGGCAGGCGGATGCCTTCGAGGTCAGACCCTTCGGTATCCCATTCGGCGGACCGGCCGACGAAGAGGATTGCCGTTTCGCATGCGGCGGCAAGGCGTGCCGCTTCGGCGATTTCGGCCGCTCCCGACGGCAGACCAAGGCCGAGGCGGAAGGCCGAGAAGGAGAGGTTCTCGGAGGGGCGCGTGCCGAAATCCATGCGGATTTCATAGCTTTGGCCTGCGGTGAGGTCGATTTCGCCGATGACTTCGTCGCACCCCTCTTCAAAGAAGGTGCGTCCCTTGGTCCATCCGTCCCAGGCATTGGCGACGAGGCGACCGTCGACATGGACCCTTGCATAGCCTGCCACGGCGATGCCGAGCCGGTAGCGGCCCGAGGTTTCGGGGGTGAACCTGGTCGTGAGGCGTGCCGAGAAGGCGGCGGGATTGACCTTGCCGCCGGCAACGGGAGGAATCCAGAACGCCTGCGCCTCGTCGAGCGTTTCGGAATGCAGAATCGGGCCGCTGAGGTCGGTGCTGGCGAAGTAATCCACATGGATCGGTCCGCGCAGAAGCGGTTCCCAGCGGTGGTTCGTGCACCCCGCGGCGAAGCGGAGACGATCTTCGCCCAGACGTGCGGCGAGACCCTGCCACGGGCTGACCGCGTAATGCGGATTGAGTTGTGCCGACCCGCCGCCCATGATCTGCGCGATGCGGGCATTCGGGCCGATCACGGCGATCGGGCCTTTGGGCGGTGCGAGGGGGAGGATACCGTCGTTCTTCAGTAGCACCATCCCCTCTGCTCCGGCGCGGCGGATCAGGGCGCGGGTTTCGGGGCGGTCGTCGGCGGTTTCGGCAAAGGGGCGCGTGTCGCGCAAGGCTCCGACACGTTCCATCAGGCGCAGCATATTGAGTGCGCGCTGCCGGATCACATCGCGCCCCACGGCACCCGCTTCGACCGCGGCGACGAGTTTGGCGCCGCGGTCGCGTGTCGGGCCGGGCATTTCGAGATCAAGCCCCGCGTTCACGGTCGGGGCCGTGCTGCGCGAGCCGAACCAGTCGGACATGACGATTCCGTCATAGCCCCAGTCCTCGCGCAGCACCTTGGTCAGGAGCCAGCGGTTTTCGGCGGCATAGGTCCCGTTGAGCTTGTTGTAAGAGGACATGATGCCCCAAGCGCCGGCGTCTTTCACGGCCGCTTCGAAGGGGCGGAGATACATCTCGCGCAGGCTGCGTTCGTCGATGCGCGAGTCGATCGTGGTGCGCTCGATTTCGGATTCGTTTCCGGCGAAGTGCTTGACCGTCGCGCCGACGCCATGCGCCTGAAGCCCGCGGACATAGGCGGCGGTCAGGGCTGCGGCGAGTTCTGGGTCTTCTGAATAGCATTCGAAATTGCGCCCGTTCGTGACCGAGCGGTGAAGGTTCACGGTGGGTCCGAGGAGCATGTGCGCGCCTTTGGAGCGGGCTTCGGCGGCGAGGGCCGCACCGATTTCGGCAAGCAGGGCGGGGTTCCATGTCGACCCGAGGGCGATGCCGACCGGAAAGGCCGCGGCGCGGACCCCGCCGATGAGGGAACCCGAACCGCGTGCCCCGTTCGGTCCGTCCGTCACGCGCAATTTGGCGATGCCTTTTGCGGGGATTGCGGCGACGGACCAGAAATCCTCGCCCGACAGGAGGGTGATCTGTTCTTCGAGCGTGAGCGAATCCACGAGGGCGTCCAAGTCTTCCATGCGCTGCGTCCTTGCCGAATCCATTTACTGAAACGTTATAGATGGCGGAAGGGCGGTGGGATAGCCTTGGTCTGCGGACTAGCTGCGCATCAGTGCCACGTCGGCTTTGAGCCAGAGCAGATAGCACAGGAGCAACAGGCCGGACGCGGCAAGGGGTTGGAACTGTTGCGCGACGAGGGCCGACCGGATTTCCAGAAGCACGGCACAGAGCGCGGGCAGGCGGCTTGCCACCACGGTCAGGCGAAAGGCTTGCGGGCCGAAGGGCAGACGGGAGAGGAGGTGCGGCGGAAGCGTGCTTCCGAATTTTCCTGCGGCATGCAGCAGCCCCGATGTCGCGGCAAGCAGCGGCTGGCCGATCAGGAACAGGCCCATGCCGAGCAACAGGGCGCCATAGCCCGAGGAAAGATCTCCGATGCGGTTCTGGCGCGGGTCCGGCGGGGCGCCATTGGACCAGGCGCGGTGGTAGCGTTCACCGCTCCAGAAGAAGACGAGCATTGCAAGGGTGATGGCCGAGGCGCCGAGGCTTCCTGCGAGGTAATCGAACACTGCCGAAGCACCGTGCGTCAGGCCTGCGCCCTGCACCGCCATCGCTGCCGTGACATGCAATGCGATCCCGCTGGACAGGCCCAGCCCGTTGCCGAGGTTGTAAAGCCCTCCGGGACCGGCAAGGCGCGATACGAGTTCACGGTTCATCGAAACGAGTTGCAGGGTCATCCTAACCTCCGGTCCGGCGCGAATTGCGCCGCGCCCCGTTTATGGACTGCCCGCAAAAGCGGCGCTGTTCCCTGCGGAACGCTTCCCGATGCGGCGGGTTGAAAACCGCAAAGCGGAAGGATGCGATGGACAAGCCGGAATTCGAGGCGTGGGAGGATCGCGTGGCGGCGCGGGCGCGCGTGCTTTGGGCCGAGGCGGGCGGATTGGAGGGCGGGCCTGAGGGAGGGCCGGAGACGCGGGCCGGAGACGCGGGCCTGACTGGCCGGATACCAAGACGGAACCCTAGGCAGTCGCTGGCATCCCGCGCGCACGCAGGTTAGTCTTGCGTCCAAACGGGGGGCAGGATGCGGCGCAAGGCATTGATCACGGGGGCCGGTGCGGCGGGCGGCATCGGCCTTGCCACCGCGCGGGCGCTGGGGGCGGCGGGATACGATCTTGCGATCACCGCGACGACGGGGCGCATCCATGCGCGGGCGGCGGAACTTTTGGCCGAAGGCTGCACGGTCAGCGCGCATGTGGCGGACCTGACCGAAGGCGTGCAGGTGACGCGCCTGCTGCACGAGATCGGTCCGGTCGACGTGCTGGTGAACAACGCGGGCATGGGATCGGTCGGTGCTCCGGCGGAGCAGGTGGCGTTCCTCGATCTCGACGCGGATCAGTGGCGGCGGGCCATGGATGCGTCGCTGACCACGGCGGTTCTGGTGACGCGGGCTTTCCTGCCGGCGATGGTTGCGCGCAAATGGGGGCGGGTGGTGATGATGTCCTCGGTCACTGGCCCGATGGTCAGCAATCCGGGCGAGGCGGCCTATTCCGCGGCGAAGGCGGCGATGATCGGACTGGCCCATGCGCTTGCGCTCGAGGTGGCGGCAAGCGGAGTGACGGTCAATGCCGTGGCTCCCGGCTGGATCGACAGCGGAGCCTTGACGGATGCCGAGCGGCGGGCGGCGCTTGCCACCCCTCCACGGCGGGCAGGGCGTCCCGAAGAGGTGGCGGCCGTGGTGGCATTCCTGGCCTCGGAAGGCGCATCCTATGTGAACGGTGCGACCCTTGTGGTCGATGGCGGGAACATCCTGCAGGAGCGCAAGGCATGATTCCGGCGGCGCGGGCGGCAGCGGCAATCGAGGTGCTGGACCGGATTCTCGCAGGGCAGGTGGCCGAGGTGGCGCTGACCAACTGGGGCCGTGCGAACCGCTTTGCCGGTTCGGGCGACCGCGCCGCCATACGCGACATCGTCTATGATGTCCTGCGGTGCAGACGGTCCTGCGCTGCGCTTGGCGGCGGCGGCACGGGGTATGACCTTGTTCTCGGCTGGGCGCGGGCGCAAGGACTTGAACCGCTGTTCTCGGGCGAAGGTCATGCGCCCGCCGTGCCCGTGCTGGCGGGACGGCAGGCCGAAGGGCTTGAGGCGCTGGATTGTCCGGAATGGCTCGGCCCGCAGCTCGAAGCCAGCCTCGGGCCGGATTTCGCGGCGGTGATGCAGGCGATGCGGTCGCGCGCCCCCGTTTTCCTGCGGGTCAATCTGGCAAGGACAACGCGCGAGGCGGCAATGGCCGCGCTGGCGCAGGACGGGATCGACGCGCTGCCCCATCCGCTGGCCGCTTCGGCGCTTGCGGTGGTGGGGGGGGCGCGCAAGGTCCAGAATTCCGCCGCCTATGCCGAGGGCTTGGTCGAGATGCAGGATGCGGCGTCGCAGGCGGTGGTGGAGATGCTTCCGCTCCGCGACGGGATGCGCGTGCTGGATTTCTGCGCAGGGGGCGGGGGAAAGACGCTGGCGATGGCGGCGCAGGCGCGGTTGCAGCTTTTCGCCCATGATGCCGAGGCGCGACGGATGTCGGACCTTCCGGTGCGGGCCAAACGGGCGGGGGCAACCGTCAAGACGGTGGCGAAGCCTGCGGCAGCGGCGCCCTATGATCTGGTGTTGACAGATGTGCCCTGCTCCGGCTCGGGCAGTTGGCGGCGTGACCCGCAGGGAAAATGGGCGCTGACCGGCGAGAGGTTGGCGGAACTGACGCGCGTGCAGTCGACGATCCTGCGCGAGGCGGCGGCTTTGGTGAAGGCGGGCGGTGTTCTGGGCTATGCCACTTGTTCGCTTCTGGACGCCGAGAATGGCGGGCAGATCCGCGGCTTTCTGGCAGAGCAGACGGGCTGGACATTGCAGGCCGAGCGCCGTTTCACCCCGCTGGACGGGGGCGACGGTTTCTACGGCGCGGTGCTGCGCAAAGGCTGAATGCCGTTAACCTATTCTTAAAGCTTGCCCGCAATAGTGCCGGAAAACGACGGGGGCAGGATGTTTTCGGGCAGGCGGGCAGGACTTGGTGAAAGGCGCGTGCTGATCGGCCTTTTGATCCTTTTTGGCTTGTCACTCCTGGCTTTCGTTCCGGCGGAGCGCGTGCCGCTGCTGGTGTTCGTGGCGCTTGGCGCGATGGTTGCGGGCTTTGCGCTGCGGGCGGGAGCGGGGCGCTGGCGCGGGGGCACCTTGGCCTTGCGCCGGCCACGGATCGGGCGGAGCCGACAGGCGGTGGATGCGGGCTTTCATGCGGTGCCCGTGGCCTTGCTGCGGCTGGGGGCCGACGGATCCGTGCAGGACGCCAACCCCGCAGCGCGGCAGTTGATCGGGCGGCTGACCGGCCCGCTGCCCGCAATGCACGAGATATGCGAGGATCTTGGTCGGCCCGTGTCGGACTGGATCGCCGAGGTTGCGGCAGGCCGCCACCCCGGCGGAACCGAGGTGCTGCGTCTGCGCGGCGCGGAGGCGGAGGCCGAGAACTTCGTGCAACTGACGTTGCAGCCTTTCGGCGACGGCGCGGTGATGGCTGTCATGCAGGATGCCACGGCGATGAAACGGCTTGAGGTGCAGTTCACCCAAAGCCAGAAGATGCAAGCGATCGGGCAACTTGCCGGTGGCGTGGCGCATGATTTCAACAATCTGCTGACGGCGATTTCGGGCCATTGCGAATTGCTTCTGTTGCGTCACAGGCCCGACGATCTTGACCATCCCGACCTGATCCAGATCCAGCAGAACGCTTACAGGGCGGCGGCCCTGGTGCGGCAACTGCTCGCCTTTTCGCGCAAGCAGACGCTGGTGCCGGAACGGGTCGATCTGGCGGATGTGCTGGGTGAGTTGACGCATCTGCTGAAACGTCTGCTTGGCGGGGCGGTGCTTCTCGAGTTGCGGCATGCGCCGGAACCCGTGGCGATCCGTGCGGACAAGCGCCAGTTCGAGCAGGTGATCATGAACCTTGCGGTGAATGCGCGCGATGCGATGCCGTCAGGCGGGGTGCTGGGCATCACGACCGATCTTGTGGAGCTTGGCGAACCCATGCTGCGCGACCGTGTCACCGTTCCCGCGGGCCGCTATGCGATGATCCGCATCAGCGACACCGGGACCGGCATGTCCCCCGAAACCATCGGCAAGATTTTCGAGCCGTTCTTCACGACCAAACGCGCGGGCGAGGGGACGGGGCTGGGACTGTCAACGGTCTACGGCATCGTCAAGCAATCGGGGGGATACATCTTCGTCGAGTCCGAGCCGGGTTCGGGAACGGAGTTCCAGCTTTGGTTTCCAGCTCTCGCCGTTCCGGCTCCGATGGCGGCTGCCGCCCCTCCCGCCCGACAGAAACAGGGCGCGGTCGACGGGGTCGTGTTGCTGGTCGAGGATGAAGCCCCCGTCCGCGCCTTTGCCGCCCGTGCGCTGCGCATGCGCGGCCTGACCGTGCTCGAGGCAGCGACGGGCGAAGAGGCGTTGACGATCATGGAAAACGTCGACCTCGCGGTCGATATCCTGATCAGCGATCTGGTCCTGCCGGGTCTGGACGGGCCGGCATGGGTGGGGCAGGCGTTGCAGCGCAAACCGGGACTGCCGGTGATCTTCATGTCGGGCTATGCCTCGGACACGCCATCGCAGTCGCAGGGCAGGGTGGCGAATTCCGTTTTCCTGTCCAAGCCGTTCACACTGGTGGAGCTTGGTGATCTGGTCACGGCACGGTTGAAGGGCGCGCAGGTTCAGATGTCGGATGCGCTGAGTGTTTCGTAAAGCGCGAAGTCGCGGGCGGCAGCCTTGCGCAGACGCGCTTCGGTTGCGGGCGAAAGGTTCAGATCACCGGGGGGCGAGACGTTGAGGCGGGGCAAGACGATTTCGCAGCCGAGCCGTTCTTCGAGGAAATGGACGAAGGTGTCGATCTCTTCGTAGCGGAAGAGGTGGTCCAATCCTTTTTCCGCCTTGGGCTGCAGGAATTTTGCCTGACTTCCCACCGCGGCGAATTCGGGCTGCGGATCGTCACACCACGCGTTGACGAAGCGGTCGAAGGTCATTCCCGCGGTGCTTTTGGCAGGGTCCACCCCTTCGTCGCGTTGGCGGTAGCGGAACCACGAACCGAGCCAGTCGCGCGGTTCCCGCATCAGCGCGACGAGGGTGAACGGTTGGCCCGAGGTGACTTCGAGATAGGGGCCGATGAACCGGTGGAAGCGCTGGACGGGTGTGTGCTTCAGCACGGGCGGGCGCTGGACGGCCATCGTGGCAAGGGGTTCGAGCGCGGATTCGATCGCGGTGGAGCCGGTCTTCGGCGTAGCGAGAATGGCGAGACGTTGTTCCCAGAAAACCAGCATTGCGGCACCCGTTATGGCTTTTGCGCCCTTTTAAACGGGGCGGGCGGTCTAAACCAAGCCTTAACCAATCGATTCCATGCTGAACGCACGAGAAACCATTTGCCACGTTCCCGTTTTGTGCTCATAAAGATGAGAACACTTGGGGAACAAGCGCAGCAATTGCCGCCGGATCGCGGCTGTGAAATATAGGGAGACGGACATGTCGACAGCGACACTCCTCGATTTGAACGGAAAGCGCGAAATGGACAAGCAGAAGGCGCTCGAAAGCGCACTGGCACAGATCGAACGGCAGTTCGGCAAGGGCTCGATCATGAAGCTGGGGGAAAACAACCCCATCATGGATATCGAAGCGACCTCGACCGGATCGCTGGGGCTGGATATCGCGCTGGGGATCGGTGGCCTGCCGAAGGGGCGGATCGTCGAGATTTACGGCCCCGAATCTTCGGGCAAGACCACGCTCACGCTGCATGTGGTGGCGGAAGAGCAGAAAAAGGGCGGCGTCTGCGCCTTTGTCGACGCGGAACACGCGCTTGACCCGCAATATGCCAAGAAGCTGGGCGTTAACCTTGACGAGCTGCTGATCAGCCAGCCGGACACGGGTGAACAGGCGCTGGAGATCGTCGATACGCTGGTGCGGTCGGGTGCGGTCAGCCTCATCGTCGTCGACTCGGTCGCGGCGCTGACGCCGAAGTCCGAGATCGAGGGCGACATGGGCGACGCGCAGGTCGGCGCACAGGCGCGTCTGATGAGCCAGGCGATGCGGAAGCTGACGGCGAGCATCGGCCGCAGCAACTGCATGGTGATCTTCATCAACCAGATCCGCATGAAGATCGGCGTGATGTTCGGCAGCCCCGAAACCACCACGGGCGGCAACGCGCTGAAATTCTATGCCTCTGTCCGTCTGGATATCCGCCGGATCGGGTCGATCAAGGAAAAGGACGATGTCGTGGGCAACACCACCCGCGTCAAGGTGGTGAAGAACAAGGTCGCCCCGCCCTTCAAGCAGGTGGAATTCGACATCATGTATGGCGAGGGGATTTCCAAGACGGGCGAGCTGGTCGATATCGGCGTGAAGGCCGGTGTCGTCGAGAAATCGGGGTCTTGGTATTCCTATGGCGACGAGCGGATCGGGCAGGGGCGCGAGAATGCGAAACTGTTCCTGAAGCAGAACCCCGGTGTCGCGCAGGAGATCGAGGACAAGATCCGCGCGGCCAATGGTCTCGATTTCCTCATGGCGGATACGGGCGAAGAGCCGGATGTCGTGGACATGTGATCGCTGACCGGATGGTCAAAAGACAGGCCGGAACCCCTGGGTTCCGGCCTTTTTTCTTTGGTCGCGCCCCAAGCGGTGGACAGGGGCGCGGCGGGGGGCTAATTGAGGGGCCGAAAACCGGTTTTCCGCCTTTCGAAAGGGCTTTCCGAGCATGGCGTCGCTGAACGATATCCGCTCCACTTTCCTCGACTTTTTCCAGCGTAACGGGCATCGCGTGGTCGACTCCTCGCCGCTGGTGCCGCGCAACGATCCGACGCTGATGTTCGCAAACTCGGGCATGGTGCAGTTCAAGAACTGCTTCACCGGCGTCGAGACGCGGGATTACAAGCGGGCGACCACGGCGCAGAAATGCGTGCGGGCGGGCGGCAAGCACAACGACCTTGATAACGTCGGCTACACGGCGCGGCACCATACATTCTTTGAAATGCTGGGGAATTTCAGCTTCGGCGATTATTTCAAGGCCGAGGCGATCGCGTTTTCGTGGGAGTTGCTGACCAAGGATTTTGGGATCGACCCGAAGAAGCTTTGCGTCACCGTCTATCACACCGATGACGAGGCGGCGGGGATCTGGAAGAAAGTGGCGGGGCTGGACGAGGCCCGCATCATCCGCATCCCGACGGATGACAACTTCTGGCGCATGGGGCCGACCGGTCCCTGCGGCCCCTGCACCGAGATTTTCTACGACCACGGCGACCATATCTGGGGCGGCCCGCCCGGATCGAAGGATGAGGACGGCGACCGTTTCATCGAGATCTGGAACAACGTCTTCATGCAGAACGAGCAGTTCGCGGATGGCACCATGCGCCCGCTCGACATGCAGTCGATCGACACCGGCATGGGGCTGGAGCGGATCGGCGCGTTGTTGCAGGGCAAGCATGACAACTATGACACCGACCTCATGCGGTCGTTGATCGAGGCATCGGCCCATGCGACGAGCAACGATCCCGACGGTCCGGGCAAGGTGCATCACCGCGTGATCGCGGATCACCTGCGGTCGACCTCGTTCCTGATTGCCGATGGTGTCATGCCTTCGAACGAAGGGCGCGGCTACGTGCTGCGCCGCATCATGCGCCGTGCCATGCGCCACGCGCACATGCTGGGCGCGCAAGATCCCGTGATGCACCGTCTGGTGCCGGCGCTGGTGCGGCAGATGGGTGGGGCTTACCCCGAACTCTCGCGCGCGCAGGCGCTGATCGAGGAGACGCTGCGGCTGGAGGAGACGCGCTTCCGCCAGACGCTGGACCGTGGCCTGCGGCTTTTGGACGATGAACTCGCGCGGATTCCCGAAGGCGCGGACCTTCCGGGGGCCGCGGCGTTCAAGCTTTACGACACCTATGGCTTCCCGCTGGACCTGACGCAGGACGCGCTGCGTGAAAAGGGGCGGGCCGTGGATGTGGCCGGTTTCGACGCGGCGATGGACGAGCAGAAGACCAAGGCCCGCGCCGCATGGTCCGGAACGGGCGAGGCGAAGGACGCCAAGATCTGGTTCGAACTGGCCGAAGCGCATGGGGCGACCGAATTCCTTGGCTATGACACCGAAAGCGCCGAGGGCGTGGTGAACGCGCTGGTCAAGGATGGCGGCGAGGTGGCCGAGGTTGCGGCGGGTGGTTCGGTGCAGGTCGTGGTCAACCAGACTCCGTTCTATGCGGAATCGGGCGGGCAGGTCGGCGACACGGGCTATATCCGCACCGCGACGGGCCTTGCCCATGTGACCGACACCAAGAAATCGGCGGGTGTGTTCATCCACATGGCCGAGGTGGTCGAAGGCAAGATTGCCAAGGGCCAGCCCGCGAAGCTTGAGGTGGAGCACAAGCGCCGTGGCGCGATCCGTGCCAACCACTCGGCCACGCACCTCTTGCACGAGGCGCTGCGCCGTGCGCTTGGCGAGCATGTGGCACAGCGCGGCTCGCTCAACGCGCCGGACCGGTTGCGCTTTGACTTCAGCCATTCGGCGGGGATGTCGGCTGCGGAAATCGCGGCGGTCGAGGCCGAGGTGAACGATTACGTCCGCCAGAACACGGCCGTGGACACGCGGATCATGACGCCGGACGATGCGCGGGCCTTGGGCGCGCAGGCGCTGTTCGGCGAGAAATATGGCGACGAGGTTCGGGTCGTGTCGATGGGTAGCCTCGACGGGTCGGGCAAGGGTGCGGATGGCAAGACCTACAGCCTTGAACTTTGCGGCGGCACGCATGTGGCGCGCACGGGGGATATCGGGGCCTTCGTGCTGCTGTCGGAAAGCGCGTCGAGCGCCGGTGTGCGCCGGATCGAGGCGTTGACGGGGCAGGCGGCGCTGGACCATCTGCGGGCGCAGGATGCGCGGCTGGCCGATGTGGCGGCGGTGCTGAAGGCGTCGGTCGTCGATGTGGTGGACCGCGTGAAGGCGCTGGCCGAAGAACGCCGTGCGTTGCAGAACGAGGTTGCGCAGTTGCGCCGCGAGGTTGCAATGGGCGGCAAGGCGGCCGGACCCGAGGCCAAGGAGATCGGCGGGGTGAAGTTCATCGCGCAGATTCTTTCCGGCGTGTCGGGCAAGGACCTGCCCGCGCTGATCGACGAGATGAAGGCGCGGATCGGGTCGGGCGCAGTGCTGCTGATCGCCGATACGGGGGCCAAGCCCGCCGTTGCGGCGGGGGTGACTGCGGACCTGACGGCGAAGCTGTCGGCGGTGTCGCTGGTCAAGGCCGCGGCCGAGGCGATGGGCGGCAAGGGCGGCGGTGGCCGCCCCGACATGGCGCAGGCCGGCGGGGCCGATATCGCGGGGGCCGAGGCTGCCATCAAGGCCGCCGAAGCCGTGCTGGGGGCGTAACCGATGCCGACAGCCCTCTGGATTGCCCATGTGCATGTGACCGATGCCGAAGCCTACGGCAAATACGCCGCGGGCGCAGGCCCTGCCATCGCCGCGCATGGCGGGGTTTTCCTTGCCCGTGGTGGCCGCTATGTGCAGCTTGAAGGCAACGATCGCGCCCGCAATGTGGTGGCGCGGTTCCCCAGCGTCGAGGCGGCGGTGGCTTGCTACAATTCTGCCGAGTATCAAGCGGCGCTGGCCCATGCCAAGGGTGCATCGGTCCGTGATCTTGTGGTCGTCGAAGAGATCGGCTGAACCACGGGAACAGCCGATCTAAAACGGTCCCGCAGGGGGCCGTTTTCTATTTGCGGGGTATGGGTTTTGCCCGCCTTCTGTTGACGAAGGGTTAACAATCGTTAAACCTACGTCCTGCCGAAAGGCCGTGATTTCGCGAGTGTCTCTGTTGCTTCACAGAATTCACACGCGAGGTCCCGCCGATGGCTGCACAATTCCCCGACTGGAACGACCTGCGCGACATCCTTTTGATCGCCGAGGCGGGGACGCTTTCAGCGGCGGCACGCGCGGCAGGGGTGAGCCAATCCACCATGTCGCGCCGCCTTGCGGCGATCGAGGCCGGGGGGCAGCCGGTGTTTTTGCGCGACGAGACGGGGCGGATGACACCGAACACCCGCGGGCGCGAGATCGTCGCCGTGGCGCGGGAGATGCGCACGGTCTACGACCGTCTGCGTCAAAGCCTGACCGATGCGCCGCCACCGTTGCGGATCGCGGCCTGCGATGTGTCTGCCCGGCTTTTTCTGGCGCAGGCTTTGCCCGTCTGGTCGGGCCGCGCAGATAGCCCCGCCGAGTTGGTGGTCAGCGAAGACCCGCCCGCATTGACGGTCTGCGACGTGGCGGTCGGGCCGATGACGGCGGTGCCGCAGCATTGCGCGGGGCAGGTCGTCGGGAGGATCGAGTGGGGCCTTTATGCCGCGCCCGCCTATGTGGCGACGAACCGGATCCGTGGGCGTCTGGAGACGCTTGACGGGCAGTCGGTGATCCGTGCCTCGGGGGCTTTGGCCGAAACGGCGGCCTATCGCTGGCTGTCGCGGCAAGGCGGCGTGGTCGCGCTGCTGACATCCGGGACGGAAGCGATGGTCGAAGGCTGTGCGGCAGGCATGGGGATCGCACTCTTGCCGGTGCATCTGGCCGAGGCGGATGCGCGGCTTCTTCCGATTGACGGACCGCGACCCGCGCCTTCGGAGGTCTGGATGATCGCGGATGCGAGCCGTGCCGAAGAGCCGCAGATCGCGGGGTTCTTCCGGTGGGCGCGCAACCACTTTCGCAATCACGCGCCCGTAGATCGTCGGGCCGGTTAGGAAGCCTTGGCCGAACGCTTGCGCTCGTGCGGGTCGAGCACGCGCTTGCGGATGCGGATGATCTTGGGCGTGACTTCGACCAGTTCGTCGTCGTCGATATAGGCGATGGCCTCTTCGAGCGACATCTTGATGTGCGGCGTCAGGCGGACCGCTTCGTCGGTGCCGGAGGCGCGGACGTTGGTCAGCTTCTTGCCCTTGAGCGGGTTCACCTCGAGGTCGTTGTCGCGGCTGTGTTCGCCGATGATCATGCCCTCGTAGACGTTTTCCTGCGGGCCGATGAACATGCGGCCACGGTCTTCGAGGTTCCAGAGCGCGTAGGCCACGGAAACGCCGTTCTCCATCGAGATCAGCACGCCCTGACGGCGACCCTGGATCGGGCCTTTGTGGGCGACCCAGCCGTGGAAGATGCGGTTGAGGACGCCGGTGCCGCGCGTATCGGTCAGGAACTGGCCGTGATAGCCGATGAGCCCGCGCGAGGGGACATGCGCCACGATGCGGGTCTTGCCCACGCCTGCGGGCTTCATCTCGACCAGATCGCCCTTGCGTTCGCCGGTCAGCTTGTCGATGACCGCGCCCGAGTATTCGTCATCGACGTCGACGATGACTTCCTCGACCGGTTCCATGCGGACGCCGTTCTCTTCCTTCATGATCACGCGGGGGCGGCTGATCGACAGCTCGAACCCCTCGCGGCGCATGTTTTCGATAAGCACGCCCATCTGGAGTTCGCCACGGCCCGACACTTCGAAGGCTTCGCCGCCGGGGGTGTCGGCGACCTTGATCGCCACGTTGACTTCGGCCTCTTTCATCAGGCGGTCGCGGATCACGCGGGATTGCACCTTGGTGCCGTCACGGCCCGCAAGCGGGCTGTCGTTGATCCCGAAGGTGACGGTGATGGTCGGCGGGTCGATGGGCTGCGCGGGGATCGGGATGTCCTGATCCAGCGCGCAGAGCGTATCGGCCACGGTGGCCTTGGTCATGCCTGCGATTGTGACGATATCGCCCGCCTGCGCTTCGTCGATGGCGGTCTGGTTCAGGCCGCGGAAAGCGAGGACCTTGGTCACGCGGAACTGTTCGATCCGCTCGCCGGTGCGGGACAGCGCCTTGAGCTGTTCACCCACCTTGAGCGTGCCGGATTCGACGCGGCCCGTCAGGATGCGGCCGATGAAGGGGTCGGCCGAAAGGGTCGTCGCCAGCATGCGGAAGGGTTCGGCGGCCTTGGCCACCTGCTTCGGGGCGGGGACGTGGCGGATGATGAGGTCGAAGAGCGCATCGAGGTTCTTGCGCGGCCCGTCGAGCGACTCGTCCGCCCAGCCGGCGCGGCCCGAGGCGTAGAGATGCGGGAAGTCGAGCTGTTCGTCATTGGCGCCGAGGTTGGCGAAAAGGTCGAACACCTCGTTCAATGCGCGGTCGGGTTCGGCGTCGGGCTTGTCGACCTTGTTCAGCACCACGATGGGGCGCAGGCCAAGGGCGAGCGCCTTGGAGGTCACGAATTTCGTCTGGGGCATCGGGCCTTCGGCAGCGTCCACAAGCAGGCAGACACCGTCCACCATGTTCAGGATGCGCTCCACCTCGCCGCCAAAGTCGGCGTGACCGGGGGTGTCGACGATGTTGATCCGCATGCCGTTGTGTTCAACGCTCGTGCATTTGGCGAGAATGGTGATGCCGCGTTCGCGTTCGATGTCGTTGCTGTCCATCGCGCGTTCCGAAACGGCCTGATTGTCGCGGAAGGAACCGGACTGTTTCAGCAGCTCGTCGACGAGGGTGGTCTTGCCATGGTCAACGTGCGCGATGATGGCGATGTTGCGAAGCTCCATCGGGGAGGTCTCTTTCAATCTGTCTCTGGTTGGCGCGGGCTGTAGCTTGGATTGGCCGGAAAGGCCAGAGAAACCTTGCCGCGGCTGCGAAACGGGGCGCGGTGTGGGCTGTGGCGGAAAGGTCGCAAGGGTGCGGGGCGCGGGGCTGGGGTGGATTGCGGGGCAAAGCGACTCGCGCTATGCGGGCAAAACCCGCAGCAACCAACAGGGAGGGGCATATGTTCAGCATCACCGCCACCACCCGAGGCTACGGGTTCCAGCGATCGCATCAAGCCTGCGCCACCGTAGCCTGCTGACGATCCACCGGCCCGATGGGGCCATTTCCTGAACCTGTCCTTGCCAACCCTGTCAGGGTTCATGGGACAATTCCAACATCACCAACGAGAGGGCCGGTCAGGTGCGTTCCACCGACCGGAGGAATCCATGATCAGAACGGAAAACACTCCGCTTCATCTTGTCATCGCCGAACATGGCGCGTGGCGCGTGCTTTGGGCTGCGCTGTCGGCGCTGGTCACGGTGCGCCCGACGCAGGAAGGCACATTTGACAGGCTGTCCGACCATCTGCGCCGCGATATCGGTCTGCCGCCGAGGGGGTCCCCCTTGCCGGAAGCGCCGGTCGATCCGCTGCGGTGGTGAGCAATCTTCTTCGAAGAAGATTGCAAATTCCTTCGAAGGAATTTGAAAGGCCGGAGCTTTCGCTCCGGCCTTTTGTCGTTTCAGCCTGCAAGGGCTTTGTTGAGGTATTCGTCGACCTTTTCCAGATAGCCCATCGTGGTGAGCCATTTCTGGTCCGGCCCGACGAGCAGGGCGAGGTCCTTGGTCATCCAGCCGTCCTCGACCGTCTGCACGCAGACCTTTTCCAGCGTGGTGGCAAAGGTCATCAGCGCATCGTTGCCATCGAGCTTGGCGCGGTGCTTGAGGCCGCCGGTCCATGCGAAGATCGAGGCGATGGAGTTCGTGGAGGTCGCCTTGCCCTTCTGGTGTTCACGGTAGTGGCGCGTCACCGTGCCGTGGGCGGCTTCGGCCTCGACGATCTTGCCATCGGGCGTCATCAGCACGCTCGTCATCAGACCGAGAGAGCCGAAGCCTTGGGCCACGGTGTCGGACTGCACGTCGCCGTCGTAGTTCTTGCAGGCCCAGACATAGCCGCCCGACCATTTCAGCGCCGAGGCGACCATGTCGTCGATCAGGCGGTGTTCGTAATGGATGCCCTTGGCCTTGAACTGGGCTTCGAACTCTTCCTCGTAGACCTTCTGGAACAGGTCCTTGAAGCGGCCATCATAGGCCTTGAGGATGGTGTTCTTGGTCGAGAGGTAGACCGGCCAGCCCTTGAGCAGGCCATAGTTCATCGAGGAACGGGCGAAGTCGATGATCGACTGGTCGAGGTTGTACATCCCCATCGCAACCCCGGCGGCGGGGGCGTCGAAGACGTCTTTCTCGATGACGGTGCCATCCTCGCCCACGAATTTCATCGTGAGCTTGCCCTTGCCGGGGAAGTGGAAGTCGGTGGCGCGATACTGGTCGCCAAAGGCGTGGCGGCCGATGACGATGGGCTTGGTCCAGCCGGGAACGAGGCGCGGCACGTTCTTGCAGATGATCGGTTCGCGGAAGATCACGCCGCCGAGGATGTTGCGGATCGTCCCGTTGGGCGATTTCCACATCTGCTTGAGGCCGAATTCCTCGACCCTCTGTTCGTCGGGGGTGATGGTCGCGCATTTGACCGCGACGCCGACTTCGCGGGTCTTGTTGGCCGAGTCGATGGTGATCTGGTCGTTGGTGCGGTCACGCTCTTCGATGCCGAGGTCGTAGTAGAGGAGATCGACGTCGAGATAGGGCAGGATCAGCTTCTTCTTGATGAAATCCCAGATGATCCGGGTCATCTCGTCGCCGTCCATCTCGACGATGGGATTTGCCACCTTGATCTTGGTCATGGGTCTGCCCTTTCGGTGTTGGATTCGCTTGGCGTCGCTATAGGGGAAAACGGGCGGCTTGGGAAGCGTTGTATGCAACGGCATACCGAAATGCCGCAGGGATAGGCTGGCAGAAGAGCGGGGGTTTCACACCCCCCAGTCCATCGGTTCTAGAACCAATGGCGAACACGATGGACTACCCCGTGGGATATTTGGGAACAGATGAAAGAGAAGAAATGGTTCAGGCGAAGAAGCTTTTCGTCTGCGCCTTGACCCAATCCCAAAGCAGTGGCGCACCACGTGCGACCTTTGCCCCCACGCGTGTTTCGAGCTGTTCGGCGGTGACGTTGTAGGTGATCCACGTCCCGCCGCCCGATTGCAGGTTGGCCATGACGGGCTGAACGCGGTCAAGGGATTTGGCGAAGACGGCGTCCGGTGTTTCGGCGGCTTCGAATTCGTCCCAGAGGGCGCGGAAGGTGGCGGCTTGGTCGGGGGGCAGGAGGCCGAAGATGCGGTCGGCGGCGCGTTGTTCGGCGGCCTGGGTTTCGGTGCTGGCATGGGCGGCGCCGTTGGCCGAATGGATCGGCACGTCGCCCACGTCGATTTCCACGAGGTCGTGGATCAGCAACATGCGGATCACGCGGTCGATCCGCACCTCTGGCCCCGCCTGATCGGCGAGGACCATCGCGTAAAGCGCCAGATGCCAGCTATGTTCGCCCGAATTCTCGCGCCGCGACCCGTCGCAAAGGGTGGTGGCGCGCAGGACCGATTTCAGGCGATCCGCCTCGTTCAAAAAGGCGAACTGGGCGGAGAGCCGTTCGGTCACATCAATGCCCCGTGTCGGGGCCACGCGGGGCGGCAGGGGCGACCCCTTCGCCGCGCTTTGCTTTCAGCGAGCGTTCGAGGAAATCGCGCCCGCGCTTTTCGGCCAGACGGACGCGGATTGCGGTCATGAAGGCCTCTTGCGTGGTGGGCGAGAGGTCGCCCAGCACCTTTGAGACCTTTTCGTAGAAGCGGTCGTCTTCCAGCTCGCCCTGTGCATCGAGCACATCGCGGGCAAGCCCGTCGGCGAGGTCTTCGATGACGCCCATGTCAGCGCGACCCTTCGCCCAGCCGGCGGCGGACGTAATCGGACACGGTTTCGATCATCGGCTTCATATGCACCTCTTCATCCTTGAAGAAGTGGTCCGCGCCTTCGATTTCGGTATGGGTGATCGTGATGCCCTTTTGCTCGTGCAGTTTGGACACCAGCGATTTCGTATCCTTCGGCGGGGCCACGCGGTCCGCCGTGCCGTTGATGATCAGCCCGGAGGAGGGGCAGGGGGCGAGGAAGGAGAAGTCATACATATTGGCGGGCGGCGCGACCGAGACGAAGCCGGTGATTTCGGGCCGCCGCATCAGAAGCTGCATGCCGATCCACGCGCCAAAGGAGAAACCGGCCACCCAGCAATGCTTGGCGTTCTGGTTCATCGACTGGAGATAGTCGAGCGCCGAGGCGGCATCCGACAGCTCGCCGATGCCTTGGTCATACTCGCCCTGTGACCGGCCCACGCCACGGAAGTTGAAGCGCAGCACGGTGAAGCCGAGGTTATAGAAAGCGTAGTGGAGGTTGTAGACCACCTTGTTGTTCATCGTCCCGCCATATTGCGGGTGGGGATGCAGCACGATGGCGATCGGAGCGTCACGGTCCTTTTGCGGATGGTAACGGCCTTCGAGACGGCCTTCGGGACCGGCGAAAATGACTTCGGGCATAGGTGTCGCGCCTGTCTATGAGCGATTTGTTGACGAAATCGCTAGGGTAATTTAGAACCATTCCAAAGGACGCGGGGATGCCTGCGTCCTAGCGGGGTCGGTTTCAGGTAATGGGCCGATGCCTTGGCGTCAATGTTTTTGCGGGGTTCTGTGGCATGAAACTCTCCACCAAGGGGCGTTATGCGATGGTTGCGCTGGCCGATCTTGCGCTGGCGAAGGGGGATGATCTGGTGTCGCTGGCCGCTGTCGCCAAGCGGCAGGACATCAGCTTGCCCTATCTGGAACAGTTGTTCGTGAAGCTGCGGCGGGCGGGTCTGGTCGAGGCGGTGCGCGGGCCGGGGGGCGGTTACAAGCTGGCGAAAAGCCCCGATGCGATCCGCATTTCCGATGTGATGGAAGCCGTCGAGGAGACGGTCGATGCCATGCACACGGGGGCGGGGGTGTCGGGTGGCGTGTCCGGCACGCGGGCGCAAAGCCTGACCAACCGGCTGTGGGAAGGGCTTTCGGCGCAGGTTTACGTTTTCCTGCACCAGACGCGGCTTTCGGATGTGATCGGCAATTCGATGACGCCTTGCCCTGCGGTGCCGGCCTTGTTCCGTGTGGTCGACGATGAGTGAGCGGGACGTTCTTTCCGGTGAAGGCAGAGGGGGGCCGTCTGCCCCCCACGGCGCGTTCCGCGCCTCCCCCCGAGGATATTTGGGAACAGATGAAGGGGTGGGGGCATGAGGGGACGGGTTTACCTTGACTGGAACGCGACGTCGCCCCTGCGGGCCGAGGCGCGGGTTGCGATGATTGCGGCGATGGACTTGGCGGGGAACCCGTCTTCGGTCCATGCCGAGGGGCGGGCGGCGCGGGCGCTGGTGGAAAAGGCGCGGGCGCAGGTGGCGGCGGCGGTGGGCTGCAAACCTGCGGAGGTGGTGTTCACGAGCGGTGCGACCGAGGCGGCGGCGGTGCTGCGCGGTTTCCAGCATGTGGTGGTGGACCCGACCGCGCATGATTGCCTGTGGAGCCAGGCGCGCGAGGGGCAGGGGCCTGCCGTGCTGGGCTGGGGCTACGCCAATAACGAGACGGGCGTGATCGCCGAAGCCCCCGCGCATGACGGGCCGGTGATGCTCGACATCGTGCAGGCGGTGGGGAAGGTGCCGTTCTCGTTCGCCTGGAGCGGGGCGGATATGGCGATCCTGTCGGCGCATAAATTCGGCGGGCCGAAGGGTGTGGGCGCGCTGATCGTGCGGGACGGGTTCGAGGTTCCGGCGCTGCTGACGGGCGGCGGGCAGGAAATGGGCCGCCGTGCGGGGACCGAGAACATCATCGGCATCGCAGGCATGGGCGCCGCGGCCGAGGCCGCGCAGCGCGATCTGGAGGGCGGCGTCTGGGACCGGGTGGCCGAGTTTAGAAATATTCTAGATTCGGCGTTGTCGTCGGCGGGAAACAATACTATTTCAGTCGGAAAAGGCGGACCCCGCCTGCCGAACACGCTGAACCTGATCGCGCCCGGATGGAAGGGCGAGACGCAGGTGATGGCGATGGACCTTGCCGGTTTCGCCATTTCGGCGGGGTCGGCCTGTTCCAGCGGAAAGGTGCGCGCAAGCCGCGTGCTCAAGGCGATGGGGTTCGACGAGGGGCTGGCCGCGCAGGCGATCCGCATCTCGCTCGGCCCGCTGACGGAGAAGGAAGAGGTGGAGCGTTTTGCCGAAGCTTGGCTGGCGCACTACCGCAAAGCCCTTGCACGGGCGGCCTGAGAGACAGGGGCGATCCGCCCGATGGAGACGAAGATGACCGAGCTTGCTCTTGAGGAAACCGAAGTCCGCGATGGCGTGGACCGCGAGACCATCGAGACCGTGCAGGCAATGGCCGGCAAATACAAATACGGTTGGGAAACCGATATCGAAACCGAATATGCGCCCAAGGGCCTTTCGGAAGATATCGTCCGGCTGATTTCGGAAAAGAACGGCGAGCCGGAATGGATGCTTGACTGGCGTCTGGCGGCCTATCGCCGTTGGGAAAAGATGGAAGAGCCGCGTTGGGCGATGCTGCATTACCCCGCGATCGACTATCAGGACCAATATTACTACGCCAAACCGAAAAGCATGGCGACAAAACCGAAGTCGCTGGACGAGGTCGATCCGAAGCTGCTGGCGACCTATGCCAAGCTGGGAATTCCGCTCAAGGAACAGCTGATCCTTGCCGGTGTCGAAGGCGCGGAACAGGCGGGCGAGCGCAAGGTTGCGGTCGATGCGGTGTTCGACAGCGTCTCGGTCGGGACCACGTTCAAGGCGGAACTGGCCAAGGCGGGGGTGATCTTCTGTTCGATCAGCGAGGCGGTGCGCGAGCATCCCGAACTGGTCAAGAAATACCTCGGCTCGGTCGTGCCGCAGTCGGACAACTTCTTTGCCACGCTGAACTCGGCGGTGTTTTCGGACGGGTCCTTCGTCTACATCCCCGAAGGCGTGCGCTGCCCGATGGAACTGAGCACCTATTTCCGCATCAATGCCGAAAATACGGGGCAGTTCGAGCGGACGCTGATCATCGCGGACAAGGGGTCTTATGTCTCCTATCTCGAGGGCTGCACGGCGCCGAAGCGCGACACGCACCAGCTTCATGCCGCGGTGGTCGAGATCGTGCTGCTCGATGATGCCGAGGTGAAGTATTCCACCGTGCAGAACTGGTATCCGGGCGACGAGGAAGGGCGCGGCGGCATCTACAATTTCGTCACCAAGCGCGCCGATTGCCGCGGGCATCGGTCCAAGGTGATGTGGACGCAGGTGGAGACGGGGTCGGCGATCACTTGGAAGTATCCGTCCTGTATCCTGCGCGGGGATGACAGTCAGGGCGAGTTCTATTCCATCGCCATCGCCAATAATGCCCAGCAGGCGGATACGGGGACCAAGATGGTGCATCTGGGCAAGAACACGAAAAGCCGGATCGTGTCGAAGGGCATCAGCGCGGGACGGGCGCAGAATACCTATCGGGGGCTGGTGTCGATGCACCCGAAGGCCACGAATTCCCGCAACTACACGCAATGCGACAGCCTGCTGATCGGCGACAAATGCGGGGCGCATACCGTGCCTTACATCGAGGTGAAGAACAACTCATCCCGCGTCGAGCATGAGGCGACCACCTCCAAGGTGGACGAGGATCAGCTGTTCTATTGCCGGTCGCGCGGGATGGACGAGGAAGAGGCGGTGGCGCTGGTCGTGAACGGCTTCTGCAAGGAAGTGTTGCAGGCGCTGCCGATGGAGTTTGCGATGGAAGCGCAGAGCCTTGTGGCGATCAGCCTCGAGGGCAGCGTTGGGTAATCCGTGGGGGGATAAGCCGATGATCGTGACGACGACACCTTCGGTCGAGGGCTACCAGATTGCCGAATACCTCGGCATCGTGACGGGCGAGGCGATCATGGGCGCCAACATCGTGCGCGACATCTTCGCGAGCGTGACCGACATTATCGGTGGCCGGTCAGGGGCTTACGAGGCGAAGCTTGCGGATGCGCGGGAAACGGCGCTGTCCGAGATGGAAGCCAAGGCCCGCGAAAAGGGTGCGAATGCGGTCGTGGGCGTGGACCTCGACTATGAAGTGATCGGACAGATGCTGATGGTTTCTGCCAGCGGCACGGCGGTCAGGCTGGGATAAGGCCTTCGGGGCCAGTGATGGGACAGAAAAATGCTTGAGATCAAGAACCTGCATGTGAAGCTGGAAGAAGAGGAAAAGCAGATCCTCAAGGGCGTGAACCTGTCCATCGGGGCGGGCGAGGTCCATGCGATCATGGGGCCGAACGGGTCGGGCAAGTCGACGCTGTCCTATGTGCTGTCGGGCCGCGACGGGTACGAAGTGACCGAAGGGTCGGCCACCCTTGACGGGCAGGAATTGCTGGAGATGGAACCCGAAGAGCGGGCGGCGGCGGGGCTGTTCCTTGCCTTCCAGTATCCGGTGGAAATTCCCGGCGTGGGCAACATGACCTTTCTGCGCACGGCGGTGAACGCGCAGCGCAAGGCGCGTGGCGAAGAGGAAATGTCGGCGGGCGAATTCCTGAAAGTCGTGCGCGAGCGGGCGAAGACGCTGAAGATCGACGCCGAGATGCTGAAGCGCCCCGTCAACGTGGGCTTTTCGGGCGGCGAGAAGAAGCGCAACGAAATCCTCCAGATGGCGATGCTGGAGCCGCGGATGTGCATCCTCGACGAGACGGATTCGGGGCTGGACGTCGATGCGATGAAGCTGGTGTCCGAGGGCGTGAACGCGCTGCGGAGCGAAGGGCGGTCGTTTCTGGTGATCACCCATTACCAGCGCTTGCTCGACCATATCAAACCGGACGTGGTGCATATCATGGCCAATGGCCGGATCATCAAGACGGGCGGGCCGGAACTGGCGCTCGAGGTCGAGCATAACGGCTATGCCGACCTTCTGGCGGAGGTGAACTGATGGCTCTGGCAGTCGCGAAGCAGGACGCGCTTGCGGCGCGGATCGCGGGGCTGTCCTATGCGGCCGAAGGCTGGCTTGGCGCTGCCCGGGGTGCGGCGCTGGAGCGGCTTTCGGCGATGGGCCTGCCGGGGAAGCGCGACGAATACTGGCGCTATACCGATCCGGCAAGTCTGACCGTGACGGATGCGCCCAAGGCGGCGCTGTTCGCCGCCGATGACGAACCGCCGGTTTTCGACGGGATCGACCGTGTGAAGCTGGTCTTCGTCGATGGCGTGTTCGACGCGGCGCAATCGGACGATCCGGCGCTTGCGGGGGTGGAAATCGAGCGTCTGGCCGAGGCTGGCGCGCGTGACATCCATTGGGCGCAGGGGCTTTACGGCGTGCTCGAGGCGCGGGGGCAGGTTCCCGTTCAGCGGCCCTTGGCGGCGCTGAATTCGACCTTTGCCACGGACGGCTTGCTGATCCGCGTGACGGGTAGGGCGTCGAAGCCCGTTTCGCTGATCTATGTCCATAATTCCGAGACTTCGGACGCGATCCTGCACCATTGCGTGAAGCTGGAAGAGGGCGCGGAGCTGACCGTGCTTGAAAACGGCCCCGCAGCGGCGCGGTTCAACAAGGTGATGGAGGTCGACGTTGCCAAGGGCGCGCGCTTCCACCACATCCGCTCGCAAGGGCGCGACCATGAACGGCGGGCGGTGACGCATGTCTTTGCCCGTCTGGCCGATGAGGCGCTGTTCAAATCCTTTACCCTGACGGCCAATGGCGTGCTGACGCGGAACGAGGCGGTGATCGAGCTTCTGGGCGACGATGCGGTGGCGCATGTTGCGGGGGCTGCGGTCGGGGACGGCAATTTCCACCACGACGACACGGTCTTCGTCACCCATGCGGGCCTGCGCTGCGAAAGCCGTCAGGTGTTCAAGAAGGTGCTGAAGAACGGCGCGGTCGGCGTGTTCCAGGGCAAGATCCTTGTGAAGCAGGGCGCGCAGAAGACGGATGGCTACCAGATCAGCCAGTCCCTCTTGCTGGACGAGGACAGCCAGTTCCTTGCCAAGCCCGAGCTTGAAATCTACGCCGATGACGTGAAGTGCAGCCACGGATCGACCAGCGGGGCCATCGACGAGACGGCGCTTTTCTACCTGCGCTCGCGCGGGGTGCCGGAACGGGCGGCGCAGGGTCTTCTGGTGCTGGCCTTCCTTGCCGAGGCGATTGCCGAGATCGAGGACGAGGCGATTGCCGAGGATATCCGCGCGCGGCTGGAAGGCTGGCTGGCACGGCACGACCACTGACATGGCCGTCACGCTGGATATCCTGCGGGCTTGGCGCGATCCGAAAGGGCTGATCCGCGACAAGCTTGGCGCAGGGCGGCGCGAGGACCGCGCCTTGGCCGTGGCCATGGGGGCCTGTTTCCTGATCTTTGTCGCGCAATGGCCGAAGCTGTCGCGGGATGCCTTTTTGCAGCCCGAAGTGCCGCTCGAGGCGCGGTTGGGGGCGTCTTTGCTGGGGATCCTTTTCTTGCTTCCCCTGATGCTTTACGCGCTCGGGCTGTTGAGCCATCTGGTGGCCAAGGCCATCGGGGGCAAGGGAAGCAATTTCGGCGCCCGACTTGCGCTGTTCTGGGCCATGCTCGCGGTGGCACCGCTGATGTTGTTTCAGGGGCTGTTGGCCGGATTTCTGGGGCAGGGGGTTCAGGTCACGACCGTCGGCGTGATCGTCGGGGTCGGGTTCCTTTACCTTTGGCTCAACATGCTGGTCGAGGCGGAGCGGGAATGCTGACGTTTCTACGGGGTCTTGTCGGCTTGAGCTTCCGGGAGCCGCGGCAGGCTGCAAGGGCCGTGTTGTCGCTTCCCTTGGGCGACAACGGTCGATGGGCGGCGTTTGCGCTTATGGCGGTGGTGTCTGCGGCACTGATGCACGTCTTGTCGACGCTCGCGCCTCTTGAAGGGGACGCGGGCGAGGTGATTGCGCCGCCCGGTCCGTTCTTCTGGGTTTTCGTGGTCGGTGGCGGCATGCTGGTCCTGACGGGTGCGACCTATGGCGTGGGTCGGCTTTTCGGAGGCAAGGCGCGGCCGGGTGATTTGGCGGTGCTGGTCGCATGGTTGCAGGCGTTGCAGCTGGTGATCGCTGTGGCGCAGGTGGCGACGATGGTGCTGCTGCCGATTTTGGGAGGGTTGATCGAGATTGCCTCGCTCCTCGCCTTTCTCTGGTTGCTTTCGGCCTTTGTGACCGAGGCGCATGGCTTTCGCTCGATGGCTGCGGTGGCCGGCGGTGTCGTGGTGACGTTTTTCGTTCTCGCACTGGTCTTTGCCCTGCTGCTCTACCCTTATTTCCCGACGGGAGTCTGAGTGATGTATGACGTTGCCCATATCCGCGCCGATTTTCCGATCCTGTCGCGGCAGGTGAACGGCAAGCCGCTCGTCTACCTTGACAACGGGGCATCGGCGCAGAAGCCGCAGGTGGTGATCGACGCGATCACGCAGGCCTATTCGATGGAATATGCCAATGTTCACCGTGGTTTGCATTACCTGTCGAACCTCGCCACCGAGAAATACGAGGCCGTGCGCGGCATCGTGAAACGCTTTCTCAATGCCGCGTCCGAGGACGAGATCATCTTCAATTCCGGCACGACCGAGGGGATCAACCTGATCTCCTATGCCTGGGCCGCGCCGCGCTTTCAGGCGGGGGATGAAATCGTCCTGTCGGTCATGGAGCATCACGCCAATATCGTGCCGTGGCATTTCCTGCGCGAGCGGCAGGGGGTGGTGCTGAAATGGGTGGAGTGCGACGCCAAGGGCGATCTGGACCCGCAGGCGGTGGTGGATGCCATCGGCCCGCGCACCAAACTGGTCGCCGTGACGCATATGTCGAACGTGCTGGGAACGGTGGTCGATGTGGCGGCGATCTGTCGGGGCGCGCGGGAAAAGGGCGTGCCGGTGCTGGTGGATGGAAGCCAGGCGGCGGTGCATATGCCCGTGGATGTGCAGGCGATCGGCTGCGATTTCTACGCCATCACGGGGCACAAGCTTTACGGACCTTCGGGTTCGGGTGCGATCTATGTGCGGGCCGAACGGCAGGCGGAGATGCGGCCCTTCATCGGCGGCGGCGACATGATCCGCGAGGTGGGGCGCGATGCCATCACCTGGAACGACCCGCCGATGAAGTTCGAGGCAGGCACCCCGAGCATCGTGGCGCAGACCGCCTTGGGCGTGGCGCTGGAATACATGATGGGGCTGGGGATGGAGAACATCGCCGCCCATGAGCGGGCACTGCGCGACTATGCGCGGGCGCGTCTGGCAGGGCTTAACTGGCTGAACGTGCAGGGTAATTCCGACACAAAGGGGGCCATCTTCAGCTTTACGATGGCGGGTCAGGCCCATGCGCATGACATTTCGACCATCCTCGACAAGCGGGGGATCGCGGTGCGGGCGGGGACGCATTGCGCCATGCCGTTGATGGAACATATGGGGGTGGGTGCGACCTGCCGCGCCTCATTCGGGCTTTACAACACGACTGCGGAGGTCGACGCGCTGGTTTCGGCGCTGGAGCTGGCCAACGAACTTTTCAACGCCTGAACGGGGCAGGGGGCGGATAAGCCGTTGCATCTGCCTGCGGTTTTCGGTAATCGGACCTTACAGCGCACCCATAGCTCAGCTGGATAGAGTGTTGCCCTCCGAAGGCAAAGGTCGCACGTTCGAATCGTGCTGGGTGCGCCAATCCTTACCCCGATTGGTCAGATATTGAACCGGCGAAGTTCGGTTTTGTCTATCTTTTGCAACGAGTTGGCTGCAGCCCCTTCGATCCGGCGCAAAAGCAGGTCGGCAAGGTTCCAGCCCGCTTCTTCGCGCGCGTAATGCGCCGAGGAAATGCGCACGGCGAGGTATTCGGCCAGATTGTTCGTGCTGCGAAGCGAGAAGCCGTAATCGTCGACGGGACGGACGGCTGCATCGCGGACCCCTGCGATGGTCGGCACGAGGTAGATCTCGTTCTCGCAGACGAAGGCGTCGGGCTGTGCATCCATCACAAGGCGGGCCGCAGCGCGGCGGATGATGCGGGGTTGACGCTCGACATGAAGGACAAGCGCGGGGTCGAAGGGGATGTCAGCCTCGACCAAGGCTTGGCGGTAGCCGGCAAGGCGATCTTGCACGTAGCGGAAGCCGGGATCGGAGCCGATGATGGCAATGCGGCGATGACCGGCGGCAACGAGCGAGCGGGCGCTTTGAAGCGCGGCTTCGTAATTGTCGAGGTCGAAGAAGGCGTGGTCGCTGCTGTCGTCGGTGCGACCGAAGGTGACGAAGGGCAGGCCGCTTTCGCGGAGGAAATCGACCCGGTCGTCTTGCGGGCGGGCATGGTCGATGATGATTCCATCGGCCTGTCGCAGACGGACGGCTTTCTGCAACTCGGGCAAGGCGCATTGGCCGAAGACCACCGGAACGGCGCGCACGGTGTAATCCGTGCCCAGCAGACGACGGTGGATACCGGCCAGGATGCCCACCGAATCCGCATCGCCGATCTCGTCATCGCCGGAGGCAGCGAGGAAGGCGAGGATCGACATGGTGCGCCCCGTGCGCAGTCGCAACCCGTCGAGATTGCGCACATAGCCGAGGTCTTCGGCAGTGTCGCGCACCAGACGCACGGTTTCGGCGCTGATCTTGTGGCCGTCCTTCAACGAACGGGCGACGGTGGTGACAGACACGCCAAGCTGCTCGGCAATGCTTTTCAGCGTCACGGGGCGTTTGGTTGCGGCGTCGAAAGGCGAGCGGGGCATGGCGGTATCCAATTCACAAACTTGAATGTCATGACATAAATAACTCGATAGGACAACGCTATCAAAGGTCGTTAACGGAGTCTCAAAAAGATAAGTCTGACATGATAAATTGTGAAGGTGTGAATTCGCATAATATATATTATGTCATGTAATGTTCCGCGCAACCCTCTGGCCCTTGCTGACGATGCGCTGTAAAGCCTAGGCGGAACAGTTTAACCGGAGGTTTTCATGGCGTTCTCAACCGCGATCAAGATTGCGCCCTCGATCCTTTCGGCGGACTTCGCCAATTTCGGCGCCGAATGCCGCGCCATCGAGGCGCAAGGTGCGGATTGGGTTCATGTCGATGTGATGGACGGGCATTTCGTTCCCAACCTGACCTTCGGCCCTGCCACCTGCAAGGCGATCCGCCCGCATATTCAAGGGGTTATGGATGTCCATCTGATGATCTCTCCGGTGGATCAATACATCGACGCCTATGCGGCGGCGGGTGCGGATGTGATCACCGCGCATCTGGAAAGCGGGCCGCACATTCACCGGACGCTGCAAGCCATTCGGAACACAGGGAAAAAGGCGGGTCTGGCGATCAATCCGGGGTCGGGGATCGAACAGGTGGAATATCTGCTGGATCTGGTGGACCTGATCTGCGTGATGACGGTCAACCCCGGCTTCGGTGGGCAGAAATTCATTCATTCCCAAGTGGATAAGGTGCGTTCCTTGCGTGCGATGTGCGGGACGCGGCCGATCCATATCGAGATCGACGGCGGCGTGACGGTGGAAACCGCGCCCTTGGTCGCGGCGGCGGGCGCGGATGTGCTGGTGGCGGGTTCTGCCGTGTTTTCAGGGGGTTCGGTCGATAACCCTGCCCCTTATGGCGAGAATATCCGCGCCATCCGCCGTGCGGCGGAAGCGGCGGTCAAGGGGCTGGTCTGACCCTGCCTGCGGCTGTGATTCAAGGATGCACAGCCGATGCACGCTTTTTCTGCGAAGCGTTCTCAGACGATCGCCTTTTCCGCGAAGGGCTTGCCCGCGAGCATCCGTTCCACGGACAGGTCCGACAGGTCGAGGCTCTGCCAGTTGCCAAAGAGGATGTGTTCGGCGATGCCACGCCCCACGGCGGGCGCCTGTTGCAGACCGTGGCCGGAGAAGCCGTTCATCAGGTACAGGTTCGGCATGGCGGGATGCGGGCCGAGGATCGCGTTCTGGTCGAGCGTGTTGTAGGCGTAGTGGCCTGACCAGCGGCGGATCACCTTGACCGCGTCGAAGCCCGGCGCACGGTGCCAGAGCGCGGGCCAGATCACCTCTTCCCACAGATGGTCCTCGGGTTCGAAATCGTCGAAGTCGCAGGGACCGTCTTCGGCGGGCACGGTGGCGGTGATCCACTGGTCGTGTTCGGGTCTGATCCAGAAGTCGCGGTCGATCATCAAGGGCGCGTCAGGGTGACGGGCGTTGGGCGCGTCGATCACGAAAATGGTGCGTTTGCGCGGCTCGACATCCAGCGGGAGGCCCGCCCATGCCATCACCTGTGCGGCACGCGGGCCGGCGGCGTTGACGGCGGCGGTGCAGGCGACATGCCCCCCCTGCCCCAGCGTGACCCCCGTGACGCGGCCTGCGGTGACGGTCAGGCCGGTGACGGTATCGGTGACGAAACGCGCGCCTTGGGCCTTGGCCGCGGCGCGGAAGCCGGACATGAGGCCCATGTTGTCGAAGAAGCCTTCGTCGCGGGGGCCGAAGCTTGACGATAAAACATCATCGGTGTTGAGCCACGGGAAGCGGGCGGCGGTCTGTTCTGCCGTCCAGATTTCGGTCGCGGCACCGTTCTCGCGCTGCATCAGCGCAACCTCGGCCAGTGTGTCGCGGGCGGTTTCGGTGGTGGCGAGGAAGAGGTAGCCGTTTTCGCGGAAGCCGAGCGAGGGGATTCCCACGTCATGCCCGAGCCGCTCCTGAAAATTCTTTATGAAATCAACGCCGAAGCGCGAGATCTGCACGTTGACGGGGTTGGTGAACTGCTGGCGGATTCCGGCGGCGGAAAGGGCTGTCGAGGCATGGGCAAATGTCGGGTCGCGTTCGACCACGAGCACGTCGATACCGGGGTTCAGCCTGGTCAGCCAGAAGGCCACGGATGCCCCCATGACCGCGCCACCGATGACCACCACGTCAGCCTTCATCGCCCTGCCCCATTCTTCTTTCTCGACGGATTACGGGTGCTTGGTTATGACAGGAGACGGGACAGGACAACCCGTGCCGGAATTTAGACGGCGATACGGGCAAGGAATTTGACATGGAAGAATTGACGGGGCTGCTGATCGGCATTGCAGAGTCGGGCAGCGTCGAAGCAATCTGGGCCGCTGCGGCGGCCTTTTACGCAAGCTGCGGCTTTGCACGGGCCAATTACGGCTTTACCCGCTTTCGCAGCGAAAGGTCGATCGGCAACCCCGACGATGCGCTGTATCTGACCACCGCGGGGCCGGACTATGCCAAGCGCTATTTCGCGGACGGGCTTTATGCGCGCACGCCGGTCTACAAATGGGCGCAGGCCAATGTCGGGTGCTGCACATGGGCCTGGGTGCGCCAGAAGCTGGAGCGCGGAGAGCTGACTCCCGACGAGGTCGACGCGCTGCGCCAGAATGCCGAGATGGGGATCGTCGCCGGTGTGACCGTGAGCTTTCCGGAAAACTCGGCCCGTTCCAAGGGGGCGCTTGGGTTGATCGCCGATCCCGGCCTCACGACCGAGGATGTCGAGGTGATCTGGGCCAAGCGCGGCGGGGAACTCCAGTCGGTGGCGCATATGATGCATCTCAAGATCGTGCAGCTTCCGTCGCCCAACCGGCGGCGCAACCTGACGGTGCGGCAGCGCGAGGCGCTGGAATGGGTGGCCGATGGCAAGACCACGGGGGATATCGCGACGATCATGGAGATTTCGCCCGCGATGGTGGAAAAGCACCTGAAGCTCGCGCGCGAGGCGCTGGATGTGGAAACCACCGCGCAGGCCGTGGCGAAGGCGGCGCTGCTCAACATGATCTTCACCCGAACGGCGTGACAGGCCAAAGGTAGGGAATCCCTTACTTCCTTTACGCTGGGTAAAGCGGGAAGGTGGGGGAGTTCCAGATTTCGGGACAGGGCGAAGCAGGATCATTCTTCCCTGCGATGCCCGTGTGCGGCCGGTTTTCCCCAGATCGGCCGCATCTGTAAGGCCAAAGGGTTTTTCCCGCCTGAAGGCTGTTTTTATGTGTCCCGTGCCCTTTCTTCCCCGAGGGCACAAAAAAAACGGTGCAGCCGCAAGGCTTGCACCGTTTTCTTTTGGGCAGTTCCTTTTGGGCGGTCCGGCCGGAGTGAACCGGCCGGAGCGGGGCGGAGATCAGCCCTGAGCCATCTTGGCGACTTCGGCGGCGAAGTCTTCTTCCTTCTTCTCGATCCCTTCGCCGACGGCCACACGGGCAAAGCCGGTGATTTCGACGCCAGCCTCTTTCGCGGCCTGTTCGACGGTCAGGTCGGGGTTGATGACGAAGGCCTGACCCAGCAGCGTGACTTCGGACAGATACTTCTTCATCCGGCCCGGGATGATGTTGTTCTGGATCACGGCTTCGGGCTTCGGCTTGGCCGAGGCTGCGTTCTCTTCCAGCGCCTTGGCGGTCTGGACGGCGAGTTCGCGCTCGAGCACGACCGGATCGAGCGAGGCTTCCGACAGCGCCAGCGGCGAGGTCGCGGCGATGTGCATGGCGAATTGCTTGCCGATGGCCTGCGCCTTGGCGGCATCGCCCTTGAGCGCGACGAGCACACCGATCTTGCCCATGCCGTCAGCGGCGGCGTTGTGCACGTAAGAGACGACGGTGTCGCCTTCGAGCACGTGCATGCGGCGCAGGGTCATGTTCTCGCCGATGCGGGCGATGGCGTTCTGGATCACGGTTTCGACCGGCTCGCCGTTGAGGTGCGAGGCCTTCAGCACTTCGATCGAGTCGCCGGTTTGCAGGGCGAGGTTGGTCACTTCGCGGACGAGCGACTGGAAATCGGCGTTCTTGCCGACGAAGTCGGTTTCCGAGTTGATTTCGACGGCAACGCCACGGCCATCCTTGACCGACACGCCGACGAGACCTTCGGCGGCGACGCGGTCGGCTTTCTTGGCGGCCTTGGCAAGGCCCTTGGTGCGCAGCCAGTCAACGGCGGCCTGCATGTCGCCATTGGTTTCGGTGAGCGCTTTTTTCGCGTCCATCATGCCTGCGCCAGTGGAATCGCGCAGTTCTTTGACCATTGCAGCGGTGACAGTCATTTCAGACTCCCTGAATTCAATAAGAGGACCCGGCAGGATGTTCCTGCCGGGTAAACGTGCCGTATCGGCAGATCAGGCGTCGGCTTCGGCGACGGCTTCTTCTTCGGGCGCGGTTTCCAGCGCGCCGAGGTCGACACCGGCGGCGCCGAGCTGGGCCGACATGCCGTCAAGGGCGGCGCGGGCGATCAGGTCGCAATACAGCGCGATGGCGCGTGCGGCGTCGTCGTTGCCGGGGATCATGTAATCCACGCCCTTGGGCGAGCAGTTGGTGTCGACGACGGCGACGACCGGAATCCCGAGCTTTTGCGCTTCGAGGATGGCGAGGTCTTCCTTGCCCACGTCGATGATGAAGATGAGGTCGGGGGTGCCGCCCATTTCACGGATGCCGCCGAGCGAGGCTTGCAGCTTGGACTGCTCGCGCTCGAGGTTCAGGCGCTCTTTCTTGGTGAGGCCTTCGGCGCCGTGGGCCATCAGCTCGTCGATCTGCTTCAGGCGCTGGATCGATTTCGAGACGGTCTGCCAGTTGGTCAGCGTGCCACCGAGCCAGCGGTGGTTCATGTAGAACTGGGCGCATTTCTCGGCCGCTTCGGCGATGGCTTTCTGGGCCTGACGCTTGGTGCCGACGAAGAGGATGCGGCCGCCCTTGGCGACGGTGTCGCGCACGACTTTGAGCGCCTGGTCCAGCATCGGGACGGTCTGCGTCAGGTCGATGATGTGGATGCCGTTGCGGTCGCCGTAGATGTATTCGCCCATGCGCGGGTTCCAGCGCTGGGTCTGGTGGCCGTAGTGGACGCCAGCTTCAAGCAGCTGACGCATGGTGAACTCGGGAAGAGCCATGTCCTATTCCTTTCCGGTTTGAACCTTGGCGAAGCCGTTTTCAGAGCGGATGCCCCAACCGGCGGACTTTGCGGGATTTCTCCCCGCAAGGCCCAAGCCTCGCCTGTGAAGTGCGGCTCCCTTAGGGGGTTTTGCTGCGAAGCGCAAGCAGGAAAGGCTTGCGGGCTTGGCAATGGGCGGCATGGCGGGGGGAGGCATGGCGGGGGGAGGCAAAAGTCTTCGAAGACTTTTGCCCCTTGCGTCAGCCGGTGGCGCGGGTTGCGGCGTGGCTCTGGCAGGCCGCCCCTGCCGCGCCGACATGGCGGTGGTCGGTGCCGCAGCAGCCGCCGATCACCCGTAGCGCCGGAAGGCGGGTGGCAAGGTCGGCATAGAGCGCGCCGAATTCCTCCGGGTCGCCATCGTCGAGTTCGGTGGACTGGTCGAGTTCGGCGTGGGACAGGCGCGAGGCATTGGCGCGGATGCCGCCGATGCGTTGCACCCAATCCTGCGCGGGGTCGAAGAGGTCGCCGAAATGGTCGGGATGGGCGCAGTTGACCATATACCAGAGCGGCGGGGTTTCGAGTTGTTCGACATCGTAGATCGCCTCTTCCAGCGGTTGGCCCGAGGGGAGGCGGCCATCGGTTTCCACGGTAAAGGAGATGACGCAGGGCAGGCCTGCGGCGGCAGCGGCCCCCGCGATGCCGATGGCTTCGGCGGCATGCGTCATGGTCATGGCCGAGATGAGGTCGGCCCCTGCCCTTGCCAGCGCGTCGACCTGCACGGCATGGGCCATGCGGGCGTGCCATGCGGACAGCTCGGCGTCTGCGCGGTAGCCATCGCCCGAAGGGCCGACGACGCCGTTGACCACGATGTCGATTTCGGACCATTCGTCCCGCAATTTGCGGGCGAAGCGGACTGCATCGGCGTTGACGCGTGCGACCGCGCCATGGTCGAGGCCGAGGCGTTCGCCCCAGACCTGCCCTGCCCGCCATGTCGCGGTATCGAGGATGAAGCCCGTGCCGTGGTCACGGGCCAGCGCGAGGAAGGGCGAAAAGTAGCGGCTCAGTGCCGCCTCGCCCTGCGGAGTGCCGACAAGGGGGAAGGCTGCGAAATCGGGCAGGTCGATGCCTTGGGAATAGATCAGATCGGTTTCAAGCCCGCCGTCGGTGAGCCAGGGAAGGCGGGTGTCGATCAGGCGGGAGAGTGGGGTCATGGCTCGTCCGATATCTGCGGGGAAAGGGGATCTATTCAAAAGCATGGGTATATTCGCAAAACGATAGCACGGATTAAGATATATTGAAGCCCTTTTGCGCCGTGCCACCGCATGTTGCGGCTGCGGCCTCTCTTGCGTCTTCGGCTTTTGGGGCCGTAGAACGGGAGCATGACACGGATACCGCCCCAGCCCCGTTCTCCCGACATCCTGTGCATCGGTTCGGTGTTGTGGGACATCATCGGCCGTTCGCCCGTGGCGATGCGGCAAGGGTCGGATGTGCCGGGCCGGATCACGCGGCTGCCGGGCGGGGTGGCGATGAACATCGCCATGACGCTGGCACGCTTTGGCCTGCGGCCCGCGGTGCTGACCGCCATCGGGCGGGATGCCGAGGGGGACGAGCTGGTCGCGGCCTGCGGGCGGCTTGGCGTGGTGACGGATCATGCCTACCGCTCCGAGGATTTGCCGACCGATCGCTATATGGCGGTCGAAGGGGCGAACGGGTTGATCGCCGCCATCGCCGATGCCCATTCGCTGGAGGCGGCGGGGGACAAGGTGTTGCGCCCGCTGTCGGACGGGAGTTTGGGGTCGGCGTCATCGCCCTGGGCGGGGCCGATTGCTCTGGACGGGAACCTGACGGCGGCGCTTTTGGCGGAGATTGCGGCCTCGCCCCTGTTTGCGGCGGCGGATTTGCGGGTGGCCCCCGCCTCGCCCGGCAAGGCGGAGCGGTTGTTGCCGCTGATCGGGCATCGGGGCGCGGTGCTTTACGTGAACCTTGAAGAGGCGGGGCTGCTGGCGCGCCGCGACTTTGCCGATGCGGTGGCCGGGGCCGAGGGGTTGCTGGCGTTGGGGGCGTCGCGCGTGCTTGTCACCGACGGCGGGCGGGCCTGTGCCGAGGGGACGCAAAGCTTGGGCGTGATTTCGGCGACACCTCCGAAGGTGATGGTGGCGCGGGTCACGGGGGCGGGTGATACCTTCATGGCCGCCCATATCGTGGCTGAACGCCGTGGCGCGGGGCGGGATGCGGCGCTGGAGGCCGCGATCAAGGCGGCGGCGACCTATGTGGCGGGCGAAGCGCCTGCGTGACGGATTGGCATTTGCCGGAAGGAATGATTATGGCTCCCCTGAAGTTTGCACCCGAGGTCGCGGCGGCGTTGAAGGCGGGCGCACCCGTGGTGGCGCTGGAATCGACGATCATCACCCACGGGATGCCTTGGCCGCAGAACGTGGAAACGGCGCGGGCGGTGGAAGCGGCGGTGCGGGCCGAAGGGGCCGTGCCCGCGACGATGGCGGTGATGGGTGGCCATATCCATGTCGGTCTGACGGAGGCGGAGCTTGAAACGCTAGGTCAGGCGAAGAACGTGGCAAAGCTGAGCCGTGCGGACCTTGCCGCATGTGTCGCCAGTGGCGGGACGGGGGCGACCACGGTGGCGGCGACGATGATCTGCGCGCGGCTGGCGGGGGTGCATGTCTTTGCCACGGGCGGCATCGGCGGGGTGCATCGCGGGGCGGAGACGAGCTTCGACATCTCGGCCGACCTGCCGGAACTGGCGCAGACGGCGGTGACGGTGGTGGCGGCAGGGGCTAAGGCGATCCTCGATCTGCCCAAGACGCTGGAATATCTGGAAACGGCGGGGGTTCCGGTCATCGCCTATGGGCAGGACGACTTCCCCGCCTTCTGGTCGCGGTCGTCGGGGTTGAAGGCGCCCTTGCGGATGGACAGCGCCGGGGCGATTGCGGCGGCGCACCGGATGCGCGCCACGCTTGGCCTGCCGGGGGGGCAGCTGGTGGCGAACCCGATCCCGTCCGAGGCCGAGATCGCGCGGGCCGAGATCATGCCCGTGATCGAAACCGCGCTGGCCGAGGCGGCGGCACGGGGAATCGCGGCCAAGGCGGTGACGCCCTTCCTGTTGCAGCGGATTTTCGAGCTGACCGAAGGACGCTCGCTTGCGTCGAACATTGCCCTCGTTCTCAACAATGCGCGGCTCGGGGCGCGGATCGCGGCGGCGCTTGTCAAAGGGTGATTGTGCGGCGGCTTTCCGCTGCATAGGTTGGGCGGATAGGACAAAGGCGCGCGCATGACTGTGGACAAAGGGCCGAAGCGGGGTTTCCTTGCAGGGCTGAGGACGAGTTTCCTGACGGGGCTGGTGGTGGTGCTGCCCGTCGGGCTGACGCTGTGGCTGACATGGTCGGCCATCGGCTGGCTTGACGGGTGGATCCTGCCGCTGATCCCTGCGGCCTATCAGCCCGAGGCCATCGTCCACCGCATCTTCGGACCCGAAGCCGCCTTTCCGCTGCGCGGTGTGGGCGTGGCGGTGTTTCTGGTCTTTACCGTCATCATCGGCTGGCTGGCACGCGGGCTGATCGGGCGGTCGCTGGTCAAACAGGCCGAGGCGTTGGTGGACCGTGTGCCGGTGGTGCGGTCGGTCTATGGCGGGTTCAAGCAGATTGCCGAGACGGTGTTCAGCCAGAAGGAAAAGAGCTTCGACCGCACCTGTCTGATCCGTTTCCCGCAAGAGGGAACTTGGGCGGTCGGGCTTGTGGCGTCCAAGCCCAAGGGCGAGATCGCGGCGAAGCTGCCCAAGGGCGAGGAGATGATCGCGGTTTTCGTGGCGCTGACGCCGCTGACCTCGGGGATGCTGCTTTATGTGCCGGCGAAGGATGTCGTGATGCTGGATATGAAGCCGGACGAGGCGGCGAAGCTGATCGTTTCGGGCGGGATGGTCTATCCGGCGATGAAGGACGTGCCGGTGAAGTAACGGAATTTGGCGCAAATTCCGGTCCGATTTCTGGCGCAGAAATCGGGCGCGGGTTGTTGCGGTCGGAATTTTCGTGAAACTTCGCCTAGAGCGCGGTCCAGCCGCCATCGACGCTGATCGTCGTGCCGGTGATCTGGTCGGCGGCGGGGGAACACAGGAACACGGTCGTCCCGCCGATCTGCTCGGTCGTCGCGAACTGGCGCGAGGGTTGGCGTTGCAGCATCACCTCGCGGATGACCGTCTCGCGGTCCATGTCGTGGACCTTCATCTGGTCGGGGATTTGCGCTTCGACCAGGGGGGTCAGCACGTAGCCGGGGCAGATGGCGTTGCAGGTGATGCCCTGCCCCGCGGTTTCCAGCGCCACGGTCTTGGACAGGCCGACGATGCCGTGCTTCGCGGCGATATAGGCCGATTTGAACGGGCTTGCGGTCAGGCCGTGGGCCGAGGCGATGTTGACGATGCGGCCCCATCCGCGGGCGCGCATGTGGGGGAGTGCGGCGGCGGAGGTGTGGAAGGCCGACGAAAGGTTGACCGCGATGATCTGGTCCCATTTCTCGGTCGGGAATTCTTCGACCGGCGCGACGAACTGGATGCCCGCGTTGTTGACGAGGATGTCGCAGCCCCCTGCCCGTTCCACGAGCGCGCGGCATTCGGCCCCCTTGGACATGTCGGCGGCGATGTAGCGCGCCTTGATGCCGTAGTTCGACGCGATGCGGGCGGCGAGGGCGTGGTCTTCGGGGCGGTCGGTGAAGCTGTTGAGCACGATATTGGCGCCTGCACGCGCCAGTTCCTCGGCCACGCCGAGACCGATTCCCGAATTGGACCCCGTGACGATGGCGGTCTTGCCCTGAAGGATCATCCTGCGTTCCCCGCGTCATGCTGCTTTGCGGCAGCTAACCATGCTGCGGGTGCGAAATCCAGCGCGGAGGCTTTTTCCATTGCCGGTTTTTCGGGCGGTGCTGCCGTGCCATCGGCTGCCCTTCGGGCAGAAAAAAACGCCGGCACAAGGCCGGCGTTCAGTTATTGAGGCAGGTTTCATACAGGCAAGAAACCTATCGAGCAGTGCCCCTTATATACGCCGCCAATCCGCCGTGGCCAAGTTAAAAGTTTGAAACTGTTGGGCTGCGGGCTTAGGCTGGCCGAAAGCAGGCAAGTCGGTGGAGGATTGTTGCCAGTATGAGACAGGTTGTTTTTCAGGCATTGCGCGGCACCGTCCTGGCCGTTGCATTCTCGGCCGCGGCGGGCGTGGCATTGGCACAGGATACGGGTGTCACGCATGGCATAGCTATGTATGGCGAACCCGCACTTCCCCCTGATTTTGTGTCGTTGCCCTATGCGAACCCCGACGCGCCAAAGGGCGGCAGGATCATCTTCGGGGAAAGCGGCGGTTTCGATTCGCTCAACCCCTTCATCGTCAACGGGATCGCGCCGAGCGGGATCACCGGATATACGATCGAGACCCTCATGGGGCGATCCATCGACGAGCCCTTCACCCTTTACGGGCTTTTGGCGGAATCGATTCGCACCGACGAAGCGCGGTCCTTCGTGGAATTCACGCTCAATCCCGATGCCCGATTCTCGAACGGAAAGCCCGTGACGGTCGAGGATGTGATCTGGTCCTTCGAAACCCTCGGCACGCTGGGACAGCCGCGCTATGCGGCGGCGTGGAAGAAGATTGCCAAGACCGAAAAGACCGGCGAGCGGTCGGTGAAGTTCACCTTCAACGTGCAGGATCGTGAATTGCCGCTGATCCTGGGCCTGCGGCCCGTGCTGGAAAAGGCGCAGTGGGAGGGGAAGGATTTCACCGTCTCGTCGCTGGAGCCGATCATCGGGTCGGGTCCATATGTGGTGGATCAGGTCGAACCGGGCAAGTCGATCAGCTACAAGCGCAATCCCGACTGGTGGGGCCGCGATCTGCCGTTCAACCGCGGGCTCTACAACCTCGACGAGGTGCGCTTCGAGTATTTCGGCGATGCGGGCGTGGTGTTCGAAGCCTTCAAGGCGGGCGACATCACAAGCTGGCGCGAGACGAATCCGGTGAAGTGGGAACAGAACTATTCCTTCCCCGCCGTGACCGAAGGCAAGGTCATCAAGGAGGTGATCCCGCACGAGCGGCCCTCGGGCATCGAAGGGTTCGTGTTCAACACCCGCAAGCCGATCTTTGCCGATTGGCGCGTGCGCGAGGCGCTGACTTATGCGTTCAACTTCGAACTGGTGAACAAGACGCTGAACGGCGGGATTCCGCCGCGGATCACGTCCTATTTCGCAAACTCCACGCTGGGAATGAAAGCCGGTGCGCCGGCGGAAGGGCGGGTCAAGGCGTTGCTGGAGCCGTTCAAGGCCGAGCTGCTGCCCGGTGCCCTTGACGGATACACCCTGCCGGTTTCGGACGGGAGCGAGGCAAACCGCCAGAATGCGCGGCAGGCGTTGAAACTGCTGGAGGACGCGGGCTGGACGGTCGTTGACGGCGCATTGCAGAACGCCAAGGGAGAGCCGTTCAGCTTTGACATCCTGATCACCAACGGGGCCGATGACATCATCAATGCGGCAACGATCTATGTCGAGGCGTTGAAGCGGCTTGGCATAGATGCCCGCGTGACGACTGTGGATTCGGCGCAGTACAAGGAGCGGACCACGAATTACGATTTCGACATGACCTATTATGTCAGGTCGCTGTCGCTATCGCCGGGGAACGAGCAGACGCTGTATTGGGGGGCCGCCGGTGTGACCGAGCCGGGGTCGCGCAACCTGATGGGGATGAATTCGCCCGCCGCCGAGGCGCTGATCGCAGGTATGCTGTCTTCGGCCGATCCGGCAGAGTTCCGCGACCATGTCGAAGCACTCGATCGTGTCTTGACCACGGGGCGCTACGTTATACCCATCTGGTATTCGGATGTGTCCCGTCTGGCCTATGCCAAGGGGCTGCACCATCCCGACCGCTTGCCGCTTTACGGCGACTGGCCGGGGTTCCAGCCGGATGTCTGGTGGTATCAGGAATGAGGGCGTGATGCGCAAGCTGATGATCTTGGGTGTGGTGGGGTTCCTCCTTGCGGGGTGCAACACGGTGTCTGGTGCGGGGCAGGATATCTCTGCCGGAGCGAACACGGTTCAGGGCTGGTTCAGCCGTTGAGGACAAGGGGCCGGGCTTTGACGCCCGGCCCTATGCGCGCCGCCGTTCCAACAGCCGGATGAGCAGCACGAGCAGGAAGAGCGAAACGGTCACACCCGTCACATCGCCGAGGAAACGCGCCGAGATGGTCATGGCGTCGTTGCCGTAGAACACGCCCGTGCCGATGCCGTTGATGATCGAGGCGAGAGCACCCGCAAGCACCAGTTCCAGCCAATGCACCCGCTTGCCCTTGGCCGGATAGACATCGGTGCCGATGCGGGCGAGCAGTTCCAGCACGAGCACCGCGCAGACGAGACCCGCCGAGGCGGCGAGGAATTCGTCAAAGGTGTAATGCATGCGTCCGCCTTCGAGATAGGCGTGACCAAGGAACGACCCGGGCATGAGCAGCACGACCGAACGCCAGCGGTAGAGCCACGCGGACAGGACACGCACCCCGTGCGGCAGGAAAAGGATGCTGGCATGGTTCGGAAAGGCGGGCAGGAATTCGAGTTGCAGCGGCATCAGCACTTCGAAGGTCACGAGCATTGCAGCCATGTAGGCCGCCGTCACCAGCAGCATCGGGACAAGGTAGCGGGAGGCGTAGCGCGACACAGGGCATACTTTCGAGACGGACATCCCGAAATTGCGCCGAAGCGGCCCGGGAATCCAGCCATTCTTTCGACGGGACGGGCAGGCTTCGGGCAGGGGTGCAGCCAAAATTGAGGGGCTGGACCACGGCACGGCGGGTCGCGGTGGCAAGGGCATGGCGAGAGGGGACCGCCCGATGCGCGCCGAAGAGATCATCGCACCCCCCGCGATGTGCGGGGCCATGCCGCAAAGCTTCTGATCGCGGCGCCGGAAGAGGCGCTGTCCTGCGCGCAGGTCTGCACCTTATGCGCCGAGGCGGGCCAGCGGCGATGCGGATGACGCGGATGATGCGGAGCCTGCCGGAACGCCGGTCCAGACCAGCCCCATCTAAACCAGAGATGTGACCCAGAGGATGGTCGCGTCCTCGTCCGACAGGCTGATGACGTTGTGGCCCATGCTCGCGTCGTAATAGGCGCTGTCGCCACGGCGCAGGTCGACGGGTTCGTAGAATTCGGTGTAGAGCCGGATCACGCCGGTCAGGACGTAAAGGAATTCCTCGCCATCATGGCGGACCCATCCGTCGAATTCCGCGACATCGCGGGCGCGGATGCGGGCGCGGTACGGCAGCATCTGCTTGCGTGTCATATGGGCGGCGAGCAGTTCGTGTTCGTAGGTCGCGGTGGCGTGCCGCTGCCCCTCGCCCGCCTTGGTCGTGGTCATGCGGCCCGAGACCTGCGTCTTGGAGGGCGGGGTGAAAAGCTGGGGGACCGAGATCGAAAGCCCTTCGGCGAGTTTCTTCAGCGCCTCGTAGGTGGGCGACATCTGGCCGTTTTCGATCTTGGACAGGGTGGAGCGGGCAAGACCCGCCTGCCCTGCGGCCTGTTCCAGCGTCCAGCCGCGCGCCTTGCGCAACTCGCGCACCCGTTCGCCGAGGTTCAGCGGCGCGACGGGGATGTCGTCGCCGCTTTCCCGCGCGATGCGGATCATAGATCGTGGATCGCTACCAGCCATGCATTGCGCTTACAGGGGAGTGCTCTGCCTTGCAACCGTGCTGCGCGGGGTTAGAAATGCGGGCATGGATATCTGGCCGCCCTGCCCCGCCCCGTTCAACCTTGCCCGCCACGTGCTGGAGGCGAGCGCCGCGCGGCTGCCCGACAAGTCGGCGCTGCAAATCCTGAAGCCCACGGGGGCGGAGCGGTGGAGCTATGCGCGGCTGGAAGCGGCGGTGCGCGGCTGTGGCGCGGGATTGCTGGCGCTGGGGTTGGAACCGGGGGACCGCGTGCTGATGCGGCTCGGGAATGGTGTGGCCTTTCCGGTGCTGTTCCTTGGCGCGATTGCCGCGGGGCTGGTGCCGGTGCCGACCAATGCGGCGCTGACGGTCGCCGAGATCGGGCGGATGGCGGCGGTGGTGGGGCCGAAGCTGATCGTGGCGGACGCGGGCGTGGCCCTGCCCGACCCGCTGCCCTGCCCCGTCGTGATGGCGGATCAGGTGGCGAAGTGGGAGGCACTGCCGCCCTGCGACTGGGCGATGGGCGATCCCGAGCGGCTGGCCTATGCCGTGTTCACCAGCGGGACGAGCGGGCGGGCGATGGCGGTGGGCCATGCGCATCGGGCGATCTGGGCGCGGGGGATGATGCATCAGGGCTGGGAGGGTCTTGGGGAAAGCGACCGGCTGCTGCATGCGGGGGCGATGAACTGGACCTATACGCTGGGCACGGGGCTGATGGACCCGTGGACGCTGGGGGCGACCGCGCTGGTGCCTGCGGCGGGGGTGGCGGTGGAGGCCATGCCGCTGCTTCTGAAGCGCTTCGATGCGACGATCTTCGCCGCCGCGCCGGGGGTGGTGCGGCAGATGTTGCGCGCCCCCCTGCCGCCCCTGCCCAAGCTGCGCCATGCGCTGGTGGCGGGCGAGGCGATGCCCGTGGCACTGGCGCGGGAGTGGCGCGAGAAGACGGGAACCGGCGTCTACGAGGCGCTTGGCATGTCGGAATGTTCGACCTTCATTTCCGCTTCGCCCCTGCGCCCCGCGCCGGAGGGGGCGGCCTATGCGCAGGAGGGGCGGCGGGTGACGGTGCTGGATGCCGTCGAGGGCGAGGGGGTTTTGGCGATCCACCGCTCGGACCCCGGTCTGATGCTGGGCTATCTGGGTGACGATGCGGCGACCGCGGCGCGGTATCGCGGCGAGTGGTTCGTGACCGGCGATCTGGTGCGCCGCGCGGAGGACGGGGCGATCACCTATCTGGGCCGTGCCGACGAGATGATGAATGCGGGGGGCTACCGTGTCTCGCCCTTGGAAGTGGAGGCGGCTTTCGCGGGGCTGGCCGAAGTGGCGGTCACGGAAGTCGAGGTGAAGGCGGGCGTGCGGGTGATCGGCGGCTTTTATGTCGGCGATGCGTCCGAGGCCAATTTGCAGGCCCGTGCCGAAGACCGGCTGGCGCGCTGGAAACAGCCACGGTTCTGGCTGCGGCTTGACGCCCTGCCCCGCAACGCCAACAACAAGCTGAACCGACGCGCCCTTGCGGTGCTTTATGCCGAAAGGGGCAAGCCGTGATCCGCCTTGATATCTTCTCCGACATCGTCTGCCCGTGGTGCTACATCGGCAAGACCCATCTGGACCGCGCGCTGGAAAGCCGTGCGGACCACCCGTTCCGCATCGAATGGCATCCGTTCCAGCTGATGCCCGACATGCCGAAAGAGGGTGCGGGGCATGTGGAGTATCTGGCGGCGAAATTCGGCGGGCGCGAGCGGGCGCTGGCGATGATGCAGAACGTGGCCAAGGCCGCGAAAGAGGCGGGGGCCGAGATGGAGATCGAAAAGGTCACGCATCTGCCCAACACGCTTGATGCGCATCGGTTGATCCACTGGGCGGGGATCGAGGGGAAGCAGACGGCCATGGTCTCGCGCCTGTTCCGCGCGCATTGGCGCGAGGGCGAGGATGTGGGCGACCATGCCACGCTGGCGCGGTTGGCGGGGGATGTCGGGATGGACGCCGCCGCCGTGGCGCGGTTGCTGGCCACCGATGCCGATGTCGATGATTTGCGGGCGCGGGACGAGGATGCACGCAAGAAGGGTGTCTCGGCCGTGCCGACCTTTCTGATCGCGCAGCAATATGTCGTGTCGGGTGCGCAGCCCGTGCATCTGTGGCAGGGTGTCATCGACGAACTGGCGGCAAAGGGCAGCGCCTGAGGCTGCGGGCAGAGGGGGGCTGTCTGCCCCCCACGGCTCGCAAGCGAGCCTCCCCCCGAGGATATTTGGGGCAAGAGGAAGCGGGCAAGGTTTGGGCGCGGGCGGCGGGGTGTCTGTGCATTGCCGCGCATGGAACCCGAGGGGCGGGCGTGCTATTGGCGCCGGATGACCGACCTTTCCGCATCCCGCCCCGCCATTCCGCGCCTTGGCCAAGGGGAATTCATCGCGATGATCGCGATGCTTTTCGCCACCATCGCCTTTTCCATCGACTCCATGCTGCCCGCCCTGCCCCAGATCGCGCAGGAGTTGACGCCGGATGCGCCGAATGCGGCGCAGTTGATCCTGACCTCTTTCGTTTTCGGCATGGGCTTGGGGACGCTGTTTGCGGGACCGCTGTCGGATACCTTTGGCCGCAAGCCCGTGATCATGGCGGGGGCGGCGCTATATTGCGGGGCGGCGGTTGCGGCCTATTTCGCGCCGAGCCTCGAGACCGTGCTGCTTGCGCGGGCGGTGCAGGGCTTGGGGGCGGCGGGGCCGCGCGTGGTGTCGCTGGCGCTGGTGCGTGACCTGCACAAGGGGCGCGAGATGGCGCGGATCATGTCATTCGCCATGATGGTCTTCATGCTGGTGCCTGCGGTTGCGCCCTTTATCGGGGCGGGGATCATCGCGGTGGCGGGGTGGCGGGCGGTGTTCCTTGCCTTCCTTGTCTTTTCGCTGGTGTCCTGCCTCTGGATCGGGCTGCGGCAGGCCGAGACGATCCACCCCGAGGATCGCCGCCCCTTGCAGGCGGCGGCGCTGTGGGAAGCGCTGAAGGTGGTGCTGTCGCATCGGGTGGTGGTCGTGTCGACCGCGATGCAGACGCTGTTACTTGGCGGGTTGTTCGCCACGCTGTCGGCCACGCAGCCGATTTTCGACGTGACCTTCGGGCGGGGCGCGGAGTTTCCGGTCTGGTTCGCGGTGATCGCGCTCTGTTCCGCTTCGGCTTCCTTCCTGAATGCGCGTCTGGTGATGCGGATCGGGATGCGGGCCATGATCGGGCGGGCGTTGCTGGCCCATACCGTCTTTACCGCCGCGATGTCGGCGGCCTGGGCGCTGGGGCTGTGGTCCGAGGCGGCAGGGTTCTGGGCGCATCTGGTCTGGACGATTTCGGTCTTTTTCGTCACGGGGCTGACGATGGGGAACCTCAATGCGCTGGCGATGGAGCCGGTGGGGCATCAGGCGGGGATGGCGTCCAGCGTGATCGGGGCGATTTCGACGGTGCTGTCGGTGGTGCTGGCGGTGCCGGTGGGGTTGGCCTTTGACGGATCGCCCCTGCCTCTGATGCTGGGGGTGCTGTGCTTCGGGCTGGCCAGTCTTGGGCTGATGCGGGTTCTGCCGAAACGCTGAGGCTGCGGGTCAGGCCTTTTCCTTGGGCCTGACCACCTTTTCCGCAAGATCGCGGGCGATGGCGAAGGCGCCCTTGATGCGGTCGGATTCCGTCTTCCAGTCGCGCAGCATGACGATCTTGTTGCCCGAAACTTTCGCCGCCGGATCGGATTTGATGAAATCGACCAGCCCTGCGGGGTTGGCGAATTTGTCGTTGTGGAATTGCACGGTCGCGCCCTTCGGCCCTGCGTCGAGGCGGCTGATGCCCGCGCGTTTGCACATGGATTTGATGCGCACGATCAGCAGAAGGGTGTTCACCTCTTTCGGAAGCGCGCCGAAGCGGTCGATCAGTTCGGCGGCGAAGCCTTCGAGTTCGACCTTGGTCTGCAGGGACGAGAGGCGGCGGTAGAGGCCGAGGCGCACGTCGAGGTCGGTCACGTAATCTTCGGGGATCAGGACGGGGACGCCGAGGTTGATCTGCGGCGCCCATTGGTCGTCGAGCGGGGTGAGGCCGGAGAGTTCGCCGGATTTGATCTTGGCGATCGTGTCCTCGAGCATCTGTTGGTAAAGCTCGTAGCCGACTTCCTTGATATGGCCGGACTGTTCCTCGCCCAGCAAATTCCCTGCCCCGCGCAGGTCGAGGTCGTGCGAGGCGAGGTTGAAGCCCGCGCCGAGGCTGTCGAGACCGCCGAGGAGGCGCAGGCGTTTCATGGCCTGCGGGGTCAGTGGCGCGCGGGGTTTGGTGGTGAGGAAGCAATAGGCGCGGGTCTTGGAACGGCCGACGCGGCCACGGATCTGGTAAAGCTGGCTCAGGCCGAACATGTCGGCGCGGTGGATGATCATGGTGTTGGCGGTGGGGATGTCGAGACCGCTTTCCACGATGGTCGTCGAGAGCAGCACGTCATATTTGCCGTCGTAGAATTCGTTCATCCGCTCGTCGAGGTCGCCTGCGGCAAGCTGGCCGTGGGCGATGACGTAGCTGCATTCGGGAACGTGGGTGCGCAGGAAATCCTCGATCTCGGGCAGGTCGGCGATGCGGGGGACGACGATGAAGGATTGGCCGCCGCGATAGCGTTCGCGCAAGAGAGCCTCGCGCAGGGTGATGCTGTCGAATTCGCTGACGTAAGTGCGGATTGCGAGGCGGTCGACGGGCGGGGTGGCGATGATCGAGAGGTCCCGCACGCCGGTGAGCGAGAGTTGCAGGGTGCGCGGGATCGGCGTGGCGGTGAGGGTCAGGACGTGGATTTCGGAGCGCATCTCTTTCAGGCGTTCCTTGTGGGACACGCCGAAGTGCTGTTCCTCGTCGATGATGAGCAGGCCCAGGGATTTGAAGCGGATATCCTTGGCCAGCAGGGCATGGGTGCCGACGCAGATGTCGACGGTGCCATTTGCCAAGCCTTCACGGGTGGCTTTCGCGTCCTTCGCCGAGACGAAGCGCGAGAGCGGTTTGACGCTGATCGGAAAGCCGCGGAAGCGTTCGGCGAAGCTGCGGTAATGCTGGCGGGCGAGGAGTGTGGTGGGGCAGATCACGGCGACCTGCATCCCCGCGAGGGCCGCGACGAAGGCCGCGCGCATCGCCACCTCGGTCTTGCCGAAGCCCACGTCGCCGACGATCAGGCGGTCCATCGGGCGGCCGGATTCGAGATCGGCCACCACGTCGGCGATGGCGGAAAGCTGGTCGTCGGTTTCGGTATAGGGGAAGCGGGCGGCGAAGGCCTCCCACATGCTGTGCGGGGCCTCGAGGATGGGGGCGTGGCGCAGGGCGCGTTCGGCGGCGATGCGCATGAGCCGGTCGGCGATTTCGCGGATGCGTTCCTTGAGTTTCGCCTTTTTCGCCTGCCATGCGCCGCCGCCGAGGCGGTCGAGCAACCCTTCCTCGTGGCCGTAGCGCGAGAGGAGTTCGATGTTTTCAACGGGGAGGTAGAGCTTCGCCCCTTCGGCATATTCCAGCGAGACGCAGGCATGGGGTGCGCCGAGGGCGGTGATGGTTTCCAAGCCGAGGTAGCGCCCGACCCCGTGTTCGACGTGGACGACGAGATCGCCGGGGGTGAGGGTGTCGACCTCGCGCAGGAAATTCTCGGCCTTGCGGCGGCGTTTGGGTTTGCCGACGAGGCGGTCGCCGAGGATGTCCTGTTCGGAAATGACCGCAAGGTTCGGGGCGGTAAAGCCCGCATCCAGCGCCCAGACCATGAGGTGGAGCGAACCCCTGCCTTCGGGAACTTCACGGAAATCCTTGGCGTGGTGGCCCTTTATCCCCTCATCCTGAAGCAGGTTCTCAAGCCGTTCGCGTGCGCCTTCGGACCATGAGGCGATGACGACGTTACGCTCTTGCAGCAAAGCTTTCACATGATCGGCCAAGGCACCGAAAAGGCTGACGTTTTCCTGCTGGCGTTCTGGTGCGAAATTGCGGCCCATGCGTCCGCCCGCGTCGAGCACGCCGGGACCGGGGGCTTGCGGGTTGGGGGAAAGCTGGATCAGGCGGTGGGGGGCAACCGCCGCCTCCCACGCTGCATCGTCGAGATAGAGCAGTGCGGGGGCGCAGGGTTTGTAGACCGTGTCGAGACGGCCCTTTGCCCCCATCGCCTCGCGCCGCGCGTCATACTGGTCTTCGATCCCCTCCCAGCGCGACAGCCGCACAGGGGTGATCTGGTCGTCGAGCATGACGGTGGCATCGGGAAGGTAATCGAACAGCGTTTCGAGCCGGTCGTGGAAGAAGGGGAGCCAATGCTCCATCCCCTGATGCTTGCGGCCAGCCGAAACCGCTTCATACAGCGGGTCGTCGGTGCCTGCCGCGCCGAATTCGATGCGGTAGCTCTGGCGGAAGCGGGTGATCGCGGCCTCGTCCAGAATGACTTCGGACATGGGGGCGAAGTCTATGGCGGAAAGCTTTTCGGTCGTGCGCTGGGTTTCGGGGTCGAAGCGGCGCGCGCCGTCAAGCACGTCGCCGAAGAAGTCGAGCCGGATCGGGCTGCGGCTTCCCGGCGGCCAGATGTCGATGATGCCGCCGCGCAAAGCATAGTCCCCCGGTTCGGCCACGGTGGAGGCGGGCGAAAAGCCCATGCGGGTGAGGAAGGATTTGAGCCGCGCCTCGTCCACCCTGTCGCCCACGCGGGCGGAAAAGGCGGCGTCGCGGATCACGGCGCGGGCGGGGATGCGCTGGGTTGCGGCGGAAAGCGTGGTGAGGAGGACGAAGGGGCCTTTCACCCCCTCGGCCAGCAGCGCCAAGGTGGCCATGCGGCGGGCCGAGATTTCGGGGTTGGGCGAGACGCGGTCGTAGGGCAGGCAATCCCAAGCGGGGAAGTCGAGCACCACGGCCTCGGGCGCCATGACGGCGAGGGCGGCGCGCATCGCCTCGGCCCGTTTGTCGTCGCGGGCGATGTGGATGACGGGCTTGGGCGCACCCTTTTCGAGTTCGCGGGCAAGCAGGCGGGCGTCGAAGCCTTCGGGCGCGCCACCGAGGAGGATGCGGGATGCTGTCATGGCGCCTGACTTAACCGCAAGCGCGGCGGGGTCAAGCGCTAGCCGTAAACGCCGATCAGAAGGTTCTGGTACATGCCGAAGACGGCGGTGGCGAAGATGGCGAACATGCCGATCACCTGAACCGAAATGCGGTGGCGGCGCAGGCGGCGCAGGAGCGCGGTGCCCTGACCTTCGCCCGCTTCGATCATGCGGGCGGTGCGCAATGTGAGCAAGAGAACGATGCTGCCGGGAAACACGAGGCAGAGCAGGGCTTGGGCGAATTCCACGCCATATTCCACGGCCAGCAACACGAGACCGCTGAGAAGGAAGGAGAGAAAGGCAACCAACCACACCCCTGCGGTGCGGGCGATGAAAAGCAGGCGGCGGACGTAGATGGCCGAGAGCGCCTCGACATCTTCCATCGTCTGGCTGTCGGTGGCGGCCCTGCGGATCATGTCATGCGGGACGCCGATAACCCAATGGCCGACGGTAGACCAGAAGACCGACAGGCCGAGCCAATACCAGAGGTTCGAAAAGGACCGCAGGTCGATCAGTTCGAAAATCTTGTCATACCAGTGCAAGCGTTTTCTCCGCCGGTTTTCGCGGCCCCCTGCCCGGTCGGAGATGCGACATGGCTTGAGGCGCGTGCTCATCTCTGGCAGTCAAGGGGTTAGACCGCAAGCCCCAAGCCAAGCATGAGAGGAACCCGCCTTGCGCCCGATCGCTGCACCGACCCCGATGACACGCTTTCGCCGCCTTCGCCGGACCCCTGCCCTGCGGGCTTTGTCGCAGGAGACGGTGGTGTCGGTGGGTGATCTGATCTGGCCGGTTTTCGTGCGTGACGGCGTGGGCCTGCGCGAGCCGATCCATTCCATGCCGGGGGTGGAGCGGCTGAGCGTCGATCTGGTGGTGAAGGCCGCGGAAGAGGCGGCGGCTCTGGGAATTCCGGCGATCTGCCTGTTCCCCTACACCGACCCCGCGCTGAAAACCGAGGGCTGCGAAGAGGCGTGGAACCCCGACAATCTGGCAAACAAGGCCATCCGCGCGATAAAGGCGGCGGTGCCGGAGATTGCGGTGATGACGGACATCGCGCTCGACCCCTATAACGCCAACGGGCATGACGGGCTGGTCAGGGACGGGGTGATCCTGAACGACGAGACGATCGAATGCCTCGTGCGCATGGCGCTGGTGCAGGCCGAATGCGGGGCCGATATCCTTGGCCCGTCGGACATGATGGACGGGCGGATCGGCGCGATGCGGGCGGCGCTCGAGGCGGCGGGGCATCGGGACGTGGCGATCCTGTCCTATGCGGCGAAATACGCGAGCGCGTTTTACGGGCCGTTCCGCGATGCGGTGGGGGCCAGTGGCGCGCTGAAGGGGGACAAGAAGACCTATCAGATGAACCCCGCCAATTGCGACGAGGCGTTGCGGCTGGTCGAGCGCGACCTGCGCGAGGGGGCGGATATGGTGATGGTCAAGCCGGGGATGCCCTATCTCGACATCGTCTGGCGGGTGAAAGAGGCCTTTGGCGCGCCGACCTATGCCTATCAGGTGTCGGGCGAATACGCGATGATCACGGGGGCCGCAGAACGCGGCTGGATCGATGGCGAGAAAGCGATGATGGAAAGCCTCATGGGGTTCAAGCGGGCGGGCTGCGACGGGGTGCTGACCTATTTCGCCCCTGCGGTGGCCCGAAAGCTGCGGGCCGGATGGGTCTGGGGCTGATCGCTGCACCGTGATCGGCGCTGCCCCGCCGCCGGTATTTGCGGGACATGACAGAGACGCCCAAAGGCGTTAACCTAAGCGAAACGAGCGGGGTCGTGCGAGAACCCCGGATGAGGCAGGAAAGGGCGGAAGATGATCGTCACTCGGAGAGGGTTGCTGGCTGGTGCGGGCGCGTCGGTATTGTTGACGGCGGCTTGCGCCAATGGCGTGGGATCGAATGGGGCGCAGCAGATTGATGCGCGGGTGGATGCGACGCGGGAATACCTGTTCGGTCGCTATCCGGGCACGCGCGATCTGTCGCAGCGGGCGGCGGGGGTGCTTTACATGCCGCTGGTGACGGAGGCGGGCTTCATCTACGGCGGTGCCTACGGGCGCGGGGCGCTGCGGATCAAGGATGTGACGGTGGATTACTATTCCGCCACCAAGGCGAGCATCGGCTTCCAGATCGGTGCACAGCAATATGCCCATGCGCTGTTCTTCATGACGGACGAAGCCTTGGCCGAATTCCGCCGCGGCTCGGGCTGGGCGGCGAGTGGCGATCTGCGCTACGCGACCCCCGAACAGGGTGCCAGCATCGGGAAAGAGACGACCGAGCTTGACCCCGTCATCCCCTTTGTCTTCGGCCAGCAGGGGCTGATCGCGGGGGCCACGCTTGCGGGCGTGAAATACACGCGGATCATCCCGTAAATCACGCCTCGGCCGCGTTGGTCTTGGCGGCCAACGTGCCCGCCCCCCAGAGGGTGAAGATGCGCCAGGCGATGGCGGGGATGGCAATTGTCCCCGCCGCAAGCAGGATCATCCCCGCATAGGCCCAAGGCGTGCCGAGGGCCAGAAGTGCCGCGGCAAAGGCGGCAAGCGGGAAGGTGAACGCCCCCCACATCGGCGAGAAGCCCGCCGCCGCAACCCAGCGGGCGCTGGCAAGCAGCGCGACGAAAACGAGCGCGCCGAGGGCAGCGAAGCCGAGCGCGAGCATGGGCCAGCCGTTGAGGGTGGCGGTGGTCGACAGCAGAGCCGCAGGCGACAGGTGGATCGCCAGCAGCGGGCGCAGCGGGGCGGGCGGTGTCGCCTTGGAAAATTGCAGGGCCGAGGCCGCCCAGATCGACAGCGCCGCCGTGGCGGTGAGCGCGTAGAGCGCGACCGACAGCAGCGTCAGGCCCAGTTGCGCCGAGGCGAGGCCGCCGACGATGGGACCGACGAAGACGAGGTGCCAGCCCGGATCGACGGGGCGCGCATCGGGTGGCAGGCGCAGGAACAGCACCGCCGCCGTCACCGCCAGCGCGATATGGGCGCTGATCGCGGCGACGAGCAGCGCAAAGGCGATGAGCGGGGCCACCGGCACCAGGGCTGCCGCAAGCGCCATGCCGCCCATCGTGGCGGTGGCAAGCCCGTTCCGCCCCGGCAGGACGCGCAGGTCCTGCACGATCACCCCTGCCCGCTTCGCCACCTTGGCCAGATAGGCATAGACCGCAAAGGCCCAGAGCATCGCCGCCATGCCAAGAAGAAGGTCGGCAAGGCCGGAGGGAAGCGCAAGCGCCTCGAACCCGCGCCGCAGCGCAAGGCCAAGCCCGAGCAGGCCGAGGATGGGCGGAAAGATCGCGGGGGGCGTGCGGGCGAAACGGGCGGGCCGTTTCGGCGGGAAGTCCGGCGCAGGGAACATCTTGGGGCGGTGGCGGGCGGGTTCCATCGGCCTCTCCTTCTTTTTCCCGCGCCACCATAGGGATTGGCGCGGGAAGCTAAAGGGGCATCCGGTCGCAGCGGGTGACGCATCGAAGGCTAGATGACGATTTCGCCACGTCTTCTTTCGCAGGAAAGCGTCTAGCTGCGCAGGACGGGGAACCAGTCTTCGCGCAGACGCTCGCCCGGTTTCATGTCATGGCCCGGATAGGGCGGCGAGGTGCGACCGGGACGTTCGACGTATCGGGCGTCATCTCCCACCAGCCGCAAGGAAAAGGCGCGGCGGCGTTGCGCGGTTTCGTTGCCGCGCGCGCCGTGGAGGGTGAGGTAGTCGAATGCCACGGCATCGCCCGGCTCCATCTCCCATTCCATGACGCGCATGCCTTCGGCATCGGGATCGGGGACGGGCATGTATTTGTCGCTGTCGGGGTAGAAGCTGGTTTCGGCCAGCCAGCGGGTCGGCAGGACCTCTTTCTCCCAGCGGTGGGAACCTGCGACGCAGCGCAAGGACGCTTCGCGCACGGGGTCGAGCGGCGACCAGAAGCTGACGGTCTGGCGCCCCCCGACGAAGTAATAGGGGCCGTCCTGATGCCACGGGGTGGGTTTGGAGGTTCCCGGTTCCTTGACCAGAACATGGTCGTGGAAAAGCTGCACGCGGGTGGAGCGCATGAGCTGGGCTGCGACATCGGCCACGGCGGATTGCCGGATCACGCGTTCGAATTCGGGGATGCGGTCCCAGTTGCAGTAATCGTCGAAAAAGCGCCCGCCCTCGCCGGGTTTGAGGTTTTCTGCCGCATAGGGGCCGGGTTCGGCCATGTTGCGGGCCACGCCCTCGCGCAGGGTTTCGACCCAGTCGGACCACAGCCCTTTGACCAGAACCACGCCATCGCGCTGGAAATCCTCGACCATCTGATCGGTTACGTTGACCATGTCTTCCTCCATCCGTTCTTGGCAGGGATGGCAGGCGCGGGATATAGTTTCAAATCATATATCCGGATACGGGTCATAGTTATGATTAATGCCTCGCTGCGCCAGATCGAATATGCCTGCGCCGTGGCGCGCTCCGGCGGCGTCACGGCGGCGGCCGAGGCGCTGCATGTCTCGCAGCCCGCGCTGTCGGTGGCCTTGGGCCAGTTGGAGGCGGCCTTGGGGCAACCCCTGTTCCTACGGCGGGCGGGCGGGACGGTGGTTCCCACCGGCTTTGGCCGTGGCTGGCTGGCCGAGGCGCAGGACATGCTGGGCGGGATCGCACGGCTGATGCAGGGGGCGGTGCAGGCGGCCCCCGTGCGGCTGGCCTGTTTCGAGGATCTGGCCCCTGCCCTGCTGGCGCGGCTTTTGCGCGGGCTGGAGGGGGCGGAGGTGGTGCTGGAGCCTTCGGTTCTGGGGTTCGAGGCGATCACCGAGGGGTTGCGGCAGGGGCGGATCGACCTTGCGCTGACATGGGACCTTGGCCTTGGCGCCGAGGTGGCGCGGGTCGAGGTGGCGCGGGTGGCGCCCCATGCGGTGATGGCGGCGGACCATCCGCTGTTGCGGCGGCGGCGGTCGGTGACGCTGGCGGAACTGGCCGGGGTGCCGCTGATCCTGACCGATCAGGGGCTGTCGGTCGGGCATATCCGCGGGCTGTTCAGCCAAGCGGGTCTCACGCCGCGCATCGCGCACCGGACGGCGAGCCTCGAGCTGATGCGGAGCTTTGCGGCCAATGGTCTGGGCGTGGGGATCAGCTACACGCGGCCCCTGTCGCGGCACAGCCATGACGGGCAGAAGGTCGCTGTCCTGCCGATTTCGGACGCGGGAAGCGAGCCTGTGGTTCTGGCCCATCCGGCGGGGCATCCGCCGAGCGGTGCGGCGGCGCGGCTGGTGGAAATGCTGCCGGCCCTCTTGCCCTTTGGCAAGGATGCCGACAGCATGGCGACATAAGCAACAGGGGCGACCATGAGCGGAAACACCTATGAAACGGGGCGGCTGAACCTGCCCTTCGTCGGCATCTCGACCTTTGGCAAGCGGCCTTATGTCGGCGACTGGGAGGCGATCGACGCCGATATCGCCGTCCTTGGCGCGCCCTTCGATTTCGGCACGCAGTTCCGGTCGGGCGCGCGATTCGGCCCGCGTGCAGTGCGCGAGGCGTCAACCCTGTTCAGCTTCGGCCATGCGGGGGCTTACGACCACGAGGATGACGCGATCTATCTGGGGCCGGAGGTGACGATGGTGGATATCGGCGATGCCGACATCGTCCATACCGACACCGAAACCAGCCATGCCAATATCGAAAAGGGCGTGCGGGCGATCCTGAAGGCGGGGGCTTTGCCCGTGACCATCGGCGGGGATCATTCGATCAACATTCCCTGCATCCGCGCTTTTGACGACCAGGGGCCGATCCATATCCTGCAAATCGACGCGCATCTCGATTTCGTCGATGTGCGCCACGGGGTGCGGCACGGGCATGGCAACCCGATGCGGCGGGCGGCAGAGAAGGATTATGTGACGGGGATCACCGCTCTGGGCATCCGCAACGTGTCATCGACCAGCAAAGAGGGCTATGACGCGGCGCGGGCGATGGGGGATGACATCCTGTCGGTGCGGCAGGTGCGGAAACTGGGGGTCGAGGGGGTTCTGGCGCGGATTCCTGCGGATGCGCGGCTTTACGTGACCATCGATATCGACGGCTTCTGCCCCTCCATCGCGCCGGGGACCGGCACGCCGAGCCACGGCGGGTTCCTGTATTACGAGGTGCTCGAGGTTTTGCAGGCGGCGGCGAAGCAGCACGATATCGTGGGGATCGACCTGGTGGAGGTCGCGCCCGATTATGACCGTGACGGCACGACCGCGATTCTGGCGGCGCAGGTCCTGCTCAACTTCCTCGGCTTCATCTTCCATGCGAGGAAGATGCGCTAAGTCTTTCATATGATGTGGAAAGGGGGGCAATCACCCCCCCTTTTCACCTGCCCGCGACAAGGAAGCCCCAGCCCGCCAGGGTTACGCTCTCGCCTGCCGGCATCGTACCGCCCAAGCCGGCGGCGTGTCCCGTCCAGGCGCCGTGGAGTAGTTTTAGGGTCGCGGGTTCGTCCGACAGGTTGAAGGCGCAGAAGATCGTCTCGGCGCCGGTGCGAAGGAACGAGAATATCTTGCCGTCGCTGTGCCATCCGCTCATCGCGCCATCGCGGAGCGTGGCATGTCCGCGACGGAAGGCGAGGCTTGCGCGGTAATGTTCCAGCATCGACGACGCCTGCCCCGTCTGGGCTGCGACCGACAGCGGGCGGTGCGGGGCGGTGACGGGGAGCCATGCCCTTTGCGCCGCGGAGAAGCCGCAGAGGGCGTTGTCGCTGGTCCAGATCATCGGGGTGCGGCAGCCGTCGCGGCCCTTGAATTCGGGCCAGAACTGGATGCCGTAGGGGTCCTGGAGGTCTTCAAAGGCGATGTCGGCCTCGGGCAGGCCAAGCTCTTCGCCCTGATAGAGGCAGACGGATCCGCGCAGGCACATGAGCATCGTCGCATAAGTCTTTGCGGCTGCTTCGGAAAGATTCCAGCGCGTGATGTGGCGGACGGTGTCGTGGTTGGAATAGGCCCAGCAGGGCCAGGCATCGGGCGCGGCCTTGGCCAGACGGTCGAAGGTGAGGGCGGCAAGGTCTGCTGTCAGGCGCGCGGGTTGCAGCATCTCGAACGGGTAGCACATCTGCACCTTGTCACCGCCCGAGGTGTATTCGGCCATGATCTCAAGCCCGCGTTGGGCATCGCCCACCTCGCCCACGGCAGCGGCGCCGTAGGGGTTCAGGACGGCGCGGAATTTGCGCAGGAAATCAAGGTTTTCGGGCTGGTTCTTCGAGAACAGGTGAAGCTGGTGGTTATAGGGGTTCACCGAGGGCGCGATGGAGTCGTTGCGCAACTCCTTGGGCAGGGACGGGTTGTCGCGCAGGTATTTGTCGGCGAAGTAGAAGTTGATCGTATCCAGCCGGAAGCCGTTCACGCCGCGCTCCAGCCAGAAGCGGGCCACGTCGAGAAGGGCGTCCTGCACGGGTTCGTGGTGCAGGTTGAGGTCGGGTTGGCTGGTGAGGAAGTTGTGCAGGTAATACTGCTCGCGCCGCGCGTCCCATTGCCACGCGGAGCCACCAAAGACCGAGAGCCAGTTGTTGGGCGGCGTGCCATCGGGTTTCGGATCGGCCCAGACATACCAGTCGGCCTTTGCGTTCGACTTGTTCTTGCGGCTTTCCGTGAACCAGGGGTGGACATCGGCCGTATGCGACAGCACGAGGTCGATCATCACCTTGAGGCCAAGGTCATGGGCGGTTTTCACCACGCGGTCGAAATCGGCCAAGGTGCCGAACATCGGGTCGACGTCGCAGTAATTGCTGACGTCATAGCCGAAATCCTTCATCGGCGAGGTGAAGAAAGGGCTGATCCAGATGGCATCCGCGCCAAGGGCGGCGATATGCGGCAGGCGGTCGGCGATGCCCGCAAGGTCGCCGATCCCGTCGCCGTTGCCGTCCTGAAAGCTGCGCGGGTAGATCTGGTAGATCACCGCGCCGCGCCACCAGTCGGCGTTCCCCCCGATTGCGTTTTCCATGCCGTTGTCTTTCCCGCCGAAACCTGATCCAAGCCGGAATGGGCCGAAGCGGCGGCGCTGTCAATCCAAAGCGCATTGGAAAGCGGCCGTTCGGCAGGTTTGCGCAGCGAAACTTGCCCCGTAATCGTTTACGGGCGCGGCGCGATTGGCTTTGACCTTGCCGCGCAAGACCTTTAGTCTGCCGCGGATTGAAATCGGTTTGGGTAACGTGCCGTCATGAACCTCAAGGAACTGGCATCGCAACTGGGTCTGTCGCCCACGACCGTGAGCCGTGCCCTGAACGGCTACCCCGAAGTGAACGAGGCCACGCGGGAACGCGTCATGGCCGCAGCGAAGCGCCACAACTACCGCCCCAACACCAAGGCGATCCGGCTTGCCACGGGGCGGGCCTTTGCCGTGGGGCATGTCATCCCGCTTGCGACGCGGCACGAGATCATGAACCCGATCTTCGCCGATTTCATCGCCGGTGCGGGCGAGACCTATTCCAAGAACGGGTATGACATGGTGCTGTCGGTCGTGCCGGACGAGGACGAGACGCAGACCTATCGTGACCTGAAGGCGCGCGGCACGGTGGACGGGATGATCCTTCACGCGCCGCAGATGGACGATCCGCGCATCCCGCTGCTTGCGGAAATCGGAATTCCCTTTGTCGTCCACGGGCGTGCCACGGGGGCCTCCCTGCCCTATTCATGGGTCGATGTGAACAACCGCCGCGCCTTTTTGCGGGCAACCGAATTCCTGCTCGACCTTGGCCACCGGCGGATTGCGCTGGTCAACGGGCTGGAGAACATGGATTTCGCGATCCGCCGCCGCACCGGCTTTACCGATGCGCTCGAGGCGCGGGGGATTGCGGTGGACGGCGCGCTCATGTCTTCGGACGAAATGACCGAGGTTTCGGGCTACCGTGCTGCCAAGGCGATGCTGGCGATGGCGGGACCGCCCACGGCCTTCCTTGCCGCGTCGATGATTTCGGGGATGGGCGTGCGTCGGGCGGTGGAGGAGCGCGGGTTGCAGATCGGGCGGGATGTGTCGATCATCATCCATGACGACGACCTGTCCTACATGAAGAACGGCGAGGATGTGCCGATCTTCACCGCCACGCGGTCGAGCGTGCGCGAGGCGGGGCGGCTGGCGGCAGAGATGCTGCTCGACATCATCGCCCATCCCGACCACGCGCCGCAGCAGCGGCTTCTGGAAGCGGAACTCATCATCGGCCAGTCCACCGGACCGGCCCCGTCGAGGGGATAACATGCTGTCGCGTTTCGATTTTCCCGAAGGCTTCGTCTTCGGCGCGGCCACGGCGGCCTATCAGATCGAAGGATCGGGCTTCGGCGGATGCGGGCCGTGCCACTGGGACACCTTCTCGGCCACGCCGGGAAACGTGGTGCGGGCCGAGAATGGCGCGGTGGCCTGCGACCATTACCACCGCTGGGGCGATGACCTCGACCTTCTGAAGCGCGCCAATCTGGATGGCTACCGCTTCTCGACCTCGTGGGCGCGGGTGATGCCGGACGGGCGGACGGTGAACCCCGAAGGCATGGCCTTTTACGACCGGCTGGTCGACGGGATGCTGGAGCGGGGTCTGAAGCCGTTCCAGACGCTCTATCACTGGGAGATGCCCTCGGCCCTTGCCGATCAGGGCGGATGGACCAACCGCGACACCTGCCACCGCTTTGCCGATTTCTCGGAAGCGATCACGCGGGTGCTGGGCGACCGGGTCGCCGCGATTGCGACGATCAACGAGCCGTGGTGCGTGGCGTGGCTGTCGCATTTCTGGGGCATCCATGCGCCCGGCCTGCGCGACATCCGCGCCACGGCGCGGGCGATGCACCATATCCTTCTCGCGCATGGTCTGGCGGTAGAGCGGATGCGGGGGATGGGGCAACCCGACCTTGGCATCGTGCTGAACTTCGACCTCGCCAATGCCGCGAGCGGCGATCCCAAGGACATCGCCGCCGCCGACCGCTGGGACGGCATCTTCAACCGCTGGTTCATCGAAGCCATCACCAAGGGCACCTACCCTGCCGCCGTGCTCGAAGGCTTGGGTCCGCATATGCCGCAGGGCTGGCAGGACGACATGCCGACCGTCGGGCAGAAACTCGACTGGCTGGGCGTCAACTATTACACGCGCCATATCCAGAAACATGTCGACGGGCCTTGGCCGAACATCGGTGACGTTGCGGGCGATCTGCCCAAGACGCAGATGGGCTGGGAAATCTACCCCGACGGCCTGCACCATTTCCTGACCCGCATGGCGCGGGACTATGTCGGCGACCTGCCGCTTTACGTGACCGAGAACGGCATGGCCAATGCCGATGTGCTGCAAGGGGCCGAGGTGCCGGACAAGGTGCGCGAGGACTACCTTTTCGCCCATCTTGCCGCCACCAAGCGGGCCATTGCCGACGGGGCCAATGTGAAGGGCTTCTTCTACTGGTCGCTTCTGGACAATTACGAATGGGCCGAAGGCTACGAAAAGCGCTTCGGCCTTGTGCATGTGGATTTCGAGACCTTGGCACGCGTGCCCAAATCCTCGTACCACGCGCTTGCACGCGCGCTGGCGCGGAACGACTGAGCGGAGACGACCATGACCCTTGCCATCCTTGCCGATCTTGGCGGCACCAATACCCGTGTGGCTCTGGCCGAGGGGACGGTTGTGAAGCCCGAGTCGATCCGCCGCTATTCCAATGCCGATTACAAGGCGGCGGGAAAGGACATCGCGCATATCCTGCAGGATTATCTGGCCGAGACAGGGGCTTCGGTTTCCGGCGTCTGTGTTGCGGCGGCGGGGCCGGTGCAGGACGGGGTCGCGGTGATGACCAACCTGCACTGGAGCATGGACGGTCCGATGCTGAAGGCGGTGACGGGGGCGGGCCGTGTGGCGATCCTCAACGATCTGCAGGCGCAGGGACACGCCTTGGGGCATATCCCCGCGGCCAACCTGCGGCCGGTGATCTCCGGTCCGCAGAAGGCGGGTGCGTCGATGCTGGTCGTGGGGCTTGGCACGGGGGTCAATGCCGCCCCTGTCCACGGCGCGGGCGCGGCACGGGTGGTGCCGCCTTCGGAATGCGGGCATGTCAACATGCCGGTGCGGTCGGAAGAAGACCTTGCCCTTATGCGCCATGTCGAGGGGCTTCTGGCCGCGCGGGGCGAGACGCCGCATTGCGGTGTGGAAGAGGTTCTGGCGGGGCGCGGCCTTGGCAACCTTTACGACTTCGCCGCCCATGTGGCGGGCAAGGCGGGGGGGCTTGCTTCGGCCGAGGTGCTGTCGGCGCTCGAAGCGAACGATCCCACGGCAGAGCACGCGGCGCGGCTTTACACGCGGATCCTGGCGCAGGCGCTCGCAGACCTTGCGCTGATCCACCTTCCCTACGGCGGCATCTACCTGATCGGCGGCATGTCGCGGGCCATGACCCCGCATTTCGCCCGCTTCGGCCTGACCGAAACCTTCCGCGAGGCGCGGCGGGTGGACCTGTTGCAGACCGCTTTCTCGGTCACGGTGGTCGAGGATGACTTCGCCGCGCTGACCGGTTGCGCGGCCTATCTTTCGGCCACCGCCTGACCTGCTTTCACGCTGGTCCAAATATCCCGCGGGGGTGCGGGGGCGCGAAGCCCCCGCCTAGGTTTGAGGCAGATGCTCGCGCAGGAATTGCAGCGCCACGCCAAGGCCATCGGGGGCGATGCCGTGGCCCGATCCCTTCATCACATGGCCATAGGTGTCGAACCCCGCCTGCACCAGAGCATCCCCTGCGGCGGACATGTCGGAAAACGGGACCACATCGTCACGGTCGCCGTGCATGAGCAGGACCGGCGGTTTCACCCGCGCTTCCGTTGCAAGCCGTTCGGGGGCCAGAAGGCGGCCCGAGCAGGCGACGACACCGGCCATCGCTTTGTCACGGCGCGGGGCGACGTGGAGCGACATCATCGCCCCTTGGGAAAAGCCGAACAGGGCGAGGGCTTCGGGACCAAGCCCCTCCTCGGCCAGACGCGCGTCGAGAAAGGCGTTGAGGTCATCGGCGGCATCCTGCAAGCCCTGCCGCGCCTGATCCTCGGTCGAGCCGTCGAAGCGCGGGATGGGGAACCACTGGAAGCCGAAGGGATTGCCCGCGCAGGGTTCCGGCGCATCGGGCGCGACGAAGGCGGTGTCGGGCAGATGCGGCCCGAGCGGATCGGCAAGGCCGAGCAGGTCGTCGCCATTCGCGCCATAGCCGTGGAACAGCACGACAAGGGATTTCGCCTGTCCCTTGGGCGCTCCGGCGCGTTTGAAAGTCAGGTTGCGCGTCATGTGATCCCCTCGCGGCTTTTGGCAACGTGGTAATAGGCCCAGAGCATCTGCGCCGCAACCGATCGCCACGGGCGCCAGTCTTCGGCCATCAGGCGGAGCTGCTTTTCGGTCGGGCGTTCGGGCAAGCCGAACAGAAGCCGCGCCGCCTCTTGCAGGGCAAGGTCGTTGGCGGCGAAGACATCGGCGCGGCCAAGGGCGAACATGGCGTATATTTCCGCCGTCCAGCGCCCGATGCCGGGAACGGCGGTGAGGAGGGCGACGATCCCGTCTTCGGGCATGTCCCGCAGGGCCACGAAGTCGATCCCCGCGCGGGCGAGTTCGCGGGCATAGCGCGCTTTCTGGCGCGACAGGCCAAGGGCGCGGAGGGTTTCGTCGCTGGCTTCGGCGAGCGGTTCGGGGTGGACCATCCCTGCCGCCTCGAGCCGCGCCATGATCGCACGGGCCGAGGCGACCGAGACTTGCTGGCTGACGATTGCCCCCAGAAGCGCCTCAAACCCCTCGTCCCGTCGCCGCAGGGGAAGCGGGCCGTGCAAGGGGATGACGGGGGCGAAGCGCGGGTCGCGGGCGACCAGCCAGTCGGCCCCTTCGGCAAGGCAAGCGGGAGAGTGGAGGATGCGAAAGACCATTGGCGCAGGATTCCCCGCTGCGGCGATAAGCGCAAGCGGCATGTCGCGGGCAGGCTTGCCGCCATGACGCGGCGTCCCTAGGGTGCGGGCATCATGACAGCGATTTCCCCCCCTTCCGACAGCCTTGCCAAGCGCAACGTCCTTGTCCTTGTCGCGGCGCAGGCCGTGATGGGGTCGCAGATGCCGATGATCTTCATCGTCGCGGGGCTGGCGGGGCAAAGCCTTGCCCCCAATGCCTGCTGGGCCACGCTGCCGATCAGCTTTGCGGTGATCGGCTCGATGCTGACGGCAACGCCGCTTTCGGCACTGATGCAGAGATACGGGCGGCGGGCAGGTTTTGCCGTGGGCGCATTGGGCGGGGCTGCGGGGGGTGCGATCGGGGCTTACGGGTTGCTGACGCAGAGCTTCCTTTTGTTCGTCATCGGCGCGCTGTTCACGGGCATCTACATGTCGGCCCAAGGCTTCTACCGCTTCGCCGCCGCCGACACGGCGTCCGAGACGTTCCGGCCCAAGGCGATTTCATGGGTCATGGCGGGGGGGCTTCTGTCGGCCGTGGTCGGCCCGCAACTGGTGAAGCTGACGGCGGATGCGACGGTGGTGCCGTTCCTTGGCACCTATATCGCGGTGATGCTGCTGAACCTGCTTGGCATCTTCCTGTTCACGCTGCTCGACATTCCGAAGCCGAAGCCCCCCGTCGCAGGCGCGTCCAAGGGGCGGTCACGGGCCGAGCTGATCCGCACGCCGCGCATCGCGGTGGCGATGATCTGCGCCACGGTGTCCTATGCCTTGATGAACCTTGTGATGACCTCCTCGCCGCTGGCGGTGGTGGGCTGCGGCTTCACGAAGTCGAACGCGGCGGATGTGGTGACGGGGCATGTGCTGGCGATGTATATCCCCTCGTTCTTTACCGGCCATCTGATCGCACGCTTCGGGGCGGAAAAGGTGGTGGCAACGGGTCTGGTGATCCTTGCCGGCGCGGGGGCGGTTGCGATGAGCGGCTTCGATCTGGAGCATTTCTTCATCGCCCTCGCGCTTCTCGGCCTTGGCTGGAACTTCGGCTTCATCGGGGCGACGACCATGCTGACCGCGGAACAGACCGCGTCCGAGAAGGGGCGGTTGCAGGGGCTGAACGACCTTGTGGTTTTTGGCGGGGTGACGATGGCCTCGTTCTCGTCCGGCGGGTTAATGAATTGCTCGGGCGGGTCGGTCCATGCGGGCTGGCAGGCGGTGAACATCGCCATGCTGCCCTTCCTGATCCTTGCAGGCGGGGCGCTGATCTGGCTTGCCCTGCGCCCCAAGGAAACCGCTTAGACGCCGAAGAGCGACAGCCGCAACAGGCCGAAACGGCGGGCGAATTCGGAAAGCATGAGCGTCCCCTGCCCCACGCGCTGGGGTTCGGCGCGGGCCTGACGGAGCAGCGCTTCGGCCTGCCATCCGGCATGGAGCGCGGCGCGGGCCTGTTTCGGGATCAGGTGCCGGTCCCGGCGATAGGCCGCGATGCGGGCAAGCCCCTCGTCCGCCAAACCCGCCACAGCCTCGGCGCGGCCATCGACCAGCGGGATCCGGCCACGGTCTTCCAGCGCGGGCACGGCGCGGAGATAGGCGGCAAGCCCCGCCGCCCAGCCATAGGCGCGGACGGGAGCTTCGGCTTCGGGCGGCGCGCCGAGGGCGAGGGCGGCTGCCCAGATCAGCCCACCGGCGGTGTCATCCAGATAGGCGTCGAAGGCGGTGCGGTCCTCGAACGGGTCCGAATAGATGTCCCAGCGCCGCGCCTCGACCAGACGGTCGAGCAGGTCGGCGGGAAGGGAAGCGTCGCGGATCAGTCGGGCGAGCGGGCCTGCCACCTCATGCGCGCGGGTCTGGCCTGCGGCGGCTTCGGCCACGATGTCGCGCCACCATTGCAGGCGCATCTCGGCGATCATCGCCTCTTTCGTCACCCAAGGGGCGCGCGCGACCTCCAGATTGAAGGCGTAAAGCGCGAAGAGCGGCGCACGTGCGGCAACGGGCGTGGTCATCACGGCGGCGAAACGGTCGGGGTCGCCCCGTTCGACCAATGCGGCGCAGGCGTCGATGCTCATGCCGCGACCGGCTGGCCGTGGTCGCGGATGAGCTTCCAGTTGATCGCGTCGAGAAGCGCTTCGAACGAGGCGTCGACGATATTGGCGCTGACCCCCACGGTGGACCAGCGGCGGCCCGCGCTGTCCTCGCTGTCGATGATGACGCGGGTGACGGCTTCGGTGCCTCCCTGGGTGATGCGGACCTTGAAATCGACAAGGTGCATGTCGTCGATGCAGGCCTGATAGGGGCCGAGGTCTTTCGCCAGCGCCTTGGCCAAGGCGTTGACGGGGCCGCGGTCGGTGCCGGTTTCGTCCATCGATTCCGACACCGACAGCATCTTCGTCTCGCCGATCTTCACCACGACCACGGCTTCGGACAGGCTGACCATCTGGTTGTATTTGTTCTTCCGCCGCTCGACGGTGACGCGGTAGCGCTTCACCTCGAAGAATTCGGGCAAAAGGCCCAGCTCGGCGCGGGCGAGAAGCTCGAAGCTCGCCTGTGCGCCGTCATAGGCGTAGCCCTGATCCTCGCGCTCCTTGATGATTTCAAGGATGCGGCCAAGGCGCGGGTCTTTCGGGTCCACCGTGATCCCCGCCGAGGCAAGGCGGGCGCGCAGGTTGGACTGGCCCGCCTGATTGCTCATCGGGATGATGCGCTCGTTGCCCACGGTCGCGGGGTCGATGTGTTCGTAGGTGGTCGGGTCCTTCAGGATCGCGCTCGCGTGCAGCCCCGCCTTGTGGGCAAAGGCCGAAGCACCGACGTAAGGAGCCGAACGCAGCGGCACGCGGTTCAGGATGTCGTCCAACTGGCGCGATACGCGTAGCAGGCTTGAGAGGGCTTCGGTGGTGATCCCCGTCTCGAACCGCTCTTTGTAGGGGGACTTTAGAAGCAACGTGGGGATCAGGGTAGTGAGGTTGGCGTTGCCGCAACGCTCACCCAGACCGTTCAGCGTGCCCTGGATCTGGCGCGCGCCCGCATCGACCGCCGCCAGCGAATTGGCGACCGCATTGCCCGTGTCGTCATGGCAATGGATGCCAAGCCGGTCGCCGGGGATGCCCGCCGCGATCACCTCGGCCACCACGCGGCCCACTTCGGCGGGCAGGGTGCCGCCGTTGGTGTCGCAGAGCACGATCCAGCGTGCGCCTGCATCAAGCGCGGCGCGGAGACAAGACAGCGCATAGGCCGGATCGGCGCGGTAGCCGTCGAAGAAATGCTCGGCATCCAGCAGCGCCTCGCGCCCCTTGGCCACGCAATGGGCGATGCTGGCGCGGATGGCTTCGACGTTTTCCTCGAGCGTGCAGCCAAGTGCGGTGCGGACGTGGAATTCATGCGCCTTGCCGACCAGACAGACCGCAGGGGTCTGTGCGTCCAGCACGGCGGCGAGGACATCGTCATTCTCGGCCGACCGCCCTACGCGCTTGGTCATGCCGAAGGCGGTCATGGTGGCGCGGGTCGCGGGGGCAGCGGCGAAGAACTCGCTGTCGGTCGGGTTCGCACCGGGCCAGCCGCCTTCGATATAGTCCACGCCAAGCGCATCGAGCGCTGCCGCGATCTGGCGCTTCTCGAGCGTCGAGAATTGCACCCCTTGCGTCTGCTGCCCGTCGCGCAGGGTGGTGTCGAAAAGGTAGAGGCGTTCGGTCATGCCTTGTCCCCTTCCTCTTGCCCCAAATATCCTCGGGGGGTGAGGCGCGTTGCGCCGAGGGGGGCAGACGGCCCCCCTGCTTGGCTGACCACCTGACCTGCGGTCTGAAGGCCGGAGAGACAAATTCCTTCGAAGGAATTTGCGAATTTCTTCGAAGAAATTTGCGTCACAGCAGCCCCTCCAGTTTCGCTTCGTCAAAGCCCGCGCCGGCAAGGAGTTCGACGCCTGCCTTCGACATGCGCACTTCCACGCCTGCCGCCAGAAGTGCGGCCTTCATCGCATCGACGGGGGAGAAGTCCTTTGCGGCCATCGCAGCCTCGCGCAGGGCGGAGAGTTTCGCAGCATAGGGCGCAAGGTCTACCCCTGCCCCGATCCATGCGCCCTGTTCGTCAGCCAACAGCCCAAGCAGCGCAGCAGAGGCCTTCAAAGCCGCCGCATCGCCCGCCGCCGCAAGGGCGTGGAGTTCGGCAATGGCGCCTGCAGTGTTCAGATCATCCGACAGCGCGGCAAGCACGGCACCCGCAGGGGCGGAGGGTGCCACGCCATCGGTCAGCGCGTGCCATTTGCGCAAGGTCGCCTCGGCCTGCGCCGCCTTTTCCGCAGTCCAGTCCATCGGGCGGCCATAATGCGTGCCGAGGAAGACGAAGCGGATCACCTCGCCCGGAACGCCCTGATCCAAGAGGTCGCGGACGGTGAAGAAATTGCCCAAGCTCTTGGACATTTTCTTGCCTTCGACCTGCAACATCTCGTTATGCATCCAGACGCTGGCGAAACCCGCCTGCGGGTGGGCGCAGCAGCTTTGGGCGAGTTCGTTTTCGTGATGCGGGAATTGCAGGTCGATCCCGCCGCCGTGGATGTCGAAACTTGCACCAAGCAGCTCGTAGCTCATGGCCGAGCATTCGATGTGCCAGCCGGGGCGACCCCGGCCCCAGGGGCTGTCCCATCCCGGCGTTTCGGCGTCCGAGGGCTTCCAGAGGACGAAGTCCATCGGGTCTTCCTTGAAGGGGGCGACCTCGACCCTTGCGCCCGCGATCATGTCATCGACCGAACGGCCCGAGAGTGCGCCGTAGTTCGCATAGGAACGCACACGGAACAGAACGTGACCTTCGCGCGCATAGGCATGGCCGCCCGCGATCAGGGTTTCGATCATGGCGATCATCGGCCCGATATAGGCGGTGGCGCGGGGTTCGTGGTTCGGGCGCAGCGCGCCGAGGGCGTCCATGTCCGCGTGATACCAGCCGATGGTTTCCTCGGTCCGTTCGGCGATCAGCTCTTCCAGCGTTCCGCTTGCCCCCGCCTGCTTGCGCGACAGGGCGGTTGCGTTGATCTTGTCGTCGACATCGGTGAAATTGCGGACATAGGTGACATGCTCCGCGCCATAGGCATGGCGCAGCAGGCGGTAGAGCGTGTCGAAGACCACGACGGGGCGGGCGTTGCCGAGATGGGCGCGGTCATAGACCGTGGGACCGCAGACATAGAGGCGCACGTTTTCGGGATCGAGGGGTTTGAACTCCTCTTTCTTCCGCGTTTTCGAATTGTGCAGGCGGATGGTCGCCATTCTCTTCCCCTCGGGCCGTTCGTGGCGCGGTCTAGCAACTTCGCAAAGGCTTGAAAACGTGTATCCGCATGCGGGCTTGCACGGGCAAGCGGGGCGTGCCTTTCTCGCGCCGGAAAAGCGGGGGGAAGCCGATGAATCATGACGAGTTGCGCGACTGGTCGAAGCGGGCCGCCGACTGGGCGCATGGCTACCATGCCGGATTGCGCGACCGTCCCGTGCGCGCGCCCCTGATACCGGGGGCGATTGCGGCGCAGCTTTCCCCTGCCCCGCCCGAGACTGCGGAACCGATGGAGGCGATCTTCGCCGATTTCGAGCGGATCATCCCCGAGGGCATGACCCATTGGCAGCACCCGCGCTTCTTTGCCTATTTTCCGGCCAATGCCTCGCCCGCGTCGATGCTGGCGGAACAGCTTGCCAATGCCATCGCAAGTCAGGGGATGCTCTGGCAAACCTCGCCCGCCGCGACCGAGGTGGAAGAGGTGATGGTCTCGTGGCTGGCGCAGGCGCTGGGGTTGCCGGACAGCTTTACCGGAACGATCCATGACAGCGCCACCACGGCCACGCTTTCGGCGGTGCTGACGATGCGCGAGCGGGCCTTGGGCTGGGCGGGGCTGCGCGAGGGGCTGTCGGGGCAGCCGCGTCTGCGGCTTTACGCAAGTGCCGAGACGCATTCCAGCGTGGACAAGGCCGTGCGTATCGCGGGGATCGGTCAGGAGAACCTTGTGAAGGTGCCGACCGACGGGCGGCTTTCGATGAAGCCGGGGGCGCTGGCGGGGGCGATTGCGGCGGATCTGAAGGAAGGCTTCGTTCCGGCGGGCGTGGTGCTTTGCGCGGGTGGCACCAGCGTGGGGGCCTTCGACCGGATCGCGGATTGCATCGCGGTGGCGAAATCCCACGGCCTGCCCGTGCATGTCGATGCGGCCTGGGCGGGGTCGGCGATGATCTGCCCCGAGTTCCGCGAGTTGTGGGCGGGGGTGGAGGGGGCCGATTCCATCGTCTTCAACCCGCATAAATGGCTGGGGGCGCAGTTCGACTGTGCGGTGCAGTTCCTTGCGGACCCTGCCCCGCAGATAAAGACGTTGGGGCTGCGGCCCACCTATCTTGAAACCGCGGGGCGCGAGGAGATCACCAATTTCAACGAATGGACCGTGCCACTGGGGCGGCGGTTCCGCGCGTTGAAGCTGTGGTTCACGCTGCGGGCCTATGGGCTTGAAGGCTTGCGTGCGCGCATCCGCAACCATGTGGCATGGGCGCGTGAGGCGCGGGATGCGCTGGCGCAGATCGAAGGGGTGGAGATCGTCACGGAGCCTTCGCTGTCGCTGTTCACCTTTGCGCTGGCGGAGGAGTCGGCGACCGAGGCGCTGCTCGCGCGGATCAACGATGACGGGCGGATCTACCTGACGCAGACGCGGCATCAGGGGCGCTTCGTCATCCGGGTTCAGGTGGGGCAGTTCGACTGCACGCGGACGGATGTGATGACCATTCCGCAGGTCGTGGCGGAACTGATGTGAAAAGGGCGGGCATTGTGCCCGCCCTCGCCGCGTTCAGAAGCGGAAGTTGACCTTGGCCTGAACCGTCGTCATGTCGAAGTCACCGAAGTCGGCCTCGAATTTGTGCTGGAGCAGTTCGCCACCGACGGACATCGTGTCGCTGACCGCATATTCCGCGCCAAGACCGGCGAAGCGGCCGTCGACGCCATCGTCACCGGAAACGGTGCCGCTGAAATCGGCTCCGACGCGGCTCATACCCACGGCGCCGTAGCCGAGCCACTGGCCGAAGTCGATGCCGCCGGTCAGCTTGAGGCTGGCCATGTTGTCGAAGCTGCCATCGCCTGCAGAGCCGTCGCCGATTTCGATATTGGTCAGGTCATAGGCGACCTCGGCCCCGGCGACGAAGGTGCCGAAATCCATGCGGTAGCCCGCATGCGCGCCGCCGAGCCAGCCGTCGCCGCCGAAGTTGAACGTATTGTCGAGGACGCTTTCCCCCCCGACCGAGCCGTAGCCGAGCTGGCCACCGGCGTAGAAACCGCCCCAGTCGCCCGAAGGCTTCTGCATGGCAACCGGCGCCGGGCTGGACACGACCGCGTCATCCGCAACGATCACCGGACCGCCCGCAAAGGCAGGGGCCGCGCCGAGGACGGCAACCGATAGCACTGCGAGTTTCATCATTCTGTCTCTCCTTCATGTTCCATCGACGGCCCTTCTGATAGGAGGTGGGACCGCCAGACAGTTCACACCTGTCGGCTATCGAATTGAGAAACAAGGGAGGTAAGATCGCGCCTGCGCAGGGCGCTGCGCGATGCGCGGATTAACACACATTAATGCGCGTGCACTTGGCGGAACGTCGCTCAAGGCATTGGAGAATGTCAGATTTTTACCGAAGCGCGGGAACTAGGCGCGCTCGGCGAGATTGAGCCATTCTTCCTCGGCGGCGGCAAGGGCGGCTTGGCGTTCGGCCAGGGCCTCTGTCGCTTTGCGGAATTTCAGCGGTTCCTTGGTGAAGAGGTCGGGCGCTGCGAGGTAGTCGGAGAGCTTGGCGATCTCGGCCTCGATCCGTTCGATCTGGGCGGGGAGCGCGTCGAGCTTCTTGCGTTCGGTGAATGAGAGGCCGTCCGCCTTGGCGGCGGGCTTTGCCTCGGCCCTGATCTGGGCGGGGGTCTTGTTGGCGTTGCGCTCGGCCTCGGCCTCGGCCGCGGGGCGTTGGGCGGCATAGTCGGACCAACCGCCGGGATAGACCGTGGCGCGGCCGTTGCCTTCGAGTGCGACGGTCGCCGTGGCCACGCGGTCGATGAAGTCGCGGTCGTGGCTGACCAGAAGGACCGTGCCGTCATAGTCGCCAAGGATATCCTGCAACAGGTCCAGCGTTTCGACGTCAAGGTCGTTGGTCGGTTCGTCGAGGATCAAAAGGTTCGAGGGCCGCGCCATCAGCTTGGCCAGCAGGAGACGCGCCTTTTCCCCACCCGAAAGGGACCGCACGGGAGCGCGGGCCTGCCGTTCGTCAAACAGGAAATCCTTGAGATAGGCGACCACGTGCTTCGGGTTCCCGCGCACCATCACCTGATCCGACGCGCCCGAGACGCGCATGGTGGGATCGCCCGTCAAGTTGTCCCAGAGCGAGGCTTCGGGGTCGAGCTGCGCGCGGGTCTGGTCGAACACGGCGATGTCGAGATTGGTGCCGAGCGTGACCGTGCCCTGATCGGGGGCCACCTCGCCCACCAGCATCTTCAGCAGGGTCGTCTTGCCCACGCCATTGGGGCCGACAAAGGCCACGCGGTCGCCGCGCAGCACGCGCAGGTCGAAATCCTTTATGATCGTCTTGTCGCCATAGACCTTGGTCAGGCCCTTGGCTTCGATCACCCGCTTGCCCGAGGTAGTGCCGGATTCGAATTCCATCGCGGCGGTGCCTTGGCGGCGGATCATCGAGGAGCGTTCCTCGCGCAGCGCGGCAAGGGCGCGGACGCGGCCCTGATTGCGCTTGCGGCGGGCCGAGATGCCCTCGACCGCCCATTTCGCTTCGGCCTTGATCTTGCGTTCGAGCTTGTGGCGGGCCTCGTCCTCTTCGGCCCAGACCGTTTCGCGCCATTCCTCGAACCCGTCGAAGCCCGATTCGCGGCGGCGCACCTCGCCCCGGTCGATCCAGAGGGTGGCGCGGGTCAGCGCGCGCAGGAAGGCGCGGTCGTGCGAGATGAGGACGAATGCGGTGCGGGTGGTGGACAGCTCGGCCTCGAGCCATTCGATGGCTTGGATGTCGAGGTGGTTGGTCGGTTCGTCGAGCAGCATCAACTCGGGCGCTTCGGCCAGAAGTTTCGCCAGCGCGGCGCGGCGGCGTTCCCCGCCCGATGCGGTGGCAACGGGGGTTTCGGGGCGGAACTTCAACCCCTCGGCCACCATCGCGACGCGGTAGGATTCGGACTCGGCCAAGGCCGAGGCCGCGTAATCGCCCAAGGTTTCATAGCCCGACAGGTCAGGGTCCTGTTCCATATAGCCCACGGTCACGCCGGGGGGGACGACGCGGGCGCCTTGGTCGGGTTCGACAAGGCCTGCCATCACCTTCATCAGCGTGGATTTGCCCGACCCGTTGCGCCCGACAAGGGCCACGCGGTCATTGGGTTGCACCACGAGGTCGAGCCCGTCGAAAACGGGATTGCCGCCGAAGGTGAGCGAGATGCCGGAAAGCTGGAGAAGGGGTGCGCGTGCCATGCCGGTGGGGTTAGTCGGGCGGCGCGCGAAGGTCAATCAGGCTTGGGTGACGAGCGCGCGCAGAAGTCGGGCGCGGGCGGGCGGGATGCGGGCGATTTCAACGCCGGTAAAGACGTGGAGGGTGTGAAGGTCGCGGTCGATCACCGCATGGTCGCTGACCCATCCGCCCATCGCCAGATAGGTGCGCAAGAGCGGCGGCATGGCGGCAAGGGCACGCTTCGGGTCGGGGCTATGGGTCGGCAGGTCCAGCGCCCCGGCCCGTCTTTGCGGGGCGCGGTCGGGCGGGGCGATGTGCCGCGAAAGCTGCGCCAGGGCGTCGAGATGCGGCGCGGGATCGGTGCCGTGGAAGGAGGAGCAGCCGAACAGGAGTTGCACCCCCTGCCCGTCCACGATCCGCGCCAGCCCCGCCCATGCAAGGCGCAGGATATCGGGGTCATGCCGGTCGGGATGCAGGCAGAAGCGGCCAAGTTCGAGATATGGGCCGCTAAGGGTGGCAAGGCGCGAGAGGTCGTAGAAGCGGGCGGAATAGCTGCCCGCAAGCCCTGCGGCATCGGGGATCAGCAGGATGCGGAAGGCGGCGACGGTTTCGCCCGTGGTGCCATCGACAACGGTCCAGTGGTCGCAGGTGGCATCCAGCGCATCCGCGTCGCTCGCCCCGTTGCGGAAGCAGATCGCACGCAAGGAAAGGGCTGCGGCGCTGTCGCGTTCCATGCGGTAACGGCCGAGGGCGAGCGGGGTGGTCACGATCTCTTGCCCCTCCTTTCCCTTGGTGTCACGCTGTGGCGGGGCTAGATATGGCAGGCTGTGGGCGCGGCCCGCAAGCGCGTTGGCATGGGAGAGGCGTATGGACAAGGTCGTGAAATCGGATGCGGAATGGCGGGCGATGCTGCCGGAGCTGGCCTATAAGGTCACGCGCAAGCACGCGACCGAACGCGCCTTTACCCATGACAATTTCCCGAAAGACGCAGGCACCTACATCTGCGTCTGCTGCGGCGCACCGCTCTTCGACCAGAACACGAAGTTCGACAGCGGCACCGGCTGGCCCTCGTTCTACCAGCCGATCGACCCCGAGATGGTGGGCGAACAGGAGGACCGGACGCTCTGGATGCGGCGGACCGAGGTGCATTGCAACCGCTGCGACGCGCATCTGGGCCATGTCTTCCCCGATGGCCCCGCCCCGACCGGCCTGCGCTATTGCATCAACGGCGTGGCGCTGAAATTCGAACCCGAGGACTGAAGCAGTCGGCCCGAAACGCTGCGGCAGTGTCCGCAGCGCCGTCCGGCCTCATTCGCCCGTGATCGCGCCCGGACCGAGTTTGCCGAAGCTGCCGAGCAATTGGGTGATGAAGCTTATGCCCTTGATGTTCGACTCGGTCACGCGGCGGGACAGCGGCACGACCTTGCCCCGCTCGAGGCCGAATCGTTCGACATTTGCGACCATGCCCGCTTCGTCGAAAGTGATCGAGACGACCTGACGTTCGATCTCTTTCGGTTCGAAGGCACCGCGATAGGCGAAGCGGCTTTGCACATAGAACCAGCCGACATCGTTCAAAAGGCCCGAGGCGGTGGGACGGCCGATCTTTTCGGTCACGGCTTCGCGGGTGTCGCCGATCTGGACCAGCGCCAATTCATCGTCGGTCGGAACGTAGCCGTGATTGCGGTAAAGCGTGGTGCAGGCGGTCACGATCACCAGCAGCAACCCGATCAGCCCGACCCGCGCCGTCCGAAGGCCCGACCGTTGCATCGCCATTGCGTTGAACCCCATCCCTGCCCCCACCTGCGTTTCGCCCCGCTTGTCACGCGCCGTCAGGCAACGTAAGTGCCAAAGGGACAAAGGCCCACGGGCTTGTTACCCTTGGCTTATATCAAGAGCGGCCCGTTGTTCAAGAATGGAACGGGGCACAAGGGGGGCAAGTTCCTTGCCGCAGCCGGTCGATCCGGCGAAGGCGGCTTGCCAAGGAAAGGAAACGGTCATGTCCGATAGCCCGAAGAACGATCCTGCCGAAAGCCCGCTGGCCCACCCGTTGCGGGTGGCGAGCCTGCCGAACCGCAAGCCGGTCCGTTTCGAGTTGAAGCCAGATGCGCCGACCCGTGCCGCGATGGCAGCGGCGCTTGGCATCACTGCGCTGCCCGTTTTCCGGTTCAAGGGGGAGTTGCGCCCCCTCGGCCGGCAGGATTTCCTGCTCGAGGCTGACCTTGAGGCGACGGTGGAACAGCCCTGTTCCGTATCGCTTGCGCCCGTGGTGACGAAGATCGGCGAAAACGTGAAGCGCCGCTATGACGCCGACTTCGTCTTTCCCGAAGGCGACGAAGTGGAGATGCCCGAGGATGACAGTGTCGAGCCGTTGCCCGAGGTGATCGACCTCGGTGTCGTGGCGATGGAGGCGTTGGCGCTGGCCTTGCCGCTTTACCCGCGGGCCGAGGGCGTGGAGCTTGGCGAGGCGGTTTTCGCCGCCCCCGGACAAGCACCGCTGAAGGATGGCGACCTCAAGCCCTTTGCCGCGCTTGCCGCGTTAAAAGACCGTCTGGGCGGGGACAAATCGGGGGAATGACGCAATGCGCGGAAAAGGCAAGAAAAGGGCTTGCGCCCGTGCCAAATCCCGCTATTTTCCGCGCCTCGTTCGATGGCTGGACCACGCTCGCGATGCAGCGGGCAACCCACTGATCGCAAAGTAAAATCCAGGGGCATGTCCCCGCTACCCGAGGTTGAGACATGGCTGTCCCTCAGAACCGAGTCACCCGTTCGCGTCGCAACATGCGCCGTTCGCATGATGCTCTGGTCGCCGGCAATCCGCAGGAATGCTCGAACTGCGGCGAGCTGAAGCGCCCGCACCACGTTTGCCCGGCTTGCGGCCATTATGACGCCCGCGAAGTCGTCGCCGTGGCGAAGGAAGTCGATCTGGACGAGGACGCGGCGTAAGCCGCTCTTTGCCCGCGTCGCACGATGGCTAACGGAACCACTCCGGACCCCAAGGCTGCGACGCAGGTCGTCATTTCCATTGACGCGATGGGCGGAGATCGCGGACCGGCAGCGGTTGTTGCCGGTCTTGTGCTTTCTGCGCAAAGCTTTCCGGACATCGCCTTTCTTCTGCACGGGGACGAGGCGACGCTGTCGGGCCTGATCGCCCGCGAACCCGCCTTGGCGGGCCGTGTGACGTTGTGCCATGCCGAGCGCGTGGTCACGATGCATGACAAGCCCGCGCAGGTCATGCGCAATGGCGAAGGGACCAGCATGTGGTCCTGCATCGAAAGCGTGAAGCGCGGGGATGCGGCGGTGGCCGTGTCTTGCGGGAATACCGGCGCGCTGATGGCGCTGTCGCTGATCCGCCTGCGCCGACTGCCGGGAATCACCCGCCCCGCCATCGCGAGCTTCTGGCCGTCGCGCAATCCTTCGGGCTTCAACGTGATGCTCGACATGGGCGCGGATATCAAAGCGGATGCCGATGATCTGGTGCAATTCGCCACGATGGGGGCGAGCTATGCGCGCAACAGCCTCAACCTCACCCGCCCACGTGTCGGTCTGCTGAACGTCGGCACCGAAGAGCACAAGGGCCGCGCCGAGTTGAAAGAGGCGCAGGAGCGGTTGATCGCTTTGCAGGAAGTGGGCGACTTCGATTATGTCGGCTTTGTCGAAGGCAGCGATATCACCACGGCAAAGGTCGATGTGATCGTGACCGATGGATTTACCGGAAACATCGCGCTGAAAACCGGCGAAGGCGTCGCCAAGCTGGTGGCCGACGTGCTGCGCGAGGAATTCACGGCAAGTCTGTGGTCCAAGATCGCGGCGGCGGTGGCGATGGGAACGCTGAAGCGATTCCAGCGCCGGATCGACCCGCGGCGGGCCAATGGCGGGGTCTTCCTCGGCCTGAACGGCACGGTGGTGAAATCGCACGGCTCGGCGGATGCGACGGGCGTGGCGGCGGCGGTGCAGCTTGCCTATCGGCTGGCGAAATCGGGCTTCCTCGAACGGCTTGCGGCGCGGGTTGCGTCTGCCGATCAGGCGGGGCAGGATGCCGCGGCAAAGGCGGCTCAGGCAGAACAACAGCCTGCGGCAGAGGGCGGGACCACGTAAAATGACGATACGCGCCGTAGTTAAGGGCGTCGGGCATTACCTGCCCGAGAGAGTGGTTCCCAACGCCGAACTGGAATCGCTGGTGGAAACCACCGACGAATGGATCCGTTCACGGTCAGGCATCGAACGGCGGCATTTCGCGGCCGAGGGGCAGACGACCTCGGACCTTGGCACGCGTGCGGCGCAGGCGGCGCTGGCGGATGCGGGGCTGGTCGCGGATGATGTGGACGCGATCATCCTTGCCACCTCGACCGCGGATCTGACCTTTCCTTCGGCGGCGACGATGATTCAGGCCAATCTGGGCATGACACGCGGGTTTGCCTTTGACGTGCAGGCGGTCTGCGCGGGATTCGTCTTTGCGTTGTCCCAAGCCAATGCGCTGATCATCGCCGGACAGGCCAAGCGGGTTCTGGTGATCGGGGCCGAGACATTCTCGAAACTGATGGACTGGTCTGATCGTGGCACCTGTGTGCTGTTTGGCGATGGTGCGGGTGCGGTTGTGCTTGAGGCCGGCGAAGGCAATGGCTCGACCGCGGATCGCGGCATCCTGTCGACCGACCTTCATTCGGACGGGCGGCACAAGGACATTCTTTACGTCGACGGCGGCGTATCGACCGGACAGACCGGCCATCTGCGGATGCAGGGCAAGGAAGTCTTCCGCCATGCCGTTGAAAAGCTTGCGGAAACCGCCCATGCCGCGCTTGACAAGGTCGGGCTGACGGGCGGCGATGTGGATTGGATCGTGCCGCATCAGGCCAATATCCGCATCATCGAAGGCACCGCGAAACGGATGCAGGTGCCGATGGACCGCGTGGTCGTGACGGTGCAGGACCACGGCAACACCTCGGCCGCATCTATTCCGCTTGCCCTGTCGGTGGGCAAGGCGCGGGGGCAGATCAAGCAGGGCGATCTTGTCGTGACTGAGGCGATCGGCGGCGGTCTGGCCTGGGGATCGGTCGTCCTGCGCTGGTAAACGCGCCTCAAAAGCCGCGCCCAAGCCATTGATATTGACTTGAGAAACCAATGCTACCATCCTTTGGAGAAAGCCGGGGGAGGTTTTGGTATGAGCGAGAAGACTCTGACGCGGATGGACCTGAGCGAAGCGGTGTTCCGCGAGGTCGGATTGTCGCGCAACGAAAGCGCGCTTCTGGTCGAAAGCGTGTTGCAGCATATGTCCGAAGCGCTCGCTTCGGGCGAGATGGTGAAGATTTCGTCATTCGGCACCTTTTCGGTCCGTGACAAGACGGCACGTGTCGGACGCAACCCCAAGACGGGCGACGAGGTGCCGATCAGCCCGCGCCGTGTTCTGACCTTTCGCCCCTCGCATCTGATGAAGGATCGCGTGGCCGCAGGGTCCAAGAAATAAGGACATCTCAGCCGGATGGACAAGTCGCCGGACGCATTCCGCACGATCAGCGAGGTGGCCGATACCCTCGACACGCCGGCGCATGTGCTGCGGTTCTGGGAAAGCCGGTTTCCGCAGATCAGACCGGTGAAGCGGGCGGGCGGGCGGCGGTATTACCGCCCGTCTGACGTGGCACTGCTGACGGGGATCAAGAAGCTGCTGCACGAGGACGGGTTGACCATCCGCGGGGTGCAGAAGATTTTGCGCGAACAGGGCGTGCGCCATGTCGCGGCGCTTGGCGGCGGCGGGGCGGATGCGATGCCCCCCGAGGCCGATATCGAAGCGGTTCTCGCCCGCGAATTCGGCCCCGTGGAGACTGTCGCAACCGAAGAGGCCGTGGCCCAGACCGCGCAGGTCATCTCGCTCGAAGCCGCATTGGCGCGGGTGTCGGGGGGGGGCGAGGCCCCTGCCCCGACCGTGGCCGAGGATGCGTCCGAAGCCCCCTTCATCGAAGCCGAGGAAGAGCCGCTTCCCGACCCCGTGCCGTTCAACGCCGCGCCCGCTGCCGCCACAAGCGGGGCCGAGGCCGAGGACGAGGCGGGGCCGGACGATTCGGAACAGGCCGTTGATTCGCCTGAGGAAACCACGCTCGCCTTCCGACTGCGCCGCGCGCGGGCTTCCGATCTGGCGGCCAGCCGTGACGAACTCGTGGCCCTGCGTGCCCGTCTGGCCGATCTGCGCGGGCGTCTGGCGCATGGCGTGAAGCGCCGCGCAAGGTGAATGCCGAATTGGCGGTTTTTAGCGCTTGCCCCTGCCCCGAAAACCGCTATGAAGACGCCGTGTCGGGCCGTAGCGCAGCCTGGTTAGCGCGTCCGTCTGGGGGGCGGGAGGTCGAGAGTTCGAATCTCTCCGGCCCGACCATCGTAAAAACCGCCCGCCTGCCGTTTGGCATGGCGGGCGGTTTTGTTTCTGGCCGCTGGGGGAGTTGGCGATGACTGGGGTTCTTCCGGCGCAGGCGATCAGGGGGATGATCGACGCGGGCGCGATCACGGCCCATCCGGCGGTGATTGCGGCACAGGTGCAGCCTGCCAGCCTTGATCTGCGGCTCGGGACCGTGGCTTACCGCGTGCGCGCCTCGTTCCTTGCGGGGCATGGGCGGACGGTGGCGGAGCGCATCGCCGAATTCGAGATGCACAAGGTCGATCTGAGCCAGGGCGCGGTGCTGGAAAAGGGCTGCGTCTATGTGATTCCGCTGATGGAGGGGCTTGCCCTGCCCGCGGGTGTCTCGGCGGTGGCCAATGCGAAATCCTCGACCGGGCGGATGGACCTGCTGACGCGGACGATCACCGATGGCGGGGCGGAATTTGACCGGATTCCCGAAGGCTACACAGGCCCGCTTTATGCCGAGGTCTGCCCGCGCAGTTTTTCGGTGCTGGTCCGTCCGGGGATGCGGTTGAACCAGATACGGTTCCGGCAGGGTCAGGCGGTGCTGACGGATGCGGAACTGGCCGCGCTGCACGCGCAGGAACGGTTGGTGACAGGCGAGGCGGTGATTTCGGATGGCTTGGGCTTTTCGGTCGACCTGCGCCCCGAAAGCGGCGATCTGGTGGGCTACCGTGCCAAGCCCCATACCGGCGTGGTCGATCTGGACCGCATCGGCCATTATCCGGCGGCAGACTTCTGGGAAGAGGTGCGCACGGCTGACGGGCGCATCATCCTTGATCCCGGTGCATTCTATATCCTCGTCAGCCGCGAGGCGGTGACGATCCCCCCCGATTACGCCGCCGAAATGGCCCCCTATCTGGCGATGGTGGGCGAATTCCGCGTGCATTACGCAGGCTTCTTCGACCCCGGTTTCGGCCATGCGGCGGCGGGCGGCGCGGGGTCACGCGGCGTGCTCGAGGTGCGCTGCCACGAAGCGCCCTTCGTGCTGGAACACGGGCAGGTCGTGGGGCGGCTGGTCTATGAGCGGATGGCCGAACGGCCCGACACGCTTTACGGGCGCGAGATCAAGTCGAACTATCAGGGTCAGGGGCTGAAGCTGGCCAAGCAGTTCAGGTAGGGGCAAATTTCTTCGAAGACATTTGCAAATCCGTTCGAACGGATTTGGCTACCAGAGTTTGCGGCCGATGCGCAGCGACTGGTTCAGGCGTTTGATCGTCTGCCGCGCCTGCGGATCAGGTTTCGCGCCTTTGTCCTGCGGCCCCGCGAAATGGTCGAAACCTGCGTCCACGCCCCGTGAAATCAGGCGTCGCAGGATCGGGTTCAGGATCATCATCAGAAGCTTGGTCACATCCATACACTCAATCCTCGAACAATTCGCTTTGGCCGGTGGTGGCCTCGTCCTCGTCGTCCTGTTTCTGCATCGATCCCGGAAGCGGGCGGTTGTCGAGAAGCCCTGCGGCGCGCAGCTCTTTCAGCCCCGGAAGGTCGCGGGCGGATTCCAGACCGAAGTGGTCAAGGAAATGTTCCGTCACGACAAAGGTGATCGGGCGACCCGGTGTCATGCGGCGGCGGCCTAGCCGGATCCAGTCGAGTTCGAGAAGCTGGTCGATGGTCCCGCGCGACACGGCCACGCCACGGATTTCCTCGATCTCGGCGCGGGTGACGGGCTGGTGATAGGCCACGATTGCAAGAGTTTCGATGGCGGCGCGCGACAGTTTCCGCTGCTCGACCGTTTCCTTCTGCATCAGGTAGCCAAGATCGGCTGCCGTGCGGAAGGCCCAAGAATCCCCCACCCGCACCAGATGCACGCCGCGCCCTTCGTAGCGTTTGCGCAGGTAGGCAAGCGCCTCGGCGGGGTCGCAGCCGTGGGGCATGCGCGATTGCAGTTCGGCCACGGTGACGGGTTCGGCACTGGCAAACAGGATGGCTTCGACCATGCGTTCCTGTTCCCCCATCGGCGGGGCTTCGAACAGGGTCTTTTCGATAGGCTCCGGCGTGTCGGTCATGCGCCGTCCTTTCGGCGAAGCTGGATCGGGGCGAAGGTTTCGCCCTGCCGTAACTCCACCTGCCCGCGCTTGGCAAGTTCGAGGATCGCGGCGAAATGCGCGGCGGTCGAGGACCGGCGGCGCATCGGGTTCACGTCCCAGCCTTCGGGCAGGAAGGAGGTGAGGTCGGCCCATTCCCCCGCATATCCGATCAGCCCGCGCATCCGGTCAAGCGCCTGCTCCATCGTGAAGACATGGTCGCGGTCCATGACGAAGGGGCGGAATTCGTCCTTGGTGCGGATGCGGGCATAGGCGCGCATGAGGTCGATCAGCGTGGCGCTATAGGTGACGGTGCGCAGGCGGGCCACGTCTTCGGGGATGCCACGGGCAAAGATGTCGCGCCCCAACTGGTCACGCGCCATCAGGCGGGCGGCGGCTTCGCGCATCGCTTCCAGCCGTTCGAGCTGGAAGGCAAGGTGGGCGGCAAGCTCTTCGGCGGACGGCCCCTCGTCATTCGGGTCGGGCGGCAGGAGCAGGCGGGATTTCAGGAAGGCGAGCCATGCGGCCATCACAAGGTAATCGGCGGCAAGTTCGATCCGCAGGGCGCGGGCCTTTTCGACGAAGCCAAGGTATTGCTCGGCCAGTTTCAGCACCGAAATCCGGCGCAGGTCCACCTTTTGCGTGCGCGAAAGCGTGAGGAGCAGGTCAAGCGGCCCTTCGAACCCGTCCACATCGACAATCAGCGCCTCGCCCGCCAGGCGTTCGGCGGTGGGGATGCGTTCGGCTTCGTCCCAAGCGTCAGCCATGCGCGGCACCCGTGAGGGCGGCGAATTCGGCCTCGAGTGCCGCAAGGTCGGCGGTATCGGGATCGCGGCGGCGCAGCAGGGCGGCGGCGGCGCGGTCGGCGGTGGCTTGGCCCATGCGGCCAGCGGCGGCGGCGACCGCCTGCATCTCGTCCATGTCGCCCTTGCAATGGAGGGCGATGTCGCAGCCTGCGGCGATGGAACGGGCGGCGCGGTCGGCCAAGGTGCCGGACAGCGCCTGCATGTTCAGGTCATCGGTCATCAGAAGCCCCGCGAAGCCGATCTCTTCGCGGATCACGCGGATCATCTCGGGCGATTGGGTGGCGGGGTGGTCGGCATCATAGGCGGCAAAGACGATATGCGCGGTCATCGCCATCGGAAGGTCGTTCAGCGCGGCGAAGGGCGCGAAGTCCTGCGCGTGGAGCGTGGCGCGGTCCACCGTCACCGTGGGCAGGTCGTGATGCGTGTCGGCGGTGGAGCGGCCATGTCCGGGCAGGTGCTTGATCACGGGCAGAACGCCACCCGCCAGGAACCCGTCGGCCACCGAACGGGCGATCTGCGCCACAAGCGCGGGGTCGGAGCCGTAGCAGCGGTTCTTCAGGAAGGGGTGGGTTTCGGGCAGGGCCAAATCGGCGCAGGGCGCGCAATTGGCATCCACCCCAACCGCGCGAAGCTCGGCCGCCATCAGGCGCGAGCGCAGCGCCATGATCTGCGGGGCAAGCGCGCCGCCTTGCGTCACCTGATCCAAGGGCGGCAGCCATTCGCGCCAATGCGGGGCGCGCAGGCGCTGCACGCGACCGCCTTCCTGATCCATCAGGATCGGCGCATCGCGGCCAAGGCTGTCGCGCAGGTCGGCGGTGAGGCGGCGAAGCTGGTCGGGGGTTTCGACGTTGCGGGCGAAGAGGATGAAGCCGAAGGGATCGGCCTCGCGGTAAAAGGCGCGTTCGGCGGCGGTCAAGGACAGGCCGGAGCAACCGAAGATCGTGGCACCGAAGCGGGGCGCGGTCATCGTTGTTCGGCCGGTATGCAGGAGGCGTTCTGTTCCAAGAGCGACAGGCAGAAGGCGCGTGCCTCGGATTCATCCGCGAAACCGTGGGCGCGGAGGCGGTAGAAGGTGCGCCCCCCGCTTTCCGCCGATTGCACCACCATCGCCTTGCCCGCAAAGACGGGGCCGAACTGGTTGGTGAGCCGCGTCCATTCGCCCCGCGCCTGATCTTCGGTGTCGAAGGCGCCAAGCTGCACAAGCCGCGTGCCGTTCGGGATGGAGGAGGCCGCAACCTCGACCGGAGCGGGGGCAACGGGGTCTTCGGCCGCGAGGGCGGGCGCGGTGTCGGCGGCTTCGGCGGCAGCGGGGGCTGCGGTGGCGATGGAGGCAGGGCGCGCCTGCGGGCGGGTCGAGGGGATGGCGGCAGAGGCGACCTGCACCTCTTCGCCCGCTTCGGCGGGGGCATCTGCGGCAAGGACGGGGTCTTCGGCAACGCCCTCTTCCTCGATCGGGGCGACGTCGGGGTCGGTGGCCAGCGCCTCGGCCAATGCCTTGGCCACGGCGTCGGGGTCTGCGCCCGTCGCCTCTTCGGTGGCAAGCGGGGCGGTCGGGGCGATCACGGGGGCCAGCGCCGTATCCTGCCGTGACACATCGGGGGCGGCCCCGTTCAGGTCTTCGGCGGCGGCATCCTCGGCGGTCAGTTCGACGGGGCGCGGGGCAAGCACAAGCTGTTCGGGCGGCGGCGCGGCGGCACCGATGGCGGCCACGTCATTGACGGCAAGGCCCTGATGCGCGGCAACCTCGCCCCCCGGATTGGCGGGGGCGATGCGCATCGGCCCCTCCATCGCGCGGAGAACGGGGATACCGTTCACATCGCGCACGGCCAGTTTGTAACCCCAGATGCCGACCCCGATCACGATGGCGATGGAGCTGACCGCACCGGCAAGGTTGATCAGCCGTGTGGCATTGACGCTGCGCGGGCGCGGCCCTTCGGCTGCGCCATAGTCTTCTTCGTAATCGTCGAAGTCTGGGTCCGCCATGAATTGCCTCGTGCGCGGCGATTGGTCCCGCCACGCTGTTTGCTCGTTCCCTCTGGCGGGCCGCTTGTTTTTCAGCGCATTTCCTCGACCGGAGTGACGCCCAAGATAGCAAGACCGCTGCAAATCACAACCGAAACGGCCCGCGCGAGGGCGATTTTCGCCTGCGAAACGGCGGTTTGGCCGTCCTGGATGAAGCGGAGCGAGGTGTCGTCATTGCCACGGTTCCAGAGGCCGTGGAAATCGGAGGCAAGCTCGTACAGATAGAAGGCCACGCGATGCGGTTCGTTGTTGCGCGCGGCGATTTCGACCAGACGCGGCCATTCGGCAAGCTTCTTGGCCACCTCGATCTCGGCCTCATGCGTCAGCCCTGCCAGATCGGCGGCAGAGAGCGTGGCATCATCCACCGCGATCCCCGCATCGCGGGCCTTGCGCAGCACCGAATTCACGCGGGCATTGGCGTATTGCACGTAGAAGACAGGGTTGTCCTTGGACTGTTCCAGCACCTTGTCAAAGTCGAAATCAAGCGCGGCGTCATTCTTGCGGGTGAGCATGACGAAGCGCGTCACATCCGCGCCCGCCTGTTCCACCACATCGCGCAGGGTGACGAAGGTTCCTGCCCGCTTGGACATCTTGAAGGGTTCGCCGTTCTTGTAGAGTTTCACAAGCTGGATCAGCTTGATATCCAGCGGCACGCGGCCATTGGACAGCGCCGAAACGGCGGCCTTCATCCGCTTGACGTAACCGCCGTGGTCGGCACCGAAAATGTCGATCAGCGCGTCGAAGCCGCGCTTCACCTTGTTGTGGTGATAGGCGATGTCGGGCGCGAAATAGGTCCAGGACCCGTCCGATTTCTGCACGGGGCGGTCCACGTCGTCGCCATGCGCGGTGGAGCGGAACAGCGTCTGGACGCGGGGTTCCCAATCCTCGGGTTCCTTGCCCTTCGGCGGTTCCAGCACGCCTTCGTAGATCAGGTCCATGTCGCGCAGGGTTGCAATCGCCGCCTCGATCTCGCCCGTGCCGTAAAGCGCCTTTTCCGAGGAATAGACATCCATCTCGACGCCCAGGACTTTGAGGTCGTTACGGATTTCGGCCATCATCATTTCGGTGGCGAAATCGCGCACGTCTTTCAGCCAATATTGCTCGCCCTTGTCGAGCAGGCTGTCGCCGTATTTCTCTTTCAGCGCCTCGCCCACGGGGATCAGGTAATCGCCGGGGTAAAGCCCTTCGCGGATTTCGGGTTCAAGCCCCAGCGCCTCGCGGTAGCGTTCATAGGCGGAACGGGCGAGCACATCGACCTGCGCGCCGCCGTCGTTGATGTAATATTCGCGGGTGACGTTCCATCCGGCAAAGGCCAGAAGCCGCGCCAGTGCGTCACCAAAGACCGCGCCACGGGTATGGCCCACATGCATCGGCCCCGTCGGGTTGGCCGAGACGAATTCCACGTTGACCTTCTTGCCTGCGCCAAGGTTCGCGCGGCCATAGTCGATGCCCTGCGTCAGAACCGACCGCACCAGCCCCTGCCAGATCACGGGGTTGAGGCGGAGGTTGAGGAAACCGGGTCCGGCCACATCGGCCCCCGCAATGCGCGGATCGGCCATCAGGCGGGCGGCAAGGGCATCGGCAATGGCACGGGGCTGCATCGCGGCAGGCTTGGCCAGCACCATCGCGGCATTGGTCGCCATGTCGCCATGCGCCGCATCGCGCGGCGGTTCGACGGCGACGGCAGCGAAATCGAGACCCGCCGGAAGCTGGCCTTGGGCCACCATATCGTTCAGCGAGGCAAGGACGAGGTCCCGGATATCCGAGAAGAGGTTCATTTGATCAAGTTCCTGTCTGGTCGCCTTGGCTTTGCCAGAGGCCACCTGACAGGTCAAGGACAGCGCGTCAGGGTCGCGTGCTTTGCCACTCATCCAGCGCCGCATTCGGTTCGGTTTTCGCGGTTTCGGCGGGTTTTGCGCCGCGATTGCGCAGATAATGCGTCTCGCGCGCGCCGAAGGTAAAGGTGATGACCCCGCCCACCAGCCACCAGAGCGCCTCGGGCATGTTGGCAAGCGCGGTCATGCGCTGCGAAAACCCCGCAGGGTCGAGCATGGCGTAGCCAAGCAGCAGAAGCGCCCCCAGTGCCATGATCGGGCGCGGCAGGCGGTTCACCGCATCGACCATCTGGTCGTAGCGCCCCGCCTGTTTCGCAGCGGTGGGAATTTCGGCGTTCAGCGCATCGGCCAGCGCCCGCAGCGTGGCCGTGGCATCGTTCGAAGCGAGCAGGCGGTCGATCAGGCCCATGAGGCGGTCCTTTCGCGGTGTTGCGTGTCGGTCAGGTGGAAGCGGGGGGCGATGAAGCCCTCGGCGCGGGTGATCCAGCCGCCCTTGCCGCCATCGCGGCGGCGAGCAAAGCGGCGCAGGACGGGGCGGGACTCGGCCAGCGCGTAGTAATAGGTGCGGCGGGCGATGCCGTAGGCGTCGGCGATATGGTCGGGGGCGGCACGGGCGGCGGCTTCGGCGGCTTTGGCCGTTTGCGGGCCGATCCGGCCGTCGATCGCGCAGGGAAAGCCCATGCGGGTGAGCAGTTTCTGAAGGATACGAACGGCTTGCGCGCCGGAATTCACCTGCATGTCGAAGACCGGGGGGTGCAGGATTTCGGGCAAGAGGCCCAGCTTGGGGCGTTCGAAAAACTCGGCCACATAGACCGCCGCCGCCTGATCCAGCGTCAGCGCCAAAAGGTCGGCACGGGTTGCACGGCCATCGCCCGTGACGTCGAGGTGCAGCCGCCGCAAGGTGTTCAGCGTGACGCCCCGGTTCGTCGGCCCGCCCGGATCGGCCGGGTCGTTGACGTAACCGCCTTCGCGGGTCGCGATGTCGCGGGCAAGTGCTTCGATGTCCATGATGCCCCCCGTTTGGCTTGGGGAGAGCATCGCCGCTGTGGGTTAACGCCGCCCTAGGGCAGCGTTCGCCTAGTTCTTGGCGGTGGGGTCCACATAGACGCCCTGATCCTTCAGCGCGTCGACGACCTCTTTCGGCATGTAGGTCTCGTCATGCTTGGCAAGGATTTCGGTGGCGACGAAGGTGCCGTTTTCCATGCTGCCCGTGCCGACCATGCCCTGCCCTTCGGCAAAAAGGTCCGGCAAAACGCCGGTATAGCTGACGGGGACCGAGGTTTTGGTATCCGTCACCTTGAAGCTGATGGTGCTGCCCTGCCCGCGCAGGAGCGAGCCTTCCTCGACCAGACCACCGATGCGGAACACCTCGCCCTCGGACGGGGGCTGTTCGGAAACCTCTGACGGTGAACGGAAATACTGAAACGCCGCTTTGGGCAGAAGCAAATAGATTGTCGTGAAGCCGACAACCAGTGCAGTTCCCAAGAACGCGATTAGCTGAATTCGTCTGCGTTTCTTAAGATTCTTTAAACCGGCCATGACCGTCTCCTTACGGGAAGACCGGAGCGAGCATCAGCCCGTCCGTCTCGCCCAGCCCCAGCATCAGGTTCGCGTTCTGGATCGCCTGACCCGAGGAACCCTTGGTCAGGTTGTCCAGCACGGCGATGACAACGGCGCGGTTCGGGATGCGGTCGCCGATCACGCCGATATGGCAGAAGTTGGAGCCTGCGATGTCGCGGGTCGAGGGGAGTGCGCCGAATGGTAGCACCCGCAGGAAGGGTTCGCCCGCATAGGCGGCGGCCAGCGTGGCATGCACGGTCGCGGGGTCGCCCTTGACATAGGTGGTGGCAAGGATGCCGCGGTTCATCGGCAGAAGGTGCGGGGTGAATTGCACATGCACGGGACGCCCCGCGATTTTCGAGAATTCCTGATCGAATTCGCCAAGATGCCGGTGCTTGCCCCCCGCCGAATAACTGTGCGTGCCGCCCGAAAGCTCGGCATGCAGCAGGTTTTCCTTGAGTGACCGCCCTGCCCCGCTGACACCTGCCTTGAGGTCGATCAGGATGTCGTCAAGGTCGATGCAGCCCGCCGCAATCAGCGGGCGCAGGGCGTATTGCCCTGTGGCCGCATTGCATCCCGTGCCCGCGATCAGGCGGCCGTTGCGGATATCGTCACGATAGAATTCGGTCAGGCCATAGACGGCTTCCCGCTGCAGCTCGACCGCCGCATGGGGCTGGCCATACCACTTTTCATAGGCCGCAGGGTCGCGCAGCCGGAAATCGGCGGAGAGGTCCACGATTTTCAGCGTGCGCGGCAGTTCCTTGATCACCGCCTGCGTGGTCGCATGGGGCAGCGCGCAGAAGCACAGATCGACGGTCGAAAAGTCGATCTCGTCGATCTTCACAAGCTTCGGCAGGTCGAGATGGCGCAGGAAGGGGAACACCTCGGCCATCTGCATCCCCGCCTTGCGATCGGCAGAAAGTGCTGTGATCCGCAGACCCGGATGGGTGGCGATCAGACGGACCAGTTCGGCCCCCGTGTAACCGGACGCTCCGAGAATGGCGACATTGGCGGTCATGGCTGCCCCCCTTGGTGTGGATGGGGGCGTTGATGGGGGAAAAGGGGGGCAAGGGCAAGAGGGCTAGAGACCGGCAGCGCGGCGCAGCGCATCATTGATGCGTGACTGCCAACCCGGCCCGCCCGCCTTGAACGCCGCAAGCACATCGGGGTCGAGGCGGATCGTCGTCGAAACCTTGGTGACGAGTTCCTTGGGCCGCCCCCGCGTCACCTTGGCCTTGGCGAAGCGTTCGACCCAATAGGGGGTGGAAAGATCGGGGATGTCGTCATCGGGCATGGATGCGGGGTCGTCATCATCCATCAGCGGCTCCGAAGACGGGTTCGTAGCGGGCAATTTCGCGGTCATTCGCCTTCCTCATGCTTATGACGCGGCAGATGTCGCCGCGCGGGGTCCAAACGACGATCATCATGCGCTGGCCGAGGAATCCGACTGTCAGGAAACGCGGTTCGTTATAGTCGAACCGGTCATCGTGAACGGTGACACAGCGCCCGCCGATCACCAGCGCCGCATCTGCCATATCTATTCCACGCAGCGCCAACGTCTGATCACGCTTGCGAGGATCATACTCGATCTGCATTACCGTTACTACAATAAATGAACCGGACGGCCCATCTTGCAGCACGGATGGTTAACGGGCGGTTATCGCCGTCAGGCCCCCTGAAACTCGATCCGCCGCCGCAGGAACTGCGTTGCCTTGTCGGACACCTTCTTCGCATCGCCCGTGGTGAGGAACTTCGACTCCTTCCCCGACCCGATGAATTCCGGCCGCCGCGTCAGATAGTCGGCAAGGCTTTCGGCCACGAGGTTGGCTTGGGAATAGACCTTGACCCCCTGCCCGAGTGCCTCTTGGAAGACCTTTTCCATCAGCGGGTAATGGGTGCAGCCGAGGATGGCGGCTTCGGGGCTGGGCATACGGCGTTTGAGCGCCTCGACATGGCTGCGCACCAGCGCCTCGGCCAGAATTTCGTCGCCCTGTTCGATGGCATCGACCACGCCGCCGCAGGGCTGCGCCTCGACGTCGACGCCGATGGCGCGGTAGGCGAGTTCGCGCTGGAAGGCGCGGGAGGCGACGGTGGCAGGGGTGGCAAAGAGCGCCACGTGTTTCACCGCAACCTCGCGCGGGGGGGAGTTGTCGCCCCATTGCCGTTCGGTCAGCGCCTCGATCAGCGGGACGAAGACCCCCAGCACGCGCTTGTTCGACGGCACCCATGTTTCCTGCATCCGCTTCAGCGCGGCAGCAGAGGCGGTGTTGCAGGCAAGGATCACCAGATCGCACCCCTCGGCCCAAAGCCGTTCGGTGGCGGCGCAGGTGAGGTTGAAGATGTCGTCATGGTCGCGCACGCCATAGGGCGCGTGGGCATTGTCGCCGAAGTAGACAAAGGGAACGTCCGGCAAGCGGCGCGCCACGGCGTCAAGGACGGTCAGCCCGCCCAAGCCGGAATCGAAGATGCCCACTGCCATGTCTGCCCCCTGCCCGCCTGTCGGCGTGTTCGCTGCTGCCTGTGGCCGATCATAGGCCCATCGCGGGGGCGGCGAAAGACGGTTGCGCCGCGCTTTCGGGCGCCTGGCCCGCAAAACTGCCGGTTGAGCGGGCAAAGCGCGGCGCAGCGGGGTTTCCCGCCGACACGGACCTATGCAGGATTTACATGGCTGCTATACTGCTTACATGGGGGCTCGGGGGAGCGGAGTAACGAGCAAAGAAGGACGGGCGCGATGGATTGGGACAAGCTGAGGATATTTCATGCGGTGGCGGACAAGGGATCGCTCACCCATGCGGGCGAGGTCTTGCACCTGTCGCAATCTGCCGTCAGCCGCCAGATCCGCGCGCTGGAGGAAAGCCTGAACGTCACGCTGTTCCACCGCCACGCGCGGGGGCTGATCCTCACGGAACAGGGCGAGCTTTTGTTCGACGCCACGCAGCAGATGGTCAAACGGCTCGACGCCACCGCCGCCCGCATCCGTGACAGCGAGGACGAGGTTTTCGGCGAATTGCGGGTGACGACGACCACGGGCTTCGGCACGCTCTGGCTCGCCCCGCGCCTGACGGCGCTGTATCAGAAATATCCGGGCCTGAAGATCGACCTGATGCTGGAAGAGCGCGTGTTGGATTTGCCGATGCGCGAGGCCGATGTGGCGATCCGCATGAAGGAGCCGTCACAGGCCGACCTGATCCGCAAGCGGTTGATGAACATCAAGATGCGGCTTTACGCGACGCCGGAATATCTGGCCGAACACGGCACCCCCGTGACGATGGCCGATTTCCACAGCCACCGCCTGATCTGCCAGCACCCCGGCACGGCGCAGGTGGCGGCGGGGGCAAGCCTTGTGCAGCAACTCATGTCCAATGACATCCCCTCGACGCTGACGGTGAACAACTACTTCGGCGTGCTGCAAGGCGTGATCAACCATATCGGCATTGGTGTCCTGCCCGATTACATCACCGAGGACCTGCCCCATCTGGTGCGCGTCTTGCCCGAGGTGGAAAGCGGCGAAGTGCCTGTTTTCCTTGCCTATCCCGAAGAGCTTCGCCATTCGAAACGGGTCGCGGCCTTCCGGGAATTCGTGACCGAGGAAATCTTCAAATACCGCAAGCGCGAGCAGGGCTAAGGTAACGTTTCCACAGCCATGCACACAATGCATAGCGGCAATGCCGCATATGCAGCATTGTTTCCCTTGTGTGAGAAGACCCCGAGGCATAGATGCATCCCCGAGGCGGTGATTGAGACTTCTCTCACCACCTCATACCTCCCTGTTGGACTTGGCCGAGCGAAAGCTCGGCCTTTTTTTTGCTTTTCGCGCAGATCGTCCGGCAGATGCCCAAGCAAGCGGCCCCGCTCCGCCCTGCGGATGAAAAACGCGGCAGGCGGCGAAAGGTGGTCCCCGGTTGCGCGGCCCGTTGCGATTCGTTCGGGGGATGTGCCGCAAAATCTGCCGAAGCGGGGCGTTCGGGCGGCCTTGGCCCCTTTCCCTTTACGGGGCTTGACGCTAAAGCGGCCCAAGGACGCCGTTGCCAAGGGATGCCACCATGACCGAGCCCGCAATCACCCCGGAACTGATCGCATCCCACGGGCTGAAGCCCGACGAATACCAGCGCATCCTCGAGATCATCGGGCGCGCGCCGACCTTTACCGAGCTTGGCATCTTCTCGGCCATGTGGAACGAGCATTGTTCCTACAAGTCGTCGAAGAAATGGCTGCGCACCCTTCCGACCACCGGCCCGCAGGTCATCTGCGGACCGGGCGAGAATGCGGGCGTGGTCGATATCGGCGATGGTCAGGCGGTCATCTTCAAGATGGAAAGCCACAACCACCCCTCTTACATCGAACCGCATCAGGGGGCTGCCACGGGTGTCGGCGGCATCCTGCGCGATGTCTTCACGATGGGCGCGCGCCCCATCGCGGCGATGAACTCGCTGTCCTTCGGCGTGCCGGAGCATCCCAAGACCAGCCATCTGGTCAAGGGTGTCGTGGAAGGCGTGGGCAGCTATGGCAACGCCTTCGGCGTGCCGACCGTCGGGGGCGAAGTGCGCTTCCACCGCAGCTATAACGGCAACTGCCTTGTGAACGCCTTTGCCGCCGGATTGGCGGATGCGGACAAGATCTTCTATTCGGTCGCAAGCGGCGTGGGGATGCCGGTCGTCTATCTGGGCGCCAAGACGGGGCGCGACGGGGTTGGCGGGGCGACGATGGCCTCGGCCGAATTCGACGACACCATCGAGGAAAAGCGCCCCACCGTTCAGGTCGGCGACCCCTTCACCGAAAAGCGCCTGCTGGAAGCCTGCCTTGAGCTTATGGCCTCGGGGGCCGTGATTTCCATTCAGGACATGGGAGCTGCGGGCCTGACCTGTTCGGCGGTGGAGATGGGTGACAAGGGCGGCTTGGGCATCAAGCTGCAACTTGACGATGTGCCGCAGCGCGAGGCGCATATGACGGCATACGAGATGATGCTCTCGGAAAGCCAGGAGCGGATGCTCATGGTGCTGAAGCCCGAGCTTGAGGATGTCGCGCGGGCGATCTTTGTCAAATGGGACCTCGATTTCGCAATCGTGGGCGAGACGATCCCCGAAGACCGCTTCCTGATCCTGCACGGGAACGAGATCAAGGCCGACCTGCCGCTGTCGAAGCTGTCCTCCAGCGCGCCGGAATATGACCGGCCTTGGGTCGAAACGCCTGCCGCCGCCCCTTTGGGCGATGTTCCGGCCATCGGCGCGATTGCGGGGCTGCGGGCGCTGATCGGTTCGCCCTCCTATGCGCAGAAGGCTTGGGTCTACGAGCAATATGACAGCATGGTCATGGCCGACACCGTTGTCGCCCCCGGTGCGGGCGCGGGTGTGGTGCGGGTGCATGGCACGGGCAAGGCGCTGGCCTTCACCAGCGACGTGACGCCGCGCTACGTCAAGGCGAACCCCGTCGAGGGCGGTAAGCAGGCCGTGGCGGAAGCCTATCGCAACCTCTGCGCCGTGGGGGCGCGGCCCCTTGCGACGACCGACAACCTGAACTTCGGCAACCCCGAAAAGCCCGAGATCATGGGGCAATTCGTCGGTGCCATCAAAGGCATCGGCGCGGCGGTCGCGGCGCTGGATATGCCGATCGTGTCGGGCAACGTCTCGCTTTACAACGAAACCGACGGGTCCGGCATCCTGCCCACGCCGACCATCGGCGCGGTCGGGATTCTGGCCAACCTCGACGAATTGATCGCGGGTCGTCCGATGGCGGGCGATGCGGCGGTGCTGATCGGGGCTGCGGGGTCGCACCTTGGGCAGTCGGCGGTGCTGGCCGAGATGTTCGGGATCGAAGCGGGCGATGCGCCTGCGGTCGATCTGGCGGCGGAAAAGAAGCACGGCGAATTCCTGCGCGCGAACCGCAAGCTGGTGCGGGCGGCGACCGACCTTGCCGATGGCGGTCTGGCGCTGGCGGCTTTCGAGATGGCCGAAGGGGCCGGGCTTGGCGTGACGCTGGCCGCGGGCGATGCCCCTGCCCTGTTCGGCGAGGATCAGGCGCGCTATCTGGTCGCAACGGCAAATCCCGATGCGCTGGTTGCGGCGGGCCAGGCGGCGGGGGTTCCCGTTTCGGTCGTGGGCCGGTTCGGCGGCGACGTGGTGGATTTTGGCGGCGACAAGGCATCGCTTGCCGACCTGTCCAACCTGTACCGTACCGCATTCGCCAAGGCCGTGGCGTGAGGCTGCGGGCAGCGACCCCTGCCGATTTCCCTTTTATCCGGTCGCTCGCGCAGCGGCCGGACTACGCGCCCTATATCACCGACGAGGATGATACGGCCCTTGCCGCCTATCTGGCCGACCCGTCGGCGCGGCTTTTGATGGCCGAGGATGATGCGGGCGTCACGGGATCGGCGCTGTTTTGCGAGATCGGCAATCCCTCGGGGCGCGTCGAACTGCGGCGTCTGGCGCTGGCACGGGCGGGCAAGGGCGAAGGCGCGGCCTTCGTGCGGCAGTTGGTGGATTACGCCTTTCTCGACCTTGGGGCCGCGAAACTCTGGCTCGATGCCTCGGGCGAGAATCTGCGGGCGCAGAAGGTGTACGAACGGCTCGGCTTCGTGCTCGAAGGGCGGTTGCGCGACCATTGGTTCCGCCCTGCGCTGGGCCGGAACGTGGACGTGATGCTTTACGGGATGCTTCGGTCGGAATGGACCCTTGCAGCCCCTGCGCCCCAAGCCTAAATTCGCATCGAACGAAGGAGTCCGCGCATGGCTGTCGACGCACGCGATATCGAAAACCTGATCCGCGCCAGTTTCCCCAATGCCAAGATCACGGTCGAAGGCGACGACGGGCAGCATTTCGCGGCCGAGGTGATCGATGCCAGCTTCAAGGGCATGAACCGCGTGCAGCAGCAGCGGGCGGTCTATGCCGCGTTGAAGGGCAAGATGGATGGCGCGCATGGAGAGCTTCATGCGCTGGCGCTGACGACCAAGGCGCCGGAATGAAAGGAACGACGGGATGAGCGCGCAGGACCAGATCCGCGAGACGATCGAAAAGAACGACGTGGTTCTTTTCATGAAGGGCACCAAGATGATGCCGCAATGCGGGTTTTCGTCCCGCGTGGCGGGGGTGCTGAATTACATGGGCGTCGAATTCGCCGATGTGAACGTGCTGGCCGATGCCGAAATCCGTCAGGGGATCAAGGATTTCAGCGACTGGCCGACGATCCCGCAGCTTTACGTCAAAGGCGAATTCGTCGGCGGCTGCGATATCGTGACCGAGATGACGCTGTCGGGCGAGCTTGACGCGCTGTTCGACCAGAAGGGCGTGACCTATGACAAGGACGCCGCCGAAAAGATCCGCGCCGCAAACGCCTGATCGCGGATAGGTTTGACGGAACGGCCCGCCCGAAGTGGCGGGCCTTTTGCGTTTCAGATGCCTGTCAGCAGCACGTCGAAGGCACGGATGATCCTGTCGCGGTCATGCGCGAAATTGGCAACGAAGCTTTCCAGCTCGGCCAGCGACACCGTGGCCAGCGCATAGGGCGCAAGCCTAAGTCTGAGGTCGCCATTGGAAATGACGGGCGACAGCGCGGCAATCGTCGGCGGCTTGTCGGTTTCGGGAATCGCAAGACAAACGGTCCGTGTCGTCATGTCGTCGAGCAGATCGGTCTGCACCACCAGCGCATATTCCCCGCTTGCCAGACGGAACAGGTCGAACTGACGCGCCATCAGAACTTGCGGTATTTCTGGAAGGGTATCCCGTTCTCTTCGATCCACTTGTTATAGGCCGCTATATCGGCCGCGTTTTCCTCTTTCCAGCGGCGGGCGCGGGCGGCGCGGACCTGGGCGAGGATGCCCTCTTCCGCCGCGCGCGAGAGGTTGATGCCAAGCGCCCGCGCCTCATCCAGAAGCGCGGCGTCAAGGGTCATTGAGGTGGCGCGGCGGGTGGCGGTCATCAGGCGGCTCCTGTGGCGGATGCACGCAGCATACCCGAAACCATACCGCATTCGAAGCGGTATGTTCAGGCCAGCTTGCAGGACAGCAGCGGGGTTTCGGTCCCCGCCGCGCCGTCCTTCCAGTAAAGCGTGGCTTCGTCGCCCTTGGTCCACCAGACGTAATTCGACCCGTCCGAAGGCCAGCCATAGCGCGCGCCCGATGCGGCGGGTTCGGAATAGAGCAGGATCTGGCTCCCCTCCACCACCAGCACGGCCAGCGACAGGTCGTCGCCGTTCACATAGACCACGGGAACAGTCACGTCGCGGTCGCATTGGTAGCGCACGTTGGACGCCTGCGTTTCGGCCAAGGCGGGCGCTGCGCCGCACAGAAGCGCGAGCGCCGCCACCTTCATGCGCGGCGTTCCTCGATCCGCGCGGCAAGCGCCTCGGCACGGGCGGCAAGTTCGGCCAGCGTTTCGCCCACCTGCGGCGGGATCACGGGCACCTCGATCCGCTGCGGCGCGGGCGTGCCTTGCGCCTCCATCTCGGCAATCCGCGATCTGAGGCTGCGGTTCTCATCCTCGACCGCTGCCGTGCGGTCGGCGAGCATCAGCCCCGCCATCAAAAGCAGCCGCGCCTCGGGAAGGCGGCCCATGCTGGAGAGAAGCGGCTGCGCCTCGGCATCCAGCATGGCGGCGGCGGTTTGCAGGAAGTGTTCCTCGCCCGCCTGACAGGCGACGGAGAAGTTGCGGCCACCGATGGTAACGGTCAGTTCGGGCATCAGGACACCTCGGCGATCAGGGGGTCGAGTTCTGCGATGATCTCGTCCAGCTCGGCCATTTCGGCGAAACGGGTGACGCGGATCGATTCAAGCTCGGCCATCATGGCGCGGTTGATAAGCTCGGCATCCGGCATCTTGTCGGCGGCGGCACGGCGCAGGGCGCGCAGGTTCTCGCGCAACTGCACGACGTTCTTGCGCATGCGCTGCATCTCCAGCCCCTGCACGTCGATCTGACGGGTCAGCTTTTCCACCCGCGCCTCAAGCTCGCCCTGCGGAACCGCCTTGGCCGGCGTGCGTGCGGCCTGCAACTGACGTTCAAGCTCGGCGGTCTTCTGGCGTTCGGCGGCAAGGTCGGCGCGCAAGCGGGACAGTTCGGCATCGTCGGGGGCCACACCCGGGGAGGCATCCGAAGACGCACCCAGCCCTTCGATCCCTGCACCGATCCTTTGGAGCGCCGCGTTGATCCGGCGTTCAAGCTCTGCCAGTTCCTGCATCAAGTAACCTTTCGAACCGCCTGTGGTGACTCTGTCGTTCACTCTACTCGCACCCGCGCCCTCTTTATCACCCGACCCCGCCGCCCATGCCAGAGCGAATTTGCGAATCGGCAACAAGCACCTACGGGGCGATATTAACCTGAAATGCCAAGCGCGCATGGGGGATTGCGGCGCTTCGGGCGGCATCCTTGCTTGATCTTGGCGCGGTGGCTGCTATTGAGCAGGCAGGTTTTTTCCCGCCATTCTCAGACAGGACCACGGCCTTGGACATCCAGACCCTTCGCGACCGTCACCCCGACCACTGGAAACGCGCCTGTGCCATCCGCACGCTGACGCTGGACGCGGTCGCCGCTGCCAATTCCGGCCATTCGGGCATGCCGATGGGCATGGCCGATGTGGCGACCGTGCTCTTCGACAAGCACCTGCGCTTCGACCCCAAGGCACCGCGTTGGGCCGACCGTGACCGTTTCATCCTGTCGGCGGGCCACGGCTCGATGCTGATCTATTCGCTGCTGTATCTCACGGGCTATGCCGATGTGACGCTCGAGCAGATCAAGAACTTCCGCCAATGGGGCGCCATCACCGCGGGCCATCCCGAGTTCGGCCATGTCGCGGGGGTGGAAACCACGACAGGCCCGCTCGGCCAAGGCATCTCGAACGCCGTGGGCTTTGCCATCGCCGAAGAGAACCTGCGCGCGCGCTGGGGGTCGAAGATCGTCGACCATTACACCTATGTCATCGCCGGTGACGGCTGCCTGATGGAAGGCGTGAGCCAGGAAGCCATCGGTCTGGCGGGCAAGCAGAAGCTGTCGCGCCTGATCGTGCTTTGGGACGACAACGGCATCACCATCGACGGCAAGGTCTCGATCGCCGATGTCACCGACCAGAAGGCGCGCTTTGCCGCGTCGGGCTGGAACGTGCTGTCCTGTGACGGTCACGACCCCGAGGATATCGACCGCGCCATCACGGCGGCGAAGAAATCCGACAAGCCGACGATGATCGCCTGCAAGACGCATATCGCGCTTGGCCATGCCGCGCAGGACACGTCCAAGGGCCACGGCGCGCTGACCGATGCGGGCCAGATGGCGGCGGCGAAAGCGGCTTATGGCTGGGATTACGCGCCCTTCGAAATTCCCGCCGATGTGAAAGCCGGCTGGGAAGCGATGGGCAAGCGCGGTGCTGCCGTCCGTGCCGAATGGGAGGCGCGTCTTGCCGCCCTGTCCCCCGCCAAGCAGGCCGAATTCGCCCGCATCTTCGCAGGCACCGCTCCGGCCAAGCTCGCTTCGGTCATCCGTGGCGTGAAGAAGGCTGCGGTCGAGGCTGCCCCGAAACTGGCCACCCGCGCCGCGTCGGAAAAGGTGCTGGCGGCGGTGAACCCCGTGATGACCGAAACCATCGGCGGTTCGGCCGACCTGACGGGGTCGAACAACACCAAAACCGCCGATCTGGGCGTGTTCTCGCCCGAGGATCGCAAGGGCCGCTACGTCTATTACGGCATCCGCGAGCATGGCATGGCGGCGGCGATGAACGGCATGGCGCTGCATGGCGGGGTGCGCCCCTATGGCGGCACCTTCATGTGCTTCACCGACTATGCCCGCCCGTCGATGCGACTTTCGGCACTGATGGGAATTCCGGTCGTCTATGTCATGACGCATGACTCCATCGGTCTGGGCGAGGACGGGCCGACCCACCAGCCGGTCGAGCATCTGGCGATCAGCCGTTCGACCCCGAACACGCTGGTGATCCGGCCTGCCGACCTCGTGGAAACCGCCGAGGCGTGGGAGGTCGCGCTGACCGAAACCAAGCGCCCGACCGTGCTGGCGCTGAGCCGCCAGAACCTTCCCGCCGTGCGCAAGACCCACACCAACACCAACATGGTCGCCAAGGGCGCCTATGTTCTGGCGGAAGCGGTCGCCAAGCGTCAGGTCATCCTGATCGCCACCGGCTCCGAAGTGGAAATCGCGCTGAAAGCGAAAGAGGCGCTGGAAGCCCAAGGCATCGGCACCCGCGTCGTCTCCATGCCCTGCATGGAGTTGTTCGCGGCACAGGACGAAGCCTATCGCCGCAAGGTCCTGCCCCCCGGCCCCGTGCGCGTGGCCATCGAAGCGGGCGTGCGCCAAGGCTGGGACCGCTGGCTGCTCGGCCAGGGCGGGCGCGAGGCGAAGGCCGGTTTCGTCGGCATGTCCTCTTTCGGTGCCTCGGCCCCGATGGAACGGCTGTACAAGGAATTCGGCATCACGGCAGAGAATGCCGTGGCTGTGGCGAAATCTTTGCTCTGACCGCAAGGGCGCAAAACTCTTCGAAGAGTTTTGCAATTTCCTTCGAAGGAAATTGGGGCCGCGCTTAATGCGCGGCCTTTTTCTTGGTGAATGTGCCGATCATCGGGCCGATCACCCGCGTCGCCACGGGGATCAGCACAAGCCCCAGCGCCACGCCGAAGACCCCGTCCAGCGCCGCTGTCACCGCCCATGCGGCAAAGCCCTGCGCCACCGGCACGGCATGGGCCACGGCCTCTGCCGCGTGATGGATGGTTTCGTACAGCCACGGCCAGCCCAGCACCTCCAACCCATGTGTCACGATGTTCCCCCCGACCCAAAGCATCGCCGCCGTTCCGACGACCGACAGGACCGCCATCAGCACCGGCATCCCCTTGACCAGCCCGCGCCCGAAGCCGCGCCCTGCCCCCGTGCGGCCATTGCGGGCAAGGTATAGGCCGATGTCATCCATCTTCACGATCAGCGCCACGGCGCCATAGACGCCCACGGTGATGACCGTGCCGACGATGGCAAGCGTCAGCGCCTCGATCCAGAAGGTCGAATTGGGGATCGCGGCCAAGGCGATGGTCATGATCTCGGCGGACAGGATGAAATCGGTCTTGATCGCCCCCGCCACCTTGTCCTCTTCCAGATGCGCGGGGTCTTTGGTGTCGAAGTCTTCCTCGACCCCCTCCTCGGTATGCGGCAGGAAGGCGTGGAACAGCTTTTCGGCCCCCTCGAAGCAAAGATAGGCCCCGCCGACCATCAGAAGCGGCGTGATGGCCCAAGGCGCGAAATTGGCAAGCAGAAGCGCGGCGGGCAGAAGCAGCACGAGCTTGTTCTTGAGCGAGCCGCGCGCGATGCGCCAGATGATCGGCAATTCCCGATCCGCTTCGAAGCCGTGGACGTATTTCGGCGTCACGGCGGCATCGTCGATCACCACCCCCGCCGCCTTGGCCCCCGCCTTGGCCGCCGCCCCCGCGATATCGTCGACCGAGGCCGCCGCCACCTTGGCGATGGCCGCCACGTCATCGAGAAGTGCGAGAAGTCCACTCATCCTGCCCACCTTTGCTTGTCCATGTCCCTACCTAGTGCAGCGCGCGGGCTTTGCAAAGGTTCGCCACTGTTAGCGCAAACCGTCGATGTTTGCGTTAACATATTGAAATTATGTCGTTTTTACACTTGCAGCAAGGGTGTCAGCCGATATGAGGAGACGCATCACGGCATAGGGGAGACGGCAGGCATGACCATCACCATCGGGATCAACGGCTTCGGCCGCATCGGGCGCTGCACGCTGGCCCATATCGCGGAATCGGGTCGCAACGACGTTCAGGTGGTGGCGATCAATGCCACGGGGCCGATCGAAACAAACGCGCATCTGCTGAAATACGACTCGGTCCACGGCCGCTTCCCCGGCACGGTCAAGGTGTCGAACGGTGCGCTCGATCTGGGTCGCGGGCCGATCCGCGTGATGTCCTCCTATGATCCCAACACGCTCGACTGGGAGGGTGTGGATGTGGTGCTGGAATGTTCGGGCAAGTTCAACGACCGCGACAAGGCTGCCGTCCACCTTGGCCGTGGGGCGAAGCGCGTGCTCGTCTCTGCCCCCGCCAAGCGGGCCGACAAGACCGTGGTTTACGGTGTGAACCATCGCGGTTTGACGGCGGAGCATCTTGTCGTGTCGAACGGCTCTTGCACCACCAACTGCCTCGCGCCCCTTGCCAAGGTGCTGAACGATGCCATCGGCATCGAATCCGGCATCATGACCACGATCCACAGCTACACCGGCGACCAGCCCACGCTCGACCGCCGTCACAACGACCTTTACCGCGCCCGTGCCGCAGCAATGGCGATGATCCCCACCTCGACCGGTGCCGCCAAGGCGATTGGCGAGGTGCTACCCGAACTCGCCGGCAAGCTTGACGGTTCGGCCATCCGCGTGCCGACCCCGAACGTCAGCGCCGTGGACCTGACCTTCGTTGCGGGCAAGACCGTAACCGTCAACGACGTGAACGAAATCGTGCGCGAGGCGGCGGCGGGCTACATGGGGATGGTTCTGGCCTACGATCCGGAACCGAAAGTCTCGATCGACTTCAACCACACGCCGCAATCGTCTATCTTCGCCCCCGACCAGACCAAGGTGGTCGGCGGCCGCACCGTCCGTGTGCTGGCATGGTATGACAACGAGTGGGGCTTCTCCTGCCGCATGGCCGACGTGGCCGGTGTGATGGGGCGGCTCCTCCAGTAAGCGGAGGGGTCGTGACCGACCGATTGGCGATTATCATAGGCGCGCTGGTGATCGGCGCGCTTTTGCTTGATCTGGCGCTCAACGGGGGCGCTGCAAGCTTCTTCCTCATCCGCAAACTGGCGGACCTTATCTATTTCGTGTCATTCTGGCGGCATTAGCGACCGTAGCGGGTTGAATTCCGACTCGTTCTGCGGATGTTAGCGCTATCGTCTGTGGCGAGATTCGCCACGAGAATCGCCGTGGATTCCACGGCCCAGTCGGAAGGGAATGCCATGACCGTCAAGGTAGCCATCAACGGGTTCGGCCGTATCGGGCGCAACGTTCTGCGCGGGATCATCGAATCGGGCCGCACCGATATCGAGGTCGTGGCGATCAACGACCTCGGCCCCGTGGAAACCAACGCGCACCTGCTGCGCTTCGATTCGGTTCATGGCCGCTTCCCCGCCACCGTCACCACGGGCGAGGATTGGATCGACGTGGGTCGCGGGCCGATGAAAGTCACTGCGATCAAGAACCCCGCCGACCTGCCCTGGGGCAACGTCGATATCGTGATGGAATGCACGGGCATCTTCACCTCCAAGGAAAAGTGCCTTGCCCATCTCGAGAACGGCTCGAAGCGGGTGCTGATCTCGGCCCCCGGTGACGGGGCGGACAAGACCATCGTCTATGGCGTGAACCACGACACGCTGACCAAGGACGATCTGATCGTCTCGAACGCCTCTTGCACGACGAACTGCCTGTCGCCCGTCGCCAAGGTGCTGAACGAGGTTGTGGGCATCGAAAAGGGGATGATGACCACCATCCACTCCTACACCGGCGACCAGCCGACGCTGGATACGATGCACAAGGACCTTTATCGCGCCCGCGCCGCGGCGCTGTCGATGATCCCGACCTCGACCGGGGCTGCCAAGGCCGTGGGGCTGGTTCTGCCCGAGCTGAAGGGCAAGCTGGACGGTTTCGCCATCCGCGTGCCGACGCCGAACGTTTCGGTCGTGGACCTGAAGTTCATCGCTAAGCGCGCGACCAGCGTGGACGAGATCAACAACGCGATCAAAGCCGCCGCCAATGGCCCGCTGAAAGGCATCCTCGGCTATACCGAGTTCAAGAATGTCTCGTCCGACTTCAACCATGACCCGCATTCGAGCGTGTTCCACATGGACCAGACCAAGGTCATGGACGGCACCTTCGTGTCGATCCTGTCGTGGTATGACAATGAATGGGGCTTCTCGAACCGCATGGCCGATACCGCCGTGGCGATGGGCAAGCTGATCTGAGGCAAGGCATTTTCTGACGCAGAAAATGCGCCGGAATTTGACGCAAATTCCGGATCCCACGGTCGGGGTCCGGAAAATGCGTCATTTTCCGTTTCGGAATTTTCGTAAAATTCCGCCCCTGCATAATTGCAAGACCTATGCGCCAGACGCATAACGGCTTCCGCCCTTTGTGCGTTGTTAGCGCAACCATTCAGGCCCATCTTCCAGTCATGCCGAAGGGATACCGAGAAGCCCTTGGCGATACAAAGGAACTGGAAAATGTTGAACGTGATCGCAAGCCTGAAAGCCGCCGCTGCCAACCGTGCAGCCTATCGCCGGACGCGGGACGAGATCGCCCGCCTGCCCCGCGACATCGCGCTTGATCTGGGGATCTTCCCCGAGGATGCAAGCCGCATCGCATGGACTGCCGTTTACGGCAAATAAGGAATTCGGGCACCAAACGTGCCGAGGCGGGGGGCAAAAGCCCCCCGTTTTCCTTTTTCAGGCCAGTTTCTTCCTCAACGCCTCGACCACCGGCGGTGTCACGAATTTCGACACATCCCCGCCAAGCCGCGCGATTTCCTTGACCAGCTTCGATGCAATCGCCTGCCGCCGCGCATCGGCCATCATGAAGACCGTCTCGATGCTGGCATCCAGCGCGCGGTTCATGCCGACCATCTGGAATTCATATTCGAAATCCGCCACCGCCCGCAGGCCGCGCACGATCACCGTGGCCCCCACATCGCGGGCGCAATCGATCAGCAGGTTCTCGAAGGGGTGGACGACGATCTCGCCCCCCGTCTTGGCGACGATCGCGGCACATTCCGCCTCGATCATCGCCACGCGTTCTTCGAGCGTGAACATCGGCTTCTTGTCGCGGTTGATCGCGACCCCGATCACAAGCCGGTCGACCAGCGCCATCGCCCGCTGGATAATGTCGACATGGCCGAGCGTTACGGGATCGAAGGTTCCCGGATAAAGACCGATACGCATGGCTCCCCCCGCCCTGTCTTCCGCCTTGCACGCAACAATATTGCGCGGTTCGATGCAAGGTGAAAACGGGTGTCAGAAGCCCTTGATCATTCCCTCGAGCGCGTCCTTTTCCATCGCAAGCTCCATCAGCCGCGCCTTGACCACGTCACCGATGGAGATGAGGCCGATCATCTGGTCGCCCTCCAGCACCGGCATGTGGCGGAAGCGTCCATCGGTCATTTTCTGCAAGACTTCGTCCGCCTTGTCGTCGCGGCGGCAGCTTGTGATCGTGGCGGTCATCACCGTATCGACGCTGTCGGTCATGCAGGCCACGCCACGGCGGCCAAGCTCGCGCACGATGTCACGCTCGGACAGGATGCCCGCCACGCGCTTGCCGTCGGGAGAGATGATCACGGCCCCGATCCGGCGCGAAGAAAGGATTTCCGCCGCCTTGGCAAGGCTGGTTCCGGGCGTGACCGTGACCACGCCGTCATCGGATTTCGATTTCAGGATCTGGCTGACATGCATCTTGGACCTCCCGTTCCGGTAGAAGTCCCCCAAGCGTCCGCCCGATCACGGGATTCTGTCAAGCAAGGATTCTTACTGCGAGAGTCCCGCCGCCCGTTCCAGCCGCGCCATCTCGGCCCGTATCCCCGTGGCGAGGAGGTCGGCAAAGCGGTTCAGCCGTTCCACGCGGCCATCATCGGCATGGCGGATCAGCCAGAAGGCGCGGGTCAGGCTGATGCGGTCGGGGATGACACGGACAAGTTCGGGCGCTGCGGGAAGGGCGAAGTCATGCACGATCCCCACCCCTGCCCCGCAGCGCAGCCAGTTGAGCTGGACCGAGACGGAGTTCGACGCCAGCGGCACATGGCCCGCACCGATCTCTGACAGGTAATCCAGTTCCTTGTCGAAGATCATGTCGGGGATATAGCCGATCACGCGATGGGCTTTCAGGTCTTCGGGCGCTTCGATGGGCGGGGTGCGCGACAGGTAATCGGGATGCGCGGCAAGGTGCAGCCGGTAATCGGTCAGCTTCTGCACGGTCAGCCGCCCCGCCGTCGGGCGGCTGACGCCGATGGCCATATCGGCCTCGCGCTTCGACAGGTTGAAGACGCGGGGGAGTGCGACGATCTGCACCTCAAGCCCCGGGTTGGCATCGCAGATTTGCGCCAGAACCTGCGGAAGCAGGTAATTGGCGCAGCCGTCCGGCGCACCGATGCGGATCTGTCCCGAAAGCCCCTCGGGTCCCGTGAGCGATTCCCGCGCCGCGTCCATCGCGTTTTCGGCGCGTTCGGCATGGGCAAGAAGGCGGGTGCCTTCCTCGGTCAGCGCATAGCCTTGCGGGGATTTGGCAAAGAGCCGCGCGCCCATCGCCTCTTCCAGCCGGGCGATGCGGCGGCCCACGGTGGCGGGGTCGATCTTCAGCCGCTTTCCCGCGCCCGACAGGCTGTCGGTGCGCGCCACGGCGAGGAAGATGCGAAGGTCGTCCCAGTCCATGTCCATTTCCTTCTGGTCGAACTCGACAGTAGGGGCGCGCCCGAACCGAGGGGTGGGTGCACGTATACGTGCGCCCGCCCCGTGGGGGCGGTTCGGGCGCGCCCCGTGGCTTTGGGCCACGGGGCAATCCTGACCCTGATCGCTCATCATAATGCAAAAATGCAAAGCGTTTTTGCCATACTTCCTCTGTTTCAAGCATTTCCGCAAGGCTAATGTCTTCACAACGAAATCGGAGGACTCCCCATGAAAGAGATCGGTCACTGGATCAACGGCAAGCACGTGAAGGGCACTTCGGGCCGCTTCGCCGATGTGTTCAACCCCGCCACGGGCGAAGTGCAGGCCCGCGTCGCACTCGCCACCAAGGCCGAGCTTGACGCTGCCACCGCCGATGCCGCCAAGGCGCAGGTGAAATGGGGTGCCACCAACCCGCAGCGCCGTGCCCGCGTGATGATGGAATTCGTCCGCCTCCTGAACCGCGACATGCAGAAACTGGCCGAGGTGCTGTCCAGCGAACACGGCAAGACCGTGCCGGACGCCAAGGGCGACATCCAGCGCGGGCTGGAAGTGATCGAATTCTGCATCGGCGCGCCGCATATGCTGAAGGGTGAATTCACCGACAGCGCAGGTCCCGGCATCGACATGTATTCCATGCGCCAGCCCATCGGCGTGGCCGCAGGGATCACTCCGTTCAACTTCCCCGCCATGATCCCGCTGTGGAAGATGGGCCCGGCCCTGTCCTGCGGCAACGCCTTTATCCTGAAGCCGTCCGAGCGTGACCCGTCGGTTCCGCTGATGCTGGCGGAATTGTTCAAGGAAGCGGGCCTGCCCGATGGCGTGCTGCAAGTCATCAACGGCGACAAGGACTCGGTCGATGCGATCCTTGACAACCCGCAGATCGCGGGGATCGGTTTCGTCGGTTCGACCCCGATTGCGGAATACATCTACGGTCGCGGCTGCGCCAACGGCAAGCGCGTGCAGTGCTTCGGCGGTGCCAAGAACCACATGATCATCATGCCGGATGCCGACATGGACCAAGCCGCCGACGCGCTGGTCGGTGCGGGCTATGGCGCTGCGGGCGAACGCTGCATGGCGATTTCGGTCGCGGTTCCGGTGGGTGATGAAACCGCCGACCGCCTGATCGAAAAGCTGATCCCGCGGATCGAAAAGCTGAAGGTCGGCCCCTACACCGCCGGAAATGATGTGGATTACGGCCCCGTCGTGACCGCTGCGGCCAAGGCCAATATCCTCAAGCTGGTCGAATCCGGCGTGGCGCAGGGCGCGAAGTTGGTGGTCGATGGCCGCAACTTCAAACTGCAAGGCTACGAGGACGGCTTCTTCGTCGGTCCGCACCTCTTCGACCATGTCACCCCCGACATGGACATCTACCGCAAGGAGATTTTCGGGCCGGTCCTGTCGACCGTCCGCGCCAAGACCTATGAAGAGGCGCTTGGCCTTGCGATGGACCACGAATACGGCAACGGCACCGCGATCTTCACCCGCGACGGCGACACGGCGCGCGATTTCGCGGCCCGCGTCAACGTGGGCATGATCGGCATCAACGTGCCGATCCCGGTTCCGCTGGCCTATCACACCTTCGGCGGCTGGAAGAAATCGGCCTTCGGCGACCTGAACCAGCACGGGCCGGACAGCTTCCGCTTCTACACCCGCACCAAGACGATCACCTCGCGCTGGCCGAGCGGCATCAAGGAAGGCGCCTCGCTCAACTTCAAGCCGATGGACTGATGCGTCGGGCATAAACCAAAGAGCGAAGGGCCGCCGAAAGGCGGCCCTTTCGACATTCCGGCACTTGATCGCCAGCGGGGCAGTCTGTTTGACTGGCTACGGTCTTAAGGGTGCGCCGTGATGAACTGGATCAGTCAGCTTGGAAATCTGAACGCGGCGACACGCGCCGAGCTTTCCTCGCTTCACCGTCGCACCCTGCCCCGCGGGATCGACCTTTTCGCCCCCGGCGACAGGGCGCAGGGCTACCCCGTTCTGCTGTCGGGACGGGTCGAGGTGTTTCTGACGGGACCGAACGGACGCGAAATCCTGCTTTACGCGGTTGAGCCGGGACAGTCCTGCGTCCAGACGACCCTCGGCCTGCTGGGGGACGAGGCTTATACGGGGGCCGCCGCAACGGTCGTCGAATGCGAGACGGTGGTGATCCCCAAGGCGATGTTCCTGCGGCTGATGGATGCGGACGCAGCCTTTCGCGGCTATGTGCTGCGGTCCTTTGGTCAACGGATGGCGGACCTGACGCGGCTTCTGGAATCGGTCGCTTTCGGAAGGGTTGATGCGCGGCTGGCGACGGTGCTGCTCGATCTGGCCGATGGGCATGTGGTGCGGGCCACGCAGTCCGAGATTGCGGCGAGGATCGGTTCGGCGCGAGAGGTGGTGTCGCGCAAACTGGACGCCTTTGCCAAGTCCGGTTGGGTGACGACCGAGCGGGGCGAGGTGCATCTGCGCGACCCCGACGCATTGCGCCGCGCCGCCGCAAATTGAAAAGGGCGGGGTTTCCCCCGCCCTTTCCGTAACCGTTCCGGCGATCAGGCCGCTTTTGCCTGCGCCGCAGCACCAGCCCGCAGCACGTAATAGACCGCGCCGCCGATGCCCACGCCGAAGAACCAGCCATAGGTGCCCCACCATGCCGGAAGCACCGTGGTGAAGGTCGGCAGGATCGACGAGAAGACCATGCCTACGGCCAATGCGATGAAGGCCTTGGCGTGGAAGCCGCCTTCAAAGCGGAACTCGCCGTTTTCCTGATAAAGCGCGTTCACGTCGATCTGGCTTTTGCGGATCAGGTAATAGTCCACCATCATGATCCCGAAGATCGGACCCATCGTCGAACCGATGAAGTTCACGAAATGGGCCGCTCCGGTTTCCCACGGTGCCCAAGGGTAAAGCACGAGCGCGATGGCAGCAGCGATGTAGCCCCCCTTCTTGAAGTCGATCTGGCGCGGGAAGACGTTGGCGAAATCAAAGGCGGGCGACACGAAGTTCGCCACCACGTTGATGCCAAGCGTCGCGACCGCAAAGGTCAGAGCGGCGAGAAGTGCGAGGAACCAGGAATCGAACTTCGCCGAAATCTGTTCGGGGTGCAAAAGCACCTCGCCATAGACGGCAAAGGCGGCAGTGGTGGTAATGCCCGCGACAAGGCAGAAGGCCAGAAGGTTGATCGGCAGGCCCCAGAGGTTGCCCTTGCGCAGCGCCGCTTCCGACGTGGCATAACGCGAGAAGTCGCAGAAGTTGAGGTAGAGCGCCGCGAAATAGGTGATCCACGTTGCGGCAACGGCCGCAAGTGCCGCAAAGCTGCCCGGAACGCCCGGAACGCCAGCGGCGGCGGTCGCTTCAAGAAGAACGTCCTGCGGGATTTCCGATCCGAAAGAGAAGGTGCCGGACTTCACCACCAGATAGATCGCAAGGAAAAGCATCATGATCCAGACAGCGGGACCGGCCCAGTCCTGGAACTTGCGCACGGTTTCCATCCCGCGCTGGATGATGAGGAGTTGCAGCGCCCAGACGATGACGTAGCAGATCACCTCGAGCGTGGAATGCCCCAGCATGTGGCTGTTGGTGTGGAAGGCAAGCATGCCCTCGTTGCGGATCAGCAGGGCGACGATCGCACCCGATGCCGCAGCGGTCTGCGCCCCGTACCAGAAGCAGGCGACGACCGCCCGGACGAGCGCGGGGAAGTTCGCCCCGAAGGTGCCGAACGAGGCGCGGGCAAGCACGGGGAACGGAACGCCTGTCCGCACGCCCGCATTGCCGACCATCGACATGAGCGCAAAGATCACCAGCGACCCGATCCCGATGGCGATCACGAAATTGATGAAGCTGCCGCAGAGCAGGAAAAGGGATGCGGCAAGGTAGTATCCCCAAAGGCTGTGAACGTCGGACGTCCAGACGTTGAAGATGGAGAAGGCGCCCCACTTCCGCTCGGTCGCGGGGGCCAGATCCTCGTTGTGAAGCGAGGGTGACGGGTTGATCAGTTTCAAAGGATTGTCCCTTCCTGTGACTACGGGTGCAGGGCATTGGCCCGGCGACCACATTGGCCAACGGTTCCGGCTCTCTGTCCGGTTTTGGTGTGTCTTCGGTAAGGTCGCGCGTTTGCGACACTTTGACCGTGCGCCCAAAGCGCGGTCAGGACAATGCCCGTAAATTGAGCATGACCTTTCGGATATTTTTGAAAAAGCTGCGCCGTAATCCGATATTTACCGGCGGCTTTCCGCCGGAACAAAGCTATTCGGCCGCAACCCGCCGCGGTTTGAGCATATCGCGCAGGTAACGCCCCGTATGGCTTGACTCTGCCTTCGCCACATCCTCGGGCGTGCCGGTGGCAACGATCCGCCCGCCGCCATCGCCGCCTTCGGGACCGATGTCGATGATCCAGTCGGCGGTCTTGATGACATCGAGGTTGTGTTCGATCACGACGACCGTATTGCCCTGCTCCACCAGCTCATGCAGCACCTCAAGCAGTTTGCGCACATCCTCGAAATGCAGGCCCGTCGTGGGTTCGTCGAGGATGTAGAGCGTGCGCCCCGTGGCGCGGCGGCTCAACTCTTTCGACAGTTTCACCCGCTGCGCCTCGCCCCCCGACAGGGTCGTCGCCTGCTGGCCCACCTTGATGTAGCCAAGGCCCACCTGACAGAGCGCATCCATCTTTTCGCGGATCGCAGGCACGGCGGCGAAGAAGGTCTGGGCATCTTCGCATGTCATATCAAGCACATCGGCGATGCTCTTGTTTTTGAACTTAACTTCCAAGGTTTCGCGATTATACCGCTGCCCCTTGCAAGTCTCGCAGGTGACATAGACGTCCGGCAGGAAGTGCATCTCGATCTTGATGACGCCGTCACCCTGACAGGCCTCGCACCGCCCGCCCTTGACGTTGAAGCTGAAGCGCCCGGGCTGATAGCCCCGCGCCTTGGCTTCGGGCAGACCCGCGAACCAGTCGCGGATCGGGGTGAAGGCGCCGGTATAGGTCGCAGGGTTCGACCGCGGCGTGCGCCCGATGGCGCGCTGGTCGATGTCGATCACCTTGTCCAGATGCTCGAACCCCTTGATCGTCTCGCAGGGCGCGGGGGTTTCCCGCGCGCCGTTCAGCCGCATGGAGGCGGTCTTGAACAGCGTCTCGATGGTCAGCGTGGATTTGCCGCCCCCCGACACGCCCGTCACGCAGACGAACATGCCAAGCGGGAATTCGGCGGTGACGTTCTTGAGGTTGTTGCCCGTCGCACCGACCACAGTCAGTTTCTTGCCGCTGCCCTTCCTGCGCACCTTCGGCACCGCGATCTGGCGCTGTCCTGCCAGATATTGGCCGGTCAAACTCGCCGGATCGGCCTGAATCTGCGCGGGCGTGCCATGCGCCACCACCTGGCCCCCATGCACCCCCGCACCGGGACCGATGTCGAAAACGTAATCCGCCTCGCGGATCGCATCCTCGTCATGCTCCACCACCAGAACCGTATTTCCCTGATCACGCAGGTTTTTCAGCGTGGTCAGCAGGCGGTCGTTGTCGCGCTGGTGCAGGCCGATGCTGGGTTCGTCCAGCACGTAAAGCACCCCCGTCAGGCCCGACCCGATCTGGCTGGCCAGACGGATGCGCTGGCTTTCCCCGCCCGACAGCGTGCCCGCATTGCGCGACATGGTCAGGTAATCGAGACCCACGTTGACAAGGAACCCCAGCCGCTCGCGGATTTCCTTCAGGATCGCCCGCGCAATCTCGTTCTTCTGGTTGGTCAGCGCGGCGGGGACGGTTTCGATCCAGGCGTAAGCCTCCTTGATCGACATACGGACCACTTCACCGACATGCAGCCCCGCGATCTTCACCGCCAGGGCTTCGGGTTTCAGACGGTAGCCATGGCAGGTGCCGCAATCGCGGTTGTTCTGATAGCGCTCGAACTCCTCGCGCACCCATGCGCTGTCCGTCTCGCGGTAGCGGCGTTCCATGTTCGGAACCACGCCTTCGAAGACGCGGCTCACCTCGTAGATGCGCCCGCCCTCGTCATAACGGAATTTTATCTCCTCCTCGCCCGAGCCGTAAAGGAACACCTGCTGCACCTTGGCGGGCAGGTCTTTCCACTTGGTCTTGCGGTCGAACTGGTAATGTTTGGCCAGCGCTTCGATGGTCTGGGTGAAATAGGGGGATTTCTGCTTCGACCACGGCGCAAGCGCGCCTTGCAGCAGGGTCAGCCCCTGATCCGGCACGATCAGCCGTTCGTCGAAGAACAACTCCACCCCCAGCCCGTCACAGGCAGGGCAAGCCCCGAAGGGCGCGTTGAAGGAAAACAGGCGCGGTTCGATTTCCGAAATGGTGAAGCCCGACACGGGGCAGGCGAATTTCTCGGAATAGGTGATCCGCTCCCCCTCGCCCTCGGCCGGCGCGGTTTCGATGATGGCGATGCCATCGGCAAGGTCCAGCGCGGTGCGGAAACTGTCCGCCAGCCGCGTCTGGATGCCGTCGCGCACCACGATACGGTCGACCACCACGTCGATGTTGTGGCGGAACTTCTTGTCCAGAGCCGGCGGCTCCTCCAGCTCGTAGAAGGCGCCGTTCACCTTGACCCGCTGGAACCCCTGCTTCCGCAGTTCGAGGAATTCCTTCTTATACTCCCCCTTCCGGTCACGGATGATCGGGGCGAGCAGATAGGCCCGCGTCCCCTCTTCCATCCCCATGACCGCATCGACCATGTCCTGCACCTGCATCGCGGTGATCGGCAGGCCCGTGGCGGGGGAAAACGGCGTGCCGACGCGGGCGAAGAGCAGGCGGAGGTAGTCGTAAATCTCGGTCACCGTGCCGACGGTGGACCGGGGGTTCTTGCTGGTCGTCTTCTGTTCGATGGAAATCGCAGGCGACAGGCCCGAGATATGGTCCACATCCGGCTTGCCCATCATGTCGAGGAACTGCCGCGCATAGGCTGACAGGCTTTCGACATAGCGCCGCTGCCCTTCGGCATAGATCGTGTCGAAGGCGAGCGAGGATTTCCCCGACCCCGACAGGCCGGTGATCACCACAAGCTGGTCGCGCGGGATGTCGACATCGACACCCTTGAGGTTGTGCTCGCGCGCGCCCCGCACCTCGATGAACTTCTGCTCGGCCATGCTATCCCCCAACCCATCCGGAAATGGCCCGACAGAGATAGGTCACGGCGGGCGAGTCTCCAACCGAAAAAAGTGAACAAATGGTGAATATATGGGAAACCGAAGCGAACGCGATGCAGAAAGACGGGGATAGATCAGGCGCGGCGGCGCGATTGCAACGCGTGGATGGCGATCCCCGCACAGCAAAGCAGCAGTGCAAAGGCGGTCAGCCCCGAATGCCCGCCCTGCACGATCAGCCAGGCCAGCAGCGGCGTGCCGGTGGTGGTGCCAAGGTTGCCAAGCTGCGCCACCGCCCCCGAAGCCCGCGCCCGATCATCACGCGAGGCGTTGAGCTGCGGGATCGACGCAAAGCTTGCCCCCTGCACGATCCCCATCGCCCCCGCCAGCGCAAGGGACGCCGCCAGCATCCACGCCCCCTGCCCCCAGACCAGCCACAGCGCAACCGCAGCCACCGCGCCCGCGGCAAACCCCGCCTGCACCAGTTGCACCGCCGTCAACCGCGCCAGCAGCCAGACCCCCAAGGTCAGCGACACGAGGATCGACACCAGCGGCATCCCCGCCGCCGTGACGGAACGCAAGGCCCCGGGCATCAGCGGGGGAAGCAGCGTCAGCATCGCCACGTAAAGCGCCGTGTAACAGACAAAGCCCGTCGCCGGTGCCGCGATGCGGGGCGAGGCATAGATCGACAGATGCTCCGCCACGATGCCGCCCATCGCATGGGCCGCACCTTTCGGATCATCGGGCAGCAGCCGCGACAGAAGCAGCGCGATCCCCGCCAGCCACAGCGCGTGGCCCGCAAAGAGAATCCCGACGCTACCGCCCGCCAGCAGGGGCGGCGCGATCACGGCCAGCACGGCATAGGTCACGCCGAAGAAACTGCTCCACAGCGTCATCGCCAGCCCCTGATGCCGTGGCGGGGCAAGCCCCGCGATCATCGTCGGGCCGACGACGACGATGGCAAGATGCGAAAACCCTTCGACCACGCGGGTCAGGAACAGCACGGCATAGGACAGCGGCAGGCATTGCAGCGCCGACATGGCGGACCCCAGCGCAAGTGCTGCCAGAATGGCGCGGCGCGGGCCGATGCGCGCGACCATCAGCCCCGCCGTGGTGCCGAAGACCAGCCCGACGATGCCGACGACCGACACGAGCAGGCCAACCCCCACCGGTCCCGCCGCCGGAAAGCGCGCGGCGAACAGGTCGAAGGCAAAGGACATCTTGCCGAACTGCGCCGCAGCCCCCAGCCCCGCCGCCCACAGGGCCAGAACGGTCAACACCGCGCGCATCCCGCCTCTTTCTTCTTTTCTCAAATATCCTCGGGGGTGCGGGGGGCGAGCCCCCCGCTGCCGTCAGAAGTGCAGGGCGCGCCCATAGGCGTCAAGCACGGCTTCGTGCATCATCTCGGAGAGGGTCGGGTGCGGGAAGACCGTGTTCATCAGGTCCTCTTCCGTCGTCTCGAGCGTGCGCCCGATGACATAGCCCTGGATCAGCTCGGTCACTTCCGCGCCGACCATATGCGCGCCCAGAAGCTCGCCCGTCTTGGCGTCGAAGACCGTTTTCACGATGCCTTCCGCCTCGCCCAGTGCGATCGCCTTGCCGTTGCCGATAAAGGGGAAGCGGCCCACCTTGACCTGATAGCCCGCGGCCTTGGCCTTTTCCTCGGTCAGGCCCACGCTTGCCACCTGCGGCGAGCAATAGGTGCAGCCGGCGATGGAATTGGGCTTGATGGCGTGCGGATGCAGGCCCGCGATCAGCTCGGCCACCATCACGCCCTCATGACTCGCCTTGTGCGCCAGCCACGGTGCGCCCGCGATGTCGCCGATGGCGTAAAGCCCCTCGACGCCCGTGCGGCAATATTCATCCGTCACCACATGGGTGCGGTCGATCTTCACGCCCAAGGCTTCCAGACCAAGGTTTTCCACGTTGCCGACGATCCCCACGGCGGAAATCACCGTGTCGAACTCTTGCGTCTCGACCTTGCCGTTCTGTTCGATATGGGCGACCACGCCCTTGCCGGGGGTGCGGTCAAGCTGCTTCACCGCCGCTTTTTCAAGGATCTTCATCCCCTGCTTGACGAACTGCTTCTTGGCAAAGGCGGCAATCTCGGCGTCTTCCACGGGAAGGATGCGGTCCATCACCTCGACCACGGTCGTATCGGCACCCAGCGTGTTGAAGAACGAGGCGAATTCGATCCCGATCGCGCCCGAACCGATCACCAGCAGCTTCTTCGGCATCCGCACGGGTTGCAGCGCGTGGCGGTAGGACCAGACGAGGTCGCCATCCGCCTCGAGCCCCGGCAACTGCCGCGCGCGCGCGCCGGTCGCAAGGATGATGGCGGGCGCGGTCAATTCCTCGACCCCCTTGTCGGTCTTGACCGAAACGCGGCCATTGGCGGGGATCGTCGCCTCGCCCATGACCACGGCGATCTTGTTCTTCTTCATCAGGTGGCCGATGCCCGACGACAACTGCTTGGCCACGCCGCGCGAACGGGCGACCACGGCGTTCAGGTCGTAGGAAATGCCGGTGGCGGCAAGGCCGAATTCCTTGGCGCGGTGCATCAGGTGGAACACCTCGGCCGAGCGCAGAAGTGCCTTGGTGGGGATGCAGCCCCAGTTCAGGCAGATGCCGCCCAGATTTTCGCGTTCGACGATGACGACCTTCTTGCCAAGCTGCGCGGCACGGATGGCGGCGACATAGCCGCCGGGGCCGGCGCCGATCACGATGACGTCGTAGGATGCGGCCATGATTTCCTCCCTTGGAAAAGTAGTTTGGCCTTAAACTATTATTTTTTGTCAAGCAACGCAGGTAACGCCTTGGGCCTATGCGCCGGACGCATGGCTGGGCGACAGGCTGCGGACAACGGCCATATATCCGCCCTGTTCCAGAAAGGCCGCCTCCTCGGCGGTCGACACCCGCCCCAGCGCCGCGTTGCGGGTGGGAAAGCGGCCGAAGCGGGCGATGATCTCCTGATGCGCGCGGGCATGCAGCAGCATTTCGGGGTCGGAGGGCATCCGCTCGGCCATCAATTCCACGCAAAGCGCCTGATCGGCGGGGTCTTCGGAATGTTCCAGCGGCATGTAAAAGAATTGCCGGTCCGGCTCGGGCGCGCCCAAGTCCCAGCCTTCGGCAAGGGCCTTCTTCGCGGCGGCAAGGGCGATGGGGTCGGTGGCGAAGCTTTCGGCCTGTCCGCGAAACATGTTGCGCGGCAACTGGTCGGTCAGGATGAGAAAGGCCAGCGTGCCGACCGTCCCGTCAACCCAATGGTCCAGCCCGCCGTCCCGCGCCGCGGCCCAAACCTCGTGGAAATCGCGGCAGGCGTGGTCGATCTCGTCCCCGCCTTTATACCACCCGTCCGGCCCGATGGTGCCGAGCCAGAAATCTAGAACCTCGACCGGATCGGACATCGGCGCCTCCCTTTGCGGCAAAGCGTGACAGGGTTTCGGGGGCGGCGCAAGCAAGGGCGGGTCAGCGCGGCTGGCCCTGCCCCTTTTCCATCACCGCCGCCGCCGCGACGGGCGAGGCGGTCGGCACGAGGTTGGCATATTGCCCTGTCCCCGCAGGGGATGCCCGCCGCGTCATGCGCCAGATCGCATAGGCGGTCAGCGCCACGTAAAGGACCGCGATGAAGAGGAAGAACCCCGAAGGCCCGATCAGCCCCATCATCCAGCCCGTCACCAGCGGCCCGAAGATCGCTCCGAACCCGTTGAGGAAGATCATCCCCGCACTCGCCGCCGCCATGTCATCCTTGCCGAGGAAGTCGTTGGTATAGGCGATGAGCAGCGCATAGACGGGATTGGTGATCCCGCCCAGAAGCAACGCCACCGCAATGTAAAGCACGAAGGGCAGGTCAAAGACCGAAGGCACCACCATCACCACGGAAGCAATCGCCGACAGGATCATGATCAGCTTCCTGCGGTCCATCCGGTCCGACAGCCAGCCGATGGGATATTGCAGCACCAGCCCGCCCACATAAAGCGCCCCGATGAAGACCGAGATGTCGCGCACCGACAGCCCCTTCATCGCCCCCCAGACGGCGGCCATGCCGAACATGGCCGAAAACACGCCCCCCGTCAGCAGCATCCCCGCACAGCCAAGCGGCGAGATGCGGAACAGCGCCGTAAAGGACAGCGCCTTGGTGGACGAGAATGTGGGTGCGGGCGTGGGGGCGAGCAACAGCGGCATGAAGGCAAGCGACACAAGCACCGAAGGGATCACGAACAGCGTGAAGCCCGAAGGTTCGGCCACGTTCAGCAAGGCCTGCGAGGCGATGATCCCCAGCATCTGCACGATCATATAGGCCGACAGCGCCTGCCCCCGCGTCTCGTTCGTGGCGGCGTTGTTCAGCCAGCTTTCGGTGGTGATGTAGATGCCCGAGAAACTGAACCCGATCAGCACGCGCAACAGCGACCAGACGATCCAGTCGGGCGCCACGGGATAGATCACGAGGATGGCCGAGATGAGCGAGCCGAGCGCCGCAAAGACCCGCACATGCCCCACCTTGCGGATCATCGCGGGCGCCATGTGCGACCCGAAGAGGAACCCCGCGAAATAGGCCGACATGACGATGGAAATCTCGAAGGTCGAGAACCCCTCGAGCGTGCCACGGATGCCGAGGAGCGAGCCTTGGATGCCGTTCCCCACCATCAGAAGCATGATGCCCAGAAGCAGCGGCCAGGAGGTTTTGAAAACGGTCAGCACGGGCAGGCTCCGGCACGGGGGTTGGGACAGGCTAGCACGGCAGAACGGCCCGCGCCGCAGTGAAAAACGACTTGGGCCGCGCGGACCGCGTCAGGGGATCAGCAGCGAGGAATCCCCGTAGCTGAAAAAGCGGTAACGTTCGGTTACGGCGTGGTCATAGATGCGCCGGATGCGGTCCTGCCCCATCAGCGCCGAAACCAGCATCATCAGCGTCGATTTGGGCAGGTGGAAATTGGTCATCAGCGCATCGGTCACGCGGAAGCGGTAGCCGGGATAGATGAAGATGTCGGTCGGTCCGGCCCAGGGCTGCACCTCGCCCGATTGCGCCGCACTCTCGATCAGCCGCAGGGCCGTGGTGCCGACGGGGATCACCCGCCCCCCTGCCCGCTTGGTCGCGTTGATCTCGGCGGCGGCTTCGGGTGTCACCTGCCCCCATTCGGCGTGCATCTTGTGAGTTGTCGCATCCTCGACCTTGACCGGAAGGAAGGTGCCCGCGCCGACATGCAGCGTGACTTCGGTAAAGGTCACGCCCATATCGGCCAAGGTCTGCAACAATTCGCGGTCGAAATGAAGCGAGGCCGTGGGTGCCGCCACCGCCCCCGTATGACGGGCAAAGACGGTCTGGTAATCGTCACGGTCCTGCGCATCGGGCGCGCGTTTGGCGGCGATGTAGGGCGGAAGCGGCATGAACCCCGCCTCGGCCAAAGCCGCGTCGAAATCGTCGCCCGTCAGGTTGAAGACCAGCCGCAGGTCGGTTTCCGATTTCTCGGCCACTTGGGCAGACAGCGTGTCGGAAAAGCGGATCACCTCGCCCGCGTTCACCTTGCGGAGCGGTTTTGCCAAAGCCCGCCAGCCCACCGCCTGCGGTTCCAGCAGCGTGATCTCGATCTTCGCCACCGCCTCGCCGCGCTGCCTCTGGCCGGTCAGGCGGGCGGGGATGACCTTGGTGTTGTTCAGCACCAGCCGGTCGCCGGGGCGGAAGATCTGCGGCAGGTCATAAACGTGGCGGTCGCTGATCCGGTTCCCCTCGGCCAGCAGCAGGCGCGCATGGGTGCGCGGCTTGGCGGGCCGCGTGGCGATCAGGTCTTCCGGCAGGTGGAAATCGAAATCGGACAGTTTCATCCGCCGCTATCTCCCAATCTGGGCGGGGCGCTGCGGAACAATTCGCGGAAGCGCCCGGGGGTAAGGATCGACAGCGGGTTGACCGTGACAGAAGCCCCCTTCTCGTCGCCCGTCACCTCGTAATTGAAGCCGAACAAGCCTTCGCCACGCTTGGTGATGATCGACCCGATACCGTTCAGAAGATAAAGCGGAGACACGACGCCCTGAAGGCGCATCATCTTGCTTTCCGTGCCGTAGACACCGGCCATCGACACGCCAAGCGACACCCCGACCGCCGAGGCCCGCGTGATCTGCACCGCGCCCGGCGTCACTACGAATTCGCCGTTTGCGCTGTTGAACAAAAGCCCCTCGCCGTTCAATTGCTCGAGAAGGCCGACGACGGACACCGCCGAAAGGAGTTCGGCCAGAACCGGAGCGTTGGCCACGCGGACGCGGGCAATATCGGCGACCCCGTCATAGACGCCTTCTTCCTGTCGCGGGGTCAGCCGCATGTCGAGCGTGCCGCCCCGCGCCGAGGAAAAGACACCCGCGCTATCCATCACCGCGCCGGCGTTGTCGGACCGGATACGCACGGCGGAACCATAGCGCGATGGCACGACCGCGCCCGTCACGCCCGCGATACCGTTGACCAGCCCTTCGAATTCACCGTTGAACCCGCCGCGGGGGGTAAAGCGTCCGCGGAAACCGGTCAGGCTGATGTCGTCGGAAATGCGCACCTCATCCAGCGAAACGGTAATCGGGATATCCGCCTCGCGCCCTGCTTCGCCGCCCGCATCTCCGCCCGCATCTCCGCCCATCTTGCGGATGTCGATCATGCCCGAAGTGATGCCTACCGCGACCGGCTTGCCGGCACCGCGCCCCGTGATCTGGACAGCCCCGTCCAGCCAGTCACCCAGTGTGACCGCAGGGAATTCGGCGATGTCGAGCCCGCCGTCGGCCCGCAATGCAACGGAGCCTTCGGCCTTCAGCCCCGGAGCGGACAGGGTCATCGACTCGACCACAGGCGGGCTGGACAGCACCGCATCGACAGTCAATCGCCCACGGGTGGCGGCGGGCTTCGACCAGCCCGTGCCGGGAATCATGACGCCGATCTGGTTCAGGTCGGACACCAGCGACAGGCGCGGCGGCGCGCCCTTGGGCAGTTCGATCGTCACCTGCCCCTGCCCCTTGCCCGTCACCATGCCCGCAGGCAGGCCGAGGTTGAATTCCGAAACCGTCAGTGGCGACAGCTCCGCCGTCCCCTCGATCCGCGCCTTGCCCGCCGCATCGGGGCCGAAGGGTTGGAAGAAGGTCACGTCGAAGGGCAGCGCCCCCACGGTCCCCGGCCCCGAAATCCGCATCCCCTTGGGATCGGCACTGACCGAAAGCTCGGGTGCCGCCACGGTCTTTCCCTTGACCAGCAGGTCGGAACGGAACGCCTTCACCCGCCCGTTCAGGACGAAGCTCACGTCGTTCGGCATGATGCGCGGCACCAACGGGAAGCGCAGCACGGCATCCAGCGTGGCTTCGCCCTCGCCGATTTCGACGGGTCTGTTCGCCTTGGTCAGAAAGCGGAAGGGCGGCTCGTCAAGGATCGACAGCGCGGCGGTCAGCGTGGACCGGGTCTTGAGCCGCACCTCCGCCTGCGCGGGCTTTTGCGTGATGTCGAGGACGGAAAAGACCGACCCCGTCATGTCGATGGTCCCGCCGAGCGGGGGCGTCACCACCCCCTTGGACAGCACCATCGTATAGGTCTGGCCTTCGATGGTGGCATAGCCGTTGGCACGGGTGATCGGCGGCATGGTGCGGATGAAACGCACATCCGTGTCGCGGAAATCATAACCCATCTGCAGGCGCGGCTGCGTTCCCGGCGCGATGCGAAAGGCCGAACGGACATTGGACAGCGTGCCCTGAAACACGTTTGCGGCAAGCCAGGCACGGGTTTTGGGCACCAGCGTGACGGGCCAAAGCTGCAACAGGTTTTCGGTGCCGATCTCGTCCAGTGCCAAATCGACCGAAGCGCGCCAACCGTCGTCTCCGGCGGAAACGGCTCCCTTGGCGCTCAGCTTATGGCCGCTTTCGACCAGCGCGATCTGCCCTATATCCACGCTGAACGGATCGAGCCGCAGCCGGAAATCCACGGCCCCTTCCGAGAAACGGACGGGTTTCTCGAAGAGACCCGCCGGATCGACCATCGCTTCGGATACGTGGATCTGGTTGAGGAATACCGTGGGAAGTCTGCCTCCGAGGGGACCGGTCAGATAAGTCCCGTCCGAGGAGAGCAGATAGGCCTGACCCGTCGCCTTGATCCGCAGTGCGGGGCTTTCGACATCTATCGTGGCAAGCTTGATGCGCCCACGATCGGGATCGTAGCCAAGTTCGATGGTCGCACGGTCAAAGGGTACGGGCGATGCGGCATCGGTGGGGCGAAGCGCCCCCTTGCCCAGCGAGAGGCTCGCTTCCAGCGCGGTGATCCCATCCGCGCCCAGTGTCGTGGACAGGCGGCCCGAAATCGGTGCGTCGAGAACGCGCAAGGCGGCAAGCAACGGGGCTTGGTCGGCAATATCGGCGGCGGCGACCTGATCGACCGTCGCGGTGACTCGCGCTTCGGTCGCGGTCTTGTCGGACACGATTGTCAGGACAGCCTGCGCCGGTGCCCCCGATTTCCCGAGAAGCGACAGCCCGAGTTCGGCGCGGATGTCGCGCCTGCGGTTTTCAAGACGAAGCCTTCCGTCACCGACGTTCCAAGACCGGTCAAGCCGGTCGTCCCGCAAGCTGAAGGCCAGCGCGTCGGCTTCGATGCTGCGCAGACGCGACAGCACGGGAAGCGCGAAGGCCGCGTCTACCATGTCGAACAGGGCGGGAATGCCGTCGATGGCCGTGCCGATGTTGCCCGCACCAAGCGCAAGGTCGAACTTCCCGTCGGCATCGCGGCGCAGGTCGATGCGTGCACCACTGATGCGCAGGCTGCGGGGACGGACCGTCCCTTGCAGCAGGGAGTCGAGATCAAAGGTGATGCCGGTTTCGGGCAGGGTCAGCAGCGCGTCGCCCGCCTCGTTCTCGATGCGCAGATCCTCGAGCCGCAAGCGGGGCACCCAGTCGGCGTCGATGCCCAGTTCGATCCCGCCAAGGGACAATGCGCCTTCGGGCAAGGTCGCTTCCAGCGAGCGGTTCAGGCGGGTTTCCACCTCGGCCACGACAAAGACGGGCAGGCGCAGCGATGCACCGGTCAGGCCGAGCGTGGCGATGATCGTGGCCAGACCGAGCGAAAGGACGATGACGAAGCCAAGCAGGCTGTGCGGCAGGTAACTGCTGCGTCTGCGCCTGCGCGGCGGCCTTGCCGCTTCGGCAGCGGAGGCAGCCGCGGGACCGGCCATCGCTTGGGCGGAGGCGGCAGCGGAGTCAGTCGTGGAGTGCTCCACCACCGGACCGTCGCCCGCTTGTCCCGTCTCGCCCATGCCCTGACCTTCGCCCCTCTGCCCGCCCCTTCGGCGGGGCCGTGCACGGGGATTGCCTTTATCTTTGCCGGAAGGCAACTAGATCGCCAAGCATTGGTCTTCAAAATGCAAGGAGCCGCTGACAATGATCACCGCCGGAGCAACCGCGCCCGATTTCACCCTTCCCCGTGACGGCGGAAGCAACGTCACCCTGTCGTCCTTCCGCCCCGGCAAGGTGGTGCTTTACTTCTACCCCAAGGACGACACCCCCGGATGCACGCTCGAAGGGCAGGATTTCACCGCCCGTCTGGCCGATTTCACTGCCGCGAACACCACCGTGATCGGCGTGTCGAAAGACAGCGTCAAGGCGCATGACAAGTTCTGCAAGAAGCACGGGCTGGGCATCATCCTTGCCAGCGACGAGAACGGCCACACCTGCGAGGATTACGGCGTCTGGCTGGAGAAAAGCATGTATGGCAAGACCTATATGGGCATCGAACGCACCACCGTCCTGATCGACGGCGCGGGCAAGGTGGCGCAGGTCTGGAACAAGGTCAGCGTCAAGGGCCACGCCGACGAGGTTCTGGCGGCAGCAAAGGCGCTTTGATGCAAAGCCTCGCGGAAATGGCGGTGGAGGTTCTGACCACCGCCGATGGCCGCGCCAAGACGGCCTTGGGGCGCAAACATGCCGCGACGTGGTTCGCCGCGCGTGCGGCAGGTGCGCCCCTGCCCATCGGTCAGGCGGCCCCCCCGCTGCAACCCGCCCGCCCCGAAAAGCCCGACCTCCTGCCCCCGCGCGACGTGCCGCGCCGCCGTCCCGGCACCTTGCCGGGGCGGATCGCGCTCTTGCATGCCGTGGGGCATATCGAACTCAACGCGGTCGATCTGCATTGGGACATCATCGCCCGCTTCACCGCCCATCCCATGCCGCTCGGCTTCTATGACGACTGGGTCAAGGCGGCGGATGAAGAGGCCAAGCACTTCAACCTGATCTGCGATTGTCTCGAAGCCTTTGGCAGCCATTACGGCGCGCTGCCCGCGCATGCCGGAATGTGGCGTGCCGCCGAAGATACGGCGGATGACCTGATGGGCCGTCTTGCCGTGGTGCCGATGGTGCTGGAAGCGCGCGGTCTTGATGTGACCCCCGGCATGATCGAGGTGTTCCGCACCGCAGGCGACACCGGCGCCGTTTCCGCTTTGGAAACGATCTACGCCGAAGAGGTGGGCCATGTCGCCTATGGCTCCAAGTGGTTCAACTGGCTGTGCGGGCGTGACGGGCTGGACCCGAAAGACGTGTTCCACCGCCTTGTCCGGCACTACTTCCACGGGTCTTTGAAACCGCCCTTCAACGAGGAGAAGCGCGCCGAAGCCGGACTGCCGCCCGACTTCTACTGGCCGCTCGCCGAAGGGTTGCAGGCCCTGTAAAATAACACTGATTAAGGAACCAAGGCCGCTTCGGCGGGTTTCTGCCGATCTTGGGCGGAAAAGCGGAAGACGGCCCGACCAACCGGTCAAAACCGTTGCGACAAGGTGGCTGCGTGGCTAATCACGGTGGCGTCTCTGCCATCGCAGGGTCGACGATCCCTTGCAGCCACAGACGGAACCCGCGCCAGTGCTTAGCCGAGTCACTTACCGGATCAATGCTGCGGTCGAGCGGCGGCTTCCCGAACAACGTCTGTTTCTGAAATCGGACACCGAAACCCGCTTCATCCGTCTGCGCCCGCTGACCCAGGCCCTTGCCCTGAGCATGGCGACGGTGTTTGTCGGCTGGACCATCCTTGCCACCGCGATCCTGCTGATGGATTCGATCGGGGCGGGATCGTCGCGCGAACAGACCCAGCGCCAGCAGGCCGAATACGAACAGCGTCTGAACCACATGTCGGAGGACCGCGACCGCCGCGCCGAGGAAACCGTCCGCGCGCAGGAACGCTTCAACCTCGCCCTCACGCAGGTGGCCGAGATGCAGGGGCGGCTCCTCGCCTCGGAAGACCGCCGCCGCGAGCTTGAGACGGGGATCGACGTGATCCAGAAGACCCTGCGCCGCACGATCAAGGAACGGGACGAGGCGCGCGCCAAGCTCGACTCCGTGACCGTGGCCATGAACCAGACCGGCAGCACCGCCGGAAACGCCGAAGCCCGCGCCCGCGACACGGAAGCGACCCTTGCCTATATGACCGACGCGCTTGGCAGTGCCGCCAGGGAACGCGATGCGATGGCGGTTCAGGCCGAACAATCCGAAGAACGCGTCGCCGCTGTCGAAGCCGAACGCCGTGCCCAGCAGCGCCGGACGGACGAGATTTTCGTCAAGCTCGAAGAAGCGCTGACAGTCTCGGTGGAGCCGCTCGACAAGATGTTCCGGCAGGCCGGGCTGTCGCCCGACGATCTTCTGTCCACGGTGCGCAAGGGCTATTCCGGTCAGGGCGGGCCGCTCGGACCGATCACGCTGTCGACCTCGGGCCTGTCGGGGTCGCCAGAAGAAACGCGGGCCAACGCGCTTTTGTCGGGGCTGGACCGCATGAACATGTATCGCATCGCGGCCTTCAAGGCGCCCTTCTCGATGCCGGTGAACACCCCCGTCCGCTACACCAGCGGCTTTGGCGGGCGTAACGATCCCTTTGGCCGCGGCCACCGCAACCACGAAGGACAGGACCTTGCCGGAAGCTACGGCGCGCCGATCCTTGCCTCGGGCGATGGCGTCGTGACCTATGCGGGTTGGGAATCGGGCTACGGGCGGCTTGTGAAGATCAAACACGCCTTCGGCCTCGAGACCCGTTACGGCCACCTGTCGCAGATCCGCGTCAGTGTTGGCGATAGGGTATCGCGCGGAGACCGGATCGGTGATATGGGCAATTCCGGACGTTCGACCGGAACCCACCTGCATTACGAAATCCGGGTCGACGGCAGAGCAATCAACCCGATGACCTTCATAAAGGCAGCGCGAGATGTTTTCTAAAAGTAAGATCAACGAACCCGGCCCCAAGAACGTCGAAGCGGAGCGCCCCAAGATGCCGGAAGCAACCGCTCCGAAGCCCCAGACCGAATTCACCCCCTCGGCCCCCAAGGTGAAGGCCGCGGCTTCCGTGCTGTCGTCGGACCTGACCGTTGTCGGCAACCTGCGCACCACCGGTGACATCCAGGTCGAAGGCACGGTCGAGGGCGACATCCGCGCCCATCTGCTGACCGTCGGCGAAAGCGCCACCATCCGCGGCGAGATCGTGGCCGATGACATCGTCGTCAATGGCCGCGTCGTGGGCCGCGTGCGCGGGCTCAAGGTCCGTCTCACCGCCACCGCGCGGGTCGAGGGTGACATCATCCACAAAACCATCGCCATCGAAAGCGGTGCGCATTTCGAAGGCTCGGTCCAGCGTCAGGAAGACCCGCTGTCGAACGGCCGCTCTGCCGCTCCGGTCACGCCTGTCAGCACCGGCCCCAAGGCCGAGTGATCGCGGACCGCATGCTATGACGGGGGCGCCTTCGGGCGCCCCTTTTGCATTCAGCCCCAGGCCACCGCGCGGCGGTAAAGATGCCAGCTTGCATGGCCGAAGACGGGCAAGGCGATCATCAGCCCGAAGAAGAACGGCAACATCCCGACAAACAGCGCCACCGCGATCAACGCGCCCCAGCCCAGCATCAGCAAGGGATTTGCCCGCACCAGCGCGACCGAGGTGAGCATGGCGGTGACGAAATCCACCTCGCGGTCATCGAGCAGCATCGGCAGGCTGACGACCGTCAAGGCGTAGAACAGCGTCGCCAGCGCCGCCCCCACAGCCGTGCCGAAGGACAGCATCAAAAGCCCCTCGGCGGTCGAGAACATCGCCAGCGACGAGGAGACGTTGACCAGTGTCACCTGCCCGAGGAAGAGCGCAAAGATCATATGCGCAAGGAAGTTCCAGAACAGGAAGAACACCACCACCACTGCCGCCATCGACGGAATCTGCCGGTCCTTCTGACGGACCACCGCGCCAAGGATTTCCGCCAGCCGCATGCCCTGCCCCGCCTCGCGCCTCCGGCTGATCTCGTAGAAGCCGCAGGCGACGAAGGGGCCGAGGATGGGAAAACCCGCCCCTGCGGGAAGCGTCCACCAAAGCTGCCCCTTGGCCGAAAAGGCAAAGATCAGCAGCCAGCCACCGATGACATAGACAAGAGAGAAGAAGGCGCCGTAATAGGGTTCGGCCAGAAAATCCCGCCACCCCGCCCGCAACGCATGGCGCAGATCGCCCGCGTCGAGTTCAAGCACCTCGGGCACGTCGCGGCCGCGTTTCGCCGTTCCCTGCTTGGTCAATCCATCCATGCGCTGCCCCCCTGCCGCAGCCAAAGGCTATGCGGCGGCGATACCCGCGCAAAGATGTATTTGCGATCAGTCTTCGGCCATCGCCTCGGCGCGGGACTTGCCCGCCACGTCCATCGCCAGCGTCGCCGCCATGAACTTGTCGAGGTCGCCGTCAAGCACACCCTGCGTGTCCGAGGTTTCGACCCCCGTCCGCAAATCCTTGACCATCTGATAGGGCTGTAGCACGTAGGAGCGGATCTGGTTGCCCCAGCCCGCCTCGCCCTTGGCGGCGTGCTGGGCGTTCACCTCGGCGTTCCGGCGGTCAAGCTCCATCTGGTAAAGCCGCGATTTCAGCGCGTTCATCGCGATCTCGCGGTTCTGGTGCTGCGACTTCATCGAGCTTGTCACGACGATATTGGTCGGCAAGTGGGTGATCCGCACCGCCGAGTCGGTCGTGTTCACGTGCTGCCCGCCCGCGCCCGACGAGCGATAGGTGTCGATGCGGATCTCATTGTCGGGAATCACAATTTCGATGTTGTCATCGACCACCGGATAGACCCAGACCGACGAGAATGACGTATGCCGCCGCGCCGCCGAGTCATAGGGCGAAATACGGACAAGGCGATGCACCCCGGATTCGGATTTCAGCCAGCCATAGGCATTGGGGCCGGAAATCTTGTAGGCGGCGGAACGGATGCCCGCTTCTTCGCCCGCAGTTTCCGACTGCAATTCGACCTTGTAGCCCTTCTTCTCGGCCCAACGCACATACATGCGCGCGAGCATCGACGCCCAGTCGCAGCTTTCGGTGCCGCCGGCGCCTGCGTTGATTTCAAGGAAGGTGTCGTTGCCATCCGCCTCGCCATCGAGCAGGGCTTCCAGCTCTTTCGCCGCCGCCACCTCGACCAGCGATTTCAGGGCGGCTTCGGCCTCGGCCACGATCTCCTGATCGCCCTCCATCTCGCCGAGTTCGATCAGCTCGACATTGTCCTTCAGCCCGCTTTCGATCATCCGGTAGGTGGACACGGCATCCAGAAGCTGCTGACGCTCGCGCATCAGTTTCTGCGCCTTGGCCGGATCGTTCCACAGGTCCGGCGCTTCGATCATCGCGTCGAATTCTTCCAGCCGGTGCGGCGCGGTTTCCCAGTTCAGCCGCTGCCCGAGCAGTTTCAGCGACTTCGAGATCGCATCGACATTGTTCTGCGTTTCGGCGCGCATGGCTTCGGTCCTGTCTTGGTTACGGGCGGGTGATAGCGCGGGGGGCGACATGGGGCAAGGGTTCGGCCCCTGCCCCGAAAATGTCTTCGAAGATTTTTGCCTGTCGTATGGTCAGTATAGACCGCCGGAACTCAGCGTGCCGAAATCGGCCTTCTTGGGGATCACGGCTGTCTCGCCGGTCGAGGTGGTGACGGTCGCCGCGCCCTCGCCCCCGTCCGTCTCGCCATAGGCGAAGAGGGGGAGGTTCTCGCCCATCGCAAAGCCGCCATCCACCAGCATCCCGATTCCGTCCACGCCGTCGCGGAAGTATTCGGCCTGCACGTTCGGCCCCGTGGCATCGTCGGGCAGCATCGCGCCGGTGTAGCGGTCGAGCTTGACGAAATGCCCGCCCGGCGGCACGCGGAATTCGGAACCGCCGTATTTCTTTACCGCCTCGGTCATGAATTTCTGGAACACCGGCCCGCAGAACCCGCCGCCCGATGCGCCGCCGCCCAAGGTGCGCGGCTGGTCATAGCCGATGTAGCAGCCCGCCGCGATGTTCGAGGTGAAGCCGATGAACCACACGTCCTTGGCATCGTTGGTCGTCCCCGTCTTGCCCGCCACCGGCACGGGCAGGTTGACCGACCCCGAAGCAGTGCCGCGCTGCACCACGCCCTGCATCATCGAGGTCAACTGATAGGCCGTGACCGCATCCATCACCCGCTCGCGCTCGGACCTCAGCGACACGCCGCGACCTGCGGGAAGTGCCGCTTCGTTGCAATCCTGACAGATGCGCGTGTCATGTTTGTAGACGGTGCGCCCGTAACGGTCCTGCACGCGGTCGACCAGCGTGGGTTCCACCCGCTCGCCCCCATTGGCGAACATGGAATAGGCGGCGACCATCTTGAACAGCGTTGTCTCCTGCGCGCCAAGCGCATTGGCAAGGAAGGGCTGCATCGGGGAGTAAACGCCAAAGCGTTCGGCGTAATCCGCGACCTTCTCCATCCCGATTTCCTGCGCCACGCGCACGGTCATCAGGTTGCGCGACTGTTCCACCCCCGTCCGCAGCGGGGTCGGCCCGTAGAATTTGTTCGACGAATTCTTCGGCGTCCACAGCCCCTGCGCGGTTTCCACCTCGATGGGCGCGTCGATCACAATGGTGCCGGGGGTAAAGCCCGAATCCAGCGCCGCCGCATAGACGAAGGGCTTGAAGCTCGACCCCGGTTGCCGCGTGGCCTGCGTGGTGCGGTTGAAAACCGAATCCTGATAGGAGAACCCGCCCTGCATCGCCAGCACGCGGCCCGAGTTGACGTCCATCGCCATGAAGGCGCCCTCGACCTCGGGCACCTGACGCAGCGACCAGCGCTCGCCCTCGTCGCCCGTGACCTGCCTGACCAGCACCACATCGCCGACCGACACCAGATCGCCCACGACCTTGGCCTTCTTGCCCAGCGAGCCATCGGCGTTGAGCTTGCGCGCCCAAGTCACGTCACGCGCGGGGATCGTCACCTCTTCGCCGCTTTCAAGGCCCACGGTCCCGTCCGTCTCGCCCAGCGACAGGACGACACCGACCGTCCAACCCGCCACATCGCGCGGCACTTCGACCTTGGCAAGGGCGGCGCGCCAATCGGCCATGTCTTCCGCGGTCAGCGCCTTTTTCGTGCCGCGCCAGACGCCTTGCGAACGGTCGTATCTTTCAAGCGCCTCGCGCAGGGCGGCGGCGGCGACGACCTGCATTTCGGGGTCCACCGTGGCGCGGATCGACAGACCGCCGGTGAAGAATTCATCCTCGCCAAAGGTGGTGGAAAGCTGGCGGCGGATTTCGTCGGTGAAATAGCCACGCGGCGGCAGGGATTCGCGGAATGCCGGATAGTCGCCGTTCTGCACGGTCAAAAGCGGGGTCGCGGCCTCCTCTTTCGCCACCTCGGGGGTGATATAGCCATCCTCGGCCATGCGGTTGAGAACATAGGCCCGCCGTTCCAGCGCACGGTCCTTGTTGCGGACGGGGTGCATTTCGGACGGGGCCTTGGGCAGGGTCGCAAGATAGGCCGCTTCGGCGGGCGTCAGCGCGGTCAGCGGCTTGTTGAAATAGGTCTGCGCCGCCGCCGCCACGCCATAGCTGTTCTGGCCAAGGAAGATTTCATTCAGGTAGAGTTCAAGGATCTTGTCCTTCGTCAGCGTCTCTTCCAGCCGCGTGGCAAGGATGATCTCCTTGATCTTCCGCTCGCCCGTCCGGTCGCCCGACAGAAGGAAGTTCTTCATCACCTGCTGCGTGATGGTGGATGCCCCGCGCACCTCTTTCCCGCGCGTCAGGATCGCATCGCGGAAGGCAGCGGCCATGCCGCCCACGTCATAGCCGTGGTGGGTGTAGAAATTCTTGTCCTCGGCGCTGATGAAGGCGTGTTTCACCAGATCGGGGATATCCTCGATCGGCACGAACAGGCGGCGTTCCTGCGCGAATTCGTCGATGATCTCGCCCTCGCCGTTGTAGATGCGGCTGATCGTGGCGGGGGTGTATTTTGCAAGGCTCTCATGGCTCGGCAGGTCGCGGGAATACATGTAGAAAATCCCGCCGATGGACAGCGCGGCAAAAAGGATGCCCAGCGTGACCGCCGTGAAGATCGCCCCGAAAAAAGACCCGACGAATCTGATCACGCCCTGAACCCTATCCAACCTGCCGCGCCAGACCCGACGCCCGCGCCTTATACACGCGCAAGGTGGCGAAGGTCAAAACGATGGCGTGAACCCACGCGCAAAAGCGCCGTCACTCTGCCTGTTTCGCGTCTTCCGCCGCCCATTGCCGCAGACCTGTCAGGATCGCCCCCTGCATCTTTGCCCGCCAGTCGGGATCGTTCAGACGTTTGAGGTCGGAACTCGACGACAGGAACCCCAGTTCCACGAGGACGGACGGGATATCGGGCGATTTCAGCACCGAAAACCCTGCCTGCTGGATCGGATGGCGGTGCATCTTGATCCCCGCCTCCTGCATCGCGCCCGCCAGATGGTCGGCCAGCGCCAGCACGCGCGGGTTGGTTTCAGTGCGCGCCATGTCCATCAGGATCGTCGCCACCAGATCATCCTGCTGCGTCAGGTCCACGCCCGCCAGAAGGTCGTCGCGGTCATGCCGTTCGGCCAGTGTGCGCGAGGCTTCGTCGCTCGCCTCCTCGGCCAGATGGTAGACGGTGGCCCCTGTCGCCTCGCCCGCCGCCAGCGCATCGGCGTGAAGCGAGACGAAGACCTGCGCCCCCGCCGCACGGGCGATGGAGATGCGGGTTTCAAGCGGGACGAAGACATCCTCCTCGCGCGTCATCGTCACCGCAAAGCCGCCTTCGCGGATCAGCCGTTCCTTCAACTCCCGCGCAAAACCAAGCATCAGTTGCGCTTCGCTCTGGCTGCCCCGCTCCGCGCCGGGGTCGATGCCCCCGTGGCCGGGGTCGAGCACGACGCGCAGCGGACCGCCCTTGTCCACCGTCGTCGCCGGCAGATCGGCAGGCTTCGGCAGCGCCCATTCCGGCGGTTCCGGCCGGGTTGCGGCCTTGGCGAAATCGTCCAGCGTGGCGGGGCGCAGATGCACCGTCACCAGCGCCCCGGCCCCCGTCTGCATCGCCGCCTTTTCCACCGTGAAGGGGGCGGCCAGTTCCAGCACCAGCCGCGACCAGCCGGCACGGAACACGCCTGCCCGCATCCCCTTGATCTGCTGGCTGTCATTGCGCAGGGCGGCCGCACCGGACCAATCCACCTCGCGGAAATCCATCACCACGCGGGGCGGATCAGCCATCACCCGCACCCGCCACGGCACGGGCTGCGACAGCGACAGCGTGACATCCACCCCGCCTGCCGCATCCTCGATCCGGCTGGCGGCGGGGTCGAGCCGGGCCAAGGCCGACAGCTCCTGCCCCTGCGCGGCAAAACTCAGCACAACGACGGCAGCGACAGCGGCGACAAGGCGGGACAGCACCCTCATGCCTTGCGCCCTGCCATGAAGCGGGTCAGGCGCGAAAGCCCCTCGACGATATCCGCCGTGGCCCCCGCATAGGAAAAGCGCAACCGCTGCCCGCCCCGACGCGGGTCGAAATCCAGCCCCGGCGTCACCGCCACCCCCGCGCCTTCAAGGATTTCGGCGGCAAAGGACAGGCTGTCTGCGGTCAGCTCCGACACATCGGCATAGATGTAGAACGCCCCGTCCGGCGGTGCGATCCTGGTGAAACCCGCCTTCGGCAGGCCCTCCAGCATCAGACGCCGGTTTTCGGCATAGGTCGCGCGGTTGCCCTCAAGCTCGTCGATGCAGTCAAGCGCCGCCAGCGCCGCGATCTGGCTCGCATGGGGCGGGCAGATGAACATGTTCTGCGCCAACCGTTCGACCGTGCGGATATGATCCTCGGGCACGACCATCCAGCCCACGCGCCAGCCGGTCATCGAGAAGTATTTGGAGAAGGAGTTGATGATATGCACATCATCCGACACCTCCAGCGCGGTCACGGCGCGGTCGCCATAATGCAGCCCGTGGTAAATCTCGTCCGAGATGAAGCTCATCCCCCGCGCCTGCGCCGCATGGATCAGCGCCGCCAGTCGCGGCTTGTCCAGCATTGTGCCGGACGGATTGCCGGGCGAGGCGACGATCAGCCCCGCAAGGTCCACGTCTGCGAAATCGGCTGGCACGGGTTGCAGGCGGTTTTCGTCGCTTGCGGGCAAGCCCACGGGGTCCAGCGACAGCGCACGCAAGATCTGGCGATAGCTCGGATAGCCCGGCTCGCCCAAGCCCACGCGGTCGCCCGCATCGAAAAGCGTGGTGAATGACAACAGGAACGCCGCTGAAGAGCCGGAGGTCACGATCACGCGGTCGGGGTTCAGATCGACCCCATACCAGCGCGCATAAAGCGCCGCGATCCCGCGCCGCAACTCCGGCAGGCCAAGCGCCACGGTATAGCCAAGCGCGCCCTTCTCCATCGCATCGGCCAGCGCTTTCCGCGCGGCCTTGGGCGCGGGTGTCGCGGGCTGGCCGATTTCCATGTGGATGACATGCCGCCCCGCCGCTTCGGCCATGCTTGCCGCGCGCAACACATCCATCACGATGAAGGGATCGACCTGACCCCGCCTTGAAATCCGCATCCGCTCCCCCTTAAGGTGACGGATGCACTGTCCCCGATGCGGGGCAAAGGTCAAGACATTGCCCGAACGGGCAGAAGCCCGAGGTTGCCGATGATCCGCCGTTCCTTTGCCCTTCCGCTTGCCGTGGCAGCAAGCCTTGCCGGCTCGACCGTTTTTGCGCAGGACGCGATGACCGATGCCGAGCGCGAAGCCTTTCGCGCCGAGGTGCGCGCCTATCTTCTGGAAAACCCCGAAGTGCTGGTCGAAGCGATGGATGTCCTGCAACAGCGGCAGGACGCGGCGCAGGCCGAACAGGAAAAGGCCGTGCTGGCGGACAACCACGATGCGATCTTCAACGATGGCGTCTCGTGGATCGGCGGCAATCCCGATGGCGACGTGACGGTCGTCGAATTCCTCGACTACCGCTGCGGCTATTGCCGCAAGGCGTGGCAAGAGGTCGACGAACTGGTGAATTCAGATGGCAACATCCGCTTCGTGATGAAGGAATTCCCGATCCTCGGCGAACAATCCGTCATCTCCTCGCGCTTCGCCATCGCCGTCCACCAGCTTCACGGGGACGAGGCTTACCGCACCACCCATGATGCGCTGATCTCGCTCCGCGCCGATGCAACGCCCGAGTCGCTGGAGCGGCTGGCGGGCGATCTTGGCTATGACTGGGAACCGCTCAAGGCCAAGATGGACGCGCCCGAAGTGACCGCGGTCATTCAGGCCAACCACGACCTTGCGCAGAAACTCCAAATCTCGGGCACGCCGACCTTCGTCGTCGACGGCCAGCTTGTGCGCGGCTACGTCCCGCTCGACGGGATGCGCCAGATCATTGCACAGGAACGCGCCACCGAGGGCTGACCGCCCGCCGCGATTTCTTGCGGAATTTCGGGGCTGATTGCCGACGGTCGCCTGATCTTTCGCAGAAAAGTCGCAGGCGACAGCCTTATTCCGCTGCCTCGGCCTCTTTCGCCGCTTCTATTTCGGCGGCCTTCTTCTCGACCAGCTCGACGATGTGATCCACCATCGCCTCGTTGCCAAGCTTGTGGCTCTGCTTGCCGGCCAGATAGACCATCCCCGACCCAGCCCCGCCGCCGGTAAAGCCGATGTCGGTCATCAGCGCCTCGCCCGGCCCGTTCACCACGCAGCCGATGATCGACAGGCTCATGCTGGTCGTCACGTGCGCCAGACGATCTTCCAGCGCCGAGACGGTCTTGATCACGTCGAACCCCTGCCGCGCGCAGGAGGGGCAGGAGATGATCGTCACGCCCCGATGCCGCAGCCCAAGGGATTTGAGGATTTCGAAGCCCACCTTCACCTCTTCCACCGGATCGGCAGACAGGCTCACGCGGATCGTGTCACCGATCCCCATCCACAAGAGGTTGCCAAGCCCGATGGCCGACTTCACCGTGCCAGACATCAACCCACCGGCTTCGGTGATACCGAGGTGTATCGGCGCGTCGGTCGCTTCGGCCAGTTGCTGATAGGCGGCGGCGGCAAGGAAGACGTCCGAGGCTTTGACCGATATCTTGAATTCGTGGAAATCGTTGTCCTGCAACAGCTTGATGTGGTCCATGCCGGATTCCACCATCGCATCGGGACAAGGCTCGCCGTATTTGTCGAGCAGATGCTTTTCAAGGCTCCCCGCATTCACCCCGATACGGATGGAACAGCCGTGGTCCTTGGCCGCGCGCACCACCTCGGCCACGCGCTTGGCGTCGCCGATATTGCCGGGGTTGATGCGCAGACAGGCTGCCCCCGCCTCGGCGGCTTCGATGGCGCGTTTGTAGTGGAAATGGATGTCCGCCACGATCGGCACGGGACTTTCCGCCACGATCTCGCGCAGCGCCCGCGTGCTTTCCTGATCAGGGGTCGAGACGCGGACGATATCCGCCCCCGCAATCGCCGCGCGCTGGATCTGCTCGATGGTCGCCGCCACATCGGTCGTCAGCGTATTGGTCATCGTCTGCACCGAAATCGGCGCATCGCCCCCCACCTTCACCTTGCCGACGCTGATCTGGCGCGACGTGCGGCGGTAGATGTTGCGCCACGGGCGAACGGCGTTGAGCGACATGAAAGCCCCTTTCGGCTTGGGCGAAGAACCTGCCGCAAGTGATAAAGGGCGCGGGCCGAAACGGCAACAGTCGGCGAGGGTTACTCGACCGGCTGCGCCTCGGCTCCGGGGGCGACGGGTTCGAGGGGTGTCGCCTCGGCCACGTTGACGAACTTCGCCAGATCGGCATCCGCCGCCAGATTTGCCTGCGTGTAGGTCGTGGTCAGATTGTCCGCCGACAGCGCAAGGTTCTTGACCACCGTCGCATCGGTCGCGGCGGGTCCATAGGTCTTGCCGTTCACGGCAAAATAGATCGACCCCGAATTGCCCGCCCGCAACACCGGCGCTTCCTCGAGTTGCGGCACGACATAGCGTTCGCCGGCATCGAGGATCTTTTCGAACAGAACCGTGCCATCCGCCGATTGCACCCGCACCCATGACGGGCGCACGGCGAAAACCTCGAGCGTCGGGGCCGCATCGGCGACGACCTGAACATCGGTCTTTGCCGCTTCACCGATTGCGCTTTGCACCGCCGTGGCGATCTCTGTCGCGCGGGCGGTGGTGGCAAGTGCACCGGTTTCCCGCGGGTCGATTGCGGCAATCGGACCGTCACGCGATGTCAGCACCGGAACATCAAGCGCCTCGGGCCGGTAAAGCCGGTCGAGGAGTTCGGTCGACTGCGGTTCTGCACTGGCAAGCGCCGTCTCGTCGCTTTGCGGAACCTCGGTTTCATCGGGTTCTGCAGCGGTCGCGACGATCGGTTCCAGCGGTTTGACATTTGCCAAGGGGTCGATTTCGGCAACCACGCTCGGAGCCTGATCGACGGGAGCGAGTTGCACGCGCTGCACTTCCTGCAACACCGACCAGCCGCCATAGCCGATGGCCCCGATCAGCACCGCCAGCACGAGAACCGACCCTATGGCGCCCGGCTCGATGCGCGAGAACACGCTTTCGCTGCGCGGTATGAAGGTTGCGTTCGGATTGGCGAGCGGATCGCCGAAATCCTTGACGACGCGCTTGGCGGTGATCGTTGCAGAAGAAGCGGCCGCGCTCATCCCGTGGGCGACAGTGAAATTCGCTTCGGCGCAGAATTTGGCAAAGGCCCAGTCGGGGTCCATCCCGAGATAGCGCGCATAAGACCGGATGTATCCGGCAACGAAGCCCTGCGTTTCAAAGGCCGAGACATCGGCGTTCTCGATGGCCGCGATGTAGCTTGCCTTGATCTTCAACTCTCGCTGAACATCGAGCAGCGATTTGCCCAAGGTGGCACGTTCGCCCCGCATCAGGTCGCCAAGACGTAGATCGAAATCGTCAAAGCCCTTTGGCTTGTCGATTTCCGACGCCGAAGGTTTAGACCTCCGCCCGATCATGCGCCCTGCCCCTTCACTGCCCCAAGCTTCCCGAATCGCGTTGTTCACCGACTCGTGTTCTGTCGTATTTACGACAAGCTAACATGAGGCAAGCATTATTGCATGTATCCAAAAGGTCAGGCCGAGGCTTGGGCGCGATTCAGCGCACAATGGCCCCAAAGTGCATCCATGGCGGTCACAAGTCGTTCAATTTGTTTAAGATCATGAACGGGTGACGGGGTGAACCGCAGCCTTTCTGTCCCGCGCGGAACGGTCGGGAAATTGATCGGCTGGACGTAGATTCCATAGCGGTCGAGAAGCATGTCCGACAGCATCTTGCAATGCACCGGATCGCCGACATGCACGGGGACGATATGGCTGCCGTGATCGATGATCGGCAGGCCAAGCGCCTTGAGCCGCATCTTCAGAACCTTGGCGTGCAACTGCTGCGCATCGCGCAGGTGTTGCGCGGTCTTGAGCACCTTGACCGCCGCCGCAGCCCCCGCCGCGACCACGGGCGGAAGCGAGGTGGTGAAGATGAACCCCGGCGCATAGGAGCGGATCGCATCCACCATGCGGGCCGAAGCCGCGATATAGCCGCCAAAGACGCCATACGCCTTGCCCAGCGTGGCGTTGATGATGTCGACGCGGTGCATCTGCCCGTCCCGCTCGGCCACCCCTGCCCCGCGCGGGCCATACATGCCGACGGCATGGACCTCGTCGAGGTAGGTCAGCGCGCCGAACTCCTGCGCAACATCGCAAATCTCGCGGATCGGGCCGAAATCGCCATCCATCGAATAGATCGACTCGAAGGCGATCAGCTTCGGCGCCGCCGGATCATCCGCCGCGATCAACTCGCGCAGATGCGCCACATCGTTGTGCCGGAAGATGCGCTTCGGCCCGCCCCCACGGCGCACGCCTTCGATCATCGAGGCATGGTTCAGCGCATCGGAATAGATGATCAGCCCCGGAAAGATCGTCCGCAGGGTCGAAAGCGTGGCGTCATTGGCGATATAGGCCGAGGAAAACACCAGCGCCGCGTCCTTCTGGTGCAGGTCGGCAAGTTCCGCCTCGAGCCGCTTGTGATAGACCGTGGTGCCCGAGATGTTGCGCGTCCCGCCCGAGCCTGCGCCGGTGGCATCAAGCGCCTCGTGCATCGCGGCCAGAACCTCGGGGTGCTGGCCCATGCCAAGGTAGTCGTTGCCGCACCATACGGTGATATCCTGCGTGCTCCCGTCCGGCTTGCGCCAGACAGCCTTGGGGAAATGGCCCTTCACACGTTCGATGTCGATGAAGGTGCGGTAACGCCCCTCGTCATGCAGGCGCTGGAGGCTTGCGTCGAGCGCGGCTTCGTAATCCATCGTCGTCTCCCGGTCTGGTCCGGCTGTGTCGGGCCGTGCTGCGACCCGTCTAAACATATGCGCCGGACGCGGCTTTGACATGTGTCAATTGCGACCGGAAGGAAAGGGCTGCCGCCACGGCGGCTGTCAGGCCGATTGTCGCAGGCCCCTAGCCCTTGATCGCCACGGTGCAATCGGTGGCGGCGGGGTTGCGCTCGGTGCAGGCGGCGATGGCCGCTGCATCATCCGCGCCAATCCCCCATGAACCCGTCGAGGGCGACAGCGCCATCGCACCGGACTCGTAGCTCGACTGGAACCCGTCCGTCGCATCCGACGACAGTTGCACCCCGCCCGCCTGCCAGCCTTCGGGCCGGACCACGGCGGCGATCACGCAAGGCGCGGCCCCCTTCTTCTTCCCCTCGCATTCCGCCAAAGCCACGGCCGAGGCCGCTTCGACGGAATGGTAATTCGCGGCGGCGACGGTGGCTTCGGACATCAGCCCCTCGTCGGGCGAGATGGCGATGGCGGCATAGTAAAGCTGGTCAAGCGCGACCATCTTCAGCACCTTGGCCTCATCCTTGGGAAGAACCCCGTCGGTCAATTCCACCTCGGCCGTCTTCGGCGCATAAAGCGTGGCGGCGGCGGCGTCCCCCGTCACGACATCCTGCGCCATCGCGGCGCAGGCACAGCACGCCAGACCCAACCCGCCGAACATCACCCTGAACATGGCCTTCTCCGTCTTACCGTAGCGTCATTTGCCGCACCTTTTAGCGCGGGCCGACCGCTCTGGACAGGGGCAGAAGTGCTGATAGGCTCCGCGCCGGATCACAAGAAGGAGACAGCCATGACCGACCGCGCCGATCTCGACGCCGTTCTGAACCGCATCGATCAGGACCTGCCGCAGGCGCTTGAGCGGCTGATGGAGCTTCTCCGCATCCCCTCCATCTCGACCGACCCCGCCTACAAGGGCGACTGCGCCAAGGCCGCCGACTGGCTGGCCCGCGACCTGAAAACCCTCGGCTTCGACGCAGCCTCGCGCCCGACGCCCGGCCATCCGATGGTGGTGGGCCACGGCGGCGCGGGCGGCAAGCATGTGCTTTTCTACGGCCATTACGACGTGCAGCCCGTCGATCCGCTCTCGCTCTGGGACCGCGACCCCTTTGATCCGCAGGTGCAGGACACACCCAAAGGCCGCGTGATCCGCGCGCGGGGTTCGTCGGATGACAAGGGCCAGCTCATGACCTTCATCGAGGCCTGCCGCGCATGGAAGGCCGTCCACGGCACCCTTCCCGCCAAACTGACGATCTTTCTGGAGGGCGAGGAGGAATCGGGCTCCCCCTCCCTCATCCCCTTCATGCGCGAAAACGCGGCCGAGCTGAAAGCCGACCTCGCCCTGATCTGCGACACGGGGTTGTTCGAGGATTCGGTGCCGGCGATCACCACCATGCTGCGCGGGCTGTGCAAATCGGAATTCACCATCCGCGCCGCCGAGCGTGACCTGCATTCCGGCAGCTACGGTGGCCTTGCCCGCAACCCCATCCACGTCCTGACCCGCATCCTCGCGGGCCTGCACGACGATCAGGGCCGCGTTCAGGTGCCGGGCTTCTACGATGATGTTGCCGAACTGCCCGATGCCTTGCGCCAGCAATGGCAGGCACTGGCCTTCGACCACGCGAAATTCCTTGGCGATGTGGGCCTGTCGGTCCCCGCGGGCGAAGCCGACCGCACCCCGCTGGAAATGATCTGGTCCCGCCCCACCGCCGAGGTGAACGGCATCTGGGGCGGCTACAACGGCGCGGGCTTCAAGACGGTGCTCCCGTCCGAAGCCCATGCCAAGGTCAGCTTCCGCCTTGTGTCGGCGCAAGACCCCGCCAAGATCCTCCCCGCCTTCCGCGCATGGGCCGAAGCCCAGCTTCCGCCCGATTGCGAGATCATCTGGCATGACGCGGTCGAGGGCAGCCCCGCCTCGGTCATGGCCATCGACGACCCCGCCTTCGAATCCGCACGCCAAGCCCTGTCCGAAGAATGGGGCCGCCCCGCCGCCTTCATCGGCTGCGGCGGGTCGATCCCGATTGCGGGCTATTTCAAATCGGTGCTCGGCATGGATGCCATGCTGATCGGCTTTGGCCGCGATGACGACCAGATCCATTCCCCGAACGAGAAATACGATCTCGAATGCTTCCACAAAGGCATCCGCTCCTGGGCGCGCGTGCTGGCGAGGCTGGCATGATCCGCGACGCAACCCCCGCCGACGAATCCGGCTGGCGCGCCCTCTGGGACCAATACCTCGCCTTCTACGAGGTGGATTTGGCCCCCGAAGTCACCGCCGCCACATGGGCGCGGCTAATGGACCCCGCAAGCCCCGTCAAGGCGCGTCTCGCCTTTGACGGGGACACGATGGTGGGCTTTGCCATCCACCTCAACCACCCTTCCACATGGGTCCTGGGCAATGACTGCTACCTCGAAGACCTGTTCCTTTCCCCCGCCGCACGCGGCAAGGGGCTGGGGCGTGCGCTGATCGAGGATTTGCAGGCCCTGGCCCGCGCCAAGGGGTGGCATCGCCTCTATTGGCACACGGATGAGGGGAACACGGTCGCACGCCGCCTTTACGACCGCTTCACGCCCTATGACGGGCACGTGCGCTACCGCATGACGCTGTGAATGCAAAAAGCCGCCCCGAGGGGCGGCTTTTTTGAAAGTGGCGCGGTTGACGGGGCTCGAACCCGCGACCCCCGGCGTGACAGGCCGGTACTCTAACCAACTGAGCTACAACCGCACTTTCACGTTCGGGAGGGAGGGCTGTGGCGCGGTTGACGGGGCTCGAACCCGCGACCCCCGGCGTGACAGGCCGGTACTCTAACCAACTGAGCTACAACCGCGTATCCACGGCCCGGCCCTCCGAACGTGTGGGGGTATTACGGAAGGGCGCGGGCGGCGTCAAGCGACCTGCCCGACTTTTTTCATCAACCTGCACTCTGCCCTTCACCTTTGTGCAAATACTCTCACGGGGCTGCGGGGGGGGTGTGCAGGGGACAGACTGTCCCCCGCCTGCCCACGCTCAACGTTCGGGTGCGGGAATGAATTCCCCGTCATCCCCCGGCGGCAGACGGAATCGCCCGTGCGCCCAGTCTCCGGCCCGCCACGCCTCCTTGGCCGCCTCGATCCGCTCCTTGGAGGAGGCGACGAAGTTCCACCAGATATGCCGCGGCCCGTCCATCGTGGCCCCACCAAGCAGCATGAGCCGCGCGCCCTCCTCCCCCGCCCTGACCGAGATCCGGTCGCCGGGACGGAACACCAGCATCTGCCCCGCAGGGAAGGTCTGCCCCCCCACGCTCACCTCGCCCGCGATGATGTAGATGCCGCGATCCTCGTGATCGTCGGGCAAGGGGATCGCGGCCCGAGGGGCAAGGGTGGCATCGGCATAGAACACTTCGGAAGGGGTGCGCAGATCGACCCTTTCGCCCCATGCGTGACCAAGGATCAGCTTCACCTGCTTCCCCTCGCCCTCGAGATCCGGCAGCGCAGCCCCGTGGGCATGGTGAAAGGCGGCGGGGTCATCCTCATGCGCCTTTGGCAGGGCAAGCCATGTCTGCAGCCCGAACATCGCATGGGGTGCCGCCCGCATCGGGCCGTCCGTCCGCTCCGAATGGGTGATGCCATGCCCCGCGAACATCAGGTTCACCGCCCCCGGTTCGATCCACTGGTCCGTCCCCAGACTGTCGCGGTGATGCATCCGCCCCTTGAGCAGATAGGTCACGGTCGCCAACCCGATATGCGGATGCGGGCGCACGTCGATCCCCTGCCCCGTCAGGAACTCGGCCGGTCCCATCTGGTCGAAGAATATGAACGGCCCCACCATCTGCCGCTGCACCGATGGCAGCGCGCGCCGCACCTCGAACCCGCCAAGGTCGCGGGCGCGCGGCACGATCACCGCTTCGATCGCGTCGACCGCGTCACCGATGGGAATCGAGGGGTCAAGGGCGGGGTTCCAGCTCATCGCAGCCTCCGGAGTTTCATTCTGCGAATATACGCATGCCCCCCCGATATGTCATGCACAGCCCCCCGCGCCGCCCCTGTGCGCCACGGCACAGAGACGCCCCGAAAGATTTTTGCAACCCGAGGGAACCCGAAGCCGCCGCAGACGCTGATAGAACGGACCGGTCGGCTTCGCTTGCCCAGCCTGCGCGGTCTCTTCAGGCAAAGGATAGGCCCATGAAATCCCTCGCAATCGCCGTCGCACTCGCCGCCGCACTCGTCCCTGTCTCCACCACCGCCATTGCAGGCGGCATGGCGGAACCTGTCGCGGAACCCGTCATGACCCCCGCAGTCGTAGAAGAACAGACCAGTTCAAGCGCCCAGGGACTGATCGTGCCGCTTCTTCTGCTGCTCGTCGTTGCGGCCGCCGTGTCGAACTGAGGCGTCACATCCGTTCAAGCACGCGGAGAAGCCGTTCGGTGAAAATGCCCACATGCTCGCCGCTGAACACCAGCGGCGGGCGGATCTTGAGCACATGCCCCTTTGGCCCAGTTGCCGAAATCAGCACCCGCTCCTCGCGCAACCCGTTGACGATCCGTGCAGCCATCGCGGCATCGGGCTGACCGTCCGTGACCACCTCGAGGCCGAGGAACAACCCCGCCTGACGCACCTCGCCCAACCGCGCATCCCCGATCCCGCGCAGGGCGGCGGCGAATTCCGCCCCGACCTTCAGCGCATTGGCCTGCAACCCCTCGCCGATCACGACATCCAGCACCGCCATCGCGGTTGCAGCCGCCACGGCATTGCCGCCGAAAGTGTTGAAGTATCGGGCCTTTGCGCCAAACTCCTCAACCACTTTCGGTTGCAGGACCAGCCCCGCCACCGGATAGCCGTTCCCCATCGGCTTGCCGAGCGAGACCATATCCGGCACCACGCCGTGCCGCTGAAAGCCCCACATCGCCTCGCCCGAGCGCCCGAAGCCCGGTTGCACCTCGTCAGCGATGAACAGCCCGCCCGCCTTGCGGATCGCCGCGACCGCCCCTTGCAGGAAGCCCGCAGGCTCGGCAAAAACCCCGTCCGAGGAAAAGATCGTATCCACGATCAGCACCGCAGGCTTGATCCCGTGCCGCAGCAGATCGTCGATCGCCGCCTGCACATGGGCGGTAAAGGTGACGGCAGGATCACCCGCCCGCGCATCGGGGGCCGGAACCGTGCGCACATGCCCCCCCAGCGGCACCGCAGGGCCGAGCGAGGGCGAGAATTCCGCGACCGAAGCCGTCACGCCATGATAGGCGTTCTCGGTCACGATCACCCCCATCCCCCCCGTCGCCGCCCGCGCCAGACGGATGGCAAGGTCGTTGGCTTCCGACCCCGTGCAGGTGAACATCACGTGGCAAAGCTCTGGCGGGAAATGCGAAAGCAGCCTTTCCGCATAGGTCAGGACCGTGTCGTGCAGGTAGCGCGTGTGGCTTGCGAGCTTGCCCGCCTGTGCCGCCGTGGCGGCAAGGATATGCGGGTGGCAATGCCCGCACGAGGCCACGTTGTTATAGGTGTCGAGATAGGCGTTGCCTTCGGGATCATAAAGCCAGACCCCCTCGCCCCGCACCAGATGCACGGGGGTTTCGTAGAACAGCCGATAGGCCGGCCCCAGCACCCTTTGCCGCCGCGCCACAAGCTGGGCTTCGGTTTCGGGCAGCGTGACCGCTCCGGCGACAAAGGCATTGGGCATCGGGTCGCGCATGGTCACTCCTTCATGGGGTAGGCGCGGGCATCGGGCAGGCGCGGGTAAGGGCGGCATCAACCTCCTCCACCCGCAGCGAGGCAAGGGATTCGAGGCCGGACCGCGCCGAGGGGAAGTTGCGCAGGATATAGGCCGCGTTCTCGGGGTATTTCGCCGCCCGCCAGCTTGCAATGGCAATGGTCGTCACCATCCGCGCGGCGACAAGGTCGAAATAGACCGACAGTTCCGCAGCATTCAGCGGGTTCACCGCATGATAGGCGGCGGCAAAGGCGGTCAGCGACCCCAAGGGATTGGCGCGGTCGATCCGGTAAGCCGCCGCCACCGCCAGATCGCAGATGCGCGGCGTGCGGACCATGTCACCAAAGTCGAGGATGCCGGCAATCCGCGCAGGCTCTGCCGGATCGACCAGCACGTTATGCGGGTTCATGTCGCTGTGGACGACCTGCCACGGCATCGCCGCCAGCTTCGGCGCGACCCGTCCGGCGAACCGCTCCAGCACATCGGCGCATAGCTCCCGCGCCCTATCATCGGCGATATCGTCAAGCAGAACAGACAGTTGCGCCGCGTTCTTGATATCCCATTGCAAGATATGATCCGCCGCCGGATCGCTGAACCCCTCCAGCGCACGCGTCAACCGCGCCAGCATCGCCGCCAGCGCCACCGATTGCGCCGCACTCTGCGGTGCCGCGTGCAAAGGCGTTCCGTCGAGCCATGTCAGCACCCGCATCAGATGCCCCTCGGGCAGGATCACATCATCCTGCCCCGCCACCGCTGCCACCACGCGCGGCACCGGCAGGCCCGCGTCCCGCGCCGCGATATGGCGCAGCGCGCGGTTCTGCATCCGCTGCACCCCATGCCCTTCGGCAAGGTTCGCGATCTTGACGACAAAACTTCCCTGCGGCCCCGTCAGGCGGTGGTTCTGGTCCCGCTCGGACGTCAGCGGCGACAGCGCACCCGTCAGCCCCCAGTGACGCGCGGCAAGCTCCGCGACATGATCGGGCGCAAAGGCGGGCGGCAGGGTATCGAGCGATCCGCCAAGCGGCGGCGTGGTGATGGTCATGGTCCCCTCCGATACCGATTTGAACCAACAAGCGGCGGGAAAGGAAAGCGGGAAATGCCCCGCGCCGCGTGCGATCATTCGCCGCCGATGCGCTTGATTCCGTTGGCCTATGCAAAGGGGATGGTGGGCGGTGAGGGACTCGAACCCCCGACATTCTCGGTGTAAACGAGACGCTCTACCAACTGAGCTAACCGCCCCTCGCGCGGCATCTAGCCCAAACCGCATGGCAGGGGCAAGTGGAAATGCCCTGCCCCCGAAACGCAAGAAGCGCCGCACGGGGGCGACGCTTCTTGTATCATGGTGGGCGATAACGGATTTGAACCGCTGACATCTTCGATGTGAACGAAGCGCTCTACCGCTGAGCTAATCGCCCGATGGCGCGGTGTTTAGCTGTCTTCACCGACCTCTGCAAGGGCCTCTTTCTTCGGTTTCGGAACGATTTTTTCCCCCGCCCCGCGCAGCTTGACGGTCATCGAGGAATCCTTCCCCTCGCCCTTGGAACGGGCCACCTTGGCGCGGCCAAAGGGCGGCAGGTTCAGCGCCTCGCCCTTCTGCAAAGCCTCGCCCAAGGCGGCGAGCGTGGCTTCCACGATCTCCTTGACCAGCTTCTTCTTGCCGCCCGTCGCCTCGGTCACGCGGTCGACGAGTTCCTTCTTCTTCAACTGAGGCCCGTGCTCGGGTTTTGCTTCGGCCCCTGCTTCCGGCGCTTCGGCCCCGGTGCTGGCCGTGGCCTTGGCCTTCGGTGTGGTGATCTTCTTCGCGGTCGGTTTCTTCGCCGTCGTCGTTGCCATATCCGTCCCCTGCTCCCAGCCTTTCGGCCATTCTTTTATCAAAGGATAGACGCAACGCGGCGCTGTTTCCAGCACGAGAACGGGCGCAAAAGAAAAAGGGCGCGCCTGTGGCACGCCCCCTTCGGTCCTTGTTTACAAGCCTTAATGCGCCGTCTGCGCGGGCTGGTCGCTTGCGGCCTTGCGAGCGGCAGCGGCGGCTTCTTCTGCCGCCTCGTCCCATTCCACCGGCTCGGGCGTGCGCACCAAAGCATGCTTCAACACCTCGCGCACGTGGCTCACGGGGATGATCGTCATGCCCTGCTTCACGCTGTCGGGAATCTCGGCCAGATCCTTGGCGTTCTCCTGCGGGATCAGCACCGTCTTGATCCCCCCACGCAACGCGGCGAGCAGCTTTTCCTTCAAGCCCCCGATGGCCAGCGCATTGCCACGCAGTGTGACCTCGCCGGTCATGGCGATGTCCTTGCGCACCGGAATTCCGGTCAGGACCGAAACGATGGATGTCACCATCGCCAGACCCGCCGAAGGCCCGTCCTTGGGCGTCGCGCCTTCGGGAACGTGGACGTGGATGTCGAGAGTTTCGAACTTCGGCGGCTTGATGCCAAGCTCGGGCGAGATGGAGCGCACATAGGACGCCGCCGCCTCGATCGATTCCTTCATCACGTCGCCCAGCTTGCCGGTCGTCTTCATCCGCCCCTTGCCGGGCAGCTTCAACGCTTCGATCGACAAAAGGTCGCCCCCGACCGAGGTCCAGGCCAGACCCGTCACCACGCCGACCTGATCTTCCTGTTCGGCCAGACCGTAGCGGTACCGCTTGACACCCAGATATTCCTCAAGCTTCTCGGGCGTGACCTCGACGGCCTTGCCCTTTTTCTTGACGATCTCGGTCACGGCCTTGCGGGCCAGCTTGGCGATCTCGCGTTCCAGATTCCGCACCCCCGCCTCGCGGGTATAAGTGCGGATCATCTCGGTCAGCGCCTCGTCGGCAATCTTGAACTCGCCCTTTTTCAGGCCGTGGTTCGCGATCTGCTTGTCGATCAGGTGCTGCTTGGCGATCTCGCGCTTCTCATCCTCGGTGTAACCGGCCAGCGAAATGATCTCCATCCGGTCCAAGAGCGGGCCGGGCATGTTGTAGGAGTTCGCCGTGGTGATGAACATCACGTTCGACAGGTCGTATTCAACTTCAAGATAGTGGTCCACGAAGCTCGCGTTCTGTTCGGGGTCCAGCACCTCGAGCATCGCGCTTGCCGGATCGCCACGGAAATCCTGCCCCATCTTGTCAATCTCATCGAGCAGGATGAGCGGATTGGTGGTTTTGGCCTTCTTCAGCGCCTGGATGATCTTGCCGGGCATCGAGCCGATATAGGTCCGCCGATGGCCGCGGATTTCCGATTCATCCCGCACGCCGCCAAGGCTGATGCGAATGAACTCGCGCCCCGTGGCTTTCGCCACCGACCGGCCGAGCGAGGTCTTGCCCACACCCGGAGGGCCGACAAGGCAGAGGATCGGACCCTTGAGCTTGGCCGAACGGGCCTGCACCGCAAGGTATTCGATGATCCGTTCCTTGACCTTTTCCAGCCCGTAGTGATCGGCATTGAGCACGTCTTCGGCTTTGCCGAGGTCTTTTTTGACCTTCGACTTCACCCCCCACGGCACGCCCAGAAGCCAGTCGAGGTAGTTGCGCACCACCGTCGCCTCGGCGCTCATGGGCGACATGGATTTCAGCTTCTTGACCTCGGCATCCGCCTTTTCGCGGGCTTCCTTGGAAAGCTGCGTCTTGCGGATACGTTCCTCAAGCTCGTTGATCTCGTTCTGCCCGTCCTCGCCATCGCCGAGTTCGCGCTGGATCGCCTTCATCTGCTCGTTGAGGTAGTATTCCCGCTGCGTCTTCTCCATCTGGGTCTTGACGCGGGATTTGATCTTCTTTTCGACCTGCAGCACGGACATTTCGCCCTGCATCTGGCCGTAAACCTTTTCCAGCCGCTCGGCCACGTTCAGCGTTTCCAGCAAGTCCTGCTTCTGGCCCACGTCGATGCCGAGATGGCCGGACACAAGGTCGGCCAGCCGCGCCGGTTCGCGCGTTTCCGAAACGGCGGCAAGCGCCTCTTCGGGGATGTTCTTCTTGATCTTGGCGTAGCGCTCGAATTCCTCGGCCACGGCGCGGATCAGGGCATCGACCGATGCCTTGTCGCCTGCGGTTTCATCCAGCGTTTCGGCCCGCGCCTCGAAGAAGGACGGGTTCGACAGGAATTCGGTGATCGCGACCCGCGCCTTGCCTTCGACCAGCACCTTTACCGTGCCATCGGGCAGTTTCAGCAGTTGCAGCACATTGGCCAGCACGCCCACGCGATAGATCGCATCGGTGCCGGGGTCGTCCACGCTGGGGTCGATCTGGCTCGACAGCAGGATCTGCTTGTCATCGGCCATGACTTCTTCGAGTGCCCGCACCGATTTTTCGCGGCCCACGAAAAGCGGCACGATCATATGCGGGAACACCACGATATCGCGGAGCGGAAGCACCGGATAGCTTTGGGAAAGCGGTTCGCTCATGATTTGTCCTTGTCTGGCAGGAAAGCTCCGGTCCCGGTCTTCGGCAACGCTCGGCTTTCCCCTCTGTTCGATGTCTATATCTGGGGGGGCGATAGGGTCGAGTCAACCACGCCTTCGGCGAATATGATGCGCCCGCGACGAGGCGGGGGCAAGCGCCCTTTCCGTCGAATTGGCGCCACCGTGGCGACGTTTAAGGCTGTGCCACATGCCTTTGGCGGTCAAAGCGGTTCGATGTCACCCTGTGCGCGGCGGGCATGGAATTCCGCGACAAAGGCGGCAAGCGCGCCAGCGGCGATGGCGTCCCGCAGACCCTGCATCAGCTCCTGATAATAATGCAGGTTGTGCCATGTCAACAGCATCGAGGCGATGATCTCGCCCGCCTTGTTGACGTGGTGCAGGTAGGCACGGGAATAGTTGCGGCAGGCGGGACAGGTGCAGCTTTCGTCCAAGGGGCGCGGGTCGTTCTGGTGGCGGGCGTTCTTGATGTTGATCTGCCCCATCCGCGTCCATGCCTGCCCCGTCCGGCCCGAACGGCTGGGCAGCACGCAATCCATCATGTCGATGCCACGTTCCACCGCACCCACGATGTCGTCGGGCTTGCCCACGCCCATCAGGTAGCGGGGGCGATCCTCGGGCAGGAAGCCGGGGGCGTAGTCGAGCACGTCGAACATCGCCTCTTGCCCCTCGCCCACGGCCAGACCGCCAACGGCGTAGCCGTCGAAGCCGATCTTCTTCAGCGCCTCGGCACTTTCCTCGCGCAGCTCGCGCGTCACGCCGCCTTGCATGATGCCGAAAAGCGCATGGCCCGGACGATCCCCAAAGGCATCGCGCGACCGCTGCGCCCATCGCATCGACAGGCGCATGGATTTCGCCACCGTCTCGTCGGTCGAGGGCAGCGCGGGACATTCGTCGAAGCACATGACGATGTCGGAACCGAGCAGCTTCTGGATTTCCATGCTGCGTTCCGGCGTGAGCATGTGTTTCGAGCCGTCGATATGGCTTGAAAAGCGCACGCCCTCTTCGGTCAACTTGCGCAGGCTGGCAAGCGACATGACCTGAAACCCGCCGCTGTCGGTCAGGATCGGGCGGTCCCAGTTCATGAATTTGTGCAGACCGCCCAGTTTGGCGATCCGCTCGGCGGTCGGGCGCAGCATCAGGTGATAGGTGTTGCCGAGCAGGATATCCGCCCCCGTGGCGCGCACGCTTTCGGGCATCATCGCCTTGACCGTCGCGGCGGTGCCCACGGGCATGAAGGCGGGCGTGCGGATTTCGCCGCGCGTGGTGTGGATCACCCCCGTGCGTGCCTTGCCGTCGGTTGCCGTAAGGGTGAAGCCGAAGCCCGTCGCCATGCCTGATCCCCGTTTCTGGAAGCGGCCCCTTTTGCCGCAAAGCCTGCGCAAAGAAAAGCCCCCCGTGCCGAAGGCTATTCTTGCCCCTGTTCCCCAAGGAACAGCGACGCGGCGGAGAATCGGGCAAAACGGGTTCACGGCAGCGATTGAAGCGGCCGTTTGAAACGACAGACGAGTTTGACCAAAGATTTTGCCCGGTTGTCGGGCACCGGACATAGTTGACACGAGACTGGATTGGTCGGCGGGCGCGCATTTAAGGCTCTTCCGACTGCGGTTTGACCGCATTTTCAGATGGGAATTCTTCCCGGAGTCAGTGTCTGTTTCGCCCGTTGGGGCATGGAAAGGGGGGCCGTCGGTGTGGCGGCCCCCCGTTTCAATTCCGGATCATGGAACGCAACGAAATCCTGCCGCGTCGCCGCGAGGGTTCAGCGCATCTCGCACAAGGCGGTGCCGGTATCGACCACAACCCGTGCCCCGAAGCTAAGGCCGTAGAATACCTCGAGCGGGGTTGCGGGCAGGTCGACCCTGCGGCGCAACGGCGACAGGTCGCGGCTTTCGATCATGCAGGTCACGGCAGGGTCCGCTCCGGCCACCGAACCAAGGCGGAAGAGGTCGAGCCCGCGTTCCCGTGCGCGCTCGCGGTCAAGCGTGCTGCAATACATGTCGGCGATGTCATGGAAACGGCGGTTGATCGGGTCGTAGATCGCTTCGCCAGCGCTCAGATCTTCCACTGCTGTGAAATCATCGGGCGCAAGCCCGGTCCTCAGCCTGGTTCCGGCCGCAAACATGCGGACGGAGAGCAGCGCAAAGCTCTGGTCGGTCATTTGGCAGCACTCTTGAAAGAGTTCACTTGGTAAGCGTTTTCTTCAACGCGCCCGTTTCCCCCCCCAGGGCACCGGATGCACATAAGATTATCGCACCGATCAGGCCGCTTTACAACAATATGCTGCGCCGCGAATGGCCCGCGCGGCGCTTTCGGGCCATGATCAGGCAACGTTCGGACCGGAAATCACGCGTCGTTTCCGCAGGGGCGACAATGCGCGGCGGAACTTGTCCGGTATCGTCCCAAAATCACCCCTTGGTCTGCCGATATGCGGCAGAACCGAGCCGATTCGGAACGGGGGTCAGGTATCGCTTCCGTCCTGTTGGCGCTGTTCCGTGGTCGCAGGCTCGAGACCGTAGGGGGCCACCAGTGCCCAGACATGGCGCGGCACCATGTTCTTGATCCGCGCCGGAAAGCCGCGGCGCAGGTGAAGGACCGTCTCGATCGCCTTCATCTCCACACGCGCACGTGCGAATTCGATCCCGCGCGGTCCAATGCGCGGCTGCAGGAAGGCAACGATCGGGCGGACCCAATCCGGCATCCGGCGGAGCGGCAATCCCCCCGCCGCGCGTTCGGTATTGGCGAGAAACCCGCGCACGGCGGCGCGACGCCTGCCCTTGTCCGTCAGCGGGCGCGTGACGAGCCTGTCGCCCAACATCGCCAGCATCTCGGCCCCGCGGGCGTTGCGGGCGATCACCCACTGGTCCCCGTCTCCGCCCATATACCCCACCGTCACATCAGCCAGACGGTTCGTATAATCCACGCAGGTCTTGCAGGTCGTCGGAAAGAAGTCGGCAGGAAGCCGCGACAACGGCAATTTCAGAAAGGGCACAAGCCGCGGGCGGCGGCCGTCGTCGAAGCGCAATTCGACGCGATAGTCGGCGCGGAACTCCAGATAGCTGATCGTTTCGGGCTTCGGGTCGATCAGGCCGAGAAATTTGTGGAAATTCTCGGTCGTCGTGTTGTCGGAACAGGGGGTTCCGATGACAAAGATCCGCTCGAAACCAAGCTCGGCCTCAAGGGCGCGCAACGCGTGCACCTGACAGGGGATGCCGATCAGGGCGATGCGCCGGTGCCCCGCCTGCGCCGCTGGTTCGAGAAGCGCAAGCGTAGGTGCCCAGCCCATCCGCATGCCACGCACGCTTTCCAGCGCGGCAGGGTCGGTGACGATCACGGGCACGGGTTTCCAGCGGTCGAAAGGATCGGGCGCGACGCTCAGCACCGCCGTGACCGCACCGGAAGACAGAAGCGCCGCGGCAAGGGCCGTGGTCACACCCGTCCATTGCGCCCCGTCCAACGGGCGGTCAAGGCGGGCGCGATGCATGGCATGCGTGACGCCGAAATACGCCTCGTCCCCCTGCCCTGTCGCATTGCGGCCATGAACGCGCTGCTCGAGCGCGTCGTAATCGGGTGCGATGAACTGGCACGCCTTGCCGCAGGCTTTACCATCGCCCATGCGCGAGACACCACAGTCGGTGCAAAGCCCAGCCCGCGCCGCCCCGCCAATGGACGGGAACGAAAGTCCGTCGCCTTTGCCGGATCGTAGGCTTTGTCCGTCCGCCATTTCGGCCCCGCTGCCATGCCGCTCTTAGGCCAGACTAGCCAAGAACCGCGCCGCCGTCCAACGAAACTGTCAGAAAATTCTGACAGCCTTCTGCGCAAATCCATGGCAGTGCGGCACGGCGCGGGCACCAACCACCCCGGAATATGGCAAGCGCCACCCGTTGACCGGCCACCGCACTGGCCCTTGAATCCCGCGCAGGGCGTGATACCACGCCGCGCAACGGAAGTGTGGCCGAGTGGTTTAAGGCTCTAGTCTTGAAAACTAGCGTAGGGGGAACCCTACCGTGGGTTCGAATCCCACCGCTTCCGCCAAACCGGCAACCGGTCAGCCCGATGTCATCCGCACTTCGCCCGTCATCGGGTCGATGACCACACCGAGGGATTCGAGTTCGCTTTCGAAATCCGAAATCAGGGCGCGGCAGGCCATCAGCGCGTCGAGCGGATGTGCGAAGACCTGATCGAAATAGTGGCCGATCTCGCGTTCCGCGACGGGATCGAATTCGAACGCCAAGGTCAAACTCCCAAACGGAAACGGCCCTACCGCAGGCTACGGGACCAAGCTTAACGTTACACCACTCCGCTTCACTTCGAAAGTGCCACCTTTGTATCTAAAGGTGCATTTTCCTCGTTCGGGAGGTCTTTTGGAATTTCCGATTTGGCACAGAGTTCGGCTTTTGGTTGTGAGATATGGGTTTCCGCACGGTCAACGATCCAGCAAATGCTGAAATTTCGTGCAACCGCGCAAAACCCTTGGTTGCAGACGGTCGCGATTGCCTGACTCTCATACATACCTTTTGCTATGGCATATGCCCATACGGATAGATATGTGGAATATTCATTCCATCCACTCGGAAACCAACCTACGGTGGAGCGACTAGGTTGTGTTGAATTGAGCGGTACGGTGGTACCGACCTTTGTGTCTTCTGGCGCGTATCGCCCAAACGCTTCGGAACCACAAAGATGCTCTGCTACAACGCCCTTGTCGTCACCCTCGCGGAAGGTCTGTTCGAACTGCGCTTTCCCGAACTGCCCGATTGCATCGTGCCGTCGGGAACATGGGAGCAGATCACGCTTGCCGCGACGACGGCGCTGGAAGCCTGGCTGACGGGTCCGGCACCCGCAACTCCCGCTTCTTTGGCCGAGATGATGTCGCGTCCGGATGTGGCGGATGCGGTGGCGACGGGCGCTGTCCTGCTTCCCATCTTCGCGACAAGGGCACGGCCCACGACCCTGCACGAAGGTCAGGCCGGACCGCACCTGGCTAGACCCACCGCCGCATCAGCGCCGTAACCCCCGCACGAAGGGTGACGGTCAGACCAAGGATCAGAGCGAGTGCCGCGAACATCAGCGCGGTCTGCGAGCGGGCATTTGCCATGAGCATCAGATAGCCAAGCCCCTTTGACGCGCCGATCCATTCCCCGATCACCGCCCCAGTCGGGGCATAGGTCGCAGCGACCCGCAGCCCCGATGCCAGCGACGGCTGCGCATGGGGAAAGCGCAGGAACCGCACCGACCGCCAGCGCGAGGCACCCGCGATGCGTGCAAGGTCGAGATCAGCTTCGGGCAGGGCATCCATCGCATCGGTCAGACTGCTCAGGACGGGGAAGAAGACAATGAGCACGGTCATTGCCACCTTCGGACCCAGCCCGTAGCCCAGCCAGATCGTCAAGACCGGCGCCAGCACGAAGACGGGCACCGATTGCGAAGCGGCAAGGACCGGATCGGCATAGCGGCGGAGCGGCGGGAGAAGTTGCAGCATGACCGCCAGGGACATGCCGAGGATGGCTCCGATGAAAAGGCCGGAAAGCACCTCGATCAGCGTCACGGCGAAATGCGTGGCAAGAAGCGCGCGGCTTTTCAGGGCCGTTTCAATTACGGCAACAGGGGCGGGCAGGACAAAGGCGGGCAAAAGACCGAGCGCGACGATCCCCTGCCATAGCGCCAGCGTGATCGCAAAAGAGGCAAGACCGCGCATCATCCCGCGACCGCCGCCGCCAGTTGGCCGAGCGTTTCCCAATCCTGCGGTCCCGACACCCTGCGCGGCGCCGGTGCGGCGGGCGGGGAAATGACACGCAGCCCCGCTTCGGAAAGGATGAGGATACGGTCGGCCAGACGCAACGCCTCGGCCGGATCATGCGTGACCATCAGCACCCTCCTCCCCGCAACCGCGCCGTGGACCATGTGCTGCATCTGCTGCCGCGTCGCGGGGTCGAGCGCCGAGAAGGGTTCGTCCAGCGCCAGAACCGGCGCATCCTGCAACAGGGCGCGGGCCAACGCCACGCGCTGGCGCTGGCCGCCCGAAAGCTGGTGCGGATAGCGCCGCGACAGGCCCTCAAGCCCGACGCTGCCCAGCAGTGTGGCAAGCCGGTCGGGGTCTGCCTTGCGTCCGGCCAACCGCTCCAGAAGGACCGCGTTCTGCTCCACCGTCAGATGCGGCTGCAAAAGGTCCGCCTGCGCCATCCAGCCGATCCTCTCGGGACGGTGCACGGTTCCCGCCAAGGCTGCCGCGACGGGCAACCCTGCCAAAGCCCGCAAGAGCGTGGTCTTGCCCGTCCCCGATGCGCCCATCAGACAGGTCCAGCCTGCTTCCACCCGCAGCGCCCCGCGAAAGAGCAGCCGCGGGCCAAGCGTCAGCGACCCGTCGATGGACCAGTCCGTCACGGCAACTGCACCGCGATGTCACCCACCGCCGGGGCCTGTGCGATCAGACCGGCGCGCACCATGAAATCACCAAAGCCCGCGTAGCGCGCAGGATCGAGCGCGAAGGGGTCGGCGGCAAGGGCTGGCACGGTATCGGCCCATGCCGCCGCGTTCAGCGTATCGTCGAGTTCGGGGGCATACCCTTTGAACACGAGCCAGTTCGCTTGCGGATCGGCGGCAATGTCGCGGGCCGCCCGCGCCGTCGCTGCCAGAAAGCGTGCGATGCGGGCGCGGTCCATCCTTTGCGGATTGGCAAGGTAGATCAGCTCGTCATAGGCCGGAACACCGTTCTCTTCGGGCATGAGGCAGCGCCCCTTGCGGCCCACCGTCTCCATCTGGTGGGGTTCGAAATTGCGAAAGGCGCCCGACACGGCATCGACCTGTCCTCCGGCAAGGGCGGTGGTCAGGGCGAAATTCACGTTCACCTGTTCGACCGAGGCCGGATCGACCCCGCCAAAGCGCAGCATCTGGTGCAGAAGCGCCTCTTCGATCCCGGGCACGGAAAAGCCGATGCGCTTGCCGGCAAGGTCTGCCATCGCCGTAACCGGCCCCTCGGCATCGACCATCACGCAGTAAAGCGGCCGGTCCACAAGCGCGCCGACACGGACAAGCGGCAGCCCGCCCGCATGTTGGAGATAGAGCTGCGGCTGGTAGCCCAAGGCAAGATCCACCTGCCGCGCCGCGACCATCTTGGGCGGATCGGAGGGATCGGCAGGGGCAATGATGTCCACCTCAAGCCCCGCCTCGCGGAAGTATCCGCGCTGCTGGGCCACGATGATGGGCGCATGGTCGGGGTTCACGAACCAGTCGAGCATGACGGAAAACCGCTCTGCCCCCTGCGCGGGCAAGGCGAAGAGGGCGAGGATCAAGGCAAGGCTGCGCATCACGTTTGGGTCCTTGTGGCGAAGAAATGGTCGGTCGGGCCATGCCCCCGGCCCACGCAAAGCCGATCGGCCCCGCCGATCGCGCCAAGGGTATGGGCTTTCGCCGCAAAGGCTGCGGCGACAGGGTCGGCGGTTCGTGCAAGGTTCGTGGCAAGGGCCGCGGACAGCGTGCACCCCGTGCCATGCGTGTTGACCGTGGCAAGGCGCGCCGCGCTACGCCATTCACGCCGCGTGGCGGACAGGAAGACATCGGCGCTGTCTTCCCCCGCAAGATGTCCGCCCTTGAGGAACACGGCCTGCGGGCCAAGGGCGAGCAGCGCTTCGGCCTGTGCCTCCATCTCCGCTTTCGACGTGGCCTGCCTGGTGCCGAGCAGGTCGGCCGCTTCGGGCAGGTTCGGCGTCAGCACCGTCGCCAGCGGGACAAGACGGGCGCGCAACGCGGCCACCGCCTCGACGGCAAGCAGACGGTCGCCGCCTTTGGCGACCATCACGGGGTCGAGCACCAGCGGAACGCCTCTTTGCGCCAGCTCATCGGCCACAGCGTCGATGATCGCGGCGGTGCCGAGCATGCCGATCTTGACCGCATCGACACGGATATCGTCAAAGAGCGCGGCAATCTGGGCGCGGATGAAATCGGGCGGGACAAGATGAACATCGCGCACACCGCAGGTGTTTTGCACCGTCAGTGCCGTGATCACCGCCATCGCATAGCCACCATTGGCCGAGATCGCCTTGATATCGGCCTGAATTCCGGCCCCGCCCGACGGATCAGAACCGGCGATCGACAGGATGTTCGGGATCATGCCGCCCCCTCCCACGCCATCCGCAGCGCGCGGGTGGCGGCTTCGGGATCGGCACTGGCGGCGATGGCGGAAACCACCGCAAGACCGGCGCAGCCCGTCGCACGCAGCGCCGGAATGTCGCCGGCAACGATCCCGCCGATGGCCACCACGGGCAGCGGCGAGGCGGCGGCGATACGGGCAAGCCCGTCGAAGCCCAACGGAGCGGCGTGATCGGGTTTGGTCGCTGTGGCGCGGATCGGGCCGACGCCGATGTAATCGACCGTTCCCGCCGGAATATTCCCCAACTGCGCCGCCATTTCGATGGACAGCCCGAGGATGCGCCCCGCTCCCAGCGCCGCCCGCGCCAAACGCGGGTCGCCGTCGCCCTGCCCGATGTGCAGACCGTCCGCCCCCGCTGCAAGCGCGACGGAAAGCCGGTCGTTGATCACCAGCGGAACACCTGCCGCGACGCAATGCGGCTTCAGCCGCAGCGCCTGCGCGACCATCTCTTGATCCGATGCCCGCTTGTCGCGCAATTGCACGACCGTCGCCCCGCCGCGCAGGGCGGCGAGGACGAGCGCGTCTTCCGCCCCGTCCGGCGTGACGAAATAGACCGAAAGTTTCATGCCACCGCCACCTTCGCCCCCGCCGACAGGTCTTGCGGCGTCAGGATGGCCAGCGCATCGACGAAGGCCGTGGCGAAGCTTGCCGGACCCTTTGCTCCCTCCGCCGCCACCTCGCCCGCAAGTCCGTAATAGGCGAGCGCCGCCACCGTCGCCTCGAGCGCCGGCTGACCCACGAGGAACGCCCCGACCACACCCGTCAGCGAACAGCCAAGCGCCGTGACCTGCGGCATGGTCGGGTGGCCGTTGGAAATGCGAAAGGCCCGCGTGCCGTCGGTCACGAAATCGACGGGACCGGTCACGGCCACGACCGCGCCGACCCGCCGCGCCAGGGCGCTGGCCCCCGTCTCTGCCGCCTGCACGCCATCGGCGGCATCAACCCCCTTGCCCGCCGCATCCGCACCCGAAAGCGCAAGGATTTCGGACGCATTGCCCCGAATGACCGTGGGCCGCAGCGCAACCAGCGCCGCAGCCGTCTCGCGCCGGAACGCGGTCGCGCCTGCGGCGACGGGATCGAGCACCCAAGGCGTACCCTTGGCCGAAGCCGCTCCCGCCGCGGCAAGCATCGACCGCACCCAAGGCGCGGAAAGCGTGCCGATATTGACTGTCAACGCCTGCGTGAAGCCCGCGAATTCGGCGGCTTCTTCTTCGGCATGCACCATCGCGGGCGAAGCACCTGCCGCCAGCAGCACATTGGCCATGACGTTCATCGAAACATAATTGGCGATGTTCTGCACCAAGGGTGCGGTTGCGCGCATCTGTGCGAGATTCTGGCCCCAATCGGTCATTCCGGTCCTCTTTCCTTTGGGGGCATCGGAATGACGTGTGGCCCGCCCCGAAAAGGGGGGCACGCGCGACTTCCTCCGCCAGCATGATCTGGTTCAGGTTCAAAGGGTGCTTCTCAGCCCGGATACCCGGACGCCCCTGTCACGCGATGACTGCTAAACGCTGCGGTCGCGGTTGACCAGCCGATTCCGCAGGAAAACCATGCCCGACCCGAATGCCCGGGTCGGGCTACCGATATGCGGGTCAGGCGGGCATGGCCCCCGCCGCCACGACCGGCTCCCAGCGCAGCCCGCGCAGGTAGCGGTCGGCAAGTTGCCCTGCCTCGTCCATCCGCAGCAGATGCAGCCAGCCATTGTCGAACAGATCGCGCAGACCCGTATGGCGGGCGATGATCGCCGTGATCGCGTCGGCAGGAGCCTCGACCACCACGCTCAACCGCAGCGGATCGTGCTGCAACCCCGCGCCATCATGCACCGATTGCCAAGGCAGGCCGACGCGCGGCGCGCCTCCGTGACCTTCAAGCACGCCGAAGCCGCCGACGACATTGTGCAAAAGCTTGTTCCCCCCGCCAAAAGCCTGCGGGGCAACGGTGGAGCCATAGTATTGCAGGCTGATCCAGCTTGCCACGACCACGGGCGCGGTCAGGATCAACTCCAGCGTGGCAAAGCCTTCGTCCTGCCGCCAGTCGTAGCTGTGCAGGAAGGCACGACCGCCAAGGTCGCGCCCCGCGCTGCGGTGGCGGGGGGCCGCGATGAAGCTTGCACAGCCCGACAGACCCCATTCGGGGCGGGTTTCGGCCCAGTCGGACCCGCGCTTCAAAAGGGCGTGTCCCGATTTGCCCGAACGCGGAAGCCGCTTTGCGCGTTCGGCGCGGGCGATCCTGCCCGCTGCGGCAAGCCATGCCGACAGCTTTTCCATGCCCTCGGGTGCGTCGAACAGCGTCACGGCATCGGTCACGGTGTCATGCAGCGCCGCTATGAAACGGGTGGTCGCCGGAACGAAAATCCCCTGCCCTTCCAGTCCCTTGCGCGTTTCTGGGTCGTTCAGCAGCGCGGCAAGTGCACGGGCGCTCACCTCGCCCGTCCGTCCGCCGCATGCGCCGCAGTTCAGGGCGGAATGGTGGGCGTTATTCACCACATGCGCACCGTGGCCGACCAGCAGCACGACGGGGGCGAACCCCGACCGCAGCGACATCGCCCCCAGCACCTTTGCGGCCGTGGCGATCCTTGCCCCTGCCCCCAGTCCTTCGATGGCCGGCGCGGGCTCACAAGGTGCGGGTTTGCCGCGCAAACCGATCGAGTCGCGCAGGAGTTTCGCGCCATAGAGCGGCCCGACCGCCTCGACAAAGGCGAAGGAGGAGACAGCCGCCTGCCGGAACCGACCCCAAGCGCGGGTGGCGCGGGCCGTGATGCGGGCAGCCTCTTCCACGGCCGCGGGGGCGTCGGGCGCGCTTTTCAGTGCGGGGCGAAGGAGGACGGGAAGATGCGGTTCCGCCTCGACCGCGCCAAACGGCCGATGGGCGAGCGGGAGGCCGAAGAAGCCCGCAAAACCAATGGTTTCGATGGCGGGATCGAGCGATTCCAGCGCACGGCGGAACACCTCGGAGCGCACGTCGATGCAAAAGGCGGCCTGCAGTTCGGGCGCGACCGCGGCGCGGGGCGCGGGCGCGGCAAGCCTGCCCGCCAGATCGCGCTGTGTCGCACGTTCCGCGGCGGATTGCAGCGCCGCGTCGATGCACAACCCATGCAGATCCGACCGTTCCTTGGCAAATTCCTGCCGCGCCCCGGCCCAGCGTTCGGAAATCCGCGCAGCGTAGTGCGAAAAGAGCGCGTCGTCCCAGACCAGCCGGATGGCAAGAAGGTCGGTGAGCGCGTCGGATGTCTCTCCTGACAGTTCCGCCTGCCAGACCTGCCAGCGGGCAGCCTGCGCCCAGCCGCCAAGGCGGTGGAGCAAGGCATGGAAGTAAAGGTTCGCCTCGGCCGATCCGATCCCGACCGTGCCGACCGCACGGGCCACGGCGGACCACGCGTCATCGGGGCTGGCCGCGACATGATCGGCAAAGCCTGCGAGACCCGCGATTTCGGGTGTCAGGTCATGCGTGGCATGGGCCCGCCATGCGGAATAAAGCCCGCCCGCCCCCGCAAGCGGCCACAGCGCCTGTCCCTGATCGAAGCGCGCAGCACAAAAGCTGCCGATCCGGTCGAGCAGGATGGCAGGCCAGTCGATGCCCGACACCTCGGCCGCCAGGTCCGCGATGGTTGCCAGCGGCACCGCTTCCGTTTCGGGACCGTCCAGCGCAGCGGTCAGGTCCGACAGCGTCAGCCCCGCATCGGCGGCGGCGGCGGCAAGGTCGGCATCGGTGATCTCTCCCGCGCGCAGCTTCGCCGCGAAATGGCTGCGCGGCAGGGTCAGGCGCAGCCCCCCCACCCGGCCAAGCCGGTCGGCTGCCTGTTCCAGCCCCATGCCCGACAGGCCAAGGAAGGGGTTCACGGCAACCGTTGCCGACAGCGGAAAGGCCGGCGGGATCGCCCCCATCGCGGAGCGTGCGGCGCTGATGATTTCAAGAAAGGGTCCGGTGAAGTTGTCGCGGTGTTTTACGAGCATTTCGGTCTCCAAGGGTTCACCGTGCGAAGCCGCCGGTCAGGCGGTCGAACAGGGCGTTGGCGTAAAGTCCGTTGGCGAGGTGGACGCGCAATCCGCGGGCGGCGGGGTGCTGCGACCAGAGCGGGAACATGGCCTGCGCCAGCGCCACCCCGCCAAAGCTTGCCAGCGCCAGCAGGATCAGCGCCCATTCCAGCGGGCCGGGCGCGGGGGTTTCGGGCAGTGTGCCACGGGTCAGCGCCTCGGCCCCGATCTGCAGGGCAAAGTAGCTGATCGCGGCAGCGCAGGAGGCAAGGATGACCCGCCACATCAGGGCACGGGGTGCCGCATCGGCCAGCCCCTGTGCGATGAGATAGGCAACACCGAAGATCAACATGGCACCGAGCGCCAGCGCCTGCGGGGTCTTTTCCGCGACGCCGAAGACCAGCGCGACACCGGCATAGACCGCAAGTGCAAGCGCAAAGGCGCGGAACACGGCGCGGGCCGAAGGGATCGCCACGGGTCCGGGGCGACGGGTGGATCGCACCTCGGCCACGGCATTGCCCGAGGCGAGGAAGGCATGCGCCTTGTAAAGCGAATGGGCCACGATATGCAGCAGCGCCAGCGGAAAGAGCGCCAGCCCGCATTGCAGGATCATGAAGCCCATCTGCGCCACGGTGGACCATGCCAGCGCGGTCTTGACCGCCGGCTGCGTCAGCATCACCAGCCCCGCCACCAGCGCCGAGAAGCCACCGATCGCCACCAAGAGCGCCAGAACGCCGGGGGCGGCCAGCATCACATCTGCCAGACGGATCAGCAGGAAGCCCCCCGCATTGACCACCCCCGCATGCAGCAGCGCGGAAACCGGCGTGGGCGTCTCCATCATCTCGACCAGCCAGCCGTTCAGCGGGAAGAGCGCGGACTTCAGGATCGCGGCAAGCGCAAGGAAACCGGCCGCAAGCATGGCATAGGGTCCGGCGGCGGTGGCGTTCAGCGTGGCGATGTCGCCCGTGCCAAAGGCTGCCACCAGCGTAACCCCCGCCGCGATCACGGCGGCGTCACCCATACGCGCGGTGATCGCCTTTTTGCGCGCAGCGCGGCGGGCCTGACTCCGGTCGGGGTAGAAGAGCAAAAGCTTGTGCAGGCCAAGCGCCACGCCGACCCACGCGGCGACGAGCTGCCCGAGGTTGCCCGCAGTGACGAGCAGCATCACCGCAGCAAGGGACAACGCCATCCAGCCCATGAAGGCACCCTGCCGCGCCTCGCCGTCCAGATAGGTGGCGGAATAGCGCAGCACGACCCAGCCGATGAAAGCGACGAGGGAGAACATCGTTACGCTGACCGCATCGAGCCGGACAGAGAAACCGACCCCGCCGAACCCCGCCAAAGCCGAAGTGGAAGGCCCGTTCAGCGCCAGCCAACCGATGGCGGAAAGGGCCAGGCAAAGGGTAGAAAGGGCTGCAATTTCAACGAGGACAAGCGTGCGGCGCGGTCGGAAACCGGGTCCGGCGAAAGCGGCGGCTGCGGCAAGGGTCAGCGCCAGCGGGGCAAGATAAAGCATGAGAGGCGACATGGGGCAGGCTCCTGTCTTGGGACGACCGACCAGTTAGCGCGGAAGATGTTGATTAAAAAATACATTGTTCCGCTTATAACGTTCTATTAAAACGAACGGATGGAATTGAACTACAACCACCTGCGCTACTTCCGTGCCGTCGCTCTCGAGGGGAACCTGACCCGCGCGGCGGCGCATCTGAACCTGTCGCAATCGGCGCTTTCGGTGCAGATCAAGGCTCTTGAAGAGCGGCTGGGCCATGCGCTGTTCGACCGTGTCGGGCGGCGGCTTGAACTGACCGAGGCGGGGCGTATCGCGCTTGACCATGCCGAGGCGATCTTCCGGTCGGGTGACGAACTGCTGGCAACGCTGCGCCAGACCGGACGGGCGCGGCAGGCAATCCGCGTGGGGGCGCTGGCCACGCTGTCGCGGAACTTCCAGCTTGCCTTCCTGCGCCCCTTGCTGGGCCGCGCGGATGTGGAAATCGTTCTGCGCTCGGCGGGGATGGCGGAATTGCTGCGCGGGCTGGAAAGCCTTGCGCTGGATGTGGTTCTGACCAACGAAGCCGTGCCGCGGGACGCGGCGACTCCCTTCCTGTCACGCCGGATCGCGGGGCAGCCCGTCAGCCTGATCGGCAGGCCGGAGCGGGCGAGGGCGGGAGATGATCTTGCGGCGCTGCTGGCGCGGGAACCGTTGATCCTGCCCACGGCGGAAAGCGGGTTGCGCGCGGCTTTCGACGGCCTCGCCTCTACCTATCCCGCCGTTCCCCAGATCGCGGCAGAGGTGGACGACATCGCCATGATGCGCCTTCTGGCACGCGAAGGTGTAGGGCTTGCGCTGTTGCCGCCCATCGCCGTGACGGACGAGTTGGCGGCGGGCACGCTGGTCGAACATGCGCGGCTGGAGGGGGTGGTGGAAAGCTTTCACGCCGTCACCCTGACACGCCGTTTTCCGAACCCTCTGGTCGCAGAATTGCTGCGGGCGGAGCGTTAAGGGAATTTTCTCGATTTCCCCTCTTGCGCCCCCGAAGCGGGCGGGCTATCTGCCCGTCACCGACAGCGTGGCCCGTTCGTCTATCGGTTAGGACACCTGGTTTTCAACCAGGTAAGAGGGGTTCGACTCCCCTACGGGCTGCCACTTTTACCCTTATATCGCAACTGTTTGCCGTGCTTTGTTCAAGTGCCGGCGGGTTACAGTTCGATCCATTCGGGTGCGCAGCCGATCGCGTCGAACCAGCGGATCAGGTCTGCGGGCGTCATGGCGAGGGTGCGGTCATTCACCAGCGGGTGGACATGCACAAGCGATGCACGCTTTACTGCAGCGTCGATCACCAATCGCACATTTTGTTTCACCCCGTTTACCATCGCCAGCGGCGACACCGCGCCGGGCCGGATGCCGAGGTTTTCCATCAGCCGCTCTTCGGACCCGAAGGACAGCCCTGCCGCCCCCAGACGCTCGCCCAAGGACTTGAGGTCGACCTCGCGGTCCTGTTCCAGCGTGACCAGAAGGTTCCGTTTCTTGCGGTCGCGGAGGTAGAGGTTTTTGACGTGGACACCCGCCTCCATCTCTCCCTGCACCAGTTTCGAATCCGCCACCGTCCGCAGCGGCACATGATCGTAGCGGGTATAGGCGATGCCCAGGGCATCCATCCGCGCGATCAGCGCGTCCGAGGTGGTGGGCAGACTGTCCTGAAAGGCGGAAGAGGCGTCCATGATCGGCTCCGTTGTGTCGGCGGCCAGAAACACCGATGGCGGGACGGGATCAAGCCGTAATGCAAAAGGCCCGCCACGCGAGCGGGGCTTGTCGGTCTTTCGCAAAGGAGCCGTTCGCGGCGGCGGCGAGTCGGCGCCTCCCGCACAGCTTGGGCGGTGCAACGGCGCGGGGGAGCGGAAACAATGGCGGCCCGCCCTGCCCCATTGCACGACATGGCGCGGACAATCGGCCCGAAATTAGCCCCATACCGGACCAAAATTGCCCGCAAATTCCCGACATGACTGACGAAAGACAGAGGCGCGTTCCGCTTGCCACAGGACGCCCTCTGCCAGTGACCGTACCGAGTGCGACTGAACGGGGAAGCATCGCAACAAGGGGCGGCAGAATGCGCATTCTGGCTGTTGACGACGACGAGACCATTCTCGACCTGCTGGCGGAATCGCTGCGGGTCGGCGGGCATGGCGGCATGACCAAGGCCGCTTCGGGACGGAAGGCGCTGGATATCATCGCCAATGCGACCGAACCCTTCGATTGCGTGCTGCTCGACATCCAGATGCCGGGGATCGACGGGATCACGCTTTGCCAGACGATCCGGTCGATGCCTGCCTATGCCCGGGCACCGATCCTGATGCTGACCGCCATGTCGCAGCGCGACTATATCGAGCGGGCCTTTCAGGCGGGGGCCACGGATTACATAACGAAGCCTTTCGACTTCCTCGAACTCGGCACGCGGTTGTCGGTCGCGAAGCGGCTGGTCGAGGAACAGTGCCTTGTGGCCGAAAGCAAGGCGACGATCGCGGGGCTGCAACGCACGATCAAGACCGCGCCACGCCTGAAACTTCCCGATCCGGTCGAGATTTCGGGGCTGGAGCGGATGATCGGCTATATCGCCTTTGAAAACTTCGTGCTTTCGCTGGGGCGCGGGAAGATGTTCACCTCGTCGGTGACGGCATTCCAGTTGCAAGAGGTGAACCGCCTGTTCGAAAAGTCCCGCCCTGCCGATTTCGTCTCGCGGCTCGGGCTGGTGGCCGAGGCGCTTTCGGCGGCCACGGCGCAGGATGCGCCGATCCTGTCCTATCGCGGCAACGGCACGTTCCTGATGCTGTCGCAGGGCCGTGCGAACCAGACCCCCGAAGAGGTGGAGGCGCTGGTGAACGGGAACCTGCCCGACCTGACGGATCAGGGCATGATCCTGCGGGTCGCGGCGGGGCAGCGGCATTCGCTTGGTGCCTTTACCCGCTTCGGTGCCATTCAGGCGGTGCACCGCGCCGTCGTCTCGGCGGGCGATGCGGCGGGGTTGAAGCGGGCGGAAAAGGCGCTGAACACGCCCTCGACCGTGCGGCGGCTGTTCCACCGCTCCTCGGTCGAGCCGGACCGCAACCCCTATGAGGCGATGCTGCGCGACGTGCTGACCGAGGAAGTCGCCTATCTGCGCCACTAGCCCGTCAGTGCAGGCCCCGCGTCAGGTCCATCATGGCGACCTGCACCGACATGCCGTCGATGACCATGACGGGACCGGCCGGGTTCGCCACCAGATGCAGCCGCGAAATCCAGCGCGGCCAGATCGACGGCACCAGCCCGAGCAGCGTCTTGGCACCGAGGTCGCGTGCGGCGCGGATCATCTCGTACATCAGGTCGGTCTGGACCTTGGTGCGCAGATGTGCGGGCACCCGTTGCGAGACGAAGACGCGGCTCCCCTCCCAGATGTCCGGATCGACCGGGGCTTCGAAGTCGAGAAGGTTCGACGGGATCGAATCCAGCATCCCGCGCTGGGCGTCGCGGATCATGTAGGTATACATGCCCACCCGCGCCGTCGTCGGGGTCAGCCGGACGCCGGCCAGAACCTCGCCGCCTTCGTGCACGGCGATCCAGCGGCTGGCGGGGGTGTCGTATTGGTCGAACTCCATCCCCTCGGCCTGCGGCAGGTTCCAGTTGTGACGCAGGATGAAGCATTCGCGGCGGGCCTTGAGCAGATTTACGAAAAGGTCGCCGTGGTGGTGGATGTTCTGGAAAGACAGCGTGGTGGTCAGCATGTTCCTGCTCGCGTGTGCGGATGGGCGGCTGGCCCTGAAGCGGACGACAGCCCTTGGTCTGTGCACAGGCAGCGCGCTTTGACGGCTTGGCCCCGGCTTTCGGAGCAGCCGCCACATTCCGTCCCCCCCGACGGTTCATTCCGCATTCTCTGTCCTGCCTCGGTGTTCATTATTAATATTTGTTAACAAGGCCGAAGATGAACCAAACCGTCCAAAAATCCACCGGAATTCGGGGGCGCAGCGCGCAATTGCGGCCATACTGTGGCAAAACCGCACGGGATTTCCCTTAACCTACAATATCTTGTGGGACAGCAGGGCCGGACGCACCGCCGATTGGCGCAACAGGGGAAGCGATTGGCAGGTCGGGCGGGGAATTCCGCAGGGCATGCAGCCCGGCCCCGTTGTGCCGTGCTCGCCCCGGCCCCTGCCAAAAGGATGCCCCAAGCCCGCCGCAGTTGGCAGCAAAACACCGCGGACGGGTCACAGAACAGCCCAAGTGGCGCGCCATTAAGAAAGGTGAACCAATCCGCAGTCCGCCGGTCCGCACCGGCGCGGCGCGGAACGCAAAGAGGGACCGCCGATGAGCTATTTCCTGACCTTCCGTGCCCGTGGCGAAGTCGCCGAGATGCTGCTTCTGGGCGGGCCGGAGCCGCGGTTGCTGGTCGATCTGTCGGTCGAGCCGGTGTTCGACGACAAGGGACTGCGCCGCCACACCGAACGGGCCAGCTTCACCATCACCGATCCCGAACTGATCCGCCGCTTCATGGCCGAAATGTCACTGGGCGACGTGGCCGAGGCCGAGGGTGCCTTCCGGCAGGGGGATTACACGCCGCATCGCACGAGCTGCATCGACACGATCTTCACGATGCAGGATTTCCGCCGCATCGCACGGCCCGCCCGCGCGCCGAAGGTTCCGCGCGCGGCCGCAAACGGAGCGGCGGCAAACGGAGCGGCGGATACGTTGCCGGCGTTGCGGCCGGCGGCGGCCGTGCTGTTGCACTAGGGCGGACGGGACCGGGGGCAAGGCGGCATGACGATGGCATCAGGCAGCGACATCGGGTCGGCACGCGCCGCGCGCATGGCGCTGGGCCTGTGGCTGCGCCGCGTCGGGCGTCAGACCCTGCGCTTCGAGGGCGGGGCGCTGCGGCTGGAAAAACAGATACGCGACTATTCCGGCGGCGGCCTTGCGCTGTTCTGGAAGCGGCAGGGCATCTATGCGGGCGCGGCCTTTCTGACCAGTTGCTATTACAGCTGGCAGATTTCGGTGATGTGCTATCTTTTCATCCAGTTCGCCGAAACCTTCGAGAACACGCTGGCGCTGCGCATCCGTGCGTGGAAGGGCGGCAGCCTGCGCGAGGCGCGGTATTACCGCAACATGCTGCTCGTCAGTTCGATCCTGTCTTCGGTGACGATCTGCGTCTTCATCTCGCTCGTCGCGCGGATGGAGGGGGTGGGCAACCATTTCATGCCGTTGTTCTTCCTGTTTTCGGCGGGGCTGTTCGCGGCGATCAACAACCACCAGATTCCGCAAATCCTGTTCTTGCGGCTGGCGATGTATGTGGTGATCTTTCTCTACATCCCGATCAAGGACCTGTGGGTGGTCTGGCCGCCGCTTTCGTCGGTGCTTTGGCTACAGCTTTTCACCTGTCTTTTCGTGCTCTACTTCGTGGTGGAATGCGCGATCATCTATCTTGGCCTTTACCGCAGCGGGCTTGACCAGCTTGACGAGCTGCGCCGCGAGAGGGACCGCGTTCAGGCCGCATACGAGGTGAAGTCGCAGTTCGTGTCGGTCGTCAGCCACGAGTTGCGCACGCCGCTCACCTCGATCAACGGGGCTTTGGGGCTGCTGCGGACGGGAGCCTATGCGAACGACCCCGAAAAGGCGCGCACGATCCTTGAAGTGGCGCACAAGAATTCGATGCGGCTTTCGGCGCTGATCAACGATTTGCTCGACCTGCAGAAGCTTGAGGCGGGGCAGATGTCCTATGCCTTCGAACAGGTCGATCTGGCGGGTCTGATCGGGGATTCGCTCGAAGGGATCGCGGGCTTTGCCGAAACCTATGGCGTGACGCTGCATTTCACCCCGCCCAAGGCCGAGGCGCTGGTAAGCGCCGATCACGCGCGCATCCAGCAGGTGATGGACAACCTTTTGTCCAACGCGGTGAAATTCTCGCATCGCGGCGGACGGGTGGATGTGTCGGTGGACACGGGCTTGGGGGGAGTTGCGGTGCATGTGCGTGACTATGGCACCGGAATTCCGGAAGGCTCGCGGGAAAAGGTCTTCGGCAAATTCACGCAGGTGGACAGTTCCGACCGCCGCGCCCACGGCGGCACCGGGCTTGGCCTTGCCATCGCACAAGAGATCATGCAGGCGCACGGCGGCAGCATAGATTACGCCAGCCGTCCGGGGGAAGGCACGACATTCACCATCCAGTTTCCCCCTAGCTGACCTTACCTTTTTCAAGACACGAGAATTCAGAGATGCAGTTGACCAGTCTTCCCGCAGAGTCCCTCGCCCCCATCCGTGCGAGGTTTATCGATGCACTCCGTGCCCGCGAGGCGCGGATCAGGGAGGTGCTGGCCTTGGCCCGGCCGCCCCAGCCCGACCAGCTTCGCGACGATATCCACAAGATCAGGGGCGTGGCGCCGATGCTCGGGTTGGGCCAGCTTGGCGCGCTCGCCGCAGATGCCGAGGATCGGCTGGAGCCGTGGCTTGCCGCCGCCACGATCCGCCCTGCGGGGATGGAGGACGAGGCGGAAATGGTCCGCATGCCGGACGATCTGCACGCTTGCCTGTCCGCGCTGCATGCCGCGATGCGCGAGGCGATGGGATAGCGGCCTAACCCGCCTGCCCCTTTGCCGCCCCCCAGTAGCGTGCGACCTGCTGCGGCAGGGTGACGGGATCGAAGGGTTTCGAGATGACCCCCACCACGCCAAGCGCCGCCAGGTCGGGCTGCGGGATGTCGAGCTGCTTTGCCGTCATGAACACCGCGGGCGCATCGGCCAGACCGGGCAGGCCACGCAGCGCCTGCAACGTGGCAAGCCCGTTCATGCCGGGCATCATGTAATCGAGGATCAGCATCTCCGGCCCGAAGGCCGCCGCCTTTTCCACCGCTTCCGCGCCCGAGGCGCATTGCAGAAGGTCGTGTCCGCCCAGATCAACCAGAACCATGCGGGCGATCATGCGGATGTCGTCGTCATCTTCCACATGCAAGAGCTTTTGCGGAACCGGCATTGCGGGGGCGTCCTTTTCGGCGTCGACAGACGCGCTCTGCCTTGGGGCGGCCACCCAGCCCAATGCCGGAGCGGACACCGGATCTCCGGCTGGAAGAGTGTTTCACGTTCACCTTTACTAATCAAGTTTATCCGGCGCCGAGGCAGTCGCCGGCCCCGGCCCCTTGCGGCAATCGGCAAAGGCGATACGGTCAGCGCATATCGGAGGGGATCGGCAAGATGGATGCACTGCTCTTGGGCCTTGGCGCGGCCCTGCTTTGGGGATTGCACGACTTTACCGTCAGGATCGTCGGCCCACGGGTCGATCCGCTCGTGCTGCTGGCGGGGGTGTTCCTGACGGGAACGGTGATGCTGGTCCCCTTGGCGATCGGGGGGGACTTGGGGGCGCTGGCGCGGGGGGATGTGCTGCTCGCCCTGCTCGGGGGTGTTACCTATACGGGGGCGGGTTACGGGCTGTATCGGGCCTTTACCATCGGGCCGGTCTACCTCGTCGCGCCGATCTGCGGAGCGTTTCCGATGATTTCGGTGGCAATTGCAGCCCTGCGCGGCGGAGCGACCGAAGCCGTCGCATGGATCGGGGCGGTGGTCGTTCTGGCAGGCATCGCATTGGTGGCCCGCAGCGCGGGGCATGATGCGGGCGGGGGGGAAAGCGGGGCGGAGGGCGCGTCGGGGCGAGGCCCGATGCGGGCGGTGCTGTGGTCGGTGCTCGCCTGTTTCGGCTTCGCCTTCACCTTCGCGCTGTCGCAATGGGCTTCGGAAAGCGGGGCGCATCTGCCCGTTGCGCTGGTAGCCCGTGTCGCGGCTTCGGCCTTTACGCTTGTCCTGATCCTTGCCCTGCGCCCTGCCCTTGCACCGACGCTGCGGGCATGGAAGCCGATGCTGCTGCTGGGGTTGCTCGATGTCGGCGCGCTGACATCGGTGACGCTGGCGGGGGGGATGCCGAACGCGGAATATGCCTCGGTCGCGGCGTCGGTCTTCGGAATGGTGACGATCCTTCTGGCGTGGCGTTTTCTGGGGGAACGGCTTGGTCCGGTGCAATGGTTCGGCTGTCTTCTGGTGTTTTCGGGCATCGTGGCGCTTGGCCTGTCGGGTCATGGCGGGCATGGCTGAAACGGAAGGGTCCCTGTCGGAAACGGAAGGCATGGCGGAAACCGCAATGGGCCATATTGTCAGGCAATGACGCGCCATGGCGGCGCTTGGGCAAGCAGGTTCCAGATGCGATATTCCGGCTTCCGCGTGATCCGCGAGGCATTGACCGGCCACAAGGGCTGGGGTCCGGCATGGCGGGATGCCACGCCGCAGGCGAGCTATGATTACATCATCGTGGGCGGCGGCGGGCACGGGCTTGCCACGGCCTATTATCTGGCCAAGGAATTCAAGCAGGCCCGCATCGCCGTGGTCGAAAAGGGCTGGATCGGCGGCGGGAACGTGGGGCGGAACACCACGATCATCCGGTCGAACTATCTGCTCGACGGGAACGAACCGTTCTACGAATTCTCGCTGAAGCTGTGGGAGGGGTTGGAGCAGGACTTCAACTATAACGCCATGGTCAGCCAGCGCGGGATCATCAACCTGTTCCACACCGACGCGCAGCGCGACGCCTATACGCGGCGCGGAAATGCGATGATCCTGCACGGGGCGGATGCGGAATTGCTGAACCGCGATCAGGTGCGGGCGATGTATCCCTTCCTGAACTTCGACAATGCGCGTTTCCCGATCAAGGGTGCCCTGATGCAGCGGCGCGGCGGCACGGTGCGGCATGACGCGGTGGCATGGGGCTATGCGCGCGGCGCTTCGGACCGTGGCGTCGATATCATCCAGAACTGCGAGGTGACGGGCTTCCGCCGCGAGGGCGGGCGCGTCACGGGGATAGAAACCTCGCGCGGGTTCATCGGTGCGAAGAAGATCGGCGTGGCGGTGGCGGGGTCGTCGTCGAAGGTGATGGCGGCGGCGGATATGCGTTTGCCGATGGAAAGCCATGTGTTGCAGGCTTTCGTGTCCGAGGGGTTGAAGCCCGTGATCGACGGGGTGATGACCTATGGCGCGGGGCATTTCTACGTCAGCCAGTCCGACAAGGGCGGTCTGGTCTTTGGCGGGGATATCGACGGCTACAACTCCTATGCCCAACGCGGCAACATGCCGGTGGTCGAGGATGTGGCAGAGGGTGGCATGAGCCTGATGCCGATGATCGGTCGGGCGCGGCTGTTGCGGTCATGGGGCGGGATCATGGACATGTCGATGGATGGCAGCCCCATCATCGACAAGACCGACATCGACGGGCTCTATTTCAACGGCGGCTGGTGCTATGGCGGCTTCAAGGCGACGCCTGCCTCCGGCTGGTGCTTCGCGCACCTTCTGGCTACCGGAAACCCGCATCCGACCGCGACGGCCTATCGCTTCGACCGGTTCCGCAAGGGGCTGATGATCGACGAAAAGGGCCAGGGCGCCCAGCCGAACCTGCATTGAGGGACGAGAGATGATCATCAACCACCCGCTCCTCGGCCCGCGCGATGCGCAGGAGTTCACCTATCTCGGCGATGCCGCCTTGATCGACCGTCCGGACGGGCTGTCCTATCCGACGCCCGATGCCGCGATGGATGCGATGCACGACTATCTTTACCAGCGCAGCAACCCTGCGGGGGAACATCGCGAGTTGTGGTATCACGAACAGGGCGACCGCTCTTGGCTGGTGGTGACGCGCAATACCGTGACGCACGAGATCACGCGCGTCGAACTCGCCCGCGATGTGGCACGCATGAGGGGGCGCAGCAAATGAGCCAGAAGAACCGGATCGAGGGCGGCCAGATCGACCGTAGCCGCAGCCTGAGCTTCCGTTTCGACGGCAAGAGCTATCAGGGTTTTGCAGGCGATACGCTCGCCTCGGCCTTGCTGGCCAATGGCGTGCGGCTGATGGGGCGCAGCTTCAAATACCACCGCCCGAGGGGGCCGCTTTCGGCGGGGTCGGAAGAACCGAACGCCATCGTGCAGTTGCGCAGCGGCGCACGGCAGGAACCCAACACACGCGCCACGGTGGCCGAGCTGTTCGACGGGCTTGAGGCGACGAGCCAGAACCGCTTCCCCTCGCTCTCCTTCGACGTGATGGGGGTCAACGACCTGTTGTCGCCCTTCTTTGCGGCGGGGTTCTATTACAAGACCTTCATGTGGCCCGCGAAATTCTGGGAAAGCGTCTACGAGCCGATCATCCGCCGCGCCGCAGGGCTTGGCGCGCTGTCGAAGCAGGATGATCCCGACCAGTATGACAAGGGCTTCCTGCATTGCGACCTTCTGGTCATCGGGGCGGGTCCGGCGGGGCTTGCGGCCGCGCTGACCGCGGGTCGTGCAGGCGCAAGGGTCATCGTGACGGACGAGGATTTCCGTCTGGGCGGGCGGCTGAATGCCGAAACCCATGCGGTGGGCGACCAGAGCGGGGCCGATTGGGCCGCTGCGGTCGTGGCCGAGCTTTCCGCCCTGCCCAACGTGCGGCTGATGCCGCGCACCACGACCATCGGGGCGATGGACCACGGCATCTATGCCGCCGTGGAACGGGTGAGCGACCACCTGCCCGTCCCTGCGCCCGGCAAGCCGCGCCAGATCCTGTGGCGCATCTATTCGGGCCGCGCGATCCTTGCAGGCGGGGCGACCGAGCGCCCGATCGCCTTTGAAAACAACGACCGTCCGGGCATCATGCTGGCGGGCGCGCTGCGCGCCTATGCCAACCGCTGGGGCGTGGCGGTGGGCGAGCGTGTCGCGGTCTTTACCAACAACGATGACGGGCTGCGCACCGCGACCGACCTTGCGGCCAAGGGCGTAGATGTGGCCGCCGTGATCGACACGCGGACGGGCGGGCCGCTGTTGCCCGGCATCCGGCATCTGCAGGGGGCCGAGGTGATCGGCAGTTCGGGCCGCTTGGGCCTTTCGGCGATCACCATCCGCCATGCCAATGGCAAGACCGAAACGCTGCCCGTCACGGCGCTTGGCGTGTCGGGCGGGTGGAACCCGAACCTCAACATCGCAAGCCACCATCGCGGGCGTCCGGTGTGGGAGGAGAGCATCGCCGCTTTCGTGCCGCCCAAGGACGGGCCTGCGGGCCTGTCGGCGGCGGGGGCTGCGGCGGGGCTGTTCTCGACCCATGCAGCACTACGTTCGGGGGCCGAGGCCGCAGTTGCGGCGTTGGAAGATCTGGGCCTGAAAGCCGCCCTGCCCGACCTGCCGCGTGCCGAGGATGCGCCCGTTGCCATCACGCCGAAATGGTATGTGGCAGGCAAGGGCCGCGCCTGGGTGGACCAGCAGAACGATGTGACGGTCAAGGATGTGAAGCTGGCGCATCAGGAAAACTTCGTCTCGGTCGAGCATCTGAAGCGCTACACCACGCTTGGCATGGCGACCGATCAGGGCAAGACCGGCAATATCCTTGGCCTTGCGGTCATGGCCGAATTGACCGGACGCTCGATCCCCGAAACCGGCACCACGATCTATCGCCCGCCCTATACGCCCGTGGCGATGGGCGCGCTTGGCGGGCGGTCGCGGGGGCATGAATTCAAGCCGACCCGCCTGACGCCGAGCCACAAATGGGCGACCGAACAGGGTGCCGTCTTCGTCGAGGTGGGCATGTGGCTGCGCGCCCAGTGGTTCCCGAAAACGGGCGAGACGACGTGGCGGCAATCGGTCGACCGCGAGGTGCTTGCCACCCGCGCCTCGGTCGGGATTTGTGACGTGACCACGCTCGGCAAGATCGACATACAGGGGACGGATGCGGGGGCTTTCCTCGACAAGGTCTATGCCAACACCTTCTCGACCCTGCCCGTGGGCAAGGTGCGCTACGGGCTTATGCTGCGCGAGGACGGGATCGTCATGGATGACGGCACCACCGCGCGGATGGGTGAAAACGAATGGGTCATGACCACGACCACCGCCAATGCCGTGCCGGTGTTCCGGCATCTGGAATTCGTGCGGCAATGCCTGTGTCCCGACATGGATGTGCAGCTCATCTCGACGACCGAGGCTTGGGCGCAGTATTCCGTGGCAGGTCCGAATGCCCGCAAGCTGCTGCAAAAGCTGGTGGATCAGGACATTTCCGACGCGGCCTTCCCCTATATGGCCTGCGGCGCGATCACGGTGAAGGGCATCCGCGGGCGGCTGTTCCGCATCTCATTCTCGGGCGAGCTGGCCTATGAAATCGCGGTTCCGACGCGCTATGGCGATGCGATGATCCGCGCGCTGATGGAAGCGGGGGCGGAATTCGACTCGGTGGCCTATGGCACGGAATCGCTTGGCGTCATGCGGGTCGAAAAGGGCCACGTGGCGGGGAACGAGCTGAACGGCACCTCGACGGCGCTGAACATGGGCCTTGGCAAGATGGTGTCGAAGAAGAAGGACGCCATCGGCATGGTGCTGTCGCAGCGCGAGGGGCTGGTGGCCGAAGGTGGCTACCGCATCGTGGGCGTGAAGCCGGTCGATCCGGCAAAGCCGTTGACCGCCGGGTCGCACTTCCTTGAAACGGGGGCGGCGGCGGTGGCGGCGAATGACCTTGGCTGGCTGACATCGGTCGTCTATTCGCCCCATGTCGGGTCGAGCATCGCGCTCGGCTATCTCAAGAACGGCGAGGCGCGCAAAGGCCAGCGCCTGCGTGCGGTGAACCTGCTTGCCAAGACGGAGGTCGAGGTCGAAATCGTCTCGGCCCATTTCGTCGATCCCGAAGGAGTGCGTCTGCGTGGCTGACCTTTCGCTCAAACCGATCACGCCCTTGGGCAATGACGCGCCCGTCCGCGTCACCATCGGACCCGTCACGATTGCCGAGGTGGTGGACAGCGCCTTCGCCTCGCTTACCCGGCGCATGGGTCAGGACATCGCGGCTGTGGCCAAGGGTGCGGGCATCCCGCTGCCCGCAGCGGGCAAGGTGGAACAGGGGGCGACCTATGGCGCCTTCTGGCTTGGCCCAGACAGCTGGATGGTCGAAGCGCCCTTCGCCAGCCACGAGGATATCGTGGCCCATCTGAAACCCGTGTTCGGCGAGACGGCGAGCGTCACCGAACAGACCGACGCATGGGCGCGCTTCGATGTGACGGGAGAGCGGCTGCCCGCGCTTTTCGAGCGGCTGTGCAACTATGACATCGCCCGCCACGGCGCGGGATCGGCCAGCCGGACGATGCTGGAGCATCTTGGCTGTTATGTGGTGATACGGTCTGCGACCCACATTTCGGTCCTCGGCCCGCGCTCTTCGGCGCAAAGCCTGTTCCATGCGCTGGAAACGGCGGCCCATTCGGCCTTTTGATCTTCACCTTTGCCCAAATACTCTCGGGGGGTGAGCGGCAAGGCCGCGAGGGGGGCTGACGGCCCCCCCAAGAATTTTCGCCGAAAATTCTTATTCCGAGGGCGGCAGCGCCCCGCCCAAGCCGCGCATCCCCACCAGTTTGCGCCGCTCGTCCGCGGGGTAGACGCCGAAGGCTTCGGCATAGTGCCGCGTCATGGGGGTGGATGAGGCATAGCCGACCGACAGGGCGATCTGGGTGATGCTCTGGGTCGAATAGAGCACCTTTTGACGCGCCTTTTTCAGCCGCATCAGGCGGTAGTATTGCAGCGGGCTTTGGCCTGTCGCCAGTTTGAACACCCGTTCCAGATGCCGTTCCGACATGCCCACGGCATCGGCCACATCGGCGATGCGGACGGGGTCTTCGATGTGGTCGGCAAAGACCTGCACCGCTTGCCGCACGGGTTCGGGGAGCATGTCGTTGGTGCCGCCGACCTTTTGCGCCGGCACTTTCTGGTTCGTGTCGTCCGAGCGCACGAAGGGGTGCTGGAACCAGCAGGCGACCTCGGTCATGGTTTCGCGGCCTAGTTTTTCCTCGATCAGGTGCAGCATCATGTCGAAGACCGCCCCCGCCCCCGAAGCCGTGGCGCGGCGGCGTTCGCGCAGGATCACGGCCTGGCTCGCCTCGACGTTCGGGAATTCGGAGCGGAAGGCGGCCTCGTAGCACCAGTGGACCGAACAGGAGCGTCCCGTCATCACCCCTGCCCTGACCAGCGGAAACACCCCGCCGGAGAAGCCGCCGAGCGTCACGCCGCAGCGGTCCATCCAGCGGATCTGCGCCATCGAGGCGCGGGGTTTGGCGAATTGCGATTGCGGCATGGACAGAAGGAACAGGCAGTCGAGGCCGGAAGCATCGGCCAGCGCCATGTCGGGGTCGAAGCGCACTTCGGCGCTGGACTGGATCGGGGCTTTCTCCTCGCCGATCAGTTTCCACGCGAAGACGCGGCGGCCCGTGATCTCGTTCGCGGCGCGCAGGGGTTCGATGGCCGAGGTGAGGCAGGCCATCGGGAAGCCCGGAAAGAGCAGGAACCCCAAAACCATCTCGGGAGACTGCGACTCGGCCATTTGCCTATCCCTTCTTTCCTCGTGGTAAAATAATTGGTAATCCTATTGGTGAAAGCAACGAAGAAATGCGCCATGGAAGATTTCGACGACACCTCCCTGCCCCGTTCGAAACCGGCTTTCGACCAAGACCCGCACCGTGTGCGGGAATTGTCGGAACGCAATCTGGAACTGGCCATCGGCCGGTCGGTCCGCGCCTTTCGCCGCCAGCAGGGGATGACGGTTGCGGACCTTGCTTCGGCCACGGGGCTGTCGATCGGGATGCTGTCGAAGATCGAGAACGGGATCACCTCGCCCTCGCTCACCACGCTGCAAATCCTGTCGCACGCTTTCTCGACCCCCATCACCAGCTTCTTCCGCGGCTTCGAGGAGCGGCGCGAGGTGCAGCATGTGAAGGCGGGGCAACATGTTGAAATCGAACGGCGCGGGACGCGGGCGGGGCACCAGTATCACCTGCTCGGCCATATCGGGTCGAACAATTCGGGGGTGGTGGTGGAACCCTATGTCATCACCCTGACCAAGGATTCGGACGTTTTCCCCACCTTCCAGCATGATGGGATCGAGCTTCTGTTCATGCTGGAGGGCGAGGTTCAGTACCGGCATGGTGACAAGCTCTTTCACCTCGAACCGGGGGACAGCCTGCTGTTCGACGCCGATGCGCAGCACGGGCCGGAGGTGCTGATCAAGCTACCCGCGCGGTATCTGTCGATCATCTCCTACCCTCAGGCCTGAGCGGCGCGGCGCCAGATCTCGAATCGCAGCCGTGCGAGGCGGTAGGCATCGTAGAGCGAGAGCGCGTAGATGAAGATGCCGCCCGCGTAGCGGCCGATGATCGACACGTCGGGCGATGCGGTCTTTGCCGTCAGCGCGCCCAGAAGCAGGATGAAGAACACGAACACCAGCCCGCGTTTCGGTTGGCCGTTGGCGACCTGTCCCATGCCGGGAAGCAGGATGGCAAGGGCGGCCACGGCATAGGGGTGCATCGGGGCTTTCATGCGGCGGTTCTTTCCTTCGGGTCTGCAAGGCGTGCGCGCAGGTCCGACAGCGCCAGAAGCGCGCGGGACAGGGCGGCGGGATCGGCGGGGGATTGGCCAAGATCGGTCTGGCGCAGGATCAGGTAATTCTTGCGGTCCGCTTCCTCCATCAAAAGCGTGACGCGCAGGCCTTTGGGGGAGAGGATGATTTCCTTGAGCCTGTCGCCCCACAGCGGCAAGAGCGGGCGCATCAGGTCGGCATATGCCAGAGCGGCGGGATGGTCGCAGCGCAGGGCGGCATCGGTCGGGAAACCCTCGGGCAGGTCGAGTTGCAGCGGCAGGCTGCGGAAGCGGGTGAAACCCTCGGCCCCCGTGGGGCGCAGCATCAGGTGCAGCGTGGCGGGGACCGGCATCGGGTCCGGCAGGCTGACCAGCAGCCAGAGCGCGGGCAGTTTGCGCACCGCCAGCGCGTCAGGCACCACCTGCACATCCCAGCGCAGACCGTGGGCTGTGCCTGCCATGCGCGGAAAGCCCATCGGATCGGGGCGCAGCACTGTATCGGCAAAGAGCGGGCGGCAAGGGTCGAGCAGGGCAGCACGGCGGACCATCACCCTGCCCTCGCGCCGCTTTGACAGCACGACGACCGCGACGAGCAGCGCGGCAAGGGCGGAAAGGAGGAGGCTTTCGGCAAGGAACATGCGATGACCTGCAAAAGGACCTGCAAATGATCCGGCCCGCCGTTGCGGGCGGGCCGGAGGGGTTCAGTAGCCCTTGGGTTTCGGCCAAGGCATGGTGAACTGGTCCGCCCGCTTCACGAAGCGGTAGCGCCAGAAGTGGAACCACAGCGACACCACGATGTAGAAGCTGACCATCGCGATGAGCTGCGTCCCGTAGCCAAGGAACACGGCAAAATAGGTGAGCGAGCAGAGCGCCAGCAGCACGATGGCCGGGATCGGGTGGAACGGGTGGACATAGCCGCGCTTGATCGTGTCGAGCGGCCATTTGCGGCGGAACAGGATGATGTTGATCGGCATGAAGGTATAGCCGAGCAACCCCGACAGGATCGAGAAGGTGATCACCTGATCCAGCGGTGCGCCAAGCGCGAAGATCAGCGCGATCGGCACGAGGAAGATGATCGACCGGTAGGGCGTGCGGTATTTCGGATGCACGGCCCCGAACCATTGCGGCAGGTAATGGTCGCGCCCCATCGAGAACCACGCCCGCGACGCATCGTTGATGCAGCCGTTGGCCGAGGCCAGCGTGGCAAAGAGCGTCCCGACCCCCAGCACGATGATGAGGAAATTGGACCCCGTCATCTGCGCCGCGCTGAAGAGCGGTGCCACCGCCCCGTTCACGCCGTCACCGAGATATTCCCAAGGCAGGAAGCCCACGCAGATATACCACGTCAGCGTCGCCGCGATGAGCAGCGTCATGATGCCCGCCAGCGTGCCGAAGGGGAGCGAACGCGCGGGCGAGCGCACCTCTTCCGCCGCTTGGGTGGTGCCCTCGATGCCGAGGTAGAACCACAGCCCGAAGTGCATCGCCGCCAGAACGCCGATCCAGCCATAGGGAAGCGCCGCCTGCCCCGACATCAGCTCGGCATGGGCGAGCGGGCTGTCCGCGCTCCACGGGGCCGAGGCGAAGAAGAGCACGAGGATGGCGCAGAAGGCGAAGGCCGTGATGACGAGGTTGAAGGTCAGCGTCGCCAGCACCCCGCGGAAGTTCAACCATGCAAGGAACATGATCGACAGGATGATGAAGGGCCGCTGGTCGAGGTCTGTCACCCCCGCCGTCATCCGTGCCGCCTCGGAGATGAGGTAGCCGAGGGTGATGGCGTTGCCCGCCTCGAGCATCGTGTAGGCGAAGACGAGGTAGAGGCCGACGTTGAAGGCCATGAGCGGGCCGACGATGTGTTTGGCCTGGGTGTATTGCCCGCCTGCCGCTGCGACGGTCGATGTGACCTCGGAGTCGATCATGGCGACGCAGGAATAGAGGATGCCCGCGAACCAGCAGGCGATCAGCGCGGCGTAAGCCCCGCCTTTGCCCACGGCGAAGTTCCAGCCCATGTATTCGCCCACGAGCACGATCCCCACGCCAAGCGCCCAGACGTGCGCGGGGCCGAGAACGCGGGCAAGGCCCACCTTGGTGCCATGAGAGGCAATGCCGTCCATTGTGGGCGAAGTGATGTCGAAATCTGCCATTTTCGCCCCCTTACATCTTGTGCTGTTCGGTCATCGCCTCGATCTCGCCTTCGCGGGATGAGGTGAGGACGTCTTCGGAATAGGTCGTGTCGGTCTTGTACCAGTCATAGATCATATGCAGCGCGAAGGCGGCCGAAGCGGCCCAGGCTGCGTATTCGAGGAATGTCCACATGTCCCTGATCCTTCGCTTTCAGCGCCGCTCGAACTTTTCGTCGATCACTTCGCGGTATTCCTTTTCGGAAAGCCGCAGCATGAGGGCGAAGTAGCCCGCGATGACCACGACCATCAGCGCCATCGCGCCCCAGGTGAAGGAATAGTCGAAGCGGGCGGTGATCATGTCATGCGCCGAGGCCGGATCGGCAAAGCCGAGCTGGTTCCAGCGCTCCACCATCGTCGGGTTCTGGCCGAGGCTTTCCCAGGTCGGATTGTCGGCGGTGAGCGGCGTCTTTGCCGATCCGGCAAGGCCGAGCCAGAGCGGGATGTAAAGCGCGCCGATGGACAGGATCAGCAGCACGATCACGTCGATCATCTGGCCGATCTTGCTTTGCGGGGGTGGGGTATAGCGTGCCATGTCTCAGCCCCTTTTCGCCGCGCGGGCTTCATCAAGGAACTTGATGTCCAGCCCGTACATGAAGTCGCGGTCTTCGCGGTAATGCGCCAACATCGCCATGATCGCGGCGGTGTTGAATGTCAGGACGATCACTCCTCCGATCAGGAGCAGGATACGCGCCGTGCCGTTGGGCGCGAGGTCCCATGTGGCGATGGCGACGAAGAACATGGCAACCCACAAACCGATGATGAAGCCCCAGGCGACGGTGACATCGCGCCGGTGCATGGATGTGATCCTTGCATTCAGGTCGTTCACAGTTTCCTCCCTTGGCCCTTTTTATCCCCTGCGCGTCGGGCCGATGCGCGCCGGAGTTCGCTATGCGTGAACTTATTTTGCCCGAGGGAAACACAGGCCCAACCGTCTGTCAAAACCTTTGCCTAAAAATCTTGCCGTTTGAAAACTTCGCCACAAAACGGGGCCGCCTTACCCCCTAGTAAAAAATGTTTCTTGTCAGTTGAAACGGTAAAACAGGTTTGCTAGCGTGACGACGAGAGACGAACAAAGGAGTCGACGCCATGTGCGGAATCGTCGGTCTGTTCCTGAAGGACCCAAAGCTCGAGCCGAAGCTCGGCGAGATGCTTACTGACATGCTGATCACCATGACCGACCGCGGCCCCGATTCGGCGGGAATCGCGATCTATGGCCGCCCCGAAAAGGGCAAGGCGAAGCTGACGGTGCAATCGGCCAACCCCGACGCCGACTTTGCCTCGCTGGCCGACGACCTTGGCAAGGCGGTCGCCGGCAAGGTGACGGGCACGGTCAAGGACACCCATATGGTGCTTGAGGTGCCGGAGGACCGGCTTGAGGCCGCGCGCCATGCGCTGAAAACCCTGCGCCCCGCCGCCAAGGTGATGAGCGCCGGAGAAGGCATTGAAATCTATAAGGAAGTGGGCTTGCCCAAGGATGTGGCCGCGCGCTTCGAAGTGGCGCGCATGTCCGGCACGCACGGCATCGGCCACACCCGCATGGCGACGGAATCGGCTGTCACCACGATGGGGGCGCACCCCTTCTCGACCGGATCGGACCAGTGCCTTGTGCATAACGGGTCGCTGTCGAACCACAATTCGGTGCGGCGCGTACTGCGTCAGGCGGGCATGAGCTTCGAGACAGAGAACGACACCGAGGTCGCCGCCGCCTTCATCAGCCACAAGCTGCAGGAGGGCGCGAAACTGGGCGAGGCGATGGAAGCCACGCTCACCGACCTCGACGGGTTCTTCACCTTTGTCGTGGGCACCAAGAACGGCTTCGGCGTGGTGCGCGACCCGATCGCCTGCAAGCCCGCCGTGATGGCCGAAACCGACCAATATGTCGCCTTCGGGTCCGAATACCGCGCGATGGTCAACCTGCCGGGCATCGATGCTGCCCGCGTCTGGGAGCCGGAGCCCGCCACTGTTTACTTCTGGGAACGCTGAGTCATGCAGACATTCGACCTCGAGGCGCAGGGCCTGCGCCAATTGAACGAAAAGCTTCACGCGCTGAAGGGCCAGACCAACGAAACCGCGTGGGAGATCGTGAACCCGAAGGGCGCGCATGCCATCGCCGTGGGTCTGGATGCCCCCGTCGATGTGACGGTGCGCGGGTCCACGGGCTACTACTGCGCCGGCATGAACAAGCAGGCGACCGTCCGCGTCAAAGGCTCGGCCGGTCCGGGGGTTGCGGAAAACATGATGTCCGGCACGGTCATCATCGACGGTGACGCAAGCCAGTATGCAGGTGCCACGGGGCGCGGCGGGCTTCTGGTGATCAAGGGCAATGCCTCGAGCCGCTGCGGGATTTCGATGAAAGGCATCGACATCGTCGTGCATGGCAACATCGGGCACATGTCGGCCTTCATGGCGCAGTCGGGCAACATGGTCGTGCTGGGCGATGCGGGCGAGGCGCTGGGTGATTCCCTTTACGAAGCGCGGCTGTTCGTGCGCGGTTCGGTGAAATCGCTGGGGGCCGACTGCATCGAGAAAGAGATGCGCCCCGAGCATATCGCCATCCTTGCCGACCTGCTGAAGCGGGGCGAGGCGGACCATCTGGCCAAGCCGGAAGAGTTCAAGCGCTACGGTTCGGCCCGCAAGCTTTACACCTTCAATATCGACAACGCGTCGTCTTACTGAGGTCCACCTTCACATGACCGATTTTCCCCATACGCCGCCGAAACAGTCGTGGACCTTTTCCAACGACATCAACGCCGAAATCCGGCGCGCTGCCGCCACGGGCATCTACGACATCCGCGGCGGCGGGTCGAAGCGCAAGCTGCCGCATTTCGACGACCTGCTGTTCCTTGGCGCGTCGATCAGCCGTTACCCGCTGGAAGGCTACCGCGAGAAATGCGCGACGGACGTCTGGCTTGGCACGCGCTATGCGAAGAAGCCGATCCATCTGGATATTCCCGTGACCATCGCGGGCATGTCCTTCGGCGCTCTGTCCGGCCCCGCGAAAGAGGCGCTTGGCCGTGGCGCATCGGCCGCCGGAACCTCGACCACCACGGGTGACGGGGGGATGACGGAAGAAGAGCGCGGGCATTCCAAGACGCTGGTCTACCAATACCTGCCCAGCCGTTACGGCATGAACCCCGACGACCTGCGCCGCGCCGATGCCATCGAAGTGGTGGTTGGTCAGGGTGCAAAGCCGGGCGGCGGCGGGATGCTGCTGGGGCAGAAGATCTCCGACCGCGTCGCCATGATGCGCAACCTGCCCAAGGGGATCGACCAGCGCTCGGCCTGCCGTCACCCCGACTGGACCGGGCCCGATGATCTGGAAATCAAGATCCTTGAAATCCGCGAGATCACGGATTGGGAAAAGCCGATCTACGTCAAGGTCGGCGGCGCGCGTCCCTATTACGACACCGCGCTGGCCGTGAAGGCAGGTGCCGACGTCGTGGTTCTGGACGGGATGCAGGGCGGCACGGCGGCGACGCAGGACGTGTTCATCGAAAACGTCGGCATGCCGATCCTGGCCTGTATCCCGCTGGCGGTTAAGGCGCTGCAAGACCTCGGCATGCATCGCAAGGTGCAGCTGATCGTGTCGGGCGGGATCCGGTCGGGCGCGGATGTGGCCAAGGCGATGGCCTTGGGCGCGGATGCGGTTGCCATCGGCACGGCGGCGCTGGTGGCGCTGGGCGACAACGATCCGGCACTCGAGGCCGAATACAACAAGCTTGGCACCACGGCGGGCGCCTATGACGACTGGCACGAAGGCCGCGACCCCGCGGGCATCACCACGCAGGACCCCGAGCTTTACAAGCGCTTCGATCCGATCCTTGGCGGTCGGCGGCTGAAGAACTTCCTCAAGGTGATGACGCTGGAGGCGCAGACCATTGCGCGGGCTTGCGGCAAGAACCACCTGCACAACCTCGAACCCGAAGACCTTTGCGCGCTGACGATCGAGGGCGCGGCAATGGCGGGGGTTCCGCTGGCTGGCACAAACTGGATCCCGGGCCGCAACGGCTTCTGATCCGCACCGTTACAAATTACCGGCAGAAAGCCGGGCAAAAGACAGGACAGGGAGTTACACTATGGCAATCGATCTTGCCGCTTGGGCCGCCGAACGGGGCGTGAAATACTTCATGATTTCCTACACCGACCTGTTCGGTGGCCAGCGGGCCAAGCTGGTGCCTTCGCAGGCGATCAACGACATGGCCGAGGATGGCGCGGGTTTTGCGGGCTTTGCCACCTGGCTCGACCTGACGCCCGCCCATCCCGACATGATGGCCGTGCCGGACCCGACCTCGGTCATCCAGTTGCCGTGGAAGAAGGATGTGGCATGGGTCGCGGCCCGCTGCGTGATGGACGGCAAGCTCTTGGCGCAAGCGCCGCGCAACGTGCTGGAACGGCTGGTGGACGAGGCCGCGAAGGAAGGGCTGCGCGTCAAGACGGGGGTGGAGCCGGAATTCTTCATCCTGAACGCCGAGGGCAATGCCTGTTCGGACATCTACGACACGGCGGAAAAGCCCTGCTACGACCAGCAGGCGATCATGCGCCGCTATGACGTGATCAGCGAAATCTGCGATTACATGCTCGAGATGGGCTGGGAAGCCTATCAGAACGACCACGAGGACGCGATCGGCCAGTTCGAGATGAACTGGAAATACGACGACGCGCTGCAAACCGCCGACAAGCACAGCTTCTTCAAGTTCATGGTCAAATCGGTGGCCGAAAAGCACGGCTTCCGCGCCACCTTCATGCCCAAGCCCTTCAAGGGGCTGACGGGGTCGGGGTGCCATGCGCATATCTCGGTCTGGTCGCTGGATGGCAAGAAGAACGCCTTCTCGGACCCGACGAAGGAGCTGTCGCTGTCGGATCAGGGGCGCAACTTCCTTGGCGGGATCATGAAGCACGCCTCGGCGCTGGCCGCGATCTGCAACCCGACGGTGAACAGCTACAAGCGCATCAACGCGCCGCGCACCTCGTCGGGGGCGACATGGGCGCCGAACACGGTGACGTGGACGGGCAACAACCGCACCCATATGGTCCGTGTCCCCGGTCCGGGCCGGTTCGAGCTGCGCCTGCCCGACGGGGCGGCGAACCCTTACCTGATGCAGGCCGTGATCATCGCGGCGGGTCTCGATGGCGTGCGCACCAAGGCCGATCCGGGCCGCCGCTACGACATCGACATGTACCAGCAGGGCCATACGGTGAAGGGCGCGCCGAAGCTGCCGCTCAACCTGCTTGATGCGCTGCGGGAATATGACAAGGACAAGACGCTGAAGGCGATGATGGGCGAGGAGTTCTCGAGCGCCTTCCTCAAGCTCAAGCACAAGGAATGGGACAGCTTCGTGTCGCATTTCTCGCGCTGGGAGCATGAGAACACGCTCGACATCTGAGCGGGCGAATTTTCTGCGAAGATTCTGCAAAGGGGGGCTGTCAGCCCCCCTTCTGCCTTTCGGCATTCATCCCCCCGAGGATATTTGAGCGAGCGTGAAAGGGACAAACGTGCCTTTCATACTCGGACAAATATCCTCGGGGGGAGGGTCGCGGCACGCGGCCTGTGGGGGGCGGAAAGCCCCCCGCTTTCGGCGGTTCAAACGGGAAAATTGGTCGGGGCGGTGGGATTCGAACTCACGACCCTCTGCACCCAAAGCAGATGCGCTACCAGACTGCGCTACACCCCGACCGGGATGGGTTGGACATAATCGCCACGCCGGCTTTCCACAAGCGCCAAGTTGCGGGGCAAGCGGTCAATCGCAGGGCCATGCGGCGCGGGACGGATCTATGGTGCCGTGGCGCAGGACGGTGCCTTCGCCTATGCCGAGCCGCCGTGCGACACCGCCATTGATCTCGAGCACATATTTCACCCCTGCCCCGCCATCGACGGGTTTCAGATTGCCCGGAACCGCGTTCTCGTGCACGCGGGTGACGGTGCCCGTCGCATCGGCAAAAATCATGTCGAGCGGGATGAGCGTGTTCTTCATCCAGAAGGACACCGCGCGCGGCGTCTCGTAGACGAAGAGCATTCCGGCGCTGGTGGCCATCGACTTGCGGAACATCAGCCCCTTGGACCGCTCCGCGCCGGTGTCGGCGACCTCGACGCTGAAACGCACGACACCGCCCGCCGTCCGCAGGTCAAGCGCGTTGGGCGTGCAGTGCGCAAATGCAGCGCCGGCCTGACCCAGCGCCAATGCGGTGATCAGGCCGAGCGACAGCCGACGCAGCACGGGCGGCATCATCCGGTATGACGGGTTGCGGCTTCCCACGAAAGGACCTGCATCGCCATGCGGCCACGCTTGCCCTCGACGATGCGGAGGCAGATCGCCTCGCCCGCCTGCAGGTCGGCAAAGCCGGAAATGCGCAGCACCTCGATGTGGATGAACACATCCTCGGGGCGGCCGAACACGTTGGCAAAGCCGAAGCCTTTGGCCTTGTCGAACCATTTCACCCGTGCGGGTTCCATCGGCAGGGCGGCGATTTCTTCGAGTGATGCAGGCGCCGCTTCATCCCCGAGAGGAAAGGCCGCACCTTGGGGAGGCTCGATCGAAAGAACTTCCACCGCTTGAACGCCACGTTGCGTCATTTGCACATTCACCGAAATACCAGCACCATCGGCCACCGAATTCTGGCCATAGTTCCGAAGCACGTTGGCATGCAGAAGAATATCCGCACCGCCCTCGTCGGCCACTATGAACCCGAAACCCTTGCCCGGATCAAACCATTTCACCCGACCATGCACAACATGCATGGTCTTTTCTTCATCTGTCATGTCGAGAGCCATTCCCCAGAGCCAGCCCCATCGAGAAAAGCATGACGCGAATTCCGGCCGGATATCAAGGGCAAATCGTTAATACCTCCTAAGACAAATCCTGCCAAAACAAGGAGATCAGGGGTTAAGTCTCTGAATTTCCCAAGGTTCATCGTTAACCTTTCGTGTCCATCGGAAACGGTCGTGCAGGCGGAATGCGCCATCGGCCCAGAACTCTATTTCCACCGGACGGATGCGTATCCCGCCCCAGAACGGCGGCCGGTCGGGATTGGTTCCCTTGATCGCGGTAATTTTCGCAACCTCGGCCATGAGTGCCGTGCGCGAGGAGAGGGGCTGCGATTGTGCCGATGCCCAAGCCCCGAGTCGGCTTTTCAGGCTGCGGCTTGCGTAATAGGCGTCGGCTTGCGGTCCCTCTTCGCGTTCGGTGAGACCGCGGACGCGAACCTGGCGGCGGAGCGATTTCCAATGCATGACGAAGGCCGCCTTGCCGGTGGCTTCGATCTCCTGCGCCTTCTTGCTGGTGTAATTGGTATAGAAGACGAAGGCATCCGTCTCGATTTCTTTCAGAAGAACCATGCGGGCGTTGGGCATGCCGCTTTCGTCCACCGTGGCCAAAGCGATGGCGTTGGGATCGTTCAGTTCCTGTGGTTCCGCCTCGGCCAGCCAGCGCCGTGCGATGGCAAAGGGGTCGTCGCCCTCGAAAATTCCGTTTCTGTCCATCATTCCCTCGTGTCGATGGCCACAGATGGCCATCCGTCTGCCCTGCCCTGCCCTTGATGCAAGCGAAGGGATCGCCTAAACCCGTGCGACAACACAAAGGGTGGGCGAGGGACAGGTAATGTCAACCGGACTTATGGCAGGAAAACGCGGGCTCATCATGGGGCTTGCCAACGACAAATCCATCGCCTGGGGGATTGCGAAGGCCTTGGCCGACCAAGGCGCGGAAATGGCCTTTTCGTATCAGGGCGAGGCGCTGAAAAAGCGGGTGGAGCCTTTGGCCGCCAGCATCGGCACGCCGCTGCTGTTCGAATGCGACGTGACGAACGAAGAGTCGATGGACGCGCTGTTCGCCGGTCTGAAAGAGGCTTGGGGCAGCATCGACTTCGTCGTCCATGCCATCGGCTTCTCGGACAAGAACGAGCTGCGCGGGCGTTACGTCGACACGGGGCGCGCCAATTTCCTGATGACGATGGATATCTCGGTCTATTCCTTCACCGCCGTCTGCCAGCGTGCGGCAGCGATGATGCCCGAAGGGGGGAGCCTGCTGACGCTGACCTATTACGGCGCGGAAAAGGTCATGCCGCATTACAACGTGATGGGGCTGGCCAAGGCGGCGCTGGAGGCTTCGGTCAAGTACATTGCCGAGGATCTGGGCAAGGACGGCATCCGCGTCAACGCGATCTCGGCCGGTCCGATCAAGACGCTGGCGGCTTCGGGCATCGGCGATTTCCGCTACATCATGAAGTGGAACGAGCTGAACTCGCCGCTGCGCCGCAACGTGACGCAGGAAGAAGTGGGCAAGGCCGCGCTTTACCTGCTGTCGGACCTCGGTTCGGGGACCACGGGCGAGAATCTGCATGTGGATGCGGGCTATCATGTCGTCGGCATGAAGGCGGTGGATGCGCCCGATATCGACGTGGTCACGGGCCGCGGGGCCAAGGAGTGAAATGACCCCCGCCGCTTTCGCCACTTTCGCGGGGCTTGTGGTCTTTGCGGCCATCAGCCCCGGTCCGGCGGTGCTGATGGCGGCGCGGACGGGTCTGACCGAAGGATTCAGGACGGGGGCGATGCTGGCCTTGGGCATCGCATCGGGCGCGGTGATCTGGGCCACGGCGGCGATCTTCGGGTTGAGCTTCGTCTTTGCCGCCGCCCCCGCACTGCTCTGGGCGCTGAAGATCGGCGGGGCCTGTTACCTTGGCTGGATGGCGTTCAACCTGTGGCGCGATGCCAAGTTGCCCTTCGTGACCGACGATGCCCGCCCCCTGCCCCGTTCGGCCTTTGCCGCCTATCGGCTGGGGCTTTGGACCAATCTGTCCAACCCCAAGGCGGCGGTGATGTTTTCGTCGATTTTCCTTGGCACGCTGGATGGCCATACGCCATTTTGGGTGCTTGGCCTGCTGCTTTGCGTTATCTTCGCCGCCGAAACCACGTGGAATACGCTTGTTGCGCGCATCTTCTCGCTTGACCGGACGCGCGCGCGTTATATCAGCCTGAAAACCGTGATCGACCGCAGCTTCGGGGCCATGCTCGGCCTGCTCGGCCTCAAGATCGTTGCCACCTGAGGGGATGCCATGAACGACCGTCTGCCGCATGAAAAGGGCTTCCATGTAAGCTGGGACCAGATCCACCGCGATGCGCGGGCGCTGGCGTGGCGGCTGGATGGCAGGGGTCCGGGCGAGAATGGCGCGTGGAAGGCTGTGGTGGGGATCACCCGTGGCGGGCTGGTGCCTGCGATGATCGTGAGCCGCGAGCTGGACATCCGCGTGGTCGATACGATCAGCGTGAAATCCTATAATCACCAGAACCAGACCGAAGCCCGCGTGACCAAGGCCCCGCAGGAAGAGCTGATGGGCGACGGGACGGGGATTCTGGTCGTCGACGATCTGGTCGATTCCGGCAAGACGCTGGAACTCGTGCGCAAGCTTTACCCCAAGGCGCAATTCGCCACCGTCTATGCCAAGCCCCACGGCAAGCCGCAGGTCGACACCTATGTGACCGAGGTGAGCCAGGATACATGGATCTTCTTTCCGTGGGACATGGCGCTGCAATATGTGCAGCCCTTCCGCGGGACGGATTGAGGCGCGGTCCGTCCGGGCCTGCGGTTTTTCTGCGAAAAACCACGCTGGTCGGGCGGGTGCGAGGTGACTGGCAAGAGCGGGCTGCGGCTGCTTTTTCGCTTAAAAATCGTGGCCGTCGCCGCTTGAAGTCCGCGCTCCGAGCGGATCATATCGGTCAAGCACTTTGACCGAAGGACCGCTTCCATGACCCTGCCGCTCAACCCCGCGATGGCTGCAACCGATCCGCCGCCGGTGATGGAGGCGCGGCGCTGGCTGAATGGCGTGGTCTTTCCCGCCGACCGTCCGCTGATCAACGTCAGCCAAGCAGCCCCCGTCGATCCGCCGCCGCTCGGTCTGCGGCAGGCCTTGGCGGATGCGGCGCTGCATGACGATGCGGCGCATCTTTACGGCCCCGTCCTTGGCCTGCCCGAGTTGCGGGCCGAGATTGCCGCGCAATGGTCGGCGGCCTATGGCGGCAGGATCGCGCCCGAACAGGTGGCGATCACCCAAGGCTGCAATCAGGCCTTTACCGCGATCCTGTCCACCCTTGCGGGGCATGGGGACGAGGTGATCCTGCCCACGCCTTGGTATTTCAACCACAAGATGTGGCTTGATATGGCGGGCGTCAGCACCGTGCCGCTGGCGACCGGCGAAGGGCTGATCCCGCTGGCCGAGGATGCGGCGAAGCTGATCACGCCGCGGACGAAGGCCATCGTCCTTGTCTCGCCGAACAATCCGGGGGGGAGCGAGTATCCTGCCGAAACCCTCGCCGCATTCCGCGACCTTGCGCGTGCGCGGGGCATCGCGCTGATCGTGGACGAGACCTACCGCGATTTCGACAGCCGGACGGGGCGACCGCACGCGTTGTTCACCGACCCCGACTGGGACGAGACGTTCATCCACCTATATTCCTTCTCGAAGGCCTATCGCCTGACCGGCCATCGCGTGGGGGCCATCGTCGCCAGCGTGGCGCGGTTGGCGGAGGTGGAGAAATTCCTCGACTGCGTGGCCATCTGCCCCGGCCAGTTGGGACAGATCGGTGCGCTGTGGGGGATGCGGAACCTGTCGCAATGGGTGGCGGGGGAGCGGGCCGAAATCCTTGCCCGCCGCGCGGCGATGGTGGGGGGCTTTGCCGCCCTGCCCGAGTGGAAGCTGCTGGGCTGCGGGGCGTATTTCGCCTATGTCGAGCACCCTTACCCGCTTGCCTCGAACGAGCTTGCCAAGCGGCTGGTGCAGGAGGCCTCGCTCCTCATGCTGCCCGGCACGATGTTCCAGCCTGCGGGGTCGGAGGCGGGCAAGCGGCAGCTTCGCATCGCCTTTGCCAATGTCGATGCGGGCGGGATCGCCGAGATGTTCCGCCGTCTCGCCGCGCTGCGCCTCTAGCCCGCTTGCCCCCTGCGGCGTGACCGCATAGACAGGCGCGGATGGTTTTTCAGCCCGTAAGGCGAGACGATGGCAAAGCACGAAGACGACGAGACCCCGAAGAAGAAGCGCAAGGTCGGATCGACCCTTGTCTGGGGGTTGCTGGTGCTGATCATGCTTGGCCTTGGCGGGTTTGGCGTGACGAATTTCGGCGGCGGCGTGCAGAGCATCGGCCGTGTCGGCGACAGCGAGATCGAGGTGGACGACTACGCCCGCGCCCTGCGCCAGCAGGTCGACCAGATGTCGCGCCAGTTCGGCATGCAGTTGACGCTCGAACAGGCCCGCGCCTTCGGCATCGACCAGCAGGTTCTGCGCAGCCTTGTCGCCAAGACCGCGCTCGACAACGAAACCCGCCGGATCGGGATTTCGGCGGGCGATGCCACTCTGGCCGCGGAAATCCAGAAGATGGACGCCTTCAAGGGCGCGGCCGGCACCTTTGACCGCGAGACGTATAAATTCGCACTCGACCGCAACAACCTGTCGGAATCGAAGTTCGAATCCGACATGCGGTCCGACATCGCCCGTTCCGTGCTGCAAGGCGCCATCGTTGGCGGCTTCGCGGCACCGAAAGCCTATGTGGACACGATCGCCGCCTGGCAGGACGAAAAGCGGTCTTTCTCGGTCCTTGCCCTGTCCGAGGCCGATCTCGCCTCGCCGTTGCCCGCCCCGACCGAGGCAGAGTTGAAAGCCGTCTATGACGCGCAGATCGACGCCTTCACCAAGCCGGAAGCCAAGCGTATCACCTATGTCTCCCTGCGCCCCGAAGCGCTGGCCCCCGACATGGCAGTGGACGACGCGGCGGTAAAGGCCGCCTATGAGGCCAAGGTGTCGGACTATGTCGTGCCGGAAAAGCGGCTCGTGGAACGTCTGGTCTATCCGTCCGAGGACGAGGCGAAGGCCGCCAAGGCCAAGCTGGACGCGGGCGAGGCGACCTTTGAACAACTGGTCGAGGAGCGCAAGCTTGCCCTGACCGACATCGACCTTGGCGATGTGTCCAAGGAAGACCTTGGCGCTGCGGGTGATGCGGTCTTCGCTCTGGCCGAACCCGGTGTGGTCGGTCCTGTGGTGACAGATTTCGGCCCTGCGCTGTTCCGCATGAATGCGGTGATCGCGGCGCAGAACACAACCTTCGATCAGGCCAAGGATGCCTTGAAGAAAGACCTGCAGCTTGAAAAGGCCAAGGGCGAGATTTCCGGCAAGATGGAGCAGATCAGCGATCTTCTCGCCTCGGGTGCCGAGCTTGAGGATGCGGCCAAGGAAGCGGGGATGGAGCTTGCCACGCTCGACTATTCCGCAGCCACCACCGAAGGCGTCGCCGCCGATCCGGCCTTTCGCGAGGCCGCCGATGCCGTGCAGGAAGGCGACTTCCCCGAAGCGATCCAGCTTGTCGATGGCACCATCGTCGCGCTGCGCCTTGACGAGGTGATCCCCGCCACCCCCATCCCCTTTGCCGAGGCGAAGGCGCAGGTGACGGAGGCGTGGCGCAAGGAGGCGCTGGCAGCCGCACTCGCCGCCCGCGCCGAAGCCATCAAGACCGAAGTGGACGGCGGCAAGGCGCTTGGCGGCTTCGGCATCGTCTCGGCCAGCCGGAACCTGACGCGGGACGCCGCTCTCGAAGGTTTGCCACCGGATGTGATCAAGAGCGCCTTCCAGATGAAAGAGGGCGAAGTGCGGGCACTTGCGGTTCCGGCCTTTGCCGGACTGATCCGGCTTGATGCGGTGACACCCGCAGCGACCACGGGCGAGGATGCCGAGAGCCTGCGCGAGTCCATCGCCATCCGCGCCAAGCGCGACATCGCGCAAGACGCCTTCTCGCTTTTCGCCGACGGACTTGGCGCGGAAGCGGGCATCGTGCTCGACCAGACCGCGATCAACGCGGTCAACGCACGGATGCAGTGATGACGCTCAGCCCGACTTTCGAGGAATTCGAGCGCGGCTGGACCGCGGGGCGCAATCAGGTGGTCTATGCGCGGCTGGCCGCGGACCTTGATACGCCTGTGTCGCTGATGCTGAAACTGGGCGAGGCGCGGACCGATACCTTCATGCTGGAAAGCGTGACCGGGGGCGAGGTGCGCGGGCGGTATTCGGTCGTCGGCATGAAGCCCGACCTGATCTGGAAATGCCACGGCACCACGTCGCGCATCAACCGCGAGGCGCGTTTCGACCCCGCCGCCTTTGTCGAACAGTCGGGCGATCCGCTGTCCACCCTGCGGGCGCTGATCGCCGAAAGCAGGATCGACCTGCCCGATGGCCTGCCCGCGATTGCGGCGGGGCTGTTCGGATACCTTGGCTATGACATGATCCGTTTGGTGGAACATCTGCCCGATGTGAACCCCGACCCGCTCGGCCTGCCCGATGCGGTGCTGATGCGCCCTTCGGTCGTCGCGGTGCTTGACGGGGTGAAGGGCGAGGTGACGATCGTCGCCCCTGCCTTTGCGGCATCCGGCCTGACGGCCCGTGCCGCCTATGCCCAAGCGGCCGAGCGGGTGATGGACGCACTGCGCGATCTGGACCGCGCGCCGCCCGCACAGCGCGATCTGGGCGAAGTGCTGCCCGTGGGCGAGGCGCAGTCGAACTTCACGCACGAGGGCTACAAGGCCGCGGTCGAGAAGGCCAAGGATTACATCCGCGCGGGCGACATCTTTCAGGTCGTCCCCAGCCAGCGTTGGGCGCAGCGGTTCGAGCTGCCGCCCTTTGCGCTCTACCGCTCGCTCCGCCGGACGAACCCGTCGCCCTTCATGTTCTTCTTCAACTTCGGCGGGTTTCAGGTCATCGGGGCCAGCCCCGAGATCCTTGTCCGCCTGCGCGAGGGCGAGGTGACGGTGCGTCCCATCGCCGGAACCCGCAAGCGTGGAGCCACGCCGGAAGAGGACAAGGCGCTGGAGCTGGACCTGTTGGCCGACAAGAAGGAACTGGCCGAGCACCTGATGCTTCTCGACCTTGGCCGCAACGATGTGGGGCGCGTGGCCAAGCTTGGCACGGTGCGCCCGACCGAGCAGTTCATCATCGAACGCTACAGCCACGTCATGCACATCGTCTCGAACGTGGTGGGCGAGATTGCCGAGGGCGAGGATGCGCTGTCGGCCCTGCTGGCGGGCCTGCCCGCTGGCACGGTTTCGGGTGCGCCAAAGGTCAGGGCGATGGAGATCATCGACGAGCTGGAGCCGGAAAAGCGCGGCGTCTATGGCGGTGGCGTGGGCTATTTCGCCGCCAATGGCGAGATGGACTTTTGCATCGCGCTGCGCACTGCCGTGCTCAAGGATGAAACGCTCTACATTCAGGCAGGCGGCGGCGTGGTCTATGACAGCGACCCCGAGGCGGAATATCAGGAAACGGTGAACAAATCCCGCGCCCTGCGCCGTGCTGCCGAGGATGCGGGCATGTTCGCCCGTCGCGGGAACAGCTAACCCTTCCTCTTGCCCCAAATATCCTCGGGGGGGGGGCGAAGCGGGGGGCAGAATGCCTCCCTATTCCGTTTCCGCCTGTCGCAAAACCGCCGAGATGGGGGCCAAAGCGACCGATGCCGCGCGGCCTTCGACATTCCATTGCAGGATGGCGGCGATGGTGTCGGGCTTCGTCGTCCCCATCACCACGACCGACCCTTCCTGTGCGGCACGGAAGGCCGCACGGTCGAGGTAGCGGCGGATCACCGGCACAGTCTCGCCCTGCGCGTCGAGCTTGCGGAAGACGGAAGCCGTGGGCACGCTTTCGCGCCGCGCCACCTGTTCCAGCGCGTTCAGGCCCGTTTCCATCGTCACCACGCCCCGCCCCTGCGCCGCAATGATCGGGACAAGGGCCGAGGCGAGCGTCTGGTTGTCCTGCGCCAACGTCTCTCCCCCCATCACCGCCACCGCATCGGGCAGCGCAAGGTCGAGCGCCTGCAGGCTTTGCTCCAGATCCGCAGCCGTGGCGCCCGTGGGAATGGCATTGGCAAGCATGACCACCTCTTGCCCACCAGCGCGATAGAGCGCCGCCGCCTCAGCCGCCGCGGGGGCAAGCGGGTCGATGACGAAGGTCACGGGGAAGGGCAGCGCGGCAAGGGTCTCGCGGTCGATCCCTTTGCTGCCATCGTCCACCAGAAGGATGGCGAAAAGCGGTTTTGCCTCGATGTTGTCAAAGGGACGCGAGAACAGGTCGAGCGGCGTCGCAGGTGTGGGCGCGGGGGCGGTCGCGGCGGAATCGCCGATCCGTGGCAAGCTGTCCGAGGATGCGGCGGGTGCATCGGTCAGCGGTTCGCTGTCAGGCGTGATCAGGCGCGAAGTATCGCCGGGCAGACCCTCGGATTCGGGTTTCAGAAACTTCGGGCCGCTCGGCGCCGGTTCGGCGGGTTCGGGGATGACGGGTTCGAGCAGCGGTTCTTCCACCGGAGACGGAAGGGGTTCGGTCGCGGCGGGCGCATCCCCGGGCGCGGCGGGCGAGGGCGTGTCGGCAGGTCCGGTCGCGGGCGGGGCGACGGGATCGGTCGCGGGCAGCGTTGCCGGTTCGCCCCCCGCCTCGGGCTGTGCGGGGCTGTCGGGCGGGGTCTGCCCGTCAATTACTGGCGCAGGTTCGGGCGCAGGCTCGGTTGTCGGCTCGCTTGTCGGCTCGGCAGGCGCTTCGGGCAGGGGCGTGGCTTCGGGCGTCAGCGCGGGTTCGGGCGCGGTGACGGGTTCTGCGGTCGCCGCGGGGGCGGGTGTCGCAACGGGCGCGGCCCCGGGCGTGCCGCGTTGCGGCAAGGGTGCCAGTTGCGAGACGACGGCCAACCCCGCGCCAGCCACGATGCCACCCCAGACCAAACCAGTCACAAAGCCACGGATCACGCGCCTGCCCCCATTCCTTCGCGGCCATTTCGCGGCCCCGTTCGCTGCCAACGTCACCTTGACCTTGCGCCCACGCTCTGCCCATGTATAGCCCGACCCGTTTCCGGCTTCACCCCCCTTCGGCAAGGCCACGCAAGATGCTGCTTCTGATCGATAACTACGACAGCTTTACCTACAACCTCGTCCATTATCTGGGCGAGTTGGGGGCCGATATCGTCGTGAAACGCAATGATGCGCTGGATGTGCAGGCTGTGATGGCGATGAAACCTTCGTCCATCGTGCTTTCGCCCGGCCCTTGCGACCCTGCGGCGGCGGGGATTTGCCTGCCGCTGACGCTTGCGGCTTATGAGGCGCGAATCCCCCTTCTGGGTGTCTGTCTGGGGCATCAGACCATCGGGCAGGCCTTTGGCGGCAATGTAGTGCGCTGCCATGAGATCGTGCATGGCAAGATGGGGACGATGCATCACGCGGGCAAGGGCGTGTTCCGTGGCCTGCCCTCGCCCTTTCAAGCGACGCGCTACCATTCGCTGATCGTGGACCGCGCCACCCTGCCCGACTGTCTGGAAGTCACCGCATGGCTTGAAGATGGCACGATCATGGGGCTGCGGCACAAATCGGCGCTGATCGAGGGGGTGCAGTTCCACCCCGAGAGCATCGCGTCGGAGCACGGGCACCAGTTGTTGCGCAATTTCCTTGAAGAGGCAGATGCCGCCGCCAAGGTGTCGGCATGAGCGATATCCTGCGCCCGCTGATCGGCCTCGCCGCCGAACGCCCGTTGACCCGCGCCGAGGCGGAGACCGCGTTCGAGGCATTGTTCAACGGGGAGGGCACGCCCGCGCAGATGGGCGGGTTCCTGATGGCGCTGCGCACGCGGGGCGAGACGGTGGATGAATACACCGCGGCCGCAACCGTGATGCGGTCGAAGTGCCACAAGGTCACGGCCCCTGCGGGGGCGATGGACATCGTGGGCACCGGCGGCGATGGCAAGGGCACGCTGAACATCTCGACCGCCACGGCCTTTGTCGTTGCGGCCTGCGGGGTGGCGGTGGCCAAGCATGGCAACCGGAACCTGTCGTCCAAGTCCGGCTCGGCGGATGCGCTGACGGAAATGGGGCTGAACGTGATGGTCGGCCCCGATGTGGTGGAGCGCTGTCTGGCCGAGGCGGGGATCGGTTTCATGATGGCGCCGATGCACCATCCCGCGATGCGCCATGTCGGCCCCGTGCGGGCCGAGCTGGGGACGCGGACGATCTTCAACATCCTTGGGCCGCTGACCAACCCTGCGGGGGCGAAGCGGCAGTTGACCGGCACCTTTACCGACCGGCTGATCCGCCCGATGGCGGAGACGCTGCTGAAGCTTGGTTCGGAAAAGGCGTGGCTGGTGCATGGCGGGGACGGGACCGACGAAATCTCCATCGCCGCCAAGACCAAGGTTTGCGCGCTCGAGGGCGGGTTCATCAAGGAATTCGAGATCGGACCCGAAGATGCGGGCCTGCCCTATCACCCGTTCGAATCGATCCTTGGCGGGACACCGGCCGAGAATGCGGTGGCTTTCCGCGCGCTGCTTGACGGGGCGACGGGGGCTTACCGCGATGCGGTGCTGCTGAACGCGGCAGCGGCGCTCGTGGTGGCGGAAAAGGTCAAGACCCTGACCGAAGGCGTGGACCTTGCCCGCAACGCCATCGATTCCAAAGCGGCGCAAGCCAAGGTGGCGGCGGTGGCCCGCATCACCTCGGCGGCCTGAAACAACAGGCCATTGGCCGGAAAAGACCCATGAGCACGATCCTAGACCGCATCAAGACCTACAAGCTGGAAGAAGTCGCCGCCCGCAAGGCCAAGCATTCGCTGGGCGATCTGGAAGAGGCCGCCAACGCCGCCCCTGCCCCGCGCGGCTTTTCCCGTGCGCTGCACGAGGCTGCGGCCACGGGCTACGGGCTGATTGCCGAGGTGAAGAAAGCCTCGCCCTCCAAAGGGTTGATCCGTCCCGACTTCGACCCTCCGGCGCTTGCAAAGGCCTATGAGGCGGGCGGAGCGACCTGTCTTTCCGTGCTGACCGACGGGCCTTCGTTCCAGGGGGCCGACGAATTCCTGACCCAGTGCCACGAGGCGACCGACCTGCCCTGTCTGCGCAAGGATTTCATCTATGATCCCTACCAGATCGTCGAGGCGCGGGGGCTGCACGCCGATTGCATCCTGCTGATCATGGCCTCGCTGTCGGACAGTCAGGCGGCCGAGCTGGAAGCGGTGGCTTTCGGGCTGGGCATGGATGTGCTGATCGAAGTGCATGACCGCGCCGAGTTGGAGCGTGCGGCCAAGCTGAAAAGCGATCTTATCGGGATCAACAACCGCAACCTGCACACCTTCGAGGTGACGCTGCAAACCACGCGTGACCTTGCGCGGCTGGTGCCCGAGGACCGGCTGATCGTATCGGAAAGCGGGCTTTACACGCCCGACGACCTTGCCGACATGGCCCGCTATGGCGCACGCTGCTTCCTGATCGGGGAAAGCCTGATGCGGCAAAAGGATGTGGAAGCGGCAACGCGGGCGATCCTGTCCTCGCCGCTCAAATCGCAGGGCGGGATATGAGCCTGACGCATTTCGACGACAAGGGTCATGCGCATATGGTCGATGTCTCGGCCAAGCCCGTGACCGACCGCATCGCCGTGGCGCGGGGGACGGTGGTGATGGGGGCCGAGACGCTGGCCATGATCACCGAGGGCCGCGCCAAGAAGGGTGACGTGCTGGGCGTGGCACGGCTGGCGGGGATCATGGGGGCGAAAAAGACCGCCGACCTGATCCCGCTGTGCCACCCGCTGCCGATCACCAAGGTCGCGCTGGAGCTGACGCCCGACCCCGCGCTTCCCGGGATCGTGGTGGAAGCCACGGTCAAGACAGGGGGGCAGACGGGGGTCGAGATGGAGGCATTGACCGCCGTGTCGGTCGCCTGCCTGACGATCTATGACATGGTCAAGGCGGTCGAGAAATCCATGCGCATCGAAGGCATCCGCCTGATCCTGAAAGATGGCGGAAAATCAGGGCGTTACGAGGCGGAATGATGATTTCTGTCGAAGAGGCCCTGACCCGCTGCTTCGACCTCGTGACGGTCTTGCCGGTCGAGACCGTGCCGTTGCGCCATGCCGCAGGGCGGTTCATGGCCGAACCCGCCGTGGCGCGGCGCGACCAGCCGCCCTTCGATGCCAGCGCGATGGATGGCTATGCCGTGGCGGGCGACCCGAAGGCGGGTGACAGCTTTGCCGTGACCGGCGAGGCGGGCGCGGGCCACGGTTTTGCGGGCGCGGTCGGCGAAGGCCAAGCGGTGCGCATCTTTACCGGCGCGCCGGTGCCGCGGGGTGCCACGCGGGTCGTCATTCAGGAAGACGTCACCCGCGAGGGCGACCGCATCACCGTCAGACAAGGTGCCGACAGCGGCACCAACATCCGCCCCTTGGGTCAGGATTTCCGCGCAGGATCAAGCCTTGCGCCGCGCGTGTTGCGGCCCAACGACCTTGCGCTGCTTGCCGCGATGAACGTGGCCGAGGTGCGCGCCACGCGCCGCCCCGTCGTCGCCATCATCGCCACGGGGGACGAACTGGTCATGCCGGGCGAGACACCCTCGCCCGACCAGATCATCGCCTCGAACTCTTTCGCGCTGGCCGCGATGGTCGAAGCGGCGGGGGGCGAGGCGCGGATGCTGCCCATCGCACGGGACAATGTGGCCGAGCTTGAGTGTGTGCTGGGAATGGCCCAAGGCGCGGATATGATCGTCACCATCGGGGGCGCATCGGTGGGCGACCATGACCTTGTCGGTCGCGTGGCGGAAAGCATGGGGATGGAGCGGGCCTTCTACAAGATCGCCATGCGCCCCGGAAAGCCGCTGATGGCGGGACGTTTGCGCGGGGTGCCGATGCTCGGCCTGCCGGGAAATCCGGTTTCGGCCATCGTCTGCGGGCATCTTTTCCTGCTGCCCATGCTGCGGGCGATGATCGGGTTGGGGCGGAATGGTCCGGCGGTGCAGCAGGCCACGCTTGGCGTCGACCTGCCCGCCAATGGACCCCGCGCGCATTACATGCGCTCGCGGCATTCCGGTGGCGTCATCACCCCGTTCGAACGGCAGGATTCGGCGCTGATCACCATTCTGACCGAGGCGGATGCACTGCTGGTGCGACCCGTCGCCGAAGCGCCGCGCAGGGCGGGGGATCGGGTGGATTACATCGCCCTTTGATCGTTTCGCTTGACACAAAAGGGGAACGCTGACAGAACATTGTGTCAACATTCATCGTCAGGGGTCGGGCATATGTTGACGAAGAAACAGCTTGAACTGCTGGAATTCATCAAGGCGCGGACGGACCGTGACGGTTATCCCCCCTCGTTCGACGAGATGAAGGATGCGCTCGACCTGCGCTCCAAATCCGGCATCCACCGTCTGATCACGGCGCTGGAGGAACGCGGGTTCATCCGCCGTCTGGCGCATCGGGCGCGGGCGCTGGAAATCGTCAAACTGCCCGAGGTGATGGAGAAAGCCGCCTTCACCCCCCGCGTGATCGCGGGATCGAAACCGGAAACGCCGAAAGCAGCCTTGCCCGTGCAGTCGGTCGATGCGCTGGAACTGCCCGTCATGGGCCGGATCGCCGCCGGTGTGCCGATCGAGGCGATTGCAGAAATCTCGCATCACGTCGCGGTGCCGGGGTCCATGCTGTCGGGGCGCGGGCATCATTACGCGCTGGAGGTGAAGGGGGATTCGATGATCGAAGCGGGAATCAACGATGGCGACATCGTCGTGATCCGCGAACAGTCGACCGCCGACAATGGCGATATCGTCGTGGCGCTGGTCGAAGAGCAGGAAGCCACGCTGAAACGCTTCCGCCGCAAGGGCAGCATGATCGCGCTGGAAGCCGCCAACCCAGCCTACGAGACACGGGTGTTCCCCGACCACGCGGTGCGCGTGCAAGGCCGCCTTGTCGGGCTGATCCGCACCTACTAGGGCGACCAGAGCCGCTTTGCGGCATGGGTCGGAACAAGCGTGAGGTCATCGTAAAGCGCGATGGCCCCGCTTTTTGCAAGCAGGGCGCGGTCGATGATCAGGCAGCCCTTGCGCTGTCCTGCGGCGGGGGCATCCGTGGGCAGAACCACGATCCGTGCGAGCGAGCAGAGGTCGAGGCCGTCGATATTTGCCTTGGCCGAGACGATCAGCCCCTCCTCTCCCGCCACGGTGAAGCGTTGTCCCAAGGGATCGCGCCGGAAGCCAGAACGGTTCGCCGCCACCTCTTGCGGGGCGAGGTCGCCGTCATTTTCGAGCCATGTGCGGGCGGCGAAGCCACCGCCCTTGGGTTTCGACAAGGCGCGGCCTTCGGGGCCGAGCACGCCTGCAAGCCGCCCGTCGGATGCGACCAGTAGCGCGGGGCGTTCGGTCTGGACCCAGAGCGCCAGAGCAACGGCGGCAGGGACCAGCCCCGCCACCCTGCCCCATCCGCGCCAGAGCATGAGCCAGAGGAACCCCAGCGTCACCAGCGGCAGCACCGCAGGCCGGGGCGTGGGGATCGCCGTCACGGACCCTTCGACCGCAGCCACCATATGCGCGACATGGAGGATCCATGCCGACCCCTGCCCCATCACCCAAAGCGCCGCCCCCTCAAGCCCGAAGGGGGCAAGAAGGGCGGCGATGGCTCCTGCGGGCATGACGACCGCGCCCATGACGGGAACGGTCAGCAGGTTGGCCAGAAAGCCGTATTCCGCAAAGCGGTTGAAATGCGCCGCCGCATAGGGCGCGGTCGCAAGCCCGCCGATGAGGGAGGAGGCGACCAGAACCAGCGCCTCGCGCTTCAGGCGGCCCAGTTTTTCGGGCAGGCGGGCGTTGATCGCCTCGAACCCCGCGATCAGGGCGATGGTGGCGGCAAAGCTCATCTGGAAACCGGGGGCGAGCAGGGCTTCGGGTTGCCAGAGCAGCAGGATCAGCGCCGCGATGGCGACCGAGCGCAGGGTTATGGCGCGGCGGTCGAGAAGCACCGCGCCGAGCATGACGAGCACCATGATGTAGGCGCGTTCGGTGGCGACATTGGCCCCCGACAGGAGCAGGTAGAAGCTTGCGATGAAAAGCGAGAAGAGGGCGGCCAACTTGCGCGTGTCGATCCGGAGCGCGACGAAAGGGACCAGCGCCAGACCGTAGCGGAGCAGCGAAAAGACGAAGCCGATCAGGAAGGCAAGGTTCATCCCCGAAATCGCCAGAAGATGCGCAAGGCTCGAATCGCGCAAATCCTGCACCGCTTGCAGCGACAGGCCCGACCGGTCGCCCGTCATGGCCCCCGCCGCGAAAGCCCCCGCATCGCCGCCGATCTGCGCCTGAATCCCCGCCGAAAGCCGCATCCGCAACTGGCCGATCCATTGGTCGCGCGGGGCGGCATCTTCCCACAAGAGCATCGGGCTGCGGGTGTAGCCGACCGCGCCCAGCCCTTCGAAAAAGGCCATCTGGCGGAAATCGAAACTCCCCGGCTCGACCGGCCCTTCGGGGGCGGCGAGGCTGGCGGTGACGATCACGGTCTGGCCATGCGCGGGGGTGAAGACGCGCTGGTCGCCGTGGAGCGAGATTCGGACCCGCTGCGGCGTCCGGTCGGGCGGGATGCCGTCGAGGAAGACGCGGTCCAGCGTGATGCGGGGCGCGTCGGATTGCGAACGGTCCACATCGACCACCCGCCCCGTGACAGAGCCGTAATAGCGCCCCTCCATCATCGGGGCGGCGACCCGATGGGCGCGGAGACCGGCGGCGAGGAAGCCCGCGATCAGGCAGAGGGCGAAGATGGCGGGGGCGTGGAACAGGTCGCGCCGCGAGAGGGCGAGAAGCGGGAGGGAGGCTGCGAGGCAAAGTGCGTAAAGCCCAAGCGCAGGCTCGAAGGGCAGCGCGAACCACAGGCCGATCCCGATCCCCACGCCCACGGGCGCAAAGGGGAACAGATGCCCCCGCGCCGCCGCAAGCCAGAGGAACGGCCGCACGATCCCGCCCACCTTGTTTTGCGCCCCGCGATTGCCTAGAGATGCGCCGACCCTATTCCCCTGATGGTTTCCGAAAGGTTAATCCCCGATGAGCGCCGCCGCAAAACCCGTCGTCACCCGTTTTGCGCCCTCGCCCACGGGATACCTGCACATCGGCGGCGGGCGGACCGCGCTGTTCAACTGGCTTTATGCCCGTGGCCGTGGTGGCAAGTTCCTGTTGCGGATCGAAGATACCGACCGCGAACGGTCCACCCCCGAAGCGACCGAGGCGATCCTGCAAGGGCTGCGTTGGCTCGGCCTCGACTGGGATGGCGAGGCCGTCAGCCAGTTCGAACGCAAGGACCGCCATGCCGAGGTGGCGCATCAGATGCTGGCGCGTGGAACGGCCTATAAGTGTTTCTCTACGCAGGAAGAAATCGCGGCCTACCGCGCCGGACAGGAAGCGGCGGGCGCAAGCTATGCCGTGTTCCAAAGCCCGTGGCGCGATGCCGATCCCGCGACGCATCCCGACGCTCCTTACGTCATCCGCATGAAAGCCCCCCGCGAGGGCGAGACGGTGATCGACGATCAGGTGCAGGGCCGCGTGGTGATCCAGAACGCCACGCTCGACGACATGATCGTGCTGCGCTCGGACGGGACGCCGACCTATATGCTTGCGGTGGTGGTGGATGACCATGACATGGGCGTCACGCACGTGATCCGTGGCGACGACCACCTGAACAATGCCGCACGCCAGCAGATGGTTTACGATGCGATGGGCTGGGACATTCCGGTCTGGGCGCATATCCCGCTGATTCACGGCCCCGACGGGAAGAAGCTGTCCAAGCGCCACGGGGCGACGGCGGTGGGCGATTATCAGGTGCAGGGCTACCCTGCGGCGGGGATGCGGAACTATCTGACGCGGCTTGGCTGGGCGCATGGGAACGACGAGTTCTTCACCAGCGCGCAGGCGATGGAATGGTTCGATCTGGGGGGAATCGGTCGCTCGCCCGCGCGGCTGGATTTCAAGAAACTGGAAAACCTTTGCGGCCAGCATATCGCCGCGATGGAAGATGCTGCGCTGCTGCATGAGCTGGAGGCTTTTCTTGTCGCCGCGCACAAGGACCTGCTGACCGATGCACAGCGCGACCTTCTGTCCCGTGCGCTGTATTGCGTGAAGGATCGGGCCAAAACCTTCCCCGAACTGCTTGATAAGGCACGTTTCGCGCTGGTTTCCCGCCCCGTTCAGGCGGATGAGGCAGCGGCCGCGGCATTGGATACGGTATCCCGTGGTATACTGAAATCATTGACGCCGCGCCTGCAAACTGTTAGCTGGACGAAAGAGGCTCTGGAGCCGGTCCTGACCGAAATTGCCGCGGCCCACGGCATCGGATTCGGCAAGCTCGCCGCACCTTTGCGGGCCGCCCTTGCGGGGCGGACCGCCACACCAAGCGTCTATGACATGATGCTCGTCATCGGTCGGGACGAAACGATTGCGCGGCTGGAGGATGCCGCCGGCTAAAGGCCGACACGTCCCCGCCGTAACGCTGCCAACGCTGCCACGGGCTGCCCCGCTGGCGGAACCAAGGGGAAGTTGAGAGATGGCCGAAGCCAAGAAAAACGCGACACTGACGCTGGATGGCAAGTCCTATGACCTGCCGGTCTATTCCCCCACGCTCGGCCCCGATGTGCTGGATATCCGCAAGCTCTATGCCGAAGCCGATGTGTTCACATTCGACCCCGGCTTCACCTCGACCGCTGCCTGCGAAAGCGCGATCACCTATATCGACGGCGACAAGGGCGAACTGCTGCACCGCGGTTATCCGATCGAGCAGCTTGCCAAGCAGTCGACCTATCTCGAACTGTGCTACCTGCTGCTTTACGGCGAACTGCCGAACGCCGCGCAACTCGCCGATTTCAAAAGCCGCGTGACCCGTCACACGATGGTGCATGAACAGATGCACAACTTCTTCCGCGGCTTCCGCCGTGACAGCCACCCGATGGCGACGATGGTGGGCGTGGTGGGTGCCATGTCGGCCTTTTACCACGACAGCCTCGACATCAACGACCCGTGGCAGCGCGAGGTTGCGGCGATCCGCATGGTCGCCAAACTCCCGACCATCGCGGCGATGGCCTACAAGTATTCGGTCGGCCAGCCCTTCGTTTACCCCAAGAACGCGCTCAGCTATGCAGGCAACTTCTTGCATATGTGCTTTGCGGTTCCGGCCGAGGATTATGTCGTCAATCCGGTGCTGGAAAAGGCGATGGATCGCATCATGATGCTCCATGCCGACCATGAACAGAACGCCTCGACTTCGACGGTGCGTCTGGCGGGGTCTTCGGGCGCGAACCCGTTTGCCTGCATCGCGGCGGGGATTGCCTGCCTGTGGGGTCCGGCGCATGGCGGGGCGAACCAGGCCTGTCTTGAAATGCTGAAGGAAATCGGCACGGTCGAGCGTATTCCGGAATTCGTGGCCAAAGCGAAGGACAAGAATTCGGGCTTCCGCCTGATGGGCTTCGGCCACCGCGTCTACAAGAACTTCGACCCGCGCGCGACCGTGATGAAGGAAAGCGCCGACGAGGTGCTCGAACTTCTGGGTGTCCACAACAACCCGCTGTTGCAGGTGGCCAAGGAGCTGGAACGCATCGCGCTGTCGGATGACTACTTCATCTCGAAGAAGCTGTATCCCAACGTCGATTTCTATTCGGGCATCATCCTTGAAGCGATGGGCTTCCCCACCTCGATGTTCACGCCGATCTTTGCGATTTCGCGCACGGTGGGCTGGATTTCGCAGTGGAAGGAAATGATCGGCGAGGCGAACCAGAAGATCGGCCGCCCGCGCCAGCTTTACATCGGCGCCAAGCAGCGCGACTACGTCGATATCCGCCACCGCTGAGGGTTCGGTCAGGAATTGAAACGGCGGCCCAAGGGGCCGCCGTTTTCTTATGGGCGGGTGGCACCGTCCAAGGTGGCGATGCGCCCGTAAAGATCTGTCCTGCGGTCGCGGAACAGACCCCAGCTGCGCCGCAGGTTTCCGATGGCGTCGAGGTCGAGTGTGGCAAGGAGCACCTCTTCCCTGTCGCGGCTGGCCTTTTGCAGCAGTTGCCCCGCGTGGTCGGCGATGAAGGAAGAGCCGTAGAAGGTCACGGAAACCCCTTCGGGCGCGGTTTCGGTGCCGATGCGGTTCGAGGCGATCACCGGCATGATGTTCGCCGCCGCATGGCCGCGCATGGTCATCTCCCAATGCGGCTGGCTGTCGTAATCGGGCGCGGGCGGTTCCGAGCCGATGGCGGTGGGGTAAAGCAGCATCTCGGCCCCCTGAAGCGCCATCGCGCGGGCGGCTTCGGGGAACCACTGGTCCCAGCAGATGCCCACGCCGATCCGCCCCACGGCGGTGTCCCAGACGCGGAAGCCCGTATCGCCGGGCGAGAAGTAATACTTCTCCTCGTAGCCCGGACCCTGAGGGATGTGGCTTTTGCGGTAGATGCCCTGCACCTTGCCATCCGCGTCGATCATGGCGACCGAATTGTAATGCGCCTGCCCCGCCTTTTCGAAGAACGAGAGCGGCAGGACCACGCCAAGCTCTTTCGCCAGCGCCGAGAAGCGGGCGATGAGGGGATGCCCCTCGGCGGGTTGGGCGAGGTCGAAATATTCGGCGCGCTGGGTGATGCAGAAATAGGGGGCGGCGAAAAGTTCCTGGATCAGAACGAGGTGCGCGCCGTCCCTTGCCGCCTTGCGGATCAGCGCCTCGGCCTTGTCGGCGTTCTTGGGCAAGTCCCACGAACAGGCGAATTGCGTGGCGGCGACGGTGACGGTGGGCATGGTGGACGGCTCCTTGGGGCGGCAGATTGCGCGGCGATCATGCGCCGCACCCGCCCCCTTGCGTCAAGCCTTAGCCCGACAGGTTCTGCATTCCGTTCAAAAGAAAACCCCCGACCGAGGGGTCGGGGGCCAAGGTCTTATTGCGAACTGCGGTCAGACGCGCAGCGACAGCACCGTTGCCATCTGCAATTCGCCAAAGCCGTTGAAGCGGCTGTTGGTCACGACCGAATAGGCACCCATGCCCTGCACAATCACATAGTCGCCTTCGGTGATGTCCGCCGGAAGCGGGATGTCACCGGGCAGACGGTCGACCGAGTCGCAGGTGGGGCCAAAGACGATGCGCGGCTGCGCCGGGCCTTGGCGACGCTCGCCCTCGGGCGAGAGAACCTCGATCCGGTCGATCATGCCGATCAGCGGCAATTCGGTGAGCGAGCCGTAGACCCCGTCATTGAGGAAGACATGGGTATCGTCGCGCACGGCCTTGACGCGGGCGGCAAGGGTGAAGGCATCGCCGCAAAGCGCGCGGCCCGGTTCGCAGACGAGAAGCGGGCGCTGGTCGCCGAAAGCTTCGGTCGCCACGCGGTCGATGAGCTGGAAGGTGGCTTCAAGCTGCGGGGTCACGCCATTCAGACGGTGCGAGGGGAAGCCCCCGCCCACGTTGAGCCGTGCGATGGTGCAGCCCGCGCCAGCGGCAATCTCGGCCGCGGTGCGGATATAGGCTTCCCATGCCGCCGGATCGGTGCATTGCGTGCCGGGGTGGAAGGTGATCGAGGGGATGAAGCCCGCCTCGGCCACGGTTTTCAGCAACTCGGTCGCCAGTTCGACGGTCGCGCCGAATTTCGCGCCGAAGTTATAGGCGGCACCCGAAACCGGCAGCTTGAAGCGCACAGAGATTTCGGTATCGACGGTGGGGACGAGTTCGATCAGCTTGGCGAGTTCGGATTTCGAATCGACCGAATAGGACTTCACGCCCTTTTCCACCGCATGCAGGATTTCGGCACGCGCGCGGACGGGGTTGTTGTAATGGATCGCCGCATCGGGGGCCAAGCGACGGATCAGGTCGATCTCGAAGGCCGAAGCGCAGTCGTAGCCGCGCACACCGGCGGCGGCGAGGTTCTCGATCACCTCTTCGCCCGGATTCGACTTGACCGCATATGTCACCATGCCCGGGAAACCGTCGATGAAACGGCGGGCGGCGGCTTGCAGCGCCGAAGGGCTGAAGAACAGCACGGGGTTCTCCGGCTGCTGGTTACGGAGGAATTCGGTCGGATTGGTCCAGATCGTTTTGGACAGTCCCATCGGCGTGATCCTTTCTGCCAACAAGACGCAAGCCCTCCCCCGTTGCCTGTGACGGGACAGCAGCACCTGCGTGGTTTTTTCCAACCAGGCCAGGTGCGTATGAGCCGCCCTTTTCCTGCAACGTAGGATGCCGCATATGAGCTACAACTTCACCGGACAAAACTGTATAAATGTATCGAAACGTCGGCATAATGACGAAAAAAGCGGGCAAAATGTATGGACGAACTTGATCGCAACATTCTGGGGCTTCTGGGGGCCGATGCCCGTATGTCGGTGGCGACGCTTGCGCGGCGACTAAAGGTTGCGCGTTCGACCATACAGGCGCGGCTGGAACGGCTGGAGACAAGCGGAATCATCGCCGGATACACGCTGAAACTGGGCGAAGGGGCGAAACAGGGGCGGCTTCGGGCGTCGGTCCTGCTGTCGATCGAGCCGCGGGCGCAGGCGGGAATCCTGCAACGGCTGAAGTCGATTTCCGAGGTGGAGAAGGTCTTTACCACCAGCGGGCGCTTCGATCTTCTGATGCAGATCGCTTGCGCCAATACGCAGGTGCTGGATCAGGTGCTTGACCAGATCGGGCAGATGACGGGGGTGAAATCGTCCGAAAGCCTGATCCACCTGTCGACGCGGATCGACCGCGCGGTGTGACGGGGTGCTGCCGGAATTTGGCGGCAAGTCGCGTCCGGCGCGGATGCACAGGGCATGCAGACGTTTGAATCGCCGCCTTGACGGTTCCTTAAGCTCTGCGTCCCGCTCAGTTCTGCGGATAGCAGAGCGGGTTGCCCTGCGCATCGAAGCCCGCCACCACGCATTCCGACCCGTCAGACAGGATGAGCACAGAACCCACGACGATGGCCGCAGTGCGGGCGCGGCTGCGCTTTTTCTTCTCGACCTCCTGCGGGGCGAGGATCGCCGCGACATCGGGCATCGGGGGCAGGTCTATGGCCATCGGAGTTCCTCGTTACGCGGCACGGTTGGCTGATGGGGATATGGGGAGGGGGCGGGGGGGTGGCAAGGCCCGCTACTTCGAACCGCTCACCAATTGCGCTTGCGCTCCACCCCCTCCCGTCCCGCCCCCCCTCCCCTATCCCCTCCCCACGAGGGGGAGGGGGAGCGTGCGGGTTTCCAAGTCGTTGGAAGCGCCACAGCGGGATCAGCGCCGGACGGCGGGCGCTTCCCTTCCCCCTTTGTGGGGGAGGGATGGGGTGGGGGAGGAACCGGGAAACCAATGCCGTCACCCGTTTTTCGGGGGAAAACTCCGCAGCAGGATTCCGGCCACTGCCGCATCCCGCGCTTCGGGTGGCAGCGCTTGAAGCGGTTTCAGGCGACCCGCGGCCATGAGGTCGGCGAGGCCGTGCGCGACCGACCAGACGGCGGCGGCGTCGGTGTCGTTGCCGCCAAGGGCACGGACCTGTCCGACGAGGTGGAAGTAAGCCGCCTCGGACGCCGCCGACAGTTCGGGGTCGGCGAATTCTGCCCGATCCGATCCGAACATCAGCCGGAAGAGCGCGGGGCGGGCCAAGGCGAAATCGACGTAGCCCAGACCCGCCGCGAGAAGCTGCGCACGCGGGTCGGGTGCAGCCTGCGCTTCGCGTGCGCCTTGGGTGTCGAGGAAACGGCGGAAGCCTTCGGCGGCCAGCGCCGTGAGCAAGCCGCCCGCATCGGTGAAGTGATGCGCGGGGGCGGCGTGGCTGACCCCTGCCCGCTTGGCGACGGAGCGCAGCGAGAAGCCTTCGACCCCGCGTTCGGCAAGTTCCGCTTCGGCCGCGGCAAGGAGGGCGGCGCGGAGGTCGCCGTGGTGATACTTCTTTCCGGTCATGCGCCAAGGGTAACGGCCCCATCTTGACGCTGTAAAGATTTTTCTTGACCGACTCGCCCCGCCGCCACATCTTGCCAACGTCAAGATGGAGGCGGCGATGACCCCTGACAGCCTGTTCCAACTTTCCGGCCCGCTTGCCATGCTGGGCTGGCTGGCGCTTCTGGCGGCCCCGCTTGCCCCGCGTCTGGCGCAGGTCGTGGCGGCGCAGGTGGTGCCGCTGGTGCTTGCCGTGGCCTATGCCGCGCTGATCCTGATGCATTGGGCGGGGGCCGAGGGGGGCTTCGGGTCGCTGTCGGATGTGGCGAGCCTTTTCGCCAACCCGTGGCTGCTGCTGGCGGGATGGCTGCATTACCTTGCCTTCGATCTGTTCGTGGGCGCGTGGGAGGTGCGGACGGCGCGGGCCGAGGGCATCCCGCATTGGCAGGTGGTCCCCTGCCTTGCCCTGACCTTCCTGTTCGGTCCTGCCGGTTTCTTCGTCTTCTCCGCCCTGCGCCTGAGCGCGGCCCGCACGAAAGGCTGATCCCATGACGACGCTTGCCCCTGCCGCCGCCCCTGCCCGCTTCTGGCGCGATGCGCCCGCCTTTGCGGGGCTGGCGCTTTTCGTCGCGCTGACCGCACTGCCCTTGGTGGTGGCTCTGCCGCTGGACCCCCGCGCGTTCGGGGGGGAGGCGATCTGGCTGAAGCCGCTGAAATTCCATGCGGCGCTGGTGATCTATCTGGCCACGCTGGCGCTTTATGCCCGTTTCATGCCCGCCGCCGCCCGCGAGGGCCGTGAATGGCGGCGGTTCACATGGATCGTTTGCGCGGCGGTGGTGGCGGAACTCCTCTGGATCGACGGGGCGGCGGCTTTGGGCGTGGCCTCGCACTTCAATACAGTGGGGCTGTGGAAGGCGGTCTATCCGGTGATGGGGGTGCTTGCGATCACGCTGACCGCCGCCTCGCTCTGGATGGGTCTTGTGATCCGCAGGAACGGGGCGCTCGACCCCGCGCTGCGGCTGTCGCTGGTGCTGGGGCTGGTGTTGACCTTTGTGCTGACGGTCATTGCCGCGATGACGATGGCGCAGCATCCGGGCCATTACATCGGCACGCCCGTCACAGGCGCGCGCCTGCCCGTCATGGGCTGGTCGCGCGAGGTGGGGGACATGCGGGTCGCGCATTTCCTTGCCACCCATGCGCTGCACGCCCTGCCCCCCGTGGGCTGGCTGATGCGCGGGCGGGCAAGCGGGCGGTTGGTGGTCGGTCTGGCTGCGGTGGCCTATACCGCGCTGGTGGCTGCGACCTATGTGCAGGCGCTTGCAGGCGATCCGCTGATCTGACCGCTTTCCCTTGGCCCCGCTGCACGCTAGAACCCCCGCAAACACGAGGGTTCTAGCGATGCCGATGGAAAAGAATTTCAACGCAGCCGAGGCCGAAGCCCGGATTTCCGCCAAGTGGATTTCGGATAAGGCCTTTCGCGCGGGCGCCAATGCGAAACCGGGGCGTCCTTCGTTTTCCGTCATGATCCCGCCGCCGAACGTGACGGGCAGCCTTCATATGGGGCACGCCTTCAACAACACGTTGCAGGACATCCTGACCCGCTGGCACCGGATGCAGGGCGACGACACGCTCTGGCAACCCGGCACCGACCATGCCGGCATCGCCACGCAGATGGTGACAGAACGCGAGATGGCCAAGAACGGCGAGCCCTCGCGCCGCGAGATGGGGCGCGAGGCGTTTCTTGCCCGCGTCTGGGAGCAGAAGCGCAAGTCGCGTGGCACGATCATCGGGCAGTTGCAGCGCCTCGGCGCAAGCTGCGACTGGGACCGCGAGGCCTTCACCATGTCGGGCGCACCGCAGGCCCCTGCGGGCGAGGAAGGCAACTTCCACGATGCGGTGATCAAGGTTTTCGTCGACATGTACGAAAAGGGCCTGATCTATCGCGGCAAGCGGCTGGTGAACTGGGACCCGCATTTCGAGACGGCGATTTCGGACCTCGAGGTCGAGAATACCGAAGTCGCGGGCCATATGTGGCATTTCAAATACCGGCTGGCGGGCGGCGAGACCTATGAATACGTGGAAAAGGACGCAGAGGGGAACGTGACCTTCCGCGAGACGCGGGATTACATCTCGATCGCCACGACGCGGCCCGAAACCATGCTGGGCGATGGCGCGGTTGCGGTGCATCCCGGCGACACGCGCTACGCGCCCATCGTGGGCAAGATGGTGCATCTGCCGCTCTGCGACCGTCTGATCCCGATCGTGACCGACGAATACCCCGATCCGGATTTCGGCTCGGGCGCGGTGAAGATCACCGGGGCGCATGACTTCAACGACTATCAGGTCGCCAAGCGGCACAACCTGCCCTGCTACCGCCTGATGGACACGCGGGGCGCGATGCGGGCGGACGGCGCGCCCTACGAGGTGGCCGTGGCCCGCGCCCGCGAGATCGCGGCGGGGTCGGCGACGACCGAAGCGGAGGTGGACAGCCTGAACCTCGTCCCCGAGAAATACCGCGGGCTGGACCGGTTCGAGGCGCGCAAGGCGGTGGTGGCCGACATCAACGCGGCGGGGCTTGCCGTGACCGTGCTGGTGAAATCGACCGATCCCGAGACGGGGTCCGAACACCTGACCCGCGAGCCGGTGGTCGAGGCCAAGAAGATCATGCAGCCCTTCGGCGACCGGTCCAAGGTGGTGATCGAGCCGATGCTGACCGACCAGTGGTTCGTCGATACGTCCAAGATCGTCGGCCCCGCGCTGGAGGCGGTGAAGTCGGGCAAGGTCAGGATCATCCCAGAAAGCGGGGAAAAGACCTATTACCATTGGCTCGAGAATATCGAACCGTGGTGCATCTCGCGCCAGCTTTGGTGGGGGCACCAGATTCCGGTGTGGTATGACGCCGAGGGCAACCATTATTGCGCGGGGACCGAGGCGGAGGCTGTCGCCAAGGCGGGCGGCAAGGCGCTGACGCGCGACCCCGATGTGCTGGATACGTGGTTCTCCTCGGGTCTCTGGCCCATCGGGACGCTGGGCTGGCCGGAAAAGACCGATGCCCTGGCGCGCTATTTCCCGACCAGCGTGCTCGTCACGGGGGCGGATATCCTGTTCTTCTGGGTCGCCCGTATGATGATGATGCAATTGGCCGTGGTCGATCAGGTGCCGTTCCACACGGTCTACCTGCATGGCCTCGTGCGCGATGCCAAGGGCAAGAAGATGTCCAAATCGCTGGGCAACGTGATCGACCCCTTGGAGATCATCGACGAATACGGTGCCGATGCGCTGCGGTTCGCCAATGCGGCGATGGCGAGCCTTGGCGGGGTGCTGAAGCTCGATACGCAGCGCATCGCGGGTTATCGCAACTTTGGCACCAAGATCTGGAACGCCTGCCGCTTTGCCGAGATGAACGGGGTGTGGGAGGGCCACGCCACGCAAGCCTCCGCGCCTGCGGCCACCGCCACGGTGAACCGCTGGATCATCGGCGAAACCGCCAAGGTGCGGGCCGAGGTGGACGCGGCGATGGCCGATTACCGCTTCGATCAGGCGGCGGATGCGCTGTACAAATTCGTCTGGGGCAAGGTCTGCGACTGGTATGTCGAATTCGCCAAGCCGCTTTTCGACGGCGATCTGGCGGCCGAGACGCGGGCGACGATGGCATGGGTGCTGGACCAGTCGATGATCCTGCTGCACCCCTTCATGCCCTTCATCACTGAAGAGCTTTGGGCCACCACCGGCACCCGCGCCAAGATGCTTGTCCATACCGACTGGCCGACCTTTGGCGTGGAACTGGTCGATGCGGCGTCCGACCGCGAGATGAACTGGGTCACGGGGCTGATCGAGGAAATCCGCTCGGCGCGCGCGCAGATGCATGTGCCTGTGGGCCTGAAACTCGACATGGTCGCCACCGTCATGGACGATGCCGCACGCGGTGCCTGGACGCGGAACGAGACGCTGATCAAGCGCCTTGCCCGTATCGAAAGCCTGTCCGAGGCCAGCGCAGCCCCCAAGGGCGCGATCACGCTGGCGGTGGAGGGGGCGACCTTTGCCATCCCGCTTGAAGGGGTGATCGACATTGCCGAGGAAAAGGCGCGGCTGCAAAAGACGCTCGACAAGCTGGCCAAGGAGATCGGCGGCCTGAAGGGGCGGCTGAACAACCCCGCCTTCGTCGCCTCGGCCCCCGAAGAGGTGGTGGATGAAGCGCGCGGCAACCTTGAGGCGCGCGAGGACGAGGCGGCAAAGCTGAACGCGGCGCTGAAACGACTGGCCGAGATCGGCTGACTTCATCTGTTCCCAAATATCCCGCAGGGGTGAGACCCGCAGGGTCGAGGGGGGCGCGCAGCCCCCCTTTTCTTTTCGGCCATGCAACAGGGCGGCGCTGCTCAAGGGAGAGAGCCTCGGTCATGGCTGGATCCCTGCCCACTCGCAGAAGGATCGCTCCCCGAAGTCTTGGCAGACCCCCTCGCCCCCCTTGCGCTTTTGCGCTACCCGCGTTTCCTTGTTGGCATGACCGGACCCCGTTTCACCCCGCCCCGTTTCACCCCGCTTGCCGCCTCGCTTCCCGCCACCGTCCCCTTCGTCGGACCCGAGGCGCAGGAGCGCGCCCTTGGCCGCGCCTTCCGTGCGCGGCTGGGGGCGAATGAATCGCTCTTCGGCCCCACGCCCCGCGCCATCGAGGCGATGGCACGGGCCGCAGCCGAGGCGTGGATGTATGGCGACCCCGAGGTGCATGACCTTCGCGCGGCCATCGCCGCGCATCACGGGGTGACGCCCGCCAATGTGGTGGTGGGCGAAGGGATCGACGGGTTGCTCGGCTATCTCGTCCGGCTGCTGGTCGGTGCGGGGGATGCGGTCGTGACCTCGGCGGGGGCATATCCGACCTTCAACTTCCATGTCGCGGGTTATGGGGGCATGCTGCACCGCGTGCCCTACAGGGACGACCGCGAAGACCCCGTGGCACTGGCTGCGAAAGCGGCAGAGGTGGGGGCGAAGCTCGTCTATTTCGCCAATCCCGACAATCCGATGGGAACATGGCACGATGCCGCCACGGTGGCGCGTCTGGTGGAGGCCATGCCCGAAGGAACGGTCCTGCTGCTGGACGAGGCTTATGCAGACCTTGCCCCCGCAGGCACGGTGCCGGAGATATCGGCGGATGATCCCCGCGTCATCCGCATGCGCACCTTTTCCAAGGGCTACGGCCTTGCGGGATTGCGCGTGGGCTATGCGATCGGGGCAGCGCCGTTGATCCAAGGGTTCGACAAGGTGCGCAACCATTTCGGCCTTGGCCGCGTGGCGCAGGCGGGGGCGATGGCGGCGCTGGACGATCAGGCGTGGCTGGACAGTGTGAAGCGCAAGGTGGCAGATTCGCGGGACGCCATCGCGCGGATCGCGCGGGAGAACGGGCTGGTCCCCCTGCCCTCGGCCACCAATTTCGTCACGGTGGATTGCGGGCAGGGTGGCGATTTCGCCCGTGCGGTTCTGGCGGCACTGGTGGAGCGCGGCGTCTTTGTGCGGATGCCGGGGGTGGCCCCGCTTGACCGTTGCATCCGCATCTCGGTCGGGCGGGACGAAGACATTGCCGTTTTGGCCGAGGTGTTGCCGCAGGCGCTTGCCGCAGCGCGGGCTTAGGGTTTGTCGAGCTTGACCGCAGGTGCGGCACCCAGCGGCGCGTCCGTGGCGGGGCCAAGGCGCGGCGGGGCGGCGGCGGGTTCGGCGGCAGAGGCTGCCGCTTCGCCCAGCGGACGGCGGAAGACGAGCACGGTCTGCTGCGTGGTCTTGGTGCCGGTCAGCCCGCTGCGTTCGTCGCAGGCCAGAGTGTCGGCGCGGACATAGTCCCAGCCTTCGCGGCCAAGCGTGTTCATGAACTGCGTCAGCGTCAGGGCGAAACGCTCGCCCGTGGTCTTGGCATCGCGCGATTTCTCGGCGCGGCGCGGGGCCGGAACCACCTTGTATTCATAAGCCTGCATCGGAACACACCCTGTTTCACCCGCGGCGGAGCCTAGCGGCAAGCGGCGGGGCTGTGAAGTCTGCGGCGGGCCGGACACGCAGGCGTGACCGGCCCTGCCCCGTCAGAGACCGAGCTTGCTTGCCACCATCGCATTGACGACCGAAGGGTCCGCCGTGCCGCCCGTGGCTTTGAGCACCTGACCCGTGAACCAGCCCGCAAGCTTGGCATTGACCTTGGCCTTTTCCACCTGCGCGGGGTTGGCCGCGATCAGATCGTCGAGCGCCTTTTCGATGGCCCCCGTATCGGTCACGGCCTTCATGCCACGGCTTGCCGCCACTTCGGCCGGATCGCCGCCTGTCGTCCAGAGGATTTCGAAGAGGTCTTTCGCCATCTTGCCCGTGATCTCGCCCTTGGCCAGAAGGTCGAGCATCCCGCCAAGCTGGCTTGCCGAAACCGGCGTGTCGGCGATGGAGCGGCCTTCCTTGTTCAGGCGGCCGAAGAGTTCGTTGATGATCCAGTTCGCGGCCTGCTTGCCGTCGCGGCCCCGCGCCACCTCTTCGAAGAAGCTTGCGGCTTCCAGTTCGGCGGTCAGGACGTTGGCGTCGTAATCGGTCAGGCCGAAGTCGGCCATGAAACGGGCCTTCTTGGCGTCGGGCAGTTCCGGCATGCGGGCGGCGATGTCATCGACCCAAGCCTGTTCGATCTCGAGCGGCAAAAGGTCGGGGCACGGGAAGTAGCGGTAGTCATGCGCCTCTTCCTTGGAGCGCATCGACCGCGTCTCGCCCTTGTCGGGGTCGTAGAGGCGGGTTTCCTGATCGACCTTGCCGCCGTCCTCGAGGATGGCGATCTGGCGGCGGGCTTCGTATTCGATGGCGGCCTGGATGAAGCGGAGCGAGTTCATGTTCTTGATCTCGCAGCGCGTGCCGAGGTGGCCGAAGTCCTGCGTCGCCTGATAGCGTTCGTAATCGCCCGGACGGCAGACCGAGACGTTGACGTCCGCCCGCAGGTTGCCGTTCTGCATGTTGCCGTCGCAAGTGCCGAGATAGCGCAGGATCTGGCGGAGTTTGGCGACATAGGCCGCCGCTTCCTCGGGTCCGCGGATGTCGGGGCGGCTGACGATCTCCATCAGCGCGACGCCGGTGCGGTTGAAATCGACGAAGGACATGGTCGGGTCCATGTCATGGATCGACTTGCCGGCGTCCTGTTCCAGGTGGATGCGTTCGATCCGCACCAAGCGCGCCACGCCGGGGGACATTTCGACCAGCACTTCGCCCTCGCCCACGATGGGGTGGTAAAGCTGGCTGATCTGGTAGCCCTGCGGCAAGTCGGGGTAGAAGTAATTCTTGCGGTCGAAGGCCGAGGTCAGGTTGATCTGCGCCTTGAGGCCGAGGCCCGAGCGCACCGCCTGTTCGACGCAGAAGTCGTTGATGACGGGCAGCATGCCCGGCATGGCGGCATCGACGAAGGCCACGTTGGAATTCGGCTCCGCCCCCACCTGCGTGGACGCACCCGAGAACAGCTTGGCGTTCGAGGCGACCTGCGCATGGATTTCCATGCCGATCACAAGTTCCCAATCGCCGGTCGCGCCCGCGATCACCTTGGGTTTGGGGTTTTCAAAAACGCGGTCGAGCATCGGTGCCGTCCTTTCGGTCCTTTGCCCGACTGTCTAGGGCCGATGCCGCCCGCCTTCAAGCGGGGTTTGGGGCAAAGAGTGCTGTGGAAGACGCGCCTCCTGCCGGCCGCTGCTGGCCAGAATCAGCACCACGGGGGCAAGGAGGAGGAACAGGACCGCATCCACCCCCGCCCCGATCAGGGCGCGGAGACGCGGCAGCAGCCTGGCAGGGCGGTTTTTGCGCGACATGAGGGACTCGTGACTTCGACACCAAGGAAACAAAGGCTCTAGCCGCGGAATCGGGCAGAAGAACGGCGCAGACACGGCGGGGGCGGGAAAGCGGCGGGTGGCGGAAACGCGCCGAAACGGCGGGACGGGCGGTCGCAAAGCTGGACAGACCCGTCCCGCGCTTGGCATCAGGCCCGGGTTGCGCAAGGACGCATCGCCACCTGTGACGGGTCAATGACTGCCAAACGCCCCCTGCTTGCCGCATCGCTTCTTGCTGCCCTTTCGCTTTCGGGCTGCATGGAGACGGGAACGGCGCAGTTGTCCACAAGCGGCATGACACCCCCGATGCAATGGGATGTGCGCCCCGAAGCCAAAACGTGGACAGGCAAGACGCTGGTGGCATTGGCGCATGAGGACGATGCGCTTGCAGGCTCAGTTCCCGCCGATATCGACCAGTGGTGCCCGGGATACGAGAATGCCAGCCTTCAGGAACGCCGCGCCTTCTGGGCGGGGCTGATGTCGGCGGTTGCGCGCTACGAATCCTCGTGGAACCCGCAGGCGGCGGGCGGTGGCGGGCGATACATCGGCGTGATGCAGATTTCCCCGCGCACCGCGGACCTGCATGGCTGCGAAGCGGATACCACGGCCGAGTTGAAGGACGGGGCGGGCAACCTTGCCTGTGCGGCGAAGATCGTCGCCAATGCGGTGGAGAGCGACGGGGTGGTCGCAGGGTCGGGCCGTCAGGGTGCGGGCCGCGACTGGATGCCGATCCGCGACGCGGGCAAACGCGCCGCCATGTCGGCATGGACCAGCGCCCAGCCCTATTGCGCGATCTGACCCGCGCATTTTCTGGCAAATATCTTGACTGGCACGATCCTGTGATGGGGCCTGTGACGGGGCCTGTGATGGGGCCGCAATGGCGACCGGTCGCTGCGCGCATCGTTCCGCTTTGACACGGATCGGAACCGCCGCGAAAACCCGCCCTGCGGCTCAGGACCCCTCGCGGAAAAATCGTTGAGGCGGATCATTGCAATGAAACCGTGTTGACGCTTTCCTGCGTGGGACGCCCAAGCCGAAAGTCCCGCCATGTCCGCGCCCCTCACCGGCATCACGATCCTCGACCTGACGCATGTCCTCGCCGGACCGTTCTGTTCGAGCACCTTGCAAGACCTCGGCGCGCGGGTGATCAAGGTGGAGCGTCCCGTGACGGGGGACGACACGCGTGCCTTTCCGCCCTTTGTCCAAGGCGAATCCGCCTATTTCGCCGCGCTCAACGCGGGCAAGCAATCCATCGCGCTCGACCTCAAATCCCCCGCGGACCGTGCGACCTTTGACGCCCTGCTTGCCCGTGCCGATGTCCTTTTGGAAAACTACCGCCCCGGCGTGATGGAGCGGCTTGGCTATGGCTATGACACCCTCCGCGCCCGCCACCCCCGCCTGATCTACGGTGCGGTGTCGGGCTTTGGCCATAGCGGACCCGATGCGGCAAAACCCGCCTATGACATGGTCGTGCAGGCCCGTGGCGGGGTCATGTCGATCACGGGCGAGGAAGGCGGGCCACCCGTCCGCGTCGGTGCCTCCATCGGCGACATCGTGGCGGGGATGTATCTGGCGCAAGGCGTGCTTGCGGCGCTTTATGCCCGTGAAAGGAGCGGAGAAGGGGCGAAGATCGACGTCGCCATGCTGGATGCGCAGATTCCGATTCAGGAACACGCCATCGCCATCGCCACGGCCACGGGCCACGCCCCCGGTCCGACGGGTGCGCGGCATCCGACAATCACGCCCTTTTCCACCTTTCGCGCCAGTGACGGCTTCTTCGTCATCGCCGCAGGGAACGACGCGCTCTTCGCCAAGCTTTGCGCCACGCTCGGCCTCGACCCTGCCGACCCGCGCTTTGCGACCAACGCCCTGCGCTGCGAGAACGTCCACATGCTCAAGCGCCTGATCGAGACGGTGACGCTGGAACACCCCGTTTCCCATTGGATCGCCACGCTCGACGCCGCAGGCATCCCCACGGGGCGCGTACAAAACATGACCGAGGCCTTGGCCGACCCGCAAATCCGCGCCCGCAACATGGTGTTGCCGGTCACGCCGCGCGCAGGCGGCCCCGCCTTTACCGCGGCGGGCAATCCGGTCAAGATGTCCACCCTGCCCGAGATCGGCAATCGCCCCCCTGCCCCGAGGCTGGATGGCGACCGACAGGCCATCCTCGACTGGCTCTCGCGCCCTGCTTGACGCGCTTTGGGTCTTTTCTGCCGCGAACAGACATTGCCCTTGCCCGTCTGCGGCTTAAGAAGGACATGCGCGAACATGAACCGGTGATACATGTCTAACCAAGATGCCCTTGTGATCTTCACCCCTTCGGGCAAGCGCGGGCGCTTCCCGCTCGGCACGCCCGTGCTGACGGCGGCCCGCCAATTGGGGGTCGACCTCGATTCCGTCTGCGGCGGGCGGGGCATCTGTTCCAAGTGCCAGATCACCCCGTCCTACGGCGATTTCCCCAAGCATGGCGTCACGGTCGAATCCGACGCGCTGACCGAATGGAACTCGGTGGAGGAGCGCTACAAGTCGAAGCGCGGCATGGCCCCCGGTCGCCGCCTTGGCTGTCAGGCGCAGGTGATGGGCGATGTGGTCATCGACGTGCCGCCGGAATCACAGGTCCACAAGCAGGTGATCCGCAAGTCGGCGACCCAGCGCGACATCGTGATGGACCCCGCCACCCGCCTGCTTTACGTCGAGGTTGCCGAACCCGACATGCACGAACCCACGGGCGATTTCGAGCGCCTTGCCAACGCGCTGCGCGACCAGTGGCAGGTGGAGAATGTCACGGCGGGCCTTGCCCTGATGCGCCGCCTGCAACCCGTGCTGCGCAAGGGCGACTGGAAGGTGACGGTCGCGCTGCACAAGGGCAACCACGATGCCCGCCCGCGCATCCTCGACATCTTCCCCGGTTTCTACGACGGCGGGCTTTACGGGCTTGCCATCGACCTTGGTTCCACCACCATCGCCGCCCATCTTTGCGATTTGCGGGATGGATCGGTGCTTGCCTCATCCGGCCTGATGAACCCGCAGATCCGCTTCGGCGAAGACCTCATGTCGCGCGTGTCTTACGCGATGATGAACCCCGGCGGGGATGTGGAGATGACCTCGGCCGTGCGGTCGTCGATCAACGACCTTGCGGCCTCCATCGCGGCCGAGGCGCAGATCGAGCCTTCGTTGATCTACGAGGTGGTCTTCGTCTGCAACCCCGTGATGCACCACCTGCTTCTGGGCATTGATCCCGTCGAACTCGGTCAGGCGCCCTTTGCGCTTGCGACCTCCGGCTCGCTTTCGCTCGATGCGAAAGAACTGGACCTGTCGAAGATCAACGCCGCCGCCCGCGTCTATGTCCTGCCCTGCATCGCGGGCCACGTGGGGGCCGATGCCGCCGCCGTGGCGCTGTCGGAAGAACCCAACAAATCCAAGGACATGGTGCTGATCGTCGACGTGGGCACCAACGCGGAAATCCTGCTTGGCAACGAAAGCCGCGTGCTTGCCTGCTCCTCGCCCACCGGCCCCGCCTTCGAGGGCGCGCAGATCAGCTCGGGCCAGCGCGCCGCACCGGGGGCCATCGAACGGGTGGAGATCGACCCCGTGACGAAGGAGCCGCGCTTCAAGGTGATCGGTTCGGACCTCTGGTCCACCGATCCGGGCTTCGACGAGGCGACGAAGCAAAGCGGCATCACCGGCATCTGCGGCTCGGGCATCATCGAAGCCGTGGCCGAACTGCGCACGGCGGGGCTGCTGGACGAGGGCGGGCTGATCGGCAGCCCCGAACAGACCGGCACATGGCGCTGCACGCCCGAGGGGCGCACGCACAGCTACGTCCTGCATGACGCCAGCGCCACGGGTGGCGCGCGGATCATGGTGACACAAGGCGACATCCGCGCCATCCAGCTTGCGAAATCGGCCCTCTATGCCGGTGCGCGGCTGTTGATGGACGAGATGGGCGTCGATCACGTCGACCGCGTCACCCTTGCGGGGGCGTTCGGCGCGCATATCAGCCCGAAACACGCGATGGTGCTGGGCATGATCCCCGATGTGCCGCTGGACAAGGTGCAAAGCGCGGGCAACGCCGCGGGCACGGGCGCGCGCATGGCGCTGTGCAACATCGGGTTGCGCGACCAGATCGAGGAGACGGTCCACAACATCCACAAGGTGGAAACCGCGATCGAGCCGCGCTTTCAGGAACATTTCGTCGCGGCCAACGCCATTCCGCACAAGACGGACCCCTTCCCCAACCTGCGCAGCATCGTCACCCTGCCCGAGGTCAGCTTCAATGCGGGCGGTTCGGGCGGCGAAGGGCGCAGGCGGCGGCGTTAAAACCTCTTTCCTTCCCGTCGGGTTGCCCTAGAACTGGGGCAGGTCTGGCGGGAAGAAGATGGACGATCCGGTCGCGGAAATGGTTGTCAGGGTTGCCGCACAGGACCGAGCCGCCTTTCGCGATCTCTATTCCGCGACGGCCCCGAAACTTCTCGGTGTCACCTTGCGTATACTCGGCACAAGGTCCGAGGCGGAAGATGCATTGCAGGAAGTGTTCACGCGTGTCTGGCTGCGGGCCGGACGGTTCGATCCTGAAAAGGGGCGCGGCATGACTTGGCTGATCGCCATTGCGCGCAACCATGCCATCGACCGCCTTCGCAGCCGCCCGCCCGCCGCCGCCGGAGACAGCGGGGACGAGATTGACGCCGTGCCCGACAGCTCGGTTTCCGCCGAAGGCCGCCTGATCGCGATGGGCGAGGCGGGGCGCATGAGGGATTGCTTCGCAACGCTTGAACCCGACCGCGCCGATGCCGTGCGCGGAGCCTATCTGGACGGCTTGTCCTATGTCGATCTTGCTGCCCGCCATGCCGTGCCGCTGAACACCATGCGGACATGGCTGCGCAGAAGTCTGCTGAAATTGCGGGAGTGTCTGGACCAATGACCCCCGACGACCTGCCCCTGCCCCCCGAAGAGGCCGATGACGCGCTTGCTGCCGAATATGTGCTGGGTGTGATCGACCTTGCCGAACGCGCCGCCGTGGAAGCGCGCGCCAAGACCGACGGTGTTTTCGCCGCACGGATCGCGGCATGGGAAGCGCGGCTCGAGGGGTTGAACGAAGGCTTTGCCGAAGTGCCCGCGCCGGACCTGTTGCCACGGATCGAGGCGCGGATCTTCGGACAGGCCCCGCGCCGCCGTCCCCTGTTCGGCTGGCTTGCCGGAGCTTTGGCCGCCGCAGCCGTGGCAATGGTTGCCGTTGCCGTGTTGCTGCCCGCTCCGCCTGCGCCGATCGTGGCCACGCTGGGGGCGCAGACCGACCCGCTGCGCTTCGAGGCGCGTCATGACGGTGCGAACCTGATCGTGACGCGGGTGGCAGGCCCCCCTGCCCCCGCGGGACAGGTGCAGGAACTCTGGATCATCGCGCCCGATGCGGCGCCCGTCTCGCTTGGTCTTTTGGCCGAGGCGCCGCTGACCGTGGCCTATCCCGACACGCCGACCGGCTGGACGCTTGCCGTATCGCTTGAACCCGAGGGTGGCTCGCCCACCGGCGCACCGACGGGACCGGTTCTGGCGGCTGGCACGATCACCGATCTCTGACGCGCGGTCGTGACGGCGCAAGGCCCTTCCCGTACGAGCGGAAAGGACGCGTCCCTTGCCACGTTCATGCGGGCTTGGACAAGGGCGGCGAGCGGTTTTTTGCGACATCCAGATTTTTCTTCCGAAAATTCATCGTCGCCTGAAACTTCGACCGACTGCGCCCCGTAGCTCCTCGGGCAAGGCGGGAATGGCCCGCCGCGAACAGGAGAGACACAGATGAAATTCCGCATGGCCACCGCCATCCTCGCCCTTACCGCTTCCGTCGCCTTTGCCGGCTCGCATGGCGGAGAGAACCCGATGGTCGGGGGCGCTGCGATGTTCGCCGACAAGAACATCGTGGAGAACGCCGTGAATTCGAAGGACCACACCACGCTGGTGGCCGCCGTGCAGGCCGCGGGGCTGGTCGAAACGCTGCAAGGCGACGGGCCGTTCACGGTCTTTGCCCCGACGAACGATGCCTTTGCCAAACTGCCCGCAGGCACGGTCGAGACGCTGCTGAAGCCGGAGAACAAGGACCAGCTGGTGAAGATCCTCACCTGTCACGTGGTCGGCAAGGCGGTCATGGCCGAGGCGCTGAACCAGATGATCAAGGATGATGGCGGCAATCACCCTGTCCCCACCCTTGGCGGTTGCACGCTGCAGGCAAGCTATGAAGGCGACATGATCAAGCTGACCGACGAGAATGGCAACAGCGCCACCGTGACCATCGCCGATGTGAAGCAATCGAACGGCGTGATCCATGTGATCGACACGGTGATGTTGCCCAAAGGCTGACCTGTCACGCGCGGGGGTGGCCACTTTTCCCCGAACCACCCTTGCGCCGGACGGGCGGGTTGCCCTGCCTCATGTCCCCGCACGGCAACGCTGCCCGCAGGGGGTTCCGGTCACTCGGAGCCCCCGTTCCCGCTTGACGCGGGCTGCCCCATCGCTTACCTCACGTTCCGCAGGCGGGTGTAGCTCAATGGTAGAGCAGCAGCTTCCCAAGCTGAATACGAGGGTTCGATTCCCTTCACCCGCTCCAATCTTCCCCATCCCTGCCCTTTCCTTCGCCCGCATCCGGCGCTAGGCATCTTGCATCGTCAAAACAGGGGTTTTCCAGATGAACAGCGATATCACCCGCTTCGGCACCGGCCCGCGCATGTCGGAAGGCGTGGCCTTTAACGGCATTCTTTGGGTGGCAGGGCAAGTCGGCAATCCGGGCGACTCGGTCGCCGACCAGACCCGCACCTGTCTGGCCGAGGTGGACCGCATCCTCGCCGCCGCCGGAACGGACAAGACGCGCATCCTGTCCACGCAGATCTGGCTGGCCGACATCAAGGACTTTGCCGAGATGAACGCCGTCTGGGACCAGTGGGTCCCGCAGGGCCATACCCCCGCCCGCGCCACGGGCGAGGCAAAGCTCGCCACCCCCGATTACAAGGTCGAGGTGATCGTCACCGTCGCGCTCAAGTGACAGGAGCGGGGGGCCTTCTGCCCCCCGCACCCCCCGAGGATATTTGGGGCGAGAGGAAGGGTCAGGGTTTCAGGTAATCGACCAGCCCTTGGGTCGAGCCATCCTTGCCCGCCGCCGACTGCTTGCCTTCGAGGATCGGTTGCAGCGCCAGCGCAAGTTCCTTGCCCAGCTCCACCCCCCATTGGTCGTAAGAGTTGATGCCAAGGATCACCCCTTCGACAAAGACGCGGTGCTCGTAGAGCGCGATGATCTGGCCTAGGACAAAGGGCGTCAGTTTCGGATAGGCGAGCACGGTCGAGGGCCGGTTGCCCGGGAACACCCGATGCCGCGCCTGCCGTTCCAGTTCGGCGCCCGTCAGCCCCTTTGCCGACATGATCGCGCGCGCCTCGTCCAGAGACCGGCCGCGCATGAGCGCTTCGGCTTGGGCAAGGCAATTCGACACCAGAAGCACGTGCTGATGTGCAAGCTCCGTCTCATGTCCGTGGCGGGCAATCAGGAATTCGCAAGGCACGACCCGCGTGCCCTGATGGATCAACTGATAAAAGGCATGTTGCCCGTTGGTCCCCGGCTCGCCCCAGACCACGGGTCCGGAATGGATCGCCAGATCCTGCCCGTCCATGCCGACACGCTTGCCGTTGCTTTCCATCTCGAGTTGCTGGAGATAGGCAGGAAGGCGCGAAAGCCGCTGGTCATAGGGCAGCACCGCCCGCGTGGCGTGGCCGCAAATCTGGTTGTGCCAGATGCCGACAAGGGCAAGCAGCACGGGCAGGTTTTCATCGAAGGCGGCGGTCTGGAAGTGGTCATCCATCGCCCGTCCGCCGGCCAGGAAGGCGCGGAAATCATCCGGCCCCACGGCAAGCATCAACGCAAGACCGATCGGCCCCCACATGGAATAGCGACCGCCGACCCAATCCTCGAAGCCGAAAACGCGCGAGGGGTCGATGCCGAAGGCTGCGGTCTTGTCGGCGGCCGTGGAGACGGCGGCGAATTGCGCGGCGGGGTTTTTCACGACCTGTGCCATCCAGTCACGGGCGGTCATGGCATTGGTCATCGTCTCGATGGTGGTGAACGTCTTCGAGGCCACGATCACCAGCGTGGTTGCAGGGTCCAGCCCTTTCAGCGTGTCGGCGATATGCGCCCCGTCGACGTTCGAGACATAATGCACCCGCGGCCCGTCGTGAAACGGTGCAAGCGCCAGCGTTGCCATCGCGGGGCCGAGGTCCGACCCGCCGATGCCGATGTTGATCACATCGGTGATCTTGCCGCCCTGTCCCGTAAAGCGCCCCTCGCGCACGTCACGGGCGAAAGCCTCCATCCGCTTCAGGGTTTCGACGATGGCCGGAACCACGTTCTTGCCGTCCACGATCACCGTGCCGTCAAGGTTGCGCAACGCCGTATGCAGCACGGCGCGGCCTTCGGTTTCGTTGATCCTCTCGCCCGTGAACATCGCCTGCCGCTTGGCAGCAACGCCCGAGGCTTCTGCCAGCGCGACCAGCATGGCGCGGCCGTCGCTGTCGATGTTGGTTTTGGACCAGTCGAAGATCATATCGCCCGCCCGTGCGGTGAAGCGTTCGGCGCGGGAAGGATCGCCGAAAAGCGACAGGATCGAGCGACCCGCCACGCCTTCGTGATGCGCCGAAAGCGCCTGCCAGAGTTCTTTCATCGTCGTTCCCCCGTCATTCCGCCCAATGGACGGTCGCATTGTCGAGCACGGCGCGCACCGGCGCTTCGGTCGGGGCCAGTTCCATAGCCCGCTCGAGCGCCGCACGCTTTTCGTTTCCGGTGATAAGGATGTGTATGTTCATCGCCCCGCGCAACACGGGGGCCGTCAGGGTGATGCGAGGCTCGCCCGCGGCTTCGGCGCGCAGGGCCATAAGAACGGGCGCATCCGCCGCGAGCGCCTGTTCCAGCCGGTCCGCGCCGGGAAAGAGCGAGGCCGTGTGCATGTCGGCCCCCATTCCCAGAAGCAGAACCGAAATCGGCAGATGCGGGGCGATCCCTTCGGAAAGCTCATCCAAAGCCTGTTCGGGCGCTGCTGCGGGCGCGTAAAGCGGGACAAGCCGCGCCGCTGCCGCCTTGCCGCGCAGAAGCCGTTCGCGCAGAAGCCGCGTGTTCGACCGCGGGCTGTCCTCGTCCACCCACCGCTCGTCGTTCAGGAAGACGGCGACATTGGCCCAGTCGATATCCACCCCCGACAGCGTGTCGAAGATCGGTCCCGGCGTGGTGCCGCCGGGCACGGAAAGCGAAGCCTTCCCCTCCCGCCGCAGGAAATCCGCAAGCTGCCCCGCGATCACATTCGCAAGGCCGAGCATGAGGAATTCACGGTCGGGATAGGTTTCGAACTTCATTCCTTGATCTCCCGCCAGCGCCGCCCGTCGCGGTGCATCAGCATCAACGCATCTTCCGGCCCGCTGGATCCCGGATCATAGCCCTGCGGCTTGTGTCCGCGCGTTTCCCAGCCTTCGATGATCGGATCGGCCCAGGCCCAGGCGGCCTCCACCTCGTCGCCACGCATGAAGAGCGTCTGGTTGCCACGGATCACATCCATGATCAGCCGTTCATAGGCGTCGGGAATATCCTCGGCATCCGCGCCAAGCGCATCGGCAAAGGCCATGTCGAGCGGCACCTGCATCAGGCGCATGCCGCCCGGCCCCGGTTCCTTGATCATCATCATCAGGTTCATACCCTCGTTGGGCTGAAGCCGGATCACAAGGACGTTCTCGCGCCAGCCTTCGGCATCGTCAAAGATGGAATGCGGCGGTTCCTTGAAGGTGATCGCAATCTCGGACGCCCGCGCCCGTAGCCGCTTGCCCGTGCGCAGGTAGAAGGGCGTGCCCTTCCAGCGCCAGTTCGAGATGTGCACCTTGAGCGCGATGTAGCTTTCGGTCTTCGACGCCGGGTCTTCCGAATGTTCGACGTAGCCGCCCTGACCGCCACCGGCAAGGTATTGGCCCCGCACGATATCTTCGGGTTTTACCGGATCGAGCGCGCGGATCACCTTTAGCTTCTCGTCCCGCACGGCATCGGGGTCGAAATGATACGGCGGCTCCATCGCGATGAGGCAGAGAAGCTGCATCAGGTGGTTCTGCACCATGTCCCGCATGGCACCCGACTTGTCGTAATAGGCGCCGCGCCCCTCGACCCCAACGGTTTCGGCCACCGTGATCTGCACGTGGTCGATGTATTCGGCCTTCCAGAGCGGTTCGAACAGGATATTGGCAAAGCGCACCGCCATCAGGTTCTGGACCGTCTCCTTGCCCAGATAATGGTCGATCCGGTAAATCTGCTGTTCGGTGAAATGCGCGGCCAGAACCGCGTTCAGCGCGCGGGCCGAGGCGAGGTCTCGCCCGAAGGGCTTTTCCACCACGATCCGGCTCCAGGCATCGGCGATGCCGTGGCTGTGCAGACGTTCCGCGATATCTCCGAACAGCGCGGGTGCGACGGAAAAGTAAAAGGCCCGCACGACATTTTCGCGCATCATGGCTTTCAGCGCGTCCCAGCCGCCCGTGCCCTTGGCGTCGATGGAGACATAGCCGATCTGGCCGAGGAAAGCGTCGACGGCTTTCGCATCCACCCGCCCTGCGGGAATGAACTCGATGATCGCTTCGCGCACCGTCTCGCGGAACGCGGCTTCGGTCAGGTCGGCCCGTGCCGCGCCGATGATCCGGCTGTCGGCGGGCATCTGCCCTGCCAGAAACCGGCGATACAGCCCCGGCAGGATCTTGCGCCGTGCAAGGTCTCCTGTCCCGCCAAAGATCACGAGGTCGAAGCTGTCGACCGGAATGACACGCGAAACCATTGAATTCCCTCGCTGCTGCTGGTCGTGCGCTGCGCTGTTAGCGCTAACGAAACCGCTTTTACTCCCCGATCCGCGCCCTGTCTAGCACCGCTTTCATCTTGCCGGAATGCCGTTGCTGCATTGCAGCATGGATTCAGCCATCCTCCAGAGTGTCCCACCGCACCTTGACCAGACCGGGTTCTGCCGCAAGACGCTGGACGGCAAGCTCCAGCGCCTCTTCCGGCACGCCCTCGGCCGAAACCGTGGCGGAAAGCTCCAGCCCCTCCTCGCCCTCGCGGGCCGACACCTCGGAAATCTTCAATCCGCCGATGCCGAGCACCCGCAGGACCAACGCGCGGACATCGCCCTCGGCCTCGGCCCGACAGATGACGGCCACGCGGTAAGCCCGCAGCACCGGCACGCCCGCACGGGTCTTTCTCTTCAACCATTTGACCAGGGGGCGCAGGCCGAGGTTCACGAAAACCACCCCAGCCGTCATCACCCCCGCAAAGGCCGCCTCGCCGATTCCCGCCATCAACCCCACCGCCGCCGAACACCACAGCGTTGCCGCGGTGTTCAGCCCGTGCACGTTGAACCCGTCGCGGAAGATGATCCCCGCCCCAAGGAAACCGATCCCCGACACGACCTGCGCCGCCACCCGCGTGGGGCTGACCTCGTTCGGCACGAGTTGCGAGAAGATCACGAAAGCCGCAGCCCCCATCGCCACAAGCGCATTGGTGCGCAGTCCCGCCATGCGCTGCCGCACCTGCCGCTCCGACCCGATCAGCGCGCCGCAGGCCATCGCTATGCCAAGGTTCACCGCCGCCATGTGCAAGGAAATCATGAAGCCCTCCCTTTTGCGGCATCCTGAACCCGAACGCGCCACAGCGAAAGACGCAAACGCGACCGATGCAAAGCCGCGCCCGCCCCCCCCCCCCCCGCTTCCTCTCGCCACAAATATCCTCAGGGGGGAGGGGCGCTTCAGCGCCCCGTTGGGGGCGGAACGCCCCCTCAGCCCTTCGCATCGGGCGTGCGGCACCGCCGCTCCGCTTGGGTCAGGCGTCGAGTTCGGCGTCCCAATACAGGTAATCCATCCAGCTTTCGTGCAGATGGTTCGGCGGGAAGCGGCGGCCATGCGCCTGCATCTCCTCTGCCGTCGGCTGGCGCGGCGGGCGGCGCAGGCCCATGTTTGCCTGTTTCAGCGTCTTCGACCCTTTGCGCAGGTTGCAGGGGGAACAGGCGGCAACGACATTCTCCCAACTCGTCACCCCGCCGCGCGAGCGGGGAAGGACGTGGTCAAAGGTCAGATCGCCCTTCGCGCCGCAATACTGGCAGCAGAATTCGTCCCGCAGAAAAAGATTGAAGCGCGTGAATGCCACGCGCTTCTGGGGTTTGACGAATTCTTTCAGCACGACGACCGAAGGTATGCGGAATTCCTGCCTTTGGCTGCGCACCACATGGTCATATTCCGCCACGATCTGCACACGGTCGAGGAAGGCCGCCTTTATCGCTTCTTGCCACGGCCAGAGGCTGAGAGGGTAATAGCTGAGCGGGCGGTAATCGGCGTTCAGCACCAAAGCGGGGTAATGCTTCAGCGCCGCCGGATCGCGTACGAACTGTGTCCTGAAATCGCCGTCCATTGGTCCGTTGAGACTCCGCTATCGACCCGATGCCTTCCGACCCGGGGCGGGGAGCCCCGCCCCGACAGGTCAAACTATATATGGCGTAACACCTCTGGCAAGCCCCTCAAGCTGTGGGGCCGTGCCTTCGTCGGGCATAGCCTGCGGATGTAACGCCCAAGTGACCGGATCTGCCGGAATTCTGCGCGGATCGCGCGGGGCCGGTTTGCCGTGCAAGGCGACGGGGCAGGCAGGACGCGAAAAGGAAACGGCCCCGCCGCTGGCAGGGCCGCCCCGAAGATTGCGATACGCGCTTCAGCGTGCCGCTTCGACTGCGCGTTTGGTCAGAACCTTGACCAGATTGGCGCGATAGGCAGGCGTGCCGTGCAGGTCGCCGATCAGGTCATCGGCACTGACCGTCAGCCCGTCCAACGCCGAGGCCGCGAAATTCGCCGACAGCGCCTTTTCCGCCTCGGCCCAGCGGAAGACGCCGTTGTTCGACGCCCCCGTGACCGCGACACGCACGCCGCCCTTGAACTTCGCCACGAAAACGCCGGTCAGCGCGAAGCGGCTCGCAGGCTGGTTGAACTTCACGTAAGCGGCCTTCTCCGGCACGGGGAAGGTGACGCCGGTGATGATCTCGCCCTCGTCCAGCGCGGTCGAGAACATGCCCTGGAAGTAGTCGTCCGCCGCAATCTTGCGCTTGTTGGTCACGACCGTCGCACCCGACCCCAGCACCGCCGAAGGGTAACAGGCGGCGGGGTCGTTGTTGGCCAGCGACCCGCCGATGGTGCCACGGTTGCGCACCGCCGGATCACCGATGCCGCCCGCAAGCGCCGCCAGCGCCGGATACTGCTTGGCGGCTTCCTTGGCGACCACCGCATGGGGCGTTGCCGCACCCACGCTCAGCCCGTCGTCGCCCATGCAGACGCCCTTCATCTCGGCGATGCCGGTCAGGCTGACAAGCACCGTCGGTGCCGCCAGACGCTGCTTCATCGTCGGCGTCAGGGTCTGCCCGCCCGACAGCGCCTGCGCGCCATCGCCCGTCAGGGCCTTGACCGCATCGGCGATGGTCGAGGGTTTCACGAAGTCGAAATTATGCATCTTTCACCCTCCCTTCAGGCGTTGATCGCCGACCAGACCCGCGCGGGGCTGACAGGCATGTCGATATGGGTCACGTTCTTGTGGCCGCCGCGCTGGAGCGCGTCGATCACCGCGTTGACGACTGCCGGAGGCGAACCGATGGCCCCCGCCTCGCCGCAGCCCTTCACCCCGAGCGGGTTGTGCGTGCAGGGCGTCGCGCAGGATGCGTCCACCGTATAGAACGGCACGTCATCGGCGCGCGGCATGGCGTAATCCATGTAGGAACCGGTCAGAAGCTGGCCGTTCTCGTCATAGACCGTGTTTTCCAGCAGCGCCTGCCCGATGCCCTGCCCCACACCGCCATGAACCTGACCTTCGACGATCATCGGGTTCATCACGTTGCCGAAGTCGTCGGCGCAGGTGAAGGAACAGATATCCACCTTGCCGGTGTCGGGATCGACCTCGACCTCGCAGATATAGGCGCCTGCGGGATAGGTGAAGTTGGCCGGATCGTAGAAGGCCGTCTCTTCCAGCCCCGGTTCCAGCGTTTCCAGCGGGTAGTTGTGCGGAACATAGGCCGAGAAGGCGATCTCGCCGAAGGTCTTGGCCTTGTCCGTCCCTGCGACACTGAACTTGCCATCGGCAAAGGTGATGTCGCTTTCCGCCGCTTCCAGCATATGCGCCGCGATCTTCTTGCCCTTGGCGATGATCTTGTCGACCGCCCGCGTCATGGCCGACCCGCAAACCGCCAGCGACCGCGACCCGTAGGACCCCATGCCGAAGGGAATCTTCGACGTGTCGCCATGCACGATCTCGACCGAGCTGTCGGGGATGCCCAGCTTGTCGGCGACGATCTGGGCAAAGACCGTCTCGTGTCCCTGCCCGTGGCTATGCGCGCCGGTCATCACCGAAATGCTGCCCGTCGCATTCACCCGCACCGTTGCCGCGTCATAAAGGCCGACGCGGCTGCCCAGCATCCCGACAAGGTGCGAAGGCGCGATGCCGCAAGCCTCGATCCATGTCGAAAGCCCCATGCCGCGCAGCTTGCCGCGCTTGGCGCTTTCGGCGCGGCGCTTCTCGAAGCCCGCCACATCGCCCAGCTCCATCGCCTTGTCGAGCGTGGCGTGGTAGTTGCCGGTGTCGTAAACCAGCGCCACCGGCGTGGTGTAGGGGAACATGTCCGTGGTGACGAAGTTCTTGCGCCGCACCTCGAACGGGTCAAGGTTCAGCTCGCGGCACATCTTGTCGATGACACGCTCGAGCGAATAGGTCGCCTCGGGCCGCCCCGCGCCGCGATAGGCATCGACCGGTGCGGTATTGGTCATCACCGCCTTCACGTTCACATATACGTTCGGCACCTTGTAGGGTCCGGCCATCAGCGTGCCGTGCAGGAAGGTCGGGGTGACGGGGGCAAAGTTCGACAGATAGGCGCCGACGTTCGCCATCGTCTCGGTGCGGAAGGCGATGAAGTTGCCTTGCTTGTCGCAGGCAAGCTGGATCTTCGTGACATGGTCGCGGCCATGCGCGTCGGTCATGAAGCTTTCCGACCGTTCCGCCACCCATTTCACCGGACGGCGCAGCGCCTTGGCGGCCAGAAGCACGGTCGCTTCCTCGCCGTAGTGGTAGATCTTCGACCCGAAGCCGCCGCCCACATCGGGGGCCACCACGGTCAGCTTGTTCTCGGGGATGCCCAGAACGAAGGCCGCGATCAAAATCCGCGTCACATGCGGGTTCTGGCTGGTCGTGGTCAGCTTCCAGTCGCCCGTGCCGTGGTTGAATTCGCCGATGGAGGCGCGCGGCTCCATCGCGTTCGGCACCAGACGGTTGTTCACCAGTTCCAGCGTGGTCACATGCGGGGCCGAGGCAAAGGCTTCGTCGGTCTTGGCGCGGTTGTCCTCGATCCAGCCCCAGTCGAAGACCTGGTTGCCGGGCATCTCGTCATGCACGCGGTTGGCGCTGTTGGCCAAGGCCTGTGCCATGTCGACGATGGCGGGAAGTTCGTCGATCTCGCTCTCGTCCGCGATGCGCTGCACGGCATCCTTGGCCTGTTGCAGCGTTTCCGCCACGACGCAGGCATAGGCGTCACCGACATGGCGCACCTTGCCATAGGCCAGAACGGGGCGCTTGGGTTCATGCATGGGCGAGCCGTCGCGGCTGTGGATCAGCCAACCCGCGGGGTTGCTGCCGACATCCTTGAAATCCTCGCCGGTGAAAACACCCAAGACCCCCGGCATGGCTTTCGCCGCCTCGGTCGCCACCTTCTTGATCTTGCCATGCGCCACGGTCGAGCGGACAAAGGCCGCATAGCTCTGGCCCGCGACGTTGATGTCGTCGGTATAATTGCCCAACCCGCTCAGAAAGCGGATATCCTCGCGCCGCTTGGTGCTGGCGCCGATCCCGTAATCCTTCGGCATATGCTCCCCCTCCCTTATTCCGCCGCGACCGCAGGCACGTCCTGACCGGACGCCGCCAGAACGGCCTTGACGATGTTATGATACCCCGTGCAGCGGCAGATGTTCCCTTCGAGGTAATGGCGCACCTCGGCCTCGGTCGGCTTGGGGTTCTCGGCCAGCAGCGCCGCCGAGGACATCACCATGCCCGGCGTGCAGAAGCCGCATTGCAGCCCGTGGTAATTCTGGAACGCCTGCTGGAGCGTGCCGAGCGATCCGTCGGGATTGTTCATGCCTTCGATGGTCTTGACCGTGGACCCCGCCGCATCCAGCGCGAACATGGTGCAGGACTTCACCGCCTTGCCATCGACATGGACGACGCAGGCGCCGCATTGCGACGTATCGCAGCCGACATGCGTGCCGGTCAGGCCCAGCCCCTCGCGCAGAAAGGCCGACAGGAGCGTGCGCCCCTCGACCTCGCCCGAAACGGCCTTGCCGTTCACGGTCATCGTGACTTTCGTCATGTTTTCCTCCCTGTTATACCCGACAGTCCAGCCAAAGCCGGACCGAAAATCAACCGATCAGGCGTTTGAACCAGCCTTTTTTCTTTTCGCCGTCACCTTCGGCACCCTCTTCGGCACCCTCTTCGTCAGCGTCTTCCTCCGCCGGACCTTCGACGGCCTCCTGAAAGCGGGTGAAGAATTCGTCGGCCATCTTCTTGGCGAAACCGTCGATGATGCGGCTGCCAAGCTGGGCGATCTTGCCGCCGACGCTGGCTTCCACCTCGTAGGACAGGCGCGTGCCGCCCTCGATGGCCGTCAGCGTGACATTGGCCCCGCCCTTGGCAAAGCCCGCAGGCCCGCCCTTGCCTTCGCCGCTGATGCGCAGCGACTGGCCCGGCACCATGTCGGAGAGCGTGACGACACCCTTGAACGTCGCCTTCACGGGGCCGACCTTCTGCGTCACCACCGCTTCGAATTGCGTGTCGGGGGTGCCGGTCATGCTTTCGCAGCCCGGAACGCAGTCTTTCAGAACGTCGGGGTTCAGGATCGCCGCCCAGACGGTTTGCGGATCGGCGTTGATGTCGCGGTGGTCGGTAAGCTGCATGGTCCCCCCTGATTTTGGCAGAAGTCTATGCGACCCGCGTCTCGGCGCAATCGGCCAAAGGTCGTAGAGGCTAGGACCGCACCGCGACCCCCGCAACGAAGGCTTGCAAGGCGCGGGCGTCGATGGGTTTTGCCATCAAACCTATCCCTGCCGCCGCTGCACGTGCGGAAAGTTCTGCGCCGCGCAGCGCCGTGACCAGACGCGCCGGAACCGCCCCGTGCCGCGCCCGCGTGGCCGCAAGAAAGGACAACCCGTCCATTCCTGCGCCAAGGTCTTGATCCACAAGGAAACAGTCGGGCAGGATACCGAGTTCGTCGAGCAGGTCGAGCGCCGCTTCGCCGCTTGACGCCTCAAGCACGCTCAGCCCCCATTTCTCCAGCAACAGCCCCATCGCGCGGCGCAATTCGGCATCGTTCTCCACCAGAAAGACGATCCGCCCCTCCATTGTCACCGGCGCCGTTTCGATCCGCGCCACCTCGGTCACGACCTCGCGACCTTCGTAGCGGGGGACCTGCACCATGAAGGTCGTGCCCCGCCCCACAACCGACCGCAGGCCCAGCGGATGGCCCAGCAGCGCACAGGCCCGCTCCACGATGGCCAGCCCCAGCCCCAACCCCTCGGACGCCGAGGCCTGGGCGTTCAGTCGGTGGAATTCCTTGAAGATATCGTCCTGCGCCTCTTCGGGAATCCCCGGCCCCGTGTCGCTGACCTCGATCCGCAGCATCGGCCCCGCCCGCCGCACGCCGACCAGCACACGCCCCCGCTCGGTATAGCGAATCGCGTTCCCGATCAGGTTCTGCAAGATCCGCCGCAGATAGGCCGCATCCGATGCCACCACCGCCCCCGACCCCACCACGCGGAAGGCCAAGCCCTTCGCCGCCGCAATGGCCCCGAATTCGTCGTTGAGCTGCGACAGCAACCGGTCCAGCCGCACCGGACCCACCGTCACCGCCGCCTTCCCGCTTTCCAGCTTGGAAATATCCAGCAACGCGCCCAGAATCCCCTCGACCGACACCAGCGCATTCTGCGCCTTGTCGAGCGCCCCGCGCGCAAGCGGCGTCAGCCCCTCGTCCCCGATAGAGGACAGAAACAGCTTCGCCGCCGACAGGGGCTGCAACAGGTCATGGCTCGCCGCCGCCACGAAACGCGAACGCGAGGCATTGGCGCGTTCGGCATTCCCCAGCGCATCCTCCAACTCGAGCGTCCGCGCCATCACCCGCGCTTCCAGCGTTTCATTCGCGCGGCTCAGGCCTTCGATCGCCGCCCGCTCCGCCGTCACATCGGTAAAGCTCATCACGAAACCGCCGTCCGGCATCCCTTCGGCAAAGACGTCGAGGATCATCTCGGCATCGCGCCGCAACTCGAAGCGCAGCGCCCCGCGCCGCCGCGCGGCAACCCAATCGGCCAGCCGCCCCTCGTCCATCCCCGCGCCAAAGCGGAAATCGGGGCGGAAACGGTCGATCACCGCATCGAACCCCGTCCCCATGCGGAACCGCGCCATCGGGATCGCCAGCAACTGCCCCAGCCGCTGGTTCCACCCCACCAGCCGCGCCTCGGCGTCGAAGATGCAGACCCCCTGCCCGATATGGTCAAGCGTGGCGCGGATCACCCGCGCCTGATCGTCCAGAAGCTTGCCCCGCTCCAGCCGCTCCAGCCGGATGATCTCGGTCACATCGGTCTGGAGAATGACGGTCCCCCCGTCCCCCGTGCGATGCTCGGACACCTGCACCCAGCGGTCGCGGGTCATGGCCACGTTGAACATCACATGCCGGTCCTGATGCCGCCGCTGCCGCGCCACGGCCCAATCCTCGGGCCGCTCGCCCGCCGGAAGCTCGAGAAACCGCGACCGGCTGACCAGCCCGACATAATCGCCAAAGCGCAAACCCGGTTTCAGATGCGGTCGCACATCGGCCATGTAAAGCCCGAAGCGCGAGTTGCACATGACCAGCACGTCATCCGCATCGAACAGCGCGAACCCCTCCTGCACCGTCTCGATGGCATTGGCGAGGTTCTGCCGTGCCGCCTCCGTCTCGCGGTTGGCTTGCGCAAGCTGGGCGTTGGAGTCGTTCAAAAGATCGAGCGCGCGTTCCAGATCGCGGGTGCGTTCGCGCACCTGATCCTCGAGCATCGCCGCCCGCTGGAACTGGGCATAGGCAGCACCCGAATCGTCGGTGATCTGTTCCACCCGCCGCATCAGCACCTTTGCGATGGTCAGAAGCTTCTCGGTCTGCCGCTCGGGGCTGTCGGCGGGGTTGATCAGCGTTTCCATCAGGGCGCGTCCGGCGGATAGATGGCGACGCCCGTCATGGTCTGGTTGACGTGCATCGAATTCAACTGCTCGCCATAGGTCGAAAACCCGACCACGCGGTTCTCGCGCAGGATGGCCGACACCGCCCCGGTCTTCTGCTTCTCTTGCGCCTCCATCCGCCGCAGGATGCAGTCGCAGGCCAAGATGACCTCGGGCCGCCCCTTGGCCGAAAGTGCCGCCATTTCCGACGCCAGATGCGCCACCATGTCCCGAGGTTCGGCCAGCGTCAGCACGACCCCTTCGTCGATGGCCGAGAAGAAGACGAGGTCGCCGTTCTCTCCGACCTGCTGGATGGCCCGAACGTGATGCTTGCCACCGATCCTGACCACCACGGGATGGGCGGCGAAGGTGAATGTCGTCAGTTGCGCGGGGTCCTTGCCCAAGAGCCGCGCATATTCCTGCGCCGCGGGTTCGGCATTGATCATGCGCACCACGCGCCGCGCGGGGTCTGCCCCCGTCACCACCATCCGCCGCTCGGTCGGGACAAGATGGTCGAGGCTGAACACCTTCACGCGGCAATCGGTGCGCACCAGCGTCAGCACGGCAGCGTTCTGCAAGGCCTGCCCGCCATGCAGCACGAAGGTCTGCTTGAAGCGCGTCCCGTCCCCCGCGCTGCCGCCGAACAGCGGCACGGGGCCAAGCCCGCTGGCAAGGGCCGAGGCCAGCGCATCCTCCTGCACCGACAGCCCGTCGACCATGAGAAAGGCGAATTCCCCCTGCCATCCCGCCCGCTGCCGCGCCAGCGATTGCCGCCGCCGGATCAGCTCGCCGATCAGCGTTTCGCGCTCCAGCACCGAAAGATCGGGGATCAGCAGCACATCGGCGGCGAAATGCGCGGCCGGAAGGCCCACGGCGACGATCTCGCCTTCGGTATAGCCGCTGCCGGAAAGCTCCCCTGCCGTGGTGCAACCGATCACCGGCGCGCCGCCGAAACGGTCGGCCATACGCCCTGCAAGCCGGTCCATGTCCACCTCGGGCGAGATGAACAGGATCACCACGGCAAAGGGACCCGCACCCAAGGCCGCTTCCAGCGCACGGACAGGGTGCGGCTCGGCCACGTCGACCGAGGCCTGTGCCACCAGCGACAGCCTTGCGAAAGCGTCCATGCGTCTCCTCCTGCCCGCCGTCACGCTACAGCGACCGCCCCGCCGCGCAACAAGGAATCGGTGCAGGGTCCATTGCCGTCTTTTTCGCACGGCAGAGCGGCACGGGTCCCGATGCGACGGGCCTTGTCGTTTTCAAGACCGACATCGGCGGGCAGCGGGTTAGGCTGAATGCATGACACGCCCTGCCCGTCTTGGTGACGTTTCCTTCTGGTATGCGGATATCGGCCTGCCCGAACGGCGGGCGGCGCTTGATGGCGATACGGACTGCGATGTCTGCATCATCGGTGCGGGCTATACGGGGCTTTGGTCGGCCTATTACCTCAAACTTGCGGACCCGACGCTGTCGATCGTGGTGGTGGAAAAGGAATTCGCGGGATTCGGCGCCTCGGGGCGGAACGGGGGCTGGCTTTCGGGCGGCTTCGCGTGGAGCCACGAGAAGTATCTGAAAGGATCGAGCGAAGCCGCCGTGCGTGCGATGGTGCAGGCCATGAACGGCACGGTGGACGAGGTGATCCGCGTGGCCGAGACGGAAGGGATCGAGGCGGACATCCTGCGCACCGACGAGTTGATGGTCGCCACGCATCCGGCGCAACTCGAACGCGCCAAGGCAGAGGTGGCGCACCGGCGCAAATGGGGCGAGGAGCGGGCGCATTTCGTGGCGGCCGGAGCGGCGCGGGCGCGGGTGGACATTCCGGGCACGCTGGGCGGGATGGTGGTCGAAGGCGTGGCAAGGGTGCAGCCCGCGAAGTTGGTCCGCGGATTGGCGGCAGTCGTGGAGCGGATGGGGGTCAGGATCGCCGAGGGAACGGCGGTCACGTCATTCGGATCGGGTCTGGTCGAGACGGATCGGGGCCGGGTCACGGCGCGGACCATCCTGCGCTGCACCGAAGGGTTCACGGCGCGCCTGCCGGGCCTGCGGCGCGCGTGGTTGCCGATGAATTCGGCGCAGATCGTGACCGAACCTCTGGGGAAGGACGCATGGGACAAGATCGGCTGGCAAGGCCATGAAATACTGGGCGATTTCGCCAATGCCTATTGCTACTGCCAGCGGACGCGCGAAGGCCGGATCACCGTGGGGGCACGGGGGGTGCCCTATCGCTTCGGATCGGCCATCGACGAGAACGGCACACCGGATGCGGAAACGGTGCGGCGTCTGGTCGGCATCCTGCACCGGCATTTTCCCGCGGCAAAGGCGGCACGGATCGACCATGCGTGGTGCGGGGTTCTGGGCGTGCCACGCGACTGGTGCGCGACCGTCGGCTTCGACCCCGTGACACGGATCGGCTGGGCGGGGGGCTATGTCGGCGTCGGGGTATCGACCTCGAACCTTTCGGGGCGGACGCTGTGCGATCTGGTCGTTGGCGGCGAGACGGCGTTGACGCGACTGCCTTGGGTCAACCGCAGCCCCCGCAAATGGGAGCCGGAGCCGTTGCGCTGGCTTGGCGTGCACGGCATGTACAGGCTTTACGCGGCAGCCGATCGCGCCGAGGCCAAAGGGGGACCGCCCTCGGCGCTCGCGCGGCTTGGCAACAGGTTGACGGGACGGTGACGATGCGGGCGGTGCTTTTCGATCTGGACGGAACGCTGGTCGATTCCGCGCCGGATATCCATGCGGGCGTCAATGCCATTCTGGCGGACGAGGGCGTCGCCCCCCTGCCCTTTGCCACCGTCCGCGGCTTTATCGGCGGCGGGGTGCCGGTGCTGATGTCGCGGGTGATCGCCGCCACGGGAATGGACGCGGCGCTGCATGCGGCGATGTGCGCGAGATTCGTCGAACGCTACGAACACGACCCCGGCGGATTGACGCGGCCCTATGACGGGGTGGAGGCGGCGCTTGATGCCTTGTCCAGCCTTCCTCTCGGGTTGTGTACCAACAAGCCCGAAGGCCCGACGCGGACATTGCTGGCGCATCTGGGATGGAGCGCAAGGTTTTCCGTCATCGTGGGCGGGGATACCCTGCCGGTCCGCAAGCCCGACCCTGCGCCCTTGGTAGAAGCGGTCCGGCGCATCGGAGGCGGGGCCGTCTTTGTGGGCGACAGCGAGGTCGATGCCGCAACCGCCGTCGCCGCAGGGGTGCCGCTTCTTCTTTTCACCCAAGGTTATCGCAGCGCAGCGGTGGCGCAGTTGCCGCACCACGCGGCCTTTGACCATTGGGACGCGATGCCCGCGCTGGTCAGAGCAGGGTGACGCGCAGACCGTCGGGTCCGGTACGCAAGCCCTTCGGCAGGCGTGATCCGAGAAGTCGCAGACCGGACCAGAAACCGTTCGGCGCGAAGGCGGGTTTCTCCGCACGCAACGCCGGGGGTTCATAGAGTTCGACCACGCTGCGGCCGGCGGACAGAAAGCGCACCTCGGTCACGCCATCGTCGCGGTGCAGGCTGACCTTGGAGAGTATCCCGCAGCCGAGGTCTTCGAAAAATGCGACCGAAGCGGCGATGTCGGTGCAGGGGATGCCGATATGGTCGTGACCGGGCAGTCCGGCGCGGGTCTCCGCAGGCAGGCGCTGGCACAGTTCGATACGGGCGCCTTCCGGCCCGCGAAGAAACACGTAAGCGATGCCTGCATCCCAGAATTCCGCGATGCTTCGCGGGCCTTCGGGCGTCGTGGCTTCAAGCTGTGCCCCGTTGGCCGACATGGCAGCGACGGCGGCGGGAAGGTCCGACACGGCGAGGGCGAGATGGTCGATCCCGCCGTGGGTCAATGCGCCCGTCCCCTGCACCAGCGCGATGCGTTGCGAGCCGAGCGTCATGAAACCCGCGTGGGAAGAAAAGCCGAAAACGCGGGCGAGCATGGCTTCGGCCGCCGCCACGTCGGCAACGCGCAATTCGGGGATGATCTCGACGTCGCTGGCCATCCTTGGCTCCCTCTGCTTCGCGCGATCATCTGTCAGAAGCGGCGCCGTGCGGCAACCGAAACCTGTCGTCACTCGAAAAGACGGACAGTCTCGGATGCCCAAAGGTCGCGGGTTCCGGCCGAGGCACAGGTGGCTTTCAACGCCGAGTTTCCCGTCAGGGTTATGGTCGAGGCGATGACCTGCGTGCAGCCGTTTGTCCCTGCGGAATCGCCGGAATACTGGATGGCCGAGGCAGGTACATAGATCGCGCCCTGCATCACCGAACCCGACGAGCCGTTGATGATGTGGCTGGCCGAGGTCGCGCTGCGGGTTCCGAAGAACAGGATGCCGGACAGCGGGCCGGAGGTCGGGGCGGAAAGGTCGAGCGTGACGTTGCCGTTCAGGCGCATCTCGACCGTCGGCGCGGCGAGATAGAACGTCACGCCGTGCCCGACAAGCTTGGCCGCAGTGGTGGAGGTAAGGCTGCCGCCGTTCACCGAAAGGCCGCCGCCTTCGATGATGTAAAGGCCGGGCATCAGCGTCACCTCGCCGCGCAAGTCGAAGCCGTTGCAGAAGCGCATGGATTTCAGTCCGCCCCCAAGCGGGTGGACATCGGTGGGCGTAAGCGTGGTCGGGTATTTGTTGTTGCCGACCGTCTTGCTGACGCAATTGCCGACGATGGCCGGTTCGGGCAGGTCGGCATAGGGGTCCCGGGCGCGGGCCGCGTTCGTCTTTACGGCGGCGCAGTTGGTGAGCGTGAGGCCCGTGGTGACGGAAGCCCCGCCCACCGTATGGATGCAGCCCGTGGATATGGATGCACCCAGCCCGCCCATCGCGTAGGAATTGGCGGCCACCGAATTCGAGGCGATGTCGCAGCCCGTCAGCGACACGGCTGTCGATCCGCTGACCGTGACCGCGCCGCTGGCCGAGCCGGACAGGGCCAGCATGCAGGCGGTCGCATCGCCTTCGATCACTGTCACGGCGCGACCGGCCAGGGCGACCTGCCCCCCGGCGAACAGGGCGGTGAACCAGCGGTTGTGGTTTTCCGACAGGATGACCTCGATCGCGTTGGGATTGCCCTTTCGCGCCCCGGCAAGCGGCGGGATGTTGACGGTCAGGCTGGCCGTGGCGGGAAATCCTGCTTGCGTTGCGATGTAGCGGGCAGCGGCGGTGGCTTGCGCCTTGGAGTCGCCGGCGCGGATGCGCACGCCGGCGGCATGGGCCGAGACATCGGCGATGTGCTGGACGCGCCGTTGCATGTGATACCAGTAGCCGGTTTCGACCCAGAGACCGAGGCCCCCGATCACCACGGGAAACAGGATCGCGGCGAGGGTTATGACGCTGCCGCGCCGGTCCGATCCGTAACGGCGGAAGGCGGCGGCGATATGGGCGAAAAGGGACATGGCGACCTCAGGGTCCGAAGACCTGCATCATCGCGGGGGCGATGATCACGGCGAAAAGCACGGGCAGGAAGAAAAGGATCATGGGCACGGTAAGCTTGGGCGGCAGGGCAGCCGCCTTCTTCTCGGCGGCCTGAAGGCGGATGTCGCGGTTTTCCTGACTGAGGACGCGGAGCGAGGCACCGAGCGAGGTGCCGTGCCGTTCCGCCTGTTTGAGCGAGGCGATCACCGCCTTGACCGCATCGAGACCCGTCCGCGCCGCAAGGTTTTCAAAGGCCATGCGGCGGTCGGGAAGGTAGGAAAGTTCCGATACGGTCAGCATGATCTCTTCGGCCAGATCGACGGAATCGAGGCCGATCTCGTCTGCCACCTTGCGCAGGGCCTGGTCGATTCCCATGCCGGATTCGACGCAGATGAGCATGAGGTCGAGCGCATTGGGCCAGGCCCGCTGGATCGCCTGCTGGCGTTTGATGATGCGGTTCTTCAGAAGGATGGCCGGCATCAGGAAGCCGACCACGCTTCCGGCAAGGCCCATCAGCAGCAGAACGGGAAGCGGCTGGTCGAGTTTGAGGATGAATTCGAGATAGAAGAAGGTGATCGGTCCCAGCGCCACCGCGCCGAGAAATCGCAAGGAAAGATAGGTGGCAAGCGCCGAGGAGCCGCGCATTCCCGCCATCTGCAGCTTGCGGGCCGCATCGCCCCCCGGCAGGCTGCGGAGGATCTCGAACCGGTTGGCAAGCGCCTCGTAGAGCGCGGGAAGGCCGCGCCGGTCGCGCGCATCGGCCCCGCGGGTGTGGCGGGCTTCTGCCTCGCCCGCGACCTGTGCCAGACGGATGGCGAGGCGGTCCCGTCCGAGCTGCGGCAAGACGATGGCGCAGACCGCCGCCGTGACCGAGACGAAGGACAAGAGCGCTGCGGGATTGGTTGCGATGGTGCCGAAGGTCATGGTGCCCCCCTTGTCAGTAATCGAAACGGATCATGCCGCGCATGACGAGAATGCCGATGCCCATCCAGAGGACCGAGGCACCGAGGATCATGTTGCCGAGCAATGTGGTGAAGAGGACGCCAAGGTAGCCGGGGCTGATGAAATAGAGGACGAGCATCACGAGGGGCGGCATCGCGCCGATGATCGCGGCAGAGGTGATCGCCTCGGAGCTCATCGCCCTGATCTTGCCCGCGATGTGCTTGCGCCCCCGTATCACGCGGGAAAGGTTGGACAGCGCTTCGGACAGGTTGCCACCCGTCTTGGACTGGATGCCGACGACGATGGCGAAGAACGACGTCTCCGACAGCGGGACGCGGTCGGCGAGGCGTTGCACCGCCTCGTCCAGCGGGACGCCGAAGGTCTGGTCGCGGACCACGGCGGCGAATTCGCCGCGGACGGGTTCTTCCATTTCTGCGGCGATTGTCTTGAGTCCGTCCGCCAATGCCATCCCCGAGCGGACGCCGCGGACGATGATGTCGATGGCGGTGGGGAAGTCCTCGGAGAATTTCTTCAGACGGGCGGACCGCTTCCTGGCAACGAAAAGGTGCGGCAGTATCAGCCCCGTCGCGGTGGCGAAACCCAGCGCCGGAAGCAAGGCGAGGCGCGCAAGGCCGAGCGCAAGGATCAGCACACCGAGCCCCAGAAGCAAGGAGCCGGTGTAATATTGCTTGCGTGACCATTCCAGACCGGCCTGCCGCAACCGGCCCGTCAGTGTGGGCTTGGCGCGGCGGCGGGCGCGACCGATCTCGCGGGCGCGCAACTCGCGCAGGGATTCACGCACGCGGCGCTTGCGGCGGAGGTCTTCGGTCGCCTGACCGTCGAGCGGGTCATCCTCGGCGCGTTTGCCGAGGCGGTCGATCCGCTCCCTGAGCCGCACCGCATCGGAGGGTGTCGCCCAGCCGAGGACGAGCGCGGCAAGGCCGACGGTGACGAAGCAGAAGATCGCAACCTGTAGCAGCGAGACCTGCATCACAGCCCCCCTGTCGTCTTGGCCGCAGCCTCGAGCGCGGCGGTCAGGTTCTTCGCTTCGCCGAAGTAACGGGCGCGGTCCCAGAAGCCGGGGCGCATGACGCCGGTGGCGCGGTGGCGACCGATGATATGGCCGTTCGCATCCTCGCCTTCGATGTCGTAGATGAAGAGGTCTTGGGTGACGATCACGTCGCCCTCCATCCCGAGCACTTCGGAGATATGGGTGATCTTGCGGCTGCCATCGCGCAGGCGCGCCGCCTGCACCACCACGTCGATGGATTTGGAGATCATCTCGCGCAAGGTGCGGGCGGGAAGGGTGGAGCCGCCCATCGTGATCATGGTTTCCAGACGCGAGAGCGCTTCCCGCGGGCTGTTGGCGTGGACCGTCCCCATGGAACCGTCATGGCCGGTGTTCATGGCCTGCAACAAGTCGATCGCTTCGGCCCCCCGGACTTCGCCGACGATGATGCGTTCGGGACGCATGCGGAGGCAGTTCTTCACGAGGTCACGCATCGTCACCTCGCCTTCGCCCTCTAGGTTCTTCGGACGGGTTTCGAGGCGGACGACATGGGGCTGTTGCAGTTGCAGTTCGGCAGCGTCCTCGCAGGTGACGATGCGTTCGGTGGCGTCGATGGAGCGGGTCATGCAGTTCAACAGCGTCGTCTTGCCCGACCCCGTTCCGCCCGAGATGAGCACGTTGCAGCGCACACGCCCGATGATCCGCAGGATTTCAGCGCCTTCGGGCGTGATCGAACCGAAGCGGACGAGCTGGTCGAGCGTCAGCTTGTCCTTCTTGAATTTACGGATGGTCAGCGTGGTGCCGTCGATGGACAGGGGCGGCGCGATGACGTTGACGCGGCTTCCGTCCTGAAGGCGGGCGTCGCAGATGGGCGAGGATTCATCGACGCGACGACCCACCTGCGACACGATGCGCTGGCAGATGTTCAGAAGCTGGGTCTCGTCGCGGAAGCGGATGTCGGTTTCGACCATCTTGCCGCCGACCTCGATCATGATGGGGCGGCAACCGTTCACCATGATGTCGGCGATGTCGTCGCGGGCAAGGAGCGGCTCGAGCGGGCCATAGCCGAGAATGTCGTTGAGAAGGTCGGTCAGCAGGACCTCTTGCTCGGCCGCCGTCATCACCGCCTTTTTCGCGGTCAGGATTTCGGCGACGAGCAGACCGATCTCGCGCCTTGCGATCTCGCTGTCCTGCTGGCCCACGCGCTTCATGTCGATCGTGTCGATCAGCGCGTCGAAGACCGCCTTGCGCAGACCGTCGAATTCCTGCGCACGCTGCGGGGCCACGGGTTCGGCCGCGCCCGCAGGCCGCGAAGCGGGCCGGACAGGCGGCTGCGATGCCGCTTGCGGCTTGGGGTGGACCTCGGGCAGGCGCTGGCGTTTACCGAACATGGCAATCCCTGAAAGCTGGTCTGGCGATGGCACCGCAAAAAAGTGACTGCGGCGCAAGGAGAGGGAATACGCCTTGCAAGCAGGGGGCGACATTCGGCCTGATGGCCTAATCCGGGGGATGCAGATGGGCGGGATTGACGAAGGCAAGGCGGACATGCGGCGCGAAAATGCGGCGAATCACCCAGGAGGCCAGTCCGGCAATTGCCGCACAACCTGCAGGAATGCGACGGCCGAGGGGCGAAGCGGGGCGAAATCGGGGAAGGCCGATGGCGAAGCGCGCCACATTCCCACCGGAACGAAGGCCACAGCCCGCAGACCAACGGATGGGTGGCTTCATCGTCGGGATGGTTTCGGGCGGGAAGCGCTTTACGGGACTAAAAAATAGTTAATTACTCACGGTGACGACACGGCGGACAAAGTATCGCCGGTGCCGGATGGAGGGCCGAATGGATCAGATGCACATCCGTAGCATGAGCGCTAATGCAGCCTTTGCAGCGCATATGCTGCGCCCGATGGCCAAGCCTGCCCTGCGCGTGGCGGTGGTTGCGGATGATGACGAATTCTTCCGCATGGCACTGGCGGCGGTGCTGACCCAGCGCTGCGACTTTGCCCGCGTGATCCAGACCGGCAGCTACGAAGAGGCAATCGCCGCAATCGAAGCCGAAGACCACGTCACGCTGGCGCTGTTCGACCTCAACATGCCCGGGATGGAGGGTCCGGCCCTGCTGCACCATCTGCGCGAGACCTGCGACCATCTTGAGAAGGTCGCCGTGGTGTCGGCGTCGCGCCGGCGCGAGGATATCATCGAGACGCTGTCCGCCGGTGCGCATGGTTATGTATGCAAGGCATCGGGCGTGCAGGAACTTTCGGATGCGCTGGGGCAAATCCTCGACGGGCGGATCTATGTTCCGCGCCTGATCGCCGAAATCGCGCCGGCGCAGCCCGCCGTGCAACCCCCTGCCCCGTCCCGTGCGGTTTCGGCCGCAGCCGAAGCGCAGCCGCAGCCCGAAGGGCCGGCCCTTTCGCCGCGCCAGTCGCGGGTGCTGGAAATGCTGGTGCGCGGCAAGTCGAACAAGGAAATCGCGCGCGAGCTGAACCTTGGCGCGGGGACGGTCAAGGTGCACATGGCGGCGCTGTTCGCCAAACTTGGCGTTGCCAACCGCGCCGCGGCCGCCGTGGCGGGAACCCGGCTGATCGGAGCCTGAGATGCGCCGCCGCCCGACTGGCGGTTTGCGCGTCGACGGGCTGCGCCTGATCATCGTTTCGGTCTCGGCCGTCGGGCTTTTCACCACCTATTCCGCCCTTGAAATCTACCGTTTCGGGGATTTGTCGGCCTCGCTCCGCACGCAGATCGCGGAAAGCGCGCAAAGGGCCGATGCCTTGGCGCGTGCCGGGACGGTGGTGTCGGACAAGGTGGCCTTTGCAGAGGCGGTGGCGGCGGTGGCGGCGACCGAAGGGGCCGATGCGGAGGCGGTCGAAAGGCTTCGGTCCGGCGCGGCAGAGGATCGGGCCTTGCGCGTCGCGGAACTTGCCGCGACGGAAGCCGCACGGCGTGACGGTCTGGTCACGCTGTGGGGCGAGGCGAGCGCCGATCTGTCGCATTCGCTGTCGGTCTCGCTCGCCTCGATCGTGGTTCTTCTGTTCACGGTCGTGCTGCGCAGTCTGGCCTATCTGTCGGCACGGGACCGCACCGAGGCGCAGTTGCGCCGCGCCCGCGCGGATGCGGAAGCGGCGAATGCCGCGAAATCCGATTTCCTTGCCACGATGAGCCACGAGATCCGCACCCCCCTGACCGCGATCAAGGGCTATGCCGAATTGCTCGGCTCCGGCCCGCTCGATGTGCGGCAGCGCGACGAATTGGGCAAATTGCGCGATGCGGGAGAGGTTCTGGGAGTGCTGATCGACGACATCCTCGATCTTGCGAAGATCGAGGCGGGGCGGATCGACCTGCACCGCGATGCCGTCGATCTGCGCGCCCTTGCCGAGCGGGTGATCGCACTGGTCCGGCCAACGGCGGCGGCGAAGGGCTTGGCGCTGGGGTGCAGCATCTCGCCGGACGTGCCGCGTTTCGTGCAGGGTGACACGGGGCGTCTTTTGCAGGTCTTGCTGAACCTGACCAACAACGCGGTGAAGTTCACCGGAAAGGGCGGCGTCTCGCTCTCGGTGACACGGGATGAAGGGCGTCTGTCGCTTGCGGTGAGCGATACCGGAATAGGGATTGCGCCCGCCGACGTGCCGCGCCTGTTCAAGCGTTTCAGCCAGATCGACAGTTCGCTGACCCGCGCCCATGCGGGAAGCGGGCTTGGACTGGCGATCAGCCGCGGTCTGGTGGAACGGATGGGCGGCGAGATCGGTGTCGAGAGCACCTATGGCGAGGGCAGCCGTTTCACGGTCATCCTCCCGCTGGTCGAGGCGGCGGAAGCGGCGGACGATCCGGCCCCCGCAGGGGTGCGCGGCGCGGCGCGCCCGGCACGGGGGGCCGCGCGGGTTTTGGTGGTCGAGGACAGTGTCCAGAACCAGGATCTCATCGGCGCGGTGCTGGAGCGGGCGGGGCACCGCTGCACGCGGGCGATGGACGGGATCGAAGGGTTGGAAGCGGCGCGGAGTGGCGCTTACGATCTGGTGATCATGGATATGCAGATGCCGCGGATGGACGGCATCGCGGCGACCGCCGCCATCCGCGCCCTGTCCGGCGCGGCGGGCAAGGTGCCGGTGCTGGCGCTTTCGGCCAATGCCCTGCCCGATCAGGTGGCGGCGATGGCGCGGGCCGGTGCAGGGCGGCATCTGGCAAAGCCTTTTGCGCTGGACGATCTGACCGCGACGGTCGAGGCGATGGTCGCGGCAGCCGATGCCACGGATGCAGCCGCCCTGTCCCCGCCGACGGCGACGGGTCCGTCGGCCGAGGGCGCGTTGGCGGAGTTGGCGGCGCTTCTGGGCGGTGACTGGGTTCAGGCGCGGTTGCGGGCGGCGCTGCGCGATTTCGACTGGGTGGCAGACGAGACGGAGCCGTCCGCACTCCGCATCAAGGCGCACCGGCTGGTTTCGGACGCGGGGCAGCTTGGCCTGCCCGCCTTGGCCGAGGCCGCGCTTGCGCTGGAAGAGGCCATCGACGCGGGCGCCGACCTGACCCAGGCCCGCACCCTTCTGGCCCGCGAGGCGGCAAACGCCGAGGCGCTGTTGCCCGCGCTTCTGGCACGCGTATCGAAGGTCTGACAACACCCATCCCGCGGCTGACCGAAAGGTGTGCACGACATCCTTTTGGATGGAGTTTAAGTGTTTGAAAATAAATTATTTATCGCACCAAACGCGCACCTAGGCCAAATGGCCTATATGCCCGGCGGCGATGGCCTAAAGCACCCGCCCGAATGGTGCGACAGGCGGAAAAAGACGATCTTCATCCCATCGGACAGACCACAAGGCGACTGGCCGAAACCGAAGCAATCCCGGGCAAGAGGCCCGGACCACCAAGGGATCAAGACCATGAAAAACCTCGTCTCGCGTTTCGTGAAATCGGAATCGGGTGCCACCGCGATCGAATACGGCCTCATCGCCGCGCTCGTCTCGGTCGTGATCATCACCGCCATCACCACGATGGGTTCCAACCTGACCTCGACCTTCGATTCCATCGCCACCGCTCTGGGCGGCGCGACCCAGTAATCGGGGCAACCCGAACTGCGATGCCGTGCGGGGCCGGATGACTGCCCCGCACAGCGATGAAAGCGCCCCGCGAGACAAAAGGGGCGCGACACCAAGGACGCCCGTGATGGACATTCACTCCTTCCTGCCCGATACCGAGAAAGCCGCTGCACTGGCTGCGGCGGCGCTGTTCCTTGGTGCATTGGGCTATGCGGCGGTCCGCGACCTGCGCACCCTGACCATTCCCAATGCGCTTGTCGTCACGCTGCTTGTCGGCTGGGGACTGCTTGCCCCCGCGGCCGGACTTGCGCCCCGCGACATGGCTTTGAACACGGGCGCGGCGGCGATGGTGTTCTTTGCAACGGTTGCGGCCTATGCGATGGGCTGGATGGGCGCGGGAGACAGCAAGCTGCTGACCGTTTCGGCGCTCTGGCTTGGAGCGGGCGCGGTGCTGCCCTTCCTCATGGCGACGATGCTGGCAGGTGGCGGGCTTGCGCTTCTGGTTACGGTGTTGCGGCTTTTGCCCAATCCCCTGCCCCATCCGCTGCTTTGGCCGAACCGTGCCGCAGGCGCGGCCGAGGCCGTGCGCTCGGACCTTCCCTATGCCCTCGCCATCGCCATCGGGGCGGTGGCCGTGCTTCCCCGTACCCAGTGGCTGGGCCTGCTTTGATGCCCGCTTGCCGTTTAGCCAAAGGATGCCTCTCATGCTGCGCGTGATCCTACTTTCCATCGCCCTTGCCGCAGGCGTGACTGCGGCCTGGCTTGTCGAGGCGGTGCAACCGACCGAGGCGAATGCCGACAGCAATACCGACAAGACCGCCGCGATGGCGACGGTCGAGGTTCTGGTGGCGGCGGTCGACCTTCCGGCCGGGCAAGCCCTGCGGGCCGAGGATATGCGCTGGCAGGTGTGGCCCGCCGAGGCGGCGAACGCTTCTTTCATCCGCTACTCCTCGCGCCCGACGGCGCCTGCGGAACTTGCCGGAACGTTGTTGCGCATGCCGCTGCGGGCAGGCACGCCGGTGCTTGACGATCAGGTGGGCGATACGTCGAACGGGTTCCTGTCGGGCGTGTTGACCCCGGGGATGCGGGCGGTGGCGATCCCGGTTTCGGCCGAACGGACGGCTGGCGGTTTCATCCTCCCCAACAACCACGTGGACGTGCTGCTGGTCACGAGTTGCCAGAACGCCGGTTCCTGCGCCGATGGCGTGGCGGTGCGGACGATCCTGCAAAACGTGCGCGTGCTCGCCATCGACCAATCGGGCACCGACCCCGACAAGAGCGCCGTCGTGGGCAAGACCGCGACGCTGGAACTGTCGCCCGGCGATGCCGAGCGGATCGTGGCGGCCGAAGCGGCCGGAAAGCTGTCGCTCGTGCTGCGGGCCAGCCAGGACGAGGCCATCGTGGCGCTTGGCGCGGAAGAACCCGCGGCCGCCGCCCCTGCCGAAGCCGCCCCCCAGCCGCAACCCAGAACCGTGCGCGTGATGCGTGGCGGCGTGGTTGCGACCTATGACGTGAATTGATCCGAGACGGATGGATATCTGACCATGACGCTGCATCTGACCGATTTCGCCCGGCCGCCCGCTGCCACGCTGCCCGAGGTGGCCGGACTTTTCTCGCAGCCCGTGCCGCCACTGCCCGCGTTGGAACTCGCCGTGTTCACCGAGACGCCGGAACTGGCGGCGCTGGTCGAAACGCTCGGGCGGAGCCGCCAGTTCGGGCGGGTGCGGCTGTCGCAGACCGGTGGCGGACTGCAAGCGGCTCTGTCCGCCTTTGCCAATGCGCAGGCGCCGCATGTGCTGCTCATCGAAACCTCGCTGGCACAGGACGCCTTGCTGGAAGGGCTGGATGCGCTGTCCGAGCTTTGCGATCCCGACACGCGGCTTTTGCTGGTCGGCGGCGAGAACGACATCGCGCTTTACCGTGCATTGATCGGGCGCGGAGTGTCGGATTACCTGCCGCGGCCCGTGGCGGCGGCGCATATCCTGCAAAGCCTGTCGGATGTGGCGAGCGGATCGGGGGCCGCGGCCAAAGGTCAGGTCACGGCATTCATCGGGGCATCCGGCGGGGCGGGGTCGTCGACCGTGGCGCTGAACACGGCATGGCTGATGGGTCGGGGTGACGAGGGGCACGGGCCGACCGGATTGATCGACCTCGACCTCGATTTCGGAACGGCGGGGCTTTCGCTGGCGCTGGACGGCGCGCGCGGCATCGCCGAGGCGTTCCGGGCGGGGCAGAACCTTGACGGCCAGTTGCTCGACGGTCTGTTCGACACCTATGACGCGCATTTGCGGGTGCTGGTGGCGACCGAGGCGGCGGGCCTTTCCGACGCCCCTGCACCCGAAGCGCTCGACCATCTGACCGACCTTGCACGGAGTGGGGGGCAAAGGGTCGTGCTGGACCTGCCTGCGATCGGCCATCCGGCAACGCGGCGGGCACTGCTTGCCGCGGACCGCGTGGTGCTGACCGCGACGCCGGACCTTGCCGGATTGAAGAATTGCCGGAAACTTCTCGATCTGATTGCCACCTTGCGGCCGGATGACGGCATGCCGCTCGTGGTGCTGAACAAGGTCGGGCAGTCGAAGCGGACAGAAATCAGCGCGAAGGACTTTGCCCAGACGCTGGGAATCGGACTGGCCGCCGTGGTGCATTTCGATGCCAAGGGGTTCTCGCATTCGGCCAACCTTGGCCGCGTCCATGTGGCGACGCGTGCGGGGCGGTCGGCGGCATCGGCCTTGCAGCCGCTTGTGCGCGCTTTGGCCGGACCGGCGGCGCGGGCGACTGCGGTGAAACCCGCGCAGAAGCCGCTCTTGCAACGTCTGTTCCGGCGGGCCTGAGCGATGCGCGGTTTGGTCGGGCGGTTCCTGCGCGACACGTCCGGGGTGGCGGCGATGGAATTCGCGCTGCTTGCGCCGACGCTGCTGATGATGCTGCTGGCCGCGATCGACCTGAGCGGTGTTCTTTCGGTGCGCGAAGCGGTGGACCATGTGCTGCGGTCGGGCGCGCAATCCGCAATGGCGGATGCGGGCAGCGACGTGGTGCTTTCCGTGATGCAGGCGGCGGCTTCGGAGGATTTCACGCAAGGGACGGGGGCGGGGCAGATCACGCTCGGTGCGCAGAAGTTCTGCGCCTGTCCGAATTCGCCCGCATCGGGAACCTCATGTGGAACGATCTGCACCGGAAACCTGCCGACGCTGACCTTCTACCGCATGACGGCGGCGCTGCGCTTCGACGGCATCCTGTTCCCGCGCTTCGACCTTGCGCCCGTCCTGCAGGTGCAGGTCAGATGAGACGCCCCGTCAGCAACTTCCTGCGCGAAACCCGCGGGGCCGCCGCGGTGGAATTCGCCATCGTCAGCGCGGTCTTCGTTGTGATGTGCATGGGACTGATCGACTTTGGCCGCAACTTCGACTTGCAGGGGCGCTTGGCCCATGCCGCCGATGTGGCGGCGCGGACGCTGTTTCTGGACAAGGCCGCGTCCGAGACACAGGTGGCGCAACGCATCCAGACCGCCTTTCCGACGCTGGGGTTCGACCGGATGACCCTTACCCTGACCAGCGTGACCATCGGGCAACGCCCCTACCGGAAGGTGACTCTGGCCATGCCGCTGCAATATCTGACCCCCGGTTTCCTGCGGCGCGCGGGGACCGTCACGGTCGAGCGGATCGTGCCTCTGGGCTAGACGGGCGCCGTTCCGCGACGGCGCCGTGACCGGCCTTTCCTTGACAATGCCTGCGCAAGTGTAAATGCAATCAGAGCATTACATCGCGCGCAGTCGTTCGAAAGGTCCGAAACATGGTCAAGCGTCTGGTCATTGCCGTTCTGTTGCTTGGTCTGGTCGGAGGGGGACTGGTCGGGTTCAACCTGTTCCGCGACAACATGATCGCGCAGATCTTTGCCAATATGCCGCAACAGGCGGCGACGGTGTCCACCATCGAGGCAAAACCCGTGACATGGACGCCGGTGATCGAAGCCATCGGCACCGTGAACGCGGCCAAGGGTGTCGACCTGACGACCGAAACGGCAGGGGTGGTCAAGGAAATCGGCTTCACCGCCAACAGCGAGGTGAAGGCCGGTGACGAATTGCTGCGTCTGGATGACGTGGTGGAACGGGCCGATGTGGAAGCGGCGCGCACGCAGGCCGGGCTTGCCGAGACGAGCCTGAAGCGCACGTCGGAACTGTCGCAGCGGGGCGCGGCCACGAACGCCTCGCGCGAGCAGACGGAGGCGGCGGCAGAGGCGGCAAAGGCGCAGCTTGCCCGGGCCGAGGCGGTGCTGGCGCAACGGGTGGTTTCGGCCCCCTTTGGCGGCACCGTAGGCATCGCGCGCGTGGATGTCGGGCAATATGTGACGCCGGGCACGGTGGTTGCGACGTTGCAGGACCTTTCCTCCATGCGGGTCGATTTCAACCTGCCGGAACAGGATTTGCCGAAACTGGCCGTGGGCCAGAAGATATCGGTGCGGATCGAAGGGCTGGACGAGGCTTTTGCCGGCGCGTTGACGGGAATAGATCCGCGTGTCGATCCCGCGACGCGTCTTGTCGCGTTGCGGGGGTCGGTCGCCAATGCGGGCGCAAAGCTGACGCCGGGCCAGTTCGTGCGGATCAAGGTCGAATTGCCGACCGAGGACGGGGTGATCGCCCTGCCCCAGACCGCGGTGAGCGCAAGCCTCTACGGCGATTACGTCTATGTGGTGCGCCCCAAGGAGGATGCGCCCGCACCGGCTGAAGGCGAGGCGCCGGCGCTCGAGGTCCGGCAAGTCTTCGTGCAGACGGGCCGCCGTTCGGGCGGGCTGGTCGAGGTGGTCACGGGCGTCGCTGCGGGCGATCAGGTGGTGACGGCGGGTCAGAACCGGCTGTCGAACGGACAGCCCGCCGTGGTGGACAACAGCGTGAACCCCGCGGCAAAAGCCACGGGCGATGCAGTGGGGGCCACGGAATGAGCCCTTCGGACATTTTCATCAAACGGCCCGTGCTGTCGACGGTGCTCGGCCTTCTGATCCTGCTTCTGGGGTTTCAGGGTCTGAATTCGCTGTCGATCCGGCAATATCCCAAGGTGGACGAAACCGTCATCACCATCACCACGGTCTATGCCGGTGCCGCGCCCGAACTGATCCAGGGCTTCATCACCTCGCCCATCGCGGCGGCGGTGGCTACGACCGAGAATGTGGATTACGTCACCTCGACCTCGCGGCCATCCGCTTCGGTGGTGACGGTGAACATGCGGCTGGGGGCGAACCCCGATGTGGCGCTGACCGAGGTGATGTCAAAGGTGCAGCAGGTCCGCAGCCAACTGCCCGCCGAAGCCGAGGATCCGACCATCGTGAAGGGCACGGGGATGAACTTCGCCACGATGTATCTGGCGATGCAGAACCCCAACATGACCGCCGAGCAGATCACCGAATACATCCAGCGCGTGATCCGCCCCCGCATGTCCACCATTCCCGGCGTGGCCGAGATCCAGGTGATCGGGGCCGCCGATTACGCCATGCGCGTCTGGATCGACCCCGTGAAACTGGCAGGGCGCGGCGTGACCGCGGCCGAGGTGCTGGCCGCGATCAACGCGTCGAACTTCCTGTCCGCACCGGGGAAGACGGAAAACGACTTCGTGGCCTATGCGGTCACGCTGCAATCCACACTGCAAACCCCCGAAGCCTTTGCCGCCCTGCCCGTGCGGGCCACGGGGGACGAGGTGGTGCGACTGGGCGATGTGGCGCGCGTCTCGCTCGAAGCGAAGTCTTCGGACATCATCGTGAATTTCAACGGCCAGCCCGGCACCTTCATCGGCATTTTCCCCACGCCGGGGGCGAACCCGCTGGATATGTCGGCAGAAGTGATCAAGGCACTGCCGTCCATACAGAGCGGCCTGCCGGACGGCATGTCGCTTACGATGATGTATGACAGCACGGAACAGATCAGCGCCTCGATCGACGAGGTGTTCAAGACGATTGCCGAGGCCGTCACCATCGTCGTGATCATCATCCTGCTGTTCCTCGGCTCTTTCCGGTCGGTTCTGATGCCCATCGTCACGATCCCCCTGTCGCTGACGGGGGTTCTGTTCGTGCTGTTCATCTTCGGCTATTCGATCAACCTTCTGTCGCTGCTCGCGATGGTGCTCGCCATCGGTCTGGTGGTCGATGACGCCATCGTCGTGGTCGAGAACATCCACCGCCATATCGAGGAAGGGTTCCGCCCGATCCAGGCGGCTTTCCTGTCGATGAAGGAGATTTTCGGGGCCATCGTCGCCATGACGGTCACGCTTGCCGCCGTCTTCGCGCCGCTTGCCTTTACCGGCGGGTTGACCGGATCGCTGTTCCGCGAATTCGCCGTGACGCTTGCGGGGTCGGTGATCATTTCGGGCATCGTCGCCGTGACGATTACGCCGATGATGGCCGCGCGGGTGCTCAAATCGGGGCATGGGTCGGGCTTCCAGCTTGCGGTGGACCGCACCTTTGACCGTCTGGCGGGCTGGTACGAGCGGCGGGTTTCGTCGAGCCTCGATTACCGGCCTGTGACTTTCCTGATGGTGGCGGTGCTGGTGTCGCTGACAGGCTACCTGTTCCTCAAGACCTCGACCGAACTTGCGCCGGAAGAGGATTCGGGTGCCCTCTTTTCCTTCGTCAACGCGCCGCCCTATGCGACGAGCGAATACACCCGCACCTACATCGACCAGATGCGCGAGCTGACGAAGGATTTGCCCGAGCTTTCGGCTAACTTCTCTATCGTCGGCTTCGGGGGGGCGACCAATTCGGGCATCGCGCTCTGGGCGTTCAAGGATTGGGCCGAGCGTGACCGGTCGCAGGCGGAAATCCAGCAGGACCTGCAAGCGCGGATCGGCCCGATTGCGGGCGTGCAGGCCTTCGTCTTCGCCCCGCCCTCTTTGCCCGGGGCTGGCGGCGGGTTGCCGATCAGCATGGTCCTGCAATCCACCGGCCCTTCGGAACGCATCTTCGAGGTGGCCGAAGAGATCAAGGCCAAGGCGCAGGCATCGGGCAAGTTCATCATCGTGCAGAACTCGCTTGCCTATAACGCGCCGCAGGTGACGGTGAAGATCGACCGCGACCGCGCGGCGGCATTGAACCTTCCGGCTTCCGACATCGGGCGCACTCTCGGGCTTTTGGTGGGCGGGGGCGCGGTTGCGCAATTCGACCGTGATTCCAACAGCTACGACGTCATTCTTCAAGTGCCGCAAGAGTATCGTGACAATCCCGAACGCCTGGGCGATTTCTACATCCGCTCCGCCACGGGCGAGATGGTACCGCTTTCGGCGGTCATTACCGTCGATACCGGCGTGGCCCCAAGCGCCATCGAACAGTTCAACCAGCTCAACTCCACCACCCTTTCGGCCTTGCCGATTCCGGGCGTGTCGACGGGGGACGGGTTGCAGACGCTGGTCGATACGGCGCGGCCCCTGCTGCCGGACGGGTTCTTCATCGACTATTCCGGCCAGTCACGGCTTGAAGTGACCGAGGGCAATACGATCCTGCTCGCCTTTGCGGCGGCCATCGTGGTGATCTATCTGGTGCTGGCCGCGCAGTTCGAAAGCTTCCGCGACCCCTTCATCATCCTGATGTCGGTGCCGCTGTCGATCTTTGGCGCCATCGTTCCGCTGAACCTCGGCCTTGGCACGCTGAACATCTATACGCAGGTGGGGCTGATCACGCTGATCGGGCTGATCACCAAGCACGGCATCCTTCTGGTGGAGTTCGCCAATCAGGCGCGGCGGACGCGCGGGCTGTCGCGGCGCGAGGCGATTGTCGCGGCGGCAAAGGTGCGTCTGCGCCCGATCCTGATGACGACCGCCGCGATGGCGCTGGGGGTGATCCCGCTGATCATCGCCAGCGGCGCAGGGGCTGCGGCGCGCTATTCGGTGGGGCTGGTGATCTTTTCGGGGATCACCGTGGGGACGATCTTCACGCTTTTCGTCGTGCCCGCCTTCTACACCCTGATCTCGCGGGCCGAGATGGCGAAGCCTGCCGAGGAACCTGTCGAGGCGCATTGACGCGCCCAACGATTTTTCTGCGAAAAATCAGCGCGGCTGATGCGATGCACCTGAATTTTCGCGGAAAATTCGTTGGCGCTAGACCCCGTCGACGATGACGACCTGCGCTTCGCAAGCCCCGTCACGCTTGGCTTTGGCCGCCTGATACGCGGCACTGGCATAGCAGGCGCGGGCGGCGGCGAGGGTCGGGAATTCGATCACAACATGGCGGGCGAAGCCGGGGCCTTCGAGCGTTTCCGCCTCGCCCCCCCGCGCCAGAAACCTTGCGCCATGCGCGGCAAAGGCGGCGGGGGCGAGGGCTTGGTAGCCCTTGTAGGCTTCGGGGTCGGTGACGGTGACATGGGCGATCCAATAGGCGGGCATCATTTCCCCTGCAAAAGGCGGTCGGCAATGGCGGCGGCTTCGGTCAGGTGGTCGCGCACGGCCCCTGCGGCGGCATCGGGGTCGCGGGCGAGGATCGCTTCGGCGATGCGGGACATGCGGGCCTGACCCGAGACATGGCGGTCGGTGGTGGCAAGCGTCAGCGCCCGCAGGCGGCTGATGCGCCCGTTCAGACGCTGGACGATCTCCCACGCGATATGGTGGCCTGCGGCGTGGAAGATCACCTCGTAAAAGCGGGTGGTGGCGTCGAAGAGCGCGGTCTCGCCCGCCGTCTGCGCAGCTTGTAGCGCCGAGAGCGCCGCGCGCAGGTCGGCCATGACACCGGCATCGGCCATGCGGGCGCAATCGGCGGCGGCGTGGGATTCGAGCAGCAGGCGGATATCGTAGATCTGCCGCGCCTGATCGCGGTCGAGCCGCGCCACGGTCGGCCCCTTTTGCCCCGCGCTTTCGACAAGGCCTTCGGCTTCGAGGATGCGGATCACCTCGCGCACCACGGAACGCGAGACGCCAAGCTGGTCACAAAGCGTGCGTTCCACCAACCGCTCGCCACTGGCGAACCGGCCCGAGATGATGGCGGCGCGCATCCGCGCGAGCACCATCTCGCGCAGACGCTGGGGCATTTCGTGGATCTTCAGATCATCATCCATGCGCGGAGCCTAGCCTTCCTGTCGCACCCAGGCAACGAGTCATTGACATATGGTCTTATGGTATACCATACTACGAGAAACCAGACCAGAGGTCCCTGCCATGCCCGCGATCATCCGCAAAACGCTGCTCCATGTCGAAACCACCTATATCGAGGGCGGCAAGTCCGCGCCCGTGCCGCTGACGCTGATCGGCGCGGCGGCGGTGGTGAAGAACCCCTGGGCGGGGCGCGGATTCGTCGAGAACCTGAAGCCGGAAATCCATGACGTGGCGCCGGAGCTCGGCGCGCTGCTGACCAAGATGGTTCTGGATGCGGCGGGCGGTGGCGACCGGATCGAAGGTTACGGCAAGGCCTCCATCGTCGGGCTGGATGGCGAGGTGGAACATGCCTCGGCCCTGATCCACACCCTGCGCTTCGGCAACCATTACCGTCAGGCGGTGGGGGCCAAGACCTATCTTGCCTTCACCAACATCCGTGGCGGGGCGAACACGCCCGTGATGATCCCGCTGATGGACAAGAACGACGAAGGGCGGCGCAGCCATTACCTGACCGTGCATTTCGCCATTCCCGATGCCCCCGCCGCCGACGAGATCGTCGTGGCGCTGGGGGCTTCCATCGGGGGGCGTCCGCATCACCGCATCGGCGACCGCTATCAGGACCTGAAGGACCTTGGCCATGACGCGTCGAACCCTGCTGCTGTCTGACGGCGGCACGGCCTCGATCCTCGAGGTCGGGGCGGGCGAGCCGCTTCTGCTCATCCACGGTGTGGGGATGAACGCCCACGCCTGGGCGCCGCAGATCGCGGACTTGTCGAAGGACTATCGGGTGATCGCGGTGGACATGCCGGGGCACGGGCGTTCGCCCGCCCTGCCCCGTAGCGCGATGCTGCGGGACTATGTCGCCTGGGCGGCGCGGGTGATCGAGGCGCTGGCGCTTGGCACGGTCAATGTCGCGGGCCATTCGATGGGCGCGCTGATCGCCACGGGGCTGGCGGTGGATTGTCCCGAACTGATCCGCCGTGTCGCGGTGCTGAACGGCGTGCATCGCCGCACGGCCGAGGCACGGGCGGCGGTCGAAGCCCGCGCCGCCGAGATTTCGGGCGGCACCTTCGACAGCGAAGCCCCGCTCACCCGCTGGTTCGGGCCGGAGGATGCGGCGATCCGCGCACAGGTGGCGGGTTGGCTGGCAGCGGTCGATCCTGCGGGCTATGCGGCGGCCTATGCGGCCTTTGCCCGTGGCGACGACGTCTATGCCGACCAATGGCACCGCATCACCTGCCCCGCACTGGTTCTGACGGGGGACGGGGACGCCAATTCCACGGCCGAGATGACCTGCATCATGGCATCCTCGGCCCCGCGCGGGCGGGCTGTCGTGATCAAGGGACATCGGCATATGGTGAACCTGACGGCACCCGATCAGGTGACGCAGGCCTTGCAGGACTGGTTGAAAACACCGCTCATGGCGGAACGGGACGGAGTGCGCGCATGACCGACGAAGCCCCCATCGACCGCCGCGCCCTGCGCGATGCCTTTGGCACCTTCATGACCGGCGTCACCGTGGTGACGACCAAGGATGCGGACGGCAAACTGCTTGGGTTCACCGCCAACTCCTTCTCCTCCGTCTCGCTAGACCCGCCGCTTCTCTTGGTGTCGATTGCGCGGTCCTCGGCCAATTACGCGGCCTTTACCGCCGCAGGAGGCTTTGCCGTCAACATCCTGTCCGAAGGGCAGAAAGATGTATCCAACACCTTTGCCCGCCCCGTCGAGGACCGTTTCGGTTCGGTCTACTGGCGCTGGGGACCGAACGGGTCGCCGCTGATTTCGGGCGTTTCCGCGTGGTTCGATTGCGCGTTGCACCAATGCGTCGAGGCGGGGGATCACGCCATCCTCATCGGCCGCGTGGTGGCCTTCGAGGCGGCGACCGCGCCGGGCCTTGGTTATTACCGTGGCAGCTACTTCACCCCCTCGGCCACCGCCACCGCCGTGGCGACGGGTCCCGAGGTCGTGGTGTCCGCGCTTGTCGAACGCGACGGGCATGTCCTGCTGGTGGATGACGGCACCGGCGGGCTGACGCTTCCCATCGCCCGCGTCGGGCGTGACGGCGCATCGGCCACGCTTGCGCGGTTGATCGAGGCCACGGGCGTGCAGGCGGCCCCCGGTTTCATCTATTCCGTCTACGAGGATGTCGCACGCGGCCACCAGCATATCAGCTTCCTCTGCCCCGCCACGGGCGGCACCCCCGCCAAGGGCGCTTTCGTCGAACTTTCGCGCGAGGCGCTAGGCGATGTGACGGACCCTGCGATGCGGACCATGCTGGAACGCTTGGCCGATGAATCGCGGATGGGCAATTACGGCATCTATTTCGGCAATCAGGACAGGGGTCAGGTTGCCATCGTCTCGAAAGGCACGACCAAATGAAATTCTCGCTCTTCGTCCATATGGAACGCATCAGCGCCGAGGATGCGGAACCGCGTCTCTATCAGGAAATGCTGGAACTCTGCCGCATGGCGGACGAAGGCGGGATGCACGCGATCTGGACGGGCGAGCATCACGGCATGTCCTTTACCATCGCGCCGAACCCGCTGCTGAACCTTGTCGACCTTGCACGGCGGACGAAGAACGTGCGGCTTGGCACGGGGACCGTCATTGCGCCCTTCTGGCACCCGATCAAGCTGGCGGGCGAGGCGGCGATGGCCGATATCATCATGGACGGGCGGCTTGACCTTGGCATCGCGCGGGGGGCTTACAGTTTTGAGTATGAGCGCGTCATGCCGGGGCTGGATGCATGGAACGCGGGCGGGCGGATGCGGGAACTGATCCCCGCGATCAAGGGCTTGTGGAAGGGCGATTACGCGCATGAGGGGCAGTATTGGCAATTCCCCTCGACCACCAGCGCGCCGAAGCCGCTGCAAAAGGAGCTGCCGATCTGGGTCGCGGCGCGTGATCCGAACAGCCATGAATTCGCGGTCGCCAATGGCTGCAACGTGCAATGCACCCCCCTGCACAATCCGTTTTCAGAGATCGAAAGCCTGATGCAGCGTTTCAACGACGCCTGCGCCAAGGCTCCGCACGTGCCGCGCCCGAAGATCATGGTGCTGCAACACGGCTATGTCGCCAAGGACGCCGCCGATGCCGATCTGGCGGCGGATGAGCTGAACCGCTTCTACAACTATTTCGGCGCGTGGTTCCTCAACAAGCGGCCCATCCACAACGGTCTGATCGAACGGCTGACCGAGGAAGAGATCGCCGCCCATCCCTTCTATTCGCCGCAGGTGATGCGCGAGAACCTGTTGATCGGCGACAGTGCAGAGGTGATCGACAAGCTCCGCCGGATCGAGGCGCTGGGGTATGACGAATTCTCGCTCTGGATCGACAGCGGCCAGACGTTCGAGCGCAAGCGCGACAGCCTGAAACGGTTTATCGAAGATGTGATGCCCGCCTTTGCCTGAGGGAATGATGGACCGCTTCCAGCTTTATATCGACGGCGCCTTCCGTGACGGTGCGGCGTGGTTTCCAAGCCTCGACCCCGCCACCGCAGCCCCTTGGGCCGAGATGCCCGAAGCCCGCGAGGCCGAGGTCGACGCCGCCGTCCGCGCCGCGCATCGGGCGTTCCGGTCCGGGCCTTGGCCTGCGATGACCCCTACCGCGCGGGGGAAGCTGCTGATGAAGCTGGCGGACCTTGTGCAGGCGGCGGCACCGCGGCTTGCGGCGCTGGAAACACGGGATACGGGCAAGATCATCCGCGAGACGAGCGCGCAGATCGCCTATGTCGCGGATTACTACCGCTATTACGCGGGCATCGCCGACAAGATCGAAGGCGCGCATCTGCCCATCGACAAGCCGGATATGGAGGTCTGGCTGCGGCGCGAACCCGTGGGGGTGGTGGCGGCGATCGTGCCGTGGAATTCCCAGCTTTTCCTGTCGGCGGTGAAGATCGGACCTGCGCTGGCAGCGGGTTGCACGGTGGTGCTGAAAGCCTCGGAGGATGGCCCCGCGCCGATGCTGGAATTCGCGCGGCTGGTGCATGAGGCGGGCTTCCCTGCGGGGGTGTTCAACGTCATCACGGGCTTTGGACCCACCTGCGGCGCGGTGCTGACGCGGCACCCGCTGGTCGACCATATCGCTTTCACCGGCGGGCCGGATACGGCGCGGGCGGTGGTGCGGGGGTCGGCAGAGAACCTTGCCTCCACCTCATTGGAACTGGGGGGGAAATCGCCCTTCATCGTCTTTGCCGATGCCGATCTGGACAGTGCGGCCAATGCGCAGGTGTCGGGGATTTTCGCGGCCACGGGGCAAAGCTGTGTCGCGGGGTCGCGGTTGCTGGTGCAGTCCAGCGTCAAGGACGCCTTCCTTGCCAAGCTGAAGGCCAAGGCCGAGGCGATCCGCATCGCCGCCCCCGATGACATGGCGACCGAGGTCGGCCCGCTCTGCACCAAGCGCCAGCGCGACCGGATCGAAAGCATCGTGGCGGAAAGTCTGGCCGCAGGCGCAACCCTCGTGACGGGCGGCAGGGCGACGGACGGCGCGGGGTTCTACTATCCGCCAACCATCCTCGACTGCTCCGCCGTCCCCGATGCGCCCTGCATCCGGCAAGAGCTTTTCGGCCCCGTCCTGTCGGTCGTCGGCTTCGAGACCGAGGAAGAGGCGCTGAACATCGCCAATGACAGCGCCTACGCCTTTGCGGCGGGGGTCTTTACCGCCTCGCTCACCCGTGCGCATCGCATGATCCGTGGTCTGCGGGCGGGGGTGGTCTGGGTGAACACCTACCGCGCGGTGTCGCCCATCGCGCCCTTTGGCGGGTCGGGCCTGTCGGGGCATGGACGCGAGGGCGGGATGGCGGCGGCGCTCGATTACACCACGGTCAAGACGGTGTGGTTGCGCACCTCGGACGCGCCGATCCCCGACCCCTTCGTGATGCGCTAGTCGCGCAGACGCGCGCGCATCCGGCTGCGCATCTCGCGCATACGGAAGAAGACGGCGGCGACGAGGAAGAAGCAGGCGACCCATGTAAAGCCCTGCCACGGGCCTTTGTTCGCCCCTTCGGCGGGCAGGCTTCCGGTGATCTGCCACATCACCAAGACCCCCGCCCCGAAGGCGAGGACGAAGCGGCGGATGATGCGGCAGGTGACGCAGGCGAGTTTGTCCATGTCTTACTCCTGATCGAATTCGATCTCGATCTCGATACGGCGGTTCTTCTGGCGGCCCTCGGGGGTCGAGTTGTCGGCGACGGGTTCGGATTCGCCCTTGGACACGGCGACGAGTTCGGTGTCCGGCATCGCGCCGCTTTCGGTGATGGTGCGCACGACCGAATTGGCGCGGGCCGAGGCGAGACCCCAGTTGTCGGTAAAGGTCGATCCCGTGAGCGGCACGTTGTCGGTGTGCCCCGTCACCACGATACGCTGCGCCTTGCCGGAAACATCTTCGAGTTGGGCGATGATCGCCTTGGCCTGTTCGGTCATGTCGGCGGAGCCGGAGGCGAAAGCCCCCCCTGCGCCCACGGTCACGACAACCGCGCCGTCACGCTGTTCCACCTGCACCTCGCCCGAGGCCATCTGCTCTTGCAGCGCCATGCCCAGCTTCACCGCCGCCATCTTGGCGCGGATCATGCCCACACCCGACCCTGCGGCGGGCGCGCCGCCTCCGGCATCGCCTGCGGCTGCACCCGTGCCCTGACCGTTCGCGCCGGTGCCTTCGCCTGTGGCGGGTGCGCCGGTGGCGTCCCCTTGGGCCGGTGCGCCGGTTGCTTCGCCTGCGGCGGGCGCTCCTTCGCCCGGCGCCTTGGCGGGGGATGCGGCATTGGCGGCATCGGCCCCTGCGGAAAGGGCATCGGCGATCTTCTGCGCGTCCTCTTTGCTGGCGCCTTTGGGCAGGCGGATCGTGACCGCGCCCGCATCGCTTTCCACCGACAATTCGCCATTGGCCACGGCATCCTGCATCGCCTTGGCCAGTGCCTTGGCGGCCTCGTCCGCGGGATTGCCGCCGCTGCCCGTGGCATCGCTTGCGCCTTCGCCGGTGCCGCCGCCCGGATTGCCCACGCCTTCGGCCTTGCCGCTGTCGGGGATGTCGGGGTCGCCGGATTGCGGGGTGGTGGCGGGCGGATCGTTGGTCTGTTCGCCCGATTGCGGGCCGAAATGCAGGTCGATGATCGAGGTGCCGCCCTTGTCGGCGTTGTTCGGGTCGAGCGGAACGCGGCCAAAGGTCTGGCGCATCACGGCAGCGAAGGCGTTGAATTTCGGCTGGTCGGTCGTCGCCGTCATCAGCATGATGACGAAAAAGGCCATGAGCAGCGTTGCCATATCGGCAAAGGTGATGATCCACGGCGGGGGGCAGTGGCCACCGCCGCCGTGATCGTCATGCCCGCCGCCGCCGCCATGACCATGATCCTCGTCATGAGGACCATGATCCGCCGCATGGGCCTTTGCCGGAGCCTTGCTCATTTACGCCGCCGCCTGAAGCTTGGCGCGTTCCGCAGGGGGCAGACGGGCCGCCAGACCGTCGAGGATCACGCGCGGCGCCTCGGCCCGTGCGATGCCGCGCAGACCTTCGATCGCGGCCTCGCAATAGGCCACCTCGCGGGCGGTGTTGTTCTTGAGCTTCGTCGCCATCGGTCCGAAGAAGACGTTGGCGGCAATAGCGCCATACATGGTGCCCACCAGCGCCGTCGCCATGCCCTTGCCCACGCTCGTCGGGTCGGCCATGTTGCCCATCATCTCCACAAGGCCGATCAGCGTGCCGATCATCCCGTAGGCGGGGCCAAGTTCCACCCATGCCTTGCAGACATCCTGTTTGGCGGAATGGCGGGCCTTGAGGGACGCGATCTCGTTGGTGAGTTGCTTCGTCAGCTTCGTCTCGTCCGCGCCGTCGATGAGCATCTGCATCCCGCGTTCAAGGAATTTGTGCGGCATCTCGCGCCCTTCGAGCGCCATGAGGCCATCCTTGCGGGCGATTGTCGCAAGCTCGGACATCAGCGTGGCGAGCGAGGCGACATCCGTGTTGTGCTTCTTGAACGCCGTTCCCATCGCCTTGAAAGAACCGAGAAAGACATCCATCGGCGCGGTGTACATCACCGCGAAGAAGCCACCGACGAAGACGATGGTGAAGCCGTGCATGGAAACGAAGGGGGCGATGTGCCCGCCTGACAGCATCGTGCCCACCACGGCGAGAATACCGCCGACAAAACCGATCGTGGTCGCCAGATCCATACCAAGCCCCCTTATACCTGAAGGGGAGAACGGCAAAACCCGTGCCACTTATAGCCGTGACCGACGGAACCGCTGCTGTCCGTTGTGTTTTCCGCCGTGCGGCGCATGCGGATGCGGATGCGAAGACATCAAACTGCGGCGTCCCGCGCAAGCGTGGCTGCGCGGGACGCCGGATCGGGGGCAGGACCGCAGCGCGGGCCGCCGTCAGACGATACCGCCACCGCCGCCTGTGACCTTGGGGCGCACGTCGGCCACGCGGGCGCGGTAGCCGCTGGCGCGATAGGCGGCCACGGGGTCGATCGCCCCGCCGCTTTCCAGACGCGCCATGGCAAGGATGGGTTCGACATCCGTCCGGAACCCTCGTTTCAGCGTGGTCGTCGCCATCAGCGCGTCGTTGCCGTCCTGATAGCCCGCCAGTGCCGTCCGGTCGACAAGCAGCGCCTGCGCATAGGCGCGCTGCACCTCGGTCGCCGAAACCATCAGGCTTTCGATGGGGTCCGTGACGTTGTGGCTTTGGTCGAGCATATGGGCGGGAGAGAAGCCCGCCTTTCCTTCGGCCCCGACGAGTTCGTTGAAGACGAGGAACAGGCGGTAGGGGTCGATGGAGCCGGTATCGAGGTCATCGTCGCCGTATTTGCTGTCGTTGAAATGGAAGCCGCCAAGTTTGCCGAACTGGATCAGGCGGGCGACGATCATTTCGATGTTGACGTTGGGCGCGTGGTGGCCGAGGTCGACGAGACAGAACGCCTTTTCGCCCAGTTCCTTGGCGATCAGGTAGTTGGTCCCCCAATCCTGCACCACCGTCGAATAGAAGGCCGGTTCGAACATCTTGTGTTCGCTGAAGATGCGCCAATCGTCAGGAAGGGCGGCGTAGACCTGTTTCATCGCTTCGAGGTAACGTTCGAACTGGCGGGTGAAATCCGTCTGGCCCGGGAAGTTTGAGCCGTCGCCGATCCAGACGGTGAGCGCCCTGGACCCGAGCGTTCTTCCGATTTCGATGCATTCGATGTTGTGTTCGACGGCTTGCGCACGGGTCGCCCTGTCCGCATGCGAGAGCGAGCCGAATTTGTAGCTGTGCTTCTGGTCGGGCTGATCCTGGAACGTGTTGGAATTCATCGCATCGAAGCCAAGCCCGACTTCCTGCGCCTTGGCCAGAAGGTCGGCCGCTGGTGCCTTGTCCCACGGAATGTGCAGCGAGACGGCAGGCGTGGCGCGGGTCAGTTGCTGGATCACGCCGCAATCTTCGAGCTTGTCGAAGATATGGCGCGGCTCGCCCGCTCCGGGGAAGCGGGCAAAGCGCGTGCCACCGGTACCGACACCCCAGCTTGGCACGGCCACGCCGTAAGCGGCCACCTTGGCCTTGACCGCCGCGATGTCGATGCCACGGCGGGACAGGCTTTCGCCCAAGGCGTCGTAATCGGATTTCAGGGCCGAATGGCGCTTGGCGTTGTCTTGGTCGATGATGCTTTTGCTGATCATGTCATTCACCGCGTGAAAGCCTGAACGTTGCCCGCATCCACGTTGAGGATGTTTCCCGTGGACTTGGCCGATTGATCCGAGGCGAGGAAATAGGCCGCCTCGGCGATATCCTCGGGCAGGACCGAGCGCTTGAGCATGGAGCGCTGGCGGTACATTTCTTCCAGCCCGTCCTTGTCGGTCTTGTAGGTGCTGGCGCGCTGGTCGAGCCATTCGCCGGACCAGATCTTGGACCCCTTGAGCACGGCGTCGGGGTTGACGACATTCACGCGGATGCCCGCTTCGGCCCCTTCGAGGGCGAGGCAGCGGGCAAGGTGGATTTCGGCAGCCTTCGCCGTGCAATAGGCCGAGGCGTTGGGGCTGGCGGCAAGGCCGTTCTTCGATGCGACGAAGACCACGGCACCGCCGATGTCCTGGGCGCGGAACAGCTTGAACGCCTCGCGGCTGACAAGGAAATAGCCCGTGGACAGGATGTCCATGTTCTTGTTCCAGAGCGCGAGGGTCGTGTCCTCGATCGGGGCCGAGGAGGCGATGCCCGCGTTGGAGACGAGGATGTCCAGCCCGCCGAATTCCACAGCCGTCTCGGCATAGGCGGACAGCACCTCTTCTTCGCGCGTCACGTTCATGGACACCGTACGGATCACGTCGCGCCCGTGGCGGCTGGCGAGGTTTTCGGCGGTGGCTTTCAGCGCGGCCGCGTCGATGTCGGCGAGCATCACGCAAGCGCCTTCGCGCAGGTAGCGTTCGGCGCATGCCGAGCCGATGCCCCCTGCCCCGCCGGTGATGAAGGCCACGCGGCCCGCAAGGGATTTCGGTTTCGGCATCCGCTGGAGTTTCGCCTCTTCCAGCAGCCAGTATTCTATGTCGAAGGCTTCCTGTTCGGGCAGGCCGCAATATTCGGAAACGGTGTCGGCCCCGCGCATGACGTTGATGGCGTTGACGTAGAACTCGCCCGAGATGCGGGCGGTGGCCTTGTCCTTGGCAAAGGTGATCATGCCGACGCCGGGGATCAGGTAGACCACCGCGTTCGGGTCGCGCAGCGGCGGCGAGTTCGGGTGTTTGCAGCGTTCGTAATAGGCGGCGTAGCCCTGCCGGTATTCGGCAACCTGCCCGGCAAGGGCGGCAAGGGTGGCGTCGACGTCAGGCTTTGCGGGGTCGAAACCCACGACGAGCGGGCAGATTTTCGTCCGCAGGAAGTGATCGGGGCAGGATGTGCCAAGCGCCGCGAGCGGTTTGAGTTTGGCCGAGTTCACGAATTCCAGCACGGCGGGCTGGTCGTCGAAATGTCCGACCATGCGGTGGTCTGCGCTGATCATTCCGCGGATGGCGGGCATCAGGCGGGCGGCCACGGCGCGGCGCCGGTCCGCGTCAAGCGATTGCGCGACCGCGCCGCCGAAGATGGTCTTGCCGGCGGTTTCGGCGGCGAACCAGTCCATCGCCTTTTGTATGATGGCAAGCGTCAGCTCGTAGCAGGTCCTGGCATCGTCATCCCATGTGAAAAGCCCGTGGGATTCGAGCACCACCCCTTTGGCCGTAGGGTTTTCAAGGCAGAATCTCTCAAGCCAGAGCCCGAGTTCGTAGCCCGGACGCTTCCACGGCAGCCAGCCGATGTCCTCTCCGAAGATCTTTCGCGTCAGTTCGCGGCTGTTCTTTGACGCGGCGATGGCGATGATCGCGTCGGGGTGCATGTGGTCGACGTGCTTTTTCGGCACATAGGCGTGCAGCGGCGTGTCGATGGAGGCGGCGCGGGCGTTGAGGTTGAAGGTGCAATGGGGCAGCAGGCCCACCATCGCATCCTCCATCGCAACGCCGCGATAGATGCCTTTCAGGGCGCGGAGTTTATCCATGTAAAGCGTGGCGAAACCGTCCATCCTGATGGAGCCGACATCCCCGCCCGAGCCTTTGACCCAAAGCACCTCGACCATGTCGCCGGTCAGCGGGTCCCGCTCCATCACCTTGGCCGAGGTGTTGCCGCCGCCATAGTTGGTGATGCGCTTGTCCGAGCCGAGAAGGTTCGACCGGTAAAGCAGCTTTTCCGGCTCGGTCATGCCCTTTGCCTTGGCATCGTCCCAGAGGTTCATCAGCCGGGAACCGGCGGCGGCAGTGGTCATGGCAGTCCTCCCTAGACGCGGCACGGCCCGCGCTTTGGTCAAGGATTGTGACCAGCGGGCGTGAATGTCAATCAAAAACGATCAAGTTCGATCATGCTGCAAGTGCAAAATGATTGCATTGATTGAAAATGATTGACAGTGATTGTTTTCGCGGTCAGCTTTCGGTCAGGGGAGGACACAATGCACGAAAGCGAACGGCACAGAATCATCCTGTCGGCGGTTCAGGAACGGCCCGTGGCAACGGTGGCCGATCTGGTCACGCTGACCGGCGCGTCCGAAGCGACCGTGCGCCGCGACATCGCAACGCTGCATGTCCAGAAGAAGCTGCGCCGTGTGCGGGGCGGCGCCGAATCCATCGCGCCGCCGAACTTTGTCGGCATCAACGCCCGCCCCTTCAGCATGGATGAATCGGTGCGCATCGCCGAGAAGCGGGCGATTGCGCGTGCCGCGGTGGACCTGTGCGACGACGGATCGCCCATCATCATCAATGGCGGCACGACGACTTTCCAGATGGTGCACCCGCTTACGGCCAAGCGGCTGCAGGTGTTCACCAACAGCTTTCCGATTGCCGAGCATCTTCTCAAGCACTCCAAGAACACCGTGCTTTTGCCCGCAGGCGCGATCTACCGCGAACAGAACATCATCCTGTCGCCCTTCGACGATGACGGCTCGTCGCATTTCTGGGCGCGGCGGATGTTCATGGGCTGTCGCGGTCTTGGCCCGCTCGGGCTGATGGAGGGCGACCCGCTGCTGATACAGGCGGAACAGAAGCTGATCGGTCAGGCGGACGAACTGGTGGTTCTGGCCGACAGCACGAAATTCGCCAAACGGTCGAGCATGGTGCTCTGCCCGCTGGCACGGATTCACACCGTTATCACCGATGAAGGAATCTCCGACCGTGACGCAGCGATGCTGGAAGCGGCGGATGTAAGGCTGATCGTGGCGCAGGTTGGCGCCGCGGACAGGCAGATCACCGCGCAGGAGGCGTGAGGCGCGGGACAAGACGGGACTGAACGCTCAGGGAGGAAAGAATGAGCATACTTCGCAAGGCACTTACGACGGCCGCACTCGCGACCGCCCTTATCGCAACCGGCGCGCATGCCGAAACCAAGCGTATCGCGCTGGTGGTCAAGGCACTGGGGATCGGCTTCTTCGAAGCGGCCAACAAAGGCGCGGAAGAGGCGGCCAAGGAACTCGGCGATGTCGAGATCATCTACACCGGCCCGACCGACACCACCGCCGAAGGCCAGATCGAGGTGATCAACAGCCTGATCGCGCAAGGCGTCGACGCCATCGCCATTTCGGCCAACGACCCCGACGCCGTGGCCCCCGCGCTGCAAAAGGCGATGGAGCGTGGCATCACCGTCATCTCGTGGGACTCGGGCGTGGCCAAGGAAGGCCGCCAGATGCACCTGAACCCGTCCTCGAGCGCGCTGATCGGCAATACGATCATCAAGCTCGCGGCGGATCACATGACCGAAAAGGGTGATGTGGCGATCCTTTCCGCGACCTCCACCTCGACCAACCAGAACGTCTGGATCGAAGAGGCGACGAAGGTTCTGCCGAATTATCCGAACGTGAACCTCGTGGCGACCGTCTACGGTGACGACCTCGCCGACAAGTCCTATCGGGAAGCGCAGGGCCTGATCCAGACCTATCCGAACCTCAAGGCGATCATCGCGCCGACCACCGTCGGCATCCTTGCCGCAAGCCAGGCCGTGACCGATGCGGGCAAGATCGGCCAGATCAACGTGACCGGGCTTGGCCTTCCGTCGGAAATGGCGGGCGCTGTTGAATCGGGCGCGACGATCTCGTTTGCGATCTGGAACCCGATCGACCTCGGCTATGCCGCGACGATGCTTGCCTACAACATCTCGAACGGGGCCAAGGCCGAACCGGGCGCGGAAATCCCGATGGGCCGCATGGGTGCCGCCAAGCTTGACGACAACAACGAAGCGGCCATGTCGGACCCCTTCACCTACGACAAGTCGAACATCGAACAGTTCAAGTCGATCTTCTGATTGTCATCCCTTCGGGTCGCGATCGCTCCCTTCGCGGCCCGAAGGACATTTTGAAAGCGGACCATCCCATGACGCATGACAAAGCACCCGTGCTGTGCCTTTCGGGCATATCCAAATCCTTCCCCGGTGTGCGTGCGCTGTCGGATGTGCAGCTTGAGTTGCACGCGGGCGAAGTCACCGCCCTCATCGGCGAGAACGGCGCGGGCAAGTCCACCATCGTCAAGGTGCTGACGGGCATCTACCAGCCCGATGCGGGGACGATCACCGTCGATGGCGCCGAGATGCGCTTCGACACGGCCGATGCGGCGGCACGGGCCGGGGTCACGGCGATCCATCAGGAAACCGTGCTTTTCGACGAGTTGAGCGTGGCCGAGAACATCTTTCTGGGCCATGCCCCGCGCGGGCGCTTCGGGCTGATCGACCGCAAGGGGATGGAAGCCGAGGCGCGGGCACTCTTGCACCGGATCGGGGCCGATCTTGACCCGCGGCTTGCGCTGAAAGAGCTGGGCATCGCATCGAAGCATCTGGTCGCCATCGCGCGGGCGCTGTCCATCGACGCACGCGTCGTGATCATGGACGAGCCGACGGCCGCGCTGAGCCACAAGGAAATCCACGAGCTTTACGAACTGGTCGAACGGTTGAAAGCCGAGGGGAAGGCGATCCTTTTCATCAGCCACAAGTTCGACGAGATCTTCCGCATCGCGGACCGCTACACCGTCTTCCGCGACGGCCAGTTCATTGGCGCGGGCCGCATGAAGGACGTGACCGAGACACAGTTGGTGCAGATGATGGTGGGCCGGTCGGTCGACCAGATCTTCCCCAAGCGGGCGCATAACATCGGCGCGCCGGTACTGACGGTTTCGGGCTACAGCCATCCCACGGAATTCGAGGATGTCGGCTTCACCCTGCATCGCGGCGAAATCCTGGGCTTTTACGGCCTTGTCGGCGCAGGCCGGTCCGAGGTGATGCAGGCGCTGTTCGGCATCACCCGACCGTCGAAGGGGGCCTGCCGCATCGGCGAGGATGTGGCAGTGATCCGCTCTACCGCCGATGCAATCGGGAGGGGCATCGTCTATGTGCCCGAGGATCGCGGGCGGCAGGGGGCGGTGAAGGGCTTGCCGATCTTCCAGAACGTCACCCTGCCCTCGCTTGGCCGCATCTCGCGCGGCGGGTTCCTGCGGATGGCGGAAGAGTTCAAGCTGGCGCGGGACTATACGCAGCGGCTGGACTTGCGGGCGGCGTCGCTGGATCAGGACGTGGGGCTGCTGTCGGGCGGAAACCAGCAGAAGGTCGTGATCGCCAAATGGCTGGCGACGAAACCGAGGGTGATCATCCTGGACGAGCCGACGAAGGGCATCGACATCGGTTCCAAGGCGGCGGTGCACGAATTCATGGCCGAACTGGCGGCCGAGGGATTGGCCGTGATCATGGTATCGAGCGAAATTCCCGAAATCCTCGGCATGTCGGACCGCGTGATCGTGATGCGCGAGGGCCGGATCGCCGCCGAACTGACCGGGTCCGAGATGACCCCCGAACGCCTGGTCCGCGCTGCGGCAGGCATCGAGAAGGCCGCATGAACAATTTGCTCAAATCGCGCGAAGCCCTGCTTGCGCTTGCCATACTTGTGCTTCTTGCCGTGATCGCCACGCGCTTTCCGGCCTTTATCGAACCGCGCAATCTGGCGAATGTGTTCAATGACACCTCGCCCCTGATCATTCTTGCCATCGGACAGATGGTCGTGATCCTGACGAAATGCATCGACCTGTCGGTTGCCGCGACGCTGGCGTTGTGCGGGATGGTGGCGGCGATGCTGAACGGGGCGGGCGTGCCCCTGCCGCTGATCCTGCTGGCCGCCGTGGTTTTGGGGGCGGTGCTCGGGTCGGTCAACGGATTGCTGGTGTGGAAGGTCGACATTCCCCCCATCGTGGTCACGCTTGGCACGATGACGATCTATCGCGGGATCATCTTTCTGATCTCGGACGGCAAATGGATCAACGCGCACCAGATGACGGCCGGTTTCAAGGACCTGCCGCGGGCGGAACTGTTCGGCATCCATGTCATGTCGTGGATCGCCCTGGCGGTCATCGCCGCAGCCGTGGTGCTTTTGACGCGCACGCCGTTGGGACGAAGCTTCTATGCCGTGGGCGGCAACCCCCATGCAGCGGTCTATACCGGCATCAACGTGGGGCGGACGCAATTCGTGGCCTTCGTGATCTCGGGTGCCTTGGCGGGGCTGACGGGCTACCTGTGGGTCGCCCGCTATGCCGTGGCCTATGTCGACATCGCAGGCGGGTTCGAGCTTGACGTGGTCGCGGCCTGCGTGATCGGCGGAATCGCCATCGCCGGAGGCGCGGGCACGATTGCAGGTGCGGTGCTGGGGGCGCTGTTCCTTGGCGTGATCAAGAACGCGCTGCCGGTCGTCGGCATCTCGCCCTTCTGGCAGCTTGCCATTTCGGGAAGCGCCATCATCCTCGCCGTGGCCTTCAACGCCCGGCAGGGCCGCTCGCGCGGTCGCATCATCCTCAAATCCGCCGAGCATCGCGCATGACCGAGATTTCCGCAGCCCCCCGTGTGATCCCCGACCGGCTGACAAGCCCGCTCGCGCGTGCGCTCAGGTCGTGGGAGGCGCTTCTGGTCGTGGTGGCGGTGGCGGTCTTTGCCATCAACTCCTTTGCCTCGCCCTATTTCCTGAATGCATGGAACCTGTCGGACGCGACCTTCAATTTCACCGAAAAGGCGATGATCGCCTTTGCGATGGCGATGCTGATCATCGCGGGCGAGATCGACCTTTCGGTCGCCTCGATCATCGCGCTGGCCTCGACGGCAATGGGCATCGCCATGACGGCGGGATTCGACACGCCCGCGCTGGTGGCCGTGGGGATCGGGACGGGGGTGCTGTGCGGGGCGCTGAACGGGGTCTTCGTGGCCCGATTGGGTTTGCCGTCGATCGTCGTGACGATCGGCACGATGAGCCTGTTTCGCGGCATCAGCACCATCGTTCTGGGGGATGAGGCCTTCACCAACTACCCCGATTCCTTCGCGTGGTTCGGTCAGGGCTATGTCTGGTGGGTGTTCAGCTTCGAGCTGGTCTTGTTTGCGGTGCTGGCGGTGGTCTTCTTCGTCCTGCTGCATCGCACGAATTTCGGCCGTTCGGTCTATGCCATCGGCAACAACCCCACGGCCGCGCTGTTTTCGGGCATCCGCGTCAACCGCGTAAGGTTCATCCTGTTTCTGCTGACAGGGCTGATGTCGGGGATCGCGGCCGTATGCCTTACGTCGCGCCTGGGGTCGACGCGGCCGTCCATCGCGACGGGGATGGAGCTTGAAGTGGTCACGATGGTGGTGCTGGGCGGGGTGAACATCCTTGGCGGGTCGGGGCGGATCATGGGGGTGGTTCTGGCGGCCATCATCATGGGGCTTGTGACATTCGGCTTCGGACTGCTCAACGTGCCGGGGATCGTGATGTCGATCTTCCTCGGCCTGTTGCTGATCAGCGTGATCGCAGTGCCGAGGCTGCTGGCAAAGGTGCGGAAGTAATGCAGAAATTTGCGTTCAAGATGCGGCTCAATCCCGGCTGCGAGGCGGAATACAGGAAGCGCCACGATGAGATCTGGCCCGAACTGGTCGACCTGCTGCATGCGGCGGGTGTCCGCGATTATTCCATCCATCTGGACCGCGAAACCCTGACGCTTTTCGCCGTGCTGTGGCGGCGGGACGATCACGGGATGGACGATTTGCCGAAATCGCCCGTGATGCAGCGCTGGTGGGCGCATATGGCCGACATCATGGCCACCAACGAGAGGAACGAACCGCTGGCGGTCGCCCTCGATACCGTGTTCCACATGCCATGAGGCACATCGCGGTCATCGACATCGGCAAGACCAATGCCAAGCTCGCGCTGGTCGATCTGGACCGGCGGGCCGAGGTTGCGGTGGTCACACGCCCCAACAAGGTGCTGGCAGGGCCGCCCTACCCCCATTTCGACACCGAAGGGCATTGGGCATTCCTGCTTGAGGGGCTGCGCGGCTTTCAGGCAAGCCACGGGATCGACGCGGTGTCCGTGACGACACATGGCGCCTGCGGCGTGCTTCTTGCGGCGGACGGGACGCTGGCCGCGCCGGTGATGGATTACGAATTCGACGGGCCGGACGCACTGGCGGCAGAGTATGACGCGCTGCGCCCGTCCTTTGCCGAAACGGGATCGGCGCGGTTGCCGATGGGCTTGAACCTTGGCGCGCAATTCCATTGGCAGATGGTGACGGACCCGTCGCTGCGCGGGCGTGTGGCGGCGGTTCTGACCTATCCGCAATACTGGGGCTTCCGGCTGACGGGGCTTCAGGCCACGGATGTGACAAGCCTCGGCTGCCACACCGATCTTTGGAACCCCTATGAAGGACACGTCTCCTCGCTGGTCGAAAGGCTTGGTCTTGCGGGGAAGATCGCCCCGACGAAAGCCTGTGCCGAAATGCTCGGCGGGGTCACGGCAGAGGTCGCGGAGGCCACGGGATTGGCCAAGGGGACACCCGTCGCGGTGGGTATCCATGACAGCAATGCCTCGCTCCTGCCGCACCTGATGGATCGGGCGGCACCCTTCGCGGTCGTCTCGACGGGGACATGGGTGGTGTGCATGGCGGTGGGCGGGCGATCCGTAGCACTCGACCCCGCACGGGACACGCTGGTCAACGTCAACGCGCATGGGGGGCCGACCCCTTCGGCGCGGTTCATGGGCGGGCGGGAATACGAGATCATCCGGCAGGAAGCGGCCCCCGTGGCAACCGAAGCCGACCAGCAGACGGTCCTTGACCGCGGGATCATGCTGCTGCCATCGGTGCAAGAGGGCAGCGGCCCCTTCCCCAGATCGAGGGCGCGATGGCAGCCGGTAGAGCCGGGTCTGCCCGCACTGCGCGAAGTGGCCTTGGGGCATTATCTGGCGCTGATGACCGCAGAATGCCTCGGCATGATCGGGGCACAGGGTCCGGTGATCGTCGAGGGGCCGTTCGGACAGAACCGCTGGTTCACCGCGATGCTCGCCGCCGCGACGGGGCGCGGGGTGGCGACTTCGGCCTCCCAGACGGGAACCGCGATCGGGGCGGCGCTGCTGTTCGGTCAGGGCGGAAACGCGGGGGCGATGCCCGAGGAAAAGCCGGACCCGCGGCTCGGGTCGCACGCCGAAGCTTGGGCAAAGCTGGCGCGGGGATAGCCGACAGCGCGGCAACGGCCCACAAAAAATCACCGCCGCGTCTGGAATTGGCCGGTTTCCTGCGCTTATACTTCGCCCCATGTCCTGTAATCCGTGCGTCCTGTTACACGTTCACACTGCCTGCGCCGACCTGTGGGGGCGAGGGCGTAAATATTCATTAAATTCTTGGCTGGCAGCGTCGTTCCTTCCGGAGCGGCAAATCGGCCGTGCCGTTTTTTCACCAGTGATCGGTTCCTCCCCATGTCCCAGCCCCGCCTGACCCCTGCCGAAGCCGCATTGACCGAAGCGGAGGCCGCAGTGCAGCGGCGCGACCATTCAGCGGCGGTCGATGCCTATGAGCGGGCGGCAGCCGCGGGTGCCTCGCCACGCCTGACCCTGCGCGGGCACGCCCTTGCCCTGTCCGGCCTTGGCCGCCATGCCGAGGCTGTCGCCGTTTTCCGTCCCTGGTTCACGAAGAACCAGAAGGACTCGGCGACGGTCAACATGATGGGTGTGCTGCTCAAGCGGGCGGGCAATCTGCCAAAGGCCGCCGAAGTGCTGGAACTGGCGCGGAAGCTGCGGCCCAATGACGGGGCGATCCACCAGAACCTCGGCAATGTTTACGAAGCGATGGCGCAGCATGCCAAAGCCGCCGAAAGTTACCGCGCTGCGCTGCGGATCACCCCGAAATCCGCCGAGTTGTGGCGTCTTTACGGGCGCGAACAGCACAGGCTGGGACAGGCCGAGGCGGCGGTGGAAAGCCTCAAGCGGTCGGTGGCGCTGGCGCCGGGTTCGATGACCAACGTGAACCTTCTTGTGCAGGTCATGCTGGCGCACGGGATGCGCGATGCGGCAGCCGAGATCGTTGCGAAGCTTGCCGCCGCGATGCCCGACACTCCGGCATTGACCGTTCTTGAAGCGCGGATCGCGCGGCAGCACGGCGACATCGACCATGCGAAAGCCCTGCTGGGCCGCGTTCTCGGCACCGATCCGGGGCAGCTCGAGGCCAATCTGGCGCTGGCGAGCCTGCTTGGCGACAGTGACCGGCAAGGCGTGAACGAAGCGCTGGAACGGGCGGTCGCCGCCCATCCCGACAGTTTCGACGCAATGGAGCGGCTGGTCGAAAGCCTGTCGCGCAGCCGCTACGGCAGCGAAATCGCGCATCTGGAGCGGGCCTATGAAATGGGCAAGCTGCTGGTTCAGCGTTTCCCGACACGCCGGAGCGAGGCGGCACGGACGCTGCGCACCGTCTTCATGCGGGTGCTGGACGAACCGCGCATGGCCGAAACCGGACCGCTCGGGCCGCTCTTGCCGGTCTGGCTTGCGGGCGGGCACCATTCCTATGTGCATTACGAGCTTGGTCAGGTCGAAACGATGGAGGACCGTGTCGGGCTGGTGGAATGGCACCGCGAATGGGGACGGCGGACCTCGGCCAAGATTGCGACGGTGGCCCCCGCTGCGGCGCCCGCTCTGGCGACGGGGCGAAAGCTGCGTGTGGGTTTCATGTCCTCGGACCTGCGCCACCATCCCGTGACCTATTTCGCCCTGCCCCTGCTGGAAGGCTATGACCGCGAAAAGGTCGAGGTCTTCTGCTATTCCTTTTACGAGCGCGAGGCGGACAAGGTGCAAGACCTGCTTGCCCGCAACGTCACGGGCTTCCGCCATTGGCCCAAACGGCCCGACGATCAGGTGGCCGAAGGGATTGCGGCCGACGGGCTGGATATCCTGTTCGAACTGGGCGGTTCGACGGCGATGAACAAGCTCAACGTCATGGCGCGGCGTCCGGCGCGGCTGGGGGCAAGCTGGCTTGGCTATCCCCATTCGGCGGGACTGGAGCAGATCGACCTGATCCTGACCGACCCCTACATCCGCCCCGAAGACCCGCGCCTGTTGATCGAACGCGCCTTCGAGATGCCGGAAAGCTGGGTCACGCTGTCGCGCATGTTCGGCGCGCACGAGATTGCCGAAGGCACGCCCGAGGCGCGCAACGGCTATCTGTCCTTCGGCACCGCGAACAACCCCTACAAATACACGCCCAGATGCCTTGACGCATGGGCTGCCGTGCTGCGGGCGGTGCCGGAGTCCCGCTTCCTCTTCCTGCGGCCCGAGGCGGGGTCCGAAAGCTTCATCGCCAACTGCCGCGCGGCTTTCGCCCGCCGTGACGTGGACCCCGACCGCCTGCGCTTCGTCGGCGTGCGGGGCGACCATATGCGGCATTACAACGAGATCGACATCGCCTTGGACAGCCTGCCCCATGTGGGCGGGACGACGACCTGTGAATCGCTCTGGATGGGGGTGCCGACCGTATCCTTGTGCGGTCCGGGCTTCCCCGAGCGGCTGTCACACTCCAACCTCAACAACGCGGGGCTTGGCGACCTTTCGGTCGCAACTGTCGCGGATTACGTGGCCAAGGCCGCCGAGCTTGCCGCCGACAGGTCGCGCCGCCTTGTCCTGCGCCACGGGTTGCGGGCGCAGATCGCGGCCAATCCCTTGGGCCAACCCGCCCGCTTCACAAAGAATTTTTACGAGTTGGCAGCAAAGGTCGCAGCCCGATGAAAGCCGTCATCCTTGCAGGCGGGCGCGGCACGCGCCTTTCGGAAGAAACGGGCCTGCGCCCGAAGCCGATGGTCGAAATCGGCGGGCGTCCGATCCTGTGGCACATCATGAAGATCTACGAGGCGAACGGGATCACCGATTTCGTCATCTGCCTTGGCTATCGCGGCTGGCAGATCAAGGAGTTCTTCCTCAACTACGCGCGGCTGTCGTCGGACCTGACGGTGGACCTGTCCAAGGGCACGGTGGATGTGCTGCGCCCTACTGCCGAGCCGTGGCGGGTGACGCTGATCGACACGGGCGAAGAGACGCAGACGGGTGGTCGCCTGCGCGCCGTGGGGCATCTGTTGCGCGAGGAGGAGGCCTTTTGCCTGACCTATGGCGACGGGGTCGGCAATGTGGACATCGCCGGTTCCGTCGCCTTTCACCGCGCCCACGGGCGGGCGGCGACCGTCACCGCCGTCATCCCCCCCGGCCGCTTCGGCGCGCTGGAGCGCAGCGGGGACAGCGTCACCGCCTTTACCGAAAAGCCTGCGGGCGATGGCGGGATGATCAACGGCGGCTTCTTCGTGCTGAACCCGTCGGTCCTGCCGCGCATCGCGGACGAGGGGACGGTCTGGGAGCAGGAACCGCTGAAAGGACTGGCCCGCGACGGGCAGTTGATGGCGTGGGAGCATCACGGCTTCTGGCAGCCGATGGACACGCTGCGCGACCGCGACCACCTGCAAAGCCTGTGGGACGGGGGGCGCGCGCCGTGGAAACTGTGGTGAAACGCCCCTCGCCCGATTTCTGGCGCGGCAAACGGGTGCTGGTCACGGGACAGACCGGCTTCAAGGGCGCATGGCTCGCACGGATGCTGGCGCAGATGGGGGCGCGGGTGACGGGCTTCGCGCTTGACCCTGCGAACGGCCCCTCGGCGCATGCGGCGCTCTGCTTGGCCGAGTGCACCCGCGACCTGCGCGGCGACCTGCGCGATGCAAGCGCTGTGAGGCAAGCCGTTCAGGGACAGGACATCGTGCTGCACCTTGCCGCGCAGGCCATCGTCGCCACGGGCTATGCCGACCCCGTGGGAACATGGGAAAGCAACGTCACCGGCACGCTGCATCTGTTGCAAGCGATGCGCGGCGCGGGATTGCAGGCTGCGGTCATCGTCACCTCGGACAAGGTTTACCGCAACACCGGATCGGGCCGCCCCTTTGCCGAGGACGACCCGCTTGGCGATACCGACCCCTATTCCGCCTCCAAGGCCGCTTGCGAGGTGCTGGCGGCAAGCCATCGCGCCTCTTTCCCCGATCTGCCGCCCCTTGCCACGGCGCGGGCGGGCAATGTGATCGGCGGCGGGGATTTCGGCGTGGCACGGCTGATCCCCGATCTTGTCCGCGCCCGCGTGGCGGGGGTGCCGCTGGTCCTGCGCAATCCGGCTTCGACCCGCCCGTTCCAGCATGTGATGGACGTGCTGGCGGGGTATCTCGTGCTGGCCGAAGCGCTGGCAAAGGGCGAAGCACCGCCCGCGGTGAATTTCGGACCGGCCGAGGCGGAGCTGACGGTCAGCGACCTTCTTTCCCATTGGGAGCGGGCGACGGGGCGACCCGTCAACCGGCAGCTATCGAAGGCACCGCCGATGGCGGAGAAACCGCGCCTTGCGCTTGACAGCACGCTGGCCGCCACACGCCTTGGCTGGCGTCCGCGCCTGACCACGGCGGCGGCCGTCGGACTGACGGCCGCATGGTACGAGGCGTGGCAGGGCGGGGCCGCGATGGCCGGGCCGAGCGATGCGATGATCCGTGATTTTCTTTCGGGGACGATGTGATGAGTGCCGAAAAACTGACCCGCTGCCGCGCTTGCGGTGCCCCCTTCGGTCCCGTCCTCTGCGATCTGGGCACAATGGCCGTGGCGAATTCCTATTTGCCACCGGATGCGGACACGACCAAGGAACCGCGCTACCCGCTTTGCGCCGTCGTCTGTTCGGATTGCCGGATGGTGCAGCTTGACCACACGGTCGATGCCACCGGAATCTTCAGCGATTACGCCTATTTTTCGTCGGCCTCCTCATCATGGCTGGCGCATGCCGCGCAATTCGCGGCGGGCATGGCCTCGCGGCTTGAATTGACCAAGGCAGCCTTCGTGGTCGAGGTGGCGTCGAACGACGGGTATCTTTTGCAGAACTTCGTCGCAGCGGGCGTGCCATGTCTGGGGATCGAACCGGCGGCAAATGTTGCAAAGGCGGCCGTGGCCGCCGGCGTGCCGACAGAGGTCGCCTTTCTGACACCCGAAACCGCGGCGCGTGTGGTCGCGGCGCATGGCCGCGCCGATCTGGTGATTGCGAACAACGTGCTGGCGCATGTGCCCGACATCAACGGCTTTACCCGGGGGCTGGCCGGATTGCTGAAACCCCAAGGCACCCTGTCCGTCGAAGCGCCGCATCTTCTGTCGCTGATCGACGGGGTGCAGTTCGACACGATCTACCACGAACATTACGCCTATTGGTCGCTTTACGCGGTCGAACGGCTTTTCGCCCGCCACGGGCTGACCGTCTATGATGTCGAGGTCTTGCCGACACATGGCGGATCTCTGCGGATCCTCGCCTCGCCCGCGCCCAAGGTGGCGTCGCTGCAACTCATGCGGATGCGCAAGGTCGAGGCGGAGCGCGGCCTTGATCGGGACGGGGTCTATCTCGGTTTCAACACGCGGGTCGCGACGACCCTGTCCGGTTTTCGGGCATGGCTGGCCGACAGGCAGGCGGCAGGGCGGCGCGTGGCGGGCTATGGTGCCGCGGCAAAGGGGAACACCTTCCTCAACGCGGCGGGGGTGAAGGCGACAGGACTTGTTGCGGTGGCCGATCTTGCGCCCTCCAAGCAGAACAGGCTCTTGCCGGGCAGCCATATTCCCGTGGTCAGCCCCGCAGCGCTTCTGGCGATGCAGCCGGACGACATCCTGATCCTGCCGTGGAACATATCCGCCGAAGTCGTGGCACAGTTGCGCGGGGCGGGCTTTGCAGGCGGCCTCTGGACAGCCGTGCCCGAGATGAGGGCATTGTGAATGGAGTTCTTCGCAACCCCGATCGCGGGCCTGATGCGCGTCGAAAGCAACGCCCCCGAAGATGGGCGCGGCAACTTTCGCCGCCTTTGGTGCGCGGACAGTTTCACACGGGCGGGCATCGCCTTCGTGCCGCGCCAGACAAGCCTTTCCACCAACATCCACAGCCACACTCTAAGGGGTTTGCACTGGCAGGCGGACCCTTATGGCGAACAGAAACTGGTGCGCTGCGTGGCGGGGGCGATCTGGGATGTGGCGGTCGACTTGCGCAACGGAAGTGCGACCCGCTTCAAATGGCATGCCGAACTGCTGAGCGCCGAGAATGGCCGTGCCCTCTTCATCCCGCGCGGATTTGCTCATGGCTTCCTGACCCTCTCGCCCGGGGCGGCGGTGGATTACATGATCGACGTGCCCTTCATGCCCGATGCCGTGCGTGGAGCGCGGTGGAACGATCCTGCCTTCGGCATCGACTGGCCCGCTCCGCCGGCGCTGATGTCCGAGCGCGACCGCGACAGGCCGGATTATGTCTGAAACCGTCCTGCTGACGGGGGCTTCCGGCTTCGTCGGTCGGGCGGTCCATGCGGCCCTGCTGGAGCGTGGCTATCGGGTCGAGCCGGTCGGGCGCGGCATGGCAGCCGACGGGCATCGGGCCGACCTGCTGGACGCGGCGGAACGGGCGCGGGTACTGGCCAAAACAAAGGCCGAAACGCTGGTCCACGCGGCATGGTTCGTCGAGCACGGAACCTTCTGGCATTCGCCGCACAACGATATCTGGCGGTCGGCCTCGGTCGAGTTTGCACGCGGATTTCTAAAGCGGGGCGGCAAGCGGATCGTGGCCTTCGGTACCTGCGCGGAGTATTCGGTGACAGGGTCGCAGGGCCTTTGGCCAGAGACGCGGCGGCTTTCGCCCGCGACCCCCTATGGTCAGGCGAAGGCCGACCTTTGCGCCGACCTTTCGGCACTTTGCCGGGCGGCGGGGGCAGGTCTTTTGTGGCTGCGGCTTTTCCATCTCTATGGCCAGGGCGAAGCCCCTGCCCGCTTCGTCCCCTCGCTCGTCGGCGCCCTGCGCGAGGGGAGGGTGGCGCAGGTCAAGGCGGCGGGACTGGTCCGCGACTTCGCCTCGACCCGCCATATCGGGATGCTGGTCGGGGAATTGCTCGGCACAAGCGCTTGCGGGGCGATGAACCTCGGCTCGGGGTCGCCGCGCAGTCTGGGCGATCTGGCACGGGTGCTGGCAGAGGCGGCAGGGCGACCCGGGCTTCTGGAACTTGGCAACGCTCCCGCGCCGACCGATCCGGCGGTGATGGCGCCCGACCTTTCGCGGCTTTGGCAGGCCATCGGACAACGCGTCGAATTGCCGGAGGTTGCACTGCGCGAGGTCTTTACATATTCGTAAATTGGAATATATATCCTGCAACCGAAGGCGTCATGAAAGGCCAAGACCCCCATGTCCGGATTTGCTTTCAATGCCCACCGCCTGACCCCTGCCCAAGCCCGCGAACTGGCATCGGAGGGGAAGATCATGCTGCTCGACGTGCGCGAACCGAAAGAACTCGCGGCGTCAGGCAAGGCCAAGGGCGCCGTTCACGTGCCCCTCTCGCTCATTGCCATGAAGGCCGATCCCCGAAGCCCCGATTACGACAGCCGCTTCCGCCCGACCCTGCCCATCGCAGTCTATTGTGCGGCCGGGGCACGGGCGGGTTCGGCGGCACAAGTCCTGACGCAGCTTGGCTATCAGGCGCAAAACATCGGCGGCTTCGCAGACTGGTGCGCCTGTGGCGGCGCGGTAGAGGCGTAACCCCTACCCCTGCGGCCGCGTCTTTTTCGGGTCGTAGTGCGACAGGCCGACGATGGTTGCCGGAAGGCGTTTCTGGTGGCCGTCGAGTTTGCCGACCTCCACCTGCGTGCCCACCTCGGCATGGGCCACGTCGACCCGTGCCAGCGCGATGTTCTTGCCCAGAAGCGGCGAGC
>JAIXZW010000006.1 GCA_027489375.1 Paracoccaceae bacterium | reverse complement strand
CGGAATTCGCCGAAGTACTTGGTGATCGCCGCCGTCAGCGTCGTCTTGCCGTGGTCAACGTGGCCGATCGTGCCGATGTTGACGTGCGGTTTGTTCCGTTCAAACTTTGCCTTTGCCATGTCGGGCCTCGAATTTGGGGGGCCGATGTGGCCCTGTGCTACACGGGCGGCGACTTATGCCGCCGCACGGGGAAAATCAAGCCGAAAGGCGCAAGGCTGCGCCCCTGCCTAGCCTGCTGCGGGCGCGGGCGCTGGCGTGGGCGTGGGACGGGGCACGGGGCGGGACGCCGCATCGGCGGCGGGCAGCGGCGGGGCCGTCATGTCGAACTGCGGCGGCTTGGGCGAGGGGGTCGAAGCGCCGGAGGCTTGCTTGGGCGGAAGGCCGAACCATTCGGGGTTGTCGAGCAGCCACTCCTCGATCTTCTTGGCGGCGTTGTAGGACAACGCCTCCATTTGCTGTTTGCGGGTGCGCGTCAGGCCCGTGCCGATCACCGTGTCGCCCGAGAGGCTTTCGAAGACGATGATCTGCTTGGGTTCGGTGTTGATCTTCTTTTGTGCCGCATCGTCCCAGATGTTGGCCTTGATGGCGAGAATCGATTTCGGCGCGGCGATGACCGGAATGCCCGGAGGGGCGAGCGCGTAGCCGTCGATGGCGATGCCGAAATTGTAGAGCTTGTCGCCGGTGTAGCGGCCGAAACGGTCCTCGATCGCCTGCTCCAACGCGGCTTCCCATTCCTCGCCCGTCGCATTGCGCGAGATCGGCACCTTTTGCATCTTGTCGGTGACGACGATGTTGAGGCCGAGCGCAAAGGGGCCGAGCGGCGCGGGCGGGTCTTGCAGATCGCTTTTCTGGCAGGCGGCGACGGTCAGGGCGAGGCCGAGGCAGAGGGCCGAGAGGCGGAATGCACGCATGGATGATCCGGTTCCTGATACTGGCACCGTTGCGGGGCCGCAGGTCTGGATAGCCGCCCGCGCCCTTTCGCGCAATCGCGGCCTTTCCGAAGGGGGTCGGGACACCTACTTGTGAGGCCAGAGTTGCGAGGCTGCCATGCTTGACGAACCCGCCGGAACCGTTGCCGCCCCCCTGCCCCTTCGCCTGCCCGTCCGCGTTCCCTTGGCGACCGAGCCTCTGGGCGTGTTCGGCACGCTGCGGGCGGGGCGGCGGAATGTGCTGGAGCTGATCCCCGAGATTGCCACCCATGCGCCGATCATCTCGGGCGTGACGGGCAAGCGCTGGCATATGGTGATGGACCCCGAGGCGCTGAAGCGCATCCTGCGGGACAGGGTGGAGGATTATCCGAAGTCGGATGTGACCAAGCTGATTCTCGAACCCGGGATCGGCAAGTCGATGTTCGTGGCCGAGGGGCAGGAATGGCTGTGGCAGCGGCGCACGGCGGCACCCGTGTTCAGCCATCGCAACGTGGCGGCACTGGCCCCCGTGATGACGGCGGCGGCAGAGCGTGCCGTGGCACGGATCGGCGGGACGGTGGGGCGGGCGGTCGATGTCTTCGACGAGATGGTGACGGCGACCTTCGAGGTGATTTCGGACGTCACCTTTTCCGGCGGGGGCGGGTTCGACCGTGACGCGATCCACCGCAGCATCGAAAGCTATATCGCGCAGACGGCCAAGGTGTCGCTTCTGGATGTGATCGGCGCGCCGACATGGCTGCCGCGTCCGTCGCGGCTTTTGTCGCAGTCCGGCGTGCGCGAGATGAAGCGCGTGGCCGACGGGGCCATCGAAAAGCGGCGGGCCGAGGGGGGGCCGGAGATTCCCGACCTGCTCGATCTCCTGATGGCGGGCGAGGACCCGAAAAGCGGCCGGCGCATGACGGTGCCGGAACTGCGCGACAACCTGCTCACCTTCATCGTCGCGGGGCACGAGACGACCGCGCTGACGCTGGCATGGTCGCTTTACCTGTGCGCCTTTGACCAAGGGGTGCAGGCGAGGGCGCGGGACGAGGCGCGGGCGGTGCTGGGGGATCGGGCAGCGGTGGCGGCGGATGTGGCCGCCCTGCCCTATATCCGGCAGGTGGTCGACGAGGCGTTGCGCATGTATCCGCCCGCCGCGTTCCTGTCGCGCACGGCGCGGGCGGCGGACGAGTTGTGCGGGCGCGAGGTGTGGCGCGGGGATACGGTGATCCTGCCCATCTATGCGCTGCACCGCCACCACAAGCTGTGGCCCGATCCCGACCGCTTCGACCCCGACCGCTTTGCGGGCGGCTACAAGGGCGAGCGGTTTGCCTATCTGCCCTTTGGCGACGGGCCGCGCATCTGCATCGGGGCGAATTTCGCGCTGCAAGAGGCGGTTATCATTCTGGCCACGCTGCTTGCACGGTTCCGCTTCGACCCCGTGCGGGGGCGCGATCCCAAGCCCGTGATGATCCTTACATTGCGGCCCGAAGGGGGCGTCTGGCTGCAGGCGCGGCCCCTTTGATCTGTCACTTCCTTGCCACGGACGTAAGACTTGGCGACCCTTTACTTTCGGATAGGTTGTTTTGCATGCAAAACGGGGTAGGTTCAACGTTACCGTCTGAGGGCGGTCGGTAAAGAGTTCGTATATTCACGAGTGCGCGTCCCGGAGCCATGTCCTTGGTTCCGGGCGTTTCGCATTGATGGCAGACGCTTTTCAGGTGAAGCGGTTGTCGCGGGGGAAGCCGCGCGGGGCCATCTTGCCAGCGGTGGCGCGGGCGCCCTGCCATTCGGTCAGGACGGTTTCGGTGCGGGTCCGGCCTGCGGGGTCTTTCCACGACAGACCATCTGCCAGCGTGAAGGTGATGGCGTCCGAAAGGCCGCCGTCCTTGTACTTCTGCAAGCGGACGCCCTTGCCCTTGGCCATTTCGGGCAATTCCGACAGCGGGAAGACCAGCACCTTGCGGTTGTCGCCCACCACGGCGACGCTGTCGCCCGAGACGCGGCGGCAAAGGGCGGTCTTGGTGCCGTCGCGCAGGGTGAGCACGGCCTTGCCCGCGCGGGTCTGGGCAAGCACCTCGTCCGAGGGGACGATGAAGCCGTCACCGGCTGTCGATGCGACAAGGAGTTTCTCGCCCGCGCGGAAGATCATCAGGTCGGTGATCTCGCATTCGTTGGGCAGGTCGACCATCAGGCGCACGGGTTCGCCCATGCCGCGCCCGCCGGGGAGGTTCGCGCCGAGGAGCGTGTAGAAGCGGCCGTTGGAGCCGACCAGAAGGATGCGGTCGGTGGTTTCGGCGTGGAAGATGAAGCGGCCTTCGTCGCCGTCCTTGAACTTCACGTCCGAATCCAGCGCGACGTGACCCTTCATCGCGCGGATCCAGCCCATCTTCGAACAGATGACGGTGATGGGTTCGCGGTCGATCATCGCCTCGTAGGGGACTTCCTCGACCTCGGCCATGTCGGCGAACAGGGTGCGGCGGGCGCCGCCCGCGCTGTCCTTGCCGAATTTCTTGCGGATCTCCTCAAGCTCTTCGCCGATGCGCTTCCACTGGCGCTTTTCGCTGTCCAGAAGGTCGGCAAGGTCGGCGCGTTCCTTCATCAGCGTGTCGCGCTCGGAGATCAGTTCCATCTCTTCCAAGCGGCGCAAGCTGCGCAGGCGCATGTTGAGGATGGATTCGGCCTGAAGCTCGGTCAACTCGCCCTCGGCCCCTTCGGGCAGGCGGGCGGGGCTGACATAGTCTTTCTCGTTCGTCGCCCGCTTGTGCGGGACGCCCCATTTTTCCGCCATCAACGCCTGCTTCGGGTCATCGTCGTAGCGGATGATGTCGATCACGCGGTCGAGGTTCAGGAAGGCGATGATGAAGCCTTCGAGGATTTCGAGCCGGTGGTCGATCTTTTCGATGCGATGTTCGGACCGGCGGCGCAGCACGTCGCGGCGGTGGTCGAGGAAGGCGCGGAGCACTTCCTTGAGCGAGCACACCTTGGGCACCTTGCCGTCGATCAGCACGTTCATGTTCAGCGCGAAACGGATTTCGAGGTCGGTCGTGCGGAACAGCGTCTGCATCAGCATTTCGGGTTCGACCGTGCGGGTGCGCGGTTCGAGGATGATGCGGACATCGTCGGCGGATTCGTCGCGGACATCGGCCAGAAGCGGGACCTTCTTGGTCTGGATCACCTCGGCCAGTTTTTCGATCAGCTTGGACTTGGCCACCTGATAGGGGATTTCGGTGACGACGATCTGCCACATGCCACGGCCAAGGTCTTCGACCTGCCATTTGGCGCGCAGACGGAACGAACCGCGCCCCGTGCGGTAGGATTCGAGGATGCTGTCGCGCGGTTCGACGATCACCCCGCCCGTGGGGAAATCGGGTCCGGGGACCAGTGCCACCAGCGCCTCGTCCGACAGGGCGGGATCGCGCAGCATGGCGTGACAGGCGAGGATCAACTCATCGAGGTTATGCGGCGGGATGTTCGTCGCCATCCCGACCGCGATGCCGGACGAGCCGTTGGCAAGCAGGTTCGGGAAAGCCGCGGGCATGACCACCGGCTCTTCGAGCGTGCCGTCATAGTTGGGGCGGAAATCGACCGCGTCTTCGGCCAGACCTTCCATCAAGGTCTCGGCAATCGCGGTCAGGCGGGCTTCGGTGTAGCGGGAGGCGGCGGGGTTGTCGCCGTCGATGTTGCCGAAGTTGCCCTGCCCGTCCACCAGCGGGTAGCGGACGTTGAAATCCTGCGCCAGACGCGCCATCGCGTCATAGATCGCGGCATCGCCGTGGGGGTGGTAGTTCCCCATGACATCGCCCGAAATCTTGGCCGATTTGCGGAAGCCCCCCGTGGCCGACAGGCGCAATTCGCGCATCGCGTAAAGGATGCGGCGGTGGACGGGCTTCAACCCGTCGCGCGCATCCGGCAGGGCGCGGTGCATGATCGTGGAGAGCGCATAGGTCAGATACCGCTCGCCAATCGCGCGGGACAGCGGCTCGGACAGGGTCACGGACTGTATACTGGGGTCTTCGGGCAAATCTGACATGGATGTTGTGTAATCCCGCCCCGCGCTTGGGTCCAGACGAAATGCAGAAGGACGGGGCGGCCCTGTCAGCATCGTTGACGCGAGGTCACAGCGCCGTGCTATGCAACGCCGGGTAGCCGGTATCGGGATGCGAGTCGTGTGGAAGTTGTTGGTGTCGCTGTGCCTTGCGATCTATTGCGGGATGGTGATCTGGGGAAACGGGCCGACGCGGTTGGAACGCGGCGCGGAACGGCCCCTGACGGTGGCGGCGGCCAAGGTTGCGGCGACAAGCGGGGTGCGGGTGCTGCCCGTGCCGAAGCGGCCCGTCCGCATCGGCCCGCAGGCGGTGCGGCGGTCGGCGCCAGAGGTGGCGGCAGCGGCGGCCCCTGCCCCGACGGCCCCGACGGCGCAATCGGATGACGCGGCGGGGCGCGAATTGGCGGCGCTGGTCATGGCCGCGCTGGACCGTCCCACGGCGACGATGGCCGGGCAGCCCGCCAATACGCAACGGCGCTGGATCACCGCGAATACCGCCAATGTCCGCGCCGGACCGAACAAACGCAGCAAGCTTGCGGGCAAGATCGGGCGCGGGGGCGAGGTGTTCGTGCTTTGGGCCGAACCGAACGGCTGGGTGAAACTGCGCGCGGCGGACGGCAAGGTTGCGGGCTATGTCCACAAATCGCTGCTGACGGATACGCCGCCCAAAGCCACGCTGATCGCCGCTTCGGACTAGCGGGCATAGGATTTGCCAAGCCTGCCCCGACCGCCTAGAACCCCGTCACTGGGTTTCACAAGGGTGGTCCGATGCGTTCGATCCTGATTACGGGCTGCTCTTCGGGCATCGGCTATGATGCGGCGCAGGGAATGCGGGCGCGGGGCTGGCGGGTCTTTGCGACCTGCCGGCAAGAGGCCGATTGCGAACGGTTGCGCGGCGAGGGGTTCGAGAGTGTCCGCCTTGATTACAGTGACGAGGCGAGCATTGCTGCCGCGGTAGAGCATGTGCTTGCCGCCACGGGCGGGACGCTGGACGCGCTGTTCAACAACGGCGCCTTTGCCGTGCCGGGGGCGGTAGAAGATTTGCCGCGCGGCGCGCTACGCGAGATTTTCGAGGCCAACCTGTTCGGCTGGCACGACCTGACGCGGCGGCTGATCCCCGCGATGCGCGCGCAAGGGCATGGGCGGATCGTGCAATGCTCGTCCGTGCTCGGCATCGTCGGGGCGGCGTGGCGCGGGGCTTACGTGGCGACGAAATTCGGGCTGGAAGGCCTGTCGGATGTGCTGCGGATGGAATTGGCGGGCACGGGGATCGAGGTGGTGTTGATCGAACCCGGCCCCATCGGGACCAAGTTCCGCCAGAACGCCATCCCGCATTTCGAGAAGTGGATCGACTGGGAAAACTCGGCCCGCCGTGCGGATTACGAGCGCCTGCGCGACCGGCTTTACAGGAAGGCGGGGCCGGATGCGTTCGAACTGCCGCCCCGTGCCGTGACGGAGAAGCTGATCCATGCGGTGGAGGCGAAGCGGCCAAGGGCGCGGTATTATGTCACGACGCCGACCTATTTCGCGGGTTTCCTGCGGCGGATCTTGCCCACGCGGGCGCTGGATTGGGTAATAGCAACCAGAGGGTGAAAAATATGCAAAACTGCAACTTACGGCAGGAAACCGCGCGCCGGGCTGCGCCGGGACCTGCGGCGGGTGGCGGTGCCGTGCGACACTGACATCTGAATCGGCTGGAAAGGGCAGCGCCTTTGACGGTGGGTGAATACCAAGCTTTGGCCGAGCACGGGTCGTTCTCGATCCTGTGGCCGCTTTACCTTCTGATCGGCGCATTGGTTATTGCCAAGGTTCTGAAGATCATCGCGGCAATCATCTCGCGTCTGTAAGAGGTGCGCGCGCTTTCCATGGTCCAAAAAGGCGGGACGGACGATTTTCCCTTTCGCTTTCTGCCTGATCGCACCTAGATCAGCGCCAAACGGAATTCGGAAAGGACAAACCCCATGTCGGGCGACCCGCTCTTCATCCTCGCCTCGGTATCGGCGCTGGCCGTGCTTGCCATCCTGATGTTCGGCATCGGCAGCTTCGGCAAGGGCGGCGAGTTCAATCGCCGGAATGCCAACAAGATCATGCGGTGGCGGATCATCGCGCAGGCGGTGGCCGTGGCGCTGATCGTGGCCTTCGCCTATTTCCAAGGGGGCCGCTGATGGTCGTTCTGTCGAAAATCTACACGAAAACGGGGGATGCGGGGGAAACCGCGCTGGGCAACGGGGCGCGGGTGGCCAAGCATTCCTTGCGGGTTTCGGCCTATGGCACGGTGGACGAGACGAATGCGACCGTGGGTTTGGCACGGCAACATGCGACGGGCGATGTGGATGCCGCTCTGGCGAGGATTTCCAACGACCTTTTCGATCTGGGCGCGGACCTTTGCACGCCGGACATGCATCTGGACGCGCAACTGCCCTACACCCCTTTGCGGGTGCAGGAGGCGCAGGTCATGCGGCTGGAGCGCGAGATTGACGCGATGAACGCGAAGTTGACGCCGCTCCGGTCCTTCATCCTGCCGGGCGGGTCGGCGCTGGCGGCGCAATTGCACCTGTGCCGCACGGTCTGCCGCCGTGCCGAACGGCTGGTGGTGGAAACCGCGACGATGGAATCGGTCAACCCCGAGGCGGTCAAATACCTCAACCGTCTGTCGGACTGGTTCTTCGTGGCAGGCCGGATTGCCAACAATGACGGCAAGGATGACGTGCTTTGGGTGCCGGGGCTGACGCGCGAGGGGTGAACGCGACGTAGCGACGCGTTTTGCTGTCGTATTTGGTCTGTTGTCCGGCTGCGCGATTCATTACTTAGGCCGCGAGAGCTTGGAAGAGGCCCGTTGCGGGCCGGAACGAGGAGATTGCCGCATGAAGGTTCTGGTGCCTGTCAAACGGGTGATCGACTATAACGTGAAGGTCCGCGTCAAGGCGGACGGATCGGGTGTCGATCTGGCCAATGTGAAGATGTCGATGAACCCCTTTGACGAGATCGCCGTGGAAGAGGCGATCCGTCTGCGGGAAAAGGGCATCGCGACCGAGGTCGTGGTCGTCTCGGTCGGCGTGAAGCAAAGTCAGGAAACGCTGCGCACGGCTCTGGCGATGGGCGCGGACCGTGCGATCCTGATCGAAGCGGCTGCCGATGTTCACACCGACATCGAACCGCTCGCCGTGGCCAAGCTGCTGGCGGCTGTCGTCAAGGAAGAGGCGCCGGGTCTGGTGCTGGCGGGCAAGCAGGCCATCGACAATGACATGAACGCGACGGGGCAGATGCTTTCGGCGCTGCTCGGCTGGTCGCAGGCGACCTTTGCGAGCGAACTGGCGGTCGAAGGCGACCATGCGGTCGTGACGCGTGAAGTGGACGGCGGTTTGCAGACCATCAAGGTGAAGATGCCGACCATCGTGACGGTCGACCTGCGTCTGAACGAGCCGCGCTATGCCTCCTTGCCCAACATCATGAAGGCGAAGGCCAAGCCCTTGGCCACCAAGACGCCCGCCGATTACGGCGTGGACGTTGCTCCGCGCCTGACGGTGGTCAAGACGGTGGAACCGGCGGGCCGCAAGGCTGGCGTGAAGGTGGGGTCGGTTGCGGAGCTGATCGCGAAACTCAAAGACGAAGCGGGGGTGATCTGATGGCCGTTCTTCTGCTTGCCGATGTGAATGACGGGCAACTGGCGACCGATGCGGTGGCCAAGGCGCTTGCCGGTGTGAAGGGCTTGGGCGAGGTGCATGTGCTGGTGGCGGGCTCCGCTGCCGGTGCGGCGGCTGAAGCGGCCAAGCTTGAGGGTGTGGCCAAGGTGCTGCACGCCGATGCGGCTGGTTTCGACCACGGCATGGCCGAGCCGATCGCGGCGTTGGTCGTGTCTTTGGCGGGTGGGTATTCCCACATCGCGGGGGCTGCGACCGCGTTCTGCAAGAACGTGATGCCGCGCGTGGCCGCGCTTCTCGATGTCATGGTGATCTCGGACGTGACCGCCGTGATCGACGCCGACACCTTCGAGCGCCCGATCTATGCGGGCAACGCGATCCAGACGGTGAAATCGTCGGATGCGAAAAAGGTGATGACGATCCGCACGGCGGGCTTCACCGCTGTTGGCTCCACGGGTTCGGCGGCGGTCGAGAAGCTGGCGACGGCGGCGGACGGCTCGCTTTCGGCTTGGGTCGAGGACAAGGTGGCGACGAGCGACCGTCCCGAACTGACGTCGGCGGGGATCGTCGTGTCGGGTGGGCGCGGCCTCGGTTCCCAAGAGAACTTCGCGATGGTCGAGAAGCTCGCGGACAAGCTGGGCGCGGCGGTCGGCGCTTCGCGCGCGGCGGTCGACTCGGGCTACGCCCCGAACGACTGGCAGGTCGGGCAGACCGGCAAGGTCGTGGCGCCGACGCTTTACATCGCGCTCGGCATCTCGGGTGCGATCCAGCACCTTGCTGGGATGAAGGACAGCAAGATCATCGTAGCCATCAACAAGGACGAGGAAGCGCCGATCTTCCAGGTCGCCGATTACGGGCTTGTCGCCGACATCTTCGCCGCCGTGCCGGAGATGATCGAGAAGCTCTAAGCTTCCGTCCAGATCACCAATCGGGCGCGGCGGGGAACCGGCGCGCCCTTTTCATTGCAGGAGCGGTGCCACGACGGGGGCGATTGCAGCCGCAAGTTCGGCGTGGTGCAGCGGTCCCGGCATGCCGCGTGCCGCAGGTTCGGCAAGGGGCGGGAAGACCATGCCCGCGACCCCCGCGGCCCGTGCGGTGGCGCTGAAGGACACGGACAGGACAGCGGCGACATGCGGTCGCAGGGCGTCGATCATCGCGGCATCGACCAGCATCGGTTCGGCATCGGGATCGCCGGGGTCCGGTTGCATCCAGACGAGCACCACGCGTGGACCGAGGCGCGGCACGAGGGCGGACATGCGCGCCAGCCATGCGGCGCGCAGTTCATCGGCCAGCAGCGCGAATTTTTCGGGCGAGACGCGGCGCAGGCTTTGCAGCATGTGGCGGGTGAAATTGAATTCCGTGAAGTCCACCTCGCGGAAGATTTGCAGCAGCAAGGGCGAGGCACGCAGGAAGCGGTCGTTGCGGCGCGGGTGGACCGAGTAGAATCGGTTGGTAAGGTTTTGCGCACCCGTGACCTGAACCACCGTCACCCGCGCCTTTGCGACGAGTTCGACAAGGGCGGGATCGTGCGACCATGCATCCGGCCCCGCCGAAGGCACGCCGAAATTGACCACGGGCTTGCCGAGCATCCCTTCGAGCAGCGCGGGATAGGGCTGCGGGACGAATTTGCCATAGGTTTCAGCGCCGCCAAGCACGGCGACGAAGGGCGCGGCAAGGTCGCGCCTTGGCCCGCGGAACAGCAGTTTCGACCGCCCGTAGCGGCACGGATAATAGTCCGGCGACACATCGCCGGGAAAAGCGAAGCTCATCCACACACCCCATCGTCTTACACCCGCCGCCAGACTTGCCGCCCAACCGTGAACAAAGCGTAAAGCGGGGCCGCCCTGCCCTTGCGCCCAAGGCGGTGCAATGCATAAGCTTTTCGCGGAATTCGAAGGAAGGTCGCGTCATGGCGGAAATCAAGACAGTCGGGATCGTGGGGGCGGGGCAGATGGGCAACGGGATCGCCCATGTCTTCGCGCTTGCGGGCTATGACGTGCTGCTGACCGACATCAGCCAGACGAGCCTCGATAAGGCGATTGCGACCATCGACAAGAACCTCGACCGTCAGGTGACGCGCGGCAAGGTGAGCGCCGAGGACAAGGCGGCGGCGATGGCGCGGATCAGGACCACGCTGAAGCTTGCCGATGTGGGGCCGACCGACCTGATCATCGAAGCCGCGACCGAGCGCGAGACGGTGAAGCAGGCGATCTTCGAGGATTTGCTGCCGCATCTGAAACCCTCGACGATCCTGACATCGAACACCTCGTCCATCTCGATCACGCGGCTGGCAAGCCGGACGGACCGGCCCGAGAAGTTCATGGGTTTCCATTTCATGAACCCCGTGCCGGTGATGCAACTGGTCGAGTTGATCCGCGGGATCGCCACGGATGCCGAGACATGGGACACTCTGCACGAGGTGGTCAGGAAGCTGGGCAAGACGGCGGCGAGTGCCGAGGATTTCCCTGCCTTCATCGTCAACCGCATCCTGATGCCGATGATCAACGAGGCGGTCTATACGCTTTACGAGGGCGTGGGGAACGTGAAGTCGATCGACGAGTCGCTGAAGCTGGGTGCCAACCATCCGATGGGGCCGCTGGAGCTTGCGGATTTCATCGGGCTGGATACCTGCCTTGCCATCATGAACGTGCTGCATGACGGGCTGGCGGATACGAAATACCGGCCCTGCCCCTTGTTGACCAAATATGTCGAGGCGGGCTGGCTGGGCCGCAAGACGCAGCGGGGGTTCTATGACTACCGCGGCGAGGTGCCCGTTCCGACGCGGTGACAGGCGGGGGGACGAGCGCGGGGACGGGCGCGCCGTTGGTGCCTATTTGCGCAAATTGAGCGTATGCTCGCGCAGCCATGCGAGGAAGCCGCGCGGGTTGCCCTCCCATTTCTTCAGCTCTTCCGGCGGGATCGGGGCGCCGATCACGGGGCGGATGGGTTTGAAGAGGCAGCGCTTGATTTCGTGCAGCAACAGGCCCTGACGCAGCGTGTCGGAAATCTTGTTGGCGATCAGGAAGGCCCGCGAATTCTGGCCGGGGAAGTAGATCGGCAGGATCGTCGCGCCCGAGGATTTGACGATCTTGTGGGTGAATACGTTCCACTCCGCCTCGACGGCAGGTCCCCACCAGCCTTCGGACATGGCGACCTTGCCTGCGGGGAACAGGATGATCACGCCGCCCGCGCGCAGGTGCTTCATCGTTTCGTCCCGCATTTGCAGGCCGAGTTCGCGGGCATTGTCCTCGTGCGGGAAGGGCACGGGGATCATGAACATCTCGACCTCGGGGATGCCGGTGAGGAGCGAGCGGGTCAGGATCTTGAAGTCCGACCGCACGCGGTTGACCATTTCGGCAAGGATCATGCCGTCGACCAGCCCCGAGGGGTGGTTCGACACCACGACCAGCGGGCCGGTCGGGGGGATCAGGGCGATTTCCTCGGGCGGGGTCTGGATGTCGATGCCCATCTGTCGGATCGCCTTGGGCCAGAAGGGCGCGCCCACGGGGGCGCCCGAGCGTTCGAACTGGCGGATCAGGCGCAGGAGCGTGACCTTGGCGGTCAGCCATTCGATCGCGCGGATGGCTCCGGCCTTGAAGGGGTTCTTGAAGGTGCCCGCATAGGACAGACGGCGCATGTCATAGGGTTTGGCGTTGCCGTCATTCCGCCGGTCCACGACCGGCTCCACCTTTGTCTGCGAGGTCTCGATCACCCGGAATGCGCCTTCACTCTTTTCGACGGGTCTCAGTAGTCTTCACCGAAGCGGTTTGCAACCAGCGCTTCAAGCGCGTCGGCCAGCTTGTCGGCATCTGCGCCGGAAGTTGCCACATCGATGGCTGTCCCGCGCGATGCGGCGAGCATCAGAAGACCCATGATCGAATCGCCCGAGACGGTCATGCCGTCCTTTGTCACCGAGGCCGCGGCGTCATGGCTTTCCACCACTTCGACGAATTTGGCCGAGGCCCGCGCATGCAGGCCCTTTTCATTGATGATCCGAAGGGTTCTTGCCGTCACTTTGGCCTCATGTCCTGCTGCGGGTCAGGCTCCGCCGCCAAGATCCAGACTGTTGATATACTTGCGGCCTGCGTCAAGCGCTGCGGCGACGGCTTCTGGCACGGGAAGCTCGCGGGATTTGGCGAGTTTGATCAGCATGGGCAGGTTCGCCCCGTAGACGATGCGGCGGTCGGGGCCGCAACAGGCCATGAGCGAGAGGTTGGAGGGCGAGCCGCCGAACATGTCGGTGACGACGACGACACCCTGCCCGCGGTCGACGGAATCGGCGGCGGCGCAGATTTCGGCCTGTTTCTGGCCGCGATCATGTTCATCTTCGATTGCGATGGCGCGCATCGCATCCTGTTTGCCGACCACATGTTCGACCGCCGAGAGATATTCCCGCGCCAAGCCGCCATGCGCCACGATCACGATACCGATCACGCGCCCATCACCCCGATGCCGAAGACGGCGAAGCTGCCGCCCTGCGTTCAAGTTCCCGATGCCGTTTTGACACCGCCCAGCCTGCCTCTGCAAGCGAATTGCCCAAAAGCTCCGCGATTGCGACGGAACGGTGTTGCCCGCCCGTGCAGCCAAAGCCGATGGAAAGATGCGCCTTGCCCTCTTCCACCGTGGCGGGAAGCAAAAGCAGGATCAGATCGCGCAGCTTTTCGAAGAAGGGCGCGAAGCGGGTGTCGGCGCGGATGAAGTCGACCACGGCCGCGTCCCGACCGTCGAGGTCGCGCAGGGCGGGTTGCCAGTAGGGGTTTTGCAGGAAGCGGCAATCGAAGACCATGTCCACGCCGCGCGGCAGCCCGCGTTTGTAGCTGAAGGACTGCACCGACAGCGCAAGCCGCTGCATCGGGCTGCGGCCGAACCATTGCGCCAGTTCCGCCTTGAGGTCGTGGGGCGACATCTCGGACGTGTCGATCAGGTGGTCGGCGCGGACGCGGATCGGGGCGAGGAGGTCGATTTCACGGGCCACGCCTTCGGTCGGGCTTTCGGCGGGGGCGAGCGGGTGGCGGCGGCGGGTCTGGGCGTAGCGGCGGATGAGTTCCGAGGGCGCGCAGTCGAGGTAAAGCACATCGAGCGAGACGCGGGGATCGCGGGTCAGGCTGTCGATGGTTTCGATCAGGGCGGTGGCGTTGAAGTCGCGGTTGCGCACATCCATGCCCAGCGCGATGGGGCGGGCAAGGGGCGGGCCGTCGATCAGGCGGGGGATGAGCGAGAGGGGAAGGTTGTCGATCACCTCGTAGCCGAGGTCTTCGAGCGCGTCGATTGCGGTGGACCGTCCGGCGCCCGACGGGCCGGTCACGAGCACAAGCCGATGCTCGGCAGTCGCAAGATCGGCCTGAGCCGTGTGGTCATTCATTCCCGTCGTCCCGCCCTGATGTAGTGCCAGAGCGCAGCGGGAAAATGGGGGGTTGCCTGACCGAGCACAAGGGGAACCATCCGCCCGAGGTAGGTCACGTTCCGATGAGCGGGCAGGCGCAGACCTTCGGTCTGGGAAAGGTCGACGACCAGACCGATGGGAGCGCGGGGCAGCGCATCGGCATTCAGAATGCCCAGACCCCGCGCTTCGATCATACCCGAGATGGTGGGGGGGCAGGTGGCGACCAGATTGTCTCCGTCAAGCGCAAGCGTCGTGCGGTCATCGGCAACGAGCCTTGCGCCATAGGCCATGAGCGCGAGGGCGAGCGAGGATTTCCCCGAACCGCTCGGCCCCGTGATCAACACGCCCCTGCCTTCGACCGAAACGCAACTGGCGTGCAGCGTCAGGCCGAGGGGGGATGTCACGGGATCAGACCGGCAAGCCGACGACGAAGCGCGCGCCCAGCGGGTCCGATGTGGCATCGGCATTGGTCGGGCGGATGTTTTCGGCCCAGATCACGCCGCCATGCGCTTCGACAATCTGCTTCGAGATTGCAAGGCCAAGGCCGGAATGCTGGCCGAACTGCACTTGCGGGCGTTCCGAATAGAAGCGTTTGAACACCTTGGTCAGCGCCTGTTCGGGGATGCCGGGGCCGGTGTCCTCGACCACGACGAGCACGCGGTTGGCGCGGCGGCGTGCCCAGACGCGGACGGCATCGCCGTCTTCGCAGAAGCTGACGGCGTTGGTGATCAGGTTGACGAAGACCTGCGCGAGGCGGGCTTCCAGACCGTGGATGGTGATCGGGTCGGCGGGGAAGTCGGTGATGAATTCGACGCCCTTCTCCTCGGCCTGCTGGCCGAGATATTCGCACAGGTTGGTCAGGGTGGTGACGAGGTTGAATTCCTCCTCCTCTTCCTTGACCAGTTCGCTGTCGAGGCGCGAGGCGTTGGAAATGTCGCTGACCAGACGGTCGAGGCGGCGGACATCGTGTTCGATCACCTCCAGCAGCTTCTGCCGCTGGTCATCGCGCTTGGCGACGCCGAGGGTGCCCACGGCGGAGCGGAGGCTGGCGAGCGGGTTCTTGATCTCGTGCGCGACATCGGCGGCGAATTGTTCGTTGGCGTCGATCCGGTCGTAAAGGGCCGCCACCATGCCGCGCATGGCGACGGACAGGCGGCCGATTTCGTCGGGGCGGGCGGCAAGGTCGGGGATGCGCACACGGCCCGGTCCCATCTTGCGGTCGCGGTCGCGGCCAAGTTCGGCCGCGGCGGCAAGGTCGGAAAGCGGGTTGGCAATGGTCGAGGCGAGGACGAGCGAGAGGCCGAGGCTGACCATCAGCGCCACGACGAACATTTGCAGCACCTGTTCGCGTTCGAAGCGCACGAGTCGGTCAATCTCGCCCTCGGCGCTGGTCAGGGCGACGACGGCCATGACGGCTCCGTCGCGGACAACGGGGGTGGCGACGGAGAACAGCGCGCCGCCCGTCGGACCACGGCCCGTGTTCACGACCGTCTGGCCTGCGGCGGCGCGGTCGAACAGCGGGCGGACGGCGGTTTCGGGATCAAAGGCGGGGAGAGCCGAGGGATCGCCGCTGAACAGGCCGGTGATCCCGCTCCACACGAAGTTGAGCGCATCGACAATGAGGGTGCTGCGGTCGGCCCCGTCGGCCACGGCCCGCGGTTCGCCGGTGTGCCGACCCAGAAGCGCGCCGTCGGGGGCGAAAACGAAAGCCTCCACACCCGGACCGAGGGCTGCGGTTTCCAGCGTGCGCACCACTTCGTCGGGAAGGGCGGCGTTGCCCGTCATGCCCGCTTCGACGACATTGGCGGTCAGCATGGCTTCGGTGATCAGCCCCTGTTCGCGCTGGATCACGAGCGAGTCGCGGAACGGGTTGAGGAACAGCACCCCCGCGACCAGAAGCACCAGCGCGAGCAGGTTGAACAGGATGATCTTGCGCGCCAGAGGCGAACGGTTCAACGAGACAAGACCGCGCCTTCCCCGCCCTTCCCGCAGGGCGGGATCGACGAGATGCTCGGGCGAGACCCAGTCTTCGCCCAAGAGAAGGTCGCCCGACTTGGAGGGGCGCCCCTCTTTTGAAATGCGCGGTTGTGCTGTCATTCCTCGTTGTAGCGGTAGCCGATCCCGTAGAGCGTTTCGATGGCCGAGAAATCGTTATCCACTGCGCGCATCTTCTTGCGAAGGCGCTTGATATGGCTGTCGATGGTGCGGTCATCGACATAGACCTGATCGTCATAGGCCACGTCCATCAACTGGTCGCGGCTTTTCACGAAGCCCGGACGCTGCGCGAGCGCCTGAAGCAGCATGAATTCGGTCACGGTCAGGGCGACATCCTGCCCTTTCCACGTCACGGAATGGCGCAGCGGGTCCATGCGGAGCTGGCCACGTTCCATGATCTTGGTTTCTTCGGTGGTCGCCACCTCGCCCGTGGCGATGGCCTCCTGACGGCGCAGAAGCGCGCGGATGCGTTCCACGAGAAGGCGCTGCGAGAAGGGCTTCTTGACGTAGTCGTCGGCCCCCATGCGCAGGCCGAGCACCTCGTCGATCTCGTCATCCTTGGAGGTCAGGAAGATGACCGGCATCGAGGTCTTCTGCCGAAGGCGTTGCAACAGGTCCATCCCGTCCATGCGCGGCATCTTGATGTCGAGCACCGCCATATCGGGCAACCGCCTGTTGAACGCATCGAGCGCCGACTGGCCGTCGTTGTAGGTTTCGACTTCGAACCCTTCGGCTTCAAGCGTCATAGCAACGGACGTCAGGATGTTCCTGTCGTCGTCAACCAGCGCAATCCTTGCCATATGACTATCCCTATACTGCCCGTTATTCTGATTTTTGACGAATTGTCCGTTTTCCCACCCCGAGAATCAACACGAATGTGGCGAATCACCTATCAACAGTGCGCCTCGCGTGCACGAAAGTCGCATCGGATGACCTATTTGCCGCAATGATTCCCCTTATGGTTGTGTCCGCTGCGGGGTTGGAGCGCCGCTGCGGAAGGCAAGCGGCGCAGAAACGGGCGCTTCGCTGCGTTCCGTGGGGGGCAGGTTTCTGCCGTTGCGTCAACTGATTGCGCTAACCTGCACGTGGTTGCGCTAACTGTGCGATTGCGTCCTGTTCCAAAACTGGAATGCCGTGTTATAGCCCGATGCATGCCCGCCTTTGTTGGCCCGAAGGCGGCATGCAACCCTTTGGCCCGGGTTGCGTTTTGGGAGAATGCCGGGGGTGGTCCCGGACCAAGGAGCTTGCAGGATGACGAACGGACGCGTGAACCCGACGCAGGAATTGGCACATCAAGGCATCACCGGGCTCGGTTCCGTCTATTACAACCTGATCGAGCCTGCCCTTGTGGAAGAGGCCGTGAAGCGCGGCGAGGGGCGGCTTGGCAAGGGCGGGGCATTCCTGTGCTCGACCGGGCAGTTCACCGGCCGCTCGCCCAAGGACAAATTCGTGGTGCGGACCCCGTCGGTCGAAAAGACGATCTGGTGGGAAAACAACGCACCGATGGCGCCGGAGGCATTCGACCTTCTGCATGCCGACATGCTGGCGCATATGAAGGGCCGCGATTACTTCGTGCAGGACCTTTACGCAGGGGCCGACCCCGTGCACCGGCTGGATGTGCGCGTGGTGACGGAGCTTGCATGGCATGGCCTGTTCATCCGCCATCTGCTGCGCCGCCCGGAACGTGCGGAACTGGACCAGTTCGTACCGGAATGGACCATCATCAACTGCCCCAGCTTCAAGGCCGACCCCGCGCGGCATGGCTGCCGGACCGAGACGGTGATCACGCTGAACTTCGAGCGTAAGCTGATCCTGATCGCCAACACCGCCTATGCGGGCGAGAACAAGAAGTCGGTCTTCACGCTGCTGAACTACCTGCTGCCCGAAAAGGGTGTGATGCCGATGCACTGCTCGGCCAACCACGCCATCGGCAATCCGGTCGATACGGCGGTGTTCTTCGGCCTGTCCGGCACCGGCAAGACCACGCTGTCGGCCAGCCCGGACCGCACCCTGATCGGCGACGATGAACACGGCTGGTCGGACCGCGGGTCGTTCAACTTCGAAGGCGGATGCTACGCCAAGACCATCAACCTCAACCCCGAGGCGGAGCCGGAGATCTATGCCACGACCCACCGTTTCGCCACGGTGGTCGAGAATATGGTCTATGACCCCGAAACGCTGGAACTGGACTTCGACGACGACAGCCTGACGGCCAATACCCGTTGCGCCTATCCGCTGGACTATATCTCGAACGCTTCGGCAACCGGCCTTGGCGGGCATCCGAAGAACGTCATCATGCTGACCTGCGATGCCTTCGGCGTGCTGCCGCCCATCGCGCGGCTGACGCCGGCGCAGGCGATGTATCACTTCCTGTCGGGCTTCACCTCCAAGGTGGCGGGGACCGAGCGGGGCGTGACCGAGCCGCAGCCGACCTTCTCCACCTGTTTCGGTGCGCCCTTCATGCCGCGCCGGCCCGAGGTTTACGGCAAGCTTTTGCAGGCCAAGATCGCCAAGCATGGCGCGACCTGCTGGCTGGTGAACACCGGCTGGACGGGTGGCGCCTATGGCACGGGCAAGCGCATGCCGATCAAGGCCACGCGCGCGCTTCTGTCGGCGGCGTTGGACGGGTCGCTTGGCGCGGTCGAGTTCCGGCGCGATCCGAACTTCGGCTTCGAGGTTCCGGTCGCGGTGCCGGGGGTGGATGCAACGCTTCTGAACCCGCGCGATACCTGGGCCGACAAGGCGGGCTATGACGCGCAGGCGGCGAAGCTGGTCGAGATGTTCTCGAAGAACTTCGGCCAATACGTCCCGTTCATCGACGAGGATGTGAAAGCGGCGGCGATCGGCTGAGACGGGCGGGGGGCTTACGCCCCGCACCCCCGGGAGTATTTGGGCCAAGATGAACGGGGGAGCGCAGGCTTCCCCGTTGTCACATCAGCGCGCGGCGGATGAGGTTGAGGCCCATCGCCACAAGCACGATCTGCGTCCACCAGCGGAAACGGTCCTGATCGAGCCGGTCTTGCAGCGCGTAGCCAAGGCTCATGCCGATCTGGGCGGGGATCACGAGTGCTGCGGAAAAGGGCAGCGACCCGGCATTGACGACGCCGGTCTGCACATGCGCAGCCAGAAGCGTGACAGCGCCGACGAGGAAGGCCACGCCGAGGGCGCGGACGGTTTCCAGCTTCGGCACGCCGGTCGAGAGGAGATAGACCAGAAGCGGCGGCCCCCAGACACCCGAGACGCCGCCATAAAGACCGCCCAGCACGCCCAAGCCCCATTCCGCCCCGCGCTGGTGGCGCAGGTGCAGCGTCAAGCTGCGGCCCGACAGGTTCAGCGCGGCAAAGGCGGTGATGGGCAGGCCGAGCAGCAGGAGCATCGCAGGCTGCGGCAGGTCGCGCACGAATTGCGCCGAGACGACGATGAAGACGCACATCGCCAGAAGGAAGCGCCAGAATTTGGCCGTGGTGCGGAGCGCGGGAGCAAGTCCCTGCCGCAGCGACTGGCTGAGGTTGGTCACAAGCGTGGGCAGGATAAGCCCCGCGAGGGCAAGTTCGGGCGGCAGGAAGCTGGAAAAGGCGCCGATCATGATCATCGGCATGGCAAAGCCCACGGCGCCCTTGACGAATCCGGCAAAGAGCGTGACCGCCATCGCCGCCCAGAAGGCACCCGCCCCCTGCCCTGCCATGATCCAGTCCATCGTGCCCTCCGTTCTGACGCAGGTTTGACTTGTCGACGGGAGAAAGCCAAGATCGGACGGATGCTGCGGAAGACATTGCGGCGTCGATGACCTGCCCGCGGGGGAAGATATGAATTTGCTGCGTCACATGCCGATTCTTGCCCTTGCAAGCCTGGTCGCGTTCTCCGCTTCGGCAGGGATCGGTCCGGCGAGCTATGACCAGAAACGGATTTCCAAAATCAAGACAGGCATCTTTTGTCTCGGGAAACCCGACCGGGTCGACCAAGCGCCGGGAACGGCACGCGGTGACATCCATGTGTCGACGACGACGCCGGACCTTGTTCAGGAAACCCGGCGTATTCCGGCATTTACCGGCATCGCCTTCGGCTTTCTGGTCAAGTCGAAGATCGACACGGATGCCACCGTTCGTGTCGTGCACCCGCCGTTGCGGCAGCAGCGGATCAAGCGGGAGGAATGGGAAACGTCCCTGCAAAGCACGAAGCGAACCTTCCACGCCTATGAACTGGACTTGGGCGATGGCGATCCGACCGGACTGTGGACATTCACGATAACGACGATGACCGGTCCGGTCATCGAAGGGAGTTTCGAAGTCTACAAGCCGGGCCGCAACGAAACGAACCCCTGCCAAGCGGCTATGTCGAGCTGACCGCAAAATTGCCCGCGACACTTTACGTCTTGGGCGCAAAATTTCTTGAAATTATATTGCGCAACCGAACATTCCGCTCTAGCTATTTCGCAGATGCAGAAAACAGGTGCCGTGATGCCGCATGATGGCCAGCAGATGACCCAGACGCCGATCCTTGCCGACCTGCTCGGCCTGACCGAAGCCGCCCTGCCCGAGGTGGAGGCGCTGTTCGCCTCGGCGCGGGAAAACCTGCGGCAAAGGGTGACGGTGGCGGGCAAGGTTTCGGCGGGCGCGCTGGAGGAGCACCAGTTTTCGGCCCATGCGCTGGCTTGGCTTGCCACCTATGTCGAAAGCCTGCGGCAGATGCGGGCCTGGGGCGCACGGGTCGAGGCTGCGGGGCAATTCGGCGAGATGGAAGCGCTGCTCTTGCAGATCGGCTTCGGGGAATACCTGAACCAGATCGCGGGCGGGATTCCCATGAGCCAGGGCGAGGTGGCGCGGCTGCCGGACCTGTGGCTCGGGCCTTGGGTGCCTTCGGAGGCGGCGGCGGCGCTGATGGCGCGGGGCAATACGCAAGCCGCGCGGGCGCGGCTGGTCGAGTTGATGCGTGACAATCACGGGCGGGCGACCTTTGGCGTCACGGGGCTGGATGAAGAGCTGGAGATGATCCGCGACCAGTTCCGCCGCTATGCGGACGAGCAGGTCATTCCCCATGCCCATGACTGGCACCTGAAGGACGAGTTGATCCCGATGGAGGTGATCGGCCAGCTTGCCGAGATGGGCGTCTTTGGCCTGACGATCCCCGAGGAATTCGGCGGCTTCGGGCTGTCGAAGGCGTCGATGGTCGTCGTGTCCGAGGAATTGTCGCGCGGCTATATCGGGGTTGGCAGCCTTGGCACGCGGACCGAAATTGCGGCGGAACTGATCCTCTGCGGTGGCACGCCGGAGCAGAAGGCGCAGTGGCTGCCGAAACTGGCGAGCGGTGAGATCTTGCCGACCGCCGTGTTCACCGAGCCGAACACGGGGTCGGACCTTGGCTCCTTGCGCACGCGGGCGGTGAAGGTGGGGGATGACTGGGAGGTCACGGGCAACAAGACGTGGATCACCCATGCGGCGCGGACGCATGTCATGACGCTGCTGGCGCGGACCGATCCCGACACCACGGATTATCGCGGGCTGTCGATGTTTCTGGCCGAAAAGACGCCCGGCACGGACGAGCACCCCTTCCCCACGCCGGGCATGACGGGGGGCGAGATCGAGGTCTTGGGCTATCGGGGCATGAAGGAATACGAGATCGGCTTCGACGGCTTCAAGGTGAAGGGCGCGAACCTGCTTGGCGGGGTCGAGGGGCAAGGGTTCAAGCAGTTGATGCAGACCTTTGAATCCGCCCGCATCCAGACCGCCGCCCGCGCCGTGGGCGTGGCGCAATCCGCGCTGGAAACGGGGATGCAATATGCGACCGACCGCAAGCAGTTCGGCAAGGCGCTGATCGAATTTCCGCGCGTGGCGGGCAAGCTTGCCATGATGGCGGTGGAGATCATGGTGGCGCGGCAGCTGACCTATTTCAGCGCGTGGCAGAAGGACCATGACAAGCGCTGCGATCTGGAGGCGGGCATGGCCAAGCTGCTGGGTGCCCGCGTGGCATGGGCGGCGGCGGACAATGCGCTGCAAATCCACGGCGGCAACGGGTTCGCGCTGGAATACCGGATCAGCCGGATCCTGTGCGATGCGCGTATCCTCAATATCTTCGAGGGCGCGGCGGAAATTCAGGCGCAGGTCATTGCGCGGCGTCTGCTCGACTAGCGTTGCCTGCTGACGGGCGGGGCGTGCCCAAGCGGGGGTGAAGCTGGCTTGCCACGGCGAAGGCCGCGATCAGGCCGAAGCCTGCGGCGGCGAACACGCCTTGGACGGGGGCGACCAGCAGCACCAGCCATGCGGCACCGGGCGTCAGGATGCCCGAGACATCGCGGAAGCTGGAATAGACCGCCGACATCTCGGTCCGTTCCGAGGGTTTGACCGCCATGAGGAAAGGCAAGCCCCCGACCACGTCGAGCACGACGAGGAAGAAGGCCGCCGCCATCATCGCGGCGACCGTGGCCCAAGGCAGCGGCGCGGCGAGGGCCGACAGGATGAAAAGCGCGCCGCACGCGCCAAAGGCGAAGCGCACGCCCTGCCGGACCGAGGAGCGGCGCACGAAGCGCAGCATCAGCGGCGAGATGAAGAGAAGCGCGTTGGAGAGCGAGAGCGCCACGCCGCCGACCTTGTCGCCCAAGCCTGACTCGATGCAGAAGATGGGCAGGTAGACGACATAGACCCACCACCCGCAGGAGCGCATGACCGCGAACATCCAGCCCGCGATCAGGCGGGGTTGGCGGAGGAAGCGGCCAAGATAGGCCAGCGGATTGAGCGCCGGTCCCTTGGCGCGGGCGATCTGCTTGCCGTTGCCAAGGCGCAGCACCCAGAAGGTGATGAGCAGGATCAGCGCGAAAGCCCCCGCCAGAAGAAAGGGCGCGGGCGCCCAGAGGTCATGCAGCCAGACGCCCAGCATCGGACCCACGGCCCAGGGACCCGCCGCATAGACCATCTGCATCGACTGGTTGCGGCCAAGATCGGCGCGGTCGATGTAATCCAGAACATAGGCGTTGAAGCAGACGAAGGTCGTCGCCGTCGCCATCGCAAGGCAGATGAGTGCCGCCTGCACCGACAGGGGCGTGCCGATGATCGCCAACGCCATGCCGATCAGGTAAAGCCCGCAGCCCGCCGAATACATCCAGCGGCGCGGCAGGTGGCGGGTGAACCACGGCACCATCAGCCCCCAGAGCAGCGCCACGATGCCTGCGTGGAAATAGGCCTCGGACGTGGCCGCCGCATCGCCGAGCGCGTGATAGACGGCCAAGGGCATGGCCGAGATCAGCGTGCCGCGCACGGCGGCTTCGGTTCCGGCAAGCAAGGCAAAGTCGCGCACGCGGGGCGTGGGCGCGTGGCGCAGGAAAAGGGGGACGTAGCGCGTTGCCATGATCTGCCTGATTTTCGGGCATTTGGCCCGCGATTGCCCCGCCCCGTCTGCGCCGCAGGCGACAGGGCGGGTCGGGAATGGGCCTTGTCAGCCGCGCAATTCGGCGGTGACGCGCACGGGTCCGGCCACGCCCTTGAGCTTGGCGCGATAGATCACAAGGCTTTCGGTCACGCGCATCACATAGGTGCGGGTTTCGGTGAAGGGGATCATCTCGACCCAGTCCACCACATCGACTGACGGGTCGCGCGGGTCGCCGAAGGTGCCTATCCAGCGTTTCGGGCGCCCGGGGCCTGCGTTGTAGCCCGATGCCACCAGCGCGACCGAGGGGCCGAACTGTTCCACCAGTTGCGCCAGATAGCCCGTGCCGATGCGGACGTTATAGGCGGGGTCGTTCAGGCTGCCCGCGTCGTAGTTCAGCCCCACGCGGGGTGCGACGAGCTTGGCGGTGGAGGGCAGCACCTGCATCAGCCCGCGGGCATCGGCGGCGGAACGGGCAGCGGGGTCGAATTCGCTTTCGCGCCGCGAGATGGCAAGGGCAAGCGCGCGGCTGACGCCGATCCCGTCATCCGGCACGAAGGACGGGACGGGGTAATAGGCGCGGGGCAGGATGATGCCCCGCTCGGCCGCCTGTTTGGCGATCACGACCGCAAGGTGGGGTTCGTCGATTTCCAGAGCGAATTGGGCAAGCTGGGCAATCTCGGTCTCGTTCAGGCTTTCGGTCAGGTGGAGGAAGAAGCGCTTCGCAAGCGTGCGGTCGCCGGATTTTTCCAGCAGCACGGCGGCGGCAAAGACGCTGGAGCGGGTGAAGGCGGCCTTTTGCCAGCCTGGCGGGCGGCTGTCGGACAAAAGCTGGTCGTCGAGGTTCAGCCCCAGCGTCTCGGCGGCAAGCAGGCCGTAATAGGCGGTCTGGTGCCGCGCCGCGATGCGGTAGGAGTCGGTGGCCCCCGCCGTGTCGCCCAGTGCCTGCAAGGCGCGGCCCTGCCAGTAATGGGCGCGGGCGGTGGAGATGGGGGTGGAGACGGTCGCCTCGAGATGTTTGAAATGCTTGAGCGCGGTCTGGGCGTCACCGATGAAGCGCAGGGAAATCCAGCCGGACAGGAATTCGAGATCGGCGTAATCCGACCCGTCCATGAGTTGGCTGGAGGCTGCGACGCGATAGGCGGTCTTGGGCTGGCCATCGCGCAGCAGCGCACGGGCGAGTGCTGCGCGGCGTTCGGCCCATGCTTCGGGGTCGCCAAGGGTTTGCGGGGATTTCGACGCGGAAAGCAGGGTTTCGGCGGCATCGGCGTTGCGGTCGCGGCGGAAGCGCCAGTCGAAGCGTTCGAAGGCAAGGCCGGGGTCGTTCTGCAAATCGGCGGGGATGCGGGCGATGAGCGCGTTGACTCCATCGGCATCGGCGCGGAGTGCCATCCGCGCCTCGGCCAAGGCGCGCCATGCGTTGGAGACACGGGGGAGCATGCGCTTGGCCTCGGCCGTGCGGTTCTGCCAGAGCAGGCGGTCAAGGCGGACTTCATGCGCGACGGACAGGATATCGCCATAGAGGCCGAGGAGTTGCTGTTCCTCCTCCGGCCCGAAGGGGAGTTCGGTCCATGCGCGGAACGCCTCGTTTTCGGCATCGGCCATGCGGCCCTGGGCGCGCAGGGCGTTGATATAGGCGAGCGAACCTTTGGCGGTTTCGGGCAGGTCGGCGCCGAAATAGGCCAGAATACGGGCGGGATCGGTCGAACGGGCGACGGCCTCTTCACCCTTTTCCTTGAGCAGCGGCAGGCCGGGCCAGTCGGGGCGGCGGGCAAGGAAGGCTTCGTAATCGCCCAGAAGCCCGCCTGATGCACGCAGGCGCTGCCATTCGATGATGTCAGCACCGATCTCGCCCGCCCCGCGCGCGGCACTGGCGGCGGCGGCCCAGTCGCCACTGTCGGCGGCGGCCTGCGCCTGACGCATGGCGGCGGCGGCATCGGCCAGCGCGGCGGCGGGCGCGGTCATGGGCGCAAGCACTGCGAAAGCAGCGAAAAGCCACGCAAGGCGGCGGGTCCGGTCCATCATCTGCTCGTTCATTTTTATTGGTATTCGTTAGGGTTGAGTGTGCCGAAAAATCACCGGAACGGCAAGGGAAAGGCGGATCGCAGGGCATTCCCTTCGCCCCGCTTGGCAAGCCTTTGCCACATGGTTAGGAAGGGCGCGTTTAGCAACGGGCGACTCAAGGCCCAAACATCGGAGAAGCGTGTCATGATCAAAGGGTCCATTCCTGCCCTGGTGACGCCGTTCAAGAACGGCGAACTGGATCTCGACACGCTCAAACATCTGGTGGAATGGCACATCGAGCAAGGCTCGACGGGGCTGGTTCCCGTTGGCACCACGGGCGAAAGCCCGACGCTGAGCCATGAAGAGCATGAGACGGTCATCGAAGTGGTGGTGAAAGCCGCCCGTGGCCGCGTGCCGGTGATCGCAGGCGCAGGGTCGAACAACACGGTCGAAGGCATCCGCCTGATCCAGCATTGCGAACGGGTCGGGGCCGATGCGGCGCTGGTGGTGACGCCCTATTACAACAAGCCCACGCAGGCAGGGATGATCGCGCATTACACGGCGCTGCATGACTGCTGCAACCTGCCCATCGTGATCTACAACATCCCCGGCCGGTCGGTCGTGGACATGTCGCCCGAGACGATGGGGACGCTTGCCAAGCTGCCGCGCATCGTGGGCGTGAAGGACGCGACCGGCAAGATCGAGCGCGTGTCGATGCAGCGCGCCTCTTGCGGGGCGGATTTCATCCAGTTGTCGGGCGAGGATGCGACCGCGCTCGGCTTCAACGCGCATGGCGGGGTGGGCTGCATTTCGGTGACGGCGAACGTGGCACCAAAACTTTGCGCCGAATTCCAGGCGGCCACGCTGGCGGGCGATTACGCCAAGGCGCTTGAGTATCAGGACCGCCTGATGCCGCTGCACGAGGCGATCTTCATCGAGCCGGGTCTGGCGGGGGCCAAATATGGCCTGTCGCTCTTGGGTCTGTGCAGCGAAGAGGTGCGCCTGCCGCTGGTTACGCTGACCGATGGCACCAAGGCCAAGATCAAGGCCGCGATGCAGCACGCAGGGATCCTGTGACCGCGCAAGCGGTGTCGGACAATCTGAAGGGCGCTGTCTGGATGGTGGCCGCGATGGCAGGTTTCGCCGTCGAGGACATGTTCCTGAAAGCCACCGTCAAGCACATGCCGCTCGGGCAGGCGCTGCTGGCCTTTGGCCTGATCGGCGTGGCCTTCTTTGCGCTGATGGCGCGGCGGCATGGCGAGGCGGTGGTTCACCCTGCCGCCTTTTCCAGACCGCTCCTGATCCGGTCGGGGTTCGAGGTGACGGGGCGGCTGTTCTATTCGCTGGCGATTGCGCTGACGCCGCTGTCGGTGGCGTCGGCCATCCTGCAAGCCACGCCCTTGGTCGTGGTGGCGGGGGCGGCGCTGTTCTTTGGCGAAACCGTGGGCTGGCGGCGCTGGTCGGCCATCGTCGTGGGCTTCGTCGGCGTGCTGGTGATCCTGCGCCCGGGGCTTGAGGGGTTCACGGTGATGTCGCTGGTCACGGTGGTCGGGCTGATCGGCTTTGCGGGGCGCGATCTGGCGACGCGGGCGGCACCGGTTGCGCTGTCGAACCGGCAGCTTGGCGTTTACGGGCTGTCGATGCTGGCGCTGGCGGGGGCGATCATCCTTTCGGTGACGGGGGGCGCGGTCTGGCCGGACGCCACGGGGACCGCGCTGGTCGCGGCGATGAGCGCGGTCGGCATCTTTGCCTATTTCGCGCTGACGGTCGCCATGCGGACGGGCGAGATTTCCGCCGTCACCCCGTTCCGCTACACGCGGCTGGTCTTTGCCATGATCGCGGGGGTGCTGGTCTTTGGCGAGCATCCCGATCTGCCCACGCTGATCGGGTCGGCGCTGATCGTGGGCAGCGGGATCTACACGCTCAACCGCAGCCGTCAGGCGCGGCGGCGCACCTGACCGATGCGGATGAGGCGGAACGCCTCGATCATCAGCGCGGTCATCAGGCCGAAGTTCAGGAAGCCGTTGGTCGCGGTCATGCCCGACAGGATCCGCCATTCATGCGGCAGGATCACATCGCCGTAGCCAAGCGTGGTGTAGGAGACGATGGAGAAATAAAGCGATTCCTCCAGCGTCGGAAACACGCCGAGCAGGTCGTAGACCGTGGCCCAAAGCCAGACGCCCGCCGTCGTGGTGCCAACCACCCAAAGCGAGGCGACCATGACGGCAAGGATCATCTTTGGCCGATGCGGTTCGCGCACCAGCCAGCCGTGCCAGCGGGAAAACCCCATTTCCATCAGCAGCGCCGAAAGCGCGCCCATCAGGATGGACACCATCATCACGGCTGTGCCGAGCGCGATCTGTCCGAGCATGGGGTCCTCCACCTTATCCCGCCGAAAGTGACGCCCGCGGCAGGAAAGGTAAATGCCCAAGACGAAAGCTTTCGCGGGCGCTTCTGGACTTGGGGCGCGGCATCGCCTATCTCGGCCATACCATGCAAGTGAAGTCCGATCCCAATTCCAAGCTCATCGCCGAAAACCGCCGTGCGCGGTTCGATTACCATATCGAAAGCGACCTCGAAGCGGGGATCATGCTTCTCGGGTCCGAGGTGAAGAGCCTGCGGCGCGGCGGGTCGAACATCGCCGAAAGCTACGCTTCGGTCGAAGGCGGCGAGCTGTGGCTGATCAACGGCTACATCGCGCCCTATGCCGAAGCCAAGACCTGGGGCCATGAGGAGCGGCGTCGGCGCAAGCTTCTGGTCAGCAAGAAGGAACTGTCGCGGCTGTGGAACGCCACCGCGCGCGAGGGCATGACCATCGTGCCGATCAAGATGTATTTCAACGACCGCGGGATCGTGAAGCTGAAGCTTGGCATCGCCAAGGGCAAGAAGCTGGCGGACAAGCGCGAAACCAGCGCCAAGCGCGACTGGGACCGCGAGCGGGCGCGTCTGCTGAAGATGTCGAAGCGGGACTAAAGCTCCAGCACCATGTCGCGGTGCGGAATTCCCGCATCGTCATACTGGTCGCCCGTCACGACGAACCCGAGCTTTTCGTAAAAGCCGATGGCATGGGTCTGCGAGCCGAGCATGACGCGGGTGACGCCGGGCATGGCGCAAAATTGCGCGACGGCGACTTCGATCAGCGCTTTGCCGATGCCTTGGCCACGGGCGGCCCGCAAGACGCAGACGCGGCCGATCTTGCCCGTCGTGCCCGTCACGACCAGCCGGGCGGAGCCGATGGGGATACCGTCGACGGACGCCAGAAGGTGGATCGCTTCGGCGTCCTTGTCGTCGAGTTCGTCCGCTTCGGAGACACCCTGTTCGTGGATGAAAACGATGCGGCGGAGGCGACGACAGGTTTCGATGTCGTCCGTTCGGGAAATGTTCAGGGTCATGTCAGGCGAAGTATTCCTGCAGGATGCGGCTGTAAATTTGTTTCAATTTGATAATCTGGGCGATGCTCACGCGTTCGTCAACCTGATGCATGCTGCGACCGACGAGCCCGAATTCGACGACGGGACAGTGGTTCTTGACAAAGCGGGCGTCCGAGGTGCCGCCGGTTGTTGAAAGTTCGGGCGTGTCGCCGGTTTCGGCTTGGACGGCGCGGCCGATCAGGGCCGAGAGGTCGCCGGGCGGGGTAAGGAAGCTTTCGCCCGAAATCTGGATGCGGGTCGAGATGGTCACGCCGGTTTCGGCCTGCACCTTGGCCGCTTCGGACAGGAGCCAGTCGGAAAGCGCTGCCCCCGTATGGCTGTCGTTGAAGCGGATGTTGACGGTGGCGCTGCCCTTGGCGGGGATGACGTTGTTGGCGGGGTTGCCGCAATCAATCGTCGTGATCTGCAGGGTCGAGGCGTCGAAATGGTCGGTGCCCGCGTCGATGCGGTCGGGCAGGCGGGACAGCAGCGTGGTGAGCGCCCGCATCGGGTTTTTGGCGCGGTCGGGGTATGCGGAATGGCCCTGCACCCCTTGGGCCGTGAACCAAGCGGTCATGGACCCGCGACGCCCGATCTTCATCATCTGGCCCATCGTGTCGGGGCAGGTGGGTTCGCCCACCAGACAATGCGTCATCCGCTCGCCATGCGCGGCCATCCAGTCGAGCAGGGCCACGGTGCCATCGGTGGCATCCCCCTCTTCATCCCCCGTGATGGCAAGGATCACCGCGCCGTCGGGCGGGGTTTCGCGGACGAAGTCGATGGCGGCGGCGGCAAAGGCGGCGACACCGGATTTCATGTCGGTCGCACCGCGGCCATACATCCAGTCGCCGTCGATTTCCGCGCCAAAGGGGTCATGCGTCCATGCCTCAAGGTCGCCCACGGGGACCACATCGGTATGGCCGTTGAAACCGAAGGAGCGGTTCGCCCCGCGTGCGCCCCAGCGGGCGTAAAGGTTCGCCGTATTGCCACGGTCCACGCGGGTGCAGGCGAAGCCCGCTTCGGACAGCAGCTTTTCCAGCAGCACGAGCGCGCCGCCTTCGACGGGTGTGACCGAGGGGCAGCGGATCAGGTCGGCGGTCAGGGCGACGGGGTCGATCTTGGTCATTTTCGTTCCGGCTTTGGCGGCATCGCCACGGGATACCCCCTTGGCCCGCGCCCCGCAACCGCCGTGACCGGCAGGTTTTGAGTCATCAGCGCCACAGGTTGCGCCCCATCTTCGCGGGCGGCGTGACAAGAAAAGTGCGGGTTGCTACCATCCCCCGCAATAACAATGTCCCGAGGCAGGACGGACGAGGGCCAACGCGCCCGGCCAGAGCAGACCCCGACAGGACCGTTCGCCCGCTTGGGCCTTCGGCGGGTGATGCATGGTGTTCCGCTTGCGCAAGGGCGAGCGGGGTGCAGTGATGGTGCAAAACGGGCCGGGGACGGACTGGGTCGCGCTTTCGGACAGGTCGGGCGTCGCCACGGCAGGCAGGGTGGAACGGGGGCTGTTCGTGGCCGAGTTCCGGTTGCCGCTGGACGGGGCGCAGGTCCTTGTCGACCATCGCAGCGCGGATGGCGCGCAGGTCTTTTCGGTTCTGCACGATACGGCGGCGGGTCTTTCGATCCTGCATCGCAACGGCGGCAGCCTGACACGCCACAGCCTGCCCGGCCCCTTGCCGCTGGACCGTGCGACGGGGCGGATGCTGTTCGAATGGGACACGGCGCGTGACCGATGGCGCATGGCCTTTGGCCTTTTGGGCGCGGATGCACCCGCACGGGCGATCGAGGCGCAGGGCAGCGGGGTGCTGGCACCGGATTCCGCGCTTCTGGCTGAATTGTGCGCCGGGCGCAGGCCGCGCCACGATGCGCTGCTGTGGTTCGGCGTGACCAAGGGCGCACTTCCCGCGCCGCAGCCCTGGGTCGGAGGCAGGACGGTGATCCCGACTGCGCAGGGGCCGATGCCGGCGGGCGAGTTGCGGGCGGGCGATCCCGTCCTGACCGCGAATGGGCCGGTGCCGCTGCTTTCGGTCAGGCACCATGTCGTGCCGGGTCGGGGAAGTTTCCAGCCCGTCCTGTTGCGCGCGCCCTGGTACGGGCGGTGCGACCTGCTCGTCTCGGCCGAGCAGCTTGTGCGGGTCGAGGGGCCGGAAGCGGAATACCTGTTCGGCGAGGAAGAGGTTCTCGTTCCGGCGGGTCTGCTGGTGGACGGGCAATCGGCGCTGGCAGAAGGGCGGAGGTCGGTCGTGTCGGGTGTCACTCTCGACTTCGGGGGGGCGGAGCTGGTCGATCTGGGGGGGTGCACGCTGTGCACCGCAGCGCCGACGGGCCTGTCCCTGCCGCTACGGTTGCTTGACCGCTACGAGGCGATTCCCCTTATGGCGCAGCTTGGCCGCTTGCCGCAGCGGGCGGTGGGCTAGTCGTAAAAGGGCGTCATCTGCGCCACGACGACCGAATTCTCGTCCAGTGCGCGCTGCATGAGGGCGCGTTCCTCGGCGTCGATCTCGTCACCCGCTTTCAGGCGGTCGTCGAGCGTGCCGTAGCCCGACACATCGAGCGGGGCGAGGTCGGCCTGTTTGAGGATCGCCACGGATTCGCGCACCGCCTCGTCCTCGTCCACGCCCGAGGCGTAGATCATCAGCGCGGCCCCCGTCGCCTTGTCGGGCAGGCCGTCACCGGGTTTGCGGCCCACTTCGACCACCAGCGTATAGACCTGCTGGGGGCGCTTTTCCTTTTTCGGCTTGTCGGTGTCGTCGGTCATGGCGTCCCCCTTCTGCATCGGAGGGCTGTTAGCACCAAGCAGGGCAAAGCGCAAAGCGGGCGGGTTCATTAATAAAGATTAACAACTCTGTCGCGGCGGACGTTACGGGAGGCGGCAACGATTGGCTGGCCTTGCATGCAACTTCGGATCGACCCCGCCACGGCGATGCAGATGGCGCAGACGATTTTCGGATCGGGCGTCAGCATCGTCTCGGCAAGCTATACCGGCCAGTCCGGTCAGGCCGGCCTTTACTCCGGCGCTCTGGCCACATGTCCCGGGGTCGCGCCCTCGGACGCGGGACTGATCCTGTCGACCGGCAGCGTCGCGGGTTTCACCCAAGTCTCGGGCGACGCGAACACGAGCGAGGGCACGAGCACGGATTATGGCGCGGCGGGCGATGCCATGCTCGACTCTGTGTCGGGCCAGCAGACGCATGACGCGGCGGTGCTTGCGGCGACATTCGTGCCGGCTGGCAAGGTGCTGACGATGCAGCTTGTCTGGAGTTCGGAGGAATATCTTGAATACGTGCGGAGCGGGTTCAACGATGCGGTGGCGATCTGGGTCAACGGGGTACCCGCCGCGCTGACCATCGGCAATGGCGACATCACGATCGACAACATCAACACCACGTCGAACGAGAACCTTTACATCGACAACCCCGCGAATGCGAATACCTACAACACCGAAATGGACGGGTTCACGGTCGCGCTGACGCTCAAGGTGCCGGTCCAGCAAGGTGTGGAAAACACCTTTCGCCTTGCCATCGCCGACGCAGGGGACGGGGTCTGGGATTCCGCCGTGCTGGTCGCCGCGCATTCGGTGCAGGTGGCACTGGTGGCGCGCGACGAGGATGCGACGATCCGCAAGGGGACGAATGCAAGCATCGACGTGCTGGCGAATGACAACTCGACCGCTCCGGGCGCGCTGACCGTCACCAAGGTCAACGGGGTGACGGTCGGTGTCGGCAGCGTGGTCACTCTGCCTTCGGGCGATGTGGTCACTGTGGGCGCGGGCGGTGTGCTGACCGTTCAGACGGTGGAACATGCCGATACCCATGTGCTGACCTATGAGGTGAAGGACGGCGCGGGGAATACGGATGTCGCCTTTGTCACGCTGCATGTGGTGGCCTGTTTCACGCTTGGCACGGAAATCGCCGTGCCGTCAGGCGTGATCGCGGTCGAGGCGCTGGCCGCGGGCGATCTGGTCGAAACGCGCGACCACGGACCGCAGGCGCTGCGATGGGTGGGACGGGTGACGCGGGCGGCCGTCGGGCCGGATGCGCCGATCCTTGTCCCCGCTGGCTGTTTCGGCACGCATGGCGCGATTCGCCTTTCCCCGAACCACCGCGTGTTGGTCGAGGGTGCGGCGGCAGAGCTTGTGCTGGGCGAGCCGGAAGTGCTGGTCAAGGCCAAGCATCTGGTCGGGCAGCGCGGGGTGCGGCGGGTGGAGGGGGGCGACGTGACCTATCTGCACCTGCTTTTCGACCGGCACGAGATCGTCACGGCCAACGGGCTGCCCTGCGAAAGCTATTACCCCGCACCTGCGACGATGGCGGGCTTCGACGGCGAAACGCAGGCGGAGTTGCTGCGCCTGTTTCCCGAATTGCAGAGGGCCGGAGCCATCGGCCCCCTTGCGCGCCCCGAGGTTTCGGGGCGCGAGGCGCGGGTTCTGGTGGCCTGAGCGATCAGTCGCGCAAAAGCTCGTTGATCGAGGTTTTGGAGCGGGTCTGCGCGTCGACCTTTTTCACGATCACGGCGCAGTAAAGGTTGATCCCGCCCTTGGACGGCATCGACCCCGCCACGACGACCGATCCTGCCGGAACCTCGCCATAGCTGACTTCGCCGGTTTCGCGGTCGACGATCTTGGTCGATTTGCCGATGAACACGCCCATGCCGAGGACCGAGCCTTCGCGCACGATGCAGCCTTCGACGACTTCGGAGCGGGCGCCGATGAAGCAGTTGTCCTCGATGATCGTGGGACCGGCCTGCATGGGTTCGAGCACCCCGCCGATGCCGACGCCGCCCGACAGGTGGACGTTCTTGCCGATCTGCGCGCAGGAGCCGACGGTGGCCCATGTGTCGACCATCGTGCCTTCATCCACGAAGGCGCCGAGGTTGACGAAGGACGGCATCAGGACCACGCCCTTGGCGATATGGGCCGAGCGGCGGACGATGCAGTTCGGCACGGCGCGGAAGCCTGCGGATTTCCATTCCGCCTCGCCCCAGCCGTTGAACTTGCTGTCGACCTTGTCCCACCACGTGCCGCCCTGCGGACCGCCGGACTGGATGCCCATATCCTTGATGCGGAAGCCGAGGAGGACGGCCTTCTTGGCCCACTGGTTCACGTGCCAGTTGCCATCCGCCTGACGCTGCGCCACGCGCAGCTTGCCGCTGTCGAGCGCGGACAGGGTGGCTTCGATGGCGTCGACCGCTTCGCCCTTGGAGGCGGAGGAGAGGCTGTCGCGGGCCTCCCACGCGGATTCGATGGCGGCTTCCAGCGCGGCGTAGGTCATGTATCCCCCGTTTTGGTTGGTCTTGTGTCCCGCGCCCCTATAAAGACTAGGACAGCCCCGCGCAATCATTCAAGGACAGCCCATGCCGCCCAAGGACGAACCCCGCAGCCATCCGTTCCGCGACAGCACGCAGGACGTGGCCGCAGCCGAACGTCTGCCCGACACCGCCCAGACCCGCGCGCCCGCCTATCGGCTTGCCTTTACCGACACCGATTTCCTGATGCGCGAGGAGCTGCGCCCCGTTCGCTTGCAGCTTGAACTGCTCAAGCCGCAGATGGTGATGGACGAGCGGGGGATCAAAAGCACCGTGGTCCTGATGGGATCGGCGCGGGTGCGGCCCGAGGGCGGTGGCGCGGCGGGGCTGGCACCGTGGTACGAGGAGGCGCGCAAGCTTGCGCATCTGATCACGGTGGAAAGCCTGAAAAGCTATGGTCGGGAATGGGTCGTCGTCACCGGCGGCGGGCCGGGGATCATGGAGGCGGGGAACAGGGGTGCCGCGGATGCGGGCGGGCAGTCCATCGGCCTCAATATCGTGTTGCCGCATGAACAGGCGCCGAACCCCTATGTGACGCCGGACCTGTGCTTCAACTTCCACTATTTCGCCATCCGCAAGATGCATTTCCTGATGCGGGCGCGGGCGGTCTGCATCTTCCCCGGCGGGTTCGGCACGCTGGACGAGATGTTCGAAAGCCTGACGCTGATCCAGACGGGGCGGATGAAGCGCGTGCCCTTCCTGCTGTTCGGCCGGGCCTTTTGGGACCGCGTGATCAACTGGCAGGCGCTGGCCGAGGAAGGCGTCATCGCGGCCGAGGATATCGGGCTGTTCCGCTATGTCGAAACGGCGGAAGAGGCGATGGCGGCGATGCTGCCCGACTGGGAACAGGGCTAGGCGCGAAGCCAGTCGGGCAGGTAGTCCACCCGCTCGCAGCCCGCAAAGGCGGCAAGGCGGTGGAGTTCGTCGTCAAGCCGCTTGATGCGCTGCACGCCGACCCTGACGCCCGCTTCGGGCCAGAAGGCGCGGACACGGAGGGTGTTTTCGTCGCGGAACGCCTTGGCGTCGATGCGCCCGACGATGGATGCGCCTTCGAGCACGGGAAAGACGTAATAGCCGTAGCGGCGTTTGGCTTCGGGGACGAAAACCTCGATCCGGTAGTGGAAGCCGAACAGCGCCTCGGCCCGCGCGCGGTCGCGCAGCGCGGGGTCGAAGGGTGACAGGATCCGCAGGCGGGCGGGCGGTTCGGGCGGGGTTTCGCGAGGGAGCGAAGGGTAGGCCAAGGCGCGGCGCTTGCTGCCATCGGCGGCTTCGACCGCGACCTCGATCACCTCGCCGCGTTTGCGGGCTTCGGTGGCCCAAGCGCGCACCTCGTCGGGGCGGAGGGCGTTCCAATAGGCGCGGAGTTCGGATTCGGTGGCAAAGCCCAAGCGGTCGAGCGCGGAGCGGCAGGCCCAGTCGACAAGCGCGGCCTCGTCCGGCGGGGCGCAGCGGTGGGGTTCGGGGATCACCCTTTCGGTCAGGTCATAGACCTTGCGGAACGAATCGCGCCGCGTGATCGACAGTTTTCCCGTGCGCCAAAGCCATTCCAGCGCGGTCTTGGACGGGTGCCAATCCCACCAGCCGCCTTTGCCGCGAGCCTCGCCCAAGCCCACCTCGGCGCTGGTGACGGGGCCATGCTTGGCGATGCGGTCCAGAATGGTGTCGAACTGCGCCTCATACCCCTCGCGGAACCAGTTTTTCCAGTTGGCGTGCAGCCGTTCGGCATCGCGGCGGAAGCGGTGTTGCCAGAGCGGGTGCAGGTGGACAGGCAGGATCGAGGCGTCATGCGTCCAGTGTTCGAACAGGGCGCGGTCCTTTTCGAGCAGGCGTTTCAGCGCATCGGGTTTGTAGCCGCCGCGCCGCGACCACAGGATCATGTCATGGGCGCGGGCGACGGTGTTGATGCTGTCTACCTGCACGAAGCCGATGCGGTCGATCAGGTCGGCCAGCGCCGCGCCCTTGGCGGGGCCGGCGGGCGCCTCGGCCAGCGCATGGCGGCCAAGGAAGATGCGGCGGGCGGCGGCGTTCGGGATCAGCGGCAGGGTCATGGCGGGATGGGAGGCGAGCAGCGCCGCCGCGTCAACGGGAAATGCGTGGCCCGTTTGCACGAATTTCCGGCAAATGCAGAATAAGCGGTTGAATCGCGCGGTTGCGTGCATAATTGCCAGAATGAGACCCCAAATCCCCCTTCCTTCCCCGACCCCTGCAAAGGAGTGCCGATGCATCATGACACCCCGCTGATCGCCACCATCGTCGTCGGCCTGTGCCTCGCCTTTGCGCTTGGCCTTTTGGCGCAGCGTCTGCGATTGCCGTTGATCGCGGGATATCTGATGGCGGGGGTGATCGTCGGGCCGTTCACGCCGGGCTATGTCGCCGACCAGAAGCTGGCGACCGAACTGGCCGAGCTTGGGGTGATCCTCTTGATGTTCGGGGTGGGCCTGCATTTTTCGGTGCGCGACCTTCTCAGCGTCAAGACCATCGCCGTGCCGGGTGCCGTGGGGCAGATCGCCGTGGCGACGGGGGCCGGAGCGCTGCTGTCATGGGCGCTGGGGTGGGGCTTGGGCGCGGGGGTGATCTTTGGGCTGTCGCTTTCCGTCGCCTCGACCGTCGTGCTGCTGCGGGCCTTGCAGGACCGCGGGCTGGTGGAAAGCGACCGCGGCAAGATCGCGGTGGGCTGGCTGATCGTCGAAGACCTTGTGATGGTCATCGCACTGGTGCTGATCCCGCCGCTGGCGGGCTTGCTTGGCGGGGCGGAGCAGCCGGTCGAAGGGCAGGCGGCCGAGGTGGCGGCGCTGGGCTTCGGGCCGGTGGCGGCGACGCTGATGGTCACTTTCGTCAAGGTGGGCGCCTTTGTCGCGCTGATGCTGGTGGTGGGGCGCAGGGTCATTCCGGCCATCCTGCATTACGTGGCCCATACCGGCAGCCGCGAGTTGTTCCGGCTTTCGGTGCTTGCCATCGCGCTGGGTGTGGCCTTTGGGTCGTCAACCCTGTTCGGGGTAAGCTTCGCGCTTGGCGCGTTCTTTGCCGGAATGGTCATGGCGGGATCGACGCTCAGCCAGCAGGCCACGCGCGAGACGCTGCCGCTGCGCGACGCTTTCGCGGTGCTGTTCTTCGTGTCGGTGGGGATGCTGTTCAATCCCGCCGTGCTGGTCGAACAACCGCTGGCGCTGCTGGCGACCGTGGCGATCATTGTCGGGGTCAAATCGGCGGCGGCTTACGGCATCGTCCGCGCCTTCGGCTACGAGCGCGAGGTTGGGCTGACCATCGCGGCCTCGCTTGCGCAGATCGGCGAGTTTTCCTTTATCCTGATCGTGATGGGCCTGACGCTTGGCATCGTGCCGCCGGAAGCGAAGGATCTGGTCGTGGCGGGGGCGATGCTGTCGATCCTTGGCAACCCACTGCTGTTCCGGATGCTCGACCGCTGGTCTGCCCGTCTTGCGAAATCGGGCGCGGCCTAAAGGTTGTCGGTGACGCGGAAGCCTTGGGGGATGCTGTCCTGACCGTTCAGGATCAGGTCCACAAGCGTGACCGCGACCTTGGGTGCCATGCCGAAGCCGATCTTGAAGCCGCCGTTGGCGATGAAATGCCCCTCGCGGTCGGGCCATTGGCCCAGCATCGGGGCGCGGGTTCTGGCGCGGGGGCGGATGCCGGCCCAGCGGGCGATGACGGGCGCATCGGCAAGACAGGGCAGCGCGGCAACGGCGCGGGCGAGAAGGGCTTCGCCCTGATCGTCAAACCCGTCCTGCGTCCAGCGGTTCTCCGAAGTGGAGCCGACTGCTACCGTGCCATCGGCATGGGGCACGACATGCAGCGCATCGGCGAAAAGCTGCGGCAAGGCGTCTGCATCATGGCGCAGGGCAATCGCCTGCCCTTTGACCCCTGCCCCGACCGGCTGGCCGAAATGGCGCGAAAGCTGCTCCAGCCCCGCCGCCCCCGTGGCCCAGACCACGACCCCCTCGGCCACGCCTTCGGCCAGAACCGCAACCCCCTTTTCGCGCAGCGCGGCGATGAGGGCGGCAAGCGCCATGCGCGGTGACAGGCGGGCGGTCAGCGTATCATGGACCAGATGGCCCGAGGGCGAGACCGGCTCCCACGCCGCACCTGTTGCGGGGATGACCGACCAGACCGCGCGCCCCTGCCACAGCGTTGCGGCCTGTTCCCCCCGCGCCCGCGCCTGCGCCACGGCGGCCTCATCGGCCAAGGGTTGCAGCCGCCCCGACCGCAGATAGCCCGACGACCGGCCCCCCGCAGCCTCCACCCCCTGCCACCAGCTTTCGGCCATCAGCAGGCTTTCAAGCTGGAAGGCCTTCTTGGGGTTCCAATTCTCCGGCACATGCGGGGCAAGCGCACCGACAAGCCCGCCCGACGACCCCGACCCCGCGCCGAACGGGTCGATCACCTGCACCCGCGCCCCGCGAGAGGCCGCTTCCCACGAGATGGACAGGCCGAAGATGCCCGCCCCCATCACCGTCAGATCGACCCTTGCCATTCCGTCCCGCCTTGCCCATGGTCCGCGCCGATCAAGGTTTAGGGCAAATGGGCGGCGGCGAACAGGGCAGCGGGTCGGGCATTGACTGGAAGGACGGGGTGATCCCTGTCTCGACCCGCTTCGACGATCCCTACTTCTCGCTCGCCGACGGGCTGGCCGAGACGCGCCATGTGTTTCTGGCGGGAAACGACCTGCCGGAACGGTTGGCTGACGGGTTCCATGTGGCAGAACTCGGCTTCGGGACGGGGCTGAACCTGCTGGCGCTGTTGGTCGCATGGGCGGGGACGGGGCGGCGTGGCACGCTGCGCTATACAAGTTTCGAAGCCTTTCCCCTGTCCGCCACCGACATCGACCGCGCCCTGCGCCACTTTCCCGAAGCCCATGCCGTAGCCGGCCCCTTCCTGACGCAATGGGACCTTCCCGCGACCCAAGGGGTGAAGCGCCTGTCGCTTGCGGGGGTCGAGGCGGAAATCCTTTTGGGCGACGCACGGATGACGCTGCCCGCGTGGAACGGTCGGGCGGATGCGTGGTTTCTGGACGGGTTTTCGCCCGCGAAGAACCCCGAACTCTGGTCAGCCGAGATGATGGCCGAGGTTGCCCGCCACACCGCCACAGGCGGCAGTTTCGCCACCTACACGGCGGCGGGCCATGTGCGCCGTGCGCTCGAGGCGGCGGGTTTCGCCGTCACGCGGACAGCCGGACACGGGCGCAAGCGCCATATGACGACCGGACGGATGGCATGACACCCAACGCGACGACCCAGAACACGCGGCTCGGCATCTGGCTGATGCTGGCGACCACCGTGGTCTTTGCCGCGCAGGACGGGATTTCACGCCACCTCGCCACGGCCTATCCCGTGCAGATGGTGGTGATGGTCCGCTTCTGGTTCTTTGCCGCCTTCGTCATGGCGCTCGCCTCGCGGCAGGCGGGGGGGATTCGCGCCGCCGTGCATACGAAATATCCCGTCTTGCAGGCATTGCGCGGGTCGATCCTTGCGCTGGAGGTCTGCGTGATGGTCGTGGGCTTCGTCCATCTTGGGCTGGTGGAAAGCCATGCCGTCTTCACCTGCTACCCGCTGCTCGTCGCGGCGCTGTCCGGCCCCGTGCTGGGGGAAAAGGTCGGCTGGCGGCGCTGGACCGCGATCCTCGTCGGATTTGCGGGCATCCTGATCATCCTGCAGCCGGGCGTCGCGGTCTTTTCGCCCTGGGCGCTGGTGCCGCTACTCGCCGCGTCGATGTTCGCGGTCTACGGGCTGCTCACGCGCTATGTGGCGCGACGGGACAGCGCCTCGGTCAGCTATTTCTGGACGGGGATCGGCGGGGCCGTGGCGATGTCTCTGGTCGGGATGTTCTACTGGACGCCGATGGTCGGGACCGACTGGCTTTGGATGGGAACGCTCTGCTGCACCGCCTGCCTTGGCCATTGGCTGCTGATCCGCGCCTTTGCCGTTGCCGAGGCATCGGCGATCCAGCCTTTCGCCTATCTGCAACTGGTCTGGGCTTCCGGGATCGGGCTGTTCGTCTTTGGCGAAAGGCTGCGAACCAATGTCGCCATCGGCGCGGGGGTGGTCGTGGCGGCGGGGATCTTTACCCTGTGGCGGCAGAGGGTCAGGGAAAAGGCGGCCTAGGGCCGCGCAATCAGCGACAGCAGACGCGCCCGCGCTTCCGGCAGCGGGCGGCCGTTCATGCTGTGGAGTTCGCGCAGCAGGAAATGCCCCGTGATGGCCAATCCCTGCCCGATCTCGGCACGGCTGCCGCCGCCCTGCCCCATCAGCACCTGCGGCAGGGGCAGCAGCCGCGCGGCCCAGTCCCCTGCCCCCGCACGGCTGACGGCGCGGCCCGTCTTGGGGCTGACGAAGGCAAGGTCGTCCCGCCCCCCCGTCACGGCGCAGCGCGTCAGGTCCAGCCCGAAGCCCAGCTCGTCGAGCAGCAACACCTCCCAGCGCAGGTAATCGGGCAGCCAGTCGCCGCCCCGCTCCATCGCATCCAGAAGCGGCATGGTGGCCCGCCACAGCGCCGGATGCGCCTGCCGTTCGGGCAAGGCTGCATGCAGCATTGCGCAAAGCGCGTTCAGACCCGACAGGCCAAGGTGGTCGGAGAGCAGCCCCGCACGGCTGCGGGCGGGTTCCACGGTAAAGGCGCCGATATGCCCTTCGAGTCGCGCGCGCCATGTCACCTGCAATTGCGTTCCGGGTTGCAGGGTCGGGGCCATCTTGCGCGATCCGCCGCCGCGCACCACGCCGGCATGGCGGCCATGCGCGGGGGTGAACACCTCGATGATGGCCGCAGATTCGCCATGCGGCCTTACCGAGAGCAACAAGCCTTCATCGCGCCATTCCATGCCCCGACTATCCAGAGCGGCGCGGCGAAGGCAAGCCTCAGTCGGAGAGCCCCTCTTCCTCCAGCAGGGTGCGGCCCTGACGGTCCTCCACCTCGATCAGCCACAGGTCACGGTCCCGCGCCCGCTGGCGGGCCAGAAGCGCGTCCACCTCGGCTTCGGCCCCCTCGGCCAGCACGACCCAGACGCGCCCCCCCGTGGCGAAATCGACCGAGCGTTGGAAGGCCCGCGCCGTGCCGTCGAGCGTTGCCGATTTCACGATCACCGCCCCCGCCGTGGCATCGCCCCTGGCGGTCACATAGACGGGAATATCCGCCAGCCGCAGCCGGTTCAGATAGGCCGAAACCCAAAGCTCGCTGGTCAGACGGACGCTCACGCCACTTCTGCCTTTCTTCTTTTCCCAAATATCCTCGGGAGGGTCCGGGAGGGCAGACAGCCCTCCCGGCCTTGGCCGGAGGGGCGCCGGTCGGCGGTCAATCGCCGTCCTTGAACTCCAGCCCCATCTCGGAATAGCGCTCTTTCTCTTCCAGCCAGTTCGGGCGCACCTTCACTTGCAGGAACAGATGCACGGGGCGGTCGAGGAAGGCCGAAATCTCGGCCCGCGCCTGTTGGCCGATGGCCTTGATCGTCTCGCCACCCGAGCCGAGGATGATGCCCTTGTGGCCGTCCCGCGCCACATAAACCACCTGATCGATGCGGACCGAGCCGTCCTTGCGGTCTTCCCACTTTTCCGTCTCGACGGTGAGCTGGTAGGGCAGTTCCTCGTGCAGGCGCAGGGTCAGTTTCTCGCGCGTCATTTCGGCGGCGATCATGCGCATGGGCAGGTCGGCGATCTGGTCTTCGGGGTAGAACCATTCGCCCTTGGGCAGTTCGGCAGCGAGCCAGTCGCGCAGGTCATCGACGCCATAACCACGCTCGGCGCTGATCATGAAGGTGCGGGCAAAGGGGAAGGCGCCGTTCAGCTCTTCGGCCAGACGCAGCAGGTTCTCGGCTTTCACCTTGTCGATCTTGTTGATCGCCAGCGCCACCTGCGTGCCGCGCGGGATCTTGTCCTTGAGGTTGTCGATGATCGCCTTGCCGCCTTCGGTCAGGCCACGATGCGCTTCGATCAGGAGCACGATGATGTCGGCATCGGCCGCCCCGCCCCATGCGGCGGCGACCATCGCACGGTCGAGCCTGCGGCGCGGGCGGAACAGGCCGGGCGTGTCGACGAAGACGATCTGCGCATCGCCCGCCATGCAGACGCCGCGGATGCGGGCGCGGGTGGTCTGCACCTTATGCGTCACGATCGAGACCTTGGCCCCGACCATGCGGTTCAGCAGGGTCGATTTACCGGCATTCGGCTCGCCGATCAGGGCGACGAAGCCTGCGCGCTTGTCGGTCGTCATTGCGTTCCTCGTCTCGAATTCTGCGCCCGCTTACTGGAAACGGGCCGAGGGTGCCACCTTAAACCATCAAAGCGGGAATGGGGTGTCAAATTACTGACTTTGCAGCACGACGAAAGGTGGGTTAACGTCGGGTCGTTGTGTAACCAGTGGTGTGTGTATCATGAATATCCTGAGTTCGCTTTTCAGCGGCCTCTTTTGCGCAAGTGCCGTTCCGGCCGTTGCGACCGAAGGCGAAACCCCGCTTCCCCTTCAGCCCCCCGCCCTGAAAGCCGGTGATGTCCTCTGCGGTCAGGCCCGCGTGTTGAGCGGGGACTGCCTCGTCATCGGCGGGGTGATGCTTCGCCTTGCAGGCATCGAGGCGCCGCGACTCGATGCGCCCTACGGGCGCGAGGCGCGCTACGCGCTCGTCCGGCTTTGCGCGGGCGAAGTGGTCTGGGCGCAGGTGCAGGCGGCGGAAGACGGAAGCGCACGGGCGGTCTGCCATCTGCCGGGCGGGCGCGACCTGTCGGCCGAGATGGTGCGGGCCGGTCTTGCGCTCGATGTCGACGGGACGTTCCGCAGGATGGAGCCTGCTGCGGCGCGGCGGCGCTTCTGGCAGGCCGATCTGCGCCAGCGCGATACGGGTGCGGCTGCTGCGGCGGCGGCCTAGGCCCCGTCCTGCTCGAGTCGTTCCAGCAAGGCGCGTGCGGCGGCCTGTTCTGCCGCACGTTTGCCATTGGCGCGGCCTTGGGCCGTCTCGCCGTTGGTCAGGCGTGCTTCGATGGTGAACACAGGCTGGTGGTCGGGGCCGTCGCGCCCCGTTTCGGCATAGACGGGCGGCGGCAGCCCGCGGGCCTGCGCCCATTCCTGAAGCGCGGATTTCGGATCGCGGGAATTGGTCGCAGCGGCCCCGACGCGGTCGCCCCAAAGCCGCAACACCATGTCGCGTGCCGCTTCGAATCCCGCGTCCAGATAGACGGCCGCGATCAGCGCTTCCATCGCATCGCCAAGCAGCGCCTCTTTCCGGCGCCCGCCCGACATCATTTCGGAGCGGCCGAGTTTCAGCACCTCGCCGAGTCCGATCTCGCGCGCGACCTCGGCGCAGGTTTCCTGCCGGACGAGGGTGTTGAAGCGCGGGGCGAGCTGGCCTTCGGCAGCACGGGCATCGGCTTCGAACAGTGCGGTCGCCATCGACAGGCCGAGCACGCGGTCGCCCAAGAATTCGAACCGTTCGTTCGAGGGCCGCGTGGCCGAAGAGAACGAGGAATGCGTCACCGCCCGCACAAGCAGTTCGGGTCGGCGGAAGTCGTGCCCGATGCGCGCCGAAAAAGCCACGAGGTCCGCGGCAAGTCTGACGCCCGCCTTGCTCACTCGATCGCCTTGAAGAAGCGGTCGGCGCGCCAGGTCCAGAAGTAGAGCATCGACCGCCCTGCCGAGGAGAAGATCACGCGGTCGGCGCGACCGATGAGGTTTTCCGCCGGAACGAAGCCCACGCCGCCCACGGCCTGCCCGAAGCGGCTGTCCTGAGAGTTGTCGCGGTTGTCGCCCATGAAGAAGTAATGCCCCGGCGGCACGGTGAAGACATCGGTGTTGTCGGCAAAACCGGCATCGTCGATGTTCAGGATATCGTGGGCCACGCCATCGGGCAGCGTTTCGCGGTAGCGCGACGAGGTGCAGATGCCGCCTTCGCCCACGGGGCCATTCTCGCAGCGCGGCAGGTTGCCCATCGGACCCTGCTTTTCATAGACCTCTTCGAAGGTGCCCGCCGGTTCTTGCGGCACTTCGGCGCCGTTGAGGAAAAGCACGCCATCCTTCATCTGCACCGTATCGCCCGGAAGGCCGATCAGACGCTTGATGAAATCGGTGCCGTTCACGGGATGGCGGAACACGACAACATCGCCGCGCTGCGGTTCGCCGCCAAGGATGCGTCCCGAAATCGGGCAGAGCGAGAAGGGGCAGGACACGTTGGAATAGCCGTAGGCCATCTTGTTGACGAAGAGGAAGTCTCCGATCAGCAGCGTGTCCTTCATCGACCCCGAAGGAATCCAGAAGGGCTGGAAGAACAGCGTGCGGAAGACGCCCGCGATCAGAAGCGCGTAAACGACGGTCTTGATCGTCTCCATCAACCCGCCGTCGTGCTTCGCCGTGCTTTTCGCCATTCTTTGTCCAACCTTGCAAAGCTGCCCGCCGACACGCGGCATCCGGCGCTACATGCGCGGGGGCCGCGCGGGAGTCAAGTTCGCCGCCATCACGGGCGCGTAGACGCAAGGACGGGGCGTGCCTCGATCACCACAAAAGCCTGCGCCCAAGGGTGGTCGTCGGTCAGGGTGACATGGATCACCGCCTCGTGTCCCGCGGGGGTCATGGCGGCGAGCCGTTCGGCGGCCCAGCCCGTCACATGCATCACAGGCTGGCCGGAGCGGAGGTTCGACACCGCCATGTCCGTCCACGAAATCCCCATGCGCAGTCCGGTGCCGAGCGCCTTGGAGCAGGCCTCCTTGGCCGCCCAGCGCTTGGCATAGGTCGCGGCTACGGCGCGGGGGCGGCTTTCGGCTTTCTTCTGTTCGCGTTCGGTGAAGACACGCGTCAGGAAACGGTCGCCGAAGCGGGCGATCGTCGCCTCGATCCGTTCGATATTGGCAAGGTCCGACCCGATGCCGAGGATCATGCGCACCCCCGAAACATCTTCCGCGACGATTTTGCATTACGCATTTTCTGCGGAAATTCGTTGGCCGGATGTGTCGCAGAAAAATCCAAGCTCACAGCCCTTCGCGTGCAAGGTCCATGCGGCGGCGCATTTCACCGATGGCATCCTCGAGCCCGCGATAGATCGCCTCGCCGATCAGGAAATGGCCGATGTTCAGCTCCATCACCTCGGGCATCGCAGCTACGGGGGCTACGTTGTCATAGGTCAGCCCGTGGCCTGCATGCACCTCTAGCCCCAGCGAATGGGCAAGGGCGGCACCCTTCTTCAGCCCCGCAAGTTCGGCCTCTGCTTCGGCGAAACGCTCTTCGGCGTGGAGTTCCGAATAAAGACCCGTATGCAGTTCCACGACGGCGGCCCCGATGGCAGCCGAAGCTTCGATCTGGCGCGGATCGTGGCCGATGAACATCGACACGCGGCAGCCCGCGGCGGAAAGTTCGCCGACATAATCAGTCAGCCGCGCCTTGTCGCCCGCCACGTCAAGCCCGCCTTCGGTCGTCCGCTCCTCGCGCTTTTCGGGCACAAGGCAGACGGCGTGCGGGCGGGTCCGCAGCACGATGGCCTTCATCTCGTCGGTCGCGGCGCATTCGAAGTTGAGCGGGATGGCGAGGCCGGCTTGCAGCGCCTCGATATCGGCGTCGCGGATGTGGCGGCGGTCTTCGCGCAGGTGGGCGGTGATGCCGTCGGCCCCTGACGCTTCGGCCAGAAGGGCGGCACGCAGCGGATCGGGCCAAGCCGATCCGCGGGCGTTGCGGACCGTCGCCACGTGGTCGATGTTCACGCCAAGCCGCAGTCGTCCGAGGGGTTTCATCCGGGTCTTCCTTTGTTATCCGTGCTGGATATTAGGGCGCGGGGGGCGCTTCGTCATCCCCTGCCCGCTTCAGCTTCGCCGCAGCTTGCGCCAAAGCCTCGCGCAGGCTTTTGCGGCGTTCGTGCCGCTCTTTCGCCTTGGCGGCGCGGGCTTTCTGATAGGCGTGCACGAGCGGGATGGTCAGGTAGTAGAAGATGGCCGAGATCACGACGCCCGGAATCAGCGCGCCGATGAAATAGGGCAGGTAGATTTCGTGCCAGAACTGGATCAGCCCGTCCCAACGGGTGTGTTCGGGGCCGAACATCGCCATGAAATTGAACCACAGATCCTCGCCCGCATTGCCGAAGGCATGGCCGATGTAGCCCGCCGTCAACGGCTTCTGGATGCCCATGATCCAATGGCCGAGTGACATGGCGAAGACGGCGAAGAACGGCGTGGTGATCGGGTTGGTGTTGAAGGTGGCAAGCAGGGCGGCCAGAAGGTTGCCGTTGACGGCACGCGACGCGGCCCACGCCGCGATGAACTGCATTCCGGGAAGCGGCAGGAAACCGACGAGGCTGCCCGCGAACACCCCGCGTGCGATGCGGTGCGGCTGGTCGGGCAGGCGGCGCATGCGGTGCAGCACGTATTGCGTGGCGCGCTTGAACCCGCCCTGGGGGTAAACCATTTCGCGCGTCCAGCCCCAGAGGGTGCGAGGGTTGCGCCGCTTGAAAACCAAAACCCGTCTCCCGATGTGCCGCGAACCTGTCCGGCTCAGGGCTTGCGCGTCAGATCGCGGTGGCGGGAAATCTGGGCCACGTCGGTCTCGGCCTCGAGTGCGGTCATGACCATGTGCAGATGTTCCACATCGCGGAGGTCCACGTCGATGATGAGCCGGTAATAGTCCGGCTTGCGGTCGGTGAACCTCAGGTCCGAGATATTGGCCTTCTGCTCGCCGATCAAGGTGCATATCCGGCCAAGCACCCCCGCATCATTCGAAATCGTGATTTCGAGGCTGACGGTATGTACGGCGGCGTGTCTTCCGGAGTGCCAGTGCAGGTCCACCCAGCGGCCGGGCTGTTCTTCGAATTCTTCCAGCGCGGGGCAGTCGATGGCGTGCACGACCACGCCCTGCCCGCGATAGGTGATGCCGACGATGCGCTCGCCCGGCACCGGCTGGCAGCAGGGGGCGCGGCGGAAGCTCTGGTCATCCGACAGGCCAACCACGGGGCGGGTTCCGTCCACCTCGTCCGCCTGTTTGCGGGCGAGTTCGGGGTAGAGCATCTCGACCACCCGCCGCGCTGTGATCTCGGCCGAACCGAGGCGGGCGAGAAGGTCGACCTCATCTGCAAGGCCCATCATCTTGGCTGCGGTGCGCAGCGCCTTGTCGGAGGATTTCTTGCCGACATGTTCAAAGGCGGCGCGGGCGAGTTCCTGACCCAGCTTGACGAAACGGCCACGGTCCTCTTCGCGCAGGGATTTGCGGATCGCGGCCTTGGCGCGGCCCGTGGTCACGATGTCGATCCAGCTTGCCTGCGGGCGCTGGCCTTCAGCGGTGATGATTTCCACCGACTGGCCGTTCTTGAGCCGCGTCCAGAGTGGCACGCGGATGCCGTCCACCTTGGCCGAGACGCAGGAGTTCCCGATGCGAGTATGGATCGCATAGGCATAATCCAGCGGCGTCGCCCCGCGCGGCAGCTGGATCACGTCACCTTTGGGCGTGAAGCAGAACACCTGATCGGAGTACATCTCCATCTTCACGTGTTCGAGGAATTCGTCGTGGTCGCCCTCGTCGAAACGCTCGGTCAGGGTGGCGATCCAGTTCGCGGGATCGACGGCAAAGGGGTTCACCGCACGCACGCCTTCGCGATAGGACCAATGCGCGGCGACGCCCGCTTCGTTGACTTCGTGCATCTCGCGGGTGCGGATCTGCACCTCGACCCGCTTGCCATCGCGGCCCGAGACGGTGGTATGGATCGAACGGTAGCCGTTGTTCTTGGGCTGGCTGATGTAATCCTTGAACCGCCCCGGCACCGCGCGCCACCGCCCGTGGATCACGCCGAGGATGCGGTAACAATCGGCGACCGAGCCGCAGATGACGCGGAAGCCGTAAATGTCGGACAGGCGCGAGAAGGCGAGGTCCTTCTCCTGCATCTTGCGCCAGATGGAATAGGGCTTTTTCGCGCGGCCATAGACATCGGCCTCGATCTGGACCTTTTCCAACTCCATGCGGATGTCGGCGGTGATCTTGTGGACCACATCGCCCGCTTCGCGCTGGAGGGTGATGAAACGGCGGATGATGGAATTGCGCGCTTCGGGGTTCAGGACGCGGAAGGCGAGGTCTTCGAGTTCCTCGCGCATCCATTGCATACCCATCCGGCCTGCGAGCGGAGCGAAGATTTCCATCGTCTCGCGGGCCTTTTGCGCCTGCTTTTCCGCCTTCATCGACTTGATCGTCCGCATGTTGTGCAGACGGTCGGCCAGCTTGACCAGAATGACGCGCAGGTCTTTCGACATCGCCATGAAGAGCTTGCGGAAGTTTTCCGCCTGCTGGCTTTGCGCCGAGGAAAGCTGGAGGTTCGTCAGCTTCGTCACCCCGTCGACGAGTTCGGCAACCTCGGTCCCGAACAACTCGGCCACCTCGGAATAGGTGGAGCGGGTGTCTTCGATCGTGTCGTGCAGAAGGGCGGTCACGATGGTCGCATCGTCCAGCCGCTGTTCGGTGAGGATAGCGGCGACGGCGACGGGATGGGTGAAATAGGGTTCACCCGATTTGCGCATCTGCCCGTCATGCATCTTGAAACCGTAGGCATAGGCCCTGCGGATCAGATCGGCATTGGTGCGCGGGTTGTAGTTGCGAACGAGGGCGATGAGGTCTTCGACGTCGATCATCATCGCCCCGCGCGGGGTCGGCCCAATGGCCGACCTGTCAGTTGTCGCCCTGCGCTTCCATCAGCGCGCGCAGGATTTTCTCTTCGGACATGTCGTCCTGCATCGGGCGGTCGATCTCGCCCGACATCAGAAGCGCCATCTGGTCGTCCTCCGGCTCGTCGACCTCGATCTGGGTCTGGTAGCTTTCGATCATCCGCTCGCGCAGGACATCTGCCGACTGCGTTTCCTCGGCAATCTCGCGCAGCGAGACGACGGGGTTCTTGTCGTTGTCGCGGTCAATCGTCAGCGGCGAGCCGGACTGGATTTCACGCGCACGATGTGCGGCGAGCATCACCAGTTCGAAGCGGTTCGGCACTTTATCAACGCAATCTTCGACCGTCACGCGGGCCATATGCTGCTCCAGTTCGGAAGGGGGGCATGGAACGGCCTATGTAATGGCAGGCTTTGCCCTTGACAAGCGGTGAATCAAACGCCTAGCGGCACGACCTCGGACCGCTCTGCCACGGGGCGGGCGGCGAGCATCTCGCGCACGGTCAGGCCGAGGACGGGGTGGCGCCAGTCGGGCGCGACATCGGCCAGCGGCACAAGGACGAAGCTGCGGTCCTGAAGCCGCGGATGGGGAAGGATCAGACGATCGGGCGCAAGGCGGCGCTGCGCTTCCGGGTCCAGCCCGCGCCACTGCGCCTGCGTGGCCGCATCGGGCAGCACGGCGTCACCCAAGGCGATCAGGTCGAGGTCGAGCGTCCGCATACCCCAGCGCGATTCTCTCTTGCGACCGAAAAGAAGTTCGGTTTCGTGCAGTATCGCCAGTATTTCGTCGGCACCGAGGCCATCGGGCGGCGTCGCGGCAAAGGCCGCATTCACATAATCGGGACCCGCTCCGGCGGGAAAGCACGGTGTGGAAAAGAGGCGGCTCAACCGAAGGTTGCGAAATCCGCGCCCCGCAAGGGCGGAAACGGCGCGGTGTATCGTTTGCGCAGGGGCGTCACCTCCCGTTGGCAAATTTGCGCCTATAGCAACCAAAAGTTGATTTTCGGAAGATGGCACGGCATATCACCTTTCGTATATCTTATCTTGTCGGCCCTGCATCGAGGCTGTTAACGCTAGGGGCGGGGAACTTAGTATTTTGTCCAAAACTTTTTTCAGCTTGGGCCAAACACGTTCGGGCTTCTGCTTTTTGAGGGGAAAGCAAGATGTTTTACAAGGACGAACGGCTCGCGCTGTTCATAGACGGATCCAACCTCTACGCAGCAGCCAAGGCGCTTGGTTTCGACATCGACTACAAGCTTCTGCGGCAGGAGTTCATGCGCCGTGGCAAGCTGTTGCGCGCCTTCTACTATACGGCGCTGCTGGAGAATGACGAATACTCGCCCATCCGTCCGCTGGTGGATTGGCTGCATTACAACGGCTTCACGATGGTGACGAAGCCGGCGAAGGAATACACCGACAGCCAAGGCCGCCGTAAGGTGAAGGGCAACATGGACATCGAACTGACGGTCGATGCGATGGAGCTTGCGCCGCGTGTCGACCACATCGTGCTGTTCTCGGGCGATGGCGATTTCCGCCCGCTGGTCGAAAGCCTGCAACGTCAGGGTGTGCGGGTTTCGGTCGTCTCCACGATCCGCAGCCAGCCGCCGATGATCGCCGACGAGCTTCGCCGGCAGGCCGACAACTTCATCGAACTTGACGAACTGCGCGACGTGATCGGTCGCCCTCCGCGCGAGCCGCGTGCGCCCGAGCGGGAAGAAGTGGAGAGCCAGGCCAAGTAAGGCCTGGCATCCGGTCAGAGATGCCGTTCCGTCCCGATCCGGCCGGAACGGCATGAGCAGAGATCATGACGGTCCAGAACAGAACCGGGGCGGAACCGATGCGTCAGCCGCAGCCGCCGCAGAGCGTTTTCCACTATCGCCTGACCGCCGCAGATGCACGAGCGTGGGAGCGCCGCGATCCGGCGGTGCGCAAGCGGAACCGCGTGGCGCTCGGCCTGGCGCTGCTGGCGGGGATCAGCCTTTTGGCGACGGTGACGGGGCATTTGCCCGACTGGCTTTCGCGCCTGCACTCCAATGCGCTCGCGCTTTCGATCCTGCTGTTGCCGATGGGGGCCGTGTTCCTGGCGCAGCGCCGGGATCTGGCACGGCGCAGCCTGTCGCGGGTTCCCGCGCCGGTCGAGGTGCGGCTGGAAGTCTGGGCACGCAGGCTGGCCGAAACCCGGGCAGACAGGCCCGAGCCGCTGGTGCTGGGCGCCGAGTCCTTGCGCGATGTGGTCGAGACGGAAGGCCACGTCTTCCTGACTGCCCGCAGCGGGACGATCATCCTGCCCGCTGCGGCCTTTCCCCTGCCGGAAGCGAAGCGCCGCTTTGCCGCCTATTGGAAGGATTTCGCGGGCTGAGGCGGCGGGTGCCGCCGCGCATCTGCCCTGTGGACCCGAAGGCGCTTTGGGCTTAGGTCTGTGTTCCAAACCCGCTGACCGAGGCCGTGATGACCCTGCCGCCCCTGACCCTTTACCTTGCCGCGCCGCGCGGTTTCTGCGCGGGTGTGGACCGTGCGATCAAGATCGTCGAGATGGCGCTGCAAAAATGGGGCGCGCCGGTCTATGTGCGGCACGAGATCGTGCATAACAAATTCGTCGTGGACGATCTGCGCGCCAAGGGGGCCGTGTTCGTCGAGGAACTGGACGAGGCCCCGACAGACCGCCCCGTGATCTTTTCCGCCCACGGCGTGCCGAAATCGGTTCCCGCCGAGGCGGCGCGGCGCGAGATGATCGCGGTGGATGCGACCTGCCCGCTTGTGACCAAGGTGCATAACGAGGCGCAGCGGCATTCCGAGAACGGCTTGCAGATGGTGATGATCGGCCACGCGGGCCACCCCGAGACGGTGGGGACGATGGGGCAACTGCCCGAGGGCGAGGTCTTGCTGGTCGAAACCGCCGAGGATGTGGCGCATCTGGTGGTGCGCGATCCGGCGAAGCTTGCCTTCATCACCCAGACCACGCTGTCGGTGGATGACACGGCGGGGATCGTCGCGGCGCTTCAGGCGCGGTTCCCCGCGATCATCGGCCCGCACAAGGAAGACATCTGCTACGCCACAACGAACCGTCAGGCGGCGGTCAAGGCGATTGCGGGCAAGATCGACGCGCTGCTGGTGATCGGCGCGCCCAATTCCTCCAACTCGAAGCGGCTGGTCGAGGTCGGGTCGGCGGCGGGATGTGCCTATGCGCAACTTGTGCAGCGGGCCACGGATATCGACTGGCGCGCGCTGGAAGGCATCCGCTCGGTCGGTGTGACGGCGGGGGCTTCGGCACCCGAACTGCTGGTCAACGAGGTGGTCGACGCCTTCCGCGCCCGTTTCGACACCACGGTCGAACTGGTCGAGACTGCCGTTGAAAACGTCGAATTCAAAGTTCCCCGCATCCTGCGCGAGGCGGTGTGAGATGATCCCCCGTTCCGCGCTTGCCTTGGGCCTTGCGGGCCTGTTGCCCTTTGTCTGGGGGGCCGCGACCGCGCTGTCGCCCGCGCTTTCCGCCGCCGCGATGCAGGTGGTGCCGCCCGTCTTTGTGGGGGCCGTGGTGCTTGTCACCTATGGCACGGTGATCCTGTCCTTCATGTCCGGCGTGCTTTGGGGATTTGCGACCAAGGCCGAGGGGCGCGAGGCGGCGGTGGGTTACGCCCTGTCGGTGATCCCCGCGCTTTGGGCGTTCTTCATGGTGACGGATACCACGGCGGAATCGGTGATCTGGCTGGCGGCAGGATTCGTGGCGCTGCTGGCGCTCGATCTCAGCTTCGCGCGGCAGGGGCTGGCACCCGTCTGGTGGATGAAGCTGCGCGTGCTTCTGACCACGGTGGTCGTGGCCTGCCTGCTGGTCGTTCTGGTGTAGCGCCCGAATTTCCTGCGAAGATTCAGGGGGGCTTTCCGCCCCCCTCGGGGCTGCGCCCCTCACCCCCCGAGGATATTTGGGCCAGTGTGAATGGGGGTTTGACCCCTGCGGGATGGCCGCTTACACGGGGGAAAAAGGAGCCGCCATGCCCGATCTTTTCGCCTATACCGACGGTGCCTGTTCCGGCAATCCCGGCCCCGGAGGCTGGGGCGTGCTGATGCTGGCGCGCGAGGGGGCCGAGGTCGTCAAAGAGCGCGAGCTGTCGGGCGGCGAGATGATGACCACCAACAACCGCATGGAGCTGCTCGCCGCGATTTCGGCGCTGGAGGCGCTGGCGCGGCCGTCCGAGATTACGGTGGTGACGGACAGCGCCTATGTGAAGAACGGCGTGACCGAATGGATCCACGGCTGGAAGCGCAACGGCTGGCGCACGGCGGGGAAAGACCCCGTGAAGAATGCGGACCTGTGGCAGCGGCTGGATCAGGCGCAGGCGCGGCACAAGGTGGTCTGGCGCTGGATCAAGGGCCATGCGGGCCATGCCGAGAATGAACGCGCCGATGCACTGGCACGGGCGGGGATGGCCCCGTTCAAGGTGAAGGCGTGACGGGGGCGGTGCTGCTCGACTATGCCGCCGTTGCGGTCTTTGCGCTGACGGGGGCCTTGGCGGCGTCCCGCTCGCAGCTTGATATCGTGGGGTTCATCTTCATCGCCAGCCTGACGGCGGTGGGCGGCGGGACGGTGCGGGACGTGATCCTTGACCGCGTGCCGCTTTGGGTCGGCGATCCGGTGCTGCTGCTGGTGGCGGGGGTGGCGGCGGTGCTGGTGTTCCTGACCGCGCATCGTCTGGAAAGCCGGTATCGGGCGCTGGAATGGCTGGACGCCGCCGCCTTGGCGATTGCCGTGCCCGCCGGAGTCGGCGTCGCACTGGCCGAAGGGATGGGCTGGCCCGTCGTGCTGGTGATGGGGATGATCACGGGCTGCATGGGCGGGTTGATGCGCGATGTGGTCTGCAACGAGGTGCCGCTGGTGCTGAAGCAGGGCGAGCTTTACGTCACCTGCGCCTTTGCGGGGGCCTTGGTCGCCGTGGTGCTGGGGGCGGCGGGGATGGGCGGCTGGGTTGCGTTGACGGCCTGCGCGGCGGTGGTCTTTGTCCTGCGGGCGGGGTCGCTGGCGCTGGGATGGCGTCTGCCCGTCTATCACTCGCGCCCGCCGCGGGCACCGAAGCGGTAATCCAGCAGGACCATGCCCTTGGGCAGGCTGCGGCTTGCGTGAAACACGGGTTGCGCGGGCGGTTCGGGACCATCGGGGAAAAGCCGGATGCCGCTGCCGATCAGGCGGGGGACGAGGCAAAGCTCCAACCGGTCAAGCGCGCCTTTGGCGATGAATTGCGCTTGCAGGGCGGGGCCGCCGACGACCCAGACATCCTTGCCCCCAAGCCCGCGCAGATGGGCGATCAGGCTGTCGAGGTCGCCGCGCCAGACGGTGCAGCCGCCGCGCAGGGGGTCGGCAAGCTGGCCCAGAACGATGCCCGTGCAATCGGGATAGGGCCAGTCGGGCGTGAGGTGCCAGATATGCTCATAGGTCCGGCGTCCCATGACAACCGTGCCGATCTGCGCGATGAAATCGGGCCAGCCCCAATCGACATCCTGAAAATCATCCACAAAGCCGACCCCGCCCCTTACATCGGCGACGAATCCGTCGAGCGTGGCGGCCATCATGCCGCGAATCTGTGCCATCGGCTTGCCCTTTCCGTGTGTCGCTATATTATAAACGAACATTCGTTCAGGTAAACCATGCCCCGTCCCCGCTCGCTGTCCGACGAGACCGTCTTCGACGCCCTGCGCCACCTGCTGGCGGGGGGAGAGAAGGCTGTGTCCTTCGCCTCGGTCGCGCGGGCGACGGGGCTGGCGCAGGCCAGTCTGGTGCAGCGTTACGGCAGTCGTGAAGGGATGGTCCGCGCCGCCATGCTGGCGGCATGGGATGCGTTGGAGGGCGAGACGGCAAAGGCCATCGCGGCGACCGACAGCGCGCATGGGCTGCTCAAGGCCTTGGGCGGCGAGGCGGAGGCGGGAGATCTGACGCTGCTTGCCATCGACATGCGCGACCCTGCCTTGCGGCAACGGGCCGAGGCATGGCGCAGGGTGGTGGAGGCCGCACTTGCCACGCGGTTGCGCGATGCCGAAGCGGCGGCGATGCTGTTCGCGGCGTGGCAGGGGCAGATGCTCTGGCGGGCCGCAGGGGGCAAGGGGTTCCGGCTGAAGGATGCGGCGAAGCAGTTAGGTTAGGCGCTCGGGCAGGGTCACGCCGCGCAGGAATTCGGCGGGGTCCATCGGGCGCTTGCCTTCGCGTTGCGCCAACGTCACCTCGACTGCGCCTTCGCCGCACGCGATGGTCAGACCGTGCAGCACCTGCCCCGCCGCGCCGCTTCCGCTGGCAAGGCGCGAGCGGAGGAGTTTGACCCGTTCCGTCCCGATCATGCACCACGCGCCGGGAAAGGGCGACAGGCCGCGGATCAGGCGATCGACCTCGACCGCAGGGCGGGTCCAGTCGATCCGCGCTTCGGCCTTGTCGATCTTGGCGGCATAGGTGACGCCTTCGGCGGGCTGCGGTTCGGGGGTGAGCGTGTCGAGGCGGTCGAGCGCTTCGACGATCATCTGCGCGCCCATGTCGGAAAGGCGGTCGTGAAGCTGGGCGGTGGTTTCCTCGGCCCCGATGGGGGTGGCGCGGCGCAGCAGGACGGGGCCGGTATCAAGCCCCGCTTCCATCTGCATGATGCAGATGCCGGTTTCGGCGTCCCCTGCCATGATGGCGCGGTGGATCGGCGCCGCCCCGCGCCAGCGCGGCAGAAGCGAGGCGTGGATGTTCAGGCAGCCGCGCTTGGGCGCATCGAGCACGGCTTGCGGCAGGATCAAACCATAGGCCACGACCACCGCCGCATCCGCGCCAAGGGCGGCGAAGTCCGCCAGCGCCTCGGGCGTTTTCAGGCTGACGGGATGGCGGACGGGCAAGCCCAAGGCTTCGGCCCGTGCATGGACGGGGGTGGGGCGCAGTTCCTTGCCACGGCCAGCGGGGCGCGGGGGCTGGGTGTAGACGGCAACGATGTCATGCCGCGCCGCCAGCGCATCGAGGACAGGGACCGAGAAATCGGGCGTGCCCATGAACACCAGTTTCATCCGCGCTTCCGCCATTTTTCCGACTTGGCGATCAGCATCTTGCGCTTCAGCGGCGAGAGGTGGTCGAAGAACATCTTGCCCGCCAGATGGTCGATCTGGTGCTGCACGCTGGTCGCCCAGAGGTGGACGAAATCGCGGTCCTCCATCTGCCCTTCGGCATTCAGGAACCGCACGGTCACGGCGCGGGGGCGGCTGATGACCGCCGAAACGCCGGGAAGGTTGGGGGACGCCTCGTCATGCTCGCGGAACTGGCCGGAAGCATGCAGCACCTCGGGGTTCGCCATCAGGATGGCTTGGCCGCGTTCGGTCGAGCAATCCACCACGGCAAGGCGCAGCGGCACGCCGATCTGCACGGCGGCAAGGCCGTAGCCGGGCATGGCGTCCATCGTATCGACCATATCGGCCCAGATGGCGCGGATTTCGGGGGTGATCGCATCGACCGTTGCGGCGGGGGATTTCAGCACGGGGTGCGGCCAGGGCAGGCAGGGGCGCACGGTCATTCGGCGGCATCCGCATAGGCGGCCTGCAAGGCGGCGCGCAGGTCGGGGGACAGGCGGTCAAAGGTCACGATCCCGTCGAGATGGTCGATCTCGTGCTGGGCGCAGATGGCGGCGAAACCGTCCAGCGTCTCCTCATGCACGGCACCCGACAGGTCGGCCCAGCGCAGGCGGATGGTTTCGGGGCGGGTCACATCGGCCAAAACGCCGGGGATCGAAAGGCACCCTTCCGGCCCCGTGGCGGTGGCAACGGAATGGGACAGGATTTCGGGGTTGAGGAAGACGCGCGGGCTGCGCGGTCCCTGTTTCCACGTGGCATCCATGACGAAAAGCCGTGTCAGAACCCCCACCTGCGGCGCGGCAAGCCCGCGACCAGACGCGGCATACATCGTATCGAGCATGTCGGCCGCCAAGGCGCGGGTCGCGTCATCGGCTTTGGCTGGGGCGCAGGGCGTGGCAAGGCGCGGGTCGGGCCAGCGCAGGATGGGAAGCACCGCCATCAGTGCTGCCGCGCCCGTTCGCGCTTCAGCTTTTCCATCTTGCGGGTGATCATCTGCCGCTTGAGCGGGCCGAGGTAATCAATGAAGAGCTTGCCGTTCAGATGGTCGATCTCGTGCTGCACGCAGGTTGCCCAGAGACCGGCGAATTGCTCTTCATATCCCTTGCCATCGAGTCCGATCCAGCGCACGCGCACCTCGGCGGGGCGATCCACCTCGGCATATTGGTCGGGGATGGAAAGGCAGCCTTCGTCATAGGTCGAAAGCTCTTCCGAGGCCCATGTGATTTCGGGGTTGAACATCACAAGCGGGCGCGGCGCTTCGCCTTCGGTCTTGACGCAATCAAGCACGATGAGCCGTTTGGTCACGCCGATCTGCGGCGCGGCAAGGCCGATGCCGGGGGCGTCATACATGGTTTCCAGCATATCTTCGGCCAGCTTGCCCATCTCGGCCGATATGCCGGTGACGGGGTCGCAGATCTTCTTGAGGCGCGGGTCGGGATGGATCAGGATGGGGCGGATCATGGTTCTGATTTAAGGAAATCGGCGGCATGGCGCAATGGGGCGGGGCGAGCGGGATATAGTCCCGATATATTGCATATAGTTGGAATAAATTTCCAATCATGAAATTAAGGTTGGAAAATTGTCCCGATACAATTCTCCTTCTTGGAAAATGCGACCGCCTCGCCTAAAAAATCCCGAGACACCGGGACGCCTTTGCCAAAGAGACGCTAGCATGAGCCACGACTTCGACCAACCGATCGACCGCTTCGGCACCCATTCGGTGAAATGGGACATGATGGAGGCGATGTATGGGGTTCCGGCCAAGGACGGGCTGGCGATGTGGGTCGCGGATATGGATTTCCGCCCGCCCCATTGCGTGCAACGCGCGGTCGAAGCGATGGCCAGCCACGGCATCTACGGCTACTTCGGCGACGACACGGCCTACAAGGACGCGATCCTGTGGTGGATGAAGACCCGCCACGGCTGGAGCGTCGAGAAAGACTGGATCTTCACCACCCACGGACTGGTCAACGGCACGGGCCTTTGCCTTGAAGCCTTTACCCAACCGGGAGACGGGGTGGTTCTGACCACGCCGGTCTACCACGCCTTTGCCCGCACCATCAAAGCGGCGGGGCGCGTGGTGGTGGAATGCGCGCTGACGAACACCGACGGCCGTTACGAGATGGATTTCGCCGCATGGGACGCGCAGATGACGGGGCGCGAAACCATGTTCATCCTCTGCTCGCCGCACAATCCGGGCGGGCGGGTCTGGACGGCGGCGGAATTGCGCGGGGTTGCGGATTTCTGCAAGCGGCACGATCTGGTGCTGGTGTCGGACGAAATCCACCACGACCTGACCTTCCCCGGCCAGAAGCACCTGCCCATGACGCTGGCGGCCCCCGGGATCGCCGACCGTCTGGTGATGATGACCGCCACGACCAAGACCTTCAACATCGCGGGCAGCCATACCGGCAATGTCATCATCGCGGATGAAAAGCTGCGGGCGAAGTTCGCGGCCAAGATCATGGCCTTCGGCATTTCGGGCAATTCCTTCGGGATGCACATGGCGACCGCCGCCTATTCGCCCGAAGGGGCGGAATGGGTCGATGCACTGACGACCTATCTCGACGGCAACCGCAAGCTCTTCGATGCGGGGATGGCTGCGATTCCGGGGCTGAAATCCATGCCGCTCGAGGCGACCTACCTGTCGTGGCTGGATTTTTCCGGCACGGGGATGGCGCCTGCGGAATTCATCGCACGGGTCGAAAAGGACGCGAAGATCGCCACCAACCACGGGCAGGTCTTTGGCAAGGGGGGCGAGCATTTCCTGCGCTTCAACCTTGGCACGCCGCGGGCGAATGTGGCCGAGGCGGTGGCGCGGATGCAGCGGGCCTTTGCCGATCTGCAATAGGCGGGGCGGGGTTCTTCCCCCGTTCATTCCTGTCACGGACTTAGGCCTTCGGCAGATAGCCCACGGGCGCGTTCTCGTCATGCCAGTAGTCGAGCGCGGGGCGGTCGATCACGGCGGTCGAGCGTTTGAAATCGCAGATCAATTCGCCCCCTTCGTGCGACGAGGCGACGATCAGGCATTGGAAGATGTGCCGCGCCCCGTCGTAGATATCCACCAACCCGCGCAGATGCGGGGTGAGCGTGGCGTCAAGCGCCATGCCATCCTCCCACAGCCGCAGGACGGGAAAGGCCGCCCCGTTCACCTGCATCCGCAGCCGCGACTTGCGGCGCAGATCGGCCTTGCGGGCGGCTTCGAGTCCCTCGCGCACTTCGGGCGGCAAGTGTTCCAGCATGTCGGTCTCCATCCCTCAGACGCAGCGTTTCACAAGACGTAGCGTTGAACATGACAACGGCAGGTTAGGTCAGAAAAGTTAACCTTGCGTGACGCAAAAGCCGCAACTCCACGGCAAGAGGGCGGGTTCCGGCAGGCTTCGCCAAAGGCGGGACGGTAGACAGGGCGAAAGGGATGGGGTTTCTGGCCCCGAACAGGCAAAGGGGCTGCGAATCATGGCAGGGGTCGATCATGGCGGCGGGATCGACGCGGCGGTGGACCGCTGGGGCGGTGCGCGCGGCGACTGGCTCGACCTGTCCACGGGGATCAACCCGCGCCCCTATCCGGTGCAAGCCTTCGGCGGCGATGTCTGGACCGCCCTGCCCGACCGTGCGGCCTTTGCCGCGCTCGAAGCGGCGGCGCGGGCGTTCTGGCGGGTGCCTGCGGGGGCGGCGGTCTTGGCGGCACCGGGGGCTTCGGCGCTGATCGCGCGGCTTCCCGCGTTGCGCCCTGCGGGGCGGGTGGCGATTGCGGGGCCGACCTATAACGAACACGCCCGCGCCTTTGCCGCCTGCGGCTGGCAGGTGGGCGAAGCGGGCGGAGAGGCGGCGGTCGTCGTGCATCCGAACAACCCCGACGGACGGCTGCAACCCGCGCCCGATGTCGCGTTCTGCGTGATCGACGAAAGCTTCTGCGACGTGATGCCCGAGGCAAGCCAGATCGCGCTGGCCGAACGGGCGGGGGTGATCGTGCTGAAATCCTTTGGCAAGTTCTGGGGGCTGGCGGGGATGCGGCTTGGCTTTGCCATCGGCGACCCCGCGCTGATCGCGAAACTGGAGCCGATGATCGGCCCTTGGGCCGTGTCTGGCCCCGCGCTGCGGACGGGGGCGCAGGCGCTGCGGGACGAGGCTTGGGCCACCGAGACGCGGGCGCGACTGGCGGCGGATGCGGCGCGGCTCGATGCGATGATGACGGGCGCGGGGGCGGTGGTCGTGGGCGGCACCACGCTTTTCCGGCTTTACGATGTGGGTGACGCTGCGGCATGGCAGGAGCGGCTTGCAAGGCATCGCATCCTCGGGCGTATCTTTCCCTATTCCACGCGCTGGCTGCGCCTTGGCCTGCCCGATGGCGCGGGATGGGACAGGTTGAGGGGGGCGTTATGAGTGCCGGATTGCTGATCCCCGCGCTGCTGCTCGACGCGGCATTGGGCGAACCGAAATGGCTGTGGGACCGTTTCCCGCATCCCGCCGTGCTGATGGGCCGCGCCGTGGCTTGGGCCGAGGGGCGGTTGAACAGGGGCGAACAGCGGCGCCTGCGCGGCGTGGTGGCGATGGCGGGGCTTGGCCTTGGCGCGATGGGTCTGGGCTGGCTGATCCACGCCCTGCCCGATGGCGGGGTGGTCGAAATCATCGCCGCCGCAATCCTGTTGGCGCAGAAGTCGCTGGTGCAGCATGTGCAGGCCGTGGGCGATGCGCTGCGCCTGTCGCTTCAGGGCGGGCGGCGGGCGGTTGCGATGATCGTGGGCCGCGATGTCGCGGCGCTGGACGAGGCGGGCGTATCGCGGGCGGCAATCGAGAGTGCGGCGGAAAACCTGTCGGACGGGGTGATCGCCCCCACCTTCTGGTTCCTGATCGGCGGCTTGCCCGCACTGATGCTGTACAAGATCACCAATACGGCGGATTCGATGATCGGCCACCGCACCCCGCGCTATGAGCAGTTCGGCTGGGCTGCGGCGCGCTTCGACGACCTGCTGAACCTGATCCCTGCCCGCCTGACCGCGCTCTTGATCGCCGTGACCCACGGCTGGCTTGATCCGCGCCCGATCCTGCGCGATGCGCCCCTGCACCGCTCGCCCAACGCCGGATGGCCCGAGGCGGCGATGGCCCCCGTGCTGGGCGTGGCCCTGTCGGGTCCGCGCTCTTATCACGGCGAGATGCGCGACTTCCCTTGGGTCTGGGCCGAAGGGCGGCGTGACGCGGGGCCGGATGACATCGACGCGGCCTGTGCGGCGCTGTGGCGGGCCTGGGGGGGGATGCTCGCCCTCACGCTGCTGATCGCCATTTTCTGATCCACCTGCGGTTGCCCCTTGCCACCGGGGCGCATACCCTTACCCCCCGTAACCGATGATGCGAGGTATGATGCGCGCCCTGACCCTTGCCCTTTTGACGGCCACCGCCAGTCCCGCCCTTGCCGCGCCCTGCGGCGGCGATTTCGGCGCTTGGGTGCAGGCGATGAAGGCCGAAGCCGTGGCGGCGGGGGAAACCCCCGCGACGGTGGACGCTTTCTTCGCAGGGGCCGCCATCGACAAGCGCGTGCTCAAGGCCGACCGTGCGCAGGGCGTGTTCCGCAAGAGCTTTCTCGAATTCAGCCAGAGCCTGATTTCCAAGGACCGCCAGAGCCGCGGCCTGGCCAATGCCAGGAAATACGACGCCATCTTCCAGCGCGCCGAGCAGGAGTTCGGCGTATCGCGCGGCATACTTCTGGCCTTTTGGGCTTTCGAGACGGATTTCGGCGCGGTGCAGGGCGATTTCAACACGCGCAACGCACTCGTGACGCTGGCGCATGATTGCCGCCGCCCCGACCTGTTCCAGCCGCAGGTGCTGGCCGCGATCCGGATGCATGGCTTGGGCGAATTCGACCTTGATACCACGGGCGCTTGGGCGGGCGAGATCGGGATGGTCCAGATGCTGCCGGGCGATATCCTGCGCCTTGGCGTGGATGGCGATGGCGACGGGTTGGTGACGCTGAAGACCAGCCCCGCCGATGCGATCCTGTCGGGTGCGCGGCTCTTGCAAAGCCACGGCTGGCGCGCGGGCGAGCCGTGGTTGCAAGAGGTGATCCTGCCCGACAGTTTCGACTGGGATCTGACCGGACTCGATACCCAGCTTTCGGCCGAACAATGGGCGGCGATGGGGGTGCAGGTGCGCAGCGGCGTCATTGCCAGCGGCTTGCCCGCGTCGATCCTGCTGCCGCAGGGGCGCAAGGGTCCGGCCTTCCTCGCCTATCCCAACTATTCGGTTTTGTTCAACTGGAACAAAAGCTTCGTCTATGTGACGACCGCCGCCTATTTCGCCACGCGCCTGATGGGGGCGGAACCCTACCGCGCCGGAAACCCCGACCCCGCGCTGCCTGCCGATGCGATGAAGGCCTTGCAGAAGAAACTGGCCGCCCTTGGCCATGATGTCGGCGAAATCGACGGAATCCTTGGTGCATCGACGCGCATTGCGGTGCAAAAGGAACAGGCGCGGCTGGGGCTTCCGGCTGACGCATGGCCGACCGCCGAGCTTTTGGAGAGATTGTGAAAACCAACGCCGAACTGATGGCCGCCCTGCCCCATGTGCTGGCCGCGCCAAAGGATGCAGCCCCCGTGCTGCAACTCTGCTTCCGCCCCGATTACGGACAGCGCCAGTTTCCCGACAGCGTGACGCTGACGAAAGCGGGAGGCATCCCCGGCGAACGCTGGGCCAAGGCGCCCTGGCTGAAGCTTGAGGACGGCACGGGCGATCCGCGGATTCAGGTTTCGATCCTTCCCAAGCGCGTGCTCGATCTGGTCTGGCGCGAAGGCGATGCCGAACCGCATCCGGGCGATACGATCATCGCCGACCTCGACACTTCGACCGCCAACATGCCCGAAGGGACGCTCCTGTCCTGCGGGACGGCGGTGTTGAAGGTGAGCAGCCTGTTCAACGAGGCCTGCGTGAAGTGGAAGGTCCGCTACGGGGTCGAGGCGAAGGACTGGATCACCGCCCCCGGCCATCCCGAATTGCGGCTGCGCGGGATTCTGTGTTCCATCGAACAGGATGGCGTGGTCCGCTTGGGCGATGTGCTGAAGAAGCTTTGACGCGCAGGGTGCGCTCTTGCGGCGCACCTTCCCCCGTCCGGCACAGGTGCGCTGCAAGAGCGCACCCTACATCCCGAATGCCGCGCAGTGCGTAGGGTGCGCTCTTGCAGCGCACCATGCGGCCTACATCCCGTGCAGGGGCTTTTGCCCCCGCCGCCATGCGACCGCCTGCTTCGCCGCCGCCTGCATCAGCCTGCGCCATCGGGGCAGGGCGGCGGCAAGGTCGGCTTCGGCCAGCGTCAGGCTCAGGTGGGTTTCGCCCCTGACGATCTCCAGCCGCCCCTTTTGCGAGATGCGCCAATCGGCAAGCGCCGCCTCGGGCGCGCGCACATCGAAGCGCAGCGTCAGGGTGACGCCCCCTGCCCCGCGCTCGGCGGTGAATTCGGGCGCTGCGGGGCCGTCACCACGGGCAAAGACCACGGCCCCCTCGGCTTCGACGCCGACGAAACCTGCGGTGCGCAGGGCAAAGGCGATCTCGTCCGGCGTCACGCGACCAGCGCCTCGGCTTTCTTGAGGTCGACGGAGACGAGCTGGCTGACCCCCTGCTCCTGCATCGTCACGCCGAACAGCCGGTCCATCCGCGCCATCGTCACGGCGTGGTGGGTGATGACCAGAAAGCGCGTGTCGGTGCGGCGGGTCATTTCGTCCAGCATGTCGCAGAAGCGCGTCACGTTGGCATCGTCCAAGGGCGCGTCCACCTCGTCCAACACGCAGATCGGCGCGGGGTTGGCAAGGAAGACGCCGAAGATCAGCGCAAGCGCGGTCAGCGTCTGTTCGCCACCCGACAGGAGCGAGAGGGTGGCCAGCTTCTTGCCCGGCGGCTGGCACATGATTTCTAGGCCCGCTTCCAGCGGGTCGTCGGATTCGACCAGCACCAGCCGCGCCTCGCCCCCGCCGAAAAGATGGGTGAAGAGGGTCGAGAAATTGGCGTTCACCTGTTCAAAGGCAGTCAAGAGACGCTCGCGCCCTTCGCGGTTCAGCCCCGCGATACCGGCACGCAGTTTCTTGATCGCCTCTTCCAGATCGTTCTTTTCACCGGCGAGGGTGTCATATTCTTCGGACACCGCCTTCGCATCCTCTTCGGCGCGCAGGTTCACCGCCCCCAAAGCCTCGCGCTGGCGCTTGAGGCGGTTCACATCCGCGTCCAGCGTTTCGGCATCGGGCATCTTTTCAGGGTCGGTTTTCAGCGTGTCGAGAAGCTGTTCCGGCGTGGCCTCGGTTTCCTCGGCGATGCGTTCGGCGGCATAGGCCACGGTTTCGCGGGCGGCATCGGCGCGGGCCTCGGACCGGGCGCGGGCTTCGCGGGCTTCGCCCGCCGCGCGTTCGGCATCGCGTTCGGCATCCTGAGCGGCACGCAACGCGCCCTCGGCCTCGGCCAGCGCATCGGCGGCGGTGCGGCGGCGGGCTTCGGCGGCGTCGATGGCTTCGGCGAGTTCCTCGCGCTTGATGGCGATTTCCTCGGGGGCGGCGCTGGCTTCGGCCAGTTCCTCTTCGGTTTCCGCCTTGCGCTCGGCGAGTTCGGCAATCCGCCGCTCGGCAGTTTCCAGACGGTGCTTCCAGCCCGAGAGTTCCTTGACCGCTTCCTGACGGCGGCGGACCCGCGCTTCGCCCTCGCGGCGCAGTTCATCATGCGCCGAGCGGCGCGTCAGCATGGCAAGCCGCGCCGCCTCGACCGCCACGCGGGCGGCTTCCACCGCGTTGCGGGCGGCGTCGAGGTCGGGCAGGTCGGCAATCTGCGCCTCGGCCTCGCGCAGGCGCTGCCGCGCTTCCATCGCCTCATCGTCATAGCGCGACACGGCAAGGCGGGCGGCTTCGAGCTTGCCAGCCGCGATGGAGCGGTCGGCTTCGGACCGTGCGGCGGCGCGGTTGGCTTCGGTCACGCGCTGGTCTGCGGCGCGGCGGGCATCGCGGGCCATCTGGTCGGCACGGGCAAGGTCGGTCAGGCGGGCCTGCAACGCCTCATGCGCCAGACGCGCGCCTTCGGCCTTGGCTGCGACCTCTTCGAGATCGCGCTTTAGCTGCACCAGACGGTTCAACTGCTGCAAACGAAGTGCGGCGGCGGACGGCGCATCCTCGGCCCCCGCACGGAACCCGTCCCAGCGCCAAAGATCCCCCTCGAGGCTGACAAGGCGCTGTCCGGGTTGCAGCGCCGCTTGCAGCGCGAAACCCTGTTCGCGGCTGACAAGGCCGATCTGCGACAGACGGCGGGCCAGAACGGCGGGGGCTTTCACATGCTCGCCCAGCGGGCCTGCACCTGCGGGCAGGGGTTGGGGTTGGGCATAGGCGTCAAGCACGGCCCAGCCCGAACGGGCGGCGGCCCCCACCTCGGGCGCGCGCAGGTCATCGGCCAGCGCGGCCCCCAGCGCCTTTTCGTAACCCGGCGTCACCGTCAGACGGTCAAGCAGTTGCGACCCCGCCGCCGCTTCGCGTTCGACCAGCCGCGCAAGGGCCGCAACCTCGGCCCGCAGGGCGTTCGCCTCGCCTTCGGCTGACGAACGGGCGGCGCGGGCCTCGGCCTCGCGCCCTTGGGTATCGGCGCGGGCGACTTCGGCCTCGGCCAGCGTCTCCTCGGCGCGTTCGGCCAAAGCGGCGGCGGCCTCTTGCGCTTCGGTCGCCGTGTCATAGGCCTCGGCGGCTTCGGCAAGGGCTTCGGTGGCGCTTTCCACCGCCTCGCGTGCCGCCCCCGCCTGCCCCTCGGCGCGGTCGAGGGTGGATCGGGTATCGGCCAGCATCCGCTGCGCCGACTGGTGGCGGGCGGCAAGGCGGGCGCTGTCCTCGGTCGCCTGTGCGAGCAGCGTTTCGCGGTCGGACAGCAAGGCCCCCGCCTCGCGCGCGATTTCGGCGGCTTCGGCCAAGCGCTCCTCGTGCCCGTCATGGGCGCGGGCAAGCTGCTCGATCTCCCATTCCAGCCGCCCGATGGTTTCGCCCGCATCGCGGTTCAGCCCCGCCTCGCGCTCCATGTCGCGGGAAAGCTGGTCGATCCGGCCCCGCAGGGTTTCGATCATCTGGCGGGCGCGGGCTTCCTGATCGCCCAGCGCATCGCGCTGCACGGTCAGGCGCTGCAACACGGCGCTGGCAATCGCCTCTTCCTCGCGCTTGGCGGGCAGTGCATCCTCGCGCCCTTCCCGCGCCTTGGCGGCGGCACGGGCGGCGGCTTCGGCCTGCGATGCGGCAAGCAGGCGTTCACGCAGCGCCGTTTCCGCCTCGGCCCGCGCAAGTTCGGCTTCGCGCCAACGGCGGTAAAGCAGCATCCCTTCGGCCCGCCGCAATTCCTCGCCGATTTCCCGATAGCGCGCCGCCTGTTTGGCCTGACGGGTCAGGGTGGAAAGCTGCTGTGCCAGTGCTTCCAGCACATCATCCACGCGGGTCAGGTTCTGCTCGGCCCCTTGCAGCTTCAACTCGGCCTCGTGACGCCGCGCATAAAGACCGGAAATCCCCGCCGCCTCTTCCAGCACACGCCGCCGCGCTTTCGGCTTGGCATTGATCAGTTCGGATATCTGTCCCTGCCGGACCAGCGCCGGAGAATGCGACCCCGTCGAGGCATCGGCGAACAGCATCTGCACATCGCGGGCGCGGACATCTTTCGCATTGGCCTTGTAGGCCGAGCCTGCATCGCGGGTGATGCGGCGGATGATCTCGATCTGGTCGGCCTCGTTGAAGCCGGACGGGGCGAGGCGGTCCTGATTGTCGATCACCAGCGCCACTTCGGCAAAGTGCCGCGCAGGGCGTGTGGCGGCACCGGCAAAGATCACATCCTCCATCCCGCCGCCGCGCATCGCCGTGGGGCGGTTCTCGCCCATGACCCAGCGCAGGGCTTCCAGCAGGTTCGACTTGCCGCAACCATTCGGGCCGACGACGCCTGTCAGCCCCTCATGGATCACAAGATCCGTGGGATCGACAAAGCTTTTGAAGCCGTTGAGCCGAAGGCGGGTGAAACGCAAGGGACGGGTCCTGATTCCGAGGGTAGGATATGGTCCGGCCAGACGGGGGCCAAGTCAACAGCATGTGGCGGCGCGCGCAGGCTTATCCCCAAGATGTTGACAGGTCGGCCGCCGGAATTTGGCGCAAATTCCGGTCCGGTTTCTGACGCAGAAACCGGCGGCAGGCGGGGGCAGGCGGAATTTGCGTCAAATTCCGTGCCGGAGTTTGCGGGAAACTCCGCTTGACCCGCACGGGATGCAGCACCACCTTTGGGCGATGATAAAGCTCCTCGGCATCTGCGGCGCGTTGCGGGCCGCTTCCACCAATCGCCTGCTTCTGGCCGAAGCGCGGCGCGTCTTTGGCGAGGCGGAGCATGTCGAAGGCAACATCCGCATGCCGCTCTTCGACGAGGATGACGAGGTGGCAAACGGCTTCCCGCCCGAAGCCGTCACCCTGCACGCGCAGATCAAGGCGGCGGATGCCATCGTCATCGCCACGCCGGAATACAACAAATCGGTGCCCGGCGGGTTGAAGAACGCGCTCGACTGGGTGTCGCGCGTGCCGGGTGCGGCATGGCGGGACAAGCCGGTTGCCATCATCTCTGCCGCCGATGGCCGCGCGGGGGGCGACCGGTCGCAATTCGCGCTGCGGCTTTGCCTTACCCCGTTCCGCCCGCGACTGATCACGGGGCCGGAGGTGATGGTGGCCGACAGCCGCAAGGCGTTTGACGAAGCGGGGCGCCTGCGCGACGAGCGTTACGTCAAAACCCTGACCGAACTCATGCAGGTCTTGCGCACCGAAGCCACGCGTTAACCCCAGCCGCCACCGCCCGGTGTCAGCATCTCGAACACCGCGCCTGCGGGCAGGTCGCGTTCGTCGTTGCCCTGCAAGACCTCGACCCGCCCGTCGGGCCAGATCACGCGGTTCTCGCCCACCGCCCCCGCGCCGCCGCCCGCGCCGCCAAAGGGCGGGACGATCCGGCTGGAACAAAGCGTGGTGACGGTGACAGGCTCCAGAAACCGCATCCGCCGCACCGCACCATTGCCGCCCTGCCAGCGCCCCGCCCCGCCCGAGCCGTGACGGATGCCGAACGCCTCGAGCCGCACGGGGAAGCGCTTTTCAAGGATTTCGGGGTCGGTCATGCGGGTGTTGGTCATATGGCTTTGCACCGCATCGCAGCCCGCAAACCCCGGCCCCGCACCTGTGCCGCCGGCGATGGTTTCGTAATTCTGGAAGCGGGCATTGCCCCAGACGAAGTTGTTCATCGTCGCCTGCGAACAGGCCATTGCCCCCAGCGCCCCGTAAAGCGCGTTGCAGGCGGCCTGTGACACCTCGGTATTGCCTGCAATCACCGCCGCAGGGGCGCGGGGATTGAGCATCGACCCCTCGGGCACGACCAGCGTGATCGGGCGCAGGCACCCCTCGTTCAGCGGGATCGGTTTGCCGACGAGCGTGCGGAAGACATACAGCACCACCGCCCGAGTGATCGCTGCGGGGGCGTTGTAATTGCCCGCGTGTTGCGGCGAGGTTCCGGTGAAATCCACGGTCGCAGACCGCTTGGCGCGGTCCACCGTAACGCGCACCCGTATCTGCGTTCCGATGTCCATCGGATAGGTGAATTCCCCGTCCTGCAAACGGTCGATCACCTGCCGCACGCTTTCCTCGGCATTGCGCTGCACGTGGCCCATATAGGCCGCGACCACATCGGCCCCGTAGCTTTCGACCACCCGCAAAAGCTCGCGCCGTCCCGTTTCATTGGCGGCGATCTGGGCCTTCAGGTCGGCCATGTTCTGTTCGATGGCGCGGCAGGGATAGGGACCGGACAGCAACACCTCGCGCACCGCCGCTTCGCGCAATGTGCCTTTCTCGACCAACGAAAAGACGTCGATCAACACGCCCTCTTCCTCGATCCTGCGGCTGTCGGGTGGCGACGACCCCGGCGTGCGCCCGCCGATATCGGCATGATGCCCGCGCGATCCAAGCCAGAAGGCGGGCTTTCCGCCGACAAACACGGGGGTAATCACCGTCACATCCGGCAGATGCGTGCCGCCGTTGTAGGGCGAGTTGAGCATGAAGGCATCGCCCTCGGCCACGCGGCCCGCCGTTTCGGCCATGACCACCTTGACCGCATGCGACATGGAGCCAAGATGCACGGGCACATGCGGCGCATTGGCGACAAGGTCCCCCGCCGCATCGAAGATGGCGCAGGAAAAGTCCAAGCGTTCCTTGATGTTCACCGACCACGCCGTATTGGCCAGCGTCGCCCCCATCTGGTCGGCGACCGACATGAAGAGGTTGTTGAACACCTCGAGCAGGACAGGATCGGCCACGGTTCCGGCTGCGGGCGGGCGGGCCAGCGCCTCGGCCCGTTCAAGGATCAGGTTGCCCGTGGCATCGGTGCGGGCGCCCCAGCCTGCGGCCAGATAGACCGTCCCCGTCGCCTCGCGGATCACGGCGGGGCCGGAAAGCTGCGCCCCTGCGCCAAGCATGGCGCGGTCGTAAAGCGGCACCTTGCGCCATCCGTCAAGCCAGAGGTCGATCCGGTCCACCGCCTCGGCATGGCCTTGGGGAAGTGGGGCTTCGGTCAGTTCGGCCCCGCCGCCAATCGCCTCGACCGCCAGCATCTCGAACAGCACCCCGCGCTCGGGCGAGGTAAAGCCGAAACGGGCAAGGTGTGCCGCCTCGAACGCCGCCTGCATCTGGTCCGCAGGGCCGAAAGGAACCTCCAGCGGCTGGTGGGAACCGTCGTAGCGCAGATGGGCGCGGGCCTCGGTCCGTGGGGCGGAGATGCCTTGGGCGGTCAGGTCGGCAACGGCCTTGGCGGTCAGCCCGGCCACGGTGGCGGTGGCATCGGCGGACAGGGGCGCGTCGAATTGCACCTCGTGCAGGGCGCGGATGTCGGCAAGGCCCATGCCATAGGCCGACAGCACCCCCGCCAGCGGATGCAGGAACACGCGCCGCATCCCCAGCGCATCGGCCACGCCGCAGGCATGTTGCCCCCCTGCCCCGCCGAAGCATTGCAGGGTGTAACCCGTCACGTCATGCCCGCGCTGCACGCTGATCTTCTTGATCGCATTGGCCATGTTGTCGATGGCGATGCGCAGGAAGCCGTTCGCCATCTCTTCCGGCGCGGGGCGGTGGCCCGTTTCGGCGGCGACCCTGTCGGCAAGTTCCCCGAACCGCCGCCGCACGGCGGCAAGGTCGAGCGGCTGGTCGCCATCGGGGCCGAATACCGCCGGAAAATGCGCAGGCGAAAGACGCCCCAGCATGACGTTGCAATCCGTCACCGTCAGCGGCCCGCCACGGCGATAGGCGGCGGGGCCGGGGTTCGCGCCCGCGCTTTCGGGACCGACCTGAAAGCGCCCGTCGCGGAACGTGCAGATCGACCCGCCCCCTGCCGCGACCGTGTGGATATCCATCATCGGCGCGCGCATCCGCACGCCTGCCACCTCGGTCTCGAACGACCGCTCAAAGCTTCCGGCAAAATGGCTGACATCGGTCGAGGTGCCGCCCATGTCGAAACCGATCAGCCGCCCGAACCCCGCCGCCTGTCCCGTGCGGACCATGCCGACGATGCCGCCTGCGGGGCCGGACAGGATCGCGTCCTTGCCCTGAAAACGCGCGGCTTCGGTCAGCCCGCCGTTCGACTGCATGAACAAAAGCCGCCCCGTCGCCCGCCCCATGTCGAGCGCGCCTTCGACCTGTGCCACATAGCGGCGCAGGATGGGGGAAAGGTAGGCATCGACCACCGTCGTATCGCCGCGCCCGACCAGCTTGGCCAAGCGGCTCACCTGATGCGACAGCGAGATTTGCGTGAACCCGATGCGGTCGGCAATCGCGCCGATCCGTGCCTCGTGCGCGGGGTTGAGGTAGGCGTGAAGCAGCGCCACGGCCACGGCGCGGATGCCGCTGTCATGGGCCGCTTGCAGCGCGGCGCGGGTGGCCTCTTCGTCAAGCGGGGCCACGACCGCGCCTGCGGCGTCGAGCCGTTCGGGAACCTCGGCCACCTGTGCGTAAAGCAGATCGGGGCGCTTGATGTGCAGATCGAACAGCGCGGGGCGGGCCTGCGTGCCGATGCGCAGAAGGTCGCGGAAGCCTTGGGTGATCAGCAGCAACACCGGCTCGCCCTTGCGTTCCAAGAGCGCATTGGTGGCGACCGTGGTCCCCATCTTCACCGCCGCAATCGCCCCCTCCGGCAGCGGGTCATCCGCGCCAAGGCCAAGGCAATCGCGTATGCCCTGCACGGCGGCGTCGCGGTAGCGTTCGGGGTTTTCCGACAACAGCTTGCGCGTCTCGATCCCGCCATCGGGGCGGCGGGCGACCACATCGGTAAAGGTGCCGCCACGGTCGATCCAGAATTCCCAAGCGCCCGACATGAAGCCCCCCTTGCCCTGCCCATTGGGTCCGACATAGCGGGAGAGGAGTCAACGGTCCCTCCTGCAAAGGTGGCGCTGCCCGACCGTCGCAAGATGAGTATTTGGGCAAGGAAGAATCCTTTTGCCCTTCATCCTTGCCCAAATACTCAGATCGACGCGGGCAACCCTTGCGCCGATGGACGGTCAGTCCTTCTTCGCCTCGTGGTATTCCTGTTCGGTGTTGATCTCCCACAACTCGGCGTGGGTGTCGCGGCCGGTCAGGATGCCGTCCACCGCCACCATCGCGGTCAGCATGGAGTGGTCCTGGTTGTTGTAGCGGTGCATCCCGTTGCGACCGACGAGGAAGAGGTTCTCGAAACGGTTCATGTAATCGCGCACCTGATCGAAGCGGTCGTAGCTGCCGAAATAGGCGGGATAAGCCTTGAGCGTGCGCACCACCACGGCATCCTTCACATCCTCGGGCAGGGACACGCCGAGTTTGGCGAGTTCGTCCACGGCAAAGGCGGTGAGGTCGGCGTCCTGCATCGACCAGATGGCATCGCCCTCGTTCACGAAATATTCGAGGCCGATCCAGATATCGTCCTTGTCGGCGACCAGATAGGGGCTCCAGTTGTTGAAGATCTGGATGCGGCCCACCTTCACGTCGGGTTCCTGCACGTAGATCCAGTTGTCGGGGATGCGGGAGTAAAGGTTCTCCGCCGTGGCCCCGCCATTCAGCCGCAGGCGTTTCAAGAGCACGCCCACAGTGATGAAATCGCGGTAGGTCAGGCCGTCCGACACGGCCTGCACCGCAGGCGGGGCGGGCGGGGTCAGGCCTTGCAGCAGGTCGCGGACGGGCATGGTCGAGAAGAAGTAATCCCCTTCGATGCGGCGCGTGGCGCCGGTGCTGTCGGTCACGTCGATGGCGCTGACGCGGGTGCCATCGTGGTGGATGCGGGTCACGCGGGTCTGCATGTGCAGCTCGCCCCCCTTGGCGACCACGCCTTCGGCGACCTTTTCCCACAACTGGCCGGGGCCGTGCTTGGGATAGAGGAAGCGCTCGATCAGGCTCGTCTCCACCGTCTTTTGCGACAGCGTCGCGCGGGCGGGTTTCAGCTTGCGCAGCGCGTTCTTCAGAAGCGCCGTGATCGACAGCCCCTTGATCCGCTGCGCACCCCATTCGGCGGGGATATCCTCGCAGGGCACGCCCCAGACCTTTTCCGTGTAGTCGCGGAAGAAGGTGGCATAGAGTTCGTGCCCGAAGCGGTTGATGATGAAATCGCGCAAGGACCGCTCGGGCCGGATCGGCAAGAGCCGCGCCTTGGCGTAGCTGAAGAAGATCTTGACGCTGCGCCAAAGGCCAAGCCCCGCCAGAGTGGCAAGGCTGAACTTGATCGGATAGTCGAAGAACTTGCGCAGATAGAGGATGCGCGACACGCGGGGGCGGATCAGCATCACCTCGTCGGTCAGGTCGGGGTCTGCGCCGCCCGTCGGGTTGTCGATGCTGCGGTGTTTGTTCTGGTAGCTGATGGTCAGCGTAGGGTCGGCATCGCCCGCTGTCTGCAAGGGCAGGACATTGGCCCACCAATCCATCACGCGGTCGGATTTGGAAAAGAAGCGGTGGCCGCCGATGTCGATGCGGTTGCCCTTGTAATTCACCGTCCGGCTGATGCCACCGACCTGCGTGTCGGCTTCGACCAGCACGGGCTTGATGTCGGATCGGGTCACGAATTCATGCGCTGCGGTCAGGCCGGCGGGTCCGGCTCCGATGATGACGGCGATGCGTCGGGTCATGTCACAACCTTTCATCGCGCGCGGCGAGTGGACGGCCGCGGCGGAAACTCACGTGTTTATGGGCGAAGAACGAGTAGATCGCGGTCAGTCCGACCGCGCCGATATGGGCCAGCATCTCGGGTGGAAGTGCCGCGTCGATGGCGTGCAGTCCTGACCGGAAAAGCTGCGCCAGCGCGGTGGTGATCGCAAGGCCGCCGACCGACACCGCGAAGAAATCGATCGCTTCCGAGCGTGTGAGCCGCCCCGAAGGTTCAAAGGTGAAGCGGCGGTTCAGCACGAAACTGACGCCCATGCCCGACAGGAACCCGAGCGCCACGGCCAGCCCGTACTGCCAGCCTTCGTGCAGGTCGAGAACGGCGTAGAAAAGATAGCCGACCGCAAGATTGACCCCCGCGGCGAGGCCGGAAAAGACCAGAAACCGATGGAACATCAGCCTGCCGACCCCCAAAGGCCCATCCGTCGCATCGCCATTGCCGCCTCCTGCTTCCGCGGTCTGGTCGCGGCACCGGTCAGGTTATTAATGATTGTTAACTCGCGCAACCGACCTCGGACCAGCCGCCGAAACGGCGGGTGATTGTGGCGCTTGTGCACGGGCCGTTCAGATCGAAGGGGGGCGAAGGCCCGTGAAGAGACGCATCACGGTGATGACGATGGGCACGATCACGATGATCAGGTTCACGGGGAACAGGAATGCTGCCATCGGAAAAAGCATCTTGATGGGCAGCGCGTTGGCCTTTTCCTCGGCCCTGAGCAGGCGCATCTGGCGCATTTCCTTGGAATAGGTCCGCAGCGTGCGCACCACGCTTGCCCCGAGTTCCTGACTTTGCCGGAACAGTGTGGAAAGGGTGCGCGCCTCTTCCAGACGGACGCGGAAGGCAAAGTTGGTCAGCGCCTCGTGCAGGGGGCGACCTGCGCGCACCTCGAGGCTGATGATGGCGAGGTGGGTGCCGAAAACGGGCTTCGTCGCGATGAATTCGCGGGCGACGCGGTCGATCGCCGCTTCGATCGACAGACCCGCGTCGACGCAGACGATGAGCATGTCCATGAAATCGGGAAAGACCTTGCGGTTCTGGATTTCGGTCTTGCGCACGTAATAATCGAGCACGGCGCTGCACAGGATGAACGAGATGCCGCCGAAGACGGCCGCGATCAACACGGCGGCTGCAGGGTTCACCTCGGGCAGCAGCCGCACGATCGCGGCGCGCATCAGGATCGTGACCACGACGACGGCCACAATGCGGGCGATGTTGAACAGGCGCGGCGCCGAAGAGCCGAGGAATCCCGCCGCGATCAGCTTCATCTCGAGGCTGTCGGGCTGGTTCTTCTTTTGCACGTTGAAGTAGTGGCTGACCAGTTCGTTGTCGGTCGAGAAGATGTCGTGGTCCGCCGCCCGACTTGCGGTCGCCGCTTCGATGTTGCGCGTGATGTCGCGGTTGCGGGACAGGATGGTCAGCACGGTGAAGGCGACAAGGATCACCGCCACGAACACCGCCACATAGATCAGGGTCTCGTTCATCGTCGTGGCCTTCCGTCAGAAATCGAACCGGACAAGCCGATTGAGGATGAACATGCCGAAGGCCATCACGCAAAGCAGCGCGATGACGATCTGCGTTCCGTAGCCGCTTTCCCAGATCGGGTCGAAGTAGTTCGGAACCAGCGAGACGATCATGGAATAGAGGCCGAAGGGAAAGACGGCCATGATGACCGAGGTGATGCGACCTTCGGCCGAGATCGCCTTGATCTTGGCGCGGATCACGCCACGGTCGCGGATCATGTTGGACAGGTTCTCGAGGATTTCGGCCAGATTGCCGCCCGTGCCGCGCTGGACGCTGACGGTTACGGCCAGAAGGCTAAGCTCTTCGGCACCCACGCGGTCGAGCATGTTGAGCATCGCGTCATCGAGTTCCGAGCCAAAGGTGAGCTGGTCGCTCAGCAGGCCGAATTCCGAACCGATGGGGTCCGGCATCTCGCGGCCGACAAGCGCGATGGCGGTGGTCAGGGGGTGGCCCGCATTCAGGCTGCGGACGATGATCTCGACCGCCACGGGCAATTGTTCGACGAACTTCTTGATCCGCTTCGAGCGGATGCGGATCACGACGAACACCATCAGCGCAAGGCCAACGAGCGGCCCGAGCAACAGTTGCAGCACCCCGCCGCCGATCAGGAAACCGGCCAGAAGCCAGCCGGTGATGATGAAGCCGATGGCATAGAGGATGCGCCGCTGGATCGAAAGGCGCAGACCCGACTGGCGGTAAACGCGCGTCATCCATGCAAAGACGCCCTTTTGACCCCAGCCGCCCTGCGCGCTGCGGTCCTTGAGCAATTGCCGGTAGGTTTCGGCCTGATCGCCGCCACCGTCGTTCAGGCGCGACAGGCGGTCATTCACCTCGCGGCGCGAGCGGGTGAGGTTGCCGGCATAGCGCAGCACCGTATCGACGGTCAGCAGGACCGCGGCGAAGACGAAAGCGTAGATGAGAAGTGTGGACATGGCTCAGAACCGCGTCGTCGGGTCGAAGATGCGGGCGTCGACTTTCAGCCCGATGCTCTGCACTTCGGTCAGGAAGCGCGGGCGGATGCCGGTGGAGCGGAATTCGCCGATGATCTTGCCTTTGTCATCCACGCCAAGGCGGTTGTAGCGCACGATGTCCTGCATCTGGATCACGTCGCCCTCCATGCCGGTCAGTTCCGAAATGGCGGTCATGCGGCGCGTCCCGTCGCGCATGCGCGACAGTTGCACGATCAGGTGGATCGCCGAGGAAATCTGCGAGCGGATCGAGTTCTGCGACATGGGCATTCCCGCCATGCCCACCATCTGCTCCATCCGGCCCAGCGCGTCGCGCGGGTTGTTGGCGTGGATCGTGGTCATCGACCCTTCGTGGCCGGTGTTCATGGCCTGAAGCATGTCGAAGGCCTCGCCCCCCCGGACTTCGCCGATGATGATGCGGTCGGGACGCATCCGCAGCGCGTTCTTCACAAGGTCGCGCTGGGTGATCTCGTTCCGGCCGTCCAGCGTGGGCGGACGGGTTTCCATCCGCACCACGTGTTCCTGCTGAAGCTGGAGTTCGGCGGCATCTTCGATGGTGACAAGGCGTTCATCCTCGGGGATGAACGACGAGAGCGCGTTGAGGAAGGTCGTCTTACCCGAGCCCGTCCCGCCCGAAACCACCATCGACACCTTGCCTTCGACCGCAGCGGCCAGAAGGTCGGCCATACCCGTCGGGAGCGCCCCGCGTTCGACAAGGCCCGCCATCGTCAGGGGGCGTTTGGAGAATTTACGGATGGACACCTGCGGCCCATCCACCGTGACGGGGCGGATCGCGGCGTTCACGCGGCTGCCATCGGCAAGGCGGGCGTCGACCAGAGGCGAGCTTTCGTCGACGCGGCGGCCCACCGAGGAGACGATCTTGTTGATGATCCGCAACAAGTGGGCCTCATCCTTGAAGCGCACGTCGGTCTTGGAGATCTTGCCGAAACGTTCGACGAAGACGGTCTTCGGTCCCACCACCAGAATATCGGCGATGCTGTCATCCTTCAGAAGCGGCTCCAGCGGGCCGAGGCCGAGCATCTCGTCCGCGGTATCGGACACCAGCGCGTCGAGTTCCTTGGCGTTGAGCGGCAGGTTGTTGGAACGCACGTAATCGCGCACCAGCGGGCGCAGCTCGTCCAGAAGCTGGCTGTCCTCCATGCTGTCGAGGATGGTCAGGTTGATCTTGTCCAGAAGGAAGCGGTGCAGGTTGACCCGTTCCGCCACCATGTCCGGCCCGCCCGGGGCCGGTGCGGCGACGGTTTCGGTGACGGGAGCAAGGCCTGTCATGGGCGCGGTCGGCCCGTCTTCGGTCTTGCGGAAAAAGCGCCCTACCATTTTCGTCCTCCGGAAATGTCTTGAACGGTCATCTGACGATCACCTTGGTGCCTTCGGGCACGGTCTGGAAAAGTTCGATCACATCGGCATTGGTCAGGCGGAAACAGCCCGAGGTTTCGTAATTGCCCACGGTCGGCGCATTGTTCGTGCCGTGGATGCGGTAAAGCGTGTCGCGGCCATTCGCATAAAGATACAGCGCCCGCGCTCCGAGCGGGTTGTAGGGTCCGGCGGGGACCATGTCGGGAAGCGACGGGTCGCGCTGGCGCATTTCCGCAGGCGGGCGCCATTCGGGCCATTTCGCCTTGCGTCCCACCGTGACGGTTCCGGTCCAGGTGAAACCTTCGCGGCCCACGCTGATCTGGTAGCGCGCGGCCTTGCCGTCGGGCATCACGATATGCAGCGTGCGTTCGGCGTTCGAGATGACGATGGTGCCGGGCCGTTCGGATGACCGGTATTCCACGACTTCGCGCGTGTGCTGGCCAAGGTCGCGCGGCACGGACTTGTTCTCGGCCATCGCGGCACCGCCGAGGGCGAGGACGAAGGCGAAGGCAAGGCGCAGACCCTTCATTTTGCAACCTTTTCGGCCAGCATCACCTCGGCCACGTAACGGTTGATTTCTTTTTCGAACCTGGAGCGTGCGTTCACGTCGCTTGGCACGACACCGCGGTCCAGCGCTTCCGAGAGGGTGGCATCGTCCCGCGGCAGCATGCGGAAGGCCGTCTCTCCGAACAGTTCCCTGAGCTTGGCTTCGGGAATGCGCTTGCGCTTGAACAGGCCGGTTTCGCATTTGTTGATCAGCACGTTGACCTGCTTCGGCGCCCCTGAAAGGGCACGGATCGTCCTGAGCATGTCGAGTGCGTGCTTGATCGACGGGATGTTCAACTCGCACACGACGGTGACGGTGTTCACGGCAGAGAGAACGTCCTGCGCCCAGTCAACCTCGTAGTAGGGCACGTCGAGGATGGTGTGGGCATGCACCATCGTCACCGCATCGAGCAGGCGCAGCACCACCTCGTAACCGTTCAGGTGGGTGACGAAATCGCGGCGCTTGAAGGAATAGAGGTTGAAGCCATGCCCGTGCTTCTGCTGGATCAGGCCGACGAATTCCTGGTCGATCCGTTCTGGATGGGTGATCACGGAGTCGAGGTTCAGCGTGGCCGACAGGTTGAGCATCATCCCGCAGGACCCCGACGAGAAATCGAGATCGAACAGCCCCACGGATTCCTTCGACTTGGCAAGTTTGCGGGCCAGTGCATCCGCTGCGGCGATGGCAACGGTCGTCCCGCCCGCGCCGCCCATCGCCGAGATCACCGCATGGACCCGCGTGGACAGTTGCTTGGCGTTGCGGATCGACGAATTGAGCGAGGCGTGGAAATCGGCCTGCGCCAGCGGCTTGCGCTGCCAGTCGTGGATCTTCAGCTTCAGCAGCTTGCGCATTTGCGCGTCATCCAGCGCTTCGGACACGATGATGACCGGCACGTCGCCGTAATTACCGCGGATTTCGACCAGCACCTCGAGTTCTTCGGTACTGGGGTTCATCAGGTCCAGCACGACGATGTCGGGCGAATGCGACAGCGGGTTCGAGATGACCTTCTCGATCGTCGACCGTTCGGCACGGTAGTCGCCGGTTCGGGCCACCATCTCGACGATCTCGTCCGAACCGCTGTGTCCGGCGTCGACGATCAGCACCGAATACTTGCGCATCGGTTTGCGAAGGCTGGTCGTATCATTTTCCATCGCGTTCATCGGCAGGACTCGCTTCGCCCGTCGGTCGGGGCGGTTAAGGACAGGTCAAGGACAGGGGGTGGCAAAATTCGTGGCGGTGGTGGAAGGGTTGGCGCAGCTTGCCATATCCTCCCCCGTCACGGTCACGGGCGTGGCGGGCATGTTGAGATTGTCCAGACCAAGCAACGCCGCGACGAAGAAGAAGTTGAACTTCATGTCGCGCAGCGAAACGGTCACGGTGTTGACGGGTCCGGCGGAGCGGCCGACGTAGCCCAGCCCTCCGCGTGTATAGGTGATCACGACCTTGCGGGGTTCGATCCACGGGTTGAGATCGCACATCCCCGGCACCGTTGTGCCATAGTTGGAATCGCAGACCCCGTCGGAGCCGCGCACGATACGCAGCGCGCCGGAATTGCAGACGTTGAGCGTCTCGCCCACCCCTTTGGACGCCGGCGTGCAGCTGACGCTCCGGCTGGCAGTCGGCAAGGGTTGGCCTGCCGCATAGGCGGCGTTGTTCGCATAGTCGTCGTCCAGCGTCCCGTAATTGGTGGCGACTGGGCTGGACACGGCGGCAAGGCGCGCGCCGATAGCGGTGGCTTTGCCTGCCTGACTCCACTGGAAGACCGCGTAGCCGAATTCCACGAAGGTGATGATCACCAGCAGGACAAGCGGAAAGGTGATCAACCCTTCGACCAGCGATATCCCGCTTTCGTTTCGGCGAAAGTTGCGACCGGCCGTCACCATCCCATGAACCTCATCGAATAATCATAACGGATGGTCACGGCATTCAGGTCGAGCAGCGAAAAGAGCGGCGAGCCACTGTAGAGCAACCGCCCGTTCGCCTGGGCAAGATCGGTGTCGGCGGGCAGGGGCGGCGGGTTCAGCGGTGTCAGCGTCAGGTCTTCGGGGCGATACCAGTTCGGAACCCGCAAAGCGGTGCCGCCATCGGGCGTGCCATAAAAGGCGATGTTGCGCGCCTTGGTGATCGAACAGGCACCCGCCGTCGCGGCGGTCGAACTGCACCGCGACCAGTAGCGCACCGCATCGCGCACGCCCGCCTGCATTTGCTGGCGTTCCCAGAACATGACGCCGAATTCCAGAAGACCCACCGAGAAGATCGTGACCACGGGAACCATGATCAGCGTCTCGACAAGGATCGCCCCCCGTTCCGAGGTTCTGAAACGCGAGAACAGGGACACGATCCGACGCTTCACGACAATATCCATCAAATGCGCGGACCAAGTCCGCGCGGGCCTGATCAAGCTGTCCGGCAGCGGTGCGGGATGCATCGCTGCCGGTTTTCCATGTCAACCGCCGGTGCGGTTCTTGAATGCAGCCGGAGGTTGGGGGTTGATCGTCTGGATCGCCAGATTGCCTTCGACGGCATTCCCCGCACGCGCCGAGACAGAGTCGCGGCGGTTCATGTAGTCGGCACATCCCGAAAGGACCGCCGCAAGCACACAGAGCAGGACGACCCGCTTACTTTTTGTTGATGAGGGCATCGCTGTACTCCAGGTCGATCATGTGGCCGTAGGGTCCGACGATCCCTTCGCCGGTGCGGAAAGCGTTGATCGTCTTGCGGTCCACTTCCATCATGCCGAGCAGGAAAAGCTCCACATCGTTGGTCGACCGCGTGTCGTCGAGCGGCGACCGCAGCGGCTGGTTCGGCGAGGCCGGATCGACAAGATGCGGCGTGACAAGGATCACGAGATCGGTTTCACGCTTCTGGAACTCGGTCGAGCGGAAGAGCGCGCCGAGCACGGGCACCTGCCCGATCCACGGCGTCTGGCTGATGGTGCGCGCATTGTCGACCTGCAGCAGACCGGCGATGGCGAAGCTTTGGCCATCCATCAGCGATACGGTCGTATCGGCACGGCGGGTCGAAATGCCCGGGTTGCCATCGGCGCCAGCGTATTGGTCGTCGATGTTGGACACTTCGGGCTGCACCCGCAACGAGATGATGCCGCCATCCAGAACCTTGGGAAGGAAGGTCAGCTTCACGCCGACATCTTTCAATTCGGTTCCCGTGCTTTGCTTCCCTTCGGAATCGGTGGTGGTCGAGGTGAAAGGCACCTGACCGCCGACGATGAAGTTCGCTTCGATGCCGTTCGACGTGACAAGCTGCGGGTTCGCAAGGCGCCGCGCCAGACCCTTGGCCTCGAGCGCATTGATCACGAGATCGACCTGGTTGCCGGCAAGGCGCAGCACCGTGCTGATCTGCGTGCCGACATCGGCCGACGAGGGCGGGGTGGTGAATTCGTCGCCCGCAATGACAGTGGTGTTGCCATTGTCATCGGTGACGGTGCGGCTGCCGTTGCCCCACTGGAAGCCAAGCGCGCGCCCCGCGTTGCGGTTGACTTCGAGGATGCGCACGTCGAGCTGGACCTGCTGGGGGTCCACCACACGGACGGCATTCACGACCGGCACATCGGCGGCACTGTATTGCTGTGCGATTTCGAGCACGCGCTGAAGGTCCAGACCGTCACGCACGCTGCCCGAAAGCCGGACGCGGTTGTTGACGTTCGACACCTCGACGCTGGAACTCGGCACGGCGCGGTTGATCGCTTCCTGCAATTCGCCGAAATCGACGCGGACCTGAACGATGATCGACCCGATCAGCTTCTTTTGCCCGTCGTAAAGCGCAACGTTGGTCGCGCCCGGCGCATTGCCCTGGATATAGACGGAACGGTCGGTCAGCGGGAACACATCGGCCACGCCGGGGTTGCCCACGACAAGATCGGTATAGGCCTTGTCGACTTCGACCGTCAGGGTGAAGCCGGGGGTGACGACGATGGGGTCAACCTTGGCCCCGAGGGTGACGAAGCGCGTATCCTGCGCCATTGCCGCACCCGGCACGCCGGCCCCGACCATCATGACAGCGGCGAGGACGAACCCCAATGCGCGCCATCCGGCGGCTGGAATGAGCCGCTTCTTTCCTTGCGTTTTGTTCATTTCAAGACCCAATTTCCTGTCCACCCGCCCCCTTGTCGGGAGCCTCTGCTCTTGTCCCGATTACTGCCCGAAGTAGCTGAGAACCCTGTATTCCGCCCGCTGCCCGCCCCGGATGACGCCCACATTGGCAAAGTCGGGGTCCGCCGTCGCCGGTGCGGGCGCTTCGGCCGCAACGGGTTCGGCGGGCTTTTCGGCCGCAGCCTGACGCAGTTGCTCCAGTTCCGATTCCAGCTTGGCGACACGGGCAAGCGCTTCGGCGCTGGTCTGGTCCTGCGCTGCGCGTGCGGCGGCAAGTTCGGCCTGCGCCCGCGCCAGTTCCTGATCGCGCTTGGAGCTGTCGATGTCGTTCAGATCGACCACGGTGACACGGTCGGTCTTTTCCATCTGCCCCGCGCCGATGTTGCGCAACGCCAGCGACAAGGTCCCGATATTGGCGGCAAGGGTCAGTTTCTGCGCTTCGTCCGTGGTCACTTCGAAGGTCACGGTCCGCACGACGCTCGGCTGGTCGGTGCGGTCATCGGCGGTCTGGTCGATGGCGACGACGCGCACGCCTTGCAGCAGGATGTCGACGAAAGGACCGCGCCCCTCGTCACGGGTCAGCATCACATCGACGCGGTCGCCCGGAAGCACGAAGCCCGCAACGCCCAGAACATCGTTCACGCGGATCGAAATGGCCCGCATGCCCGGCGTGATCGCGGTGGAAAGCTTGGCGCGCTGGCCCGGCGTGGTGATCTTGCCCGGCAGGATAAGCTCGCCCGGCTCGATGGAGGACAAGGCGTAGCGCGCGTCCTCTTCGCCCGCACCGACAAGTTCCTCGACGGTCCTGAAGGCGCCCTCTGGCACGCGGTCGCTTGCCCATTCAAGCAGTTCGACACGATCGCCCGTGACGCGATCCCCGAAGCCGAGACTTTCCTTGGCGACGACGACATAGTTCTTCGGCTTGCCTTCGTCCTGCTGGGCCGACTGCGCGAGCGACACGCGCTGCGCTTCAAGCCAGCCGCGCACGCCGACGACAGCCAAACCGGCCAGCACAAGCGCGACGACGAAACTGATGACAGTAGAAGCCCGCATTTCGAATTACCCTGCCCTGTTCGGCTCTAAACCCGTTGCTCATAAAACTAACAGAACGAAACGGAGGGCCGAAGTGGTTAATTAACGTTTCTTAATTGTGAGGCGCACATGACACGCATTCCGCGCCGCAAAATTGCTTCAAATAGGTAATCCGGCAGCACGCAGGGTGCTGCCGGTTGCTTCAGGCCATGCAGGTCGCACCGATCACGGAGCGTCGAGGTTGGCGGTGTCGAACCACGTTGCCCAGCTGTCCCACGCGGTGCTCAGGTCTTCACCGATGAGGAGGACGGCAGCAACCACGCCACCCACGAGCAGGCCGAGCAGGATGAGGTATTCGGTCAGGGCGAGGCCGTCTTCGTCGCGGGTGAAGCGGGCCATCAAATTCGAGATAAGCATACGCATTTGGTCGTTCTCCAAGGTTAAATCCATTGTGGCACCTAGCCCCCACTCCGTGCCCGTTGCCTTACTGCTTCCAACTCACCGACTAAATTTTGCCGCACTTGTTATGAATTGTTAATGCCGTGACTGCGCGGTGGCGGTCAAGAGAATGTTAATATTTGTTAAGAGTTTGGCTCCCTGTTCTGCGTTTTCGCAGGGAATGTTGCGCCGGAAGCAGCAATCACAACCCGAGCGCGCAGAAAACATCCGAAAATCAGCTTTGGACCTAACCGAACGGACGGGAATCGATCCAAAGCGATTCGCTGCCTCGGGTAGAGCGGCCCGCCAAGATTTCGCCCCATTTCTCAGCGCACCAGAACCGCGTCGTCGCGGATGAAATCCTCGATCCCGCCGTTGCTGCCTTCGGACACGTCGATGATCTCGAAGTCGAAGCTTTGCGATCCCGGATTGTTCCCCGTCGCACGCAGCGGGTTCACCAGAAACACCTTGGCCAACAGATCGACGGGCACCTCGGACGCGCCAGTGGTGCTGATATCCTCGCGCGCGCAGTCGACCACAGCGACGAACATCGTCCGCCGGTCATTGACATAAGCGGGCGGCGAGGGGTTGGTGTAGCACTGTTTATAGGCCTTTTCTTCGGACACCACCTGCAACGAACCAACCGTGCCGACGAGCGAGGCGTTAATATCGGACGTCGGATTGCCCTGCGCGTCGTGCGTCATTTCGTATTTATAGACGTCATAGCGCGACGGATCCTTGGTCGGGTCGGAACTGACACGGTTGCGGATATTCTCGCGCTCTGTCGCCGTAATCGGATCGCTCGCCCCGATGATGCCGAATGTCGCCTTGGGGTAGAGGGTGGGCCAATAGGGCGCGTAGGTGATGTCCGAGGACTGGTTCGGGCCGGTTTTCACGGGAACGGTGATGCTTTCGAACACGTTCCACGGACCGTCACGCATGACATCCGCGTAAGCCACGCCGAGTTCGGCCGTCGCCGCGTCGCGGTTGTCCGAAAAGACCGGCGTCAGCGTGGTGTCGAGATCGGCAGGGTTGGAGACGCACCCCACCGCTCCGCTGTTGCTCCGCCAGCCCTTGCGGACGTTCTCGGCGGGGGGGAAAGGACCGCTCGCGCTGGAAGCGCCGTTGTTGCCGTTGTAGATGTCGAAGCGCGTGTTGAAACCGTTCGCAGCCGAGGTGACGGCACCGGGTTGCGTTTCCACAGTCGGCGTCAGGGTGACACATTCCGGATAGGGAACGCCGGCCAGGGCGGCTTCGAGTTGGGGCGCGCCGTTGCCGAGCGTGCGCAGATAGCCGACGTTGCCCGGCCCGGGCTTCGCGTTGTTGGGGTTTGCGCTCAGCTTGATCATGCGCCCGTGCAGCGCGCCGCTGGTAAAGGCGGAAAGCAGCTTTTCCTTAGCTGTCGCGCCGTTCTGCGTGCCGACGAAGGGGTTGCACATGAAGATCGGGGCAAGATCGCAGGTCGAACGGTTCAGCGTCGCCACGGCCACGGCACCGACCGGAACATCTTCGGTCAGGCGGGTCAGCGGGTTGAAAAAGAAGGACCGCAAGCTGTCGGTGCGCGAGAAGACGTAGACGTACTCCGCCTCTTCGCCCGTATTGGCGACATTGGCCTGCGCAAAGGCCAGGTCGATCGGCTTGTCATCATCGACCATCGAGGCGGGGTCGGCGTTCGTCTTGGTCGGGATCGCACGCAGGAAGATCACGTTGAACGGCGTCGTGCTGTCCGTCGTGTAGCTGAGGGTCTGCGTGCTGGTCGAAGGATTGACCGTCAGGAAGCTGACGGTGTTGGAAATCTGCGTCATGGCCGCCTTGGCCCGCGTCATGCTGTCGGACCGTCCATCCAGTTCGCGCGCACCGGCAAGGGCCAGCGCATCGGCGGCGGCCTGATGGTCCTGCTGGGCGTTGTTCCCGCGCCCGATGTCGATGACCAGAAGCCCGATCCCGATGAAGACGGGCATGAAAATCAGCGTCAGGATCAGCACGTAGCCGCGTTCGGACCCGAAGAAATTCCGCATGTTCAAACCCATTGCCCAGCAGGCGCGTCAATCCTGCGCCCCGTTTGTCCGGGTGCCCCCACCCGAGTTAATAAGTATTAACCCGACACATCCGTCTGTAAAGAACGCAGCCGAACGGTCAAAGCATCAGGCGCCAGAGAACCGCGACGAAAGCGGCTGCGGCCATGGGAACGCCGTAGGGGATGCCGCCGACCTGTGACAGTTCGGCCAGCCTGCGGCCAATCGCGCCCTGCCCCGCCAGCCCGCGCTTGCCAAGCGAGATCAGCCCCAGAAGCACCAGCGAAAACGGCAAAAGGCCGACGGCAAATATCAAGATCCCGTCCCAGCCGATCAGGATGCCCAAGGGCAGGAACAGCTTGGCGTCTCCTGCACCCATCATGCGGAAAAGCCAGAACAGCACGCCAAGCCCGAAAAGCAATATCCCGGGCACGAGATTGGCCATACCCGCCCCCGTCACCCCCGGCACGACAAGGACGACGGACAGCGCCAGAAGCGCCAGCACGTCACGGTTCGGAATGCGCAACGTGCTGAAGTCGATCCATGCGATCCGTGCCAGCAGGACCAGCGAAAGGGCCGACACGACGATGTCGACGATTTCCAACGGATTGCTCAGATGCCCTGAAGGTCGCCAGCCGAACGCTTCGGATAGCTGACCGAATTGCGCAGCATCTCGAGGTTGTTGGCCGCGAACTGGTTCGACGGGTCCATCTCGTAGGCAATCAGGAAGTGCTTGCGCGCGGCTTGCAGATTGCCCCGCAGCAGCATCGAGTAGCCGAAGTTGTTGTGGAATTCGATCCGGTTGCCGATCATCGGCTGAAGCGCGCGATAGGCGGCATCGGACTGATCGAAGCGGCGCAGCATATCGGCCGAGGCGGCAAAACCGAGCAGGGCTTGCGGATCGCGCGGCTGGACGTCGAGCGCTTTCTTGAAAGCGGTGAATGCCTTGCCGTAATTCCCCTCGCGGAACTGGGTCTTGCCGGACACGATCAATTGGTCATCGGGATAATAGGCGACGTTCGACGTGTCGGCCACCGAGGCGGCGCCGTCCGAGGTTGAAGACAGGCTGCCCAGACTGTTCTCGGTGCAGGCAGCGAGCCCAAGAAAGACGCTGCAAAGAAGGATAGCGCGCATGGGATTTTACCGTTCTCAAATGATAATTTCCGACAATCTTATTAACAAACCTTAATTCCGTAAACTGTCCTCAGTCCCTGTCGCATCGCTTGTGACAAAATCAACACGAGGCGAGGCAACCTTATGAAATATATTAACAAATCGAAAATATGGTCCGGTTCGGAACAGGCTTGGGCGCCCCCGTTCGCATCGGCGCATGACACGGCCGGAGATTCGCACGCATTGTCCACGCACGGCGGACAGTTCCGCCCCCTGCCGCTCATTTCGGGAATTCCCGCATCGGCGCGGGCCGCTTCGCCCTGCGGCAGATTGACCGCTCCGCCGGCGATCGCGCAACTTTCGCACTTGCAGCATGGGCGGCGCGCAATTTCCGTGCAAAGCGTTGAATAAAGGGAAGCAATTTATCGCCATTCCCATCACAGGCGGTTGAAGTCCGCTTGCAGTCCGCTTGCGCTCGCATCTATATCCGCGCCTGAGTCGCGCCCCCTCCTCCTTGCGCGTTATCCCTTTGGGTATTGGCTTCTATGTCGACATATCGGACGAAGAACGACCACGTTTCGCGCCGTGCGCTGCTGGCACTTGCCGCAACGCTGGCTCCGGCCGCCGTCTTGGGTCTGCCCTTGGCGGCCCGTGCACAGGAAACGGGCAGCACGCCCCAGCCCGCCCCTGCCGCGCCGCAGCAATTCAGCTTCGATGTGCTGTCGGACGAGATGAAGCTGCTTGCCACCAAGCCGCACGCGACCGCTCCGGCACCCGAAGGGTTCCTTGGCGACCTCAGCTATGACGACTATCGGCTGATCCGCTTCCGCGACGATCACGCCCGCTGGGCCGACACCGACTCGCGCTTCCGGCTTGCGGCATTCCACATGGGTTGGCTTTTCCCCGAACCTGTCCGCATCTTCGAGGTCGCCCAAGGCATGGCGACCGAGATGCAGTTCTCGACCGACGATTTCGAATATCTGAACGAACTGGTCAAACGCGTTCCCGAACACGCCCAGTTGCCGGGCGTGGCGGGCTTCCGGCTCAACCATCCGCTCAACCGTCCCGACAAATGGGACGAACTGACCGCTTTCGTCGGCGCAAGCTACTTCCGTGCGCTTGGCCGCAATTCGGCCTACGGGCTTTCGGCACGCGGTCTGGCGCTGAACACCGCGACCGACAAGGCCGAGGAATTCCCCCGCTTCTCGCGCTTTTACATGGAGCGCGGCGCGGGCGAGACGATTACCGTCTATGCCACCCTCGAAGGGCCGAGCGTGACGGGCGCCTACCGCTTCGTCATCACCCCCGGCACCGAAACGCTGATGGAAGTGACCTGCCGCCTGTTCTTCCGTCAGGATGTTGCCGAGCTTGGCGTTGCACCGCTCACCTCGATGTTCCTGTTCTCGGAAAAGAACCGCGCCGAGTTCGACGACTATCGCCCCAACGTGCATGACAGCGACGGGCTGCGCATCGAACGCGCCGATGGCGACGTGCTGTGGCGTCCGCTGAACAACCCGCCGCAACTGACGGGGTCGTATTTCGCCGAAACCGCGCCGCGCCGCTTCGGCCTGCACCAGCGCGACCGCGACTTCGACAGCTATCAGGACACCGGCGCGCATTACGAACGCCGCCCCTCGCTCGATGTCGAACCGCTGGGCGATTGGGGCACGGGCAATGTCCGCTTGGTCGAGATTCCCTCGGATCTCGAGGCGAACGACAATATCGTCGCCTATTGGGTGCCCGAAGCGCCAGTCAAGGCCGGTGACGCCCGCGAATTCTCGTATCGCCTGCATTGGGGCGACCTGCCCGACGATCCGGCGATGCCGCTTGCCATCGTCCACGAAACCCGCGCCGGTCATGGCGGCGTTTCGGGGGTCGAAGCGCAAAAGGGCACGCGCAAGTTCGTGGTGGATTTCAAGGGTGGCATGCTCGCCACGCTTGAAGCCGAGGCGCAGGTTCAACCCGTCGTGACCATCGCCAACGGTGAATTGACGGGCAGCACGCTTGAAAAAATAGCAGGGACGGATATCTGGCGTCTCGTGATCGACATTTCGGCTGCCGATGCTGCCGTTGTCGAACTGGGTGCGCATATTGCGGGTTATGGACGCAAACTGACCGAAACCTGGCTTTATCAATGGATCAACGCGAAATGATGGACCTGTCGCAGCAGGAACAATTCGATCTTGACCGTCTGGCCGAGGATCTGGGGGCGCTTCCCGACGCACCGCTTTCGATGCCGGTGCAGCGGCTGGAATCGCCCGTGACTCAGGGGCTGTTCAGCCTGTTCCGTTTCCGCCCCATGCCCGTGCAAAAGGCCGGACATTAAGCCATGAGCCGAAGCGCGCCATCACCGCGCCGGGTGTTCGTCACCCGGTCGCTGGCCTTGGGAACCAGCCTTGCCGCCGCATATGGCGGCTTTTTGCTTTTCCTGCAGTTCGGTGCAGCGGACGGACTCGACAGCTTCGACATCCTTCGCTCGGCGCTGATCTTCGCCTCGACCTTCTGGCTGGCATGGGGCGCGATCACGGCGCTTGCGGGTCTGACCACGCGCCCGCCGGTGCCGGCCCGCCAGACGGGGCCGATCACGGCGCGGAGCGTCATCCTTGTGCCGGTCTACAACGAAGACCCCGTCGCCACCTTTGCGCGGATCGCGGCGATGGAGGCATCCCTTCGCGCAACGGGCTTTGCCCATCTGTTCCACTTTGCCATCCTGTCCGACACCCGGGACGACACCATCGCCGCCCGCGAACGGATGTGGTTCCTGCGACTTCTGGCCGATAGCGATGGCGAGGGGCGCATCTTCTATCGCCGCCGCGTCAAGAACAAAGGGCGCAAGGCCGGAAACATCGAGGAGTTCATCAAGCGATCGGGCGCGGCCTATGATTACGCCGTGATCCTTGATGCCGACAGCCTGATGGAAGGCGAAACGCTGGTCGAGATGGTGCGCCGGATGGAGGCGACGCCCGCGCTCGGCCTGCTTCAGACCCTCCCGACGATCATCCACGCAAGGTCGCGCTTCGGGCGCACCATGCAATTCGCGGGGTCGTTCTATTCCCCGATCTTCGCCCGCGGCCTTGCCATGATGCAAGGCAGCACCGGCCCGTTCTGGGGCCACAATGCCATCGTCCGCGTCCGCGCCTTTGCCGAAAGCTGCGCCTTGCCCGAACTGTCGGGCAAGCCCCCTTTCGGCGGCCACATCCTGAGCCATGACTATGTCGAGGCGGCGCTGCTCGCACGGGCGGGATGGATCGTGCGCGTCGACGACGACCTGAAGGGGAGCTACGAGGAAGGGCCGGAGAACATCATCGACCACGCCAAGCGGGACCGTCGCTGGTGTCAGGGCAACTTGCAGCACAGCCGCCTGATCTTTGCCCCCGGCCTGAAACCGTGGAGCCGCTTCGTCTTTGTCCAGGGCATACTCGCCTATATCGCGCCCGTGTTCTGGCTCGCCTTCCTTGCCGCATCCATTGCTGCCCCGCTCTTCGCGCCGCCGATCGACTACTTCCCGATCGAAAGCTGGCCCTTCCCCGTCCTGCCGGTCAGCCAGGTGTCAAAGGCGCTTGGCCTTGCCATCGGAGTGGTGGGGCTTTTGTTCCTGCCCAAGGTGCTGATCGTGATCGACGCCGCGCTGCGCGGGCGGGCGCAGGGGTTCGGCGGGGCGCTCCATGCCGCGCAATCGACGGTGGCGGAACTGCTCTTCTCGTCCATCACCGCGCCGCTGTTCCTGATGTTCCAGACCCGCTCGGTCCTGCAGGTGCTGCGCGGAGCCGATGGCGGCTGGCCCGCGCAATCGCGCGGCGACGGCACGCTGTCGCTTGGCGACGCATGGGCGGCATCGCATTGGATCGTCACCTCGGGTGTCGTGGTTCTGGGTGCGGCGCAGTGGTTTGCCCCCGCGCTGGTGCTCTGGCTGCTGCCGGTGGCGTTGCCGATGGTGGTCGCCCCGCTGCTGATCGCGTGGTCCTCGCTTCCCAGCCGGACGGAGCTGTTCCTGACCCCGACCGAACGGACCTCCGCACCGGTGATGAACCTGCAAGAGGCGGTCCTGACCCGTTGGCACATGGTCGCAGCCCCCCTGCCCGAACAGGTGGCCGACGTGCCGCCGCGGCATGCCAGCGCCTGACCGGACGGTGGCGAAGCTTCGCCCAGAAAAGCGTCACAAAATTGCAGCACTTGCAGCGCACCCGACTGCGGCGCTAATGGCGCGCAATTCTTCGGGGCCGCGGCCTTCGCCCATTCGGTGATTCATGAACGATCAGACCATGCAAGCCCATGCCGCCGCCCCCGTGAGGGTCAAGGCACCCCGTGACCCGCGGCTCGACGTCTTCCGCGGGCTTTGTCTGGTGATGATCTTCATCAACCACATGCCGAAGAATTTCTACGAGAATTACACCTCGCGCAATTTCGGCTTTTCGGACGCGGCAGAAGGCTTCGTGCTGATGTCCGGCATCGCGGCGGGTCTGGCCTATTCATCCGACTTCCGCGCACCGATGCGGCTGTGGGTCGGGTTCGGGCGGGTGTGGAAGCGGGTCTGGACGCTTTACATGGTCCATATCCTGACAACGATGGCGGCGCTTGCCGCTGCCTCGGCGGTGGCTGTCTTCCTGCACAATTCCGAAATCCTGTTCATCAACCAGATGGACGAGGTGTTCAGCAACCCGTTGCGCACCTTTGTCGGGCTGACGCTTCTGACCCACCAGTTCGGTTATGTGAATATCCTGCCGCTTTACCTTGTGCTGCTCGCCTTTGCGCCGTTCATGCTGATTGCGGCGTGGCGCAAGCCCTTGTGGCTGATGGCGGCGTCGGTCGTGCTTTGGGCGGCGGCGGGGCAGTGGCATCTGAGTCTGCCGAACTATCCCACGCCCGGAGGGTGGTTCTTCAACCCGCTGACGTGGCAGGTGATCTTCGTCACCGGCCTGCTGACCGGCGTGGCGATGAAGGACGGGCGGCGTTTCGTGCCGGTCAAGCGCTGGCTTCAGGTGTTGACGGGTGTGTTCCTGCTCTTTGCCGCATTGGCGGCGCAGGTTCCGGCGGTGTCAAAGGCGATGGGCGGCACGCTCTGGCTTTTGCAGGACCGGCTTGGCCTGCCGTGGTTCCTGACCGCCTTCGAGAAAAGCTATGTCACCGCGCCGCGGCTTCTGCACATCCTTGCTCTCGCCTATTTCCTGTCGACCCTTCCCGCAGTGCGCCGCGCCTGTGCGACTGCGCTGGCCAAACCGTTCGAGCTTTTGGGTCGTCAGGCGCTTCCCGTCTTTGCGCTCGGCTCGGTGCTGTGCATCGGGTTCCAGGGGATAAAGCACGCGCTCGGCAACAGCTTCGCGCTTGATACGGGTTTGCTTGCAGTGGGGCTGGCGGCGCAATTCGCACTGGCCGCCGCGCGCCAATACTGGCCCAAACCGCGCTAACCGAAGCGAAGCGGGTCCGGCCCCGTCCGTTCGTCAGCGTCCAGCGCGGTGATCGCATCCATCTCGTCCGGCGTCAGGGCGAAATCGAACAGGTCAAGGTTTTCCGCCAGCCCCTGCGCACGGGTCGAACGCGGTATGACGGAACAGCCGAGTTGCAGGTGCCAGCGCAGGATGACCTGCGCGGGCGACTTGCCGCTGCGGCGGGCGGCGGCCTGAACGGCGGGCGCGTCGAAGGACCGGCCCTGACCAAGCGGGGTCCAGCTTTGCGTGACGATGCCAAGGCGCGCATGCAACGCACGCAGTTCCGCTTGCACCAGCCGCGGATGAAGCTCGATCTGGTTCAGCACGGGCACGACGCCGGTCTCGTCGATGATGCGGTGCAGGTGCGGTGCCATGAAATTGGAAACGCCGATAGATTTGACCCGCCCTTCCGAGCGCAATGACACCAGCGCGCGCCATGTCTCGACATAGCGGTCCTGATCGGGACAGGGCCAGTGGATCAACAGGCAGTCGAGGTGTTCGACGCCGATCCGCGCCAGCGATTCCTCGGCCGCCCGCTTGGTGCTGTCATAGCCCTGCCGGTCGTTCCAGATTTTCGTGGTGACGAAAATCCGGTCACGCGGCACATCGGTCCGGCGCAGCCCGTCGCCAAGACCTGCCTCGTTGCCATAGATCGCCGCGCCGTCGATCAGCCGGTAGCCTGCGGCCAGTCCTTCGCGCACCACGCGGGCCGTTTCATCCTGCGGCACTTGCCACAGACCGAAACCCAGTCGTGGCAAGCTCTGACCGTCGTTCAGCACGAGATGCGGTTGCATCGGCGTCTCCATCTTTTCTGCCAAGATCTAATCCCGCCCGCCCGGCAAGGTCCAGCGCCGGCGGTGCGGGGCCGGAAGCCGGCACAGACGGCGCACCTGTTCGGCCACCGTACCCCAGACGGGTCGGCCATCGACCGGCGTGACCGGCGCGATGCCGACACGCGCCCGCTGCCGCAGGTCGTCGGCGACAGCGGGGTCGCCAAGGTCGCGCCGGAAATGGGCGTGTCCGTATGTATAGAGCCAATCGGTGATCATGGCCGCCTCGCGGCATTCGGGGCGTGCAAGGACTTCGATTCGGGGCGTGGCGGCGTCCTTTCGCAGACCAAACCCCCGCCTGCCCCACGCGTTCCGGCCAAGACCCCCGTCGGCATGGCGCTGCCAGACCGCTCGCACCTGCGGCACCATGCGCAGGCACCGTCGGTTGTAACGGCTTCGTAATAGATGTTAACATTCGGAAAAGACGAACCGGCAGGAGCATTCCTGCGCAGGTCGGATCGTCGGAAGGACCGCGTGGACGACAAGGGCTTCGCCAGTTTTTTCGAAACCTGCGCCGACATGATGTGCGTCGGCGATGCCGAAGGCCGCATTCTGGCGACCAATCCGGCATGGGAAAAGCTGCTCGGTTGGACATCGGAAGACATCGCGGGGCAGAACTTCGGCTTTTTCGTCCATCCCGATGACGTGCCGGATACGGCACACGCGATCACATCGCTGAAAGAGGGGGCTTCGAGCCATTTCCTCAACCGCGTGCGGGCCAAGAACGGCCAGTGGCACGATCTGGAATGGACAGGCACGCTGAACCGCGCCGACGGGCTGATCTATGCCACGGCGCGCGACGTGACCGAACGGCGCCGCGCCGCCATGCACCACGCCCGAATCGAAGAGGTGTCCGGCGTCGGAAGCTGGGAGATCGACGTGGCGACGGGCATGATCTACTGGTCGCCCGAAACCTACCGCATCCATGAATTGCCCGAAGGGTCGGATATCCGGATGCAGGATGCCTTGACCTATTTTTCCCAAGCCAGCCGGGCGGTCATCGAAGAACACGTCCAGCGCCTGATGAAGGAAGGCACGCCCTATGACCTCGAACTCGAATTCACGACGGCAAAGGGGCGCCGCCGCTGGGTCCGTTCGACGGCCAAGGTGGAATGGCGCAATGGCCGCATCTCCCGCGCTTTCGGCACCTTTCAGGACATCACCGCCCGCAAGCGGCTGGAGCAGAACCTGGAACAGGAACGCAACCGCCTGCGGGCCACGCTGGCCGCGATTCCGGACCTGATCTACGAAATCGACCATGACGGCTACATCGTGGGCTTTCACGCGCCCGCCGGTTCGCTGCTTTTCGCCACGCCCGACCTGTTCGTCGGCCGCCCTCTGGCCGAAGTCTTGCCGCCGGATGTCGCGCAGATCGCCACCGAAGCGATGCGCGAGGTCGATGCGACCGGCCTGTCGCGAGGCAAGCGTTACAGCCTGCCGCGACCGAATGGCGAAGCGCCGCTGTGGTTCGAGTTGTCGGCTTCGGCCCGCCTTCCCTATGCCTCCTCGGCCGCGCCCGGATATCTGTTCATCGCCCGCGACATCACCGAAGCGGTCCAGTCCGAAGCGGTTTTGCGCTACCGCGAGACCCTGCTCGAAGCGCTTTTCGACCTGTCGCCCGTCGGCATCGTGCTCAACGATCTTCAAACCGGCTCGATGGTCGATGCCAACGCGGCCTTCCTCTCCTACACCGGCTACAGCCGCGCCGAATTGCCGAACCTGACGTATTTCGATGTCTGCCCGCCCGAGTTCTTCGCAGTCGATGTGGAACAGATCGGCATCCTCAAGGCGACCGGACGCTGCGGACCTTTCGAGAAGGATTTTCTGCGCAAGGACAAGAGCCGCCTCCCCGCCGTCTGCAACGCGGTGCTGATCAAGGACGCCAACGGGCGCGAGCTGATCTGGAGCCTTGTCGAAGACATCACCGACCGGCGCGAACGGGAGCAACGTCTCAAAGAAGCCGAACGCGCAGCCGTAGCAGCACGCGAACAGCTCATAACCGCGGTCGAGTCGCTTCCCGACGGTTTCGTGCTTTACGATGCCAAGGACCGTCTGGTCATCGCAAACGAGCAGTACAAGCAAATTTACGCGGAAAGCGCCGCGGCAATGGTCCCCGGAACCAGCTTTACCGACATCCTGCGCCACGGGCTGGCGAACGGCCAATATGCCGAAGCCATGGGACGCGAAGAAGCGTGGCTGGCCGAGCGTTTGCACAAGCACCACAACCCGGGGCCGATGATCGAGCAGCGGCTTAGCAATGGACGCGTGTTGCGGATTTTCGAACGCCAGACGCCGGACGGCGGCTCGGTGGGATTGCGGGTGGATGTGACCGAACTTTACGATGCCCGCGAACGCGCGGAAGAGGCGAGCCGCTCGAAATCGCTGTTCCTTGCCAACATGAGCCACGAGATCCGGACCCCTCTCAACGGCATTCTCGGCATGGCCGACATTCTGGCGGGCGACCTGACCGATCCCGATCAGGCGCGCACCGCCCGCACCATCCGCGAATCCGGCGAGACGCTGCTGTCGATCCTGAACGACGTGCTGGATATGTCGAAGATCGAAGCGGGCAAGCTGCGGCTCGAGCGGGAAACCTTTTCGCCTGCCGAGCTGGCGCGCAAGGTCGGCGCGCTGCACCGTCTCAGGGCCGAGGAAAAGGGTCTGACCTTTGTAAAGGACTTTCCCGCAGACCTACCGCTTCGTTCCGGCGATCCGCACCGTGTGGCGCAAGTGCTGCACAACCTGCTGAGCAATGCGGTGAAATTCACGGAAAAGGGGCGTGTCGTACTGCGGGTGCGCGGCGGACAGCGCGGGGCGCTGGTGATCGAGGTGGAAGATACCGGCATCGGCATGTCGCCCGAACAAAGTGCCCGCATCTTCGACGATTTCGAACAGGCCGACCCGAGCATGACACGCCGCTACGGCGGCACGGGACTGGGCATGTCGATCGTCCGACGGCTGACGGGGATGATGAACGGCGCAATCGCAATCGACTCCGAACCGGGCAAGGGAACGACCGTGCGTGTTACCCTTCCCCTCCCGGTGGTCGCGGCGGCAGAAAAGGTGCCTGCCGCCAAGGCCGAGGATGCGGGACTGCAAGGCGTGCGTGCGCTTGTGGCGGATGACAACCCGATCAACCTCCAGATCATCGACGCCTTTCTGAAGCGGATGGGCATCCAGACGGTGCTGGTCGAAAACGGCCGGCAGGCGATCGACGCCTTTGCCCCCGGCAAATTCGATGTGATCTGCCTCGATATCGCCATGCCGGAACTGGACGGGATATCGGCCCTGCGCGAAATCCAGCGGCGCGCCCGCAGCGGCGGTGTCGAAGCCCCGCCCGCGATTGCCGTGACCGCGAACGCCATGTCACATCAGGTCGCCGAATATCTGGCCGCCGGCTTTGCCGCGCATCTGCCGAAACCCGTGCGCCGTGGCGACCTTGCGGCGCTGGTCGCGCGACTGGTCAACGGACAAGGAAACGGAACGGCCGTCCCCTGACCGTCAGCGGTTCGCGGTGTCGACGGGATAGGCAGTGGTGAACTTCATCCGTTCCATCGCGAAATGGCTGGTGACGTTCTTGATCGGCACGGCATCGGTGAGCCGTTTGTAAAGCGCATCGAACCCCGCCATGTCCTGCACCGCGACGCGCAGGAGATAATCCATCTCGCCCGCCATCCGGTAGACTTCCATGATCTGCGGGATGGCGCCCGTCGCCTTGGCAAAGGCTTCGCGCCATTCCGACGAATGGTCGGGCGCTTCGATCCCGACAAAGACCGTCAACCCGAAGCCAAGCTTTGACGGTTCGGCGAGCGCCACGCGCGCCGTCAGCACGCCCGACGCCTCCAGCTTCTGGATACGCTTCCAGCACGGGGTTTGCGACAGGCCGACTTTCTCGGAAATCTGCGCGATGGGCAGGGTCGCATCGCGCATCAGCTCTGCCACGATCTTGCGGTCGATCAGGTCAAGGTCATCCATCGCGGGCCTCCAAATCAGGACAACCCTAGGATGGCGAAAAAACACTAATTGTCTACTGTCTTTGTCGTATATTATAGCGGAAAGGGTTTTCCTTTGACTTTCAAACGCTTGCGCACAGAAATCGCAGGCGGCGGACGAAAGCCCGCAATCCCGACATTGATTCCCGTGCTTCCAGCGTCTAGCCTTGGGCCATGATCACGCAAAAGATGAAATATGCGCTCAAGGCCTTGTTGGTGCTGGCGGATGAAGCCGCCAAACCGCAGCCCGAGGCATTGACCATCGAAGAGATCGCCAAGCGCTCCGGCACGCCGAAACGGTTTCTCGAACACATCCTGCTCGAAGTGCGCAACGCAGGTGTCATCGCCTCGATCCGCGGGCGGTCCGGCGGGTATACGCTGATCAAGAAGCCCTCGGATGTGTCGATCTCGGAACTTCTGCGCACCATCGACGGGCCGATTGCCCCCCTTCCCTGCCTGTCGCGCCGCGCCTACCAACGGTGCGAGGATTGCACGGACGAAGCCACCTGCCGCATCCGCAAGGTCTTTGCCGAGGTGTTTTGGTCCTATCTGCTGATCATCGACTCACTCACGCTCGAAGACATGCTCCGCTCCGGCGACGTGGCCGAACAGGTCTTGGGCGCCTGATTGCGCCGCGTAACCCGTTGAAATAGCGAAGCTGGCCCGCAGGACATGCGCGGCGCACCGCTTTTGGCGGCGGAGAAAATCCTTCTCCAATCACGACCAACTTTGGCGTGAATATTCCTTTGCAATAAACGACCAACTCTGTCGATATTAAAGACACCGCAGGGCATGCCGCCCCGGCCAGACAGAGGAGACAGCCGATGAACGCACAGGTCCACCGCTCTGACGCCCCGAAACGGGCTGCCGGACAAGCGCCCGCCTGCGCTGTGCGTCTGATCGACCGCCGCACCGGCACGGCGCTGCGCGTCAACGGCACGCCCCTGGTGATCTTCACCCGCGACCCCGCCGCCGCCGTGGCCGAATTGCTCGAAGGCCGCGATGCGACGCTTTGGGAAGCCCGCGTCGATGCCATCGAAACGGAGGGCACGAAATGACCCTGCTTCACGCGACAACCATTCTGGGCCTTGCGCCTTTCGTCCACCGCTTCTCCCTTGCCGCCGCGCAAGGTGACTTTCAGGAGAAAGACATGCTGACCACCATAACTCTCGCCGACCGCGCGACGGCACAAGGCATCAAGGTCGAAGACCACCTCGACGGCCGCGTCACCATCGAAACCGGCCGCCGCCGCCTGACCGGCTTTCCCGTGCCGACGCTTCTCAAGGGTGCGCTCTCGGCGCTTGCCATCGCGCTGATCGGCCTTGGCGCTGCACCGCAGGCCCGTGCGGAATCGCTGCTCAACGTCAGCTATGACCCGACGCGGGAACTTTACCGCGAATTCAACGAGGCTTTCGCCAAATACTGGGAAGCGCAGGGCAACGAAGCCCCGACCGTCGAAAACAGCCACGGTGGTTCGGGTGCGCAGGCCCGCGCCGTGATCGACGGGCTGGACGCGCAGGTCGTGACGCTGGCCCTCGCCGCGGATATCGACAAGATCGCAGACGCCGGCAAACTACCCGCCGACTGGCAAAGCAGGTTGCCGCACAACTCGTCGCCCTACACCTCGACCATCGTCTTCCTTGTGCGCGAGGGGAACCCCAAGGGCATCAAGGACTGGGGCGATCTGGTGAGCGACGGCGTCGAAGTCATCACCCCCAACCCGAAGACGAGCGGCGGGGCGCGCTGGAACTACCTTGCCGCCTGGGCATGGGCTGAAAAGAACGGACAAGACCCCAAGGCGTTCGTCGGCGAACTGTTCCAGCACGTTCCGGTGCTTGACAGCGGCGCACGCGGTTCGACCACCACCTTCGCCCAGCGCGGCATCGGCGACGTGCTGCTCGCCTGGGAAAACGAAGCCTACCTTGCGCTGAAGGAGCTTGGCGAAGACCAGTTCGACATCGTCGTGCCGTCCGTTTCGGTGCTTGCCGAACCACCGGTCGCGCTGGTCGAGGGCAACATCAAGACCGAGGGGCAGCGCAAGGTGGCGGAAGCCTACCTGAACTACCTCTACTCGCCCGAAGGGCAGGCCATCGCCTTCAAGAACTTTTACCGCGCCTGGGATGGGTCCGCCGCCAATCCCGACGATGTGGCCCGCTTCCCCAAGCTCGAGCTTGTCGACATCGCCTCCTTCGGCGGCTGGGCCAAGGTGCAGCCCGAACACTTCGGCGACGGCGGCATCTTCGACCAGATCTATACGGCGAAATAAGGAACCAAGATGGGCAGACCCCTCATCCACCGGTCCCCCATGCCCGGCCTAGGGCTGAGTATGGGGATCACCCTGACGATGCTCTCCCTCGTCGTCCTCCTGCCCATCGGCGCCCTTCTTCTGAAGGGCGCCAATTTCGGCGTCGCGGGCATATGGGAGACCGTGAACCGCGAGCGCGTCTGGGCGGCACTGTTCCTGTCTTTCCGGCTGTCGCTCTTTGCGGCGCTGTTCAACCTCGTCTTCGGGGTAATCCTTGCATGGGTGCTGGTGCGCTACCGATTCGCCGGTCGCCGCCTGCTCGACGCTGCGGTCGACCTTCCTTTCGCGCTGCCCACCGCCGTTGCGGGCATCGCCCTGACCGCGCTTTATGCGCCGAACGGGGCCTTTGGCGCGCTGGCGGCGGAAATCGGCTGGAAGATCGCCTATACGCAATGGGGCATCTTCATCGCGCTGGTTTTCGTGGGCCTTCCCTTTGTCACCCGCACCGTCCAGCCCGTGGTCGAGGAGATCGAGGCCGAAGTGGAAGAAGCCTCGGCCACGCTCGGCGCGTCGCGCCTTTACACACTGCGCCGTGTGGTGTTGCCGATGCTCGCCCCTGCGGCGCTGACGGGATTTGCCCTGTCACTGGCCCGTGCGGTCGGGGAATACGGCTCGGTCATCTTCATCGCGGGGAACATCCCGCTCAAGACAGAGATCGCCCCGCTGCTCATCGTCATCCAGCTTGAAGAGTTCAACTACGACGGCGCCGCCGCCATCGGCATCGCCATGCTGGTGATCAGCTTCGCCATGCTGCTTGCCATCAACCTGATCGGGGTCTGGAGCCGCCGGAGGATCGGATATGTCTGACACCACTGCCCATAAGTTCCGCTCGGCGCGGGACGAGGCTCCGCTGGCCCGCTACGCCCTGATCGCCTTTGCGGTCATCGGTGTGGGCGTGCTGGTCGCGGCCCCGCTTCTTGCCGTCTTTGTCGAGGCGCTGGCCGATGGTGCCGCCGCCGCTGTGGCAAGCCTCGGCAACCGCGATGCGGCATCGGCCATCAAGCTGACGCTGCTGATCGCGGCCATCGCCGTGCCGCTGAACGCGCTGTTCGGCGTCGCCGCCGCTTGGTTCATCACCAAGTTCGACTTTCGCGGCAAAGCCTTTCTCATCACGTTGATCGACCTGCCTTTCTCGGTTTCGCCCGTCGTGGCGGGGCTTTGCATCGTGCTGATGTTCGGCACCAACAGCCTCGTCGGCGGCTGGCTCGTCGCAAGCGGCTATCCCGTCGTCTTCGCACTGCCCGGCATCGTGCTTGCCACGATGTTCGTGACCTTCCCCTTCGTCGCACGCGAATTGATCCCCGTGATGGTCGAACAAGGGCGCGCCGAAGAGGAAGCGGCTCTCACGCTCGGCGCGTCGGGGTTCCGCGTGTTCTGGACCGTGACACTGCCCAACATCCGCTGGGCGCTGCTCTATGGTGTGCTTCTGAGCAACGCCCGTGCGATGGGCGAATTCGGCGCGGTCGCCGTGGTGTCGGGCAAGATCAGGGGCGAAACCGCCACCATGCCGATCACCATCGAGATGCTCTACAACGAATACCTTTCGGTCGCGGCCTTTTCGATGGCGGCGGTGCTGACGCTGCTCGCCCTTGTCACGCTGATGCTCAAGACCGCGCTCGAAGTCCGCCACGCCGACCAACTCGCCGCAAACCACCGCCATTGAAGAGGCTGCCATGCATATCGAAATCGACGAAATCTCGAAGCAGTTCGGCACCACGGCGGCCTTGTCGCCGGTGTCGCTGTCCATCCCCTCGGGTGCGCTGGTCGCCCTGCTCGGCCCGTCGGGGTCTGGCAAGACCACGCTGCTGCGCATTCTGGGCGGGCTGGAATTCCCCACCTCGGGCCGCGTGCTCTTTGACGCGCAGGACGCAACGGGCCTGACGGTGCAAGAGCGCCGCGCAGGCTTCGTGTTCCAGTCCTATGCGCTTTTCCGCCATATGACGGTGTTCGAGAACATCGCCTACGGCCTGAACGCCCGCCCCCGCGCCAGCCGCCCGCCCAAGGCGGAAATCGCCCGCCGCGTGACCAAGTTGCTCGACCTCATCCAGCTTCCCGACATCGGCAGCCGCTACCCGAGCCAGCTTTCCGGCGGCCAGCGCCAGCGCGTCGCCCTTGCCCGCGCCTTGGCCATCGAACCGCGCATGTTGTTGCTGGACGAACCCTTCGGCGCGCTGGACGCCAAGGTCCGCAAGGAATTGCGCCAAGGCCTGCGCGAGATCCACGACGAAACCGGCCTGACCACCGTCTTCGTGACGCATGATCAGGACGAGGCGATGGAATTGGCGGACATGGTCGTCGTCATGTCGATGGGCCGCATCGAACAGATCGGCAAACCCTCGGAGATCCGCGCCCGTCCGGCCAGCACCTTCGTCCGCGAATTCATCGGCGTCTGAACGCGGACAAAGACACGGCATTGCGGGGACGGGACGCTGCGGGAACGGGGCGGTGCGGGACGCTCAGCCCGCCGCCGCGCCGCCCTTGCCGACCAAGGGCGCGTTCATCAGGTCTTCGATCAGCACGCTGACCAACTGCCCGCGCCCCTGCACCCCCGCCTTGCGGTAAATCGCGTTGAGATGCGTCTTGACCGTCCCTTCGGCCGATCCGCGCATCTGCGCGATATCGGCGATGGAGCAGCCCTTGATCGTGAATGTCGCCACGTCCTGTTCGGCGGGCGTCAGCGCCCACTGGCGGAAATACTCTTCCATCAGATCGTTCAGCGCACCCGAGGCCACGCCCAGACCCTTTTCCATCCGCGCCTGCCGCCGCAACAAGGCGAGAAGCGAGCGCACCTCGAACACCACGCCGATCACCAGTCCGATGGTCGCGGCAACCTCTGGCAGCATATGCAGAAGGCTGGTCATGCCCTCGTCCAGATCGCGCGTCACGTCATAGACGAAAAAGGCGGTGCAGAAGCACTGGAACAGGATCAGCGCGATCAGCCCGAAGGGCCGCTCGCGCCGGTTCGTTCTTCGCTGCGGGGTCGCGGCGTCAATCATGGTGAAGACCTTCCGTCATTCGACGGTCTTGTATCCCGTCACCATCGACTTCGGAAGATTGATCCCGAGCCTGCGGCTTTCCACCACAACGGCAAGGATGTGGATGACGATGCTCACCTCGGCCCAGACGACAAGCGCCTCGTGCAGTTCCTCCATCCATTCCACGCCGAAGAAGGCCACCGTCGTCATCGCATAGCCCGAGCCTGCAAGTGCGGCCATCGTCAGAAGAAGGTTGTAGATCATCAGCGCGCCAAGCGGCGAATGGCCGACATGCATGTGACGACGCCCCGTCGCCATATCGCGCAATTGCCCCAGCGCCGCACGGGGCGAGGGGATGAAATCGCTGAAGCGTGCGTGCTTCGTGCCGACCAGCCCCCAGATCAGCCGCAGCGCGATCAGACCCGCCACGGTGTAACCCACCAGTCGATGCGTCTCGCGTCCCGGCTTGGTCAGGAAATCATTGGCAAGGAAGGCCGCGACGAGCGACCAGTGGAACAGGCGGACCAACGGGTCCCAGACTCGGACTTTCTGCATGATGAGACTCCGGCAGTAACAAGGGGGGGGAAAGGGCGCGGACCCCGCAGGCGGCGGGGTCCGCAGCGAAAGATCAGCCTTCGCTGTCGCCGTGAGCGACCGGCTTCAGGTCGGCGTCGAACCAGAGCGACTCGGTCTTGCCGTCCTTGACGACGTAAACTTCGATCAGCCCGTCTTCGGCTTCGATCTTGCGCACGTCATAGCCTTCGGCGGTCAGTTGCGCGGTCAGCTTGTCCTTGATCGCCGCATCGACCGAGTCGCCATCGGCGAAGGCAGGGGCGGACAGGCAGGTCAGGGCAAGCGCGATTGCGGTCAGCGTACGGGTCATTCGTAACTCCATCTGGATCGGTCGGGACGTCATGCCCCGTTTCCGGTGCCACCCATCTCTGGGTTTCCGCAGCGCAGCGGAATTGGTTTCCGGTTATAAATCCGCCCCCTCCCCCGTCCCTATAACCAAGGTTGCACGCGGATTTTCGCCGCTCCGGCAGGCGCATCGCGGCCCGTCGCGGCCCGTCGCAGAAGGCTCCGCATTTCAAGAGGCGATCTGTGCAAAAATAAGTGAACGACTTCGTTCACATTCATATTGCATACGGTTTCGTTCAGTATATCTATGACACATCGAAACGAACCGATGGAGGCACCGATGTGCTGACGAACGACAGACCCGCACAACGCTCCCCAAGGGGCTGAACACGCCCCATCGGCCAATCGGCCAAACGGACTGAACCAACCGCATCGCCGCTTTCCCAAACCCGCCGGAGCACCGGCGCGGAACGGTGGATGCTTGCCGACACACACACACTTCCCAAGGAAAGGGACACTTCCATGCGTAACATCCTCCTCACCTCGACCCTCGTGCTTGCCGCCCTCACGGGGGCTGCCTCGGCCGCCAGCCTGCAGCCGCGCTACACTGCGGGCGACGCGCAGCTTGCCCTGTCGGCAGGCGTCGCTCCGGGCGAATACAGCCGCGTCGAGATCCTCAATATCCTCGACGCCCGCCGCGAGAATGACGCAGACCGTCTCGCCTATTATCTTTCGGGCGCGAACCGCTCGTCCAATCCCTCCGATCCCGCTGCCTTGGCGCAACTCGCCGCTGCGGCCGGTGTCAGCGGTGGCGACTATTCGGCCAGCGAACTGCTGCGCCTGATCGACGCCCGCAGCGAAGGTGAAGCGGCGACGGTCGATTTCATCCTGAACCGTTCGGCCAAGGCGGCCAATCCCGCCGAAACCGTCACCCCCGGCGAGGCGCAACTGGCCGCCGCGATCGGCGTCGATCCGGCGGACTACACGCTGGCCGAGCTGATCGCGCTGCAACCGCAGGCGGACAACTGATCCTTCGGCCATCGCTGGCCGTTGAAACCGGACCGCCTGACCCCGAAAGGTCAGGCGGTTCTCGGCATGGAGGCATGGGATGACTTGTTTCGATGACGGCCGCGGCTTACCTTTGCGCAACCCGCCCTCCGGCGGCAGCGGTGAGGACATGGCCCAACGGGCACCCGGCAGACCCAAGGACCTGGAAAAGCGCGAGGCGATCCTCGACGCTGCCCAGAACCTGTTTGCCCAGCGCGGGGTCGATGGCGCACCCATCGAAGCCATCGCCGCGCAATCGGGCGTGTCCAAGGTCACGGTCTATGCCCATTTCGGCGACAAGGGCAAAATCTTCGAAGCCCTCGTCCAGCGCGAAACCGAACGGCTGACCCGCGAACTGGCGCGCACCACCTCGGATGCCACCACGCTCGAAGAACGGCTCGTGAACTTTGGCATCGCACTGGTGCAGGTGATGACCGAACCCTGTCACCTTGCCCTCGACAAGGCGCTCAGCCTTGAAGCGCAGCGCAACCCCGCGCTTGGCCGCCGCTTCTACGAGGCGGGTCCGGGCCATGTCTGCGCGATGCTCTCGGACCTCATCGCCCGCGCCACGGCTGCGGGCGAGTGCAGCACCGGAGACCCCGACCGCGCCGCGCGCGACCTGATGGCGCTGTGGCTCGGCTTTACCGCCATCGAACGGCGCTTCTGCGGTGGCTGTCTTCCCGACGTCGATGTGCTGACCGCGCATATCCGCCGCACCACGCAGCTTTACCTCCGCTCCTGCGCGACGCCCTGAACACGGCGCAATGATGCCCCCGCGGCGTGAACGTGGCGCAGTGACACCCCGCGCCGCGTTTGCGGCGCAATGACGCCCCGCGCCGCACACGCGGCGCAATGACGCGGCGTCGGTTTCGGCAGGCCCGAGGCCGGAACCCGCCTTGCACCCGCCCGCGCTTCCCCCTCCAATGCCCGCAACGACGGAGGCGGTCATGGCAAGCGTGGTAGACGAAATCGGCGGCGAGCCGGTCGTGCGTGCCTTGGTAGAGCGGTTTTACGACCTGATCGAAACGGCCCCCGAAGGGGCGCGCATCCTCGATCTGCACTTTCAGGGCCACGGGCTGGCCCATGTGCGGGTGGAGCAGTTCGATTTCCTCTCGGGCTTCTTCGGCGGGCGGCGCTACTATGCCGAACGCCACGGCCACATGAACCTGCGCGAGATCCACGCCCATGTCCCGATCCACACCAAGGATGCCGAGGACTGGCTTGCCTGCATGACCCGCGCCCTTGACGATACGGGCATCCACGGCCCTGCGCGGACGAAGATCGACCTTGCGTTCGACCGTGCGGCGCGGATGCTGGTGAACCGCGACTGACCGCCGGTCGCGGGTCATGGGGGCTTCATGCAGGCCGAACGCTTCATCATCCGCGGCGACCTTGCCGCGCCGACCTTCCTGCCGTGGGTGGCCCGCCACCTGCACCGTCTTGGCCTGCACGGGCAGACGCGGCGCGAAAGCGATGCCTGCGTTGAACTGCTGGTCCAAGGCCCGCCCGACCTGATCGACGCGATGGAAATGGGCGTCTCGCTCGGCCCGATCGAGGCATGGGTGGAAACGATCGAACGGTTCCGCATCAATGGCTTGCCCGATGGCTAGGGCTTCGCTTCGTCCCGCTTCACATTCTGGTGCTTTTTCGTGCAGCCCTGTCTAGGATTTGGGCAGAGACCCCGATTCCCGCCGCTTTTCCATGCGCCGACCCTCGGCAAAGGACCATGCAAGGGAACCGGATACTAGCGTTGCAACGAAAAGGCTGCCGCCCGAAAGACCGTAAATGCCAGACTGGACCCCTGTCGCGCTGCTTCGCGATCTGCCCCCCTTGGTGGTCATGCCCGTCACCGTCGACGGGGTTGACCTTGCACTCTGGCGCAGCGCCTCGGGTCGCATCGCGGCATGGGCCGACCGCTGCCCGCATCGCGGCATGCGCCTGTCGCACGGCTTCGTGCGGGGCGAGGCGCTCTCGTGCATCTATCACGGTTGGAGCTATGCCCAGTCTGGCCAATGCCAGCGCATCCCCGCCCATCCCGACCTCGAACCGCCCGAAGCGATCCGCGTTCCGGTGCATCACGCGACCGAAGCGGGCGGCGTGATCTGGGTCGCGCTCGATACGGTCACGACCGCCCCGCCCGCGCTGGCCGGAGTGCAACCCCTGCGCTCGGTCACGCTCGACGCCCGCTTCGATCCGGCATCGGCGGGCCTGACCGAAAGCGGCGGCGCATGGCGCGGCACGCTTGGCGGGGTCGCGGTCGCGGTGCTGGTGCAACCCCTGCCCGACAATCGCTGCGCCCTGCATGTTCTGGCCGAGTCGAAGGCCTCGCCCACCGATCTGGTCGCCGCCTCGCGCGGGATCGAGACGCTGCGCCGCCAAGCCGAAGGGGTATCCGCATGACCGACCCGATCCGCGACGAATGGTATCCCGTGGCGCTGGTCAGCCAGCTTGGCCCCGAAGGGCGCGACACGCGGCTTCTGGGCGAACCCGTCCGCGTGGCGTGGCAGGACGGCGCGATCATCGTCACCAGCGGCGGGCATACCCTGCCCTCGCAACAGCGTTACGGCCATGTCTGGGCCTGCCCCGGCACACCCGCACGCCCGCTTTTCGACATTCCCGAAGCGGACCAACCCGGTCGCCGCCTTGTGGACGTGGGCCTTGTCCGCGTCAAATGCTCGCCCCTGCGGGCGGTGGAAAACTTCCTCGACATCGCGCATTTCCCCTTTGTCCACACCGACATCCTCGGTGCCGAACCGCATACCGAGGTGGGCAAGTATGATGTCGCGATCCGCGAGGAGGTGGACGAGGTCTGGGCCACCAAGGTCCACTTCTACCAACCCCAAGCCGCCAAATCGGCAGCGGGCGGGATCACCACCGAATACATGTATCGCGTCCCCGCCCCCACGGTTTCGATCCTCTACAAAACCTGCCCGCCGCGCCCCGGCGAATGGGATGTCATCACCCTCTTCGTGCAGCCGCTTGACGAAGAACTGTGCGAGGTCTGGCCCTGGATGGCGCTGTTCGACGACGACACGCCGATGACCGACCTGATCCACTTCCAGCAGACGATCTTCCTGCAAGACCGCTCGATCCTTGAAAACCAGCTTCCCCACCGCCTGCCGCTCGATCCGGGGATGGAGATTCCGACGCGTGCGGACCTGACCTCCATCGCTTATCGCCGCTGGCTGAAACGGCGGGGCTATACCTATGGCGCGCAATTGGTGGCGGCATGATCCTTTACGACTACGCCCTTAGCCCCGATTGCTACAAGATCCGCCTGCTCGCCGCGCTGACGGGGGCAAAGCTGACCCTGCGTGCGGTCGATTTCCACCCCGGCGGCGAACATCGCAGCCCCGCCTTCCTTGCCATCAACCCCGGCGGCACCATCCCCGTGATGCAGGACGGCACCCTGACGCTGACGGATTCGGCGGCGATCCTGACCTTTGTCGCCGCCAAATCCGGCCCCGCATGGCTGGGCGACGACAGCCCCGAAATGCGCGCACGGGTGGCGCAATGGCTGGCCTTCGCGCAGCGGCTTTCGGCCAGCATCGGCAAGGCGCGGACGCATGACATGCTGCAAAAGCCCGCCGATATCGTCGCCTGCCGCAAGGCGGGCGTTCAATGCCTGCGCGAGATCGAGGCGGCGCTTGTCGAACGCCACCTGACGGGCGATGCCTTCCTTGCCGGAAACCGCCCCACACTGGCCGACATCGCCTGTTTCCCCCATTCCATGCTCGCCCCCGATGGCGGCATCAGCGTCGATCCCTACCCCGCGATCCGGCTTTGGACCCGTTCCGTCCGCGCACTTCCCGGCTTCATCGAAATGCCTGGCATCCACCGCCTGCACGACCTGAAGCCCGAACCCGTGGGGGTGCCGGAATGAGCATCCTGTTCAAAGGCTGCGCGGCGGTCATCGCCGATGCGCGGACGGTCCACCGCGATGTCGACCTGCTGGTCGAAGGCCCCGCCATCCGCGCCATCGGCAAAGGGCTGGAGGCCAAGGGGGCCGAGGTGATCGACGCCCGCGGCTGGTTCCTCTACCCCGGCCTCGTGAACACGCATCACCATTTCTTCCAGACCTTCGTCCGCAACCGCGCCGACCTCGACTGGACGAAGCTGTCGGTGATCGAATGGCTCGACCTCATCTACCCCATCTTCTCGCGCCTGACCGAGGATTGCTTCTACCACTCCTCGCTCACCGCGATGGCCGAGCTGGCAAAGCACGGCTGCACCACGGCTTTCGACCACCAGTACAACTTCCCCCGCCACGCCGGTAAGCGCATCGTCGACCGCCAGTTCGAAGCGGCGGCGAAGATAGGCTTGCGTTTCCATGCAGGGCGGGGCGGGAACACCCTGCCGAAGTCCGAAGGATCGACCATCCCCGACGCGATGCTCGAATCCACCGACGAATTCATCGCCGACTGCGCCCGCCTGATCGACACCTACCACGACCCCGCCCCCTTCAGCATGGGTCAGGTCGTCGTCTCGCCCTGCCAGCCCGTGAACTGCTACCGCGAGACTTTCGTGGAATCCGTGGCCCTCGCCCGCGACAAGGGCGTGTTCCTCCACTCCCATGTCGGCGAGGGCGAGGCCGAGGTGATCCGCGCCCGCCACGGAATGCGGACGGTCGATTACCTCGAACAGATCGGCTTTGCGGGGCCGGATACGTTCTACGCCCATTGCTGGGAACTGACCGATGCCGAATTGCGCCAGATGGCCGCCAGCGGCACGGGCGTTTCGCATTGTCCCGAACCCGTCTATCTGGTCGGGGCCGAGGTGACGGATATTCCCGCGATGGCGGCGCATGGCTTGCGGATCGGTCTGGGCTGCGACGGGGCGGCGTCGAACGACAACTCGAACCTCATGCACTGCGTCCATTCGGCCTATATGCTGCAATGCCTTGTCGCCGGAACCCGCGCCCATCCCGTGCCGGAGCCGAGCGATTTCCTGGCCTACGCCACCACGGGCGGCGCGGCGCTGCTGGGCCGCACGGAAATCGGCCGCCTCGCCCCCGGCATGGCGGCAGACCTCTTCGCCATCGACACGCGGCGGATGGATTACGTGGGCACCCGTCACGACCCCGCCAGCCTGATCGCCAAGGTCGGGATCGGCATGACGACCGACCTGACGATGGTCAACGGCCGCATCGTCTGGGCCAAGGGGGAATTCCCCGGTCTCGATGAAGCCGAAATGGCCGCCGAGGCGGAAGCGGCCCTCGCAACGATCGACGCATAACAAAACCAAAGACACCGACAGGAGAGAGACCATGCAAAGACGCGCCTTCCTACAGACCACCGCCTTCGCCGCCATCGCCAGCGCCATCGGCGCGCGCGGGGCAAGCGCCGCCGACCCGCTGGGCATCGCGCTCGTCCTGCCCTCGCCCAATGGCGATGTGGGCTGGTCGCATACGCTGGTGGCCGGGCTTGACCCCGTGATCGCCGCCTATGGCGATGCGGTGAAGATCACGCTTCTGGAAAACATCGCCGAAGGCCCCGATGCCGACCGCATCATGACCAAGGCCGTCGCCGACGGGAACAAGGTGCTGATCGCGGGATCGTTCGGCTACCAGAACGGCGCGATGCAGATCGCCAAGCGTGACCCCTCGGTCACGGTGCTGCACGCGTCGGGCTACATGGTTGCCCCCAACTTCTCGCCCTTCGCGGCCAAGTATTTCCAGGGCACCTACCTGATGGGCATGGCGGCGGCCTCGCTGTCGAAATCGGGCAAGCTCGGCTCCGTCTCGGCCTTTGCGATCCCCGAACTCATCACCTCGGTCAACGCCTTCACGCTTGGCGCGCAGGCCGTGAACCCCGACATCGAAGTGTCGGTCGTCTGGGTGAACACATGGTTCGACCCCGCCAAGGAACAGGAAGCCGCAAAGGCGCTGATCTCGCAGGGCTGCGACGTGATCTTCTCCAACGCGCAGGACACCCCCTCGGTCATCGCCGTGTGCGAGGAAGCGGGCGTCCACGCCTTCAACCTCAACTCCTCGATGAAATCCTATGCGCCGAAAACCTATCTCGGCTGCGTGGCGACCGATTGGGGTCCGTTCTTCAAAGCCTCGGTCGATGCGCATATGGCGGGCAACTTCGTCGGCGCCAACGCCTTCCTCGGCGTGGCCGACAAGGTCGTCGAGGTGGTGGACTGGTCCTCCGACATTCCGGCGGACATCATGACCCGCATCACCGAGACCGAGGCAAAGATCGCCGACGGCTCGTTCAACCCCTTCACCGGCCCGATCACCAAGGCCGATGACTCCGAGGCGGTGGCCGCAGGGGTCGGCATGACCGATGCGGAAATCGTCGCGATGGACTGGCATGTGAAGGGCGTCGCCACGCCCCTGCCGCAGTAACATGACCCCCGCGCCGCTTCTCCGATTGCGCGGAATGACCAAGGCCTACGGGCAGGTCGTGGCCAATGACGCCATCGACCTGACCGTGGGCCGGAATTCCATCCACGCGATCCTGGGCGAAAACGGCGCGGGCAAGTCTACCCTGATGAAGCTGATCTACGGCGTCGAAAGCCCCGACGCGGGCGAGGTGCTCTGGGACGGCCAACCCGTCACCCTCTCCTCGCCCGCCGAGGCGCGGCGCTTGGGCATCGGCATGGTGTTCCAGCACTTCTCGCTGTTCGAAACGCTGAGCGTGGTGGAAAACATCTCGCTCATCGTTCCGGGCAAAAAGGCCGATCTCGCCGCCCGCATCCGCGCCTTGGGGCAGGATTTCGGGCTGGACGTGGACCCCTTCGCCGATGTCCATTCGCTGTCGGTGGGCGAACGGCAAAGGGTCGAGATCATACGCTGCCTGATGACAGAACCGAAGCTGCTGATCCTTGACGAACCGACCAGTGTCCTGCCGCCGCAAGCGGTGGGGCTGCTTTTCGACACGCTCCGCCGCCTGCGCGACCGCGGGGTGTCGATCCTGTTCATTTCCCACAAGCTCGATGAAATCCAGTCGCTCTGCGACCATGCCACCATCCTGCGCGGGGGCCGCGTGACGGGCAATGTCGACCCGCGCCAACACGACGCGCATGATCTGGCGCGGATGATGATCGGGCGCGACATGCCGCCGCCTCTGCACGCCGACCCGCTCCCCGTGGGGGATATCCGGCTCGAACTGTCGGCCCTCGACCACCAGCCCGACGATCCCTTCGCGCTTGGCCTGTCGGGCGTGAACCTGCGGCTTCATGCGGGCGAAATCCTCGGCATCGCGGGCATTTCCGGCAACGGGCAGGGCGAACTGGCCCGCCTGATTTCCGGCGAAACACGGCTTTCCCCCGCCCGCCGCGACGACATCCGTCTGATGGGCCGCGGTGTCGCCCATCTCGACCCTGCCGCGCGCCGCGCGCTTGGCTTCGCCTTCGTGCCGGAAGAACGGCTGGGCCGTGGCGCGGTGCCGGAAATGTCCTTGGCCGACAACAGCCTGCTCACCGCCCATCCGCTGGGCCTGTTGAAGCGCGGCCTGATCGACCGCCGCGCCGAAGCCACCTTTACCGCCGCCTGCATCCGCGACTTCGACGTCCGCACTTCTGGGCCAGAGGCCGAGGCGGGGGCATTGTCCGGCGGCAACCTGCAAAAATTCATCATGGGGCGCGAAATCCTGCTGAAGCCACAGGTCTTGTTCGTGGCCCAGCCGACATGGGGCGTCGATATCGGGGCCGCGACCGCGATCCGCCAGCGCCTTGTCCAGATGCGCAACGAAGGCGTGGCCGTTCTGGTGATCTCCGAGGAGTTGGAAGAGTTGTTCGAAATCTGCGACCGGATTCAGGTGCTGCACAAGGGCCATCTTTCCCCCTCGCTCGACGCCCGCACCACCAAGGCCGAAGAGATCGGCCGCTGGATGATCGGCGCGGCAGGGGTGCCCGCATAATGTCGCGCATGATCCCGCATCTGGTCCGCCGCGACCGCGCCTCGCTCCGCATGGCCGTGCTTGCCCCGCTTCTGGCGCTGGCGGCGGCGATCTTCGTCAATCTTCTGGTCTTTCTGGCGATGGGCAAGAACCCCGCCGCCGTCTTCTACGCGCTGCTTCTGGAACCCTTCCTCGGCTGGTCCTCGTTTTCCGAGGTGCTGCTGAAAACCGGCCCCCTGCTCTTGATCGCCCAAGGGCTGGCCATCGGCTTCCGCGCCAAGGTGTTCAACATCGGCGCCGAAGGGCAGTTCATCCTTGGTGCGATCTTCGCCTCGGCCATCCCCGTCTACTTCCCGCAAGCGACAGGGCAATGGATCTGGCCCGCCATGCTGCTGATGGGCGCGCTTGGCGGGGCGCTTTGGGCGGTGGTCCCCGCCTTCTGGCGCGTGAAGCTCAACGCCAACGAAATCCTCGTGACGCTGATGATGTCGCTCATTGCCGCGCAGGTGCTGAACTACCTGCTGCTTGGCCCGTGGAAAGACCCGATGGGCTTCAATTTCCCGCAATCGGTGATGTTCCAATATGACGCGATGATCCCGATCCTGCTGGCCGGAACGCGGGTCAACGTCTCGCTGCTGCTGGCGCTTTTCTCGGTGCTGGTCGCTTGGGTCTACATGCAGCGCAGCTTCGGCGGCTACCAGTTCCTCGTCGGCGGGCTGGCCCCGAAAGCCGCCGCCTATGCCGGATTTTCCGAAAGCCGCGCGATCTGGCTGTCGCTGCTGATCGGCGGTTTCGCCGCAGGCCTTGCCGGCGCCGCCGAGGTGGCTGGACCTATCGGCCAACTCCAGCGCGGCATTTCCACCGGATACGGCTATGCCGCCATCATCGTGGCCTATCTTGGCGGGCTGCACCCCTTGGGCATCCTCGCCTCGTCGCTGCTGATGGCGGCGCTTTACATCGGCGGCGACAATGCGATGGTTTCGGCTGATCTGCCCATCGCTGCCGTGCGGGTGTTTCAGGGAAGCCTTCTGGTCTTCTACCTTGCCGCCATCACCTTCGTCCGCTTCCGGCTGGTCTGGCCGCAACACAAAGCGGGCGCGGCATGAGCGGCCTGTCCTTCATCCTTGCCGGAATGCTCGCCGCCGCGACGCCCTTCCTGCTGGCCGCATTGGGCGAGCTGGTGGTGGAACGCGCAGGCGTCCTCAACCTCGGGATCGAGGGGATCATGGCCCTTGGCGCGGTGCTTGCCTTCATCGTGGTCTATCACGGCGGCGGGCATGTCGCGGCCTTCGGGCTGGCCGCGCTTTCGGGCGTGGTGCTGGCGCTGGTCTTCGGCTGGCTCGCCCTCGGCCTGCGCGCCAATCAGGTGGCCGTGGGTCTTGCTGTCGGCATCCTTGGCCAAGGGCTGTCCTCGCTCATCGGCAATTCCTACGAAAGCCTGACCATCACGGGCATCCCGAAACTCGCCCTTCCCGGCCTCTCGGCCCTGCCCGTGGTCGGCGGGCTTTTCGTTCAGGACGCGGTGGTCTGGCTGACCCTCGCCGCGACCGCCGCGATCTGGGCGATGTTCCGCTTCTCGCGCCTGGGCCTCATCCTGCGGGCGGTGGGTGAAAACCCGCACGCCGCCCGCGCCATCGGCTACCCCGTCATCCGCCTGCGCCTCTGGGCGGTGATGTTCGGCGGCGCGATGTCGGGCCTTGCGGGGGCCTATGCCGCCACCGTCTACACCCCGCTCTGGGCTGACGGGATGATCGCGGGCCGCGGCTGGATCGCGCTCGCGCTCGTCGTCTTCGGCACATGGCTCACGGGGCGCATCTTCTTCGGCGCGCTCCTGTTCGGGGCCGTCTCGCTTGCCAGCCTCGTGGCGCAGACGGAAAACTGGGCCGTGCCTTCGCAGCTCCTTTCGGCCCTGCCCTATATCGTGACCATCGTCGTGCTCGGCATCATCACCTCGAACAAACGCCTGCTCAAGGTGAACGGCGTGGCCTCGCTCGGCGAACCCTTCGGTCCCTAGGCCAGCGACCAGTCCTGCAAGCTGCGCTCGGAAAAGGCCCAGTCGCGGAAGGCCCGCGCCGGTTCCATCATCGGCGTGCCGGACAGCGGACCCCAAAGCAGGTAATAGCCCGAATCCTCTTTCACCATCATCTCCGACAACCGCACCAACCGTCCCGCCTCGAGGTCGGGCCGGATCATCGCCAGCGGACACAGCGCCACCCCCTGCCCCGACAGCGCCGCCGCGCGGAGCAGGTTGAAATCCTCGTAAACCGGTCCCGTCTGCGGTGCAGGCACGGTCGCCTTGGCGCGCTCGAACCACTCCTTCCAGCCGTTGCGATCCGTGTCATGCAACACGCCCAGCCGCGCGATCCCCTCGGCGCAATAGGGTTGCTCCATCTGCTCGGCCAAAGCGGGGCTGCACACCGCCACGGCATGACCGGGCAAAAAGGGTTCGATTCGCGTCCCCGGCAATTGCTCGCCCCCCCAGCCGAAGACAAAGGCCAGATGCACGGCGCGAAAGTCGATGTCCCGCCCGTGCATCGCATAGACGATGCGCACGTCGATGTCAGGATGCGCCTCGCGGAACCCTTGCAGGCGCGGGATCAGCCACAGCAGCGCGACCGACGGGATCGCCGCGATCACCAGCGCCGTCTGCGCCGCCTCGGCCCGCACCTGCTGGCAGGCGGTGGCGATCTGGCCAAAGGACAGCGTCAGCACCCGCGCCAATTCCTGCCCCGCGGGCAAGGGTTTGGACCTGTTCCCCTCGCGCTCGAACAGCGGGGTGCCGAACCACTCCTCCAGATGCTTGACCTGATGGCTCACCGCGCTTTGCGTGACGAAAAGCTGCTCTGCGGCGGCCTTGAACGAACCGGTCCTCACCACCGCCTCAAAGGCGCGAAGGGCGTTCAGCGGCAGATGTTCCGACATGGGGCACCATTAGTTTTTCTCATACTTCTGTGAAAAACGGTCTTTTGACAAGGGCGCGGTTGGCCAGCACCATGACCCAAATTCATTCCAAGGGAGTCCCCGATGCAACGCGAAAGACTGCAAAACTACGTCGGCAACGGCGAGGCCGTCCAGCCGACCTTTTCCGCGACCGAGATGCAGCGCCGTCTCGATGCGATCCGCGGCGTGATGGCCAAGAACGG
>JAIXZW010000009.1 GCA_027489375.1 Paracoccaceae bacterium | reverse complement strand
GAAATACACGATCCGCGGTTCCGCTCCTTCGTGATCGGCAATGCGCCGGTCAAGAAGATCGCGTCCGGCTTCGACTGGGTCGAAGGGCCGGTCTGGTTCGGCGATGCGGGATGCCTGCTCTTCTCGGACATCCCGAACAACCGCATCCTGCGCTGGACAACCGAAGGCGTCACGACCTTTCGCACCCCGTCGAACTACGCCAACGGCCACACGCGCGACCGCGAGGGGCGGCTCGTCTCCTGCGAACACGGCTTGCGGCGGGTGACGCGGACCGAACTGGACGGCAGCATCACCGTGATCGCCGACAGCCACGGCGGCAAACGGTTCAATTCCCCCAATGACGTGGTGGTGGCAAGCGACGGGGCAATCTGGTTCACCGATCCGCATTACGGGGTGATGACCGATTACGAAGGCTTCAAGGCCGGGACAGAGCAACCCTGCCATGTCTATCGGGTGGACCCGAACGGCAGCGTCGAAGCGGTGATCACCGATATGCATTGCCCGAACGGGCTGGCCTTTTCCCCCGACGAAAGCCTGCTTTACGTGGCCGACACGGGGCGGATGTTCCACGACGACCCGCAACATATCCGCGTATTCGAAATGGTCGGCGGACGGCCACGGGGCGGGCGGGTGTTCCACACGGTCGATCCTGCCTGCGCCGATGGCATAAGGCTGGATACCGAAGGGAACGTCTGGTCCTCGGCGGGCGACGGGGTGCATTGCATCGCGCCCGACGGAACCCTGCTCGGCAAGATCCTTATCCCCGAACGGGTGTCGAACATCTGCTTCGGCGGACGGGCGAAACACCAGCTCTTCATCACCGCGACCACATCGGTCTACAGCGTGGTGCTCAACCGAAACGGGGTGCAGCGACCCTGAATGCGGAAAAATTTTTATTTATTTTCAATAGCTTATATCTAAGCGTCGGTCGGGCGCAAGTCAAAGCTTTCGGTCGGGAAGAACTTTGCCAGCCGCACGTCGGCGCTGCGCGCATGGCCCTCCATCCCTTCAAGCCGCGAAATGCGGGCCGTGGCGATGGCAAGCGGACGGGACGCCTCGCGCGTGGCACGCTGCCATGTGACGGTCTTCATGAACTTGTGCACCGACAGGCCGCCGGTGTAGCGCGCCGCACCCGAGGTGGGCAGCACGTGGTTCGGCCCCGAGGATTTGTCGCCGAAGGCCACGGTCGTCTCCTCGCCCAGAAACAGCGACCCATAGGACCGCAAACGGCGCAACCACCAGTCAAGGTCGGCGGCCTGCACGTGGAGGTGTTCCGGGGCGGTGCGGTCGGCGACCTGTGCCATGTCCTCCGCATCGTCGCAAAGGATCACCTCGGCATAGTCGGCCCATGCCGCGGCGGCGTTCTGCGCGTTGAGCGGCGGAAGCTCCGCAATCAGATGCGGCACCCGCTCCATCACCCGTTCGGCCAGCGAGCGGCTCGATGTGACCAGCCAGACGGGAGAATTATAGCCGTGTTCCGCCTGCCCCACCAAATCCCAAGCCACAAGCTCGGCATCGGCGGTCTGGTCGGCGACGACCATGCTGTCGGTCGGCCCCGCGAACATGTCGATGCCGACCTGACCGTAAAACAGCCGCTTGGCTTCGGCGACATACTGGTTGCCCGGACCGACGAGGATGTCGGCACGTGGCAACCCGAACAGCCCCTCGGCCATCGCGGCGATGCCCTGCACCCCGCCAAGGTTGAGAATGACGTCCGCCCCGCACAGGTCCATCGCATACAGGATCGCAGGCGGAATGCCCCCGTCGGGGCGCGGCGGCGAGCAGGCGGCGATGTGGGGGACGCCTGCCACGCGGGCGGTGGTGATGGTCATGATCGCGCTGGCGATATGGCTGTAGCGCCCGCCGGGGACGTAGCAGCCCGCCGCCGAAACGGGGATATGCTTTTGCCCCGCCGTCAGGCCCGGCAGGATTTCGATGTTGCAATCCATGATCGTGGCCCGCTGCGCTTCGGCAAAGCGGCGGATGTTGTTGTGGGCGAAGCGGATGTCGGCCTTCAGCTTTTCCGGCACGAGGTCGGCGGCGGCGCGGATGGCTTCGGGCGACACGATGATGTCGCCCTGCCATTTGTCGAGATCGCGGGAAAAGCGGGTGACGGCGGCTTCGCCCCCTTTGCGGATTTCCCCGAGCATGGCGGCGACCGCTTCGTGGACGTCTTCCTGTCCCGTCTCGGCCTTGCGTGATGCCTGCTTGAGGTAGGTGGCCATTGTTACATGCGTCCTTTCCAAGGAACGATGCGCCGTTCGAGCCAGCGCATGAGCATATCGAAACCGTAGGCGATGGCGGCGATCACGAAGATGCCCATGATCACGGTCGAGGTTTGCAGGAACTGGCTGGCGGTAAGGACCATGAAGCCAAGCCCTTCGGTCGCGGCGACCATTTCGGCCGCGACGAGGGTGGTCCAGCCGAAGCCCACGCCGATGCGCATGGCGGTCAGAATCTCGGGCAGGGCCGAAGGGAAGATCACCTGCCAAAGCACCTGCCAGCGGGTCGCACCAAAGGAATAGGCGGCGTGGATCTGCTCGATCGCCGCCGATTTCACGCCCGACCGCGCGCCAAGCGTGACGGGGGCGAGGACCGACAGGAAGATGAGCAAGACCTTGGAGGTTTCACCGATGCCGAACCAGATGATCATCAGCGGCAGATAGGCGAGCGGCGGGATGGGGCGGTAAAACTCGATCAGCGGATCGAAGATGCCGCGCACCACGGGGTTCATGCCCATCGCAAGGCCAAGCGGGATGCCGATGAGGCAGGCCAGAAGGAAGGCGCCGAAAACGCGGGCGGTGGAAACGGCCATGTGCTCCCAGAAGGGAATGTTGGTGAAGCCGTTCTGCAAGACATCGAAGAACTTTTTCAGCACCGCCTGCGGCGAGGGCACGAAGAGCGGTTTGACCCAGCCCATGTGGGTGACGAACCACCAGATGAAGAAGAAGCCGATGATCGCGGCGATGGAAAGCCAGTGCGTATCCCCCTGCCCAGGCACGCCGTAGATTTCGCCCGGCTTGACCGGGCGGGCCTTGCCGCGCTGGCGGCGGGGGGCGGGTTTTGCGGCGGTTTCGCGAAGGTCGGTCATGCTGCGGCCTCCTCGTCCGCGAAGATGATGCCGAGCACCTTTTCGCGAAGCGCGATGAATTCGGCCGAAGCCTTCACATGACGGGCGCTTTCACCCGCAAGGAAGCGGCGCGAGAAGGGAAGGTCGAAGCGATGCGTCACGCGGCCCGGACGGGGGGACATGACGATGAGCTTGGTGCCCATGAAGAGCGCCTCTTCCACGGAATGGGTGATGAAGAAAACCGCCTTGTGGGTGGTGTCCCAGATGTTGAGGATCAACTCCTGCGCCCGTTCGCGGGTGAGCGCGTCGAGCGCACCCAAGGGTTCGTCCATCAACAGCACCTTGGGGTCGCAGGTCAGGGCGCGGGCGATGCCCACGCGCTGCTGCATCCCGCCCGACAGCTTGTAGACGGGGGCGGTGCGGAAATCCTTGAGCCCCAGAAGGTCGATGAAACGGTCGGCCACTTTGTGACGGGCGGCTTCCGGCACGCCCTGAAGCTTCAGGCCGAAAGCCACGTTGTCGACCACGTTGAGCCACGGCATCAGCGCGTGTTTCTGGAACACGACCGAACGGTCGGCCCCCGGCCCCGTCACGGGTGAGCCGTCCAGCAGGATGCGGCCCGTGGTGGGTTGCAGGAAGCCTGCGATAAGGTTGAGCAGCGTGGACTTGCCGCAGCCCGATGCGCCAAGGGCGACGACGAAATCGCCGCTGTCTATGGTCAGGTCGATGCCCCGCAATGCCTCGGTCGGCGATTGGCGGTCGGCGGCGGGAAAGATGACCGAAGCTTGGTCGATATGGAGAGCCATGCGGGTTCCGGCGGTTGGAGGTCTGGGCGCGGAGGTTTACCCCGCGCCCATCCGCTTGTCACTTGGCCGCTTCGGCGATGGAGGTGTTGACGTAAGGCGAATAGTCGTCGATCGCCGCGTCGATCCGGCCCGCCTTCACAAGGAAGTCGGCGGTGGTCTTCATGTTGGCCACAGCACCGCCCAGCCACGCGTCGCCAAGCTGGTCGGCCAGCGGGATGAATGTGAAGCCCTTGAGGATGTCGGGCACCTGTGCCGGATCGGCGCCGGTGACTTCGGCAATCGTCTTCACTTCGGCGCTGTCGGCAGTCCATGCGTCGGGGTTTGCAAGGTAAGCCTGGTTCGCCTCGTTCATCACCTTGGCAAAGGCGGCCATCTTGTCGGCGTTGGCGGCGGCGAATTCGGCGTTCACGACCCAGCCGTCAAAGGTGGGGTAGCCCCATTGCGCGGTCTGGTCCGCACCGACGATGAACTTGCCGGTCTGCAGGATCTGGCTCTGCACGGGCTGCCAGATGAAGGCGGCGTCGACCTGGCCCGAATCCCATGCCGCGGCGATCTGGTCGGCGGGCAGGTTGACGATGGTGACATCGGATTCCGCGATGCCCGCATGGGCAAGACCGCCCATCAGCGAGTAATGCGCGGTCGAGCCGACCGGAACGGCGACTTTCTTGCCCTTGAGGTCTTCGAGCTTTTCGATGCCCGAGCCTTCTTTCGCGATCAGGCTCTCGGCGGTGCCAAGCCCTTGGGCGATCATGAAGAGTTGCAGCGGAACGCCCTGGCTTGCGCCGATGGCGAGCGGCGAGGAGCCGAGTTCGGCAATCGTCACGTCACCCGAGGCCATTGCGGCGATGACTTCGGTTCCCGAACCGAAGGTGCGCCATTCGATGTCCCAGCCGGTGGCCGCATCAAAGGCCTTGTTGGCGCGGGCGACCTGCATCGGGGTCGGGCTGCCGAAGTTGCCGATGATGATGGTTTCGGCCATGCCCATGCCCGCCGTGATGGCAAGCGCGGCAGTGCCGATAAGCAGGGATTTCAAGGTCTTACGCATAGTGCTGAGGCTCCTCATGTTGGACGGATAGTGTCCGTTTCGTTTGTGTTGCGGGCGAAGTCAGCGACGGCTTTTACGAGAAGGTCAAGTGTATCAACGGCTTGCGAAATGTCGGAAGCCAATAAAGAGAATTCTGTACACGCGATGAGCTGAATTGCAGCACCTTTGTTCTCCAGTTCCGCCGAAGCGGTGCGGAGCGTAGCGCGGGCTTGGGGATTCGGGCCATCTGTTTTCAGGCTGCGGATCGCTCTCAAAAGAGCAGGTTGGTCGGTGGGATAAAGGGCGCTTGCCCCCTGCCCTTCCAGCGCGCGGTCGAAGAGGCCAGTCTCTTGCACGGCGGGCGAGGCGAGGATGCCGACAGGTCCGCCCGCCTGCACGGCGCGGGCGACGGAAAGTTGCACCATGTCGATGAAGGGCACGGTGATCGCGGCGCGGATGTCGGGTGCAAAAACATGCGCGGTGTTGCAGGGCATGGCGATGGCCTGCGCCCCTGCCCTTTGCAGGTTGGCAGCCATGCGGGCCAGAACGGGGCCGGGATTTTCGCCCTGCCCTTCGAGCAGGTAGCGGATGCGCGAGGGCACCTGCGGGTTCTGGTCGACGATCAGGGGGATGTGGTCGGCATCGTCGGTGGCGGGAACGGCGCGCAGCAGTTTCTGCATCAGCAGAACCGTCGCTTCCGGCCCCATTCCGCCAAGAATGCCGACTCGCCTCATCTCAGGATGCCGTCGTAGCCGAACAGCGCCGCCGAACCGCCAGTGTGAATAAAGACGATGCGCTGCCCTTTCTTGAAGCGGCCCTTGCGGCACCAGTCGATCAGGCCAGCGGCGGCTTTTCCGGAATAGACGGGATCGAGCAGGATGCCTTCGAGCTGCGCGAACATCCGCACCGCTTCGAGTGTGTCTTCCCGCGGAATGCCATAGCCCGCACCGACATAGGAGCTGTCGGCCACCACATCGGCACGGCCCACCACGCCGGAACAGCCCAAAAGATCGGCCGTGCGTGCGGCAAGGGCAAAGACGTTCTCCTCCTGCTTCTCTTTCGGGGCGCGCACGCCGAATCCCAGAAGCGGAATGCCCGCGTTGATCGCCTTCAGCCCCGTGATCAGCCCCGCCTGCGTGCCCGCGCTGCCCGTGGCGGTGACGATATGGTCGATCCGCAGCCCGCGGTCGTTGCATTGGCCCAACAACTCGTAAGCGCAGTTGACATAACCAAGCGCGCCCACGGGGTTCGAACCGCCACCGGGAATGACATAGACCTTGCGTCCCTTGGCGCGCAAAGTCTCGGCGACCGCCTCCATCTCGGCGGCCATATCCGTGCCGCCCGGATGCTTTTCCGTGGTCGCCCCGTGAAGGTAATCCAGCAGCACGTTGCCGTTGCCGTTGTAATTCGGGTCGTTCGATCCGGTCCGGTCCTCGAGCAGCAGATGGCAGCCAAGGCCAAGCCGCGCGGCGAAGGCGGCGGTCTGGCGGGCGTGGTTCGACTGGGTCGCCCCTTGGGTGATGACCATGTCGGCACCCTGTTCCAGCGCCTCGGCCATGAGGAATTCGAGCTTGCGTGTCTTGTTGCCGCCGGTCGAAAGGCCCGTGCAATCGTCGCGCTTGATCCAGATTTCGGGACCGCCAAGCACCTCGGACAGCCGGTCCATCCGTTCCAGCGGGGTGGGAAGATGGGCGACGAAGCGGCGGGGGAAGCGGGCAAGATGCATGGGCCAGGCCTTTGATTGCGTGCCGCGCATGGTTACAGAGGGTTTTTCCCGAAGCAAATGCGAAAAAAGCGCGTTAAGATGCATAAAACGCAAGTTGGGTGGGCTTCGATGCGCTTGGAATGGCTTGAGGATATTCTCGCGGTCGCCGAAACCGGCTCCTTTTCCGAAGCGGCAGAACGGCGGCACCTCACCCAGTCCGCCTTTTCGCGGCGCATCCGCCATATCGAGGATTATGCAGGGGTGGAATTGTTCGACCGTGGCCGCAAGCCCGTGCAACTCCGCCCCACGACCGAAGCGCAGCGCGAAGAGATCGGCCGTCTGGCGCAGGGCTTGCGGCAATTGGTGTCCGACCTGCGGCGGGGCGAGCGGCAGAGCGGCAACCGCATCGTGATCGCCTGCCAGCACGCGCTGACGGCAGAGCCGACGCCCGCGCTTGTGAAAAGCTTTCAGGCGCGGAACGCGGCGGCCTTCGTTCGGCTGCGCTCGGCGAACCTCGACGAATGTTTCGGCCTGCTGCTTTCGCGTCAGGCGGATGTGGGCATCGTCTACCGCGTTCCCGGCACGGCCCATCCCGTCGCGGCGGGCTATGTGGAAACGCTCGTTCTGGGCGAAGACCGCCTGATCCCCGTCCGCGCCCCCGATGCACAGGGCGAAGCCCTGGCCTATGTCGCCTACCCGCGCGAGGTGTTTCTGGGCGGCGTGATGGAAACGCTGATCCTTCCGCGCCTGTCCGAACTTGCTGTGCCCAAGGTGGAAACCGCCCTGACCCTCGCCGCGCTGGAATTCGCCGAAGAGGGCGTCGGCGTGGCATGGGTTCCCGCCTCCCTCGCCGCCTCCCGGATCGCCGAAGGGCGGTTGACCGATCTGTCCGGCCGTCTGCCCGAGGTCGCTCTGGAAATCACCGCCGTCCGGCTGCATGGCGCGGCAGGGCCGGTTGCCGCGGCACTTTGGGCGCATCTAGAGACTAATCCGCACTGACCGTAACGGCGCGGACCGTGCCATCCTCGCGCTTCAGCGCGGCAAGCAGGCGCGGCAGGTGGTGGGTGGAAACAAAGGTGGCATGAAAGCGGGTAGGTGCCGCAAGGTCCAGCACCCCGCCCTCCGTCCCGACCTGTCCAAGCTGCCGGAACCATGCGGCATAAAGCGCAGGGTCCTCCGCCATGAGACGGGCCTGCGCCCGCGACCAGAGCGTCCCGTCATCGGGCGGCGGCACGGCGGCTTGCGGAAAGCTGACCACATTCGTCGGTTGCGGCGCGGTCGCTTCCGGCCCGCGCATCCGTTCCACGAAATCAGGGCCGACCGCCTCCCACGCCGATGCGGTGGCCGACAGGATCGCGGGCAGGTCCAACCCGTGCACCGCCACCCTGCCCCGCACCGCGGCGCGTTTCTGCACAAGCCAGCCAAGGGCGCGAAGCTTGGCAAGCTCGCGCTTTACGGTTCGCTCGTCGACCGACCACATCGCACCGATCTCGCGTTGGCCCACCGTCAACTCGTCCGTCTGCCAGTTGTAGCGTGCGACGATCAGCGTGATGAAGCGCAACACCAGCCGCTGGAAATGCTTGTCCCCGCGGCAGGCATGCACGCCAAGCGCGGTGAGCAGGTCATATTTGCGCGAAGCCGCCTGCCGCCCAACGGGCCGGACGATCTGCATCCCCTTGCTCCTGTCATGCGGCGAACCGCGCCTTGCCCCTGTGTCGGGCTTTCAATGCCCGATCTTGCCGAAGGTTCCACGCCTTTTCAGCGTTCTTTCCGACCTTGGGGTGATTTGCGTCCTGAACGTCGATTCTGTCAAGGGAAAGCTTGGAACGAAGCCAAGCGGCAGCAGATGACCGCCAAAAACCGACAGGAATTTTCTGGTTCAATGGTATTGGGGGCCATCCAGTCTGTCACCCCATCTGTCAAGGATGTCCCCCCAATTCCAAGCGTGGGCAGAGTCGCGTCACCCCAATATCCTGCGGTTGCCCCATGCTTTGCAGCCCACGGCGGCGAATCGCCCCGAATCGCCGCAGACCGCACGCTTCCCCCTTTTCCCCCTGTTTCCCCGCAGGCCTTCTTTCCCCGCGGGGAAATGCCCCGCCAGCATATTTGGGTTTGAACGAAATGCAAATTCAACGTAATTTCCAAAACAACACGAATTAACAATGAGGCAGTTTGAATGTTTACCCATCGTGACCTGCAAGAGCTGCGCGACACCTCCCTCAAGATGCAGGGCTGGATCAGGAAGCAGACCTTCTCGCCCCAGATGGAAAAGACGCTGCGGCGCTTTTCCTCGTGGGAGGTGTCCGAACTGGTGTTCAAGGTGAACCAGTCCACCTTCCGCGGGCGCCTTGCGATGGACCCCGCCCTTCCCGATGGCGAGGTCGAGGAAGACGGCCGCCAGCGCTGGTTCTCGCTCGACGAGATCAACGAGATGCGCCGCAAGATGAAGGTGAACCGCAAGAGCCTGTTGCCGCACCGGCCGCAGGGCAAGCGGGCGATCCGCGTCGCCGTGGCGAACTTCAAGGGCGGTGCGGGCAAATCGACCGTGGCGCTGCACTTCGCCCATGCCGCCGCACTCGATGGCTACCGCGTGCTCTGCGTGGACTTCGATCCGCAGGCCACGCTGTCCCATTCGATGGGCCTGTCGGACGTGAACGAAGAGCATACGGTCTGGGGCATCATGGCCCGCGATCTCGTGCACGAAACCGACCGCATGAACCGCGCGGCGCAGGGGGCCGAAAGCGGCGCAGCCCTGCCCCGCCGCAAGCTCCCCGCCAGCATCACCGAAATGGGTCTCGGCGACCTGCGCGCACCCGACTTCATCAAGCCGACCTGCTGGAGCACGATCGACATCGTTCCGTCCTGCGCCAACGCCGCCTTCGTCGAATTCGCCTCGGCCCAATACCGCCACATGAACCCCGACTGGAGCTTCTTCGCCGCGGTGTCGCGCTGGCTCGACCAGTTGCCCGACGACGCCTATGACATCATCCTGTTCGACTGCCCTCCCGCCATCGGCTACCAGTCGATGAACGCGGTCTTCGCGGCGGATGTCCTCTATATCCCGTCCGGTCCCGGCTATTGGGAATACGACTCCACCACCTCTTTCATCGGCCAATTGTCGGAAGCATTGGGCGATCTCTCGGCGGGGTTCGAAGGACAATTCCCCGCGGGGAAAGTGCCGCTGCCGAAAGCCTTCCTCGACATCCGTTTCCTGCTCACACGGTTCGAACCGGGAAACGATCTCCACCGCGCGATGTTCGACGCCTTCCGCAAGGTCTTCGGGGACCGCGTGACCGAACACCCGATCGAACATACGCGGGCGGTGGAACAGTCGAACCGCTTCCTGTCCTCGATCTACGAAATCGACTACCGTGACATGACGCGGGAAACGTGGCGGCGGGCACGGGCGACCTTTGACAAAGCCTACGAGGAATTCCGCACCAACATCTGCGACGCCTGGGACAAGCTGGAGGATAGGGCATGACCAAGAAGCGCCGGATCTTCGACATCGACCTGCCCGAAGAGGACGCCCCCGCCCCCGCGACAGCTTCCGCACCCAGCGGGTTGCGGCGCGGCCCGATGGCCACCGCCATCGGCGAGAACGCCGAATCCCTGCGCCAGCGCGAACAGACCGAAGCCGCGATCAGGGCCGAGAATGACAGCCTCGCCCACGAATTCGTCCGGCTGAAGAAACTGGGGCTGGTGGTGGACATGATCCCTGTCGATGCCGTCCACACCACGAAACTGATCCGCGACCGCTCCTCGCGCGGCGATGCAGAGCTTGACGACCTCAAGACCTCGATCAAGGCGCTTGGCCTGTCGAACCCGATCCGCGTCGAACAGACGGGCGAGGGGCGCTATGAACTCGTGCAGGGCTGGCGCCGGCTTGCGGCCTACCGTGCGCTTTACGAAGAAACCGGCGACGACTTTTACGCCCGCATTCCGGCGGGTCTTATGGCCAAGGGCGAAACGCTCGAAGGGCTCTATCGCCGGATGGTCGACGAGAACATGGTCCGCAAGGACATCTCATGGGCCGAGATGGCAAACCTCGCCCGCGCCTATGCCGAGGACGAGGCGACAGGCTGCCGCGATCTGGATCAGGCGGTAAACGTGCTCTTCGCCACGGCCAATCCGCAAAAGCGCAGCTACGTCCGCCGCTTCGCCTTTCTGATGCGCGCGATGGAAAGCGCGCTCGACCACGCCACCGCAATCCCGCGTGCCTTGGGCCTGGCCGTGGCGAACCGGATCGAAAACGAAGCGGGCGCTGCGACTGTCCTGGCGCGATCCCTCGCTGCGGTGCCGGGGCGGAGCATGGAGCAGGAACTCGCCATCCTGCGCAGCTTCGCCGATGCCGGCGATGCGCCCGCAGTGCCGCGCACGGGCGGGGCAGGGCGGCCCGCCAAACGCGGCAAGACCACGCTGCGCCTTCCCCTCGCGGGCGGCGAGGTGAAATGCACGGCAGCGCCCGGCAAGGTGGAACTGCGGTCCGATCTCGACTTCTCGGCTGTCGAACGTGACCGTCTGGAAGCGGCGGTCGAAGCGTTCTTCGCCGCGCTGAAGTGATTTCCCCGCGGGGAAATGCGGGGGGTGTGCGGACAATCGCCCACCCCTCAGCGCCTGCGCTGCCGACCGCTTCCGCCTTTGGCCCCGATTCCTATCGAAGCGGTTGGTCGAAATCCGAACGCCAAGGTTAAGGCCCGGCATTTCCGCAACGGCCCGTCAAAAGGGCAGGGGGCTTACAGGCCGGCGGCTTTGGTAAGGTTCACGCGGAACCTGTCGCGGCGGCGCTGGTAGCGGCGGGTCATCTCGGCCGAGGCATGGCCAAGCTGCTTCTGGACATAGCGTTCGTCGACCTCTGCGCTGCTGGCGAGTCCCGCGCGCAGGGAGTGGCCTGAAAAGAGGGCGAGACGCTCCTTCTCGGGCAGTTCGGGGCGCAGACCGGCGTCGCGCACGCAGGACTTTACGAGGCGCGCGACATGCTTGTCGGACAGGCGCTCAGAGGTGGCTTTCCCTCCGTTGCGCGAGACGGCCACGAAAATCGGCCCGAAATCAATGCGCGCATGGTGCAGCCACTGCGACAGGGCATTGACCGGACAGGTCTGATCGGACGAGCCGCGTGCGACTTCCACTTCGCGCCAGCCGGTTTTGCCGCGCAAGGTGATGAGCGCGCCGCCCTCCAGCACATCGACCCAGCCGCCGCCGTCCGGCGTGTCGTCCCTGCCGTGGTCGAGGCTGACGATTTCGGACCGGCGCAGGCCACCGGCAAAACCGACCAGCAGGATCGCCCGGTCGCGCAGGCCGCGCAGGTCGTGGGGCAGGGTGGCCAGCATGTCGCGCAGATCCTCGGGCAGGATCGCTTCCTTCTGCGCGGGCGGACGGGCATGCTTGCGGCGGATGCCGGCCAGGACGCTGGCGATGTGGCGGTCCTTGCGGTCAAGCCGCTCCCCACGTTGCGCAAAGGCCCACCCTAGGCCGGACAGCCGCCGCTCGATCGACGAAACGGAGAGGGCAGGGGGGGTTCCGTGCGGCGCGGCCAGATCGGCGATGTAGAGGCCGACAAGCTCTGGCGACGGGGGCAGGGGGTCGGCCCCCCGCATCCGGCACCAGCGGGCGAAGTGGGCCCAGTCCTTGGCATAGGCGAGACGCGTGTTCTCCGACGCCGCAGCCCTCGCATAGTCCCGCGCGGTTTCCACCAGCCGGTCAAGGGTGCCGGAGCCGGCAACGTGCGAGGGCAGGGCATAGGCGCTGCCCGCCAAGTCGACACCCCCGCCCTCCTCGCAAGGATCTGGGCGCTCCGGCGGTTGTGAATGCGGTTTTCCGTGCGTTTCGGCCATGCCCCCGAGCCTATCCCCTTCATGTCCGATAATGCAACATTATTGGACATGAAAACATCGCGCGGGGTGCGGCGGTATGGTTAAAGAATTATGGCACAAAGCGCCGTGGCGGGTTAGGCTTCGCGGCATGGGAAAACCGCGCGCCGTGACCGACGATCCGCTGCCGATGCTGCCCCCGCTGCCGGGCTGGCTCGGCTCTGCTCCGGCAGAAACGCTTGAGACAGCGGCCTTCCGGTCAGGTGCGGCGCTGGCGCATCTGGGTCAGGCAACGGCTTCGGGGGATGTGCCTCTGGCGCTGTGGCGCGACCGGCTGGCCTTGGTGGCGGCCGAAACGGGCGCCGCGTTGGCGGGGCGGCGGGAAGGGCAGGCCGCCTTGCGCGATGCCCTGCACCTGACGGGTCAAGGCGACGACCCCGGCCCGGCGGGAAGGCTGCTGCGGCAGTGGTCCCGTGCGGCGGCGCGGCCGATTTCGGTCGCGCATCTTGCCGGAGCGATCGAGGGGGTCGGACCCGAACGGGTCGCGCTTTGCCTTGATGCCGCAGGCCCGACCCCGGTTGACCGTGCGGCGCAGGTCGTCGAGGCGGTGCTCACCGACAACCCGCGTGACGAAACCGCCGCCCTGATCTTGGCAGATGCGGTGCTGGCGAAGGCATTGGGCGCAACGCATCTCCTGCCCCTTCTGGCGCTGCGCGTGACTTCCCGCGACCTGCGCTTGCGGGGCGATGATCTGCGGTTGGCCTGTCACCGGGCAATTGTCGCTGCCGTCGCGCAGGCGCTGCCTCTGGCGGGCGAACTGGCACGGGCGGCGGCCCGTGTGCAGGCGGTGGCCCCGAAGCTGCGGGCCAAGGCGGCGGGCAGGGCGGTCGACCTGTTCCTGTCGCGCGATGCGCTGGCGCCTGCGGCCCTTGGCTTCATGTCCGACCGTGCGGCGCGACGGTTGTGCGACCGGCTGGTTTCGCTTGGCGTGGTGCGCGAATTGACCGGACGCGACACGTTCCGGCTTTATGGGCTGTAAGGATGGGGCGACGCGAGGAGGCAGGGTTTGACCGCGAGCTGGCCGATCTTCCGGCCGATCTGCGCTGGCGCGAATGGCTGCGCCGTATCGAGGCGGTGCTGTTTGCCAGTGGCACTCCGGTGGCGCGGGACGATCTGGCGCGGGTGGTGGGGCAGGGGGCATCGGTCGATCTTCTGATCGGGGATCTGGCGGAGGATCTGGAGGGCCGCCCCTATGAGGTGGCGCGGGTGGGCGCGGGGTGGATGCTGCGCACGCGGGCGGCCTTTGCCCCTGCGATCCGGGCGGCGGCCGATGTGGCGGACCGGGCGCTGAACCTTTCGGAACATGATCTGGCGGTGCTGGCGGCGATCGCATTCCACCAGCCGATCAGTCGGGACGGGTTGAAGGACATCTTCGGGAAAGAGATCAGCCGCGACATCATCGGTCGGCTGGCCGAGCGTGACCTCATCGGCACGGGTCCCCGCGAACCCCGCCGTGGCGCACCTTATACTTTCGTCACGACGGAAACCTTCCTTGCCGCCTTCGGGATGCAGTCCCTCCGTGATCTGCCGGACCCCGAGCAACTGGACGACGCGGGCCTGTCCATGCCTTGATTGCGGGCCGGATCACACCGTCATCCTCCAAAGGCCGGTGCGACCCGCCCGCCAACCCTCAATCGAGCAGCCCGATCGCTTCCAGAACGATGCCCGTCGCGATGGCGACGCGAAGCACCTCGTTGTCGACGCGGATGTAGCGGCTGCCGTCCAGCGGATCGGGCAGGCCCAGTTGCTTCCATTCGCGCAATTCGTGCCAAGGCGTGTCGATCGGCAGGCGCTCGCCCACGATCCAGCGCTTCGCCTGTCCCGGAGGCACGCAGGGAACCGCTTTCTTCGCCAATCCGGGGGGGCAGCCTTTCGGCCCCGCCACCGCGGGCACCGCCAGCAAAGACATCGCGGCCAACGTCAAGGCTGCAAGGGAAAGGATACGCATCGTCATTCTCCTAAAGTCGTCCCTGGCGCGGCATCCGTCTTCACGCGCCGCCCGTCAACGCATCAAGGGCCGCTTCGGTTGCACCCACTGTCCCGGCCAGTCCGGCGACCAGCGGGGGCAGGGCCGTTCCGGCATCCGCCTGGCGTGCAACATCCTCGATCCGCTTCAGGGCCGCGTGCAACCCCTTCGCCCCGACCGATACCGCCGATCCCGCCGCACGATGCGCGGCCTGCGCCAGTGCCTCGAACTCTCCGGCGCGCAGATGCGCGTCCAGAGCGGGCGAAACCCCGTGCATTTCCGTCAGCATCCGTTCGGCATAGCCGCGATAGGCCTCGTCGCCCAAGGCGTCCCGCACCTCGTCGATGATCGCGAAATCAAGCAACTCCATACCGGCACCTCCGCAAACTCTGCCACGGCCGGCGCAAACCGCCGTTCAACCCGTACTTGATGATTAACCGCTTCTGCCAGCGGGGTGCCAGAGGAAAAACTCCCGCTTTGACAGCTTTAACGGTAATAGGCATACATCTCGTCAAGCGGCGTAAGCTTGCCTGCGCGCTCGGCCTTGGCCACGGGGGCGGACGGGTTGAAATAGACCAGCGCATCCTCGGCCAGTGCGCCGGCCAGTGCGGCGGCCAGTGCTGCGGGTTGTTTGCGGATTTCGGCTTGCTTGGGCATCTCTGCTCTCCTGAACTGGCGCATAGATAAGCCTGCCGCGCCGTCGCCACATCCGCCATGAGAGCAACCTTGCCATGCGATTGCTGCAATGCAGCATCTGCCCGCCGCCAACCTCCGCCCCAAGGCTTCGGCCACGGCATGGGGATCAAAGGGCTTCTCCGACCGCGCCACCCCCGTATGGCGTTCGGGCACGGCGGAAAGCGCATATCCGCCACGGGAAGCACCATGTTGCCCCGCAGGTTCATATCCGGCACCGGCCACGGTTATGGCCGCCGGATCATCGAACTCCCCCTGCCCGATCCCGTGGCCCACTGACGGGCAACGAGATCGGCCATCCCCGGGGCTAGAACAGGAAATCATCCGCCGTCAGCGCATCGACACCCATGACCTTGATGGCGAAGTCGGCCAGTTTGTCGCCGTTCAGGTCGCCTGCGACGATCACCCCGCCCTCGGTGGCGCTGACCCGCAACTGTCCGGCGACCCCGCTGAAGGCATCGACCACCTCGCCGGCAAAGGCCTGACGATAGGCCGTGACCGTATTGGCATCCATCATCGACAGGTCGACATGATCGGCCCCGCGTTCGAAATCCATGATCGCATCGGGTGCCAGCAGCGTGCCCGCGTCGGTCCGCAGGGTAAAGACGAAGCGGTCCGCGCCTGCCCCGCCGAACATCTGGTCCACACCCAGACCGCCGCGCAATTCGTCGGCCCCGTCCCGGCCATAAAGCGTGTCATTGCCCTTTTCGCCGAACAGCGCGTCATTGCCGTCGCCGCCGGTGATGCTGTTGGACAGCGCATTGCCCCTGCCGGTGAACTTGGCGTCTCCCTCGTAGACAAGCGCCTCGACGTTGTTGCCCATCAGATAGCTCGCCAGCGTGGTGCGCACCGTATCGAAGCCGGAATTCCGCCCCTCCGCCACGAGATCCGCGATGGAATCGACATAGAACGCATCGTTGCCCAGACCGCCCGCCATCGTGTCGTTTCCGGCCCCGCCATGCAGCGTATCATCCCCGATCCCGCCGATGAGAGAGTCGTTCCCCCCCAGCCCGAGCAGGAAGTCCGAAGCCGCTGTTCCCGCCAGCCGGTTGCCCAGACCGTTGCCTGCGATGAAATTCCCCGCAGGCCGGGTCTCGAACGCGCTGGTCTCCGGCGACCCCCATGCCCCGACCGCATTGTCCGAAAGGTCCGTCACCGCCCCCGTGCCGATACCGATGTAATAGCCCGTGCCGGTTTCCAGCATTGCGGTGGGGTCGATCGTCACCGTCCGGCCCGAAACCGTCACCGCAGCCGAAGTCGCGGCAAAGCTTTCCACCAGCGTCCCGTCGGCACGGTACAATCCGAACGACCCGCTGCCCGCCGCCACCGTCTCCGAGAAGGTCAGCACGATATTGCCCGAAGGATCGACGAACTCGGTCCCGCCGCCGATGCCGTAGCCCGTGACCGAAGGCGCCGTTTCGTCCACGAATGCAGAACCAAGCTCGAGCAGGATGTCATCGAACCGCGCGAATTCGAAACCGATCAGCACGTCGATGCCGTAACCGCCGCCGATCGACGTGACGGTGATCCCCCCGTCCGCCGCGACAAGGGTATAGTCCGACACCAGACCGAAGAACCACGCCGTGTCCGTGCCGGCTCCGCCGGACAGCTGGTCGTCGCCGCGCATCCCCGCGATGTTGTTGTCGCCATCGTTGCCGGTGATGGTGTCGTTGCCGTCACCCCCCACCGCATTCTCGATCACCGTTCCCGCCGCGATGGTCAGAAAGGCCGTCCCGCCCAGCGTCGATGTCGCCCCCGCCCGCAGGTCGAGCGACAGGTTCTTCCACATCGGGGCCGCGTCGATCCAGTCGGTGCCGCCATCCGTGTCCGCCAGCGTCACCCGTCCCGCCAGACGGCCCTGCGTGAACAGCACCTCGTCGGTGTAGTGATACACGTCGTTCACCGTCTCCGACGATCCGTAGCCGGTGAACCCGACCGAGGTCAGAACCCCCGTATCCGCCGCAGCGACATCGCTGATCCGCAGGGTCCAGGTGCCGTTGCTCGTCTCGCCGCGGAACCCTTCAAGCCCGAAGGTATAGGTCAATCCGTAGTCGGATGTCGTGGGGTTGGCCGAGGACCCGTCGAACACCGTGATCTCGGTCCCGTTGGGCGACACCAGAACGATGCGCAGATCGGTCATGTCCGAATGCGTGAAGTTCAGCGTCAGCCCCACATGCTCCAGCTCCACCACGCCGGCCACCGTGAAACTGTAGGTCATCGTCGCGTTGTCGGTGATCGCGCGGTTCACCGCCAGCGTTCCGGTCTGCGCTTTCGCCTCGTTGGCCGAAGTCGCCGCCCCGCCTTGCAGCAGCGTCCAGACCTCTGACATCCGTACTGCCGCATGGGCGTTCACGATGCCGAAGCCGTAATCGTTGGAAAAGTGCAGCCCGCCGCCGTTCCAGTTGGCCGCCCCGTTGAAGCGCCAGCTCGAACTCTCGTTCGTCGTCGTTCCCGTCACCAGACTGCCGGTGCCCTGCGCCGAATAGGCAAGGATGGCCTGCACGTCGCGCCATCCCAATCCGGCATTGGCGTCGAGCATCAGCGACACCACCCCCGTCACCACCGGCGTCGCCGCCGAGGTGCCGCCAAAGGTCGATGTATAATCCCCGTCCGTGGCCGAATTGTAACCGACAGTCCCCGTCCGGTCCGTCGTGACCGCCCCCGCGGGCGCCGAGACGAGGATGTGCGCCCCATAGCTCGAATAGCTCGCCACCTGCCCGTCCGAGGTCAGCGCCGCCACGTTCAGCGTGCTGCGCGACGCATCGGAGGCCGTGCCGATCCCGTCCAGATTGTCGTTTCCGGCGGCCTTGACGTTGATCGTCCCAAGCCCGCCGCGCCCCGACACGACCGAGGCATCGAATTTCGCCGTATCGCCATAGACATCGAAGTCGGGGTCCGACCCGTAGCTGTGGTTCGTGACAGCAAAGCGGCCCAGATTGTCCAGCGTCAGCAGATAGCGCGACCAGTTGGCGTTGATGTCATCCGCCCCGCCAAAGATCTTGATGCCGGTGATCTTCACGTCCGGCGCGACACCCACGCCGCCCCGCCCGTTGTCATCCGCCGCGATCAGGCCGGCCACCGCCGTTCCGTGGTTGTCCGCCGTCGCTGTCGGCTCGCCGGGGTTCAGCGTGCCGTTGACCGTGATCTCCTTCGACGCATCGTAATTCGCGGCAAGGTCCCAGTGCCCCGATTGCACGCCATCGTCCCAGACGCCGACCGAAACCCCCGCACCCCGATAGTCCGCCCAGATCCGTTCCAGCCCGCCCAGCCCGTCGGTCTGGACAAAGCCGAGACGGCCGATGTCGAACAGGTGCCACTGCGTCGACAGCAAAGGATCGGTAGGACGATAGGTTTTCAGCATGGGTTTTCCGTTGGCAGCAGAAGGGACGGACTCAGCCTCCCTCCAATGCCTTTGGAATAAGTTATTTTGCTGCAGCCTTTGTGTTCGCAAAATGAAATCATTTTGCAATTTCAGCTACATTCCAACCTTTCGGATGGGTAGGCAGCCAAGCGCCCCGCGCAATCCTCGCGAAAGGCGCAAGCGGCCCTGCAAACGGGTCGCCGAATTCCCGCTAAAGCAGAAAATCTCCCGCAGCCAGCGTCGTGACCTGCTCCACCCTGATGGCAAAGTCCGCGATGCCGTCCCCGTCCGCATCGCCCGAAACGGTCACACCGCCCGCATCGGCGCTGATCCGCAACTGTCCGGCCACACCCGTGAATTCCGATACCGGCGCACCGGCAAAGGCCTGCCGCTCCGGCAGGATCGCATCCGCATCCACGCCTCTCAGATCGACAAGATCCGTGCCGCGCTCGAAATCGGAAATGATATCCGGCGCGTCCGGCGTCCCCGCCTCGCGGCGATGCGCAAAGACGAAGACATCCGCCCCCGCGCCGCCCTCCAGCACATCCGCGCCCCGCCCGCCCGACAGCCGGTCATCTCCCGCCCCGCCGGAAAGCGTGTCATTCCCCTCCATCCCGTAAAGCGTGTCATGCCCGGTCCCGCCGACGATGCGGTTCGCCGTCGTCCCGCCCTGACCGCTAAAGTTTCCGGTGCCGTAGAACAGCATCTCCTCGACATTCGCCCCCATCAGCGCGTGGTTTCCGGTGGCCCAGACCACGTCGTAACCACCCCCCGCCTCCTCGATCACGCGGTCCGAGGCGTCGGCGACAAGGTAGACATCATCCCCCGCCGCACCCCAGATCGTATCGGCCCCCACGCCACCGATGGCCGTGTCGTCGCCCTGACCGCCGTAGATGGCGTCATTCCCCTCCTGCCCGTAGATAAGGTCGGCCCCGCGGGTCGCCCCGATGCTGTCCAGCCCGTAAGCGTCCCGAAAGGGCATCTCCGGTGCCGTGGTGAAGGCGGTCGTCCCGGGCGATCCCCACGGCGCCATCGCATTGCCGGACTGGTCGGTGATCGCCCCCTCGCCAAAGGTCACGTAATAGTCCGTTCGATAAGCAAGGCTGGTGCCCGTAAAGACCGTCAGCGACGCCCCTTCGATCCGCACCTCGGGCGCGTTTGCGGCAAAGCTCCGCCAGATCGACCCGTCGGAAGTGTGGATGTTGATCGGCCCCGATCCGGCCAGAATCCACTCGCTGAAGGTAAAGGAAAAATAGCGCACATCCGCAAACAGCATGTATTCCAGCGGCCTTGCCAGACTGGCCGGTGCCGCCGTGTCGGGAAACAGCGTCCGCAGGTTCAGCAACACGTCGCCGAACTGCGCGAAATCCATGCCGATCATCGTATCGACCCCGAACCGCCCCGTGGCCGAGGTGACGGTCACGACCCCCTCCGTCGCCGTCAGGGCATAATCGGCCAGAACGCCCGTGAACCACGCCGTATCCGCCCCCGCCCCCCCGACAAGGAAATCGTCCCCCCGCATCCCCGCCAGCGTATTGTCCCCCGCCGTGCCGAGCAGCGTATCGTTCCCGTCCCCGCCTGTCGCATTTTCGACCACCGCGCCGCTGGCCGATACCGAAAACAGGCTGCCGTTCCGGAAAAAGAGGCCCTGCACGAGGTCGAGCCGCAGATTGCCCGTCAGCGCCGAGGCGTCGATCCAGTCGCTCCCTCCGTCCGCATCGGTAAATCGGCCGGGGTTCGCATATTCCCAGACATCCTGGGTAAAGTGGTAGACATCGTTGACCGTATCGGCGCTGCCATATCCCGTGAACCCGACCTCCTGCAGCAATCCGGTGGACGAGCCCGCCTTGTCCGTGATCTTCAGCGTCCATTGTCCGGCGCTTGTCTCGCCGCGGAACCCTTCGATCCCGAAACTATACCCGTCGGGAAGCCCGTTGATCCCGTTACCCGTCGCCCCTTTGAACACCTCGATTTCGGTGCCCGAGGGCGACACCAGCCTGATGGTCAACTCTCCCAGATCGCCATGTGTCAGCCTTACCCAAAGACTGACGTGTTCAAGACTGACATTCTCCGCCACGGTAAAGGAATAGCTCACCACCGACCCGTTGCCGGTCCCGATGGCAAGCCCCGTGATCTTCGTCTCCGCCTTCGCCTCGTTGGCCGAAGTCTCCGCCGTCCCGCCCTGCGTCAAGCGCCAGACCTCGGCCATCCGCACCGCGGCAAAGGCGTTCACCAGCCCGAAGCCATAGTCGAGACTGTAATGCAGCCCCCGCCCGTTCGATGTCGTGGCCGCGTTGAAGAACCATTTGCCATATTCGGTGCTGACGGCCCCGCTCTCGTAGCTGCCCGTGCCCATCGACGAATAGGCCAGGATGTTCTGGACATCGCGCCAGCCCAACCCTTCATCCGCATCCAGCATCAGCGCGATGACACCCGAAACCACCGGCGTCGCGGCCGAGGTTCCGCCAAAAGCGCCGGTGTAATCCGGCTCGGTCCAGTATCCGCCATATCCGGGCGTCCCGATCCTGTCCGTCGTAAGGCCGACCGCAGGTGCCGATACCAGAATATGCGTCCCGTAATTCGAATAGGACGCAACCGCGCCGCCGATCGTCGCAGCCACCGTGATCGTCGCGCGCGACGCGTCGATCGCAAAGCCCGCCCCGTTCAGCCCCGCGTTCCCCGCCGCCTTGACGTTGATCGTCCCAAGCCCGCCGCGCCCCGACACCAGCGACTGCTCGAACAGCGCAACATCGTCATAGGCGTAAAAATCGGGGACGGGGTAGTTGTAGCTGTGGTTGGTGACGTCGAAATCGGAAAGGTGCTCAAGCGTTTGCAGGTAACGGTCCCAGTTGCGGTTGATGTCATCCGCCCCGCCGAAGATCTTCACCCCCGTGATCGTCGCGTCAAAGGCGATCCCGACCCCGCCCCGCCCGTTGTCATCCGCCGCGATCAGGCCCGCCACCGACGTGCCGTGGGCATCGTCGGCCGATGTCGCTTCCCCGTCGTTCAACGTGCCCTGAATCGTGATTTCCATCGAGGAATCGTAGTTCGGCGCAAGGTCCCAATGCCCCGATTCGATCCCGTCATCCCAGACTCCGACCGAAATCCCGACCCCGCGGTAATCCGCCCAGATCCGTTCAAGTCCGCCCAGTGCATCGCCAGTGACGAACCGGCCAAAGGTGCCGATACCGACGGAATCCCATTGGGTTGCCAACAAAGGATCAAGCGGGCGATAGGCAAGGATCATCACGCAAACCAGCTACGACGGCAACGGAACACCGCGCCAAATTAGGCGAATGCAGGGCCGATTACAAAATCTTTAAGTGTATTCCTCGCATTCCCGCATGATGCGAACGCGCGGACCTTGCAGCCCGCGCGCCTCCTCTTCCCACAGGATCAGGGCATTTCCACTCCCCCGCCAACCCGCCGCGTCCCGCGGGGTTCCGGCCCCGCAGCACGGCGGGCGGCCTTCACCGCCGAAAGCGCCAGCAGGAACGGCAAGGCCTTGCCGAAACTCGGTCCACGATCCGCCATGTCTTCCTCCATCTGCACCCCACCCGAACGCCCCCCGCCGCCGCCTGTTCCGCCAAAGGAAAACCCCCGCCCTGTTGCCAAGGCGGGGGGTCCATCCGTCAGACCGTCAGCTTACTTGCCGCCACGATTGCCGCCGCCGGAATGCTGGCCGCCCTTGCGTCCGGCCTCCGAAGCCCGCTCGCGGTCGTTCTTGAAGTTGCCGCCGGACTCCTCGCCCCCCTTGCGACCGGCTTCCGCCGCGCGCTGGGGGTCGTTCTTGAAGTTGCCGCCCGAAACCTCGCCGCCCTTGCGTCCGGCCTCTGCCGCCCGCTCGGGGTCGTTCTTGAAGTTCCCGCCCGACATCTCGCCGCCCTTGCGTCCGGCCTCTGCCGCCCGCTCGGGGTCATTCTTGAAATTGCCCGGCGATTCCGACCCGCCCTTCGACGCGATCTCGCGCTGCTTTTCGGGGTCCATCGAGGCGAACCCGCGCTCCGAGCTGCCGCCGCCCCGCTTGTTGTCCTCAGCCATCTTTCCGTTCCTCCTTCGGAGTATCTCAGGTGCCGGACTAAGCCACAGGCGGGCCGATTTGTTCCGCCTGCCAACGGCCCGGTCCCGCCAGAAAACCCAAAGTTTGCCTTGCTTTAACTCCGTCCGCGCCGCCCGCCCCGCGGTTGCGGTTTCCCGCTTGCGACCACGGCGGTTTCGGCGGCCTTTCCGGTCACTTCGACCGGCGCGTCGGCCTTGCGCTTTTCGATGGCCCGCTTCATCCCGGCCAGCCGCGCCCGCATCCGCCGCCTCCTCCCGCCGGAATGGGAAACGGCGGCCCCACCGGGGCCGCCACATCGACACGCAAGGAAGCGGCCCCTTTCGGGGCCACCCCTGTCCCGGTCAGTTGTCGGTCGAGGTCGAATTGTCGGTCGACGTGGCATCACCCGTCGACATGGAATTGTCGGTCGAAGTCGTCGAGCCGGTGCCGGTCGTCAGATCGCCCGAAGTGCCCGCCGTGCCGTCTGCCGTGCCAAGCGTGGCCGGATCGTCGGCGTCGTATTCCGGCAAAGCCTCAAGCTGCGCCTGCGTCCACGGCAGATAGACGCGGACATCCTCGTTCGCATCGCGGAACACCTGAAGCGCTTCCATCGGAACGGCGACGGTATGCGCGCCGATGCCAAGGAACCCACCCACGTCAAGGACGACGTGGCTCAATTGCCCGTCCACGTTCACTTCCGCGCCGGTGTCGCCCTCGGCAGTGCCATCGGTCGTGCTCGCCGTCGGGCCGGGATCGGCGTTCGGGTCAACCACGTCGCCGGTCGCATCGGTGCCGGTCGTCGCATCGGCACTTTCGGTCGTGGCGGTGCCGGTGGTGGTCGAAGCCATCACCACATCCGAAATGGCCCCGACGGATTCGCCGTTGGCGTCATAGATCGTGGCGCCCTTCAGGTCGTCGACCGTCAGCGCGGCGGTTTCATACTGCGTATAGCCTTCGGGCGGGGTGATCATGGCCGTGGTGTCCATGTCGGTCGCCGTATCGGTCGCCGTATCGGTCGTGGTGTCGGTGGTCGCGTTTCCGGTGTCGGTCGCATTCCCCGCATCGGTCGCCGTCGTCCCGTCCGTGGTGTTGTCGGTCGTCTGGGCATGGATCGGCGCAGCCGCGATCAGGCTTATGAGAGCTGTCGTCAGAAGCAGATCTTTCATCGTGACGTTCCTTTCGTTTCCGCATGGCGGTTGTCGGCAAGGCCGCGTCGGCCTGCTGGGGGTTCAACACGGAACTTCCCGAATGGTTCTGTCAGGGCTTTCCCTCATCGCGGGTTCTTGCCGAACCCTTTGCACTGGTTTCAGGTCGCATGCCGGACCAAGGCAAAGGGGCCACGGGTTTCCCCGCAGCCCCTTTTTCGCAGGGCAAAGATTGCCAGCCGCTTAACCTTTCGTGCCACGCGTCTGCATCAGGTGTGCATCCGCGTGCGGTCATTCCGCAGCTTGCAGCGCCATGCGGTTGATGGTGCCTTCGGCCAACTGGTTCAGCAGCTCGTCGGTGCGCTTTTCCTCGTCCAGCGTCTGGCGCAGGACCGATGCCGCATCCGGCATCCCCATCACTTCGGCCCAGGCGCAAAGGGTGCCATAGCGGGCCATCTCGTAATGCTCCACCGCCTGCGCGGCAGCCACCAGACCGGCATCCAGCGCGGGCGCGCCCTTGAAGGTATCCATGATCTCCTCGCCCTCCTCGATGATGCCGTCGATGGCAGGGCAGGTCTTGCCCGAGGGGCGTTTACCAAGCATTTCAAACACTTGCTCAAGCCGCTCCTTGTGGCCTTCGGTCTCGTCCCTGTGGGTCTGGAAGGCTTGCTTCAACTCCTGCGACTGCGCCGCCCGCGCCATCTTGGGCAGGGCGCGCAGGATCTTGCGCTCGGCGTAATAGATGTCCTTCAGCGCTTCCAGAAACAGGGTGTCGAGTTCTTTGGTCTTCATCGCGTCCTCCAGGGGGTTCGGGTTCTGCGACCACAACCACCGCGTGCAGGGGATGTTCCGTCAAAGCCCTTCGATCAGGGCGGCGAGGGCCGCATCCTTAACCATCTCGGCGGCTTCCCCCGCCGGAACCCAGACCCGCCGCACCGCGCCCTCTTCCTTCCAGTGCAGACGCAGTTTTTCCACCCGAAAGGGATAAACCTCGGCCTCCACCCGCACGCGACCGGCGCTCAACTCCTTCCAATACATCAGTTTTCCGATGGGCCTCCCGCCCACCTCGCCCACAGCCCCCGTCTCGGCCACGGCTTCGAGAGCGGCTGCCTCCGCATCGGTCCGGTTGCGCTTCGGCCAGCCCTTGCGGATGCCATAACCACCCCCGCCGTTAACCAGCACCGCCACCGCATCGAACAGCGCCGAGGGTGCGGCCTCGGCCACGAAGTCCGCCTTGACCTTGCTGCCCCCCGCCGTCGTCACCCCGCCGATCCGCCCGCGATGATCGCCGCAACCGCCCCTTCGGCCTTCACCGCCGCCAGAAGCGCGTCCAGAGCCTCGTCCTCCACCCCGTCCGTCAGCACGATCCCCATCTTGCGGCCCTTGAAGCCCGGCTTCTGCATCTTCAAAATCGACAGCGCGTCCGAGGGTGGAAGGTCAACCGGATCGACCATCGGAATGGCCGCCTCGGGAAGCTACACCCCCAACCCCGCAGCCACGGTTTCGGCAAGGTCAGGGTCGATATTCGGCAGATGCGACAGCGCGCGCAGGCGGATACGCTCCACCTCCACCTTGCTCAATTCGAAGATCAGTGCATTGGTCATGGCGGTCCCTCCAAAGGTGCCTCCGTCAACACATGGCCCGAAGGAGGTTCCCGCCTGCCCTGCCGTGCCGTGCCATGCGGGCAAGGGGAACTTCCATGCCCGCAACGGGGCTTATTCGGCAAACACCGCCGCCAGCGCGTTGACCTGCGCGCCGATATCCTCGCCCACCAGCGCCTTGACCGAGCTTTCTTCGGTCACGCCGGAATAGCCCGCCGCCACAAGCTCTGCGATCACCTGATCCGCGCTCTGCCCCGTCAGCTCGGCCAACACCGGCACGGGGGCGGAGCCCACGCTTGCCAGCAAGGGCCGCACCGCATCCGGCGCGCCCGTAGCCCCGATGGGCAGCACCGAAACCGCCGTCATCACCGCGCCAAGGCCAAGGATCGTCACCGCCGCGGGCCGCTTCAGATAGGTCGTGAACGCCCGCCAGTTCTGCACCAGATGCGCCACCGCACCGGCCACCAGCACAAAGCCCGCCCATTCGTGCAGACCCTTCGACAGGTCGGTATTCAGGTGAAAGAACATCAACACCCCCGAAATCGACATCAGGGCAAATGACCCCACCACCAAGGGCGTGGCCCAGGAACGCAAACGCAACATGTCACACCATCCTTTTTCGTTGACCTGCCCGTGACACGCCGCCCTGCCCGCTTTCCGTCGCACCGCGCGCGAAATTCTTTTGGCCAAACTGACATGCCAGCATACGCTGGCCAAAATCCCGCAGGACCGGCCCCATGACCCGCATCACCGCCATCCACGCCCATGACATCCGCTTCCCCACCTCGCGCACGCTCGACGGGTCGGATGCCATGAACCTCGCCCCCGACTATTCGGCGGCCTATTGCATCATCGAAACCGATGGCGGCCACGCGGGCCACGGCCTTACCTTCACCATCGGGCGCGGGAACGAGCTGTGCGTCGCCGCCATCCGCGCCCTTGCCCCGCTGATCAAGGATATCCCCGTCGAGGACCTGTTTTCCGACATGGGCGCAACATGGCGGCGCATCACGGGCGACAGCCAACTCCGCTGGGTCGGCCCCGACAAGGGCGTGATCCACCTTGCCACCGCCGCGCTTGTGAACGCGCTCTGGGACCTTTGGGGCAAGATGCAGGGCAAACCCGTCTGGCGCATCCTGTGCGACATGACCCCTGCCGAAACCGTGGCCCTCGTCGACTGGCGCTACCTCGCGGATGCGCTCGACCCCGCCGAAGCCCGCGAACGGCTGGAAGAAAAGCGCGCGGGCCGCCCCGCCCGCATCGCCGAAATGCGCAGCAACGGCTTTCCGGCCTATACCACCTCGGCCGGATGGCTCGGCTATTCCGATGACAAGATGCGCGGCCTGATCCGCGTCGCCATCGCCGAAGGCTGGACCCATTTCAAGATGAAGGTCGGCGGCAACCTCGCCGACGACATCCGCCGCGCCCGCATCATCCGCGAAGAGATCGGCCCGGACCGCAAATTGATGATGGACGCCAATCAGGTCTGGGGCGTGAAGCAGGCCATCGACCACATGGCCCCGCTGGCCGAATTCGACCCGTGGTTCATCGAGGAACCGACCAGCCCCGACGACATCCTCGGCCATGCCGCCATCGCCCGTGGCGTCGCCCCGATCCGCGTGGCAACCGGCGAACACTGCCAGAACGCCGTGATGTTCAAGCAATTCCTGCAAGCCGATGCGCTACAGGTGCTGCAACTCGACTCGGCTCGCCTTGGCGGCGTCAACGAAATCGTCGGCGTCTTCCTTCTGGCCGAAAAATTCGGCGTCCCCGTCTGCCCCCATGCCGGCGGCGTGGGGCTTTGCGAATACGTGCAACACCTGTCGATCTTCGATTACGTCTGCGTCTCGGCCAGCCTGAAAGACCGCGTTCTGGAATATGTCGACCACCTGCACGAGCATTTCGAAACCCCCGTGCAGATGCGGGCGGGCCATTACCTCCCGCCCGCGGCGGCGGGCTATTCCATCACCATGAAACCCCGAAGCCTCGCCGCGCACCGCTACCCTGACGGTTCCGCCTGGGCCTAGCGCGGCGGCGGCATCGACGCCGCCGTTGCCACGCTCAGCCGCACATAGTTGATCGCGCGGTCCCGTTCGGCCGCCGCCAGCGCCTCGCGCGCATCCTGCAAGCTGACTTCGGTGTCGAGGATCGACAGGAAATCCGTCTCGCCCAGCTCATAGCTCGACTGTGCAAGGTCGATGGTCTCCTGGCTCAGGCTCACAAGGTTCTGCTGCGCGGCGATATTCCGGCTGTCGCGCTGATAGGCGACCAGCGCATTGCGCGTTTCCTCCACCGCTTCCAGCACCGTCCGCTGCCACGCCAGCCACGCCTGCCGCGCACGGCTCTGCGCGCCCTTGAAATCGGCCTGCGCCGCCCCTCCGGTAAAGATCGGCAGGTTCAGGCGCGGCCCGAAGGACCAGCTTTCCCCACCCCCCTGCCGCGAGGTGATGGACCCGAGCAGCGAGATCGACGGCAGCATCGCCCGCTGCGCCACCCCGATCTGCGCCATCCGCTCGACGAAGACCTGCTCCGCCGCCTGCACATCGGGCCGCCGCCGCAGGGTTTCCGCTGGAACCCCCTTCGACGCCGTGAACCGCGCCTTCGGCTGCGCCCCGCCCCGCTGGAGCAAGGGCTGCAATTCCGACGCGGGCCGCAGCGTCAGGGTCGCCAGCCGGTTCACCGCGCGGTCAAAGGCCACCTCCAGCGCGGGTTGCCGCGCCTCGGCGGCCGCCACCAACTGCCGCGCCCGCAGCACATCCAGCCGCGTCGCAGCCCCCATGTCGAACTGCGACGAGATGAGGTCGAGGCTTTTCTGACGGCTCTGCAAACTCTTGCCCGTCAGCGCCCGCACCTCCTGCGCATAGCGCAATTCGATATAGGTCGTGGCAATCTCGCCCGCGACCGCAAGCCGCGCCGAATCCGCCCCGTAAAACGCCTGCTCCCGCCGCGCCGAGGCGACCTGCCGGTTGCCCCGCGTCGCGCCGAAGATGTCGATCAGCCAGGTGCCCTCCAGCGCCGCCGACCGGCTCGTCCCGATCGGCCCGCCATCCTCGCGCCCGCGGATCGACCCCGCGCTCGCGCCAAGGTCGATCCCGCTCGTCACGCGGGAATAGGCTGATGCTTCGTTGATCCGCTCCACCGCCTCGCGCACCGTCAGGTTCTGCCGCAACCCGCTTGCAATCAGGTTGTTCAAGGTCCGGTCGTTGAACGCGGTCCACCACGCGTTGCTCTCGATCTGCGACACCGGCGCGGGTGCTGCTGATGCTTTGATGACCTGCTCTGCCGACGGTGCAGGCACGCAGGCGGTCACAAAGACCAGCGCCGGAACCACCAGCACGCGCGTGGGGAAGGGGAACGCCATGTCAGACTCCGATATGCATGCGCTGTGCATGCCTTGCCGGTGCCAGAACCGCCCGTTTGTCCGTTTCGTTCCCTCGCCTTCGCATAAAACTGTGACAATCTTTGCGGAACCGTCCGAAGCGGCCTGCGTTGGTCTGGAAACAAGGCGGGACGCTGGCTTTGCCACTGATCGGTTATCTGGCGCACGATCTGGCCGACCCCGCTGTTGCGCGGCGGGTCAGGATGCTGCGCCTTGGCGGGGCCGAGGTCGCTTTGGCAGGCCTCCTGCGCGGCGCCATCCCCCCCGATCTGGCGGGGGCCATGATCCTCGGCCACAGCGCCGATGCCCGCCTTGCCCGCCGTGCGCTGACAGTGCTGCAAACCCTAGCCGTGCATCTTCCGAAACTTCGCAAGCGCTTTGCGGGCGCATCGGCCATCGTCGCCCGCAACCTTGAAATGCTCGTTGTCGGCCAAGCCGTGGCAAACGGCATGACGCCCCGCCCGCGACTGGTCTACGAATGCCTCGACATCCACCGCTTGCTGATCGCACGGGGACCCGCAGGCGGGGCAATCCGCGCTTTGGAACGCCGCCTCGCCCGATCTGTCGATCTGGTGCTGACAAGCTCTCCCGCCTTCATCACACGGCACCTCGGCCAGGTCTTCGGCGAACGTATCCTGCTTGTGGAAAACAAGGTTCTGGGCCAGACGCCGCGACCGCTCCGCCTGATGCCGCCGCCCTTCCGTATCGGCTGGTATGGCGCGCTGCGCTGCGAACGGTCGTTCCGCATGCTTGCCGACCTGTCCGACAACATGGGCGGAAGGGTCAAGGTCAGCCTGCGTGGCAGACCGTCGACCGCAATCTTCCCCGACCTGCCAGCCCGACTTGCCGACCATCCGCATATGTCCTTCGGCGGACCCTACGCGGCCTCGGACCTTTCCGCGCTTTACGGCGACGTGCATTTCGCGTGGTGCATCGACTTTTACGAACAGGGAGCGAATTCCGACTGGCTCTTGCCCAACCGCCTTTACGAATGCGCCGCTTTCGGGGCCGTTCCCATCGCGTTGGCGGGGGTCGAGACGGGACGCTTCCTGTCTCGCGCCGGTGTCGGCATCGCGCTCGAAAGCGCCGATCCTTCGGAGCTATGCACCCTCTTTTCCGCCCTCAGCCCCGCGCATTACGCCGCCCTGCACCGCGCCGTGATCGACAGCGACCCGACGCTCTGGCGCGCAACCGACGGGGATTGCATCGCCCTCGTCACCGCCATCTCGGGCAGGGCGGCATGATCGGGAGCCTGCTGATCGTCGTGCCGACCCTCAACGAATCCGCACATATCCGTGCGGTCATCGAAAGCCTTCTGACCGGTGCACCCTCCGCCACGCGCCTTGTCGTCGCGGACGGAGGCAGCACCGACGGCACGCAGGACATCGTCCTCGGACTTTCCCTGAATGATCCCCGCATCCTCCTGTTGCACAATCCCGCACGCCTTCAGGGGGCGGGCATCAACCTTGCCGTCAAGACACATGGCACGACGGCGGCGCTTCTGCTGCGGGCCGATGCCCACGCGACCTACCCCCCTGATTTCATTGCAGAACTCATCGCCGAGATGCAGCGGATGGGGGCGGATTCCGTGGTTGTGCCCATGCAGACACTTGGCCCCACGCCGTTCACCGCCGCCGTAGCTGCCGCGCAGAACAGCCTGCTCGGCACGGGCGGATCGGCCCACCGCATCGGCGGCGGCGGGCGCTTCGTCGACCACGGCCACCATGCGCTCATGCGAATAGCCGCCTTTCGCGCCGTCGGAGGATACGACCCTGCACAAAGCCATAACGAGGATGCCGAACTCGACCGCCGCCTTGCTGCCGCAGGGCATACGATCTGGCTGACCGGCCGCACCCGCATCGGCTATGTTCCCCGTGACAGCTTTGCCGCGCTGTTCCGTCAATACCTGCGCCACGGCGAGGGTCGCGCCACGACGGCGCGCAAGCACCGGATGCGTCTGAGACCGCGCCAGATGGCCCCGCTTCTGGTCCCACCCGCCCTTGTCGCCGCCTTCGCAGGTGTGGTCCTGTCGGCGCTGCATCCGCTCTGGCTGGCCCTTGCAGTGCCCGCCATCCTCTGGGCCGCGCTCTGCCTTGCCCTCGGTGTCGCGCTGGCGGTCAGGGAAGGCAGGTCCGCCGTGCTATTGTCCGGCCCCGTTGCCATGACAATGCATCTCGCGTGGGGGTTGGGCTTCCTGAAACGCTGGTTTCAATAGCTCCCCCGCCCCTTCAGCACGACCATCACCGTCCGCGCCAGAATCCAGAGGTCGAGCATCATGTTCCGCCCGCGCACATAGCTGCGGTCAAGATCGACCCGCTCGGCGTAGCTCGTGTCGCTGCGCCCGCTGATCTGCCACAGCCCGGTCACGCCCGGACGCACCGCAAGATAGGCCGCCAGCACCTCGCCATAATGCCGCGCCTCCTCCAGCACGATGGGGCGCGGGCCGACAAGGCTCATCTCGCCCTTCAGCACGTTGAGCAGTTGCGGCAATTCATCGAGGCTCGATTTCCGCAGCTTCGCCCCGATCCGCGTGACACGCGGGTCCGCCCGCAGCTTGCGTGTCGCCGCCCACTCCTTCGCCGCTTCGGGGTTCTCGGCCAGATGCCGCGCCAGTACCGAATCGCTGTCCAGCACCATCGTCCGAAACTTCAGGCACTTGAACACCCGCCCGTGCCGCCCGATCCGCTTGTGCGCATAAAGCACCGGCCCCGGATCGCGGGCATAGATCATGACCCCCACCATCAGCAGGATCGGCAACAGCAAAAGCAGGCCCAAGGCCGCAGCCACGCGGTCGAAGAGCACCTTGGGCAATTCCGGTGCTTCGGAAATCTCGATGGGCTGCCGGGGCCGGACCCCTTCGGCCCGTGCCTTGTGCCCGATTGCGTAATCGGCAGGAAGGGCCGCGAGGAACGCGTGCCTTACGAAATCCTCCTCGGGCCGGAAATGCCCGACCCGTGCCAATTGACCGTCATCCATCCTGTTACTCCAGCGTCTGGCCGCAAACCGGCCCGTCCGCGACAGGAAGCCCTGCGGTTGCGCGAAGTTCCCTCCTTACATCCGAATGGCGGGGGTGCGGAACCAGACCGGCAGGAAACCGCTTTCCCCATCACGCCGAAGCGGACAGGCCAGACGGACAACAGCCATGAAAATCGACGCCGGTCTTTTGACCGATCCCGACCGGAACGGGCTATACGCGGGCCTTGCGACCACGCTGTCGGTCTTCGTCTTCGCCTATTCCACCCGCTTCGGCCAAGCCTCGATCCTGCTCTTCTATGCGCTCTGGCTTCCGGCGCTCCTGCGGCCGACGAGGGCGATGGCCCGCGCACCCGTGAACCTTTTGCCCTTCCTGCTCCTCCCCGTCCTTGCTGCCGCCTCGACCCTCTGGTCCGACCGGCCCGACGCGACCCTGCGCGCCGCGATCCAATGGGGGACGACCGTCTTCCTCGGCCTTCTTGCAGCACGCATCACCTCGGTCGCCTCACTTTGCCGTGGACTGCTGGGCGGGGGCTTGCTCGTCCTGATCTACTCCACGCTCAACGGTGCCTACGCCTATGACGTCGTTGACGGCACATACGCCTTTGCGGGGGCGTTCAGTTCCAAGAACCAACTCGGCCTCTTCGCCTCGCTCACCCTCGTCGCCGCCGTCTATCCGCTCACCAACCCCCGACAGGCGGGTCTGGTCTGGACCTGCGCCGCGCTCGGCATCGGGGCCTTTGCCGCCACCACGCTGGCCCGCACCCAATCGGCCACCTCGGTCATCACCGTCGTGCTTGCCTTCGGGATCATCCTCCTTGCCCTCGGCGTGCTGCACCTGCCCCGCATCCTGCGCATCATCGCCACCGCCACGGGCGGCATCCTGCTCACCCTCGGCCTTGTCGCCGCCGTCATGCTCGGCGCGCTCGACACCGTCTTCGCCGTCTTCGGCAAGGACGCCACCCTGACGGGCCGCACCTATCTCTGGAGCCGTGGCATCGAATTCGCGGGCGCCCATCCCACACTCGGCCTCGGCTATTACGCCTTCTGGATTCCGGGGCGGGCCGAAGCCGAAGAACTGTGGACCGAATTCCACATCGAGGCGCAGACAGGCTTCCACTTCCACAATACCCTGATCGAAGGCTACGTCGGCCTCGGCATCGTTGGCCTCTCGCTCCTCGCGCTCTGGAGCGTCCTGCTCCTTCTCCTCCCCCTCGCCACGATGCTGCGGGCGCAAAACCGCTCGGCTGCCATCGTCGCGGGGCTGTCGGTGCTGTTCCTCGTGCGATCCTTGGTCGAGATCGACTTCTTTACCCCCTACACGGCGGGGTCTTTCCTCGTTCCCTTCCTGCTTCTTCACCAGTTGGACGGCCTCCGCCGCCGCGTTTCTGCACCGCAGCATGGAACCCGAAACGCCCTCCGGCGCTTTCCGAAAGCAGGGGCCGCTGCGCCGATCCGGCCCTACAGCCCCCGTGGCTGACCAAAGACACCAACAGACAGGAGTATTCCCGATGGCCAACGCCAAAGTCACCAAGGCGATTTTTCCGGTTGCGGGCCTTGGCACGCGGTTTCTTCCCGCCACCAAGGCGATCCCCAAGGAAACGCTGACGCTCGTTGACCGTCCCCTGATCCAATACGCCGTGGACGAGGCGCTCGCCTCGGGCATCGAACAGTTGATCTTCGTGACCTCGCGCGGGAAATCGAACCTCGAGGACTATTTCGACCGTTCCCCCGAACTGGAACGCACGCTTTCAAAGGCGGGCAAGAAAGACCTTCTCCGCATCGTCCATGACGTGACGCTCGACAGCGGCGCCGTGACCTATGTGCGGCAAAATCAGGCGCTCGGCCTTGGCCACGCCATTTCCTGCGCGCGCCATCTCATCCAGGACGAACCCTTCGCCGTGATCCTGCCCGATGACGTGATCTCGGCCTCCACCCCCTGCCTCAAGCAGATGATCGACGTCTACAACCGCACCGGCGGTTCGGTCATCGCCGCGATGGAGGTTCCGCCCGCCCTCGCCTCGTCCTACGGCATCCTCGATGTCGCGGGCGTCGCGGGCCGCGTGGCCGAAGTGCGTGGCATCGTCGAAAAGCCCGCCGCCGACAAGGCCCCCTCCAACCTCGCCGTGATCGGCCGCTACATCCTCGATCCGTCGATCTTCGACCACCTCGACGGCCTGCCCCCAAGCGCAGGCGGCGAGATCCAGTTGACCGATGGCATCGCCGCGATGATCGCCGCAGGTCAGGGCGTCCACGCCTACCGCTTTTCGGGCGACCGCTTCGACTGCGGCTCAAAGGCGGGCTTCCTTCAGGCCACCGTCTCCTTCGCCCTCGCCCGCTCCGAACTGCGCGAGGAATTCGGCTCCTACCTCAATTCGATGGTCGCCCTCCAGAACGCAGCCCAATAAGGCACCCGATGAACGGACCCCTGACAAATCCCCGCCACCCGGCCTTTGGAGATTCAGAGACCGGGTCGCAGGTCATCGACAGCGAAAAGCTGGCGCAGGCGGCACGGCGGCAAGCGGCGCTTGTCGCCAAGGCGGCGGCAATCGGCGTCGTGCTGGCGCTGCTCCTCATCCTCGGCTCGGTCCCGCGCTATTCGGCGACGGAAACCATCCTGTTGGACGAAGAGCGGAACGAACTTCTCAATCAGGTGTCCGCCCTGCCCAATGCCGTGCGCTCCGATGCCACGGTGCAATCCGAACTCGAAATCCTGCGCAGTCAGGTTCTCGCGCTCGAAGTGGTGCAACGCCTGAACCTCGATCAGGATGCCGATTTCATGAACCCGCCCGTGGGCGCAGTGGCCCGTGTGACGGGCGCGCTGTCCTCGGTTGCCGGTCTTTTCTCGGGCGGGGGGGCCGAAGTCATCGGCCCACCCGTCGACCCCAAGATCGCCGCCCGCGAAGCCGCCGCCGCCGCATTGCGCCAGAACCTTTACGTCGAACGCGTGGGCCGCAGCTTCGTGCTGATCCTCGCCTATTCCGACCACAACCCCGCCCGCGCCGCCGCCGTGGCACGCGCTTACGGGGACAGCTACGTGCAATTCCAGCTCACCAGCCAATCCAAACTCGCGGTCAACGCGGGCGAATGGATCGACGAACGGCTCAAGGTGCTTGCCCAACGCAGTCTCGATGCCACCAGCGCGGTGCAGCAATTCCGCGCCCGCCACAACCTTGTCGAATTTCAGGGCAACCTGCTGACAGACCAGCAGCAATCCGACCTGACCACCGCGCTCGTCACCGCCTCGGCCGATGTGGCCCAGTTACGCGCCCGCGTGCAGAATTTCGAAACCCTGATGAAGCAGGACAAGCCCGACGTGCTCGCCATCTCGGCGCTGGAAACCCTGACCCCGTCAGACCAGACCATGTCCGAACTCCGCACCGATTACATCAAGGCCCGCCGCAACTGGACCGCCATCGTCGCCGAACGCGGCGAGGAACATCCGCAGGCGCAGCAGCTCAAAAAGCAGATGACCATCCTCGAAACCACCATCGCCGAGGAACTCGACCGCGCCATCCTTGCGACCAAGGCGCAATACGAAATCGCCCGCAGCCGCGAAGCGTCGCTCCGCGATGACCTGTCGACCTTTTCCGAACGCATGACGGGCGATGACAAGGTGATGGGCCAACTCGCCCAGCTCGAAGCCGTGGCCGACACCTATGCCACCGTCTACCGCGACTTCCTCGAACGCTACGAAATCACCGCGCAGCAGGAAAACTTCCCCATCGCCTCGGTCAGCATCATCTCGCCCGCCGACATGCCCGAACAGCCCTCCAGCCCGAAGAAGAAAGCCCTCGTCCTCCTTGGCCTGATCCTTGGCGCGCTCGTGGGCATCATCATCGGCGCCCTGCGCGAGATGGGACCAATGCGCCTGCGCACGCCCAAAGATGTGGTGGACCGCTCCGGCCTGACCTGCGCGGGCCTCACCCCCTCGCCGCGCCGCAAGCTCGACACCGAGGCCCGCCGCGTGCTGACCCGCACCCTGACCCGTGCCCGCACCGCCATCGACCGCATGGCCAAGGGCGATGCGGAAACAGGCCGCATCCTTGCCATCGTGCCGGTCGATGCGGTGGGCGATGCCTTCCCCATCGGCAGTTTCGCCGAAATCCTGTCCGCCAACGGCGAGCGTGTCCTCGTCATCGACGCTGGCGGCTTGACGCCCGGTCAGGTCGGCCGCCTCAACGCGCAGGACCGCGTGGAAACGTGGAAGCTTTCCGACCTGCCTACCCGCGACAACCCGACCGACCGTCTGCGCGAACGGTTCCAAACCGTCCTCCTCTGCCTGCCGCCGCTCACCCGCACCAATTTCCCGACCGCCCTCGCCCGCGCCGCGGATGCCAGCCTGCTGGTCCTGCCCTGGGGGTCGATCACGCCCGAATTCCTCGAAGATGCCACGCGGATGCATGGCGAAAGCCTGCGCCCCGTCGCCACCACGATCCTCGTCGGGGCCGACCTGAAACGCGCCCGCCTCTACATGCGGCAGGGCGATTTCGAAGAAAGGCTGCTCCATGCGGTTTGAACCCCTTCTCTGCGCGCTTCTCCTCTCCACCGCCCTTCCCGCCACCGCCCAGACCGTGGCCGCCCCCGCCGCCGCAACCGCGACCGCAGCCTATCGCCTTGGTCCGCGCGAAAAGCTGACGATCCGCATCGGTTCATGGGATTCCGCGACCCAGACCTATGTTTCTTGGACCGATGCGGGGGGCGAATACACCATCGGTGCCGATGGCTACGTTTCCGTTCCGATGGCGGGTTCGGTCATGGCCTCCGGCCTTTCGGCGGATGAACTGGCGCAATCCATCGTGACCAGGATTCAGGAAAGCCTTGGCGTCACCACCAGCATCAACGCTTCGGTCGAGGTCGCCGAATACCGCCCCGTCTACGTGATCGGCGAGGTGCAGATGCCCGGCGCGATCCCCTTCGCCCCCGGCATGAACGCGATCGAAGCCGTGGGCCTTGCCGGTGGCTTCCGCCGCCCCGAAACCACCTTCTTGCAGAACGAACGCAGCGCCCTTGCCAGCTTGGGCAATTACGAGGTGCTGCGCGTCCAGCTCTACACCCGCCTTGCCGAAAAGGCGCGGCTCGAGGCCGAACTCGCCTCGCGCCCTGACCTGATCCCCGACAAGGAACTGGCCAACAGCCCCGCCGCCGAAGACCTCCTCCGCCGCGAACGCGAGGTGAAAGCCGCCCGCGATTCCGAGATCAAGTCCCAGATGGTCCAGCTTTCCAGCCTTGAAAAACTGCTGAACGAAGAAATCGACCGCCTCGGCAAGCAGGTCGAACTTCGCCAATCACAGATCGAGCTGGCCAAAGAGGAGTTGTCGAAAACCACCGATATGGTCGAAAAGGGCCTGACCGTCGCCAGCCGCCGCAGCGACCTGCAAACCCGCGTCGCGGATGAAGAGGTGCGGATGCTGGAACTCGAAACCGCCCGCCTCACCGCCGAACAGCGCGTGGTCGAGGTGAAGCAGGACCGCTCCGACATCCTCAACGCCCGCAAGCGCGACATCCTCGACAGCCTGTCCGTGACGCAGGCCGAAATCTCGGAAATCCAGATCAAGCTCAAGACCGAAGCGGCGCTCTATGCCGAAGCGATGCAGAACGGCGATGGCTTCGTCTCCACCCGTGGCTTCGGTGCGCCGATCCTCGAACTCGCCCGCCGCAAGGGGGGCAAGCTCGTCTCGGTCCCCGTCGAGCGTGACACCACGCTCGAACCCGGTGACGTGCTGGAAATCCGCCTGCCCCTGCCGGACGAGATGTCCTCGCCCGCGCTTGCGGTCAAGATCACTTCGCAACAGGCGGAAGCTCTCCCCCAGCCAGCGTCGCGGTAAGCGGCACGCCGTCATAATCCCACACACCGGCCCAACCCGCCTGCGCGGGCTGCACCGCCCAAAGGTCGACAAAAGACCGCAGCGGCCCCGTGCTCCAGACCGACCCTTCCACGTCCGCAGGGCCGAAATCCCCCACGACCTTGCCGTCGATGCGGAACACGGCCCGCTCTGCCATCACCTCGATCTCGTAGTCATGGAAACCGGCGGCGGCATCGAAGCCCAGATCCACCTTCTTCGGCCCCCCCAGAAGCGACACGTGCCGCCCCGCCGCATCCTCGAAATGGATGTTCAACTCCACCTCGGTCGTGCCCGCGCCGACGAATTCGATGTCATATTCGCGCCACGGGTCGCCCTCGTGGTCGGCGCGATAAAGGAACATGCCGAACACCGCCCCTTCCACCATTTTCGGCGCCCGCGCCCGCCATGACCACACACCCGTCTCGGCCACGCGCTTCGACTGCACCTCGCCCCCCAGAAAGGGCCGCGTATCCGCCCCCACTTCGGCGGCGGGGTTCGCGCCAAGCACCAGATCGATCCCCCCCTCGCCCGCCCGCACATTCGCACTCGACCAAGCCATGATCGAGGTTTGGCCGGCGGGCCAATCCGACACCCGCCAGTCCGATTTCAGGTCGATGGCAAAGACCGGCGTGGCAAGCAGGATCGCTGCCGCAAGGACCATGCGCTTCATCTGGGTTTCTCCTTCAGGCCGTTGCTTCATGCAGGGCGCGGAAATGGTCGTTCTTGGCGACCAGACCCTCGTAATGGTCCGCTGCCTCGACCCGCCCGTCCCGCAGCAGATAGACCATGTCGCAATGCCGCACGGTCGACAGGCGGTGCGCGATGACGACGATGGTCTTGGAATGTCCCAGCGCCCCGATGGCGGCCATGATCGCCCGCTCGGTCAGGGTGTCGAGCGCACTCGTCGCCTCGTCGAAGACAAGGATGTCGGGGTTGGAATACAGCGCCCGCGCAATGCCGATCCGCTGCCGCTGCCCGCCCGAAAGCCGTGCGCCACGCTCGCCAACCTCGGTCGCGTATCCCTGCGGCAGGGTCATCACGAAGTCGTCCAGCTCCGCCACCCGCGCCGCCGCCCGCACGGCCTCCAAGTCGATCGACGCGGTCGGCACGCCAAAGGCGATGTTGGCCGCAACCGTGTCGTCGATCAGGAAGATCTCCTGCGGCACATAGCCGACCGACTTCTGCCAGCCCCGCACATTGTCTTCGTCGATCACCGTGCCATCCACCCGCAACGCCCCCGACTGCGGCGACAAAAGGCCAAGGATCAGGTCCACGCAGGTCGTCTTGCCCGCACCCGTGGACCCCACGATCCCGACCGTGGTATTGGCCTTGATCACCAGCGACAATTCCCGCAGCGCCGCCCGTTCCGCATTGGGAAAGGCAAAGGTCACGCGGTCCAGCTCCAGCGTCTCGCGCAGCGGGATGGGCTTGGCCTGCCCCTCGGGCAACCGCGCTCCGGTGCCTTGCAGCAACTCGCGGTGCAACTGGTCCAGCGCGGGCTTGCCGAAGCGGATTTCCGAAATGGCCGAGAACAACTGTTGGATCGTCGGAAACATCCGCGCCGCCGCAAAGGCATAGACGCCAAGGATCGGCACGATATCCCCGATCACCCCGTCATTGCGCGCAAGCAGCCACAGCACGAACAGCACCATGCCACCAAAGGCGATCACCTCGAGCAACTGGCGCGGCAGTTCCGAAATCAGCGCCAGCCCCGCCTGCTGCCGGGCGTTGGCGTGCGAGGGGATGCGGAACCGCTCCAGATAGCTCCGCTCCAGCCCGCGGATCTTGACGTTCTTGATGCCCGCCATCGCCTCGTGGATGATCTGGAACTGCGCCTTGTTCGCCTCGACGCGGCCGCGGCCCATCCGGCTCAGCTTCATCCGCGTGGCCAGGAAGATCAGCCCGTAGGTCCCGCCAAAGATCACTACCCCGCCAAGGGCCGCCAAAGGCTCCATCGCGAACAGGAACACCACCAGCAGCGCCAGCATCACCCCGTTCGCCAAAAGCCGCATCGCCGCCGTGACCGGCCCGTTCACGACCAGCGTCACCTCCGACAGGATCGTCTTGCCAAGGTCCGACGAATGCCGCCCCAAAAACCACACATAGGGCTGGCTCAGATAGACCTCCATCAACCGTGTGGCGAGGCTGACCATCCGCATCTTGGTAAACCGCGTCAGCGCGTAGAAGGTCGCCGCGCGAAAGATCGTGGTGATCAGCACGAAGGCAAAGACGGTGAACCCCAGCACCATCATGAAGCCGGTCGTCGTCTGCGTGCCGATCAGGTCGCGGAACCACGACAGCCAGTCGCTGCGTTCGATGGTCGTCGGGTCCGACACCACCGCCAGAAACGGCAGGACCGAGGCAACGCCCAGCACGTCGAACAGCCCCATCGCCATGACCAGCACGACCAGCAGCGCAAAGCGCCGCCGTTCCCGCAGATCGAACAACTCGAAAATCTTGGCATAAGCGTCCCGCACGCGGTCTTCCTTGTCCTGCTTTCATCCCCGCAAGGGAACGCCCCGACCCACGGCAGGTTCCGCCGCATCTCGCATCTGCGGAACCGCTGCGCCGCGTCAGGGTTGGCACGGCATGGATACGGTCGACATCTGCATCTGCACCTTCCGCCGTGACAGCGTGGTGGCCGCGATCCGCTCCGCCGCCGCTCAGGCGCTTCCCGAAGGGCACGCCTTGCGCATCATCGTGGCCGACAATGACGAGGCGCCCTCGGCCCTCTCGCGCGTCCGCGCCGTCGAAACACCCGTCCCCGTCCATTACATCCACGCCCCTGCCCGCAACATCTCGGTCGCACGCAATGCCTGCCTCGATGCCGCCCGCGATGGCTGGATCGCCTTTCTCGACGATGACGAAACCGCCCCGCCCGACTGGATCGCCCGCCTTCTCGCCTGTGCCGAAGCGCAGGGTGCCGATGCCGTCTTCGGCCCTGCCCGCGCCATCTACCCCGCCTCGGCCCCCGACTGGATCAGGCTCAACGACTTCCACTCCAATCTGCCGCAACGGCGCGGCGGGGTGGTGGAAACCGGCCATAGCTGCAACGTGCTCTTCCGCCTTGCGGGCACCCCGGCCGCCGCCTTCCGTTTCGACCCCGCCTTGGGCCGGTCGGGGGGAGAGGATACGGATTTCTTCTTCCGCCTCCATCGTGCGGGCCTGACCCTCGCCATCTGCGACAAGGCCGAGGTGACGGAAGAGGTTTCGCCCCACCGCCTCAAACTCTCGTGGCTCGCCGAACGCCGCATGGCCGAAGGGCAGCACTACGCCACCAGCGCGGGCAAGGCGCGCCCCGTGCTTCTGGCCACCGCACTTGCGAAAGCCGCGCTTTGCACAGCAGCCGCCTTGCCCCATGCCACCAACCGCCCGCGCCTTGCCTATTGGGGCCTTCGCGCCGCCTTCCACCTTGGTGTTGTCCGCGGCGTGGTGAAACCGGCCAAGCGCGATGCCTACGGCAGTTGAACCCGCCGCAGCCGCCGGATCAGCCCTTCGGACAATTGCCGCAGCACCAGCGCCGCCGCCCGTGGCCGCGCCGCCAGCGCCGCCCGCGCCCGCCCGATCCGCCGCGCCTTCAGCGCCTGCAACACCGTCTCGGTCGTCCGCAGATCGCCCAACCCCCGCCGCCGCTTGTCCAGCAACTCGCGCAGCTCGGGCGTCAGCGAAGGGTGGATCAGCATATCCGTCTCGGCGCGGATCAGCGCGGTGATATGCTCCACCGCCGAGGCCGCCGAAACCGACCCCCGCCGCCGCGTGTAAAGGTAATCGGGATCGGGGCTGAACCAGACCTCCGCGCCGGACAGAAGACAGCACAGCACCAGATGGAAATCCTCGCCGTTCCGCAGATCGGTGTCATAGGAAATCCCCTCGCCCTCCAGAAACCCCCGCCGGATCAGCGGTTTGAGATAGCCGAGGTTATGCCCCCCCACGACCCGCAGATTGCCCGCGACGAACCGCTCCGCCGTCAGGCGCATCGGCACATCGGGATCGGTGACGAAAGGTTCGTCCGAAATCGCGGCGCCGGTTTCATCCACCTCGGCCAGATTGCCCAGCACAAGGTCCGCCCCCTGCGCCCCGGCCAGCGCGATCATGCGCTGCAAGCGGCGCGGGGCCATGCGGTCATCGGCATCGAGCACCGCCACCCACTCTCCCCGCGCCACGGCCAGTGCCGCATTGCGCGCGCCCGAAGGGCCGGAATTCTCGGCCAGACGCAGCGCCGTGACGCGCCCGTCCCGATCGGCCATCGCCCGCGCCACGCCATAGGTGTCGTCCTCCGAGGCATCGTCGACCACGATCACCTCGACCGTCACGCCCTCTTGCGCCAAGGCATTCTCGATGCTGCGCACCAGAAAGCCTTCGGCCTGCCATGCCGCGATGATGACCGAAACCTCCGGCCCGTCACCCCGCCCCGCCTTTTTCCCCCGTGCCGGCATTGCTTACCCCGCTTGGTCCTGCCCACCCCAACGCACGGCAACCGCCAAGGGTTGCATCCGCGTAGGGGTTGGCCCGACAGCGCGGGCTGATATAGGCTGACGCCGCACCCGAAAGGCCCGAGTCACTTGTCCTTGCCCTTCCTCCTTTCCGCCATCGCGATCATGCTTTGCCTCGGTGCGGTCGCTGCCGTGCTGTTCCGCGTGGGCGGGTTGGTCGTGCTCATGCTCGCCTTTGTGGCTATTCTCCTGTTCCGCTGGCTTGCGGGCTATGCCTTCGCGGGCTGGGGCGTGACGCTGCTTCTCTTCGCAGCCCTTCAGGTCGGCTATCTCGCAGCGGCGCTTTCACCGCTTTCCGATCTGGTCCGCAAAGCACCGCCCGGAAAAGCACCGCCCGGAAAAGCACCACCCGGCCCCGAACGCAGGGGCGAAGGGCGCAAAGACACCGACTGACCGGCCCTTTTCGGCACCTGCCCGCTTCCCTGCGCATCGAAGGGGAACAACAGCCCCGCGCATCGGTTTTCCCGCCGACGGACAGGAGAAGACCGATGCCCCGCCCCACTCCGGACAACCGCCTCCATGATGCGCCATGACGATATCTGCCCCCGCTGTCGATGTGGTGATTCCCGCGTTCAACGCCGAAGGCACCCTCGCTGCCGCCATCCGAAGCTGCCTTGCCCAAAGCGAACCCGCCCTGCGCGTCATCGTGGTTGATGATGGCAGCACCGACCGCACCGCATCCATTGCAGTCTCCAGCGGCGATCCCCGCGTCACGCTGATCCGTCAGGCCAACTGCGGCATAGCGGCGGCGATGAATGCCGGCATCCGCGCAGGCAACGCCCCTTTCGTCGCCCGCCTCGACGCAGACGACCTGTCGCATCCCGACCGCCATCGCCTGCAAATGGCCCGTTTCGCTCGGCAGCCCGAACTCGTCGCCCTCTCCGGTGCGCATATCGAGATGACGGCAGACGGTCTCGATACCGGCCGCACGCATCTGCCCCCCGAAATCCCGCATGCCGACCCGGACTGGCTGCCCGCCCGCGAACCCGAACTGACCCAGCCCTTCGCCATGTTCCGCCGCGCGGCCCTGCTCAAGGCGGGCCTCTACCGCCCCTTTCCCGTGTCCGAGGATACCGACCTCTACTGGCGGCTCCTTCCCCTTGGCCGCCTTGCCAACCTGCCCGACATCCTTGGCCGCTACCGCATGCACGGCAACTCCGTCTCGGCCGCGTCCATCCAGAACGGGCGGCGCATGGCAGTCTGCTCGCAACTCGCCGCCCTCTCCGCCCGCCGCAATCGCAGGCACGAACCCGACATGGTCCTTGGGGCAGAGGTTCTTCGCCTGCTCGACGGCCCGCTTCCCCTGCCCGCAAGCCTCGTATCCCTGCGCACCGCCCTGCGGTTGACCCCGCAAGAGATCGCATGGCTTGCCCCCGCCGTCGCCGCAAAACTGATGGAGCTTTCGGGGTACCGCCCCTACGAACTCGCCCCCGCCGATTGCGCCTTCATCGCGGGCGAACTGGTCCCCGGACGGCTTTCCGCCTTTCGCTGCGACACGGCCGATCTTGCCCGCATGCGTGCGGCAACGGCGGCCCGCATCCTGCGCCTTGGCCGGTTGCGCGATGCGGCAACCCTTGCGGGAAACGATTGGCGCCATGTCCTCGCCCGCGCCGCGACAGGCAGGCTCTACTGGACGAAGCGCCACGCCTGACCGAACCGAAGCGCATCGTAACGCACTGATTTTCAACATACTTTTGGCAGGAAAAAGCCTACAAACCGGCTGCTCGTCCGGCACGTCTGGCTATTGCCATGACAATGACATCCCTATGCCGCCGTCACCCCGCACTTCGCCGGATAGCCCCGAGCGGGTGCATCAATTTACAACCAAAGGGCGAAACGCGGTCAGGTAGCCGCATCCCGAAAACCAGCAGATACGGCCAGAAACGCCTTTCGGGCGAACGGTCCCTGCTTGCCCAAGCAAAGGACATACACCGTGACCATCCTGTACGATAACGACATCAAGACCTACACCTCGGGCCAGACCTCGACCGCCGACTCATGGCTCGTCTCGACCTGGGCGGCAGGCCAGACCGGCAACATGAACTGGTCGGCCAACAACATCAGCCGCGCCGCCGACGGTTCCGTGAACCTCACGCTCAACGCAGCCCCCGCAGGCTCCACCCGCCCCTACAACGGCGCCGAACTCCAGTCGAACGAGGTCGCCACCACCGGCACCTGGACCTGGGTCGCCCAGGCACCCAAGATGCAGGACGGCGCTGTCTTCGGCATGTTCACCTACAAGGCCAACTACCAGACCCAACCCTGGATCGAATTCGACTTCGAATTCGTCGGCCATGACACGACCAAGGTCCAGCTCAACATCCACATGGAAAACAGCTCGGGCCAGCACATCTCGCTCGATCAGGCCAAGGGCCACCCGATCATCGTCGACCTCGGCTTCGATGCCTCGCTGGGCAAACACACCTACGAAGTGACCGTCACCACCACGGGCGCCACCTTTTACGTCGACGGCAAGGTCGTCGGCCAATACGGCCCCGCCGACATGCCCGGCGGCGTCTGGCAGATCGGCCCGCAGAAAAGCTTCGTCGACATCTGGTCGGTGTCCTCGGGCCAATACAGCTGGGCGGGCACATGGGCCTATAACGGCACCCCGCTCGTCGCCAACCTCGACGGCTTCGACATCCGCCCCAACGAATACAATTCCGAATATGCAGGCGGCGCCACGCCGACCCCGACACCCGATCCCGTGATCGACCCGACCGCGCTGAACGGCGATGCCGGCAACAACCAGCTCACCGGCACCACGGCGACCGAGACGATCAACGGCCAAGCCGGCAACGACTCGATCAACGGCGGCGGCGGCAACGACAAGCTCTACGGCGGCGAGGGCAACGACTGGATGATCTCGGGCACGGGCAACGACCTGCTCGACGGTGGCAACGGCGCCGACTGGGTCGTGTTCAACGGCATGGCGGGCGCAACCGTCGACCTGCGCATCACCACCGCGCAAAACACCGGCTACGGCAGCGACACCATCGTCAACGTCGAAAACCTCTCGGGCGGATCGGGGGCCAACACCTTCACCGGCAATGACGCCGCCAACCACCTCCTCGGCTTCGGCGGCGATGACCGGCTGCTCGGCAACGGCGGGGCCGACACGCTCGAAGGCGGCGACGGCAACGATGTCCTCGACGGCGGCCTCGGCAACGACCTGCTGCTCGGCGGCACGGGCAATGACTCGATGGCGCTCAGCACGGGCGACGACACGATGGATGGGGGCGACGGCACCGACACCATCACCGTCGGCAGCACCGCGGCCACCATCGACCTGCGCATCACCACCGCCCAAGCCACGGGCTATGGCAACGACACCATCACGAATGTCGAAAACCTGACCGGCGGGGCGGGCAACGACCGCTTTACGGGCAATGCCTCGGCCAACATCCTGCTCGGCAACGCAGGGGCCGACACGCTTTCGGGCGGCGCAGGAGCCGACACGCTGAACGGCGGCGCGGGCAAGGATTTCCTGACCGGCGGGGCCGATGCCGACCGCGACGTGTTCATCTTCAACACCGCCACGGACAGCGCCTTGGGCAAGGGCCGCGACGTCATCACCGACTTCCACTCCGGCAGCGACGTGATCGACCTCCACCTCATCGACGCCAACGCCGGCATCTCCGCCGATCAGGCGTTCACCTTTACCGGCACCACCGCATCCGCACGCGGCGTATGGTATCAAGAGGTGAAGGGCGATGTGATCCTCTGCATCGACACCACGGGCGATGGCCGCGCCGACATGCACATCGAACTCGACGCCATCTCGACGGTCCACGCCTCGGACTTCGTCCTCTGACGGTCAGATCCAGTAATAGGGTATCCCGTAATTGTCGTGCGTCCGCATCTCCCAATGGCGGCTGCCATACCAGCCGTCATCCCGACCGGGCGCGCTTTGCAACTGTTCCGGCGTGACATCCGTGACATAGCCGCCCTGCGCCACATCATGGCGCAGGGCGGCCCACGGCACGGGATAGTGCTCCTCGCCAAAGCCGAGCACCCCGCAGGCAAGCCCGACCGCCGCAGCCAGCCACATTCTCACCCCCCCGCGACAAGGTGCAGGAACCCCGACATGCCCCTGCGGTTCCCGACAGGCGAGAATCCACCTACCCTTTCATTATTCCCATTTTGACAGTTTCAATCCGGACCAAACACGGACAAACCAAAGGAAAACGCGAAACCGACGAGGCACAGAAGCAGAATGGTCGCCACGTTTCAGGCAAAGACCGCAGTTCGCGCCACGGCTTTCGCCATGCTCGCCATGCTTGCCCTGCTGGCTGCGGTCCTCGTCGTCGAAAGCTACAATTCCGCACGAAGCAAGGCCACAATCACGGCGCACCGCGCTGCCCATGTCGTGGCGACCCAATACAACTGGATGTTCGAAGCCAGCGCCCACGCCCTGCAAAGGATCGAGGATTCCATCGCCACCGCCGACCCGTCAGGCCATTCCGGCGCGATCATGGGCCTTGGCAATGCGGGACGCGATCTGCCCGTCGGCTTTCACTATTCGGTCTTCGACGCTGCGGGAAACCTGACGCATTCCAGCCTCGCCTCGCCATCCCGCCTGAACATCGCGGACAGCGATTACTTCCGCACCGCCCGCGAAGGGGCCGAACTCTCGCTTTCGCCCATGATCCGCGAACCTGACGGAACGGCCGTCTTCCTTGTGGTCCGCCGCCTTGACAGGTCCGGCCCATTTACCGGCATCGCAACCGTGTCGATTCCCATCGCCACGCTCGAATCGCTGACCGAAACCCTCGGGGCCGAAGGTCTTTCCACCCTCGGACTGGTGCGCAGCGACGGCGTGCTTCTGGCCCGCTTTCCGCCCGTCGATCCGATGGATCTTTCAGGCTGGCAACTTTTCAACGAACTCGAAACCGCCTCTGACGGTAACTTCACGACAACCTCGCCCGTCGACGGTGTCGAACGGATCATCGGCTACTGGCAACTGCCCAACTGGCCGCTCGTCGCGCTGTCCGGCATCGACCGCGACCTCGCGCTTCGCCCCTTCTGGCGCAACCTCTTGACATCGGGCCTCCTCGCCCTGCCCATCCTGCTTGGCATGGGCTGGCTGCTTCTCGACCTTTCGCATCTGATGCAAACCGACGAAAGGCGCCAGACCGAACTGGCCGAAGCCAACGAACGCGCAGGTTTCCTGCTGCGCGAGATCCACCACAGGGTCAAAAACAACCTTCAGACCGTCTCGTCGCTGATCCGGCTCGAACATCTTCCGGCCGAAGTGGAGAAAAGCCTGATCGGCCGCATCGGCGCGATGGTCGCCGTGCACGAGGCCATGTATCGCTCCGACAGGTTCGAAGACATCTGCATCGCCCCCTACCTCGAACGGCTCGTTGAAAACATCGCAGCCAGCAATGGTGCGGATGTGGCCATCAGCATCGACATTCCCGCAATCCGCCTTTCGGGCGACCGCGCCATGCAACTCGGGCTTCTGGTCAACGAGCTGGTCGCCAATGCCTTCAAACACGCCTTTGCCCATCGTCAGGGCGGGGCGCTGTCCGTCACGATGCGCGATCTCGGCAACGGCTCGCTCTGCCTTTGCGTCGCCGATGACGGGCCCGGCTTCGATCCGGAAACCACGCCCCGCCACATGGGCAGCAGGCTTGTCGAAGCCTTTGCCTCGCAACTCGGCGGCAGCGTGCAGATGGACAGCTCCGGCCAGACGACCGCGACCGTCATCTTCCCTCGCGACTATGGCGAGGCCGACCCCGCCCCGCCTCAGCGCGATGCCCAGGACAGGTCGAGCGGCGGCGTCAGGTCGATCTCCTCGATCCGGCTTTCGAAGGCGGCACGGTCAAGCAAGCGCACATAGGGCCGCTGCACCTCGATCTGGCGGTCACGCGCCAGCTTTCCGATCAATCGGTTGACGTAGATGCCCGTCATCCCCGTCGCTTCGCCGATCTCGGTCTGGTTCATGGGCAGCGGAAAGCGGTTTCCGTCGCCGACCCCCTCCACCGCCAACCGCCCGCGCAGGTCGAGGAACAGGTGGATCAGCCGGTCCTCGGCCGTTGCACGGTCGAACAGCACGGCACGCGTCTGGGCCGCCGCCAGCTCGGCATTGGCAAGAGCCAGAACCAGCGGCCATAGCCGCGCGTTCTGCCGCAGCACCCCTGCCAGCGCGGCCCGCGGCACGACATGCAGCAAGCCCTCGGTCAGCATCTCCACATCCTGCCGCACCGTCGCCAGACCAAGATCGCTCAGCCCGATGAAATCCCCGGGAAGGAAGATGCGCAAAATCGCCGATCGTCCGTTCTGCTTCGGCCCCCGTGCCAGCGCCCAGCCATGCTGGACAAGAAACAGGTTTTCGCCCGCCATGCCGCGCCTTGCGATCACCTCGTGACGCTGCGCCGATTGCGGCCGGCCGAGCGGCACCAAAAGCTTGCGCAACTCGCCCTCGCCCACGCCCGATTGCTGCCGGGCCACGAAGTTCTGTTGCGTTGCCGTCATTCCCGAATCCATCCGCTCTGGCCTGCTATGGGAACGGCAGGCAGGCAGGACGGTTCCGCAGCCCGCGCCTTCCCTTCGGCAAGGCTCCGCCACCCGCCCCCAGCCCGCCAAACCCCTGCCCAACAAACCAGCGCAATCGTCGGCGGATTGAAAAGGAACGCCCCCGACAAAGACAGGTTTCCCTCCCGTGGGGGCAGGTGCCCCCTTTGCCAGATAGGAGGACAAGCGATGGCAGATCATGAAGACCGGGCGGGCGGCCAGCAATACGGCCAAAGCCAGCGCGGCAATCAGGGCATGCAAACCCAATCCGGCAACGGTCAGGACAGCGGCGGCGGCATTCTTGGACCCAATCCCCTTCATCGCAAGTTGACACAGAAAAAAAACACGACAGGCAAAGGATCTCCCGTCATGAACCGTCCCGCATCAGGGCCGACTTCGCCCCCCTCTTGGACCACGACCGACGATTCCGTCGAAAACAGCCTCCGCCGCGCCTATCTGCGGCCCTCTGCCCCCTCGGCCGGAACGGCACGGATCGACGCGCTTCTCGCCGAACTGGCCGAGGTGCTCCGCAACAGGCAACCGCCACCGCCACCGCCGCCGCAGGCACGAAGCAGGTCGCACCTCCACTCCCCCTGAATACGAAAAGACCGGCAGGCATGTCTGCCCACCGGTCCATGCCGTCTCTCGCCCCTTGATCAGCAGGCGGCGGTAAAGGTCGACCCGTCTGCTCGGCGATAGACGCACTGGCCCGCCGTGTTGCGCCCGATCATCGACCCTGCCGCAGCGCCTGCGACACCGCCGATCACGGCACCGGTCAGATCGTCATCGGCCACCGCCGACCCGATCGCCGCCCCCGCCGCCGCACCCGCAAGCGTGTTCTGCTGCTGCGTCTCGCAAGCCGCCAAAAGGCCGACCATCGGCAGCACGATCCAAAGTTTCTTCATCTCGGTTCTCCCTGAAGATTGCCGCCCCCAACCTGAAACCGCCCGCTCTGGTTCCGGGACGCGAAAAACCACGGCCGCCGCAGGGGGTGCGGCGGCCGTTCCGGCTGCTTGTGTCGCATGTTCCGTTACAGCGGCGGACGCCCCCGCACGGCGCGGGCAATCAGCGCGATCACGAACAGGATGATGAAAACCACGAACAGGAATTGCGCGATTCCCGCCGAAGCGCCCGCGATCCCGCCGAAACCCAGAAGCCCTGCGATCAGCGCGATCACAAGGAAGGCAAGGGCCCATCCAAGCATGTCGGTCACTCCTTCTGCTGTTGGCCTTATCGTCTCCGGCCAACGCCCCGCGCCCGTCGCGGTTCCCCGCGCATGATCCACTTTAAGCTGCTTTGAAATCGGAACATTCCCCACAGGGTTGCGTTCTGCCTCATCCCCAAGCGCAGGAGAAACCGGCCCATGTATCCCATCTTCGCCATCATCGGCATCGTGGTCGTCGCGCTCGCGGTCATCAATTTCATCGGCTGAGGAGCACATCATGACACCTTCGAACCAATCCGGCCAAAGCGGCTCGATCACCGACACCGCCCGCAAGGCAGCCGAGGATCTCAAGGAAACCGGCAAGGACGCGCTGCACGGCGCGAAATCGGTCATGGGTGACGCCATGTCCGACCTCAAGGCAGGCGCAACCGCCAAGGCCGAAGAGGTCCGCGAAACCATCGCCGAAGAAGGCCAGCGCATGGCCGATTCCCTGCGCGAAGCGGCGGGCCAGCAATCCGGCTCGGTGCAGGGCCGCGTTCTGGAAACGATGGCAAGCGGCGTGACCGCCGTCTCGGATTCCCTGCGCTCGCACGATGTCTCGTCGCTCTTTGCCGACATCCAGTCCTTCGCCAAGCGCAACCCCGCCCTCTTCGTCGCGGGTGCCGCGGCCGCTGGCCTCGTCCTCGCACGCCTTGCCGCACAGGCGGGCCGCACGGACACGGGCACCAACCTTGGCACCTACGGCCGCACCGGCACGCAGGCGGGCGACATGGGCGCGGGCCTCTCGCGCGGCGGCATGGGCGAGGATATGGCCGGCGAAGGCATGTCCTCCGGCATGATCGACGACCCCGTCGGCATGCCTTCGCGGGGGGGCAACCTGTGACGGAGACAAGCTCAACCGACCACCGCTCGACGGCTGACCTGATCTCGTCGGCCTTCCAGCACGTGAACGGTCTGGTGAGGGGGGAAATCTCCCTCGCCAAGGCCGAGCTTCAGGAAAGCCTCCGCCACATGATGGCAGGCGTCGGCATGATGGCCGCCGCAGCGGTCATGGTGATCACCGCCCTCAACGTCTTTGCCGCCGCCATCGTGGCGGGGCTGACAGAAGCGGGCCTCCACCCCGGTTGGGCGGCCTTCCTCACCGGCGTCTTTTTCCTCGTCGCTGCGGGGATCCTCGCCCTGATCGGGAAAAAGGCGCTCGACCCCGAAAACCTGATGCCCACGCGCACCGCCCGCAATGTGCGGCGCGACGCCGAAACCGTGAAAGAGGCCACCCGATGACCGACAGCCCCAACGATCCCCGCGAAATCGAGGCCGATCTCGAACAGGTCCGCAGCGGTCTTGCCAACGATCTCGACGAACTCTCGAACCGCGCCTCCATCGACTATGTCGCGCGCGAGGCTTTGGGCATGATCAAGCTCAACACCTCCGACGCCACCCGCACGCTCGACCGCGCCATGCGCGACAACCCCACCGCCTTTGCGTTGGTCGGTCTGGGTCTGGCGTGGATGGTTCTGGGCGGCAAAAAAGGCTCTAACACCGCCCGAAACGGCTATGCCGCCCTCCATGCCGACGATCCCGACCCCGAATGGCACCGCCATGTCGGCGGCCTGCGCCAAAAGGCGATGGACGCCCTCTCGCGGATCGAGGACGAGGCCCGCTCTGCCGCCGGATCACTGCAAGACAAGCTTGCCGGTCAGGTCGAACAGGTCCGCGACTACGCCTCCGAACGCGCGCAGGTGGTCGAGGATTTCACCTCCGAACTCCGCACCAACATCTCGAACGGGCTGGAACACCTCTCCGACTCCGTCCGTGAACAGGTCGTCGCCGCCCGCGAACAAAGCTACGCCGCTTGGCTCCGCGCCGAACGCGTGGTCAAGGGCGGCAGCCGCGAGGTGGTCACGCTGGTCGAGGAACACCCCGTCGCCGTCGGAGCCGTGGCGCTGGCCATCGGCGCGGTCGCGGGCATGGCCTTCCTGAAAAGCGGGGACGAGGATCGAAATTCCCCCGCCACATGGACCAAGGGACAGGGCCGCACCCCGAACCCGAACCGCTCGGTCTACCAGCGCCCCGGCCCGATCGTCTCGACCGGCGTGGTCGGCACGGGTGGCGCGGCCATGTCCAACCGCAACCCCTCGGGCAGCGTCCCGCCGCTCTGATCCGGCCCCATTCGGAACCCCTGCCCGCCTCGGCGCGTTTCTTTCGCGCCGGGGCAACGCGCCCCAAGATGCGAAAGGACGATCCGATGATCAGAACCACTCTCGCCCTCACCCTTGCGCTTTGCGCCTTTCCGGCGCTGGCCGATGACAAGACCAAGGTCCGCACCGTCGATGTCGAAGCCGACATCAGCGCCATCTCCAATCCTGCGGCTGCAGCCTATTGGACCAATGTTGCCGACGATGTCGAAAACGCCATCGTCGCCCGCATCACCGACCGCACCGCCGATGACGGCGTGAAGATCTCGGTCGACATCTCCGAAGTCGAACTCGCCAACGCTTTCGAAAACATCACCAACGTCGCCGATACCAGAATGGTCGGCACCGTGAACATCTCGAGCGAGACGGACAATTCCGAATTCAATTCCTACGAACTCACCGTCAGCGTGAACGAGGCGCTGCCCTATTTTCCGCCCGGAACGACCGTCGTTATGATCCAGCGCGATACGCCGGAATATTACAAGGCGATGGTCGAAGCCTTCGCCAATGCGGTCATAGAACGTCTCTGACACAGCCGAAAACCCGCCTGCCCTGCGCAGGCGGGTTGCCTTTTGCAGTCAGGAAACCCCCGCTTCCGGTGGAACCCCATGCCCTCTCTGCGCGCTTGATTCGAAAGACCAGAAGAACTCGGAGGCCTCCATGCAGCCCGGCGCGACCTGTCTTGATATCGCGATCCTCGACCAGAACCCGCTTCTGGCAAGCGGCATCTCGGCGCTTCTAGAACGTCAAGAGGCGCTGCGTGCGACTGCGCTCGCCGTCTCGCCCGAACTGGACATGCGCGAAGCGGTGTCGGGTCCATTCGACCTGATCGTGCTCGATCCGTCCGAATTCACACTGACCCCGCAGGCGATGGTTGCCCGGCTCCGTGACATGTTCGGGGGGGCACGGCTCATCGGCTATTCTGCGACCGACAACCCCGGCCTTGCCCGCGCCTGCCTTGCCCAAGGCTTCCGCGCCTTCCTGTCCAAGACCATCAGTTTCGACGCCCTGCGCACCGCCATTTCCGCCGTGCAATCGGGGGCGATCTACCTCGACCCGCGCTATGCCGACGCGATCCTCGCCACCCCCGCGATCCAGCGCCCCCCTGCCCCCGCCCGCGGCCTGACCGAACGCGAAGCCTATGTGCTGAAATCCGTCGCCCGCGGCAAAAGCCTCAAGGAAATCGGCTACGAACTCGCCCTCTCCTCCAAGACGGTCGAAACCTACAAGGCGCGGGGCACCTCGAAGCTCAACATCTCGGGTCGCCGCGCCATCGTGGACTACGCGATCCGCTCCGGTTGGGTCTGACCGCGCCCGCCCCGAGGGGCAGCGTCACGCGGCCGCCGCGGATCACACCCGCGGCGGCCCCTTTTGCGGTCAACGCGCCAGAACCGCCCGCAACACGCGCAAAAGATCGGCCTTCGGCGCCGCCGACAGGGTTTCGCTGCGCCAACAGACATGATGGTCGGGCCGGACGAGAAGGCAGCCGTTGTCGCGGATCTCGCTCGCGCGCGCCCAGTCGCCGCTGTGGTCGATATAGGTCTGGCGCGGGCCGATCACATGCGCGGCAAGCTCGACCCCCAGTTCCGCAGCCACCGCTTCGGCGGCTTCGGCCCAAGCCTCGCCCCCCAGCCCCGTCAACAGCGAAAACCGCCCGTGACCGCACAGGTCAAGCGTCGAAACCTCTGCCCCCGTATCCCTGCGGTATATCCACGCATGCGGCAACCGTGCCCCCGGCCATGTCGTCGGCTGGTAATGCAGGTCGGCATCCAGCGCAAAGGACGGTTCGATCTGCCCGTCCGTCACGATGGCGGATGAGCGGTAGCGCTGGTTCATCTCGACCCCGTGCGCGTCGAATTCGTATTTCTTGAAGGCGATGGCCTTGCGGATCGCCTCTCTCTGGCTCTCGGCCGCCTCGGTCCCTTCGGATCGGGCGTTCAGGTTCTTCTGCATCTGCACCGGATCGACGCCTTCGCCCATGCCGAGCGCTTCGAAGATCGGGCCGAATTCCGCGATGGACTGGTTGGCGCGGGTGACGATCTGCTTGGCAATCGGCGCCCGTTCGTCGTTATAGCTGTCAAGCAGCCGCTCCCCCGCCTGACCCTTGAGCACGAGCGCCAGCTTCCACGCAAGGTTGAACGCATCCTGGATCGAGGTGTTGGACCCCAGCCCGTTCGACGGCGGGTGACGGTGGATCGCATCGCCCATGCAGAAGACGCGGCCATTGGTGGTGCGGGTGGCGTAGCGGTTGTTCACCGTCCAGACCGAAGCCGAGAGAAGCTCGATCTCAAGCTCGGTATCACCGACAAGCTGCCGCGCCACGCCCGTTGCGAATTCCGGCGTCACCTCGGGTTCCGGCCCGTTGATGTCATAGCCCCAGACGATCAGCCATTCGTTCCACGGGCGCACCATGCGCACCAGACCCATGCCGATCCCGCCCACATCCGCGCCGGGCTGCATGACCCAATAAAGCACGCTGGGGCGGTGGGCGACGTATTTCGACAGGTCGGCGCGGAACAGGATGTTCATCGACCCGCCCACGCCCATCTTGCCCTCGAACGGCAGGCCCGCGTGTTCGGCCACCAGCGATTTGCCGCCATCCGCGCCGATCAGGTATTTCGACCGGATCGTCAACTCCTTGCCCGTCAGCCGGTCGCGGCAGGTGGTGGTCACACCCTCGGCGTCCTGCACATGGCTCAGGTATTCGGTGGACATCCGCGCCTGCGTGCCGCGCGCGCAGGCGGTCTTGAACAAGAGCGGCTCCATGAAGGTCTGCGGCAGGTCGTTCATCCTGGTGGGCGACGACATAAGGTGTTCGGCGCGGCTCAGGGGGTGGTTGCCCCATGATTTCATGCGCCCGATCTCTTCGCCCGCAAGGCTTTCGCAAAAGATGTTCTCGCCCATCAGGTCCTGATGCGTGGCGAACATATAGGCCTCGTCCTCGACATCGCGGCCAAGGTCGCGCAGCACCTCCATCGCGCGCTGGTTGGTGATATGGGCGCGGGGCGTGTTGGCAAGCCAGCGGTAGCGGTTGATCGCCATGTTCTGGATGCCGTAGCTCGAAAGAAGCGCCGCCGTGGCCGACCCCGAAGGTCCGGTTCCGATGATGAGCACCTCGGTGGTGATGTCTGCCATTCTGTCCTCCCTGAATGTCTGTCGGGTCACGCGGCGGGGGCCGCGCCGTCCCATGCGTTTTGCAGCAGCCGACGCAAGGCGCCCGCCTCGACGGGGCGCGGGTTCCAATAGGGGTTCTGCGTGGCAATTTCGGTCGCGCGGTCGAGGTCCGCTTCCTTCATCCCCAGATCGCGCAGGGCGAGCGGGGCTTTCATGCGGATGGCGAAATCGTGCAGCGCCCGACCCGCCGACTTGCCGCCGAAAATCCCGGCCACGGGGGCAAGTTCGCGCGCGGCGGCGGCTTCGTTATAGGCGATGGCATGGGGCAGGATGACCGAATGGGTTTCGGCGTGCGGCAGGTCGAAACTGCCGCCCAGCGTGTGGCACAGCTTGTGATGCAGCGCCATTCCGACCATGCCCAGAACCGTGCCGCAAAGCCACGCGCCATACAGCGTTTCGCCACGGGCATGCAGGTCGTCGGGGTTTTCCAGCACGCGGGGCAGCGCATCGCGGAACGCCCGCAACCCCTCGAGCGCCATGAGGGTCGAGATGGGCGAACGGTTCTGCGCATATAGCCCCTCGGCCGCATGGGCCATCGCATTCAGCGCCGATGTCACCGTCATCCCCACGGGCAGGGTGCGGACCAGTTCGGCATCATACAGGATCACTTCGGGCTGCACCTTGGGCGAGGTGAGGGTGGTTTTCTTCCCGCCCTCGGTCTGGCCAAGGATGCCCGTCGCCTCGGACCCCGCATAGGTCGTCGGCACCACGATCTGCGGCAGGTCGGTGCGCAGGGCGATGGCCTTGCCAAGGCCGGTGGTCGACCCGCCGCCCACGGCCACCACGCAATCCGCGCCAAGCGCCAGCGCCTTGGCGGTCGCCTCTTCGCTGATCGCCACGGGGGTGTGCATCGCCGCCCCCGAATAGACGCCCGCCGCCCTGGCCCCCAGCAGGGCCGCGAATTCCGCGCCCGTATCGGCCTGCTGCGGCGTGGTCAGGATCAGGGCGCGGTGCAGGCCCATCGCCTCCATCTCTTCGCCGACCTTGTGCCGCACACCCGCGCCGAAGCGCACGCGCACGGCGGGGAAGGTGGTGGCAAAGCTTTCCTGAAACGACGACATGCGCGGACCTTTTCTGCTGCGGGCAAATGCACAGTAGCCAAGCCGTGGCGCGATATTGATCGGATCGCGGATTGATAATATGATCTTTCGTTATGAAGCTGGACAGTGAACACCTCGAAATCCTCGCCATGATCGTCGAGAAGGGCGGTCTGACCGAAGGGGCGGAAGCCCTTGGCAAATCGCAACCCTCCGTCTCGCGCACGATGGCGCTGCTCGAGGACCGGATCGGCGCGCCGCTGTTCGAGACGGGCAAGCGCCCGCTCCGGCCCACCGAACTGGGAGAAAACCTCGCGCGGATCGGCGCCCGCATCCACGCCCTGAACGCCGAGGCGAGCCGCCTTGTGCAGAATTACCGCAAGGGCCATGCGGGGCGGCTGCGCATCGCCGGAACGCCGATCTTCATGGATGGCGTGGTGTCCACCCTGATCGCCGATTTCCAGACCCGCCACCCCGAGGTGCAGATCGCCCAATCCTACGGCTATTTCGACCAGCTTGCCGTCAGCCTGCGCAACGGCACGCTCGACATGGCCATCCTGCCGCTGCATCAGGGCAGCGTGCCTTCGGACATGGCCTTTGTCCCGCTGCTGGCGGGGCGCAACGTGATTGCGGCGCGGGCGGGCCACCCCCTGATGCGGCGCAGCACGATCACACTGGCCGATATCGAACCCTACCCGTGGATCGCCCCGCCCGCCGACAGCCCGCTTTACCGCGACCTGCAACGTGCGCTCAAATCAATCGGGAAAGAGGATTTCCGCGTCAGCTTCTCGGGCGGGACGCTGGCCTCGATCCTGTCGATCCTCGCGGGGTCGGAGTCGCTGACCGTGCTGCCCTATTCGGTGGTGTTCCTGATGCGCAAGATGGCGGGAGTCGATGCACTGCGGCTCAAGATCGAACACCCCGACCGGCAGTTGGGCATGCTGACCTATGACGCGGGCAGCCCGCCGCCGTCGCTGCGGCTGTTCGCGGGCTTCCTGCGCGACGAATTCGCGCTGCTCGAAGCGCGCATCCAGCACGAAGGGCAGGTCACGCAGCGGCGCGGCTGACTATTTCAGCGCGATATAGGTTTCTGGGTCGAGAGAGGTCACGCGGATCGCGACATGCGTGCCTGTCGCCGCCTCGACCAGCGCGCGCATCCGAACGCAGACCGAAAGCACCCGTTCCCGCGTGCGTTCGGGGCGCGGCAGGATCGCCATCTCCACATTCACACGCGGCAGGTCCGCCATCGCACCCACGGGCAACACGGCGAACTGGCAGGCGGGAACATCGACCGCCAGCTCGGCGCAAAGCAGGTCGCGGATCGGCCCCAGCGCCTGCACAAGCGGGGCGCGCACGGCGGGGTAAAGGCTGTCATCCACAAAGATCTTCACATTCGGCATGGCCCGCCCCTCAGACCGGGGTCAGCACGAAGTCAAAGGGCGACCGCCACAGGGTATCTTCGCCCTCCAGCCGCTCGAAGGGCGCGATCAGCGTCTGCTTCACGCCAAAGACGGCATCGCTTTCCAGATAGCTGTCATCGCCCACGAAGGTATGCGTGACCAGCCGCTGGAACCCCGGCGCGGTGACAAGGAAATGCATATGCGCGGGCCGATAGGGGTGGCGGCCCATCTGCGCCAGCATCTTGCCCACGGGACCATCGTCGGGGATGGGATAAGAGGTCGGCTTGATCCCGCGGAAGGCATAGACCCCGTCCTTGCCCGTGTAGAAGCGGCCACGGTTGTTCCATTTCGGCTGGATGCCGGGTTGCTGCACATCGTAGAACCCGTCCGCATTGTCCGACCAGACATCGACGCAAGCCCCCTCGATCGGGGTGCCGTGCAGGTCGATCACGCGGCCCTCGAACAGGCAGGGTTCGCCCTTGCCATCCAGACTGATGGTCTCGCCCATCGCACGGATCGGCGCGTCCTCGACATGGAAGGGACCGAAGACAGTGTTCTCGGTCGCGCCCGCCGGACGGCGGTTGTTGATCGCATCGACCAGCATGGAAAAGCCCAGCACGTCCGACAGAAGGATGAACTCCTGCCGCTCGCCCGAACAGATTTGCCCTGTCTTGGTCAGGAAATCGACGCCCCGCTCCCATTCACCTTGGGTCAGGTGGATTTCCTTGGCAAAGGCGTGCAGGTGTTTGACAAGGCAGGCCATCACCTCGGCCATGCGCGGGCTTGTCCCTTCACCCATGCGGGCGTTGACGGTTTCGACCGAGCTGTCTTCGGAGAAATAGTGCTTCATGGGTCGGTCCTTCGTGATCGCGTCAGACGGTGCTGCGGGCAGGTTTCGGTTGAAGCGCCGCAAGGCGCGGCGGGCGATGGGTCAGGGGCAAAAGGTCCAGCCCCGTGCGGTCGGTGAACATGCCCCACAACCCACGGCGGGCGAACAGCATCACCGCAATGCCAAGGCATCCCAGCACGATCAGGTAGATCGTGCCGTAATCGGCAAGCGCGCGTTGCAGGGCGTAAAAGACGATCACCCCGACGATGGGACCGGGCAAGGTGCCGATCCCGCCGATCACGGTGATGAAGATGACGAATGCGGTCCAGTCAATCACCGAAAAAGCGGCGTCCGGCGTCACGCGGGTGATCTGGATGAAGGCCAGCGCCCCGCACAGCCCCGTGCCAAAGGCCGTCAGCAGAAAGACCAGCGCCTTCAGCTTCACGGGGTCCACCCCCACCGACCGCGCCGCGTTTTCATTGTCGCGGATCGCCTGCAACCCCAGCCCCATGCGCGAGCGCAGGAAAACATAGGCCGCCACCAGCATCGCCACGGCCAACGAAAGCATAAGCCAATAGGTCAGCGCATCGGCAGCGGCGGCGCTCGAGACATCCAGCAACGCCTTGATCTGCTCGACGAAAGCCATTTCCTTGGCCGTCCCCTTGGGCAGCGAGGTTCCGGTCCCGCCCCCCAGCGCCTTCCACTGGCTGATGCCAAGGCGGGCGATATCGGCCACGACCCATGTGCCGATGGCAAAGTAAGCGCCGTTCAGGCGAAAGGCGAAAAAGGCCATCGGAATGGCAAACACCGCCGCCGCCACGCCGCCGATCAGCACCCCCACCAGCGGGTCCAGCCCCATCAGGATGATCGCCGCGAACATCGCATAGGCACCGATCCCGACAAAGGCTTGCTGTCCCACCGACACCAGCCCCGCAAAACCGGCAAGCATGTTCCAGTTCATCGCCAGCACCAGCAGCGTCAGGATGCCGAACAGGTCCTGCACCACGGCACGCGGGGCGATCGCGGGCAGGGCGTAAAGCAGCGCAAGCGCCGCGAAGGCAAGGCCAAGGCCGAGCGGACGGGAAAGGGTCATCTGCGGCACCTCAGTCATTCGCCCGCGGGAACAGCCCGCGCGGACGGAAAAGCAGGACGATCACAAAGGCGATATGCCCCGACAGGATTTGCCATTCGGGGTTGATCGACGCCCCCACGGCCTGCGCCATGCCGATCACGATACCCCCCGCCAGCGTTCCCCACAGGCTGCCAAGCCCGCCGATGATCACCGCCTCGAATGCGTAAAGCAGGCGGGCAGGGCCGATGGAGGGGTCAAAGTTCGCGCGCGTGCCAAGGTAAAGTGCGGCGATGGTGGCCACGACCAGCGCGATCCCCGTGGCGATGGCAAAGATGTTCTGCGGGCGGATGCCCATCAGTTGCGCCGTCACCTGATCGTCCGAGGTGGCCCGAAAGGCGCGGCCAAGCGCCGTGCGGTAGAACAACTGGTTCAGCGCAAAGACCACCGCCACGGCGGATGCGAATGTCAGCAGCGGCATCACCCCCAGCGTGACGAAGCCGAGGCTGACCGAAGCCGCCTCGATCGACCCCGCCGTCAGCTTCTGGCTGTCGGCGGTAAAGCCCGACAGAAGCCCGTTCTGGATCACCACCGACAGGCCGAACGTCACCAGCAGCGGCGGCAGGATATCGGTGCCGAGCACGCGGTTCAGAAGATGCGTCTGGAGCAGCCAGCCAAGGGCGAACATCACGGGTGCGGCCAGCACCACGGCAAGGAACGGGTGCAGCCCCGTCACCGTGGCAATCGTCAGGATCAGATAGGCGGCAAGGATGATCAGGTCGCCATGCGCGAGATTGACCAGCCGCATGATCCCGAAAACAAGCGAAAGCCCCGCCGCGAAAAGCGCGTAAAGACCGCCAAGCAGCAGCCCCTGCGCTAGGGTGTCGATCAGCATCATGCGTGGCTCACTCCGAAATAGGCATCGTGGATCGCATCGCGCGACAATTCGGCAGGGCGTCCCGACAGGGTGATCCGCCCCTCCATCATGCAATGCACATGGTCGGCCACCCGCAGCGCCTGCCCGATGTCCTGTTCGACCACGATGATCGAGGTGCCGCTGTCCTTGATCTGCGGAAAGGCGGCGTAAATCTCTTTGATGACCACGGGCGCAAGGCCAAGGCTCAGCTCGTCGCACAGCAGCACGCGCGGGTTCGACATCAGCGCCCGCCCGATGGCGACCATCTGCTGCTGCCCGCCCGACAGCGCCGTGCCGGGGCTATGGCGGCGTTCCTTGAGGATCGGGAACAGGGTCTGCACCTTCTCGAGCGTCCAGAACCCGTTGCCCTTGCGGGCATGTGCGCCGATCAGCAGGTTTTCCTCGACCGTCAGCGACGGGAAAAGCCGCCGCCCCTCGGGGACCATCGCGATGCCACGTGTCAGGATATCGGGCGCGGGCAGGCGCGTGATCGCATCGCCCGCAAGGGTCACGCTTCCGGCGCTGACCTTGGCCACACCCGTGATGGCACGCATCAGCGTGGTCTTTCCCGCGCCGTTCGCGCCGATGATGGCAACGGTCGCGCCTTCGTCCAGCGTCAGGTCCACGCCGAAAAGCGCCTGAAAATCCCCGTAATGCGCGGTCAGGCCCGCAATCTGCAACAGCGCCCTCATGCCTCGATCCCCAGATAGATTTCGCGCACCTCGGGCGAGGCCATGACCTGATCGGGCTGCCCGATCATCAGCATCCGCCCGAAATTCAGCACCATCAGCCGTTCCACCACGGAATTGAGCGCATGGAGCACATGTTCGATCCAGATGATCGCCGTGCCTTCGGCATGGATCGCGCGGATGGTGGCGACAAGTTCCACGCATTCCGCATCGGTCAGCCCGCCCGCGATTTCATCCAGCAGGATCACACGCGGCTTCGTCGCCATCGCGCGGGCCAGTTCAAGCCGCTTGCGCTGCAACAGGGGCAAGCCACCCGAAGATTTCTCGGCCACCGCGCCAAGCCCCGTGCGGGCTAGGATGTCCATGCAGAACTCCGGCGCGTCATTGGCCGGAACACCACCGCCGAAACGGGCGGCGACGAGCAGGTTCTCATAAACCGACAGCCCGCCAAAGGGCTGCGGGATCTGGAACGACCGCCCGATCCCCGCCTTGACCCGCTCCATCGGCGGGGCTTTCGTCACATCGCGCCCGTCCATCAGCACGCGGCCCGCATCGGGGGCGATGTTTCCGGTGATCAGGTTGAACAGCGTCGATTTCCCCGCACCATTCGGCCCGATGATGCCAAGCGCCTCGCCCGCTTCCAGATCGAAGCTGACGTCATCGGTGACTTTGAGCGCGCCGAAGGATCGGGACACGGATTGCAGCGACAGGATCGGCATGGCGTGGCCTTGGGTCAGGGGAAGGTGGCCCCGGCACCTGTGCGCCGGGGCCGATAGGTCAGGACAGGGTTTCGAGCGTGCCGCCCAGCGGAATCTCGGGCGCGCCGGCGTTTTCGACGATCACCAGATCGAAGCTGCCGTCTTCCTTGCGCCGCCACTGGCCACCGACCAGCGGGGTTTTCGAGATGTTCTTGCGCGCGAATTCCGGCACGTTGTCACGGCCCCACTGCACCTTGCCCACCACGGTATCAAGGTTGGTGGACCCGATCGCCGCCGCCAGCGCATCGCCATCGGTCGGATCGTCGACGCGGGAAATCGCATCCGCCGCCACTTCGAACAGCGCATGGACAAAGCCCACGGGCATGGTCCACTGCCGCTTGGCCGAGGCTTCGAACGCCTTGGCAAGATCGGCGGCACTTTCGCCCGTGAGCGAGGATTTGAACGGGTGGTTCGGCGACCACCACACTTCGGCGGTCAGGTTGTGGCCAAGATCGCCCAATGCCGCCACGCTTTCGGGGAAAAGCAGCGCCTTGGCGACCGAAACCAGCTTGGGGTTGAAGCCCTGCTGCTTCGCCTGCGTCCAGAAGGTGGTGAAATCCGGCGGGATCGGGATACCCGTCATGATCTCGCATCCCGCCTGTTTGAAGGCGTTGATCTGCGCGCTGAAATCGTCGGTCAGGTTCTGGTAGCGGCCCGGATCGGTAAGTTCGTAGCCTTGGGCCGCGAGGGCGGGCGGCATGCCGACATCGGGCGAGGCCCAGGCGTTGCCGTCACCATCGTTCGGCCAAAGCGCGCCGACCTTCTTGTTGGTGTCCACCGAATTCCACATGTTCATGAAGGTGGCGATGTTGTCCTCCAGCCCCCAGAAGAAGTGGTAGACGTAATCGAAGCTTTGCCAGCTTGCCGGATCGCCCGGGTTGCCCTGCTGCCCGATGAACCACGGCTGCCACGGCGCCACCGTCGAGATGACGGGGATTTCCTCTTGCTCGGCGATGGAGCAGACGGGGTTCGTTGTCTCGGGCGTCGAGGCGACGAGGATCAGGTTCACCTCGTCACGGCTGATCAGTTCCTTGGCCACTTCGGCGGCGCGGTTCGGGTTGGACTGGCTGTCCTTGACGATCACCTCCACCTCCAGCCCCATCCCGGGCGCTGCGGCAAGGAATTTTTCCACCATGAAGCTGTCCGCAGCGGAAAAGGCCGAAAGCGGCCCCGTCTGCGGGCTGACATAGCCGATCTTCAGCTTCTTGGTCTGGGCGAGGGCGGGCAAGGCCAGCCCCGAGGATGCGGCAGCGGCGGCGGTAAAGGCCGCGCCGGATTTAAGCAGTGTGCGACGTGTGATCATTCCTGTCCTCCCTTGAATTTCTTCGTCCTGCGGGCACCGCCCGCCCGCCCGCACCGTCTCCTCCTGACGGGGCGGGGCTTTGGCGACCCTCGGGATGCTACGATAACCTCCCGACAGGTTTGATCGCATGAACCCCGGTCAATATGCCTTTGCGTTATGTTTGCGCGGGCTGATAACGCGGGCCTATTCGGCAGCCAGTGCCGCCTGCAGGGTCAGATGCAGGGCGCGCATGACCTTGGCGAAGCGGGTTTGCAGCACCTCGGGCGTGTCGGCGGTCAGGGCCACGTAGAAATCGGGCCGGATCAGCACGTAACGTGCGCCGATGCGGTCGAACCACGCGCCGATGGTGCCTTCGGCATCCACCGCGTCCCCCGCGCCGCCCTTGGGCGCAAGGCGGATGCCCATCCCGTCCAGCGCCGCAAGCTCGGCCTGCTGCGCCTTTGTCAGCGCGGCGACGGGGTCGGCGTCATAGCCCAGAAGCACCCAGCCTTGCCCCACGACCTGCCCCGCGACCTGCCCCACGACCTGATCGAAGCGGTCGCGCTTGCCGCCTGCCTCGACGATCCCCTGCACCGACAATTCCCCCGCATGGGCGCTGTCCTCGCACCACGCGCCACGGCCCAACTGGCAGATGTCGGTCGGGACCGGCGTGCCGCCCCGCGCGGCAAGGTCGGCCATCATCCGCGCGTCGCGGTCAGCGGCCACGGCCTCATCCGCGATGCAGATGATCTGGCCCAACTCCTGACTGAAGTTGATGTAATGTTTGGCATGTTCGACCCGCTCGGTCGTGTAGCTGTCCAGCACATCGGTGCCGAATTTCCCTTCGAGGATGCCGTTCAGCCGCCACGCCATCGCCACGGCATCGCGCACGCCCGCACACATCCCCTCGCCTGCAAAGGGCGGCATCAGATGGGCGGCATCGCCCCCGATCAGGCAGCGCCCCTTGTTCCACTGCTTCGCCCACCGCGCCTGAAAGCGGTAGACCGCGCTGCGCTCCAGCTCGGCATTGTCGGGGGTCAGACCCCAGGGCTTCAGCAACGCCCACGCCTGTTCCGGCTTTTGCAGGTCATGCGCGGATTCGCCGGGCAGAACCATGAACTCCCACCGCCGCCGCGCAGGTCCGCCCGCCACGGGGCCGGGACCGCCGGGAACGATGGTCGTCGGCCGCTTCGGGTCGCAAAGCTGCCATTGCGCAGGCTCGTCCCCGCGGCTGGCGACATAGTCGAAATGCGGGATCATATCGAGGATCAGCCAGTCGAAGAAATACCCCCTGTCCTCGTTCTCGATCCCCAACGCCTCGCGCACGAAGCTGTTGGCGCCGTCGGTTCCGGCGACGAACTTCGCCCGCAGGCTGCGCGACTCGCCGTTCGGGCCGACCTCTTCGGGGTTGCGTTGCAGCGACAGGGTGACGCCGCTTGCGTCCTGCTCCAGCCCGATCCCCTGCCAGCCGCGCAAGAGCGTGATGTTCGGCAGGGTCGCCGCAATCGCCAGCAGGCGCTTTTCCATCATCGGCTGGTTGAACCAGTAGCGCACCCGCCACCCGCTCGCCGACTGGCTTTGCCAATCCACGATCTGCAGGTTCTTCCGGTCCTTGTTCTTCCAGTAGTAAAGCTCGTCATGGAAGCTGATCGCGGGGTCGGTTTCGGAATCGATCCCCAGCGTCGCAAAGATGCGCGCGATCTCGTGGTCATAAGTCACGGCACGCGGCAGGGCGTAGTGGTTGGTCCAGCGCTCGATCAGCGTCACGCGCTTGCCGCGCTGGCCCAGAAGGATGGCGAGAAGCGTGCCGACAGGGCCAGCGCCCACGATGGCGACATCGGCGTCGAACCCGTCGACGCCCGCAGAACGGGTCATGGTTATCCTCCCAGATCAGTGCCGGCACGGGCCGGTTCCGCGACCAAGGCAACCCCTCCTCGGGCCAGTGCCTCTGTCTTGACTGACTGTTAGCCAAAAATGAATGATCGTCAAGTTTGAAGAAAATTCACAAAATCCAAAGCCGAAGCCCTTGAAAACATTTGCTTCGGTGCCGAACCGGCAGCCTGTGTTTCAAAGATTGAGCCTGTGGCCGGAAATGAATATGATTCGGAAATGACGAAATCCGACGACTCCCCGTCCGAAGGCCGCGTCGCCCGCCGCCAGCGCCGCAACCGCGAGGCGCTGATCGCCGCCGCACGCGACATCATGACCGAAAAGGGGGTCGAGGCCGCGACCATGCTGGAAATCGCGGAACGCGCCGATGTGGGTGCGGGCACGGTCTACAACTACTTCAAATCCAAGGACGAACTTGCCATCGCCGTCCTTGAGACCCTGATGCACGACCTCGGCCTCCATATCCAGGAGGTGACGGACACCTTCGAAGACCCCGCGCAGGTCTATGCCTATGGCATCCGCACCGTGCTCGACACCGCCACGAACGACGTGCGTTGGGCGCAGATGCTCAACCGGTCCGAGGTGATTGCCGACGCCATGTTCCGCATGATGGGGCCCTTTGCCATCCGCGACCTCCGCCTTGCCTCGCAGGCGGGGCGGTTCGAGGTGTCGAATGCCGAACTTGTCTGGCGGCTCACCACCCATGCGCTGATCGGCGGCGGTCTGGCGATCACGACAGGGCAATTGCCCGCCAGCGCATCGGACCAGATCATCGTGAGACTGCTCTGCATGACCGGCATCGGGGCGAATGCGGCTGTCGAACTCGCCTCGCGCCCGCGCCCGTCGCTCAAACCCGAAAAGAACAGCGGCTGACCTATTTCCGGCCGAAGCGGAAAGCCACCACGTTCGAGGCGCTCTGCTCCGATGCGCGGTTCACCTGCGCCTCGATCTGGGTCTGGCGCATCCGGCGGCTGGTTTCGGCATGGTCCAGCAGCATAAGCCGGAACGTGGCCCGCATCAGATCGTGGCTGATCGTCGCCCCTTCTCCCGCGATGGCCTGCGTCAGGCGCCATGCCCCGTCGGGCCGGTCAACCTGTTCCTTGACCGCCCGCGCATCGGCGGTCCCATAGGTGATGCAGAAACTGTCGAGAAAGGCTTCGCCCTCGGGATCAAGCTCGGGCTGCGGCAGCATCTCGTGCTGCGGCACCACACCCTTGACCGAAACGATCAGCGGCGCGGTCCGGTGCGCCCCGATACTGTCGGAAAACAGCGGACCCTTGCCCGTCGCAAGATGCCACCCCTGCGCAAGATAGAGCAGGCGTTGAAGATCGAAGAAACCGACCGACTCCCACACGTATTGGAAATGGTTCGAGATATAGAGGGCGACGTGTTGGGCATTGTTGGTCATATCTGCACCGGGCAATGGAAATCGGCGGCTTCTGTTTGCAGCCTATGCGTTTTCGGATGGGAAGCCCATACGTTAAGCAGTCTTACATCCGTTAGTATATGTATTTCACACCTGCGGGTTGTATGTCGCAACCCTTTGCGAAACCACGGATTTCCGACTGTCAACCGAAAGCGGAAAATCTCGGGCGAATCAGGGAACCGCAGGCAGGATCCCGCGTTCATGCTGGACCGACGCCTTGCCGTCCTGTCCGAATATACGGGCGTCGGGATTGCCGGCTTTGCGTGTGCGTCCCCTGTCGCGCGAAGCCCCGGCTGCGGGGGGAAGGTTCGACCTGTCCTTCCGCAGCCGACTTTCCGCCCGTCAGGACATCAGCGGTTCGGTCGACGCAAAGAACATCGCCTGACTGACCGCCGAACGGACCTGCGCCTCCGAATAGGGCTTGGCGATAAGAAAGGCCGGTTCGGGCTTCTTGCCGGTCAGCAACCGTTCGGGAAAGGCCGTGATGAAGATCACGGGGATATCGTCGAACTGCCGCAGGATGTCGTTCACCGCGTCGATGCCCGAGGATTGGTCGGCAAGCTGGATATCGGCAAGGATCAGGTCGGGACGGTCCCGCGCCGCCAGCTCCACCGCCGCCGACCGCGTGCGGGCAATGCCGGTGACGCGGTGGCCGATCTCGGCCACGATCATCTGGATATCCATCGCGATGATGGCCTCGTCCTCGATGATCAGCACCGAACCCGCAACGGAATTGGCCATCTCGGTCTTGGCAATCTGGACCAGACCCTCGGCCTGCGCCGCAGTGACCTGCATGATCTCGCCGATGTCGGGATAGCTGAACCCTTCGATCGCGTGGAGCAAAAGCGCCTCGCGCGTGTTGGGTGTCAGGGCCGACATATGGTCCTGCGCACGGCGCGAAAGCTCGGTGTCCGGCGTGCCAAGCGGCGCACCGGCGCTGGCCCAGACAAGGTGAAAGGTGCGGAACAACGCGGTCTTGGCACTGCCCGTCTGGCGCAGGATCTCGGGTTCTTCAAGGATCGCTTCCAGCGTGGCAGCAGCATAACTGTCGCCGCTGTCCTGGCTTCCCGTCAGGGCGCGGGCGTAACGACGCAGAAAAGGCAGATTGGCCGCAACGATCGAGGCCGGATCGGCCGTAACTTCATTCATCTTGCTGTCCCCTTGTTCACCAGTCGGCGGAACCAAACGCAGTGAAGGGCGTTTGGTTCCATGATATCACAGTCGGGGGTCAGGCAAGGATGAGCATGTTGGGACGCATGGGTGACAAACAGGACAAGCCGACCCTGAAAAGCAGCATCGAGGAAAATCTCCGCAAGGTCTATCAGGACCTGCTCGCGGAAGAGGTTCCGGACCGCTTCAAACAGCTTCTCGCCGAATTGCGGAACGCACAAGGCGCAAAGACCGGCACGGACGGGGAGGGCGGGAAATGAGCGCCTACTCCAAGGGCGACATGCCCAAATCCACGCCCGAAAATCCGATGGACCCGCGCGAGGAACTTCCGCACCACCTTCCGGCAATGCGCGCCTTCGCCATCAGCCTGACGCGGAACATGGCGGCCGCGGACGATCTGGTTCAGGATGCCATCGTCAAGGCATGGTCGAGCTTCGACAAATTCGAAGCGGGCACCAACATGCGGGCATGGCTCTTCACCATCCTGCGCAACACCTTCTATTCGGGCGTCCGCAAACGGCGGCGCGACATGCCCGACCCCGATGGCGTGCACACCGCAAGCCTTTTCGAAAAACCCGCGCATGACGGGCGCTTGGCGATGAACGACTTCATGGTCGCCTTCAACCAGCTCTCCCCCGTCCACCGCGAGGTGCTGATCCTCGTCGGTGCCTCCGGCTTTTCCTACGAAGAGGCGGCGGAAATGACCGGCGTGGCCGTCGGCACGGTCAAAAGCCGCGCCAGCCGCGCAAGGTTGCGGCTCGCGGAATTGCTCGGGCTCGAAGACGGCGAGGAGTTGGTGGGTTCGGACCCGACGACGCTTGCAGTGATGAGCAAATCGGCCGTGCGGGCAGCATGAGTGCGGCGGCAGGTCGCAAGTTCACCGACAGGCTCGGCGTCAGGCTGGGGATGGTGATCGGACTTGCGCTCCTGCCGGTCGGGCTGATGGCGGTGTTTCAGGCAAGCGACCTTCTCGCCGAAGCGCGGGCGCGCAGCGAAGCCGCGCTCGCGGGGGAAACCCTGCGGGCCGTGCGCCCGAAACTCGCGCTGATCAAACGCGCGCAGGGCGCAGCCGAAGCACTCGCCGCGATGCGGTCGGGGGCCGGTTGCAGTGCCCTCTCCCGCATGATCGACGGCGGCGCATTCGTGTTCGCAGGCTATTACGCCACCGATGGCAGGGCCGTCTGCCACGCGGGCGGCGCACCCGGCACCCTCGTCGGGACAGAGGCTTTGGGCGCCGTCCTCACGGGAACGGGAGCGGCGCTCTCGGTCCTGCGCGGCAACGGGGAAATGTCCGTGCTCGTGGCGCTCCATCCCGAACTCGACGCGGGCGGTGTGGTGACGGGCTTCGTCGCCGTCTCGCCCCGCGAGGGCGGACAGGTGGCGGCGGAAGAGCGCGGCACTGCCTCGCAGGCATTCTCCCTCTTCGTCTTCGACCGGACCGGAGAGGTCCTCTCCCGCACCTCCGCACCCGAAGAAGCCGCCTCCCTCCTGCCCGCAGGCCGGCGGCTCGAGGATCTGACCGCCAGCGACGTGGCCACCTTTACCGCCGACTCCGCGGGCGGGGCAGGCCGCGCCTATTCCCTCGTCCGGCTGGTCGAGGGAGAGCTTTTCGCCCTCGGCACCTGGCCGGAAGAGCGGTCCGGCCTGGTTGCGCTGCGGGCACTTCCCCCCCTCCTCTTTCCCGCCCTGATGTGGAGCATCAGCCTCATCGCGGCATGGTTCGCGGCCGAGGTGCTGGTCGCCCAGCATATCCGCCGCCTGCGCAGCGCGATCACCGACTTCGCGGGCGGCAACCGTGTCGTCCGCGCACTCGATCTGCGCCACGCACCCAAAGAAATCCGCGAAGCGGGCGAAGCCTTCGGCAAGATGACCGATTCCATCCTGCACGACGAAGCCGAACTGGAAGACATGCTCCGCGAAAAAGAGGTTCTCCTGCGCGAAGTGCATCACCGCGTGAAGAACAACCTGCAACTGATCGCGTCGATCGTGAACATGCAGTTGCGCCATACCCGTTCCGAAGAGGCGCGGACGATCATGCGCAGCCTGCAGGAACGGATGGTCAGCCTCGCCACCGTCCACAACGGTCTTTACCAGACCGCAGACCTTGCCGCCATCGGCGGCGAGACGCTGCTGCGCGGGATCATAGATCAGGTGATGCGCAACGCTCAAATCCGCGGGCAACGCGTGGCGGTGGAAAGCCATCTTGCCCCCGTCATCCTCAGCCTCGATCAGGCCGTGCCGCTTGCCCTTCTTCTGACCGAGGCGCTCTCGAACGCCTTGGCCCATGCCAGCACAGCCGACGGCTCCCCGCCACGGGTCACGGTCAGCTTCCAGCTTGAAAAGCCGCAAGAAGCGGTGCTCGAGGTGGCGAACAGCGCCTCGGGCGCATCCGTCGCGGGTCTGGGCGACACGGGGACAGGCATCGGCACACAGCTTCTGCGCGGCTTCACCAAACAGTTGAACGGCGAATTCCGGCGCGAATTCGCGGGCGGGATGTGTCAGCTCCGCGTCTGGTTCTCTCTCTCGCCCAAGGCCGAAGCCGCCGCCTGAGACTGCGGCCTTTGCTGCGACGGGTTTTCCGTCGCGGCAGCAACCGCGCTGTCGGGCAGTCGATGCGTCGACAGGCGGCGCTCGTCATGCATGACCATGCCCCATATGGCGATGGGCAGCGCCACGATCCCCCCGACCGCCCCCCACAACCACATGCCGAAGACCAGCGCGCAAAAGACGACAAGCGGATTCACCTGCATCTGCCGCCCCACGAAGGACGGCGTGATGAACTGGCTTTCGACGAAATTCAGCAGCGTATAGGCCGCCGCAGGGGCAAGCGACATCGCCCCGTCAAAGGCCGCAACCCCCGCGACAATCAGGGACAGGCTGACAAAGACGGGGCCAAGGTAGACAAGGAAATTGAACAGCGCCGCAACCAGCCCCCAGAGGATGCCATCAGGCAGACCAAGCAGATGCAGCGCGGCGGCGGTAAAGACGCCAAGGATCGCGTTGATCACCGACACCGTCAGAAAATAGCGCGACACATGCCGCTCCGCCCGCAGCAGACGGGCAACGATCTGCACGGGGTCCGTCTCGGTCGGCAGCGTGCGGGCGATGGCACCGTAAAGCGCGTGACGCGTCATCAGGAAGAAGAACAGCACGCCGGCAAAGATCGTCGCCTGCGCCACGATGGCAGGGGCAAGCAGGATCGCATCGGTCACGGTGGGCAGCCCCGTCATCTCCGCCGAGGGCGCGCCATTGGCCGCAGGCTCGGCGGTGATCGCCTCGGCCATCACCTCGGTCGCGTCGCGCAGCCCGCGCAGCGTCGACGAGATGCGGTCGATGGTTTCCTGCATGTCCGCCAGCACCTTTGGCGCTTGCGCGACAAGGCGGGCGACCACGGGCTGCAACAGCATGATAAGCCCGCCCGTCACCGCCAGCGTCACGACCAGACTGACCAGCGCCCCCACGGCGGGCCTGAAGCCCCATCGGTCCCACATGTCCGACAACGGCGAAAGGACGATCCCCGCCACCATGCCAAGCACGATGGGCGACAGGATGCTTTCGGCGGCATCCATCGCGGCGAAGATAAGAATGACCGCCACCGCGATCACCGCGAGGGGGGCCAGACGGTTCAGGCGTTCTTGTGCGGGATGGGTCATGTCGCGGGCGCAACGCGACGCGGCACGGATTGTTCCGGCGGAACAGCGGACGGCGCTTGGCGTTCATCTGGTCCAACCATGTGAAAGGAAAGACCATGAACTGGGATCAGATCGCAGGCGGCTGGAAAGAGATGATGGGAACGGCCAAGGCCAAGTGGGGCCAGATCACCGATGACGAATGGACCGAAATCGGCGGACGCCGCGACGAGATGGTCGGCGCCATCCAGCGCCGCTATGGCGTGGCCAAGGAAGCGGCCGAACGCGACGTGGACGACTGGTCGCGGGGGCTATAATGGCCGACATCTGGCCCGCACCGATGGCCGAAATGGCCGTGGTGCGGGTCGGGATGCCGAAGGTGCAGGGCAGCGACCTGGTGAAATCGGCCAGCGGCGGTGGCGGGTTCCACAGCTTCACCGGACGCAACCACGACCTTTACGCCTGCCCCTCCGCTCCGGTGTGCGCGATGCCACCATCCGGACCGGCCCCGCCGGCGCCACCCTCGCGGGTCCGCTGATTCGCGGCGCAGCGCAAAGGGGCACATTCGCAAAACCCGCAGGAACGGCGATACGGTTCGGAAAAACCACTTCGGAGCGAAGTATTCATCTCAGGGGTTAATGACCCATACCAATGATACGCCGCACCCCCCCTGCCCGAGCGCACGGTCCGCGTCTAAATTGGGCAAAGTTGAAAAGTGTGCGGAGTAGCAAGTGATGGGCATGCCCGATCTCGACCCTTATGTGACGGTGGATGAAGCTGCCGCCTGGCTGGGAGTGAGCGTCGAGCAGATGCTTGCATGGAACATGGTCGCCTTCGTGACCGTTGGAAATGCCACCCGCGTTCCCCGCTGGTCGACCAACCCGCAGATTGCCCGCTTCATGCCGACCCTCTCCGAGGTGTTTCAGGGAGAAGCCCTCGCCTATTGCCTCACCAACATGCGGCCCTTCGGCGATGACAGGACGGGGGTGGAAGCCCTGCGCTCCGGCCACTGGCAACGCGTTCTGGACATCCTGCGCGACTATCGCAACCGCTTCGACGAGCTGATGGCCGGATACGACGCCGAAACGCCCCCGCATTTCGTCCGGACCTCCGCCGCCGCCGCGCCCATGATGCTGCATTAGCCCGACTTCGGGCGTTTCAGCACCAGCGCCAGCGGAATCGCCGCCAGCGTCACCCACATCATCAGCCAGAAATCGTCCACATAGGCGACCATCGCCGCCTGCGCGTTGACGATCTGGTCCATCCGCGCCAAGGCCGCCTCGTTCCCCAGTGCTGCGGCAGGATTGGCCTGCCAGAGCATCGGGTTATAAGGGCTGATGAACGCGCCGAGTTCGGTGTGATTCACCTGTATGTTGCGGGTCAGCATCAGGGTGACGATGGAAATCCCGATCGACGACCCGATATTGCGCACAAGGCTGAAAAGGCTTGTGGCATCGGCGCGGAATCGGGCGTCGATGGTGGCAAAGGCAATTGTGGACAGCGGCACGAAGACAAGGCCAAGGCCAAGCCCCTGCACGATGCCGGACCGCAGAATGGGCAGGTTGTCCATCTGCGGGGTAAAGCCGGTCATCTCGTAAAGCGATAGGGCGGTCAGGATCAGCCCCGCGATCACCAGAAGACGCGGGTCCACCCTGCGCACCATCCGCCCCACGACAAGCATCGAAATCATCGTTCCCACCCCGCGCGGGGCCATGACCATGCCCGTGGTGATGACCGGATAGCCGAAGATGCGGGCAAGCATCGGCGGCAGCAGCGCAAGACTGGCCAGAAGGATGATGCCCACGACAAAAATGAAGACCAGCCCCGTCGAGAAGTTGCGGTCGCGGAACATGCGCGGGTCGAGGAAGGGTCTGTCGGTGGTGGTGATGTGGATGCAGAACATCCAGAAACTGGCGGCGGACAGCACCGCATAGGTCCAGATCTCGCCCGAGGAGAACCAGTCCACCTCGCCGCCGCGGTCGAGCATGAGTTGCAGCGCGCCGATGGCGATGGCGAGCATGGCAAAGCCTGACAGGTCGAAGCTGCGTTCCTTGCGCGGGGCGCGGGGAAGGTAGAGGAAGCAGCCCGCCAGCGCCAGCGCGCCCACGGGCAGGTTGACAAGGAAGACCCAGCGCCAGTTGTAGCTTTCGGTCAGCCAGCCGCCCAAGGTGGGGCCGATGATCGGGCCGACCATGATGCCCGCGCCCCAGATCGCCATCGCCTGCCCCGCCTTTTCACGCGGGTTGATGTCCAAAAGGAAGGTCTGCGAGATCGGCACGATGGCCGCGCCGAAAACGCCCTGAAGCAGGCGAAAGACGACCATCGACGGCAGACTCCACGCGATGCCGCAGGCCAGCGAAGTGGCGACGAAGCCCATGATCGAGATCAGGAAAAGCTCGCGCTTGCCAAGGCGGTCGGCAAGCCAGCCGGTCATGGGCGTGACGATGGCGGAGGCCACGATATAAGAGGTCAGCACCCATGTGATCGTGTCCTGCGACGCGCCGAGATCGCCGGTCATCGAGGGAAGCGCCACGTTGGCGATGGTGGTGTCGAGCACCTGCATGATCGTGGCGAGCATGATCGCCACGGTGATGAGGCCGCGATGCTTCACCTCGCCCGTGGAGGGGGCGGAAAGGGCGGCGGCGGTCATGGGATTATTCCGAAGCGGCGGCGGTCAGCAGGCCGTGGCCGTTGGAGGTGTCGACCGTCACCTCGGCAGAAAGGCCGGAGGAAAGCCCCGCGAGGGCTGTGGGATCGTCAAGCCGGATGCGGACCGGCACACGCTGCGTGACCTTGACCCAGTTGCCCGTGGCGTTCTGCGCGGGGAGGAGCGAGAATTCCGCGCCGGTGCCCGCGCCGATGGCTTCGACCTTGCCCGAGAAGTGGCGGCCGGGGGCAAGGTCAAAGGTGACTTCGGCGGGTTGGCCCACGGCGATGTCGGAAAGCTGGGTTTCCTTGAAGTTGGCATCGACCCAGACATCGCCGCTTTCCACCAGCGCAAAGACGGTCTGGCCCGGTGTCAGCATCGCGCCCTGACGGAAGGAGGCGGCCTGATAGACCACGCCATCGGCGGGGGCGGTCACGGTGGTGACGGTAAGGTTGTATTTGGCGCGGTCCAGTTCGGCCAGCGCCGCCGCAACGGCAGGGTGGGCATCGGTGGGCGCATCGGCGTTGCCGCCAAGCGCGGCAAGGGCCGTGCTGACGTTGAGTTGGGCAAGCGTCTCTTTCTCTGCCGCCTGCTGGGCAAGGTGACGGGCGTTGTCCACATCGCTGGGGGTGGCAACGCCCTTGGCCGACAGGGCGGTCTGACGGTCAAGTTCGCGGTCCAGATAGGCCGCGTCGTCCTGCGCGAGTTTCACGGATGCCAGCGCCTGCTGATAGGCGGCCTTGGTCTGCTCAACCTGAATCCGCGCGCCGTTCAGCGCGGCCTCGGCTTGGGCAAGCGCGATGCGATAGGGTTCGGGATCGACCTGAAACAGCACATCCCCCGCCTTGACCTGCTGAAGTTCGGTCACGCCCACCGAAACCACGCGCCCGCCGACCGTGGGGGCGATGGAGATGCGGGCTTGGTGCAGGTTGGCGTTCTCGGTCGATTCCTGACCGCCACCCGCGAACCAGTAGGCGCCGACCCCTCCGGCCAGAAGCAGCGGGACGGAAAGCATGAGCGCGGTCTTTTTCAGCCGCGAGGGCTTGGCTTTGGTATCGGCGGGGGCGGCGGTGATGTCTTTGGCGGCGGCGTTCATGGCGTTGTCTCGGTTTCGCGCGGGGCGCTGTGTTCGGATTTCGAAAGGTTTTCGGCGATGGCAAGCAGCGCCACGTGAAGGGCGCGGCGTTGGTCGTTGGTCAGACCGACGAGCGCTTCGGCATAGACGGATTCGGCCTTGGCCCGTGCCTCGGGGGCGACGGTGCGGGCTTTGTCGGTCGGCACGATGATACGGGCGCGGCGGTCTTCGGGATGCGGTTCGCGGCGGACCCAGCCGGATTGCTCCATCCGGTCGATCAGCCGCGAGACGCTGATCGGCTCGACATCGAGGATATCGGCAAGGTTGCTCTGGTTGCACGGACCTTCCCGCAGGATGTGCCGCAAAAGCCGCCATTGCGGGGTGGAAAGCCCGTGTTCGGCGGTGAGCTGCTCAAAACGGCGGCGCACGGCGCGCGAGGCGTCGTGCAGGAGAAGGCCAAGGAAGTCGATCTGGTAATCCATGAGCATGGTATATAGTAAGCATGCTTATGATGCAACCCCGCCCCTCTCACCCCGTTGCGAGGCGCTGTCCCCCCAACCTCCGGCACGCAGCCGCCGGGCGATCTCGGCGGCGATCTCTGCGGTCGGCGGGTCGATCGGAACGGCAAAGGCTGCCTCGTCCGGCTGCGGCGGTTCAAGGGCGGCGAACTGGCTATCAAGGAGGGACATCGGCATGTAGTGGCCTCTCCGCTGCGCCATGCGCTTGGAAATCAGGTCCCGCGTGCCCGACAGATGGACAAAGACGACATCGCCCGCCCCGCGCAAACGGTCCCGATACCTGCGTTTCAGGGCCGAACAACCAAGGATCACATCCCCCCGCGCAAGTGTCCCGGCGCAAGCGTCAAGCCAGGGCCAGCGGTCGGCATCCGTCAGCGGTATGCCTTGGCGCATCTTCGCGACATTTGCAGCGGGATGAAGATCGTCGCCGTCGACATAGGGCAGCCCCAAAAGCGCCGAAAGCGCCTCGCCCACGCTCGACTTGCCGCACCCCGCGACCCCCATCAGGACGATGCGCGTCATAGCGAAGCCGTGATCCCGCCATCGACATAAAGGATATGCCCGTTGATGAAGCTCGCGGCATCCGACGACAGGAAGACCGCCGCCCCGACCAGTTCCTCCACCCTGCCCCAGCGACCGGCGGGCGTGCGCTTCTCCAGCCAGTCGCAAAAGGCCGGATCGGCGACAAGCGCGGCGTTCAGCGGCGTGTCGAAATACCCGGGCGCGATGGCGTTGCAGTTCAGCCCATGCCGCGCCCAATCCGTAGCCATCCCCTTGGTCAGATTTCCCACCGCCCCCTTTGTCGCCGTATAGGGCGCGATCGACGGACGGGCGAGCGCGGTCTGCACAGAGGCGATGTTGATGATCTTGCCCCTGCCCCGCCCGATCATATGGCGGGCCACGGCTTGACCGACATGAAAGACCGACGCGATGTTGGTCTGCAAAAGGCGCTCGAACGCTTCGGCGGGGAAATCTTCCAGCGGGGCGCGGTGCTGCATCCCCGCGTTGTTGATCAGGATGTCGATGGGACCGGTCTCCGCCTCGAACCGGTCCACGGCGGCGCGGACGGCTTCGTGGTCGGTCACGTCAAAGGCCAACATGCCGGCCCCCGCGATTGCGGCTGCGGCAGCCGTCAGCCTGCTCCCGTCGCGCCCGTTCAGCACGACCGCCGCACCCGCCCCCGCCAGCCCTTTGGCCAGCGCGAAACCGATGCCTTGCGAAGAGCCTGTGACCAGTGCACGCTTGCCCGAGAGGTTGAACAGTTCCAGTGTCATGGCGGCCCTTCTTCCGCCCCGACAAGGAACGGTTCCGTTTGCGCTGTCAAGCGCGGGGATGACGGGTGGAGCATGGGCAAACCGCAGATTCTGCAAGTGGGAAGCTATCCCGACTGGGACAGGATACCGCTGGAGGAAGCCTTCGTCCTGCACCGTCTCTACGAAGCGCAAGACAAAGCGGCATTCCTCGCGCAGGTCGGGCCACAGGTGCGCGGCATCGCCACGCGGGGCGATCTGGGGGCGGATGCCGCCCTCATCGCCGCCTGTCCGAAGCTGGAAATCGTATCGGTCTACGGCGTCGGCTATGATGCGGTCGACCTCGACGCCTGCCGCGCACGGGGCATACGGGTGACGAACACACCCGATGTGCTGACCGACGATGTGGCCGACCTCGCCATCGGAATGATGCTGATGCTGTCACGCGGAATGGCGGCGGCGGCAGAATGGGTGGCCAGCGGAGACTGGGCGACCAAGGGCGGCTTCGCGCTCCAGCACAAGGTCAGCGGCAAACGCGCCGGCGTGCTGGGGCTTGGCCGGATCGGCACTGCGGTCGCGCGGCGGCTCGAAGGCTTCGGCATGGACATCGCCTATTCGGGCACTTCGGAAAAGCCGGTCCCGTGGCCATTCATCGCCGACCCCGTGGCACTGGCAAAGCGGTCGGATATCCTGTTCGTGACGCTCGCGGCGACGCCCGCCACGCGGCATGTCGTGAACCGTGACGTGCTCGCGGCATTGGGGCCGCAGGGAATGCTGGTCAACGTCAGCCGCGCCGCCAACATCGACGAAGGCGCCCTGCTCGACGCGCTGGAAAGTGGCGCCCTGCGTTCGGCGGCGCTGGACGTGTTCGAAGGCGAGCCGGATGTGAACCCGCGTTTCCGGAACCTGCGCAACGTGCTGTTGCAGCCGCACCATGCCAGCGGGACATTCGAAACGCGATGGGCGATGGGCAAGGTGATGCGCGACAATCTCGATGCGCATTTCTCGGGTCGGCCGCTGCCGACGCCGGTGGCATAGGGCGGGGAAAAGATGTCATTCTTCGAAATACACGATCCGCGGTTCCGCTCCTTCGTGATCGGCAATGCGCCGGTCAAGAAGATCGCGTCCGGCTTCGACTGGGTCGAAGGGCCGGTCTGGTTCGGCGATGCGGGATGCCTGCT
>JAIXZW010000022.1 GCA_027489375.1 Paracoccaceae bacterium | reverse complement strand
GGTTTCCCTTCAAGGGCGATCTTGGCGAGCTTGTTCTTGGCAACGCGTACGGACCCGCCAACTTCGCGCATTTTCGCGCGCAGGTCCTGCATCTGTGCAACCGTCATACCCGTGTAGTGAGCGATCACCACAACGCCAGAGCTTTCGAAGATCTGGCCGAGTTCCTCGACCACTTTCTCTTTCTGGGCTCTATCCACAGTTTCACTCCAAGTGTGGGGGTTTCCCCCCGGCTCATTTATCCCCTGCGAGCAGGGGCGTTCGGGTCCGAATGATGTCCCGAGGCCAATATCGCCCGAGGGAAGCCCCCCGGAAATTTGTCTCGTTCTCTCATCTCAGGAGGGAAATTAAGCGGGGCTGATGCCCTACACCCACCGTCTCGGACGAAATGCACAACCCGACCGACGAATCGGTCAGGCGGTGCAGACTGTGGCTATAGAGGCTATCGCGTTGCTTTCCAAGCCCGGTTCGGGTGAGTTTTGTCACTGTCCCGCAAGTTTGCCCCCGTCCGGTCGAAATCGCAAATGGAAAAGGGCGGCCCCGAAGGACCGCCCCCTATCCGGCTTGGGCCGAAATCAGTTCGACGCGGCCGAGGACAGGTCGACCGAAACGCCCGGACCCATCGTCGAGGAGAGCGAAACCTTTTTCAGGTAAGCGCCCTTGGCACCCGACGGACGGGCGCGGGTCACGGCGTCGACGAAGGCGCGGACGTTCTGCGCCAGCTTCTCGGCGTCGAACGAAACCTTGCCCACACCGGCGTGGATGACGCCGGCTTTTTCGACCTTGAACTGGACTTCGCCGCCCTTGGCTGCTTCGACGGCCGTTTTCACGTCCATCGTCACGGTGCCGACCTTGGGGTTCGGCATCAGGTTGCGCGGGCCGAGGATCTTGCCGAGGCGACCGACCAGCGGCATCAGGTCCGGCGTTGCGATGCAACGGTCGAACTCGATCTTGCCGGACATGATGGTTTCCATCAGGTCTTCGGCACCGACGATATCCGCGCCAGCGGCCTTGGCTTCGTCAGCCTTGGCGCCACGGGCGAAAACGGCGACGCGGACGGTTTTACCCGTGCCGTTCGGCAGTTGGACCACACCGCGGACCATCTGGTCAGCGTGGCGCGGGTCGACGCCGAGGTTCATCGCGATTTCGACGGTTTCGTCGAACTTGGCCGAAGCGGCCTTTTTGATGAGTGCAACGGCATCTTCGACCGAGAGGTTGGTCGCGGTGCCGAAGATTTCCTGTGCAGCGCGCGTGCGCTTACCGAGCTTTGCCATGATCTCAGCCCTTCACTTCGATGCCGCAGGACCGCGCCGAGCCGAGGATGATCTGCATAGCAGCCTCGATCGAGTTGGCGTTGAGGTCTTTCATTTTCTGTTCAGCGATCTTGCGAACCTGAGCGACAGTCACCGTGCCGGCAACTTCGCGGCCGGGCTTCGACGAGCCCTTGGCGCGGTTGCGCTTGCCCACGGGGGGCAGGCCGGCAGCGGCCTTGAGCAGGAAGGACGCCGGAGCGGTCTTCAGCTCGAGGCTGAACGACTTGTCCTGGTAGTAGGTGATGATGACCGGCGTCGGGGTGCCGGGCGTGATGTCGGCGGTCTTGGCGTTGAATTCCTTGACGAACGCCATGATGTTCAGGCCGCGCTGACCCAGCGCGGGGCCGACCGGCGGGGAGGGGTTAGCCTGACCCGCTTTGACTTGCAGCTTGAGGCTGCCGATGATCTTCTTGGCCATAGGCCATCTCCTTTGTCACAGCACCGGATGGTGCGGTTTAGTGGTCCGGTCCGTCACCCGCAAAAACGGGCGCTCGCCTCCCACGCGATGCACTCAGGCCCCTTTTGTGACCTGCGTGAATTCCAGTTCGACGGGCGTGGCGCGACCGAAGATCGACACCGACACCTTTAGGCGGCTGTGGTCTTCGTCGACCTCTTCCACCATGCCGTCGAAGCCCTCGAACGGGCCGTCCGTAACCTTGACCTTCTCGCCGATCTCGAAGCGGATGAGGTTGCGGGGTGCGACCTCGCCCTCTTCGACGCGGTTCAGGATCGCGTTCACCTCGGCGTCGCGCATGGGCATGGGCTTGCCCTGCGGGCCAAGGAAGCCCGTCACGCGGTTGATCGAGGAGATCAGGTGGTAGCCACGGTTCGTCATTTCCATCCGCACGAGCACATAGCCCGGCATGAAGCGGCGTTCGGAGGTGACTTTCTTGCCACGACGGACTTCGAGCACCTCTTCGGTCGGCACGAGCACTTCGTCGATCTCTTCCTGAAGACCGGCTTCGGCAACGGCGGTCTTGATCTGCTCGGCCACTTTCTTCTCGAAGTTCGAGAGAACGCTTACCGAATACCAGCGCTTCGCCATGCTTCGTCCCTTATCGGTTTCGGGGCTGAACCCCAGTCATTCTTGGCGTTTCGGGAACAAAAAACAGCGCGCAACCGAATCGCTGCGCGCCGATGTTCCGTGAACAGGGGGGCGAATACATGTCCGGCCCCCGGAATTCAAGGCAAAACGGCGGCTTCGGCCTTAGCCGAGGATCAGCCGCAGGCCGGTGCGGATGCCCAGATCGACGAGGCTGAAGAAGGTCGCCGTCAGCGCGGCCATGATGAAGACCATGATCGTGGTCAGCATCACTTCGCGGCGGGTCGGCCATACGACCTTGCCGACTTCGGTGCGGACCTGCTGGATGAACTGGAAGGGGGTGGTCTTGCTGGCCATGTGATCCGGGTCCGGTGGGAAGGGTAAATCAGCGCCCCAGATAGCCCCTGCGGCGCGGGAATTCAAGCGTGGCGGCGGGTGCCCTGCCCCGCCGGCTTTCAGTGCAGGCTGCCACGCAGGCTGCGGCGGCGGTCGGCACGGCGCTGGAGCACGAAATAGCCGATGGCCACGGGGGCGAGCCAGACCGTCGCGGGCAGGGTGCGCAGGGTGCCCGACAGCCCCACGGATTGCGGTCCGAGCACGAAGAGCACCAGATCGGCCAGCATGGCACCGGGCATTTCGGCAAGCGCGTCGAGATGTCCGAACATGCCGGTCCATGCCGGTGTGTCGAGACGGGCGACGAAGTCGGGGCCGAGGACATGCGTGGAAAGGTATTCCAGAAGCGGGCGGCGCGGAACGATGCCCGCAGTGGCCCCGAGTCCGAGCGCAGCGATCCAGACCCATCGGGAATTTGCCGGTGCGAGGCTGCGCGACAGGGCGGATTCGAGCATGCGGCGCCGCTCGCGCATTCCGGCGCGACGCGAGGCCATGTCGCCCCAGTCAGGGCTGCCGGATCGGGCGAGGTCGGTGCGCGCGGCGATGTCATCGGCAAGGCGGTCGAGTGCGGCCAGGTCGGCAAGCGAGCGGCGGGCGCGGCGGCGGCGAAGGCCATGCGCGACGTCGGACCACAGGAAGGCGCAGAGGAGGAGGAACAGCGCCACCGGCGCGGCATAGCCGAGGGGCGCGGTGGAAAGCCCCGCGTCGCGCCCCTGAAGGAAGGGGCGGACATAGACGAGCGGTTCGGCGAGGGCGCGTTTGGCATCCTGCGCGGCGGCTTCGGCCTGCGCGGCCCAAAGCGGCGTGCCGAGCGTGCCGTTGAGGTCGAGCACGGGGTCGCCGCCCTTGGCCGTGCTTTCGGAGGCGGTGGCGAGCAACGCGTCGAAGGTGTCGAGGTCGGCAGGTCCAACCAGCACGGCGGCGCGTGCCGGAGCGGCGGGTGCCGCCGGATCGGCAAGCAGGTAAAGCCGCGCCGTGCCGAAGGGCAGGGACACGTCGATGCCAGAGGTGATTGCGGCGCGAAGGTTCACCTCGGCCCCTGCGGGATGGGCGGAGGGGTCGAAGCGGGCAAGCGGCGTGGCGGCCAATGGCGCCACGCGGGCCGCGTCGCGGTCGGCCATCGTGCGGGCCGCAAGCACAAGCGCGTTGAGGAAGAGCGCCAGAAGGCAAAGCGCGATTGCGGCGCTGATCAACCGGCCAAGGGCGTGACGCAGAAAGGACATGGGATAACTCGTACAAAGCAACTCGGAACGGGCGCATGCCATCACGCACACGCGACAAGGGCGCGGCAGCATACGGACGTTTTCAGGGAAGTTTCACGGCACCAGCGCCACCCCGCCCTACGGGGCGGAAAAGGTGGCAGGAGTTGGGGGACTCGAACCCACGACCCTCGGTTTTGGAGACCGATGCTCTACCAACTGAGCTAAACTCCTAGGCCTGAGGGCGAGTTACGGCATGGGCGGGGGGAAATCAAGGGGCGAATGGCGGGTTGTGCGCGGGAAATCGGCGGACTACGGCAAGGGCAAAGAACATGCATGAAGGCCCGTGCTCCATGATCCCTGCCCGCCATTCCAATATCCTGTTCGGTTTCATCCTGTCGGGGCTGATGTCCTGCATCGTCTCGGGGCTGTCCACCTTCCGTGCGCTGGGGCTTGCGCCGCATTTTCCGGCCCTCTGGGCGGGCAACTGGGCGGCGTCATGGGCGCTGGCCTTTCCGACCGTGCTGGTCGTCGCCCCCGTCGCGCGGCGCATCGTGGGTCGGTTGACGGCCTGAACGCAAAACGCGCGGGGGTTGCCCCCCGCGCGTTCCGACCGGCCCCGTAGGGTCGGATCACTCGTGGATTTTCGACACAACGCCTGCGCCGACGGTGCGGCCGCCTTCACGGATGGCGAAGCGCAGCTTCTCTTCCATCGCGATCGGGGCGATCAGTTCGACGTTGAACTTCAG
>JAIXZW010000013.1 GCA_027489375.1 Paracoccaceae bacterium | reverse complement strand
ATTGCCACCGGCAAGGCTGTCAGCCCCCGTGCCACCGGCAAGGGTGTCGTTGTCATCGCCCCCTGCCAGCGTGTCGTCGCCGACGCCGCCAAGCAGGCTGTCGTTGCCCGCATCGCCCGCAAGGCTGTCGTTTCCGGCATCGCCATCGAGCGTGTCGTTGGCATCGCCCCCTGCCAGCGTATCGTTGCCGATGCCGCCAAGCAGGCTGTCGCTGCCGAGACCGCCCGAAAGCGTGTCATCGCCCACGCCCCCGTCGAGCGTGTCGTTGCCATCGCCACCTGCGAGGGTGTCGTTGCCATCGTTGCCCGCGAGGCTGTCATTGCCCGCATCGCCGCCAAGCGAGTCTGCGCCGAGGCCGCCTGCAAGGGTATCGTTGCCGGTTCCCCCTGCCAGCGTGTCGGTCCCGTCACCGCCGTCGAGGCTGTCGTTGCCGACATTCCCGGCAAGGCTGTCGTTGCCGACCCCGCCAAGCACGGTGTCGTTGCCTTGGCCCGCATCGACCGTGTCGCTGCCCGCGCCCGCGTCGACCTTGTCGTCAAGGCCATCGGCCCCGTCGATCTGGTCCCCTTGGGCATCGGCAAAGGGCGTGCCGCCCGGTCCGCTCGTCGGCGTCATGGTGTCGCCTGCGGGCGTGCCGTCGACCGTGCCATTGGCGCTGATAAGAAGCTGTTCGATCTCGAAGAACTTGATCGTGACAGGCTGGCCCGCAGCGTTGGTGTAGGTGACGGTGCCGTTTTCGGACGTGCCGGTGAGCGGGTCGGGGTTGTCGTAAGTGACCACGACATCCTTGAGACCCGTCAGGTCGAGCACATCGCCGATGCGGCCAGCGGGGTTGTTGGTCGGATCAATGGCGCCTTCTTCGACCGTTTCGCCGCCGCGGACGGTGATCGTGCCGGACGCGGTTGCGGGATCGAAGCGGAATTCGTCATCGCCCGCACCGCCAAAGGCCAGATCACCCGCGCCGAGGAAGAAGTCGTCGTCGCCGTTGCCGCCCGACAGGGTGTCTGCCCCGTCGCCGCCGCTCAGGCTGTCGGACCCGTCGCCGCCGTCGAGGCTGTCGTTGCCCGCGCCGCCCGAGAGCGTGTCGTTGCCAAGGCCGCCGTTCAGCGTGTCGTCGCCCGCGCCACCGTCGAGGCTGTCATTGCCATCGCCGCCCGCGACCGAGTCGTTGCCCTCACCGCCCGCGACCGTATCGTTGCCGATGCCGCCGTCGAGCGTGTCGTTGCCCGCGCCGCCGTCGAGGCTGTCATTGCCATCGCCGCCCGCGACCGAGTCGTTGCCCTCACCGCCCGCGACCGTGTCGTTGCCGGTGCCGCCGTCGACCGTATCGTCGCCCGCGCCGCCGCCGACCGAGTCGTTGCCCGTGCCGCCCGCGACCGTGTCGTTGCCGTCACCGCCATCGACCGTGTCATCGCCCGCGCCGCCCGCAACCGTGTCGTTGCCGCCGCCGCCAGCGACCGAGTCATTGCCCACGCCGCCATCGAGGTTGTCGTTGCCGGTCGAGCCGTTGAGCGTGTCGTTGCCCGAGCCGAGCACGAGTTTTTCGATCTCGGCAAAGGTGACGGTGCCGGAAGCGCCCGAAAGGGTGCCGGATTCCGGCGTGGTCAGGGTGAGGGTGAGGCTTTCCGTCAGCGCCGCGCCGTCGAGCGTGTCGCCGCTGGTTTCGCCCGTCTCGCCGCCCAGCACGCTGTCGTTGCCGAAGCCCGTGGCAAGGGTGAAGAGATCATCCCCGCCGCTGCCGAGCAGCGTGTCGTTGCCCGTGCCACCGGCGAGGGTGTCGTTGCCTTCGCCCGCGTCGAGGCTGTCGTTGCCCGTGCCGCCGTCGAGGCTGTCATTGCCCGCGCCGCCAAGGAGCTGGTCGTCCCCTTCGTTGCCGGAGAGGGTGTCGGTGCCGTCACCGCCTGCCAGCGTGTCATTGCCAAGGCCGCCGCTCAGGCTGTCGTTGGCAAGGCCACCATCGAGGCTGTCGTTGCCCGTGCCGCCGACCAGCGTGTCATTGCCGTCGCCGCCCGCGAGCGTGTCATCCTCGGCGCCGCCGTCAAGGCTGTCGTTGCCCAGACCGCCGTCGAGGCTGTCGTTGCCCTCGTTGCCCGAAAGCGTGTCGTTACCGTCACCGCCAGCGACCGTGTCGTTGCCCAAACCGCCAAGCTGGCTGTCGTCGCCCACGCCTCCGGCGAGGCTGTCGTTGCCCGCGCCGCCGACGAGGGTGTCGTTGCCGGTGCCACCGTCGAGCGTATCGTCATCGGCGCCGCCGTCGAGGCTGTCATTGCCAGCGCCACCGGCGAGGCTGTCGTTGTTTTCGTTGCCGGCGAGCGTGTCGTTGCCGTCACCGCCAGCGACCGTGTCGTTGCCCGTGCCGCCACCGATGACATCATCGCCTTCGGCCCCGTCAAGGCTGTCATTGCCCGCGCCGCCTGCGACCGAGTCGTTGCCAGCGCCCGCTGCCACGGTGTCATTGCCCGTGCCTGCATCGACCGTGTCGTTGCCTGCGCCCGCGTCGACGGTGTCGTCGCCGCCCCCTGCCGCGACGCTGTCATTGCCGACGCCTGCGGCCAGCGTGTCGTTGCCGGTGCCACCTGCGAGCGTGTCGTTGCCCGCGCCGCTGTCGGCATTGATCCCGCCCGTGGCCGCCGTGCCGTCGACGCTGTCGCTGCCCGTGCCGGTCAGCACCTTCTCGATCTCGGAGAAGGTGAGGTCGGTGCCCGCATCCGCGTCCAGCCCGTTGATCGTGCCGGATTTCGGGTTCGCGCCATAGGTCACGGTTTGCGGGGTGGAACCGGCCGTGAGGTCGATCACATCGCCCGCATCGCCGTTCGCCGCATCGTCCGCGGCGCCCTGCGTGCCATCGGTGCCGCCGTCGACGGTGGCCGCGATGTCTGCGCCGGTATCGGTGGTGTCGACGGTGAAGACATCGTCGCCCGTGCCGCCGCTGGCGGAATCCGCCCCGCCGACCGCGATGTCATCGTCGCCCGCGCCGCCTGCAAGCGTATCGGCCCCCGTGCCACCGGCAAGGGTGTCGGCCCCGTCACCGCCTGCGAGGCTGTCGTTGCCATCGCCGCCGGTCAGGCTGTCTTCGGCCACGCCGCCGTCGAGCGTGTCATTGCCCGCGCCGCCCGCCAGCGTGTCCTTGCCGTCGCCGCCGGAAAGCGAGTCGCTGTCCGCGCCACCGTCGAGGCTGTCGTTGCCGACCCCGCCTGCCAGTGTGTCGCTTCCGGCATCACCTGCGAGTGTGTCGTTGCCGTCTTCTCCGGCAAGGCTGTCGTTGCCGACATTGCCCGCCAGCGAGTCGTTCCCCGTGCCGCCCGTGACCGTGTCGTCGCCAAGTCCGGCGTCGACCGTGTCGTTGCCGGAACCGGCCGCGACCACGTCATTGGGGGTGGCGCCGTCGATCTGGTCGCCCTGGCTGTCGGTATAGGGCGTGCCGCCGGGTCCGCTCGTGGGCGTGATGTTGTCGCCCGAGGCGGTGCCGTCGATGGTGCCGTTGGTGTCGACCAGAACCTGTTCGATCTGGGAATAGGTGATCGTGACGGTCGCGCCATCCTTGTTCGTATAGGTCGCGGTTCCCGCCTCCGGCCCTGTCGGGGTCAGCACCACATTGGTCAGGCCGCGCAGGTCGAGCACGTCGCCCGAACCGCCATTGGCCGGATCGGTGTTGTCCTCGCCCGCCTCGCCGCCGACCACCGTGATGCCCGCGGTGCCCGCCAGGTTCGGGTCGATGCGGAACTCGTCATCGCCGTCGCCGCCCTGCGCCTGGTCGCCCGCCGCAAGGACGAAGTCGTCGTCGCCCGCGCCGCCCGCCATCGTGTCGTTGCCAAGCCCGCCGGTCAGCAGGTCGGTCCCCGTGCCACCGTCGAGGCTGTCGTTGCCCTCGCCGCCGTCGAGCGTGTCGTTGCCAAGGGCGCCCGCCAGCGTGTCGTTGCCCGTGCCGCCGAGCAGGCTGTCGTTGCCGTCGCCGCCCGCGATGGTGTCATCGTCGGCCCCGCCGTCGATGGTGTCGTTGCCGTCATCGCCAGACAGGTTGTCGGCACCCGCACCGCCGGTGACGGTGTCGTCGCCCGTTCCGGCTGCAACCGTATCGGCCCCGTCACCGCCGACGATGCTGTCGTTGCCATCTCCGCCCGTCAGGCTGTCGGCACTTGCCCCGCCGTCGAGCGTATCGTCGCCCGCGCCGCCGGAAAGCGTGTCGTTGCCCTCGTTTCCGGTCAGGCTGTCGGCATCCGCGCCACCGTCGAGGCTGTCGTTGCCAAGCCCGCCCGCCAGCGTGTCGGCCCCGACATCGCCGGTCAGCGTGTCGTTGCCATCGCCGCCGATCAGGCTGTCGGCCCCCGCGCCGCCCAGCAGCGCATCGTTGCCGGTGCCACCGTCGAGCGTGTCGGCCCCCGCCCCGCCATCAAGGCTGTCGTCGCCGGCATTGCCCGCAAGGCTGTCATTGCCTTCGCCGCCCGCGACCGTGTCGTTGCCCTGTCCGGCATCGACCGTGTCATTGCCCGCGCCCGCCGCGATATTGTCGTTCGGGCCATCCGTCCCGTCGATCTGGTCGCCCTGCGGATCGGCATAGGGCGTGCCGCCCGGACCGCTCGTCGGCGTCATGTTGTCGCCACCGCCGCTGCCGTCGACCGTGCCGTTGGCGCTCAGCAGGACGTTCTCGATCTGCGAGAAGGCGATGGTGACAAGCTGGCCCGCCGAATTGCGATAGGTGGCCGTGCCGCTTTCCGAGGTGCCCGTGACCGGATCGGGGTTCGTATAGGTCACGACCACATCCGTCAGTCCGCGCAGGTCGAGCACGTCGCCCACCCGCCCGCCGGGGTTGTTGGTCGGGTCGGTCAGGTCCTCGGTCCCCTCGCCGCCAACGATGGTGATCGGGGCATTGCCCGCCAGCGTCGGGTCGATGGTGAAGACGTCATCGCCCTCGCCGCCATCCGCGCTGTCGCCCGCGCCGACCGAGAAGTTGTCGTCGCCCGCGCCGCCGGTCAGCGTGTCGTTGCCCGCACCGCCGACAAGGCTGTCCGCGCCTTCGCCGCCCGCCAGAACGTCGTTGCCATCGCCTCCGGCAAGGCTGTCGTTGCCCGCGCCGCCGGTCAGGTTGTCATCACCCGTGCCCCCGTCCAGCGTGTCATTGCCAAGGTCGCCCGCCAGCGTGTCGTTGCCCGCGCCGCCAAGAAGGCTGTCGTTGCCGTCACCGCCGCCAAGGCTGTCGTCATTGGCGCCGCCGTCGAGCGTGTCGTCGCCCGTGCCGCCCGCCAGCGTGTCGTTGCCGGCGTCGCCGGTCAGGCTGTCGTTCTCGGCCCCGCCGTCGAGGCTGTCATTGCCCGCGCCGCCCGCGACCGTATCGGCCCCGTCGCCGCCCGCCAGCGTGTCGTTGCCATCCCCACCGGCAAGGCTGTCCGGCCCTGCGCCTCCGGCAAGGCTGTCGTCGCCGGTGCCGCCGTCGAGCGTGTCATTGCCCGCGCCGCCATCCAGCGTGTCGTTGCCAAGGCCACCAGCAAGGCTGTCGTTGCCCGCGCCCGCGGCGACGGTGTCGTTGCCGTCCCCTGCCGCCACCGTGTCGTTGCCCGCGCCGCCCGCGACCGAGTCATTGCCCGCGCCGCTGTCGACATTGACCGGCGCGCTGGCCGCCGAGGCGTCCACCGTGTCGGACCCCGTGCCGGTCAGCACCTTCTCGATCTCCGAGAAGGCAAGGTCGGTGCCCGCATCCGCGTCCAGCCCGTTGACCGTGCCGGATTTCGGGGCTGCGCCATAGACCACGGTCTGCGGTGCGGTGCCCGCCGACAGGTCGAGCACGTCGCCCGCATCGCCATTGGCCGCATCATCCGCCGCGCCCTGCGTGCCATCGGTGCCGCCGTCGATCGTGGCCGCGACATCGGTTCCCGTATCGGCGGGATCGAGGGTGAAGACATCGTCACCCGTGCCGCCGGATGCGGAATCCGCCCCGCCGACCGCAATGTCGTCATCGCCCGCGCCACCCGCCAGCGTATCCGCGCCAGGCCCGCCCGCCAGCGTATCCGTGCCGGTGCCGCCGTTCAGGCTGTCGTTGCCGAGGCCACCGTCGAGGCTGTCATTGCCCGCGCCGGCATCGACCGTATCGGCACCCGCGCCGCCCGCGACCGTGTCGTTGCCATCCCCCGCGGCAAGGCTGTCATTGCCGTCACCGCCGTCGAGGCTGTCATTGCCCGTCCCGCCATCGAGCGTGTCGTTGCCCGCACCGCCCGCAAGCGTGTCGGTTCCGTCCCCGCCGGTCAGGCTGTCATTGCCATCGCCACCGCCAAGGCTGTCGTTGCCAAGCTCGCCCGCGACGGTGTCGTCGCCGGTGCCGCCTGCGACCGTGTCGTTCCCGTCGCCTCCGGCGAGGCTGTCGTTGCCGACATTGCCGTCGAGGCTGTCATCCCCCGTGCCACCCGCGACCGTGTCGTTGCCAAGGCCCGCATCGACCGTGTCGTTGCCCGCGCCCGCATCCACGTTGTCATTGGGTTCCGCGCCGTCGATCTGGTCGCCCTGGCTGTCGGTGTAGGGCGTGCCGCCCGCGCCGCTCGTGGGCGTCATGGTGTCGCCCGAGGGGGTGCCGTCGACCGTGCCGTTCGAGTCGATCAGGATCTTCTCGATCTGCGAATAGTTGATCGTGACCGTCTGGCCCGCCGCGTTGGTATAGGTCGCCGTGCCGGATTCCGGACCCGTCGGGGTCAGGACCACATTGCTCAGCCCGCGCAGGTCGAGCGTGTCGCCCGTGCCGCCGTTCGTCGGGTCGGTCAGGTCCTCGACCGTCTCGCCGCCCACGATGGTGATCGGCGCGCTGCCCGACAGGGTCGGCGAGACCTTGAACACATCGTCGCCCGAACCGCCATTGGCACTGTCGCCCGCACCGACGAGCAACGAGTCATCCCCCTCGCCCGCGTCGAGCGTGTCGTTGCCTTCACCCCCGGCAACCGAATCCGCCCCCGCCCCGCCAAGGAGCGAGTCATTGCCATCGCCCCCGTCCAGCGTGTCATTGCCCGCGCCCCCGTCGAGGCTGTCGTTGCCATCCCCGCCCGAAAGCGAATCCGTGCCGAGGCCACCCGCGAGCGTGTCGTCGCCCGTGCCGCCCGCCAGCGTATCGTTGCCGTCGCCACCATCGAGGCTGTCGTTCCCCAGACCACCGGCAAGGCTGTCTTCGCCCGCGCCACCGGCAAGCGTATCGGGACCATCGCCGCCATCCAGCGTGTCGTTGCCGTCGCCCCCTGCGAGGCTGTCATTCCCCGCACCACCCAAGAGGCTGTCGTCGCCGACCCCGCCATCCAGCGTGTCATTGCCATCGCCACCGTCGAGCGTATCGGGACCATCGCCGCCGTTCAGGCTGTCGTTGCCGACACCCCCCGCCAGCGAATCCGACCCGGGGCCGCCCGCAAGCGTATCGTCGCCCGTGCCGCCATCCAGCGTGTCGTTACCGTCGCCCCCTGCGAGGCTGTCATTCCCCGCACCACCCAAGAGGCTGTCGTCGCCCACGCCGCCGTCCAGCGTGTCATTGCCATCGCCGCCGTCGAGCTGGTCGTTGCCCGCGCCACCCGCAAGGCTGTCATTGCCTGCGCCACCGGTGAGCGTATCGGGGCCATCGCCGCCGTCGAGCGTATCGTTGCCTTCGCCGCCTGCGAGGCTGTCGTTGCCGGGGCCACCGGCAAGGGTATCGTCGCCTGCGCCGCCGTCGAGCGTGTCGTTGCCGTCGCCTCCGGCGAGGGTGTCGTTGCCGTCACCGCCGCCGAGGCTGTCATTGCCGACACCGCCCGAGAGGGAATCCGGACCGAGTCCGCCCGCAAGCGTGTCCTCACCCGTGCCACCGTCGAGCGTGTCGTTGCCATCCCCCCCGTCGAGGCTGTCATTGCCAAGACCGCCTGCGAGGCTGTCGTTTCCGGTGCCGCCTGCGAGCGTGTCGTTGCCGTCGCCGCCGTCGACCGTATCGTTGCCCGTGCCGCCATCGACGCTGTCGTCGCCTGCGCCGCCGCCGACGCTGTCATTGCCGCCTCCGGCAAGGATGGTGTCGTTCAGGTTGGCAAGGCCGTCGATCTTGTCGCCGTCCTTGTCGGTGTAGCCGGGCGGCATGACGTCGTCGCCATCGGTGCCGTCAACGATGCCGTTCGGCACGGCAAAGATGGTGCAGGTGGTGAAATCGGGGGCTGCGTTGGGATCGGCAGCCTTGTCGAACCACAGGAACTGATAGGTGAAGTTGTTGAAATAGAGCTGCTGGTTGAGGCCCGTCGGGCTCCAGCTTCCGTCACCGTTCTGCTTCCAGCCTGCGGCGAGTGCGGCGGCCGCGAAGGCGGCTTCCTGTCCGGGAGGCGCTTCGATGCTGGCGCCGTTGGTGCCCGTGCCATCGGCCGAGACGACCTGGCTTGTTTCGTTGCTGGCCGGTGCGCCGAGGACGAGGTTGTCGTTGCCACCCGCCATGCTGATGTTGCCGACGACATACCAGCCGTCGCCGACCTGGATGTATTCGGTGGTGTTGGGGTTGTTGCCGCCGACGAAGTTGCCGCCGACCGACATGTTCTTGCCGATCACCACGCCGTTCGTCGCATCGGTAGAGCCGAAGACCACGTTGCTGGTGACGGTCAGGTTGTCGCCGATGCGGACGAGTTGCGGCGTCAGGTTGCTGTTCAGGGCGATCTCGCCCTTGACCGTCACGAAATCGCCGAGCGCGAGGCAGTTCTCGGCATTGTTGGAGTTCATGTAGATCGTGCCGACCCCGGACGCGCCGACGACGGAATTGCTCCCGATCTTCAGGTCGTTGTCGCTGTAGTTCGAGTTCAGGTAGACCGAGGTGCCGACGCTTGCGCTGTCGCCGAGGATGACGGTGTTTTCGGAATAGTTCGAATGCAGGTCGACCGCGCCGCCGATGGTGGGGTTGGTGCCGGTGACGAATTGGTTGATCGCATAGTTGGAATGCTGGAACACCGTGCCGGTGATGACGAGGTTGTCGCCCGCCACGAAAGAGGTGGTGTTCTTGTCACCCGGGGTGCCATCGCCATAAAGCGAGACAGAGCCGTTGACCCTGGCATCGGCGCCAAGGGTCACGGTCTTGTCCATGTTGTTGCCGGGCATGGTGATGTCGCAGTTGAACGTCGCGCGATCACCGGCGGTAAGGTCCATCTTCGTGTCGAAGGCGTTCATCGTGACCTGATTGTTGAAGGTCACGTCGTTGCCGACGGTCACGGTGGCTTGGGTCGAATTCCCGAAGACGAGGCCGTTGAAGGTGACGTTGCTGCCGCCGTTCACCGCGTCGACGCCGGGCGAGCCGGTGATCTGGCCGACGGTCGAACCATTGGCCGCGTTGACGGTGATGCTTTTCGCGGGCGAGGCCACCCATTGCATCGGGTCGGCGTCGACACCCGCCGAGATGTTCACCGTGGCGTCGATGCCGGGGTTGAAGGTGGTGGCAAGGCCGTTGGTGGCCGAGACACCCGTGATGTTCTGGGTGACGTTGACCGTGATCGGACCCGTCTGGCCGTTCGCCAGCTGGATGACCGTGTTCGCGTTCACGCCGTTGTCGACGAAGAAGACGTCGCCGGGTTGCGCCGTGATCGTGCCCGCGTTGACCTGCGGATAGCCGTTTACGTTGCCGGGATCGATCGTTCCAAGGGGGGCACCGGCGGCAATGATGTAATACGTGGCCATACTCGTACTCTCAAACTATCCGGCCCGATCGGGCGCACGGAGGAAACTGGGAATGGGACGGCGCTGCACTGGCTGCCGTATCGCGGTTCGGGTCAGCGCGCCTTCTGGCGGCGGTATCGGAATGTCGTGCCTGCGTTTCCACGGTGTGGAGCGGCACAAAGGACATAGCGAGCGACCCTGACTGTCCGGCCAGCAGGCGGGACGAGGGGGCGATCCGGTCTGTAGAGCAGCATGGCAGTGAACCCCAACCGTTTGACTGGTAAAAAACTAAAGCGTTGACGGGATCATCCTGACCCTTGCCCGTTCGCCGTCATGTTTCCTGCCCCCACACGAAACATAGGCTTGCGCGCAATCGCCAAGACGGGACGAATCCGAATCCACGCCTGTCGGGCACCCTAGCAAACAAGCATCCGCCCCGTGACAACGGATGTCGCAAGTACGGTAACTAATCGGTAAGAAATACGTAAGTTCACGTCTGCGTAATACTTTGGGATGTATCCAAGTCTTAAAGATCGGTTCACGATAGAAACTTCGGATTTTATTGTTTCCATCGGTCGGCAGGGACAAAAGCGAGGGGACGCGGTGTCGTGAATTTCAATCCACGACAGGCGCGGCGACCGCCTTTGCAGTCGTGCGCATGGTCTGAAGCCGCTTGTCGGGGCGAAGTTGGCGTCTTTCGTGATCGACGTTGCTTGAAATGCATCTCGCTACGGTCTTAGTAGTCGTTACGCAGGTGCCTGTGACGTGACTGGAGCGAGTGAATGAGTGTGTCGAAGGGTATTGTTCCCTTGGCGGAAATCAGGTTCGCCGACGGAAGACGCTATTGGATGGTCGCCACATCGGTGAGCGACTTCCTCCTGAACACCGTTTTCCTTAAGTACTTCCTCTGCTGCCTGCTGATCTACGGGCTGCTCGACGGCAGCCTCGCGGTCGAGGCGGCGCGTCAGGTCGGATACGCGACGGCGGTGCTCTGGGCACTGGTCGGGGCCGTCACGCTCGTCTGGTTCGCCGTGGCTTTGGGCGTGCTCGGCTTCCTCTGGCGGCGGGGTTACGTCCGCGTGATCTATACCCCCTTCATCACGCTCGTCCTCTATGTCGTCACGGCAGGGGCGACGCATCTCATCCTCGACCGTCTCGGTTCGCCACATGCCGCGGACCTGACGGTATGGGTGAACGGTCTGGTCCGCGACATGATCGTCATTCTCGTCCTCGACGTGATGTTCGGCAGCTACGTCGCGCCGATGCATCCGGCCTTTCTCGCGCGGCTTTCCGAAGACGCGCCCGAACTGGCGTCACAGCGCAGCGCCCCCCAACCGGCCGAAGCCCTTCCCGCCGCGCCCCCGTCCACGACCGAGGCCGAGGCTCCCGAAGCGCCCGACATCGCCGTCCGCATCGGGACCGAGGACGTGATGCAAGGCGAACTCGTCTACATCCGGGCCGAGGATCATTACCTGCGCGTGGTCACGAACCGGCGTCGCATCCTGACGCGGGGCCGGTTGTCCGACGCCCTGTCCCAACTCGACTTCCGCCTCGGGATTCAGGTCAACCGTTCCACCTGGGTCGCCTTTTCCGCCATCGAGGAGATCGGCGAAGACGCCAAGGGCATCCAGACCCTCACCCTGACGGGGGGCGAAACGGAGCGTGTCGCGCAATCACGGCGCATCGCCTTCCAGACGGCGATGAACGCTTGGGCCAACCCCGCGGGTGCGGCCTAGCTCGCCACCTTTAGGGCAGGGCGGGCGGCGGCGCGGCTCAGGACGGCGCTGACCTTGCCCCGCGCTTCCAGCAACTCGTGCTTGCGGGCGACAGGGCGGACGGTCGGCCCGTAGATCTCGGACGTTGCGACAAGACCCAGCAGGGCAGGGCGCAAGGCCGGGAAACAGTCCCCGATATCCGCCACCGCCGCCGCGCCGAGCGCCGCTATCGCCACCCTGCCGGGATAGAGCGTTTCGGTCGCCATGCCGCTCGCAAAGACGATGGCATGGCCCGCCAGCAGGATATGGTGATATGTCACCTGCTTCTTGCCGCGTGCCACACGGAAGCGGTTGTCGTCGCTTGCGGCAAGGTGCCCCGCCCGAACCAGCATTTCCCGCCCGTCGAGCCGCGCCAGAACGGCGTGGTTGGGGGAAACGAGCACGTCGCCACGGTTGCCCAATGCCCCGTCGCGGATCACGACCGGCCGGAGCAGTGGTTCACGCTCGAGCGCGGCGCGGTCCAGATGCCTGCCGCCTGCCCAGATGACCGGCTGAAGCCCGCCGTCCAGCGTGACGACCCGGTCCCCCGGCAGCAGGCTTTCGACGGGCCGTTCGCCCCGTTCCGTCAGGATCAGCGTGCCTGCGGTGAAACAGGGCACGCCGATGCGATAAAGATTGTACTTGCCGGTGACGGACGCGGGCGAAACACCCTGAAGCACGATCCTTTCGCCCATCGGAAAGGTCAGGACCGCATTACCCGCCCCGTCATCCGTGATGGTGACATCGGCCCAGTCGATCGGATTTCCCTGCGCATCGCTCAACGCAGAAGCGTCGATGCGGTCGATCGCCGCCGTTCCGCCCGCCGCCGTGCCACGCTGGAAATCCGCGATCTGGTCCGCCCCGCCGCCCGCTGTCAGGGTAAAGACGTTGCCGCCTGCGCCGCCGTAAAGCGTGTCGTTGCCCGCGCCGCCGCTCAGGACATCGTTGCCCTGCCCGCCGGACAGGATGTCGTCGCCCCCGTCGCCCAGCAGGCTGTCGTTGTCGATCCCGCCGTCGACACTGTCATTCCCGATCCCGCCGGAAACGAGGTCGGCATCATCCGCCCCGAAAAGCGTGTCGTTTCCGGCGCCGCCGTAAAGACTGTCCAGCTCGTTGGTAGGGGTAAGGTCGGTGTCGTCGGTGATCAGCGTCACATCGGTTTCGGACGGGAATGTGCCGCCATACACGATGTCGTCGCCATCACCGCCGTCGATGCTGTCCGCGCCCTCGTTCCCCGCAATGCTGTCATTGCCGGTTTCGCCCAGAACCGTATCCGCGTCATAGCCCGCGTCGAGTGTGTCGTCGCCGCTCCCGCCATAGACGAGGTCGGCATCGTCGCCCGTCAGGGCCGAGTCATTCCCCGCGCCGCCATAGACCGTGTCCAGATCGTCGAGCGGTGCGCTGTCGCCGGTAAAGACGCCGGGATAGCCGATGTCGGGTAGGCCCAGCGTCGGGCGGGTGTTGATGACATCGTCCCCGTCCTCGCCGTGGACAAGGTCGCTGCCATCGCTGCCGAAGACCGTGTCGGCACCCGCCCCGCCAAGGATCGTATCGTTGCCGGCATCCGCACGAACCGAATCCGCGCCGTCAGAGCCGAGGATGCTGTCATTCCCCGCGCCGCCCGCAAAGCTGTCGTCGCCGCTTTCGCCGGCCAGCGTGTCGTCGCCTGTCCCGCCATCAAGGGAATCGTTGTCGATCCCGCCGGTGATCAGGTCGTTGTCCTCGTTTCCGGAAAGGGTGTCCGCCCCCTCGCCGCCAAGCAGGGTGTCATTGCCGAAACTGGCCGAGACCCTGTCGGCACCATCGCCGGTGTCGATGCTGTCGTCACCGCCCGCCCCGCCAAAGGTATCGGCCCCCGCGCCGCCCAGCAGCGTATCGTTCCCCGTCCCGCCATCGAGCGAGTCGTTGCCGCCACCCGCGTCGAGAAGGTCGTCATCCTCGTTGCCCGCCAGCAGATCGTCGCCAACCCCGCCATAGACGGTGTCGTTGCCGGTCCCCGCCGAAAGGCGGTCGTTGCCCACCCCGCCGTCAAGGATATCAAGCCCGCCGCTCGCGGCGGCCGTATCGTCGCCATCCCCCGCGAGGATGGAGTCGTCGCCCACCCCGCCGCCGAAGGTGTCGTTGCCCACCCCGCCGTCAAGCGTGTCGTCCCCGTCCCCCCCGTCAAGCGAGTCGCCGCCCCCGCCGCCGTAAATCTGGTCGGAGTCCTCGTTGCCGGCAAGCGTATCGCTGCCCTCACCCCCATAGGCGGTGTCGTTGCCGGTTCCGCCTGCCATCCGGTCATCGCCGCCGCCAAGCTCGGCGTAATCGGTGCCTGCATTGGCAAAGACGGAATCGTTCCCCGCTCCGGTGTTCAGCCATTCGTTTCCGACGTTGCCGTTGACCGTGTCGTTGCCCGCGCCGAGGAACAGCTTCTCGATCTGCGAAAAGCTAGCCGATGTCGTGCCGTCGCTCATCGTTCCGCTTTCGGCGGACAGGAAGTTCACCGTAAAGCGTGACGCGGTCGACGTGGTGTCGATGATGTCGCCGCCGGTTTCGCCGGTTTCCCCGCCCGAAACGGTTTCGGCCCCCCCGCCGCTTTCAAGGTAGAACGTGTCGTCGCCGTCCTCGCCCGAAAGCGAATCCGGCCCCGGGCCGCCGTATAGCCGGTCATTGCCCAACCCGCCGAACAGCGTGTCGTTGCCCGCTTCGCCCCACAGCACATCGGCCCCGTCCTCGCCGCGCAACGTCTCGTTGCCAAGGCCGCCGTAAACCGTGTCGTTCGCCGCACCCGCCGCGATGCTGTCGTTGCCGTCCGAACCCCACAGGATGTTGGCGTCGACCGATCCCGTCAAAGTGTCGTTGAGCGTAGAGCCGATCAGGTTCTCGAACCCGCCGATGATATCGCCAAGCGCCCCGCCCGCGACCGCCCCCGTCCCGAGGTTGACCGAAACGGCTGCGGTGGCATCCGAATAATCCAGCAGGTCATTGCCCGTGCCACCGGCAAGGCTGTCGCTCCCCGTGCCGCCACGGACCGTGTCGTCGCCGCCGTTGCCAAGCACGGTGTCGTTGCCCGCGCCGCCGATCAGAAGATCGTTGCCTGCCGAACCCTGTATGCTGTCGTTCGCGGCCCCGCTGTCAAGCGTGACCCCGCCTGTCAGCGCGGATGCGTTGATCGTGTCGTTGCCCGCGCCGAACAGGATGCTTTCGATCCCGCTGAAGCTGCTCGTCTGGCCGCCGTTGACGAAGCTCCCCTCCGTGCCTGCCGCAAGCGTCAGCGAGATGTTCGCCGCATTTGACGAAAAATCGAGGATGTCGCCCGCAACCTCGCCGCCCGTATCGCCCTGGATCGTGTCGGCCCCGTCATTGGCCCCGATCACGAAGCGGTCGTCTCCTGTCCCGCCCGACAGAAGATCGCCCTCCGTGCCGCCGGTCAGACTGTCGTTGCCGGTCCCGCCGTAAAGCGAATCCGCCCCCGCCCCGCCAGTCGCGGAATCATTGCCCGCATCCAGCGCCACGAAGTCCGCGCCGTTGCTTCCGGCGAAGCTGTCGTTGCCCGTCCCAAGCAGGAACTGTTCGATCTCGAAGAAACTGTCGGTGTTGGTCCCCTGCACCAGCGTGCCCGACCCCGCCCCCGACATGGTGATGCTGACACCCGTCGTGATTGCCGTGGCGTCGATCCTGTCGCCCGCGCCGCCCACGGCGTTCGTGCCGCCGAAAAAGGTGTCGTTGCCATCGCCCGTCACCACGATGAAGCGGTCATCCCCGCCAACCGCCGAGACATAGTCGTTTCCGGCGCCGGCATTGATCGTATCGTTGCCGTCATAGGCGGTGATCGTGTCGCCGCCGTCGCCCGAACTGATGCTGTCCCCGCCGTTGCCACCGATCATCGTGTTCGCGGCGGTCTGGTTGAAGGTCTGGTTGACGATCGAGGCGTAACCGACCGTGGTTGCCCCCGTTTCGACGATTCCCGTCACCGTCGCCGTGATGCCCGGTTGCAGGTCCGTGCCGGACACATAGCCGACCAGCGTGCCGTTGACGTAAACCTGATACAGCGTGACGGTGCTGACGCCATTCCCGAAGGTGATCGCCTGACCCAGACGCGCCGTCCCGCTGGCCACGGCGGCCCCGCCCGGGTCGGTGACGACGGCGGTTTGCTGCGTGGCGTCAAGCGGGGTCGTGCTGCTGCCACCGAAAAACGTGTCGTCATCGGTGATCTGGAACGTCAACCCGAGCGTGCCGACCGAGAAATCCGAAGCAATCATCGCATTCGAACCCACCGCCAGCGAACCGCCACCACTGACGATCAACTGCGATGCAGGAATGCCGACGAAGGTATAAACCGCCATAAACGCGAACCACTTAACCACACGCCGACACACACCGGCACGGTTACGAAAGCCCGCGAAATCGGGCAAAATAATGACATTGTTTCGCAATTCGCACGAGTGCGCGGGATTTTCCCGAAACTGTGGACAATCCGTCTCGCAATGCCCCAAGGCCGAAGCCAGTGGGGACGGGCGAAAGACACGCTTTCCTTCCAGTGGCAGTGACCTGCCATACACGCCACAACGAACACCGGAAAATAAGGAAAAACAAGCAATAGCCGCCCGCCGATTCAGGGCGGCGCGCGGAAAAAGAAATTCTTTCCTTTCCCGCTGCGATCTTTGTTTTCCGCGCCGCCCGGGGTCGGCAATATGCTGGCAGCGGTCTATTCACCGCAGGCAGGCATGCCGACAAGACAAGGACTATGGCGATGGGCAGGAACGGCGGGCAGGTTCTGGTGGAAAGCCTCGTGGCGCTTGGCGCGACCAAGGCATTCGGCGTGCCGGGGGAAAGCTATCTGGCGGTGCTCGACGCGCTGCACGACACGAAGGGGCGGCTCGATTTCATCAACTGCCGCAACGAAGGCGGCGCCGCCTTCATGGCCGCAGCCTTCGGCAAGCTGACCCGCAGCCCCGGCATCTGCATGGTCACACGCGGACCGGGAGTGACAAATGCCGCCATCGGCATCCACACCGCCATGCAGGATTCCGCGCCGATGATCGTCTTTGTCGGACAGGTCGGCACCGATATGATCGGACGCGAGGCGTTTCAGGAAATCGACTACCGCGCCGTCTTCGGCACGATGGCGAAATGGGCGGTCGAAATCGACGATGTAAACCGCATCCCCGAAATCCTCGGCAGGGCTTGGGTCGCGGCGACGACCGGCCGTCCCGGTCCCGTGGTCGTGGCCCTGCCCGAAGACATGCTGACCAGCCTGACCGATGCACAGCCACTGAAATCTCCCGCACGGATCGCCGAAGCGGCACCCGAAGCCGCCGCCCTGTCCGATGCGCGGGCGCTGCTTGCCGCGGCGAAGCGGCCGCTGATCCTGATGGGCGGCTGCAACTGGACCGAAGCGGGACAGGCCGCGCTGCAAAGCTTTGCCGAAGCCAGCGACATCCCCGTCATCGCCGCCTTCCGCTATCAGGACCAGTTCGACAACCATTCCCCCGTCTATTCCGGCGAAGCGGGGGTGGGCATGCCCGCCAACGTCAAGCGCCTTCTGACGCAGGCGGATGTGATCCTCGCCATCAACGTCCGCTTCGGCGAGATGACGACCGATGGCTATACCCTCCTCTCCGTGCCGGTGCCGCAACAGGTGCTGATCCACGTCCACGGTTCCGACCGCGAGATCGGCAAGATCTACCAGCCCGCGCTTGGCATCCATGCGGGACCGAATGCTTTTGCCGCAGCGCTTCTGCCGGTATCGGGCGCATGGGCCGACTGGCGGGCCAGGGCGCGCGCCGATTGGGAGGCGGGCTTCGACCTCGGCCCGTTGCCCTCTCCCGTCGACATGGGGGTGGCGACGGCGCATCTGCGCGATGTCCTGCCCGAGGATGCGATCCTGACGAACGGCGCGGGGAACTTCACCGTCTGGCCCAACAAGTTCTACAAATTCGGCCCCAAGGCGCGGCTGCTCGCCCCGCAATCGGGGGCGATGGGCTACGGCCTGCCCGCCGCGATAGCCGCCAAGATCGCCGATCCGGCGCGGACGGTGGTCTGCTTCGCCGGGGACGGCGACTTCCAGATGAACTGCCAGGAATTGGCGACCGCGCTGCAATATGGAGCGCAACCCATCGTCCTGATCCTGAACAACGGCATCTACGGCACCATCCGCGCCCATCAGGAACGGGAATATCCCGTGCGCGTCTCCGGCACCGATATGGTCAACCCCGATTTCGTCGCCCTTGCACGCGCCTACGGCTTCCATGCCGAACGTGTCGCGACCACGCAGGATTTCCCTGCCGCCTTTGCCCGTGCGATGGCATCGGAGACGGGTGCGGTGCTCGACCTCGACATCTCGGCCGAGGCGCTGACCCCGCGCATGACACTCAGCCAGATCCGTGCGGCGGCGCTTGCGAAGAAAGACGGACGATGACCTCTTCCATCAGACTGGGCGCCGATATCGGCGGCACCTTCACCGACATCGCGCTCGACTGTCGCGGCAGGATGTTCTCGACCAAGGTTCTGACCAATTACACCGCCCCCGAACAGGCGATCCTCGACGGCATGGATATCGTGCTGTCCGAAGCGGCGCTTGGCTACGGCGACCTCGACATCGTCATCCACGGCACCACCCTTGCCACCAATGCGCTGATCGAACGGCGCGGAGCGCGGACCGCTTTCGTGACGACCGAAGGGTTCCGCGACGTGATCGAGATGCGGACCGAAAGCCGCTTCGACCAATATGACCTCAACCTGACCCTTCCCGCCCCGCTCGTCCCGCGCGAGGACCGTTTCACCGTCGCGGGCCGCATCGGCGCGCAGGGCAACGAACTCGCACCTCTGGACGAGGCGGGCCTTCACGCCATCGCAGACCGCATCGCGGCGGGCGGCTATGGCGCGGTCGCCATCGGCTTCATCCATTCCTACCTCAACCCCGATCACGAACGGCGCGCCCGTGCCATCATCTCGGCGCGGGTCGATGTGCCGGTTTCGATCTCGTCCGAAGTCTCGCCGCAAATGCGCGAATTCGAACGGTTCAACACGGTCTGCGCCAACGCCTATGTCCGCCCGCAGATGGCAAGCTACCTCGACCGGCTTCAGGTGCGGCTTGCCGAACGGGGCGCGGCCTGTCCCGTCTTCATGATCCATTCCGGCGGCGGGCTGGTTTCGGTCGAAACCGCTGCCGAATTCCCCGTCCGGCTGGTGGAAAGCGGCCCCGCAGGCGGCGCGATCTTCGCCGCCGACGTGGCACGGCGCTTCGGACTGCAAAAGGTCGTCAGCTACGACATGGGCGGCACCACCGCCAAGATCTGCCTGATCGAGGATTTCGCCCCAAAAACCGCCCGCTCTTTCGAAGTCGCCCGCACCACGCGCTTCGCCAAAGGCTCGGGAATGCCGATTTCCATTCCCGTGATCGAGATGATCGAAATCGGCGCGGGTGGCGGATCCATCGCCTGGGTCGATGCGATGGGGCGGATACAGACGGGGCCGGAGAGCGCCGCCTCCGAACCCGGCCCTGCCTGCTACCAGCGCGGCGGCTTGCGTCCCGCGATCACCGACTCCGATCTCGTGCTCGGCAAACTCGACCCCGACAACTTCGCCGGCGGCGCGATCAAGCTCTCGGTGACGGCCGCGCAATCCGCGATCCGCCGCGACGTGGGCGACCGCCTCTCGCTCGACACAGAGGCCGCAGCTTTCGGGATCGGCGAGGTCGTGGACGAGAACATGGCCAATGCGGCCCGCGTCCACGCGGTGGAAAACGGCAAGAACATCTCGGACAACATCATGGTCGCTTTTGGCGGCGCAGCCCCGCTGCACGCGGCGCGGCTTTGCGAAAAGCTGGGCATTGACCGCTGCCTTATCCCGTCCGGCGCGGGTGTCGGCTCTGCCATCGGCTTTCTCAAGGCGCCGTTCGGATATGAATCCCTCGCCTCGCGCATCGTCGGGCTGTCCTCCTTCGACGCGGAGGCGATGAACGCGCTTGTCGCCGGTCTGAGGGCCAGTGCCGAAGGCTTCGTCCGCCAAGGCACGCACGGCGCGATCCTCTGCGAGATCACGGCCTTCATGCGCTATCGCGGTCAGGGCTGGGAAATCCCCGTCCCTCTGCCCGACCGCCCCTTTGCCGCCGATGATATCGACCTGATCCGCACGCGCTTCCTCGACGCTTATGCCCGCTTCTTCGGACGGGCGATCGACGGTCTGTCCGGGCTGGAAATCGAGATCGTGACGCTTTCGGTCAAAGCCGCCGACGAACGCCCCGCGCCCGAGCCGGCAACCCTGACCGAAGGCCGGCGCACCGTCGCGGCGCAGGTCACGCGGGCGGTCTTCGACCCCTCCTCGGCCCGCACCCTTCCGACCGGCATCGTCACGCGCGAAAGCCTTGTCGCGGGCGACCGCGTGGCGGGACCGGCGGTGATCGTCGAGCGCGAAACCTCGACCGTCGTGACCGCGCCCTTCGACGTGGTGATGCAAACCGACGGATCGCTTCTGATGCTGCGCAAGGAGACCGCACGATGACCGACCGGACCCTTGGCCAGACCCGCGAAATCCACATGCAGGTGATGTGGAACCGCCTCATTTCGGTGGTCGAGGAACAGGCGATGACGCTGCTGCGCACCGCGTTTTCCACCAGCGTGCGCGAGGCGGGCGACCTGTCGGCGGGCGTCTTCGATCCTGCGGGCCGGATGCTGGCGCAGGCGGTGACGGGCACGCCGGGCCATGTGAACACGATGGCCGAAGCCGTGCTGCACTTCATCGCCGAAATCGGGCGCGACAACATGTTTGCCGGTGACACCTATGTCACCAACGATCCGTGGAAGGGCACGGGGCACCTGCACGACATCACGATGGTATCCCCCAGCTTCAAGGGCGATACGCTTGTCGGCTTTTTCGCCTGCACCGCGCATGTGGTCGATGTGGGCGGGCGCGGTTTCGGGGCGGATGGCAAATCCGTCTACGAAGAGGGCATCCAGATCCCGATCATGAAATTCGCCGAACGCGGCCGCGTGAACGCCGATCTCGTCCGCATGCTGCGCGCGAACGTGCGCGAGGCAAATCAGGTCGTGGGCGATTTCTACTCGCTCGCCGCCTGCAACGATGTGGGCCACAACCGCCTCGTTGCGATGATGGAGGAGATCGGGCTAGACACGCTCGACGATCTTGGCGAATTCATCTTCTCGCGCACGCGGGCGGCAACGCTCGACCGTATCGCGGCGCTGCCAAAGGGGGTCTGGACCAACCGGCTGGAAACCGATGGCTATGACCAGCCCGTAACGCTCGTCGCCACCGTGGAAACGCGGGGCGATACGGTGAACGTCGATTTCGGCGGGACCGATGGCGTCAGCCGCTGGGGCATCAACGTGCCGATCATCTACACCAAGGCCTATGCCTGCTATGCGATGAAATGCGTGGTGGCCCCCGACATCCCGAACAACTGGGCCTCGCTCGAACCCTTCACGGTGTCCAGCCCCGAGAACATCCTCAACGCCCCGCGCCCCGCGCCGGTCAGCCTGCGGCATGTCTTCGGCCATATGGTCCCCGACCTCGTGCTCGGCGCCTTGGCGCAGGCTTTGCCCGGCCGCATCCTTGCCGAAGGGGCAGGGGCGCTCTGGAACATCCACATGTCGGTCCGCCCCGTCGCTGGCGGCACAGGACGGCGGGCTGAAATCCTCATGTTCAACTCGGGCGGGATGGGCGCGCGTCCGGAACAGGACGGGCTTTCCGCGACCGCCTTCCCCTCGGGCGTCATGACCATGCCGATCGAGGCGACGGAACACACCGGCCCCGTGGTGATCTGGCGCAAGGAACTGCGCCCCGGCTCGGGGGGTGACGGGCAGTATCGCGGCGGTCTCGGTCAGGTGATCGAGATCGAACCCGCCGCGGGCCATGAATTCGACTTTTCCGCCATGTTCGACCGCACGCGCCACGCGGCGCAGGGGCGCAACGGCGGCAAGGCGGGCGCTGCGGGTGTCGCCATGCTCGACGACGGGACGCCGCTCAAACCAAAGGGCTGGCAGCACGTGCCGGACGGGCGGCGTCTGGTGCTGCATCTTCCCGGCGGCGGCGGATACGGCGATCCTGCGTTGCGGGATGCGGACGCGCGGACAAATGATCTGGCCAAGGGCTATGTGAACGGGGATTTGGAATGAGCTATGTCGCAAGCCGTCTGTCGGCGGTGAAACCTTCGGCGTCGATGGCGGCCTCGATGGCGGCCAAGGCGCTTCGGGCGACGGGGGTGGATGTGATCGACCTCGGCCTTGGCGAGCCGGATTTCCCCACGCCCCCGCATGTCGCCGAAGCCGCCCACGCCGCCGCGTTGCGCGGCGAGACGCTTTACACCGCAGCGGCAGGCACACCCGCGCTCCGCGCCGCGGTGGCCGAAAAGTTCCGGCGCGAGAATGGCCTGGACTATGGACCCGACGACATCGTCGTCGCGAACGGGGCCAAGCAGATCATCTTCAATGCCCTCATGGCCACGCTGGACGACGGGGACGAGGCGATCCTCCCCGCCCCCTATTTCGTCAGCTACCCCGAGATGGTGAAACTTCTTGGCGGCGTGCCCGTCACCCCCGTCTGCACCGCCGCAGACGGTTTTCGCCTGACGCCCGCCGTGCTCGAAGCCGCGATCACCCCGCGCACGAAATGGCTGTTCCTGAACATGCCGGGCAATCCTTCGGGCGCTGTCTATTCGTTGTCCGAATTGCAGGCGCTGGGCGCGGTGCTGGAAAAGCACCCGCAGGTTCTGGTCCTGTCGGACGAGATCTACGAACACATCCTCTTCGACGGGCGGGAATTCACCAGCTTCGGCAAGGCCTGCCCCGCGCTCAGGGATCGGACGCTGATCGTGAACGGGGTCGCCAAAGCCTATGCCATGACGGGCTGGCGCGTCGGCTATGCGGCTGGCCCCGCCCCGCTGGTCAAGGCGATGAACACCGTGCAAAGCCAGTCCGTCACCTCGGTCGCGGCTCCGATGCAGGCGGCGGCGCTGGCCGCCCTGACGGGTCCGCAAGACTGCATCCCCGCCTTCCGCGCCGCTTTCGAACGTCGTCGCAACCTCGTCGTCGCGGGTGTTGCGGGGATCGACGGCCTGACCTTGCCCCCGCCCGAAGGCGCGTTCTACGCCTATATCGGCTGCGCCGGACTCATCGGCAAACGCACCCCCAAGGGCGATGTGCTGACCGATGATGTCGCGGTCGCCAATTACCTTTTGGCCGAAGGGCACGTCTCCTCGGTTCCCGGATCGGCCTACGGCCTGTCGCCCTTCTTCCGCATCTCCACCGCCACTTCCGACGCCGTGCTGACCGAGGCGATTGCCCGCATCGCGCGCGCCGTTGCCGCCCTGACGGAGGCGAAATGACCAGACCCTATGACACGATCCTTCTGACCGGCGCCGCAGGGCGGCTTGGAACGCAGCTCCGCCGTGGCCTCGCCCCCTTGGCCAACCGGCTGCGTCTGGCCGATGTGGTGCCCGTCACCGACCTCGCCCCCCACGAGGAGCAGGTCACATTCGACCTCGCCGACGAAGCCGCGGTGTTGCGGGCGGTCGATGGCGTCGATGCCATCGTCCACTTCGGCGGCGTCCCGCTGGAGCGTCCTTGGCAAGACATCCTCGACGCCAATATCCGCGGCAGCTACCACATCTACGAAGCCGCACGGAAACACGGCGTGCGGAGGGTGGTCTATGCAAGCTCGGTCCACGCCATCGGCTACCACCGGCTCGAGGACGGGATCGACGCCAACGCCCCGCACCGGCCCGACGGGCTTTACGGCCTGTCGAAATGCTTCGTCGAAGACCTTGGCCGCCTTTACTGGGACAAATTCGGCATCGAGACGGCTGCACTGCGCATCTTCTCCTCCTTCCCCGAACCGGCGGACCGCCGGATGCTCTGGTCGTGGCTGTCGTTCGACGATTGCAACCGCCTCGTCACCGCAGCCCTGACCGCGCCCCGCGTGGGCTTCACGCTGTCCTTCGGACTCTCCGACAATGCGGTGAAGCCGGTCGACAACCGCTTGGCCGGGCATCTGGGCTACGTGCCGCAAGACACCACCGAACCCTTCCGCGCCGCGCTCGAGGCGAAGACACCCGTGCCCGACGCCAAAGCGCCAGCGGTGCAGCACCTCGGCGGCTGGTTCGTCGATCTCGGCCATCCGGATGACGGGGACGGCAAATGAAGACGCAGTATGACGTGGTCATCGTCGGCGGGGCGGTCATCGGCTCTGCCGTGGCCTATTTCCTCAAGGCGAACCCCGATTTCCGGGGAAGCGTCCTCGTGGTGGAACGCGACCCGACTTACCGCTTCGCTTCCACCTCGCTCTCCTCCTCTTCGATCCGGGTCCAGTTCTCCAACCCGATCAACGTCCGCATCAGCCAGTTCGGTTCTGCCTTCATCAAGGATTTCGCCGGCAGGATGCAGGTGGCGGGTGACGCGCCGCCCGACCTCAACTTCCATCAGGGCGGTTATCTCTTTCTCGCCAACACGGCGGAACAGGAACAGACCCTGCGCGAAAACCACGCGGTCCAGATCGCCTGCGGCGCGGATGTCGTGCTGTGGGATCAGGAAGACCTCGCCCGCGCCTTTCCGCACCTGCGGGTGGACGACATCCGCCTCGCCTCGTACGGACGATCGGGCGAGGGGTGGTTTTCCAACACCGGCCTGATGAACGGCTTCAAGGCCAAGGCACGCGAACTCGGCGCGGATTACCTGACGGACGAGGTCGTCGCCATCGGGCGGTCGGGAAATTCCGTCACCTCGGTCACGTTGAAATCCGGCGCGGTGATCGGGGCGGGAACGGTGGTCAACGCCTCGGGTCCGCGGGCGGCCCTGACCGCACGCATGGCGGGGCTGGACGTGCCGGTAGAGCCGCGCAAACGCACGCTCTTCGTCTTCGACTGCGCCAAGACGCCCGAAGGCAGCGCCACGGTCAACGGCGGGCGGCTTCCCCTGATGATCGACCCGAGCGGCGTCTTTTGTCGCCCCGAAGGCCGCTACTTCCTGTCGGGCGCCGCCCCTGTGGACGACCCTGCCGTCGACTGGGACGATTTCGAACCCCGATACGACGAATTCGAAAACGCCGTCTGGCCGATGCTCGCCGAACGCTCCGCGAATTTCGAAGCGATCAAGGTGGTCAACCAATGGGCGGGCCATTACGACTTCAACGCGCTCGACCACAACCTGATCGTCGGTCGCCATCCCGAGGTGACGAACTTCCTCTTCGCCAACGGATTCTCGGGGCACGGCCTGCAACAGGGTCCGGCGGCGGGGCGCGGGGTGTCGGAGCTGATCACCTACGGCGGCTACCGCACGCTCGACCTGACCGAAGTGGGTTACGAACGCATCGTCGAGAACCGTCCCTTTCTGGAAAAGGCCGTGATCTGAAAGATGGAGCCCGCCGCAACCATGACCCACGCCCTCGTCACCGGAGCCACCAGCGGGATCGGTCGCGCCATCGCGCTGGCCCTGCATGGCGCGGGCTACGCCGTCACGGCAGTCGGTCGCAACCGTGACGCGCTGAACGCCCTCTCGGCCGCCGCGACAGGTCTGCAAACGCTCTGCCTCGACCTGTCCGACCGCGCCTCCCTGACGGCAGCGCTGCAAGGGCAACGCGTGGATGTGCTGGTGAACAACGCGGGCATCATGCCGCCGCCCGGCCCGTTCGAACACTCGGACGATGCCGCCACTGACCGGACCCTTGCGACCAATCTGCAAAGCGTCCTTGTCCTCACACGTCTCGTCCTGCCGCAGATGACGGCGCGGGGGTCGGGGCACATCGTCTTTACCGGTTCGACCGCAGGCCACGCGCCAAGCGCCAACTTCGCCGTCTACGGCGCGACCAAGGCCGCCATCTCCGCCTTCGCGGCCAGCCTGCGGGCCGAGGTGTCGGCCCACGGACTGCGCGTCACCGAACTCGTCCCCGGCCGCGTCGAAACCGGGCTTTACGAAGCCGTCCTCAGCGATGCGGCGCGGCAGGCGATGTATCGGGACGGAGCCGCCCTGCAACCTTCCGATATCGCCGAGGCGCTGCTTGCCGTGCTTCGCCTGCCGCCCCGCGCCGATGTGGCGCGGCTCGATATCGTGCCGACCCGCCCCGTCCCCCCCATTGCGCTGAAGTGAGATCGCCATGCAGAACCTGAACGTCGTAATCGTCGGCGGCGGAGCCGGACTTGGCGCGCTTCTGGCGGATATGGCCGTCACCGCCGGAGCATCGGGCATCGGCATCATCGACATCGACGCCGCCGCAGCCGATGCCGCGCTTGCCGGCGCAAGGGCCAAGGGGTTGAAGACCGCCTCCGCCGCCTGCGACATCCGCACCGCCCCCGCATCCCACGCCGCCTTCGACGCGGTGGCCGCCGCACTGGGCCGCGTCGATACGCTGGTCAACAGCGCCGCCATCTACCCCCGCCGCCCCACGCTCGGCGTCACCGACGAAGACTGGGATCTGTCCAACGCGGTCAACATCAAGGGCACCTATCACATGATGGTCGCCGCAATCGCCCATATGCGCGGCCTTGCCCCCGTGAACCACATCCGTGGCCGGATCGTGAACATCACCTCGGTCGACGCCTTCAAGGCCCATCCGAACAACATCCACTACGCCGCAACCAAAGCCGCCGTGGTCAGCCTGACGAAATCGGTCGCCGACCATGTCGCCCCCGACGGAATTCTGGTGAACTCTGTCGCGCCGGCCGGAATGGCGACCGAAAAGGCACGGGCCGCGGGCTTCCTCGACGAACTCGCCAAGGCAAGCCCGCTCGGCCGCGGCGCGCTTCCCGCCGAAATCGCGGAATGGGTGCTCATGGCGGGCGGGCCGAAGAACACCTATATGACGGGTGAAAACATCATCGTCTCGGGCGGCTACATCTACGCCTGATCCTGCCGCAAGCGACCGGCGGCATGTCCGCCGGCCGCGGGGCCAGACCTCAGCCGCACTTCGAATAGCCGCACGAGGCGCAGGTCATACACCCCTCGACCATCCGCATCTCGTAGCTGCCGCAGCTTGAACAGGACTTGCCCTTCGGCGCGCCGATGGCCACGACCTCGGCCTGCGGGTCCGATTTCAGCCCCAGCCCCTCGCCCGCGATGAAGCCGATCGCGATCAGATGCCGTTCGATCACCCCCCCGATGGCCGCAAGGATCGACGGGATGTAACGCCCCTCCATCCACGCCCCGCCGCGCGGGTCGAACACGGCTTTCAACTCCTCCACCACGAACGAGATATCCCCCCCGCGCCGGAACACCGCCGAAATCATCCGCGTCAGCGCCACGGTCCAGGCGAAATGCTCCATGTTCTTCGAGTTGATGAACACCTCGAACGGCCGCCGATGCCCCGCGATCACCACATCGTTCACCGTGATGTAAAGCGCATGCTCCGACCCCGGCCATTTCAGCTTGTAGGTCGCCCCCTCAAGCGCCGCCGGACGGTCGAGCGGTTCCGAAAGGTAAACCACCTCGCCCCCCTCGGCCTGCGCCTTCACCTGCGCCGGCGCTTCCGACGGGGTCTTGTCCGACGTCTCCGAAACCGACAGCACCGACCCCGTCACATCATTGGGCCGATAGGTCGTGCAACCTTTGCAGCCCTGATCCCAGGCGGCCATGTAGACCTCCTTGAAATCGTCGAAGCTGATGTCCTCGGGGCAGTTGATCGTCTTGGAAATGGAACTGTCGATCCACTTCTGCGCCGCCGCCTGCATCCGCACGTGGTCCAGCGGCGGCAGCGTCTGCGCGTTCACGAAATAATCCGGCAACGGCCCGTCGCCGTTCTTTTCCCGCCACAGGCGCACGGCGTAATCGACAACCTCTTCTTCGGTCCGCGACCCGTCCTTTTGCAGAACCTTGCGCGTATAGGCATAGGCAAAGACCGGCTCGATCCCCGACGACACGTTGCCCGCATAAAGGCTGATCGTCCCCGTCGGCGCGATCGACGTCAGCAGCGCGTTGCGGATGCCATGCTTGGCAATCGCCGCCTTCACATCGGCATCCATATGCCGCAGCGACCCCGAAGCCAGATACTTCTCGGCATCGAACAGCGGGAAAGCGCCCTTCTCCTTGGCAAGGTCCACCGACGCGAGATACGACGCCCGCGCAATCGCCTTCATCCACGCTTCCGTGGCCTCTGCCGCCTCGACCGAGCCATAGCGCAGGCCGACCATCAGCAGCGCATCGGCAAGCCCCGTGACACCCAGCCCGATCCGCCGCTTCAGCCGCGCCTCCTCGGCCTGCTCGGGCAGGGGGAAGCGGCTTGCATCGACCACATTGTCCATCATCCGCACGGCCAGCCGCACCAGATCGTCCAGCGCCGCCACATCCACCTTGGCCTTCGGCGTGAAGGCATCCTTCACCAGCGTCGCCATGTTGATCGACCCGAGCAGGCACGCCCCATAGGGCGGCAAGGGCTGCTCGCCGCAGGGGTTCGTCGCGGCAATCGTCTCGCAATAGGCAAGGTTGTTCATCGCATTGATCCGGTCGATGAAGATCACCCCCGGTTCCGCGAAATCATAGGTGTTGCGCATGATCTTGTTCCACAGATCACGCGCCTGCACCGTCTTGTAGACCTTGCCGTCGAAGACCAGCTCCCAGGCCCCGTCCGCCTTGACCGCGTCCATGAACGGGTCCGTCACCAGAACCGAAAGGTTGAACATCCGCAGACGTGCGGGGTCTTTCTTCGCCTCGATAAAGGCTTCCACGTCAGGATGGTCGCAACGCATCGTCGCCATCATCGCGCCGCGCCGCGATCCGGCCGACATGATCGTGCGGCACATCGCGTCCCACACATCCATGAATGACAGCGGGCCGGACGCATCGGCGGCAACCCCCTTCACCTCGGCCCCGCGCGGGCGGATGGTGGAAAAGTCATACCCGATCCCGCCGCCCTGCTGCATCGTCAGCGCGGCCTCTTTCAGCGCGTCGAAGATGCCGCCCATGTTGTCCGGCACCGTCCCCATGACAAAGCAGTTGAACAGCGTGACCGACCGCCCCGTGCCCGCCCCCGCCGTGATCCGCCCCGCAGGCAGATATTTGAACCCCTCGAGCGCGCCGTAAAATTTCTCTTCCCATTCGGCGGGGTTCTTTTCCACCTCGGCCAAGGACCGCGCGATCCGCCGCCACGTATCCTCGACCGACCCGTCGATCGCCGTGCCATCCGCCGCCTTGAGCCGATACTTCATATCCCAGATTTGCTCGGCGATGGGGGCGGCGAATCGAGACATGGAAAAGTCCTTGTATTGGGTGTTCTTTGACGAAGGACACAAGATAGGCCCACAAGGCAGGAAGGTCAAAGCCCGTTAAAGCCGCCGGATGGCCTTGTCGCCGTTAACCAACGGTTTAGGATACGCGCCCTGAACGGGGAAGATCATGGCCGGATTCGTCAACATCCTGAAACTCTGCGTCGGCGCGGATTCGGTCGAAGACCTGACCCAATGGCAGGAAAGCCACGCCCATATCTGGCCCAAAGGCCGCGCCATCCACGTCACCCGCATGTGGCCCAAACGCGAGGCCGAGGTTCTGGCAGGCGGTTCGCTCTTCTGGGTGATCAAGGGCGTCATCCTCGCCCGCCAACGCATCGTAAGCCTTGAAAAGGTCGAAGGCAGCGACGGCATCCTCCGCTGCGCCCTCGTGCTGGATGCCGAGGTGATCCGCACCGAACCCGCCACCCGCCGCCCCTTCCAGGGTTGGCGCTACCTCGACCCCGCCGAAAGCCCCCGCGACCTGCCCAAAGGCCGCGAACGCGAAGAGGCGCTGCCCCCGTCACTGGCGCAGGCACTGGCGGAAATCGGTCTGCGCTGAGCCAAGCTTTGACTTTCGGCGACAGTCGCGTAACCTTGGGCCAGTTGTGTTCCGAGTGTTCCCGTGCCGCCGACCGATCCCCGCCCCGTCTCTCATCGCCCCGTCTACCACCGACTTGCCGGAGCGCAGGAAAAATCCGAGGTCGTCCGCACAGGCCAGCTTTGGGGAAAGTCGCCGCGCATGAATCAGGGAAATGCAGAACCGGCGGTGAAAGCCTATCTTGGGCCGCTGCCAAAGGGCGAAACCGGCTACAGCTTCGTGACGGAAATCCCCCCGGGCCGCGAGCGCAATTTTCCCGCAGGGCGCGGCGCAATCTGGTGCGAAGGTGATCCCGGCGTGCAGGACCACCCCGAACTGTCGGGCGTCGTATTGATTGCTGTCGAGGTGGTGTGATGCCGGAGTTCGTGGCACGGTTCATGGTCAAAGCCTCTGCCAAGCCGAAGCGGCGGGTCCAGAAGCAAAGACGGATTTCACCGATCAAGTTCGCCGAAGCGCAACCGCGCAATCTCTGGCCCAGCGGACGCGGCACCCAGATCGGCCATTTCCATTGCCGTTTCGTTGACCTGACGCGGTTTCTGTCGGGCCGAATTCCCAAGGGAACGACGGCAGAGCGGTTTGGCCGACTGGGTGACGACTTCCGCGAGATCGTGCTCTACGGCTTCGCAGGCGAGACTGCGGTGACGCTTTTCACCGAACCGTCGCAGGCCCGTGATGTGGTGGCTGTGGTTGCGGACGAACGCGCCGACCATGAAAAACTGCTGCAAGCGCTGCAATCCCTGTTCGGCGCGGACTTCTATGTCATTGCCGATCCGCCGGAAACGCCGGGTCCGGGCGCGTCTCCACCCTGACCACCCCTTTCAAGGCCGCCGCCGCCCCCGCTCTTTCGCAGAAAAATCGTCGGGCGTAGCCCCGAGGTCGCAAACGGACAACCGCCCCGCGGCACCTTGCGCCACTCTCGCCCCATGTCCCAGCGCCCGCTCTGGCTTGTCGCCGCCCCGTCCGTGTTCCTCATCCTCTGGTCCGCCGGTTTCGGCGTGGCGAAACTGGGCTTGCAGCACACCGCACCCATCACGCTTCTGGCGCTGCGCTATGTCTGCGTGCTTGCGGTCCTTGCCCCTTTCGCGCTGATCCTGCGCCCGCCCTTGCCGAAAACCGCCCGCGCGTGGTTCGACGTGGGCTTCGTCGGCTTCCTGATACAGGTCGTCTACTTCGGCCTCTGCTACGTCGCCTTCAAATCCGGCGTTTCGGCGGGCGGGGTCGCGATCATCGTCTGCCTGCAACCGATCCTCGTCGCCCTCGTCGCCCCGCGCCTCATAGGCGAGACGGTCAACCGCCTTGCATGGCTCGGCCTCGCGCTCGGTCTTGCGGGGGCGGTCGTGGTGATCCTTGCACGGTCCCGGGTCGCCGCCGAAAGCGGCTTCGGCATCGCCTGCACCGCGCTCGCCCTTTTGGGCATCACCGCAGGCACGCTTTACGAAAAGCGCTTCGGCGTCAGTCACCACCCCGTCACCTCGAACATGATCCAATACGCCGTGGGCGCGGCCTTCTGCCTGCCCTTCGCATGGATGACCGAGGACATGCATGTGACATGGAACGCCGAATTCGCCTTCGCCCTCGCCTATCTCGTCCTCGCCAATTCCATCCTCGCCATGTCCCTCCTCCTCGCCATGATCCGCGCGGGCGAGGTAAGCCGCGTCTCGGCGCTGTTCTACCTCGTCCCCGCCTTCTCGGCCCTTTTCGCATGGCCCATGCTGGGCGAGGCGATGCCGCCGCTCGCATGGGCCGGAATGGCGCTGGCGGGGCTGGGGGTCGCGATGGTCAGTCGCAAGCGCGGTTGAACGGTCGGAGCGGGGGGTTTCACACCCCCCGCAGCCCCCCGTGGGATATTTAAGAACAGATGAAGGTCAGAAGCCGAGTTTCGTCAAAAGATGCGGCAACGCCGGATCCTCCGCGACTTTCGAGCGGAACAGCATCGCCTCGGATTTCAAAACCAGCGAGTCCGACAGGATCTTCAGGTGGTTCGCCCGCAACGTCTCGCCGCTCGAGGTGATGTCGGCAATCGCCTCGGCGGTCAGGTTCTTGACCGTGCCTTCGGTCGCGCCCTGACTGTCCACCAACTGGTAATCCGCCACCCCGTTCGCGGTCAGGAAATCGCGCACCAGACGGTGGTATTTCGTGGCGATCCGCAGCCGGAAGCCATGCGTGGCCCGAAACGCGGCAGCGGCGGCGTCGAGGTCGTCGAGCGTATCCACATCCACCCATGCGTTCGGCACGGCGATGATAAGGTCGGCATGGCCGAAACCAAGCGGCGCCACCTCGGCCACGATCTCGGACCAATCCGCCAGCTTCTCGCGCACGAGGTCGGTTCCCGTCACCCCCAGATGGATGCGCCCCGCCGCGAGTTCGCGCGGAACCTCGCCCGCCGAGAGCAGCACCAGCTCCACCCCTTCGACGCCGTCCACGGTGCCGGAATACTCCCGCTCGTTCCCCGTGCGCCGCATGGTCAGGCCGCGTTCCCCGAACCAGTCAAAGGTCTTTTCCATCAGCCGCCCCTTGGACGGCACGCCGATCTTGATCATGCGGCACCCCCTTTCAGGCGGGCGACAAGGCCGGGCCGGATCACGCCGCCCACCGCAGGGATGGACTGACCCTGTCCCAACACCCCCGTCAGCGCGTCATAGCGCCCGCCCGAGGCCACGGGCGGCAGTGCCGCATCGGCGGCGTGGAAGCTGAAGACGAAGCCGTCGTAATATTCGAGGCTGGTGCGCCCGTGGCTCGCCTCGAAGGGCAGGGTGGCCGTGTCGATCCCCCGCGCCTGAAGCGCGTCGAGCCGTGCCGCGAAACGGTCCACCGCAGGGGCGATGGCGGGCAGCATCGGGGTGATCCCGCGCAGATGCGCCAGCGCCGCCCGCGCAGGGGCTTGCAGCGACAGAAGGTCGTAAAGCAACGCCGCCTCGGGTGCCGCAAGGGCAGGGGTCGCCGCATCCTCGATCAGCGCCGCCGCTCGCGCCGCGATCTCTTCGGGCGCGCGCAGGCCGACGAACGTCCCCGCCGCCTCGATCAGCGCCTCGGGCGTATCCGATGCCAGCCGCCCGAGCAGTTGCGCCCGCGCCTCGGGCATCGGTGCGCGTCCCGCGAAACGGTCGAGCAACTGGCGGAACCGCTTGGGCCGCCAGACATGCCGCAGCAGCGCCTGCTTGCGCCGCTCGCTGGTGGACAGACCGCGCACGGCGGCCATCAGGATGCCGATATCCCCCGTCGCGGCGCGCAGCCCCAAGGGGGCCAGCAAGGTCTGAAACAGCGCGAAAACCTCGGCATCCGCCGCTTCGGGTGCGGCGCGGTCGAACAGCTCGAAGCCGACTTGCAGATATTCGTTCGCCCTTGGCCCGCGATGGTCCTGTTTGCGGAACACCTCGCCCAGATAGCAATAGCGGGCAGGGTCCGCCCCGTGGGCCATGTGGGCCTGCACCACGGGAACGGTGAAATCGGGCCGCAACATCATCTCGCCGCGCAGCGGGTCACTGGTCACGTAAGCGCGGGCGCGGATATCCTCGCCATAAAGGTCAAGCAGCGTCTCGGCGGGCAGCAGGATATCGGCCTCGACCGGCACCGCCCCCGCCGCGCGGAAGGCGGCAAAGAGCGCCTCGGCCTCGGCGCGGATGTCGGCCTTGGTCGTCATTGCCCCAGCATCTTCCGCACCGCCGCGACCAGTTCCCCACGCGGCACCTCGACCTGCGCGGGGCGGTCCTTCCATTCTTCCAGCGTCGCATTCTCGGCGATCTTCGCGCCAAGGATCAGGTCCTTCAGGATCACGACACCCTTCCCGGCCTCGTTCCCGCCCTGGATCACAGCGACCGGAGAGCCGCGCTTGTCGGCATATTTCAACTGGTTGCCGAAGTTCTTCGGATTGCCCAGATAAACCTCGGCCCGCACCCCCGCATTGCGCAGATCGGCGACCATCGACAGGTAATCGGCCATGCGGTCACGGTCCATCACCGTCACCACCACCGGCCCCGCGCCTTCGCCCCCCGTGCGCCCCTTGGCACGAAGTGCGGCCAGCAGACGGTCCACACCGATCGACACCCCCGTCGCGGGCACCGACTGCCCCGTGAAGCGTTTCACGAGGTCGTCGTAACGCCCGCCACCGGATACCGACCCGAACTGCCGCTTGCGTCCCTTTTCATCAAGGATTTCAAAGGTCAGCTCCGCCTCGAACACCGGACCCGTGTAATAGCCAAGCCCGCGCACGACACCGGGGTCGATGATGATGCGGTCCGACCCGTATCCCTGACGGTCCAGCAATTCGGCAATCGTCTCAAGCTCGGCCACGCCTTCGCCGCCGATGACGGAAGCCCCGACCAGCCCACGCAACGCGGCCACGGTCGCAGCGCCCGTGTCACGCTTGGCGGCCATGAAACCCATCACCACCTCGGCCTGTTCACCCGACAACCCCGCACCCTTGGTGAAATCGCCGCTCTCGTCGCGGCGACCCTCGCCCAGCAGCGCACGCACGCCCGTATCCCCAAGACGGTCGATCTTGTCGATGGCGCGCAGCACGATCCCGCGCTCGGCCTCGAACCGCGCGGGGTCCGACGGGTCGAGCACGCCCGCAACCTCCATCACCCCGTTCAAAACCTTGCGGTTGTTCACCCGCACCACATAGTCGCCGCGCGGAATCCCGACCGTCTCCAGCGCATCCGACAGCATCGCGCAAATCTCGGCATCCGCCGCGACACTCGGCGCACCGACCGTATCGGCATCGCATTGGTAGAACTGCCGGAACCGCCCCGGACCCGGCTTTTCATTCCGCCACACCGGACCCATCGCATAACGGCGGTAGGGCGAGGGCAGGTCGTTGCGATACTGCGCCGCCACCCGCGCCAAGGGGGCGGTCAGGTCATAGCGCAGCGCCAGCCAATCGGCGTCCTCGTCCTGCCATGCGAACACCCCCTCGTTCGGGCGGTCCACATCGGGCAGGAACTTGCCAAGCGCCTCGACCGTCTCGACCGCGCTGGTTTCCAGCGGATCGAAGCCGTAGCGGTGGTAAACCTCGGCCACCTTGTCGAGCATCGCCTTGCGCTCGGTCACTTCCGCACCGAAATAGTCGCGGAACCCTTTCGGGGTTTCGGCGCGGGGGCGGCGGGGGTTCTTGTCCTGTGCCATCGGTCGGACCTTCGCTTTTTCTCGCCGCCCGTGTATCGGAAGGGGCAGGACGCGGCAAGCACCGCAGCCAAAGGAAAAAGGGGCCAGCATGGACCGTCACGACACGATGGAGGAACGCCTTTCCCACCTGATCCGCGCGGTGGACGACCTGTCCGACGTCGTCACCGCCCACCAGCGCGAGATTGACCGCCTTACCCGCCTCGTCCACCTTCTGTGCGAACGCGAGGCCGAGCGGGAACAGATGGCAGGCGAAGCCCCCGCCGCCAACGTCCCGCCCCCGCACTGGTAAGCGACATGCGTCCCGTTCAGGTCAGGAGGCCAACCCGCAGGAAGCGCGCCTCCCTCCCCCTCGTGGGGAGGGATGGGGTGGGGGGCGGTTTCGGCAAACGCCACAACGGAACAGTCGCGTGACCTCGGATAAACCGGCCTCTCCCCGCTTCGACCCCGTCGCCCTGCTGCTGACCCTTGCCCTTGGTGCGGCGGGCGGCTTTGCGGCAAAGCTGCTGCACCTGCCGCTTGCCCTTCTTCTCGGCTCGCTCGTCACCACGGGATTGGCCGCCGCGCTGGGCTGGCGGCCCTTCGGTCGCGCGATCCTCTTGCCGATGCGCCTGCGCATGGCCTTCGTTCCGGTGATCGGCGTCGCCATCGGCGGGGCCTTCACCCCTGCGGTTCTGGCGGGTGCCACCGACTGGTGGCCTAGCCTCCTTGCGCTATTCCTCTTCCTGCCGCTCAGCCATGCGACGGGCTATTTCATCTACCGCCGTGGCGGCCTGCCACGGATCGAAAGCTTCTTCGGCTCCGTCCCCGGCGGCCTGATCGAAACCGTCCAACTGGGCGAAGAGGCGGGCGGCGATGTCCGGCTCATGACCGCGCTGCAATTCCTGCGGCTGATTTTCACCATCGTCTTCGTCCCGATCATCTTCACCGTCCTGCACGGCGGCGCGGTCGGGTCGGCCAGCGGCGTGGCCCTGCCTGCCGCCGCCCTTCCGCTGACCGTGACCGAGGTGGCAATCCTCCACGCCGCAGGCATCCTCGGTTATTTCGCCGCCCGCGCGCTGCACCTTCCGGCGGCGATCATGACCGGCCCGATCCTGTTCTCGGCCACCGCCCATGCCACCGGCATCGTCCACGGCGTGCCGCCCGCATGGCTCGTCGGCGTGACCCAGATCGTCATCGGTTGCGGCCTCGGCGCACGCTTCGTCGGGGCCGAGCGGGCGATGCTCCTGCGCGCCTTCCGCCTTGCCGCCGTCAATGCGGTGGCAGCGCTCTGCATCGCCTTTGCCTTCGCGCTGACCCTCGCGCCGCTCGTCGACGAACCCGTCCCGGCCGTCTTCCTCTCCTTCGCCCCCGGCGGCCTTGCCGAGATGAGCCTGATCGCCCTCTCGCTGCAGATGAGCCTCGTCTTCGTCACCCTGCACCACGTCACCCGCATCATACTTTCGGTGACAATCGCCAAGCTTGGTGCCCGCTGGCTCTTCTGATGCGCGGTATCGCAAAACCTTAAACTATGTTAATGTTTGGCAATGCGTCCACTTGGGGGAGTTGCGATGCGAACCATGCTATTCATGTCCCGCATGCTCGGGATGGTCGTGCTGATGGTCGGGCTGCTCTTGGGGGTCTTCGTCCTGCTGGATATCCTGCGTATCGGCCCCAACGCCCGCGGCTTCGTCCTTGGCTCGGATATGTGGAACCAGTTGCGGCTGATGGCCGAGGCGCTGTTCTGAACGCTCAGACCTCCTCCACCAGCACCACGCCCGACATGGCCTTGATCGCGCCCTTGATCTGCGGCGTGACCGGATAGGGCTGCGGCAGGGTCAGGTCGATCTCGCGCCCCGTCTCGTCCGGCACGCAAATGGTGATCTGGGCGCGGTTCCGCCCCTCGACCCGTGCGAACAGCGCCGCGACCGATGCCGCCGCCTCGGCCTTGTTCAGATGGATGCGCAGCGCCGAAGCCCCGCCCTCCGCCGCCACCTGATCAATCGGCTGCGCGGCACGGCACAGCAGTTTCAGCGTATCCCCCTCAAGGTTCGCCTCCACCGTCAGCACCACGTTCTTGCCGGGTTCCAGATTGTCCCGCGCCGCTTCCAGCGTGTCGGAGAAGACCGTCACCTCATACAGCCCCGTCGGGTCCGAAAGCTGGACAAAGGCGAAGCGGTTCCCCTTGGCCGATTTCCGCTCCTGCCGGCTCGACACCGACCCCGCCAGCTTCGCCACCTGCGGCCCCCGTTCCGCCTTGGCGGTCAACTCCGTCAGCGTCAGCACCCCCCGCCGTTTCAGCGGCGGCATGTAATCGTCCAGCGGGTGGCCCGACAGGTAGAACCCGATGGCCTGATGCTCCTGCGTCAGCCGCTCCACCGGCAACCAGTCGTCGCGGCCCGCAATCCGCGGCTCGGGAATATCCGTCCCCGCCTCGCCGAAGAGCGAGACCTGATTGGACGCCTTCGCCTCGTGGATCGCGGCGGAATAGGCGACCAGCCCGTCCAGCGCCTCGAACACCCGCGCGCGGTTCGCGTCCAGCGCGTCGAACGCCCCCGCCCGCGCCAGCATCTCCAGCGGCCGCTTGCCCACGCGCTTCAAATCCACCCGCCGCGCGAAATCGAACAGCGTGGCAAAGGGCTTCCCGTCCCGCGCTTCCACGATCAGCCGCATCGCATCGACGCCCACGTTCTTCAACGCGCCCAGCGCATAGACGACCTGACCGTCCACCACCGTGAACGTCGCGAGCGAGCGGTTGACACAAGGCGCAACCGTCTTGATCCCCAGCTTGTCCACCTCGCGCTTATAGACCGCGAGCTTGTCGGTAAGGTGGATATCGCAGTTCATGACGGCAGCCATGAATTCGACGGGGTAATTCGCTTTCAGATAGGCCGTCTGGTAGCTGACGACCGCATAGGCCGCCGCGTGCGACTTGTTGAAGCCGTAGTTGGCGAACTTCTCGAGCAGGTCGAACACCTCGCCCGCCTTCTTCGCGTCGATCCCGTGGGTCGCCTTGGCCCCTTCGATGAACTTCGGGCGCTCCTTCGCCATCTCCTCGGCGATCTTCTTCCCCATCGCGCGGCGCAGCAGGTCGGCCCCGCCAAGGGAATACCCCCCCATGACCTGCGCGATCTGCATCACCTGTTCCTGATAGACGATGATGCCCTGCGTCTCGGCCAGAATGTGGTCGATGGTCGGATGGATCGATTCAAGGTCGCGCTGCCCGTTCTTGACCTCGCAATAGACCGGAATGTTCTCCATCGGGCCGGGACGATACAGCGCCACGAGGGCCACGATATCCTCGATGCAGGTGGGCTTCATGCGCCGCAGCGCATCCATCATCCCCGAGCTTTCCACCTGAAACACCGCAACCGTCTTGGCCGCGGCGTAAAGCTCGTAGGTCGGCTTGTCGTCCAGCGGGATCAGGCTGATGTCCAGCGTCACCCCCCGCAGCTTGAGCAGGTCGAGCGCGTTCTGGATCACCGTCAGGGTCTTGAGGCCAAGGAAGTCGAACTTCACCAGCCCCGCCGCTTCCACCCATTTCATGTTGAACTGGGTGGCGGGCATGTCGGACGCGGGGTCCTGATAGAGCGGCACCAGTTCGTCCAGCGGCCGGTCCCCGATCACCACGCCTGCGGCATGGGTGGAGGCATTACGGTAAAGCCCCTCGATCTGCTCGGCATAGGTCAGAAGCCGCCCCACGACCTCCTCCTTCGCCGCCTCGCGCAAACGCGGCTCATCCGCCAAGGCCTTGGTGATGGAAACCGGCTTCACCCCCTCCAGCGGGATCATCTTCGACAGGCGGTCCACCTGTCCAAAGGGCATCTGCAACACCCGCCCCACATCGCGCACCGCCGCCTTGGACAGAAGGGCCCCGAATGTGATGATCTGCCCCACCTTGTCGCGGCCATAGCGTTCCTGCACATACTGGATCACCTCCTCGCGGCGATCCATGCAGAAGTCGATGTCGAAGTCGGGCATGGAAACCCGCTCGGGGTTCAAAAACCGCTCGAACAGCAGCGCATAGCGCAACGGGTCAAGGTCGGTGATCGTCAGCGCATAGGCGACAAGCGACCCCGCCCCCGAACCCCGCCCCGGCCCGACCGGAATCCCGTGATCCTTGGCCCATTTGATGAAGTCGGACACGATCAGGAAGTAGCCGGGAAACCCCATCTTCTCGATGATGCCCAGCTCGAAATCGAGCCGTGCCTGATAGTCTTCGGGCGTGGCCGCATGGGGGATGACGGCAAGCCGCGCCTGCAACCCCTCGTTCGCCTGACGGCGCAGTTCCTGCACCTCGTCATCCGCGAATTTCGGCAAGATCGGCTTGCGCTTGTAGGCGGCAAAGGCGCAACGCTTGGCGATCTCGACCGTGTTCTCCAAAGCCTCGGGCAGGTCGGCGAACAGCGCGCACATCTCGGCTTCGGATTTCAGGTAATGCTGCGGCGTCAGGCGCCGTCGCGGCTGGCTCTGGTCGACATAGGCCTTTTCGGCAATGCAGATCAGCGCGTCATGCGCCTCGAACATCTCGGACTTCGGGAAATAGACGTCATTCGTCGCCACCAGCGGCAGACGCATCTCGTAGGCCATCTCGACGAAACCGCGCTCGGTCAGCGCCTCGGCCTCCGGCAAACGCCCGCCCTCGCCGGGATGGCGCTGCAATTCCACGTAAAGCCGGTCGCCGTAAATCCCCGCCAACCGCTCCATGAAAGCCCGCGCCTTGGGCGCCTGCCCGCCCGCAAGCAGCCGCCCCACCGGACCATCCGACCCGCCCGTCAGGCAGATCAGCCCCGCCGAATGACGCTCCAACTCCTCGACCGTCACCTGGTTAAGCTGACCGCCCTTGTCGATATAAAGGCACGAGTTCAGCTTCATCAGGTTCATATACCCCGTCTCGTCCTGTGCCAGCAGGACGACCGGCGCGGGCAGGCGCAGCTTTTCCCCCGCCGCCGCCGGATCATGGGCCACCGAAACCTGACAGCCGACGATGGGCTGCACCCCCGCATCCTTGGCCGTGACCGAGAATTCCAGTGCCGCGAACATGTTGTTCGTGTCGGTCACGGCGACCGCGGGCATCCCCGCCCCCGCCACCAGCTTGACCAGCTTCTTGACCGGAACCGCCCCTTCCAGCAGGGAATGTTCCGTATGCACCCGCAGGTGGATGAATCGCACAGGGTTCGTCATGGGGTCAGCCTATATGCGTGCCGCCGGACTGGAAACCCCGCCCCTTCTTTCGGCGTTGGACGAAACTGCTTCCAAGAAAAGCCGAAAGGAAGTTCTTGCCATGTGGCGGGTTGGCTTGCTTCACTGCTAGGATAACAACAGCCCGAAAACGGGCATGGGGCGCGTGGCCCGCTTTACGCCGCATCGGGCGGCCACGCATCACGCCTCGAACGGGGAGAAGGCGGCGGGTTAGAACATGTCCGAGATCGCGTTTCTCCTCAACGGAACGCCGGTCCAGCTGTCGGGTATCGCGCCGACAAGGACTCTGCTCGACTGGCTGCGCGAAGAGCGCGGGCTGAAAGGCACCAAGGAAGGCTGCAACGAAGGCGACTGCGGCGCCTGCACCGTCATGGTCACGGATGCGGGCGGCAGCCGTGCGCTGAACGCCTGCATCCTCTTTCTGCCGCAACTCCACGGCAAGGCGGTGCGCACGGTCGAGGGCATCTCCGGCCCCAAGGGCGAACTGCACCCGGTCCAGCAGGCGATGGTCGATCACCACGGCTCGCAATGCGGCTTCTGCACCCCCGGTTTCGTCGTCTCGATGGCCGCCGCCCACCTGAATGGCGATGCGGCGCATGACGACACGCTCGCCGGCAACCTCTGCCGCTGCACCGGCTACGCCCCGATCATCCGCGCCGCAAAGGCCGCAGAATCCGCCCCTGTTCCCGAATGGATGGAAGCAGACCGCACCGCCCTGTCCTCCTTCCTCTTGCCCCAAATATCCTCGGGGGGTGAGCCGCCGCAGGCGGCGAGGGGGGCAGACAGCCCCCCCTTCTTCCGCCCGACCAACAGTGACGACCTCGCCGACTGGTATCTCCAGAACCCCACGGCCACCCTGATCGCGGGCGCAACCGACGTCGGCCTCTGGGTCACGAAACAGCTCCGCGACCTCGCTCCCGTGGCGTTCCTCAACGGCGTCACCGACCTGCAACAGATCGAACGGCAGGGCGGCATGTTCCACATCGGCGCGGGTGTCACCATCGCCACCCTGCGCAAGGCACTGGAACCCCACCACCCAAGCCTTGCCGAACTCTTCCGCCGCTATGCCTCGGAACAGATCCGCAACGCGGCCACCATCGGCGGCAACATCGCCAACGGCTCGCCCATCGGCGACGGACCTCCCGCCCTGATCGCGCTGGGCGCAAAACTCCACCTGCGGCGGGGCGACGGGATGCGGACGATCCCGCTCGAATCCTTCTTCCTCGACTACCGCAAGCAGGACCGTCAGGCCGGTGAATTCGTGGCGGGCCTCTCGCTTCCCGAATCCGCCCCCGCCCTGCGCTGCTACAAGCTGTCGAAACGCTTCGATCAGGACATCTCGGCCGTCTGCGGCTGCTTCAACGTGACCGTAACCGATGGCCACGTGACCGAAGCCCGCATCGCCTTTGGCGGCATGGCGGGCATCCCGAAACGCGCCGCCAATGCCGAAGCGGCCCTTGTCGGCCAACCCCTGACCGAAGCCAGTGCCGCCGCGGCGGCAGAGGCGATGGCGCAAGATTTCACCCCCCTTTCCGACATGCGCGCCAGCGCCGCATATCGCCTGAAAGCCGCGCAGAACATGATGCTGCGTTATGTCCACGACCTGAACGGCACCCCCGTTTCGGTGCTGGAGGTGGAGGCATGACCATCGGCAAATCCCTCCCCCATGACGCGGCCCCCCTGCATGTGACGGGTCAGGCCCGCTACGTCGACGACATCCCGCTTCCCGCAGGTGCGCTCCACCTCGCCTTCGGCCTCTCGACCGAAGCCCATGCCGAAATCACCGCCATCGACCTTACGGCCGTCCGCGCCGCCGAAGGCGTGGTCGCGGTCCTGTCGGCAGAGGATTTCGACGAAGTCCCCGACTGCTCCCCCTCGCTCGGCGACGAACCCCTTCTTGCCACCGGCAAGGTGCATTTCGTCGGCCAACCCGTCTTCCTCGTGATCGCCACCTCCCACCTCGCCGCCCGCAAGGCGGCACGGCTGGGCAAGATCGGCTACAAACCCCTCCCCGCCCTTCTGACCATCGACGCGGCGCTCGCCGCCAACAGCCGCTTCGAAAACGGCCCCGTCATCTGGACCAAGGGCGACACCGCCCACGCCATCGCCGGTGCCGCGCATGTGGTCGAAGGGTCGTTCGAGGTGGGGGGTCAGGAACACTTCTACCTCGAAGGCCAGGTCGCCGCATGCCTGCCGCAAGATGGCGGGGATATGATCGTCCACTCTTCGACGCAGCACCCGTCCGAAATCCAGCACAAGGTCGCCCACGCCCTGCACCTGCCGATGAGCGCCGTGCGCGTCGAGGTGCGCCGCATGGGCGGCGGCTTCGGCGGCAAGGAAAGTCAGGGCAACTGGCTCGCCATCGCCTGCGCCGTGGCCGCCCGCGCCACGGGCAAGCCCTGCAAGATGCGCTACGACCGCGACGACGATATGGTCGTCACCGGCAAGCGCCACGACCTGCGCATCCTCTACCGCGCGGGCTTCGACGATACGGGCAAACTGGCGGGGGTGGAATTCACCCACCTCTTCCGCTGCGGCTGGTCGATGGACCTGTCGCTTCCCGTCGCCGACCGCGCCATGCTGCACGCCGACAACACCTACGTCCTGCCCGCCGTGCGCATCGAAAGCCACCGCCTGCGCACCAACACCACCAGCGCCACCGCCTTCCGCGGCTTCGGCGGCCCGCAAGGGATGATCGGCATCGAGCGGGTGATGGACCACATCGCCCACGCCCTGAAGCGCGACCCGCTTCAGGTGCGGCGCGTGAACTTCTACCGCGCGATGGCGGACAACGCGGGGGGCCGTCTGCCCCCCGCACCCCCCGAGAGTATTTCTGCAAAGGTGAAAGAGGAACCGGCTGCCGACCTCACGTCCCGTGGCCGCGCCGCTTCCGTCGGCTCGCACGCCCTGCCGCCCGATGGCGCGGTGCAGACCACGCCCTACCAGATGCCGGTCGAGGATTTCATCGGCCACGAGCTGGTGGCCGAGCTTGAGCGGACCTCGGACTACCAAGCCCGCCGCGCCGCGCTTGCCGAATGGAACTCGAAAAGCCCGATCCTGAAACGCGGCATCGCGCTGACGCCGGTGAAATTCGGGATTTCCTTTACCCTCACCCACCTCAATCAGGCAGGCGCTTTGGTGCATGTCTATCAGGACGGCTCCATCGCCCTGAACCACGGCGGGACCGAGATGGGACAAGGCCTGTTCCAGAAGGTCGCGCAGGTCACGGCGGGGGTCTTCGGGCTGGATGCCGGCGCGGTGCGGATTACCGCGACCGATACGGCAAAGGTGCCGAACACCTCGGCCACCGCAGCCTCGAGCGGGTCCGACCTGAACGGCATGGCGGCACAGGTGGCGGCGGTGACGATCCGCGACCGCATGGCGGCCTTCATCGCCGAAAAGCATCAGGTCAAACCCGCCACGGTGAAGTTCAAGGACGGCATGGTCCGCGTCGCGGGCGAGGAATACGATTTCGCCCGCGTCGCCGCATGGGCCTATCAGGCCCGCGTCTCGCTGTCCTCGACCGGTTTCTACGCCACGCCCAAGATCACATGGGACCGGATCAAGGGGCAGGGCCGCCCCTTCCTCTACTTCGCTTATGGCGCCGCCGTGACCGAGGTGGTGATCGACACCCTCACGGGCGAAAACCGCATCCTCCGCGCCGACCTGCTGCATGACACCGGGGCGAGCCTGAACCCCGCACTCGACATCGGCCAGATCGAAGGCGCTTACGTCCAAGGCGCAGGCTGGCTCACGACCGAGGAACTGGTCTGGGACACCAAGGGGCGGCTGTCGACCCACGCGCCCAGCACCTACAAGATCCCCGCCTGCTCGGACCGCCCGCGCATCTTCAACGTGGCGCTCTGGGGCAAGGGGAATCGCGAAGACACCGTGGGCAAGTCCAAAGCCGTGGGCGAGCCGCCCTTCATGCTCGGCATCTCGGCGCTCTATGCCCTGTCGGATGCCGTTGCCGCCTGCGGGGACGGGTCAGTCTATCCGGCACTCGACGCCCCCGCCACGGCGGAACGCGTGCTCGCTGCCGTCGAACGGGTGCGCGGCCATGTTTGACCTATCCGCCCTGACGCAAGCCGTCCACACCCACGGCATCGTCGCTCGTGTCGTCATCGCAGCACATGACGGGTCATCCCCCCGCGAAAACGGGGCCGCCATGCTCGTCTGGCAAGGCGGCCAGTCCGGCACCATCGGCGGCGGCGCGCTCGAGCATGAGGCGACGCTGCGCGCCCGCGCCCTGCTGCCCCAAGGCGGCACCCGCATCGACCGCACGGCACTTGGCCCCAACTTGGGCCAATGCTGCGGCGGGGCGGTGACGGTGCTGACCGAAATCTTCGACGCCGCCACCCTGCCCACCCCCGAAGCGGGCCTGATCGCCCGCGCCACCGATGGCCGCGCCATGCCGCTGGCGGTCAAGCGCATCCTCGACCGCGCCCGCGCCCAAGGCATCGCCCCCGCGCCGACGCTGACCCAAGGCTGGATGATCGAACCGCTTGCCCGCCCCACGCGTCACCTGTGGATCTGGGGCGCGGGCCATGTCGGCCGTGCGCTTGTCGACGTGCTCTCGCCGCTGCCCGACCTGCACATCACATGGGTCGATGTGGCCGAAGACCGCTTCCCCGAAGCGATCCCCGCCAATGTCACCCGCCTTGCCACACCCGACCCCGCCGCCGCCGTGCCGCAGGCACCGCGCGAGGCCGAGCACCTGATCCTCACCTTCTCGCATGCGCTGGACCTCGACCTCTGCCACCGCCTGCTGACCCACGGCTTCGCCCGCTGCGGGCTGATCGGGTCGGCCACCAAATGGGCGCGCTTCCGGTCCCGCCTTGCCGCCCTCGGCCACGCGCCTGCGCACATCGCCCGCATCGACTGCCCGATCGGCAACCCTGCCTTGGGAAAACATCCCCAGGCCATTGCCATCGGCGTCGCCTCGGTCCTTCTAAGCCAAAAGACAAACGCGTCACGACAGGAGAACGCGGGATGACAGGGGAAACCACAAGACCCGAACTGCTCGCAGTCTCGGGCGTGACCAAGGCCTATCCCGGCGTGGTCGCCAACAGCGACGTGTCCTTTTCGATCAAGGCCGGAGAGGTCCACGCCCTGCTCGGCGAAAACGGCGCGGGCAAGTCGACCTTGGTCAAGATGATCTACGGTCTTGTCAAACCCGACAGCGGGTCGATGCGCCTGTCGGGGGCGGCCTATGCCCCGAACGAACCCCGCCAGGCCCGCGCCAGCGGCGTCGCGATGGTGTTCCAGCACTTCTCGCTGTTCGAGGCGCTGAGCGTGGCCGAAAACGTCGCCCTCGGCATGGAAAACCCCCCCAAACTCCGCGACCTTGCCAGCCGCATCCGCAAGGTGTCGGAAGAATACGGCCTCCCCCTCGACCCCGACCGCATGGTGGGCGACCTGTCGGCGGGCGAACGGCAGAGGGTGGAGATCATCCGCTGCCTGCTGCAAGACCCCAAACTGCTGATCATGGACGAACCCACCTCGGTCCTCACCCCGCAAGAGGTGGACATCCTCTTCAAAACCCTGCGCCAGTTGTCCGCCGAAGGCACCGCGATCCTTTACATCAGCCACAAGCTGGAAGAAATTCGCGCGCTTTGTGACGAGGCGACGATCCTCCGCCGTGGCAAGGTGGTCGCCACCTGCACCCCGCGCGACCGTTCGGCGCGGGAAATGGCCGAACTCATGGTCGGCGCGACCCTGACGCCCCCCGAACGCGGGACCAAGGCCAAGGGCGATGTCGCGCTCAGGGTGGCGGGCCTGTCGGTCGCCTCGCCCATCCCCTTCGGCACCTCGCTCAAGAACATCGGCTTTTCGGTCGCCAAGGGCGAAGTCCTCGGCATCGCGGGCGTTGCGGGCAACGGGCAGGACGAACTCCTCCTCGCCCTCTCCGGCGAACTCCGCACCGCACCCGGCACGCTCTCCATCGACGGGGCGGATGTCTCGGCCCTCGGCCCGAACGACCGCCGCCGCGCGGGGCTGGTCGCCGCACCCGAAGAACGCCTGGGCCACGCCGCGGCACCGGACATGAGCCTTGTGGAAAACGCCCTCCTCTCGGGTGCGACCCGCCAAGGCCTCGTGAAGAACGGCTTCATCGACTGGCCCGCCACGCGCAGCTTCGCCGAAGGCATCGTCAAGGATTTCGACGTCCGCACCCCCGGCACCCACGTCGCCGCCCGCGCCCTGTCCGGCGGCAACCTGCAAAAATTCGTCGTGGGCCGCGAGCTGTCGCAAGCGCCCACCGTCATCGTCATCAACCAGCCGACATGGGGCGTCGACGCCGCCGCCGCCGCCGCGATCCGCCAAGCGATCCTTGACCGCGCGGCCACGGGTGCTGCGGTGGTGGTCATTTCCCAGGACCTCGATGAACTCCTGGAAATCGCCGACAACTTCGCCGCCCTGAACGAAGGCCGCCTGACCCAACCCCGCCCCGTGGCAGGGCTGACCATCGACGAGATCGGCCTGATGATGGGCGGCGCACATGGCATGGAGGTGGCGCACCATGCCCACTAGGACGCAAATTTCTTCGAAGAAATTTGCAAAAGTTTTCGAAAACTTTTGCCCAACCCCCAACACGCAGGTTGCCACATGCTGAGGCTTGAAAAACGCCCCTCGCCCAGCCGCTTCTGGCAGGGCGCGACGCCTGTGCTGGCCGTGGTCCTGACCATGATCGCGGGCGGCATCATGTTCGCTCTTCTGGGTAAAAATCCGGTCGAGGCGATCCGCACCATCTTCTGGGACCCGCTCTTCAACGCGCAATACGCCTCGTATTCCCGCCCGCAACTCCTCGTCAAAGCGGGGCCGCTGATCCTCATCGCCACGGGCCTCTCGCTCGGCTTCCGCGCGGGCATCTGGAACATCGGGGCCGAGGGGCAATACATCATGGGCGCCATCTTCGGCGCGGGTGTGGGCCTTGCCCTCTACCCCGTCGAAACACGGCTGGTGTTTCCGCTGATGATCGTCGCGGGCATCTTCGGGGGCTGGCTCTGGGCCATGATCCCCGCGATCCTGAAAACCCGCTTCCGCACCAATGAAATCCTCGTCTCGCTCCTGCTCGTCTATGTGGCGCAGAACATCCTTGCGTCGATGGCCCTGGGGCTGATGAAGAACCCCGAAGGCGGCGGCTTCCCCGGCAGCCGGAACCTGTCGCAGATCCCGTCGATGGCGAACCCCGAACTGATCCCCGGCACGGGCCTGCACTGGGGTGTCGTTGCCGCCATCATCGTGGTGATCGCCGCCTATATCATGCTGCAACGCCACATCCTCGGCTTCCAGATCAAGCTTGCAGGCCAAGCCCCCCGCGCCGCCCGTTTCGCAGGCGTGTCACCCGAACGGCTGACGGTGCTGTGCATGGGCATCTCCGGTGGCCTCGCCGGTCTTGCGGGCCTGTTCGAGGTGACGGGACCGGCAGGCCAGATCAGCATCGACTTCAACACGGGCTACGGCTTCACCGCCATCATCGTGGCCTTCCTCGGCCGCCTGAACCCGCTCGGCATCCTGCTTGCGGGGCTGCTCATGGCGCTGACCTATATCGGCGGCGAACTGGCCAGCTTCACCCTCGGCCTGCCCTCCGCCGCGATCCAGGCGTTTCAGGGGATGCTCCTGTTCTTCCTGCTCGCCGTCGACCTGCTCACGAACTTCCGTATCCGCTTCGGCACCAAGAAGGAGGCCGTCTGATGCTTGGTGGAATCAATCCGGCCATCCTCATCGCCTCGCTCATGGTGGCCTCGGTCCCGATCATCCTTGCCGCCATCGGCGAGCTGGTCGTGGAAAAGGCGGGAGTGCTGAACCTCGGGGTCGAGGGGATGATGATCATGGGCGCGATCTGCGGCTTCGTCACGGCGGTCGCCACGGGGAACCCTTATCTGGGCTTCCTTGGCGGGGCTGTGGGTGGCGCGTTGCTGTCGCTGATCTTCGGCGTGCTGACGCAGTATTTCCTGTCCAATCAGGTGGCGACGGGCCTCGCCCTCACGCTCTTCGGCCTTGGCCTGTCGTCCATGATCGGGCAGGGCTACAACGGCATCAAACCGCCGCCGACCGGCGTGGTGCCGCTGGGGCCGCTGTCCGATATTCCGGCCCTGGGCCGCATCCTCTTCTCCCATGACTGGGTGGTCTACGCCTCCATCCTCATCGTTGCCGCCGTCTGGGCCGTTCTGAAATACACCCGCACCGGACTGATTCTGCGCGCCGTGGGCGAAAGCCACGATGCCGCACACGCGCTGGGCTACAAGGTGATCCGCATCCGCATGCTCGCCATCATGTTCGGCGGCGCGATGGCCGGATTGGGCGGCGCCTACATCAGCCTCGTCCGCGTCCCGCAATGGACCGACGGGATCACAGCAGGCGCAGGCTGGATCGCCCTCGCCATCGTCGTCTTCGCAAGCTGGCGTCCGTGGCGCATCCTGCTCGGTGCCTATCTTTTCGGCGGGATCACCGTGCTCCAGCTCAACCTTCAGGCAGCCGGAGCGGCTATACCTGTGCAATACTTGTCCATGTCACCCTATCTGATAACCATTCTCGTGTTGGTGATCATGTCCTCGGGCAAGGGCAGGGCTTCGATGAACGCGCCAGCCGCGCTCGGACAGAACTTCCACGCCTCACGCTAAGGGGCATTTAACAGGGGGCGAAAGCCCGTATGAGGGGAATAGAAATGCAAAGAAGATCGATCCTGAAAGGCGGCGCAGCGCTTGGTTTCGCAACCATGATGGGCGGCAAGCTCGCCTTCGCGCAGGGCCTCGAAAAGGTGAAGGCCGGTTTCATCTACGTTGGCCCGATCGGTGACGGCGGCTGGACCTTCCAGCACCATCAGGGCGCGCTCGCCGTCCAGCAGGAATACGGCGACAAGGTCGAAGTCGTCTGGCAGGAAAACGTCCCCGAAGGCGCCGATGCCGAACGCGCGCTGACGCAGATGGCGCTCTCGGGCTGCAACATCATCTTCACCACCTCCTTCGGCTACATGGACGCGACCAACGCCGTCGCCGCCAAATTCCCCGATGTGAAGTTCGAACACGCCACGGGCTACAAGCGCGACAGCGCCAACGTCTCGACCTACAACGCCCGCTTCTACGAAGGCCGCGCCGTTCAGGGCCACATCGCGGGCAAGATGACCAAGACCAACAAGATCGGCTACATCGGCTCCTTCCCGATCCCCGAAGTGGTGATGGGCATCAACTCCTACTACCTCCACGCCAAAAAGGCGAACCCCGCGGTCGAACTCTCGGTCGTCTGGGCCTTCACCTGGTTCGACCCCGCCAAGGAAGCCGATGCGGCCAAGGCGCTCATCGACCAGGGCGTCGACGTCATCGCCTCGCACACCGACTCGACCGCTCCGCTTGCCGAAGCGGCCAAGACAGAGGGCAAGGTGATCGGCTTCGGTCAGGCGTCGGACATGTCGGAATACAAGCCGTCGCCCCGCGTCTCGTCGATCATCGACAACTGGGCACCCTATTACATCAAGCGCGTCGGCGCGCTGCTTGACGGCTCCTACGCCCAGGTCGACGTCTGGGAAGGCATCGGCGGCGGCGAAGTGCAGATCGGCGAAATCACCGATGCCGTTCCCGCAGACGTCAAGGCCGAGGCCGAGGCGCTGCGCGACTCCATCGGCGCGGGCACCTACCACCCCTTCACCGGCCCGATCAACAAGCAGGACGGCTCGGCATGGCTCGCCGAAGGCGCAACCGCGCCGGATGGTGAACTGCTCGGCATGAACTTCTACGTCGAAGGCATCACGGGCGACATCCCGTCCTGATCGCCGCCTGAACGCTCGGGAAAGGCCCGCCCTTGTGGCGGGCCTTTTCTATTGGTGCCAACAGCACGCTTTACACCTTTCGCAAAAGGGGGGCCGCCGCCCCCCTCGGCCCTGACGGGCCTCACCCCCTGCGAGTATTTGGGCAAGGATGAAGGGAAAGGCGCCTCTGTCCCCTTCACGCTGTCCAAATATCCTCGGGGGGAGGCGCCTTGCGCCGTGGGGAGCAGACAGCCCCCCTGCGACGGGGGCCGCAGCGGCGCGGGCGGGTCAGACAAGGCGCAGACCGCACCCTCTCTGTCGCATTTGATCAAAACCCGTCGCGCTTGTCGTGGCGTCCACCCGCCCGACGTGCAATGACGCGCTCATGAACACCGATTTCCTCATCATCGGCGGCGGCATTGCCGGCGTGTCGGCAGCCGCCCGCCTCTCCGAACTCGGCAGCGTCGCGCTGGTCGAGACGGAGTCGAACCTCGCCCACCACGCCTCGGGCCGTTCCGCCGCCCTTTACGAACCGCGCTACGGCGCGCCTGCGGTGGTGGAACTCTCCCTCGCTTCGGGCGACCACTTCCGCAGCCATCCCGACCTCCTCACCCCGCGCGGCCTCCTGATCGTCGCCAAGGCGGAGGAGGGCGACGCCTTCCGCCACGACGTCGATACGATGCACATGACCCCCGTCACACCGGACGAGGCGCGGTCGATGGTCCCCGTCCTCAACGATCAGGTTGCCTTCGCCGCCCATGCCGACCACGCCTGGGACATCGACACCGACCTCCTCCTCCAGAACTTCGCACGCGAGGCGCGGTCCCGCGGTGCCCGCATCGCCACCGGCGCCCCCGTCACCGCCATCACCCGCACCGCCACGGGCTGGACCGTCACTGCAGGGGGCGAGGACTTCACCGCCACCACCCTGATCAACGCCGCAGGCGCATGGGTCGACGTGATTGCGAAAATGGCGGGCGTCCAGCCGCTCGGCTTCCAGCCCAACCGCCGCTCGATGGCCCGCATCCCCGCCCCCGGCGGGCATGACCTGTCGCGCTGGCCGATGATCTTCGGCGCGGGCGAGACGTGGTACGCCAAACCCGACGCAGGCGCGCTCATCGTCTCGCCCGCCGAGGAACACCCGATGGACCCGCATGACGCATGGGCCGACGACATGGTCCTCGCCGAAGGCCTCGCGCGCTATGAAGAGATGGTCAGCGAACCCGTCACCCGCCTGATTTCCAACTGGGCCGGCCTTCGCACCTTCTCGCCCGACCGCGTGCTGGTGATCGGCCGCGATGCCCGCGACCCCGCCTTCTTCTGGCTGGCAGGGCAGGGCGGCTACGGCTTCCAGTCCTCGCCCGCTGCAAGCCAACTCGCCGCCGACCTGATCGGGGGGCGTGCGACCGGCCTCTCCGCCGACCTCGTCGCCGCGCTCGACCCCGCCCGCTTCGGCTAGGCGGCTTGCCGCCCGCCGCCTGCCCGCGCCTCCGAACGGGCAGGTGACAGACCCCTGCGGATCATGCACCATACCGGCATGATCCGCGCGCTCTCCCTCCTCTTCGCCCTCACCCTCGCCGCCTGCGGCAGCGCGCCCGCGCCATCGGTTGCCCCCGCCACCTACGGCCAACCCGCGCCAAGGCTCAACTTCGCCGACACCGCCCCGCATGACTTCGGCTTCCGCGCCCCGCAGGACCACCCCGTCCACGGCATCGACGCCTCGCGCCACCAGCCGCAGATCGACTGGCGCACCGCCCGCGCCAACGGCGTCACCTTCGCGTGGCTGAAAGCGACCGAGGGCGGCGACATCCTCGACCCCGCCTTCCGCGACAACTGGCGCGCCGCCCGCCGCGCAGGCGTGGCCCACGGGGCCTATCATTTCTTCTACCACTGCCGCCCCGCCGCCGAACAAGCCCGCTGGTTCATCCGCCACGTCCCGCGCGAGGCAGGCAGCCTTCCCCCCGTCCTCGACCTCGAATGGACACCCTTCTCCCCCACCTGCACGATCCGCCGCTCCGGTGCCGTGATCCGCTCCGAAGCCCGCATCTTCCTGCAAGCGATCGAAGCCCACTACGGCAAGCGCCCCGTGATCTACACGAGCGTTGATTTCTACCGCGACACCCAGCTCTGGCGCGTCGGCCCCTACGACTTCTGGCTCCGCTCCGTCGCCGCCCACCCCGACGCGCTTTACGGCGGCCGCCCCTGGACCTTCTGGCAATACTCCAGCACCGGAGCCGTCCCCGGCGTCCCCGGCGAAGTCGACCTCAACGCCTTCAACGGCAGCGCAAGCCAGTGGCAGGCATGGCTGGCGGCGAATGCGGGGTGAAGCCGACGCCACCGCGCCGCAGCACTAGCCCGTCGCCTCCGGTATCTCTGCCAGATCGAACCAGACCGGCAAGCCGCGTTCCCGTGCGATCCTGACATCCTGATCCGCCCCCGCCGAGTCGCCCGCCAATCGCAGCACGCCATCGCATTTCGCCAGCAAACGATGCGCCGTCGGGTGCATCACGGCATCATAGGGCGGGCTGCCTACCGCGCCGCCCCCCGCCCCGCGCAGGATCGGCAAGGCCGCCCACTCCCCGATCATCGGCACATGCCCCTTGGCAAAAATCGGAAAGGCCGCCTCCTCCAACCGCGCCAAATTGGCCGCCATCCGTACCGGATCGTCCCCCGTGCCAGACCGATACGGCCCCGCGATCAGGATCATCATGCGTTCGGTCATCCTCGTCCACCTCCGATGCTTGCCAGTTGGCGCTGATTCGTGCATTATCATGCAATAATGCGCAACATCGGGCAACAATGCTGACCACCCATCGCCGCGCCCTCCTGCTGGAACGCCTCGCGACCACCGGCCGCATCGTCGCGACCGAGGCCGCAGCCGCCTTCGGCACCTCCGAAGATACGATCCGCCGCGACCTGCGCGAACTGGCAGCCGAAGGGCACCTCTTGCGCGTTCACGGCGGCGCACTTCCCCTTTCACCGACCCACCGCCCCTTTGCCGACAGGGCGGCCATCGCACAGGATGAAAAGCGCAGACTTGCGCATGGTGCGGCCCGCCTGTTTCGGAACGGAATGACCATCGTAGTGGACGGCGGAACCACGCATCAATGTCTGCCCGATGCCCTTCCGCGCGATCTGTCCTGCACCGTCATAACCCACAGCCCCGCCTTCGCTGCGGCACTCGAAGGCCATGCGGGAATCGACATCATCCTGATCGGCGGGCGCATCTTCCGCCACTCGATGGTTGCCGCCGGACCCGTAGCGCAAGAGGCCTATTCCCGCCTCCGCGCCGACCTGTGCCTCCTTGGCGTGACCGGCATCCATACCGAAACCGGCCTGACCACAGGCGACCCCGAAGAGGCGGCGCTGAAAGCCACCCTCGTCAGAAGCGCAGCCGAAGTCGCCGTCCTCGCCACGTCCGACAAACTCGGCGCAACCAGCCCTTGGGCCATCGCCCCGCTCTCTGCGCTTGGCACTTTGATCACCACCACCCCGCGCCCCGACTGGCTTCCCGCTGGCGCGGCCCACCATATGGCCTGACGAAGAAAGGGCGCAGCCTTCGCCGCGCCCTTTCTTCTTTTCCCAAATATCCCGGGGGTAGTCCATCGGTTTCGCCATCGGTTCAAGAAACCGATGGACTGGGGGGGCTGGCCCCCCGCTTCCGCCCTCTCAACCATCCACGCGGATGCGGGCGTTCGTCGGATCGAACGGGCTGTCCTCCACCACCACGGCATCCCAAAGTTCGCGGTTGATGCGGACCTGCATCTTGGTGCCCACTTCCGCCAGATCGGGGCGCACATAGCCCATGCCGATCTGCTTGCCGAAAGCCACCGAATAGCCGCCACTGGTCAGACGCCCGATCTTCTCGCCATTGATGACCAGCGCTTCCTTGCCCCACGGATCGGTGTCCGACGGCCCGTCGATCAGCACGGTCACGCATTTGCTGCGGATGCCGGTCTTGAGCATGGCGTCCTTGCCTTGGAAGTCCTTCGACAGGTCGACGAAGCGGTCCAGCGCGGCTTCCAGAGGGGTCGCGTCGCGGCCAAGCTCGTTGCCGAAGGCGCGGTAGCTCTTTTCCTGCCGCAGCCAGTTCTGCGCCCGCGCGCCGACCAGCTTCATCCCGTGCTTCGCACCCGCCACCATCAACTGGTCCCACAGGTAGCGCTGCATCTCGATGGGATGGTGAAGTTCCCAGCCAAGCTCGCCCGTATAGGCCACGCGGATCGCGTTGACGGGGCACATGCCAAGCTCGATCTTCCGCGCCGACAGCCACGGGAAGCGCTTGTTCGACAGCACCGTGTCGGGATCGGCGTCCTTTACCAGTTCCTTCAGGATCGCACGGCTGTTCGGCCCTGCAAGCGCGAACACCCCCCACTGGGTCGTCACGTCATGGATGTCGATGTAACCACCGCCATTGCCCATGAAGTCTTCGGCGCATTTCTTCAGGTAATCGGCGTCATAAGCCGTCCACGCCCCCGCCGAGACGAGGTAGTAGTCGTTCTCGCCATTGCGCACGATGGTATATTCCGTCCGCGTCGTGCCATGCGCCGTCAGCGCATAGGTCAGGTTGATCCGCCCCACCTTGGGCAGCGCGTTGCAGGTGAACCAGTCGAGGAAGGCCGTCGCCCCCGGTCCGCGCACGATATGCTTGGTGAATGCGGTCGCGTCGATCAGACCGGCGGTCTCGCGGATCGCCTTGGCCTCTTCGACCGCATATTGCCACCAGCCGCCACGGCGGAAGCTGCGGGAATTGTGGTCGAAATCGGCGGGCGCATCCTTGGGGCCGTAGTAGATCGGGCGTTCCCAGCCGTTCACCTGCCCGAACTGCGCGCCCAGATCCTTCTGGCGGTCATAGACGGGGGCGGTCCGCAGCGGGCGGCACGCCTCGCGCTCCTCATCCGGGTGGTGCAGCACGAACACGTGGTCGTAGCATTCCTCGTTCTTGCGCGCCGCGTATTCGGTCGTCATCCAGTTGCCGTAGCGCTTGGGATCAAGGCTCGCCATGTCGATCTCGGCCTCGCCTTGCGTCATCAACTGGGCAAGGTAATACCCCGTCCCGCCCGCCGCGGTGATCCCGAAGCTGAAGCCCTCGGCCAGCCACATGTTGCGCAGACCCGGCGCGGGGCCGACCAGCGGGTTGCCGTCCGGCGTATAGCAGATCGGGCCGTTGAAATCGTCCTTCAGACCCACGGTTTCCGAAGACGGCAGACGATGGATCATCGACATGTATTCCGCCTCGATCCGTTCAAGGTCGAGCGGGAAGAGGTCCGCACGGAACCCCTGCGGCACGTCATAAAGGAACCGCGCAGGCGCACCCTTTTCATAGGGGCCAAGGATCCAGCCGCCCCGCTCTTCGCGCACATACCACTTGGCATCGGCATCGCGCAGCACGGGGTGCTGCGGGTTGGTCTTGCGCCATTCGACCAGCGCGGGGTCCGGCTCGGTCACGATATACTGGTGTTCGACCGGAATGGCCGGAATCTTGATCCCCAACAGACGCGCCGTGCGCTGGGCATGGTTGCCCGTGGCGGTCACGACATGCTCGGCGTGGATTTCGTATTTCTCGTCCGACGGCACAAGGTTGCCGCCCTGCTCCACCATCCGCGTGACCGACACGATCCATTCCGAACCCGTCCAGCGATAGGCATCCACCTGAATCCGCCGCTCGATGGTGGCACCCAGCATCCGCGCGCCCTTGGCCATCGCCTGCGTCACGTCGGCGGGGTTGATGTAGCCGTCCTGCGGATGGAACAGCGCGCCCTTCAGGTCATCGGTCCGCACCAGCGGCCAACGCTCCTTGATCTGCGCGGGCGTCATGAATTCGTGGTAAACGCCAGCCGTCTCGGCGACCGACGAATAAAGCATGTATTCGTCCATCCGCTCTTGCGTCTGGGCCATGCGCAGGTTGCCGACCACGTAGAAGCCGGGGTTCAGACCCGTCTCGGCCTCCAGCCCCTTGTAGAAATCGACCGAGTATTTGTGGATATGCGTCGTCGCGAAGGACATGTTGAACAGCGGCAACAAGCCCGCCGCATGCCATGTGGAACCCGAGGTCAACTCGTCCCGCTCCACCAGCATCGTATCCCACCCCGCCTTGGCAAGGTGATAGGCGATCCCGTTGCCGACGGCACCACCGCCGACGACAAGAGCTTTGACATGCGTTTTCATGGAAGGCGACTCCGACAGGGATGTTTGCACCCTATCTGCCCGAACCGGTGGCGAACGGGCAAGACAACCCGACCCTTGACGGCCAAAAACGACATGCATGTCTTTCCAGCGACCGCCGCCGCGCCGGTTGCGGGCGCAAGAGGGGGGTCCTCGGACCCCCCTCGGCCTTGCGGCCTCACCCCCCGAGGATATTTGGGCGAATATGAAAGCTGTAAAGACGCAAAAAGACCGAAGGTCGTGCACCTTCCCCCCCCTGTGGGGGAGGGGATGGGGTGGCGGGCGTGCCGGCCTAGCGCCGCATCCGCCCGAACATCGCCGACAGCGCGAAAAGCCCCGCCGCCACGACGATGATCGACGGACCCGCAGGCGTGTCCTGCCAGAGCGAAAGCTGCAACCCGCCCAAAGCCGCGCCTGCGCCGATCAGCGTGGCAAGGGCCGCCATCGTCTCGGGGTTCCGCGCCAGCCCCCGCGCCGCCGCCGCCGGAATGATCAGCATGGCCGCGATCAGCAGCGCCCCCACGACCTTCAACGCCACCGCCACCACCAGCGCGAGCGCCAGCGTCAGCACCAGCCTTTCGCGGTCGGGGTTCAGGCCCGAGGCATGGGCAAGGTCCGCGTTCAGCGTCGCCGTCAACAGCGCCTGCCAGCGCCAGAGCAGCAGCCCCAGCACCAGCGCCGCCCCGCCCCAGATGAAGCCGACATCCCCCTTCGACACGGCCAGAATGTCGCCGAAGAGATAGGCCTGCAAATCGGTCCGCGCCCCCGGCACGAAGCTGACCGCCACCAGCCCGATGGCCAGCGCCGAATGGGCGAGCACCCCCAGCGTCGTATCCATCGCCCAGCCCCGCGCGGCAAGCGTGCTGACCGTCACCGCCATCGCCAGCGCCACGACCAGCGTTCCCGCCCCCACGGGCAAATCGGTCGCCAAGGCCAGCGCCACGCCAAGGATCGCGGCATGCGCCGTCGCATCCCCGAAATAGGCCATCCGCCGCCACACGACGAAAGACCCCAAAGCCCCCGTCGCCAGCGCAAGGCCGACCCCCGCAAGGCTTGCACGGATCAGGAAATCATCAAGCATGGTCGTGCTCCGCATGGTGTTCGTGCGGGTGGGAATGGTCATGCCCATGCCCGTGGTCATGGTCGTGGCTGTGGTCATGCACGTGCTGGTAAAGCGCCAGCGCCCCCTGCGTGCCAAGCCCGAACAGCGCCCGATACTCCGGCGCGGTCGACACCACCCTTGGCGTCCCCTCGCAGCAGATATGCCCGTTCAGGCAGATCACCCGATCCGATGCCGCCATGACGACATGCAGGTCATGGCTCACCATCAGCACGGCAACCCCCGTCTCGCGCCGCACCTCCTCGATCAGCCTGTAGAACGCCGCCTCGCCCGGCTGGTCCAACCCCTGCGTCGGCTCGTCCAGCACCAGAAGCTGCGGCCGCGACAGAAGCGCCCGCGCCAGCAGCACCCGCTGGAATTGCCCCCCCGACAGGTCGCCCATCTGACGCCCCGCCACCTCGGGCACGCCGACCCGCTCCAGCGCCGCCGCCGCCTCGGCATCGCCCACACGGCTCGGCAAGGACAGGAAGCGCCGCACCGTCATGGGCAGGCTTCTGTCCACCGCCAGCCGCTGCGGCACATAGCCCACGCGCAGCCCCTCCTGCCGCACGACCGCCCCCTCGGCGGGGCGGAGGATGCCCAGAAGCGCCCGCAGCAGCGTCGATTTCCCCGACCCGTTGGGGCCAAGGATGGTGACGATCTCTCCCGCCTCGACCCGCAGGGACACGCGGCTCAGCACCTCGTGCCCGTCCAGACGCACACTCAGCCCCTTGGCTTCGATCAGGCTCATGCCTGCCCCCCCTGGCAGCGCGGGCACAGCCCCACCGCCTCGACCGTGCTGCGTTCGATTGCGAAACCCAAGCCCCCTGCGGCAACGTCCAAAGCCGCCCGCACGGGTGCCGCCTCGGCTTCGGCCACGGCATTGCAGGCGCGGCAGATCAGGAAAACCGGCGCATGCGCCTCGCCCGGATGCATGCAGGCGGCAAAGGCGTTCAGCCGCTGGATGCGATGCGCCAACCCCTGCTCCACCAGAAAATCCAAAGCGCGATAGGCCACGGGCGGCTGGTTGCCGAACCCCTCTGCCGCCAAGCGCTCCAGCACCTCATAGGCGCCCAGCGCCCGATGCTCCTCGAGCAGGATCTCCAGCGCCCGCTTGCGCACCGGCGTCAGCCGCACGCCTTGGCTGCCCGCCAAAGCTTCGGCCCGCCCCATCACATCCGCCGCGCAATGCGCGTGGTCATGGCGGGCAAAGGCCACTTCGGGCGCTGCGGCGCAGCCCGGACAGCTTTCCGAATGGTCATGCATGGCGCGGCCCCTTGACATGTTATGATATAACATACAAAACCCCTCGCGACCCCGCAAGAAGGCGAAGCCATGCGTTATATCATATCATTTCTGCTGACCAGCCTCGCCACCACAGCCACCGCCGAAGCGCCCCGCGTCGTGACCGATATCCCGCCCGTCCACGCCCTTGTGGCGCAGGTGATGGGCGATGTCGGCCAACCCGGGCTTCTGCTGACCAAAGGCGCGTCCGAGCATGATTTCCAGCTCCGCCCCTCGCAGGCGCAGGCGCTGTCCGAAGCCGACCTCGTCGTCTGGATCGGTCCCGAACTGACCCCGTGGCTGGCCCGCGCGATGGAGGGGTTGGGGACCAAGACCCAACTCGCCCTGCTCGACGCGCCCGAAACCGCCACCCGCCCCTTCAGCCCCGATGGCGCGCATATGGAGGAAGGCCCGGACGATCATGCCGACCACGCCGATCACGCCGACCACGGCCACGAAGGCACCGACCCCCACGCATGGCTCGACCCCGACAACGCCCGCCTCTGGCTTCCCCTGATCGCGGCGGAACTGTCGCGGCTCGACCCCGACAATGCCGCAACCTACGCCGCCAATGCCAAAACGGCCGAAGGCCGCATCGTCGCCCTCGACAGCCGCCTGCGCGCAACCCTCGCGCCCCATGCGGCCAAGCCCGTCGTGGTCTATCATGATGCCTACGGCTATTTCGCCGCGCATTTCGGCCTGCACATCTTCGGCTCTGTCGCGCTCGGCGATGCCACCGCCCCCGGAGCGGCCAAACTTGCCGCCATCCGCGACGCGCTGGCAACAGGGCAGGCGACCTGCCTTTTCCCGGAAGCGCAGCACGACCCCGCGCTTCTTGCCGGTCTGGCCGAAGGCACGCCGCTCCGCATCGGTCCCCCGCTCGACCCCGTAGGATCGACTCTGGCGGCAGGACCCGACGCCTATGACGCGCTTCTGACCGGTTTGGCCAAGAGCATCACCGACTGCCTGACCCGATAAACGCGCGCCCGATAAACATCGGTTCCGGAAACAAACTTTCCCCTATGCGAAAACGGATGGCTGGTTTACGGTGATTGCAGTGATAGCGCCGTTTCCGGCGACTTTCGTTTGTTTGTAACGGCCAGGTCATGGCTGCGCGTAAAGGGTTCGGGCCGGTTCGCCCTGCTGTCCCACGCTGCTCCATTGGCGGCCACAGCGGGGATTGAATAGATGACGCTCACACCCAACGACGACACGTTTTTCGGAACCAACAATGCGGAACTGGTTTCGGGTCTGGCCGGCAACGACTCGATCTATGCCTCGAACGGCAACGACACCGTCTCCGGTGGCGATGGCAACGACTGGATCCTTGGTGACGACAGCATCGGCTCCGACACGACGAACGGCGACAGCATCCTCGGTGACGGCGGCAACGACACGCTCTTCGGCGGCTTCGGCAACGATACCCTGTTCGGCGGAGCGGGCGGGGACTCACTCCTTGGCGGGACGGGCAGCGACTCGCTCACCGGCGGGGATGGCCGCGACTCACTCTTTGGCGGCGCGGGCAACGACACGCTGATCGCCGGTGCGGGCGCCGACCTCCTGTATGACGATGAATTCGGGTCGGCCGGCGGCAATGACAGCATCGTGTCCGGATCCGGCAACGACACAGTTACCGCCTTGGCCGGCAACGACACCATCCTGACCGAAACGGGCGCAGACTATATCGAGGACGCCGAGGGCAACGATTCCATCAGCAGCGGCGAGGGGGCTGATACCGTTGTCGGCGCACTGGGCAACGAAACCATCTTCGGCGGAACTGACAACGACTCGATCTTCGGGGGCGATGGCAACAACAGCATGTCGGGCGACGAAGGCTCGGATACCATTCGCGGCGGATCGGACAACGACACGATCTATGGCGGCGCTGGCCACGACCGCATCGAGGGCCAAGCCGGCGTCGCCAATCTTTACGGCGGTGCCGCCAACGACACGCTTGAAGGCGGCATGTCGAATGACCTGCTCGAAGGCGGCCTTGGCAACGATTCCCTGAACGGTTCCGCGGGCAACGACACCCTGCGTGGCAACGAAAATGACGACACGCTGGACGGGTTCATGGGGAACGACTCGGTCGAAGGCGGGGCCGGAAACGACCTCATCTTCGGCTTCTACAACGATGACTTCCTGCGCGGCGATGTTGGCCAAGACCGTATCGAAGGCGGCGAGGGCAATGACGACGCGCAGGGCGGCGACGGCAACGACACGCTGCTCGGCCAGGCTGACAACGACACACTGCTCGGCGGGGCGGGTCTCGACGCGCTCTTCGGGGGCGACTCGAACGACTCCATCCTTGGCGAGGCGGGCAACGACGTGCTCGATGGTGGTGGGCAGAATGACCTGCTCTACGGCGGCGATGGCGACGACTCGGTGCTCGGCCAGTCCGGAAACGACCTGATCCTCCTCGGCCTCGGCAATGACGGCGCCGATGGCGGCGCAGACGCCGACACCCTGCGCGGCGAGGCGGGGAACGACTCGCTCGACGGCGGTTCGGGCAACGACAGCATCGACGCCGGTGCCGGAAACGACGCCGTGCGCGGCAGTGCCGGAAATGACACGATCCTCGGCATCGACGGCAACGACTGGGTCGACGGCGGCACCGGCACCGACAGCGTCGAAGGCGGGGTCGGCACCGACACGCTTCTCGGCGGCACCGAAGGCGACACCATCCTCGCCGGCGACGGTGACGATGTGGTCTTCGGTGGCGACGGGTCCGACAGCCTCTCCGGCGGGGCCGGAAACGATCTGGTGATCGTCGGCGCGGATGGATTCTTCGCCTACGAGCAATCCGACAACACCGCCGAAGGCGGCGCGGGCGACGACACGGTCTACGGCCAGGATGGCAACGACCTCTTGCGCGGCGATGCGACGCTCGCCTCCGCCACCGGCAACGACATCCTTGACGGCGGCGATGGTGCCGACACCCTCGAAGGCAATGCCGGTTCCGACGTTCTGATCGGCGGCGACGGCAGTGACAGTGTGGCGGGCGGCGCGGGCAACGACACGCTCATTGCCAGCTACGATGAGGAAGGCAGACCCATCGCCATCGCGGCGGCCTTGCATGCCGGAAGCGCCCCGACCATCTACAACGACACGCTCGACGGTGGTGACGGCGCCGACTCGCTCATGGGCGACGCTTACGGCACCGGCAGCGATCGCTTCTACGGCGGCGCGGGCAATGACACGATCCGTGCGTTCGGCAACACCTCGGTCGAAGGCGGCAGCGATGCCGACCTGATCTTCGGCACCTTCAACGACAGTCTCTTCGGTGGCGCGGGCAATGACACGCTCACTGCCTTGGGTGCGGGTGTAACCCTCACCGGCGGCGACGGCGGCGATCTCTACGTGATCGACGCCCAAGGCGGAAGCGTGACGATCACCGACTTCAACCCCGCGCAGGGCGACAAGATCAGGATCAACGTCTACGACGGCTACACGCTCGATATCGACCAGACGGGCCAGAACGCGACGATCCACGCGGGCAACGTGACGGTGAACGTCACCCTTCCCGTCGGCGTCACCCTGACCGGAGCGAACATCGAACTCGCCGAAAACGATGAGATATCCGACCTCACGGCCAACGCCACGCTCCTCAGCGGCAAATGGGGCGACGACACGATCTACGGCGGCGCAGGCAGCGACACGATCCTTGGCGAAGGCGACGATGACTCCATCTCCGGCGACTCGGGCAACGACTCGATGTCGGGCGGCGATGGCGACGATACGATTGAAGGCGACTCCCAAGGGTCGCTGGGCCACAACAACATCAAGGGCGGCGCCGGCGACGACGAGGTTTATGCCTATGCGGGCAATGACACGATTGCTGGCGAAGCGGGCGAAGATACGATCCAGGCAGGCGTCGGAAACGACTCCGTAACCGGCGATGCCGGTGACGATTACGTCTACGGCGACGCGGGCAACGACACGGTCCTCGGCGGCCTTGGCGACGATGATCTTGGCGGTGGCAACGGCAACGACAGCCTGTCCGGTGAAGCGGGCGATGACTCCCTTTACGGCGGTTTGAATGCAGACACCCTGTCCGGCGGCATCGGCGCGGACTACGTCGCCGGCGACAGCGGCAACGACAGCCTCCTTGCGGGCGATGGCGACGACAACGTCTCCGGCGGCCTTGGCGACGACACCGTCCTCGGCGGGCTCGGCGCGGACACTGTCGAAGGCGACGAGGGTGGCGATTCCATCTCGGGCGAAGCCGGCAATGACGAGATCGGCACCTGGGTCGGCAACGACACCGTTCTCGGCGGCGATGGCGACGACACGATCTTTGCCGGAATCGGCGGGTCGCAGCCCTTTGGCATCGGCGATTACTACGGCTCTGACGATGACAGCGTCGCGGGCGGAAACGGCAACGACCTGATCCGCGGCGGCTCCGGCAGCGACACCATCCTCGGTGAAGCGGGCAATGACGATATCGAGGCCGGTCAGGGCAACGACAATGCCAACGGCGGCCTTGGCGATGACTTCGTCAATGGTGAAGACGGCTTCGACTCGCTCAAGGGCGAAGGCGGGAATGACACCATCAACGGTGAATTCGGGATCGACACGGTCGATGGCGGCGACGGGGCCGATGAACTTTACGGCGGCGCGAACCGCGACCTGCTGATCGGCGCGGGCGGCAACGACTCGCTCAAGGGCGACTGGTTCGGCAGCGACTCGACCGACGGCGCAGCCGACACGATTTCGGGCGGCGATGGCGACGATACCGTGCAAGCGGTATACGGCAGCGACCGCGTGTTCGGCGATGCCGGCAACGACTCGCTCGACGGCAATGACGGTTCCGATGCACTCAACGGCGGCACCGGCAACGATACGCTGCGCGGCGGAACGGATGGCGACACGCTCAATGGCGACGCCGGAAACGACAAGCTTCAGGGCGAAGAGGGCGACGACGAGCTTCAGGGCGGCGACGGCGACGACGTCCTCGATGACTGGGCGGGCACCAACATCTTCTACGGCGGCTTGGGCAACGACACGATCTTCGGTTCGTGGCAAAGCGTGTCCGAGGTGATCTACGGCGGTGACGGCGGCGATCATGTCTCGACCAATGGCGACGCCTTTGTCGACGCGGGCGGCGGCAACGACCGCGTCTTCCTTGTTGGTGACGGCAGCGTTGACGGCGGCTTGGGCAGCGACCTGCTCTACCTTGACGATTACTGGTCGACCGGAACCCTCGCCGGTGGCGCGGGTGACGACCAGATCTACGCCTACGGCTCCGCGGTGCTTCTGGGCGGCGATGGCAACGACACCATCTACACCGGCAATGGCGGGCCCAGCGGCGATGTCGCGGCCTATGGTGGCGCTGGCAGCGACGTGATCTTCGCCGTCGCAGACAGCGACATGACCATTGCGGGCGGGCTGGGGGCCGACACGATCGTCACCGAGTCCAACTTTGCCGCCGCCCCCACCATCGAAGACTTCAGCCTCGCACAGGGCGACAAACTGGTCCTGCGCTTTACCAACTTCACCTATAATAGTGAGCTGAGCGTCAACGACCTTACCTTCGAGGAGGACGAAGAAGGCCTCATCATCACCTATGAAGGGTCCACCTATGCCGAACTGGTCGGCCTGACCTTGGCGGATGTGGCTGCCCTCAAGACGAAGATCATCTTCGCCGACGGTGACGAAATCATCGGAACCGAGGGCGACGATAGCCTGACCGCAGGGGTCCATTCCAACGGCTGGGGCGGCGTCGAACTTGTCGGAAGCGCGGGCAACGACAAGCTGACCGGCGCGATGGGGTCCGATGCCATCTACGGCGGCACCGGCAACGACTCGCTCGATGGCGGCGGCAACGATGACTGGCTTGATGGCGGCACCGGCAATGACACAATTCTCGGTGGCAATGGCGATGACCTCATTCAAGGCGGCGGCGGGAACGACTCCCTCACCGGCGGCCAGGGGTCTGACGAATTCAAGGTCGATCTCCGCCTCGAAGGGCGCACCACCATCGCCGATTACAGCACGACGATGGATTGGCTGAACCTCACCCTGCAGGCAGGCACCACCCTCGATTCCATCGCACGGATCGAAGGCGGCGCGGTGGTGATCGGTGACAGCTACTCTTCGGTCGTGCTGACCGGCGTAACCTCGCTGGCGGCGCTCAACTGGGCAGACGTGGACATCCTCGGCACGGCAACCGCTGACACCATCAATGGTGGCAGCGGGCGCGAAGACATCTATGGCGAAGAGGGCGCGGATTCGATCACATCCGGCGGCGGGTCCGACAGGATCTATGGCGGTGACGATGCCGACACCATCGCCGGCGGCGTGAACTGGGATACGATCTACGGCGGCGTCGGAAACGATGTCTTCCTCGTGACCGACGATGCCCGCTTCGGCGGCGATCTCGATGTGTTCCTCGATTTCACCTTGGATGACACGATCCACGTCACGACCGGCACCGCGGCCGAGGATGTCTGGCTGGATTGGGGTTACGAAAACGGATTCGAAGTCACCTATATCCACTTCGACTACCGCACCATTGCCGTGGCGGGGAATTACAATCCCGAAGACCTCACGTCGAACATCATCCTCACCCAGCTCGCCTTCAGCCCCGACCCCGAAAACGGCCTCTTCATCGATGTCGCGGGTGCGGGCGCCAAGACCTACTTTGCCGATGACGATGGCAGCTATGTCACCGCCGACGGGCAAGACACGCTTTATGGCGGGACTGGCAAGGATGTGATGGCCGTCTCGGGCAACACCAACATCGCCTATGGCGGTGCAGGCGACGACATCATGGTCGCAGCGGGTGGCAACAACACCCTCTACGGCGGCGATGGCATCGACCTGTTCGGCTGGTTCAAGACCGACGTGATCTACGACTATGACGGCAATGCAAGCGTGGTGATCGAACCCAACGCCACCGGCGTGAACATAACGTTCTCGGACTTCGGGACCTACACAACGCCCACCGGCACGACCTATATCGAAGGATTCGAGGGTCTTATCGGCAACTTCGGCAACGACACCCTGACGGGGAACACCTCCGACAACATGCTGATCGGCGATGGCGGAAACGACTCCCTGTCGGGTGGCAATGGCGCGGACTCGCTTGAAGGCAGCGTCGGCGACGACACGCTCGACGGCGGAGCCGGCGCGGACTACTTCAACTTCAACTTCAGCGATGGCGAACCGACAGGTTCCGACCGCATCGTGAACTTCAACGGTGCCGAAGACACGATCTACGTGACCGGCGATGGGGATTTCACTTCTGCTGTTGTCGGGACGGATACCATCCTGACCTTCAACCCGGACTTCGTCATCACATTGGCCAACTTCGTCGGCGATCCGGCTGACTACGTTACGATCCTGGATCTCTGACCGCGATACGCCACCGCCCCTTGCAACAGGGGCGGTGGCACGCCTGCCATAGCGGGACGCCCCGCGTTCCCCGCCATGTGCCGAAGCCTTGACCGCAAGCCCCCCGCAAGTCACCACTTGGCGGGGGATTGTGTGGAATGGTGGGATGACAAGAAAACAGATCGGTATCGCGCCCTTTGGCGCGACAGCACAGGGGCGCGCCGTAAGCCGCATCACGCTGGGTCACGGTGACTTGACGGTATCGCTCCTGACATGGGGGGCCGTGCTTCAGGGTGTCTGGCTCGCCGGCATCGACCGCAACCTCACCCTCGGCTCCGGCCGCCTTTCCGATTACGAAGGCGACATGCGCTACCACGGCTCGCTCATCGGCCCCGTGGTCAACCGCCTGACCGACGCCAAGGCGATGATCGCCGGACAGCCGCACCGCTTCGAGGTGAACTTCAACAACCGCCACTGCCTGCACAGCGGCGCATCCGGCACGCATCTCAAGGTCTGGACCCTTGCCGAGGTGTCCGAACGCGCCTGCACCCTGCGCCTTGACCTGCCCGATGGCGAAGGCGGCTTTCCCGGCAACCGCCGCGTCACCGCACAATACACGGTCGAGGACCGCGCCACGCTCCGGCTCGACCTGACCGTGACGACCGACCGCGCCACGCTCGTGAACTTTGCCAACCACAGCTACTGGAACCTCGACGGAACCGAGAATTACGCAGGCCACCACCTCCGTGTTGCCGCCGACCGCTACCTTCCCGCCACCCCCGATTTCACGCCGACCGGCGAAATCCGCCCCGTCGCGGGCAGCGGGATGGATTTCAACGAAACCCGCCGCATCTCCCCCGGCGCGCCGGATTTCGACACCTGCTACTGCCTGTCCGAAACCCGTCAACCCCTGCGCGAGGTGCTGACCCTCACGGGGCGCAGCGGCGTAACCATGCGCGTCGCCACCACCGAACCCGCCGTGCAGGTCTATGACGCCCGCGATGCCCGCCGCCCCGAAGGCGGCGCCTACGAAGGCCTTGCGATCGAGGCGCAGAACTGGCCCGACGCCCCGAACCACGCGGGGTTCCCCTCCATCGAACTCGACAGGGGCGAGGTCTATCGCCAGATCACCGAATGGCGCTTCGCCGCGGGCGAGCGCGACCGCATCGACGGAACGCGCAGCTACGCACGAAACTAAGGGATGTTAATCCTTCATTAACCACACCTGCCTATCCTGACCCTGCGCGCCCATTTGCATCAGGTATCGGGAAAGTTATTTGAACGGTCAGCGTTCCGCACTGCCAGACCGTGACCGCGCCGCGCGCGGGCTTTCCGCTGTCAGGAAAAGACGCGATGGCGGCCACGGCGAACAATGACCTGCTCACCCTGCTGCCCGGCAGCGGCGGCGGCATCCTTGACGGTCTGGCGGGCAACGACACACTGCTCGGCGCGGCGGGCGGCGACAGCCTCATCGGCGGCGAGGGGCGTGACAGCCTCGGCGGACAGGATGGCGACGACACGCTCTATGGCGACGATCCGCTGTCGCAGACGGGTGATAACGACACGCTGCTCGGCGCCTTGGGCATGGACCTGCTCTTCGGCGGCTGGGGCAACGATCTGTTGCAGTCCGGTGCCGCCGATGACACGCTTTCCGGCGATGCGGGGAACGACACGCTCGAAGCGGGCCTCGGCAACGACAGCCTCGGCGGCGGCACCGGCAAGGATACCTTGCGCGGCAACGAAGGCGACGACACCGCCGCAGGTGGCCTTGACGAAGACCTGATCGAAGGCGGCCTTGGAAACGACCGGCTCTCCGGCGGCGACGGTGCCGACACGCTGCGCGGCGATGCGGGCACCGACAGCATCGAAGGCGGGCAGGGGGCGGACAGCCTCGAAGGCGGCGACGGCGACGACACGCTGCTCGGCGGCTCGGAAAACGATACCCTCCTCGGCGGGTTTCTGGATGACCTTCTGTCCGGTGGCGATGGCGGCGACCTCTTGCGCGGCGAAACCGGCAATGACCGTCTTCTGGGCGAACAGGGCGCAGACCAGCTCGACGGTGGCGACGGCGATGACCGGCTTTCGGGCGGACTCGGCGGCGATACCGCCTTTGGCGGGGCAGGGGCCGACACCCTCGGCGGCGATGGCGGCAACGACAGCCTGCGCGGCGATGCGGGGGATGACCTGCTCTACGGCAGCGACACCGCCACCACCCCCGCAGACGGCGACGACCTGCTCGACGGCGGCAGCGGAAACGACAGCCTTTTTGGCGGCGACGGGGCCGACAGCCTGTCAGGTTCCGATGGCAACGACCGGCTTTCCGGCGATGCCGACACCGACACGCTTGCCGCAGGCTCGGGCAACGACATCGCCTATGGCGGTGACGGGGCCGACAGCCTGTCGGGCAATGACGCAGCCGATACGCTCTTCGGCGGCGGGCATGCCGATACGCTCGACGGCGGCACCGGCAACGACAGTCTCGACGGCGAGGACGGGACGGATTTGCTGCTCGGCGGAACCGGCGACGACACGCTTTCCGCCACCGACCCCGACAGCCTGCGGGGCGGCGATGGCAACGATCTCCTCCTTGGCGGGGCGCTGGCCTTTGGCGATGCGGGCAATGACACGCTGCTTTCCACCGCAACCGGCGCATCCCTTGCCGGAGGGGCCGGAGCCGACGTGCTGACAGCCCTCGCCGCCGATGCGACGCTGGACGGCGGCGACGGCAACGACACCCTGACAGCCCTTGCCGCAGGCGCGTTGCTCATCGGCGGGGCGGGAAGCGATACCTTCGTGATCGGCCGCTCGGGCCTCGAAACGGAACTCTCCATCCAGGGCTTCGCCACAGGCGACCGCCTGCGCGCCTATATCGCCGACCTTCCGGCCCCGCCGGACCTGTCCACCTTTGCCATCACCACCCTGACCGACCGCACCACGCTTGTGGTGAACGGAACCCTCGTCACTCTCCTCGGCTACACCGTTCCGCTGACCCTTGCGCAGTTCGAATTCGCCTCGGCGCAAAGCTACGGCGGCACCCCGGGCAACGACAGCCAGACCGCGGGCTGGGGCAACGACACCCTTTCCGGCGACACCGGCAACGACACGCTTTCCGGCGACGGCGACGAAGACGCGCTCTCGGGCGGGGCCGGCAACGACTCGCTCTCGGGCGGCACGGGCAACGACACCCTCGAAGGCGGCACGGCCAACGACCAGCTCGCGGGCAGCGACGGCAACGACACGCTCGACGGCGGCACCGGCTCCGACACGCTGCGCGGCGATGCGGGCAACGACACGCTCGCGGGCGGCTGGGACTCCGACCTCGTCGAAGCGGGGGCGGGCGACGACCTTGCCGAAGGCGGCTACGGCAACGACCTGATCCGCGGCGGCAGCGGGCGCGACACCCTCGCGGCCGATCACGGCAACGACAGCCTCTCCGGCGAAGCCGATGACGACAGCCTTTCCGGCGGCGCGGGCAACGACTCCCTCTCCGCAGGCAGCGGCCACGACAGCATCGACGCAGGCACCGGCAGCGACACCCTCTGGGGCGAGGACGGCGACGACCTCCTCTCCTCCGGCCCCGAAACCGCCCCGCCGACCGAACGCGACCACGACTCCGTCCTCGGCGGCGCGGGCAATGACACCGTCACGGCCGGAACCGGCAACGACACGCTCTCGGGCGACGGCGGCAACGACACCCTGTCTGCGGGCGACGGCTCCGACCTCGCCTCGGGCGGGACCGGCAACGACACGCTCGACGGCGCCGATGGAAGCGACACCCTGCGCGGCGAGGATGGCAACGACAGCCTGTCCGGCGGCACAGGCTCCGACAGCATCGAAGGCGGCGCAGGCGCGGATGCCATCCTGTCCGGCACGGGCCGCGACCTCGTCTACGGCGGCGCGGGAGACGACACGATCTCTGCCGACGACGCCCTTCCCTACACCCCCGGCCATGCCGACACGCTCTACGGCGGCGATGGCAACGACCTCCTCTCCGGCGAACTCGGGTCCGACCTCCTCGTCGCGGGCCTCGGCAACGACACGCTTGCCGGCGGGGCCGATGGCGACACCCTGCTCGGCGAAGGCGGCAACGACAGCCTCGCCGCCGATGCTGGCTCCGACTCGCTCGCGGGCGGCGCGGGGTCCGATACCCTCTCCGGCGGGTCCGGCTTCGACACCCTGACGGGCGAGGACGGCGACGACTGGCTTGCCGACAGCGACGATGACAACCTCATCTACGGCGGCGCGGGGCGCGACACGCTGCTCGGTGCCTTCGTGGGCGACAGCCAGACAAGCTTTGCCGCCGACACGCTCTACGGCGGCGAAGGCGATGACCTGCTCGATGGCCGCAACGGCGACGACCTCGTCACCGCCGAAGGCGGCAATGACGTGCTGCTCGGCGGCGACGGCAACGATCAACTGCGCGGCGGCTTGGGCAACGACGCCCTCTATGCCGCCACGGGCACCGACACCCTGACGGGCGAAGGCGGCGACGACCGCCTTGCCGCCACGGGCAACGCCGAACTTTACGGCGGTGATGGCAACGACACCCTGCACACCGCATCGGGCGAACACGCGCTTTACGGCGGGGCAGGGGCGGATCACCTCTCCCTCGGCTTCGACGCCGACGAAAGCGGCAGCACATGGGCCGAAGGCGGTCTGGGGGCCGACACCTTCCTTCTCCGCATCGAAGGCATCGGCGAAATCACCCTCGCCGATTTCAACTTCGCCCAGGGCGACCGGCTCATCCTCGCAGGGGCCGACCTCTCGGGCCTCGCGCCCGCGGACTTGCTGCAGACTGCCGAAAGCGGCTTTCCCGATGCCACCTTCCTGATCGGCACCACGCGCCTCGTCCTGCTTGGCATCTCGCCCGCCACGGCGTTGGCACAATTCGCCACGGCCAAGGCGCTCTCGACCGCATGGAACACCCCCCTCCGCAGCGGCAGCGACAGCGGCGAGCTTCTGTCCACGCTGAACGATTCCCTTCGCGGCAACGGCTGGGGCAACGACATCATCGACGCGGGCGGCGGCAACGACACGCTGGCCAGCGGCGGCGGCGAAGACCTGCTCTACGGCGGCAGCGGAAATGACAGCATCGACGCGGGCACCGGCAACGACACGCTCTCGGGCGGCGCGGGCAACGACAGCCTCCTTGGCGGGGGCGACGACGACCGCTTCCTCCTTGCCCTCGGCAACGACACCGCGACGGGCGGCGCGGGGCGCGACACCTTCCTTGCCGACCTCAGCCTGGCGGGCCTGCACCGCATCACCGATTTCGCGGCAAACGCCGATCACCTCGAACTGACGCTACGCGCGGGCCTGAACTGGGACAGCCTGCGCGCCACCGCCCGCATCGAAGGCGGCAGCCTGATCCTCGGCGACAGCTACGCCGCCCTCGCCCTCGTTGGCATCACCTCGACCGCCACGCTCAACGCACTGACGCTGGGCCTGCGCATCCTTGCCGATGGCGCGGTCGCGGCGCTGGGCGGCAGCGGTGCGGAAACGCTTCTCGGCACCTCGGGCGCAAGCACGCTCGACGGCGGAGCGGGCAATGACATGCTCTACGCCAGCGCCGATGGCGGAGAGCTTGCGGGCGGAGACGGTGAGGACACACTCTTCGGCGGGGCAGGGGCCGATTCCTTCGTCTTCGCCGCCAACGGCAGCCAAGGCTCCGATCTCGTCTACGGTTTTACCCAAGGGGCAGACCACATCACCCTGACCGGCGGTGCCGCGCCCACCCTGTGGGACTCGAACGGCAGCACCTTCATCACCCTCGGCCCGGCCACGGTGCAGATCGTGGATGTCATCCTCACGAATGACGATTTCATCCTGCTGCCCTAGCCTTCCACCCCGCCCGCCTGCGCGGAGCGGAACCATTCCACGATCTTCGCCCGCTCCTCGGGTTCGATATAGCTCAGGTTCGCGGGCGGCATCGCATGGGTGATCCCCGCCTGCACATAGATGCGCCGCGCCTCATGCGCGATCTGCGCGGGCGTCTCCAGCACCACGTTCTTGGGCGGCCAGACGATCCCCTCCCACCCCGGTTCCGCCGCATGGCACATCGAACAGCGCCCCTGAACGATGCCCACCACATCGTCGAACCCTTGGGCCGAGGCATAGACCAGCGCCTCTCCCTTCATCGCCGTCTCGTCCACATGCCGCATGGGCGCGGTGGACAGCCACGCGATGATCAGGAACAGGATCACCGTCACCCCCCACGTCCAATGCGGGCTTCCCTTTCCGGCGTGCTGCGAGTTGAAGAAATGCCGGATCGTCACCCCCATCAGGAAGACGAGGCTGGCGATCAGCCAGTTCCACTCGGTCGCGAACACCAGCGGGTAATGGTTCGACAGCATCAGGAACAGCACGGGCAGCGTCAGATAGTTGTTATGCGTGCTCCGCTGCTTGGCGATCCGCCCGTATTTCGGGTCCGGCGTGCGCCCCGCCTTCAGGTCCGCCACCACGATCTTCTGGTTCGGAATGATCACCATGAACACGTTGGCCGACATGATCGTCGCCGTGAATGCCCCCAGATGGATCAGCGCCGCACGACCCGAGAAAACATGCGTATACCCCCAGGCCATGACCACCAGCACCCCGAACAGCGCCACCATCACCGCCGTCTGGTTCGCATTCACGAAGACCTTGCAGATCGTCGTATAGGCCAGCCACCCGAACACCAGCGAGGCGAGCGAAATCCCCACCGCCTGCCACGTCGTCAACTCCATCACCGCAGGGTCGATCAGGTAAAGGTCCGAGCCGAGGTAATAGACCAGCACCAGCATGGCAAAGCCCGACAGCCACGTCGCATAGCTTTCCCATTTGAACCAGATCAGGTGTTCCGGCAGCCGCTCGGGTGCCACAAGGTATTTCTGGATATGGTAGAACCCGCCCCCGTGAACCTGCCACTCCTCGCCATAAGCCCCCGCAGGCAGGTCAGCCGACTTCCGCAAGCCAAGGTCGAGCGCGATGAAATAGAAGCTGGACCCGATCCACGCGATGGCCGTGATCACATGCGTCCAGCGCGCGGCCAGTTCGACCCATTCCCACAACACCATCCAGTCATACATCGGCGCGACCCCTTTTCGATTTCCGAAAAGCTATACCGCAGCCCATTCATCTGTTAATCCGGCAAATAGCCCAACACTTTCAAATCGGGCCAGATAATGGGTCGCAAGGGCGGGAGGTGCCGGAATGTCCTACGTCAACAACATCCGCATGTTCGTCCGTGTCTACGAATTGGGCAGCATGTCTGCCGCCGCCCGCGACCAGCGCTGCTCTCCCGCCGTGGCCTCCGCCCGCATATCCGAGCTTGAAAAGCACCTCGGCGTGCGCCTCTTCAACCGGACCACGCGCAGCCTGCAACCCACCGAAAACGGCCGCATCTTCTATGACGGCGCGCGCAAGGTGCTCGAATCGATCGACGAAGCCGAAGCCGCCGTGATGGACGTGACGCAAAACCCGCGCGGCACCATCTTCGTCGCCGCCCCCCTTGGCATCGGCCGCCGCTTCATCGCGCCGCATGTGCCGCGCTTCAAGGACCTCTACCCCCAGATCGACGTCCGCCTCCGCCTCTCCGACCGCAGCATCGACGTCACCGCCGAAGGGCTGGACGTTGCCTTCCACCTCGGCCTGCTTGAAGACAGCACCCTCAAGGTCCGTCTCGTCGCCGACTGCCCCCGCATCCTCTGCGCCGCGCCCGAATACATCGCCCGCCGTGGCAACCCGCCCGATGGCGCGGCGCTCGTGGCCGACCGCCACGACTGCCTCAACCTCCGCTTCCCCGGCGCGAAAGAGTTCCAGTGGAACCTCCTCACCCCCGAAGGCCCGCGCCGCTTCGAAATCTCCGGCCCCTTCGAATCCGACGATGGCGACGTGCTGACAGGCTGGGCGCTCGACGGGCGCGGCATCGTCATGAAACCGATCTTCGAAGTGGCCGACCACCTCCGCGCAGGACACCTTGTCCCCGTCTGCACCGAAACCCCGCCGATGGCGACGCAGCTTTCCGTCCTCTCGCAGCACCGCAGGCTGAAAGACCCCAAAGTCCGCCTCTTCACCGATTTCATGGCCGCCCATTGCCGCGACGAACTCCGCCGCGCCGTGGCCGGCCTCACCCTCGGCTGACCCCCCGCCAAGGGGGGCTTTCCGCCCCCCACGCGCGTGCCGCGCTCCCCCCGAGAGTATTTCAGCAAGGATGAAGGCCAGCCGGTCCCCTTCATCCTTGCCCAAATACTCTCAGGGGGGTCCGGGGGGCAGAATGCCCTCCGGCTTGCCCTAAGATATCACCGATAGCGGCCGTAACCCTTGTGGTAACAAGGAGTGTCCAATGGCCAGTATCATCATCCGCAGCCTCGAAGACGACGTCAAAGCCCGCCTGAAACAGCGCGCCGCCGCCAATCTCCGCTCGATGGAGGAAGAGGCCCGCGACATCCTCCGCCAGGCCGTCGGTGCCACCAACCCCCGCGCCGACCTCGGCCAGCAGATCCGCGCCCGCTTCGCCAGCCTCGGCGGCGTCACCCTTGCCCTGCCCAAGCGGGGCCACTGATGTTCGTCCTCGACACCGGCGTCCTTGCCGACCTCCTCGGCCCCGCCCCGTCGCCCGCGCTGCTCGACTGGTTCGCCGCCCGTCCTGCCGCCGACCTTTACGTCACCACCCTGACCGAGGCGGAACTCCTCTCCGCCGCCGCCCGCCAGCCGCAGGCCAAACGCCTCATCGCCGCGATCGACGACATGATGGATAGCGATTTCGCAGGCCGCATCCTGCCCTTCGACAGCGCCGCCGCCCGCGACCTCGCCGCGATCAACGCCCGCAGCCAGTTGGACCCCGTGACCGCCATGCTCGCCGCCATCGCCCGCGCCAATGGCGCGACACTGGCGACCGGCACGCCCGAAGCCTATGCCCCTGCGGGGATCGACACCCTGAACCCTTACGACCCGCGATAGGTCGAATAGGCAAAGGGCGAGATCAGCAGCGGCACATGGTAATGCGCCTCCGCATCCGGCACGCCGAAGCGGATCGGAATTTCATCAAGGAACAGCACCCCGTCCCCCGCCTGCCCCGTGGCGCGCAGATAGTCCCCCGCGCCGAAGACCAGCTCGTAACTGCCCACCTCCAGCGGCGTCAGCATCGGCGCATCCGTCCGCCCGTCCGCATTCGTCACCGTCTCGGCGATCTTGCGGTGGCTGTTCCCGCTGATGCGGTAAAGCGTGATCCTCACCCCCGCTGCGGGCTTGCCCCTTGCGGTATCCAGAACATGCGTCGTCAACCGTCCAACCATCGCGAACCTCCATTTTGCCCAAGCCTAACCCATTCCGATGCCCCAAGGCGACCGGACCGAAGCCGAAAAGGTCTTATCGGGATTTTTTGATAAACCCCGCCCGAAATGCGGCCTAAGCTGCCGTTCATCTCGTATCGAAGGAAAATCCCGTGACTGGCCCCTCCAACCGTTACCCCCGCGATTTCCGTGGCCACGGCCCCGACGCCCCCGATGCGAAATGGCCGGGCGGGGCCAAGATCGCCGTCTCCCTCGTGCTCAACTACGAAGAGGGCGGCGAGAACAACATCCTGCACGGCGATGGCCAGTCCGAAGCCTTCCTCTCCGACATCGCCGGTGCCGCGCCTTGGCCGAACCAGCGCCACTGGAACATGGAATCGATCTACGACTACGGCGCCCGCGCGGGCTTCTGGCGCCTGCACCGCCTGTTCACCGAACGGAACATCCCCGTCACCATCTACGGCGTGACCTCGGCGCTGGCCCGCAACCCCGAACAGGTCGCCGCGATGAAGGCGGCGGGCTGGGAAATCGCCAGCCACGGCCTGAAATGGGTCGACCACCGCGACATGCCGCCGGAAGAAGAGGCCCGCCAGATCGCCGAATCCTTCCGCCTGCACGAAGAAGTCGTCGGCGAACCCCCGCGCGGCTGGTATACGGGCCGCTGCTCCATGAACACCGTGCGCCTGACCGCCGAAAGCGCCCGCCTCGACTGGATTTCCGACACCTATGACGACGACCTCCCCTACTGGATGGAAGTCGGCAACCGCGACCAGCTCGTCATCCCCTACACGCTCGAAGCCAACGACATGCGCTTCGCCACGGCGCCGGGCTACATCACGGGCGAGCAGTTCTTCACCTACCTGAAAGACAGCTTCGACACCCTCTATGCCGAAGGGCAGGCGGGCCGCGCCAAGATGTTCTCCATCGGCCTGCACAACCGCCTGATCGGCCGACCGGGCAAGGTCGCGGGCCTGCAAAAATTCCTCGACTACGCGCAAAGCCACGAAGGCGTCTGGTTCCCCCGCCGCCTTGACATCGCACGGCACTGGGCCAAAACGCACCCGCACAAGCGCATCGAACGCCCCTCGCAAATGTCGCGCGACCGCTTCATCGAACGCTTCGGCGGCATCGTCGAACACTCGCCTTGGGTCGCTGACCGCGCTTGGGCGCTGGAACTCGGCCCCGCGCATGACTCTGCCACCGGCCTTGCCAACGCCCTCGCCCGCGTCCTTCGCACCGCCAGCCGCGACGAACGCCTCGGCGTGCTGCGCGCCCACCCCGACCTCGCGGGCAAACTTGCCGCCGCCAAGCGCCTTACGCCCGAATCCACCGCCGAACAGGCCAGCGCCGCCCTCGACTCCCTGACCGACGACGAACGCGCCACCTTCCAGCGCCTCAACGCGGCTTACGTCGAAAAGCACGGCTTCCCCTTCATCATCGCCGTCCGCGACAACACCAAGGCGTCGATCCTCGCCGCCTTCGAAACCCGCATCGGCAACGACACGACCACCGAATTCGCCACCGCCTGCCGTCAGGTCGAACGCATCGCCGAACTCCGCCTCAAGGACATCCTGCCGTGACCAGCTATTACACCCCCCAAGGCGGCCTGCCGCCGCAAACCCAACTGATGACCGGCCGCGCCGTCTTTACCGACGCCTACGCCTTCATCCCGCGCGGCGTGTTCTCTGACATCGTCACCAGCTTCCTGCCGAACTGGGACAAGACCAAGCTTTGGCTGATCGCCCGCCCCATGTCCGGCTTTTCCGAAACCTTCAGCCAATACGTGGTCGAGGTCGCGCCCGGCGGCGGCTCCGATGCCCCCGATGCCGACGAAGGCGTCCAGCATGTCATCTTCGTCACCGGCGGCCTCGTCACCCTCACCATCGACGGGCAGGGGTATGAGCTTGACGAAGGCGGATACGCCTACATCCCCGCAGGCGCGAAATGGACGCTTTTGGCCGAAGGCAGCGCCCCCGCCCGCTTCCACTGGGTCCGCAAACTCTACGAAGCCGCCCCCGGCGTCGAACGGCCCACCGCCTTTGTCACCAACGAAAAGACCCTCAAACCCATCGCCATGCCCGACACCAACGGCGCATGGGCCACGACCCGCTTCGTGGACCCCTCCGACGTGGCGCATGACATGCATGTCAACATCGTCACCTTCCAGCCCGGCGGCGTGATCCCGTTCGAGGAAACCCACGTCATGGAACACGGCCTCTACGTCCTGCAGGGCAAGGCCGTCTACAAACTTAACAAGGACTGGGTCGAGGTCGAGGCAGGCGATTTCATGTGGCTCCGCGCCTATTGCCCGCAAGCCTGCTACGCCGCAGGCCCCGGCCCCTTCCGCTACCTGCTTTACAAGGACGTCAACCGCCACGCCAAACTCCGCGGCCCCGGCGCCTTCGGCTCCACAAGGTAACTGCGACTCCCCGCACCCCCGTCTTCTTTTCCCAAATATCCCACGGGGGTGCGGGGGTGTGAAACCCCCGCTGCCGACAGGTCCACCAGATGCGCCAGATCAGAACCGAACCCCTCACCGCCGCCGCCTTCGCCCCCTTCGGCGATGTGCTCGACGCCACGGGTGACTTCCGCCTCATCAACGCGGGCCTCTGCCAGCGCCACCACGACCGCGCCACGCTCGACTTCGGCGCGCAGGGCCGTGCGGGCATCTCGGTGTTCAAGGCACAACCCCGCGCGCTTCCCTATGACTTCGACCTGATCGAACGCCACCCCGACGGAAGCCAAGCCTTCCTCCCCATGTCGGAACACCCCTTCCTCGTGATCGTGGCCACCTCGCCTGCCGCCACCCCCCGCGCCTTCCTCACCAACGGGAGCCAAGGCATCAACCTGCATCGCGGGACATGGCACGGCGTCCTGACCCCCCTGCATGAACCCGGCCTTTTCGCCGTGGTGGACCGCATCGGCCCCACCCCCAACCTCGAAGAACACCGCTTCCCTGCGCCCTACACAGTCCTGCCCTGACGGCAGGTCAACGCCGCAGCGCAGAATGGCGCTTGCTCCCCCGATCACAAAAGCGTAAAATACCTCCCATGCCGCCGCTGCCACGGCCGGATATGGAGTGTCCGAAGACCCGCGCACGGGTCTCAGCTTACGACGAGACGCGCTCAATCCCGGGCCCTCGGTCACGCATCCCGAAAATCGATGAACATCTTGAATGACCCCACACTTGCGGCGTCACGGGAACGGCAGTTGCCGCTCTTTGACGAAGACGAACTCGATATCGCCGCCTATCTCCGCGACGAAGGCGAAGAGCATCACCCCGCAGCGCCCAAGGGCTTCGCAGCCCTGACCGTCGGCGCTGTCGGCGTGGTCTATGGCGATATCGGCACCTCGCCGATCTACGCACTGCGCGAAGCCCTCCGCCCCGTCGCCGCCGACGGATTGCGACAGGTCGAGGTGTTGGGCCTTCTGTCCCTCCTCGTCTGGACGCTGATCCTCGTCGTCACCGTCAAATACGTCTTCTTCCTGCTGCGTCAGGACAACCGTGGCGAAGGCGGCGTGCTCGCCCTCTACACCCTCGCCCGCCTTGCCATCGGTCGCCGTTCCATCCCCACGCTCACCCTTGCGATCGCGGGCGCGGCGCTTTTCGCGGGTGACGCCTCGATCACCCCCGCGATTTCCGTGCTGTCGGCGGTCGAAGGCGCGGGCCTCGTCTTCCCCAACCTGCAACATTGGGTTGTTCCGGTGACGATGGGCATCCTCTTTGCCCTTTTCGTCATCCAACGGCAGGGCACCGCGCGCATCGCTGTCGCCTTCGGGCCGATCATGGTGCTCTGGTTCACCACGCTCGGTGTCACCGGCGCGTGGCAGATCGTGCAGAACCCGATCGTTCTGGCCTGTATCAACCCGTTCTACGGCATCGAATTCCTGCTCGAACACCGCGCCATCGCCTTCATCGTCCTCGGCGCGCTCTCCCTCGCCGTCACGGGGGCCGAGGCGCTTTATGCCGACCTCGGCCATTTCGGCCGCAAGCCGATCATGGCGGCGTGGCTGATGCTCGTATTCCCCGCGCTCACGCTCAACTACCTTGGCCAGGGCGCGCTGGTGCTGGCCGATCCCGCCGCGCTCGAGGACCCGTTCTTCCGCCTCGTGCCGGCGGCACTCCTGCCCTTCCTCGTGGCGCTCACCACCGTGGCGACCGTCATCGCGGCGCAAGCGGTGATCACGGGGGCCTTCTCGCTCACCCGTGCCGCCGTGCAGCTCGGCCTTCTGCCGCGCATTACGATCCGCCACACCTCGCATGATCAGTCGGGCCAGATCTACATTGCCACGATCAACTGGGTGCAGCTCTTCCTCGTCCTCTGGCTCGTTGTGGCCTTCGGCTCGTCCGGCGCGCTCGCCTCGGCCTATGGCATCGCGGTGACGGGCACCATGGTGGTGACGACCGCCCTATCGATCATTTACATGACCAAATCGAACAGCCTTTCCCTCTGGGCCGCCATAGCCATTTCGGCCCCCATAGGCATCCTTGAACTTGCCTTCCTCGCCTCGAACATGACCAAGGTGACGGATGGCGGCTATGTCCCGCTGCTGCTTGCGGGCATCGTCGGCCTTTGCATGTGGTCTTGGTGGCGCGGCACGCAGAACATGGTGGTGAAATCCCACAAGCAACTCGTCGGCCTCGAAGGCTTCGTCAAGGCGATGAGCCATTCTTCCGTCCACATCGTCCCCGGCACCGCCTTCTTCCTCACGCCCGACCCGACCGTGGTGCCCTCGGCCCTGCTGCACAACCTCAAGCACAACCGCGTGCTGCACGAACAGAACGTGCTCCTGACGGTCGAAACCCTCCGCGTCCCCGTCGCCACCCCGGAAGAGCGCGCCAGCGTCGAACAACTCGACGCCCGCTTCTCGGTCCTCACCCTGCGCTTCGGCTTCATGGAAACGCCCAACGTCTCGCGGGCGATGGGCAGCGCCCGCAAGGCGGGGCTGAAGTTCGACGTGATGTCTTCCAGCTTCTTCCTCGGTCGCCGCCGCCCGGTCGTGACCGGATCCTTCGGCCTCACCCGTTTGCTCGACCGCATCTATGCGGCACTGACCCGCTTCTCGGCCGATCCGTCCGACTTCTACCACCTGCCCCGCGATCGCGTGGTCGAGCTTGGCGAAAGGGTGGCGGTCTAACCCGCCATCCTGACCGCCACGTCCAGCATGCGGTTGGAAAAGCCCCATTCGTTGTCATACCAGCCAAAGACGCGCAGCATCCCGCCTTTGGTGATGCGCGTCTCGGGGCAGGCCATGACGATGCTTTCGGGCCGCGCCCGCAAATCGGTGGACACAAGCGGCCTGTCCGTCGCCCCGATCACCCCGCCCGCCGCGCGGAAGACGGCGTTCACCGCCTCCACCGTCGCCATACGTTCGGTCATCACGGCAAGGTCGACGCAGGACACGCTCGCCACCGGCACCCGCACCGCCGACCCTTCGATCCGCCCGGCCAGTTCCGGCAGCACCGTATCGACCAACCGGCTGGCCGAGGTTGTGGTGGGCACCATCGACAAAGCCGCCGCCCGACTGCGCGGGTAATCGGCGGCGGGCGCATCCACGGTGGGCTGACTGCCCGTGTAGCAATGGATCGTCGTCATCGACCCCGTGACCACGCCCCACTGCGCGTCGATCAGCTTGGCCAGCGGCGCCAGCGCATTGGTCGTGCAACTCGCATTGGACACGATCCGCTGGTCCCCCAGCGCCGCGTCATTCGCGCCCAGCACCACCGTCACATCCGCCCCGCGCGATGGACCCGACACCAGCACCCGCTTGGCCCCCGCCGCCAGCCCCCGCGCCGCCACCTCGCGCGCATCGGCCCGCCCCGTGCATTCCATCACCACATCCACGCCCGACAAAGGCAGGCCCGAGATATCGGGCGTCCGATGCAGCGGAATCCCGCGCCCGTTCACGACAAGCGCGCCGCCCTCAAGCGCGACAGTCCCGCGCCACGGGCCGAATACGCTATCATATTCAAAAAGATAGGCGCACATCTCGGGCGCCGCGATATCATTGATACCGACGATCTCAAGCCCCGCCCATTTCTGCGGCGTCTCGGCCCAAGCCCGCAGCACCGACCGCCCGATCCGCCCGAACCCGTTCAGAAATACCCGCATCATCCGCCCCGCCTGCCTATACCGCTGACAGACCACGCAATTCCCACCGCTTCAATGGTCTGCAACAAGGTTTGATCAAAAGCGGGGTTTCACGAAAACCCCGCACCGGTTTTTGACGCAAAAACCGGCCCCACCGCCGCGCCCGATTTTTTCGTCAAAAATCGGCCCGGAATTTTCGCAAAATTCCGTCAAACCTCGACCGCAACCCCCATCCCCCGCTCGACCGCCCGCCGCACCGCCATTCCCGCCACGGCAAGGTCCTGCAACCCCACCCCCGTCCCGTCGAACAGCGTGGTTTCCCCGTCCGAAGACCGCCCCCGATGCGCCCCCGTCACCACCTGACCCAGCGGCGTGATCGCCGCCGCATCCAGCAGCCCCGCGCCCACCGCATGCTGCGCCTCGCCGATGCTGACCGACTGCGCCACCTCGTCCGTGAAGACCGTTGCCCCCGCCACCAGCGCAGGCTCCACCTCCTGCTTGCCCTTGGTGTCGGTCCCCATGCAGGCCAGATGCGCCCCCGCCTTCACATGCCGCGCCATCAGGCTCGCCGCGGGCGACGAGGTGATGGTGATGATCGCATCCGCCTCCACCATCCGCTCCAGCCCGACCGCCTCGAACGGCAGCCCCAACTCGGCCGCCACCGCCCCCAGCTTCGGCAGCATCTCGGGGTGGAGGTTCCACGCGATGACCCGCTCCCACCGCCGCACCCTTGCCGCCGCCCTTAGCTGGAACCCCGCCTGATGCCCCGCGCCCACGATGCCCAGCACCCGCGCATCCCGCCGCGCCAGCAGGTCGATGGACAAGGCCGAGGCCGCCGCCGTCCGAAGCGCGGTCAACAGGTTGCCGCCCACCATCGCCGTGGGTCGCCCGCTGTCGGGATCGAACAGGTAAACCACCGACTGGTGGTTGGTGATCCCGCGGCCTGCGTTGGCGGGGAAGTATCCCCCCGCCTTCACGCCCAGCATCCCCCCCACGGTGTCGAGACCGGATTTGAACCCGTATTGCCTCCCCTCACCCAGCGCCTCGCGCACCACGGGAAAGTTCCGCGCCCCGCCCCGCGCCATATTGGCAAAGCAGTCGCGCACCGCGTCCAGCGCATCCGCCTCGGTCACAAGCCCCGCTATCAGCGCCTCGGCCACGACAAGCATCGGTTCCCCCAATTCCTAACGGATTTTAACGATCGAACATTCACCTGTGCATCGACTGTGCATATGTGAATCGCCTTTAGAACGCCTTGCCCCGGGCCGAGACGGGCCAAAGAACCTCGACTTTTCCGCCCCTTACGCCAACGTACCAATCATGCACGTTGCAGGTCGGATCACAGTGCCCCGGCACCAGCCTTAGCTTGTCGTTAACCCGCAAAACACCCTGCGGGTCGTCGATAACCCCATGTTCGTCCGAGCATTTTATGTATTTCACATCCGTCCGGCCAAAGACCACGGGCAGCCCGCTGTCCACCGACTGCGCCTTCAACCCCGCATCGCAAATGGCGCGGTCAGGCTTGGCATGGCTCATCACGCTCGTCAGCAGGAACAGCGCGTTCTCCCACTCCCCCTGATCGATCCGCTTGCCATCCTTGTCCAGAATCCGCCCGTAATCCGCATCCATGAACGCGTAGGAGCCGCACTGCAACTCGTTGTAAACGCCGGAATTCCCTTCGAAATAATAGGACCCCGTGCCGCCCCCGCCAACGATGTCGCACTCCAGCCCGACAGCCTTCAACCCCTCGACCGCATCGCGCACCATCGCCACCGCAAGGTCGATCTTGGCCTTCCGGTCCTCATACTTGTCCATATGCTGCATCGCGCCCTGATAGGCCTGAATCCCTGCGAATTTCAGCCCCTTGGCCGCATTGATCGCCTGCGCCAGCGCCACGACAGCCGCCGTCGAAGTCACCCCGCACCGCCCCGCGCCGCAGTCGATTTCCACCAGACACTCGATGGTCGTCCCATGCTTCACCGCCGCCGCCGAAAGGTCGGCCACGTTGGCCACATCGTCCACACAACAGATGGTCCGCGCCCCCAGTTTGGGGATGCGCGCCAGACGGTCGATCTTCGCCAAGTCCCTGACCTGATTGGAAACCAGCACATCCTTGATGCCGCCACGGGCAAAGATTTCGGCCTCGCTCACCTTCTGGCAGCACACGCCGCACGACCCGCCAAGCCGCTCCTGCAACAGCGCCACATCGACCGATTTGTGCATCTTGCCATGCACCCGATGCCGGACACCCATTTCCTTGGCGAACCGCCCCATTTTGGCGATATTCCGCTCCAGCGCGTCAAGGTCCAGCACCAGACAGGGCGTCTGGATATCCGCCTCGTCCATCCCCGGCAGCGCGGGAATGTCGTAGCCGACTTCCAGACCTTCGAAATTCGGTTTGATGTTCATGGTCTTATCCCTTCATCCACGGCAGCTTGTCCAAATCGACATTCCCACCCGTCAAGATCACACCGACCCGCTTGCCACGAAAGGCTTCGGGGTTCTTCAAGATCACCGCCAGCGGCACCGAGCAGCTCGCCTCGATCAGGATCTTCATCCGCTTCCACGTCAGCTTCATCGCTTCGACGATCTCGTCCTCGGTGGCGGTGAACACATCCGACACATGGTTTTTCACGAAATGCCAGGTCAGGTCCTTCAGCGGCACCTTCAAACCATCTGCCACAGTATCGGGCGCATCGTCGGCGATGATATGCCCCGCCTTGAAGCTGCGCGCCGCGTCATCGGCGTTCAGCGGTTCGGCGGCGTAGATCTTCACCTGCGGTGCTATCGTCGATAGCGTCAGGCAAGTGCCTGAAATCATTCCGCCCCCGCCGATCGGCGCGACCACCGCATCCAGCCCCTCGACCTGTTCCATCAACTCGCGCGAGCAGGTGCCTTGCCCCGCGATCACGCGCGGATCGTTGTAGGGATGCACGAAATCCGCCCCCGTCCGCGCCTGCACCTCGGCAAAGACCGCCTCGCGGCTGCTGGTCGAAGGTTCACATTCCACGATCACCCCGCCATAGCCCCGCACGGCATCCTTCTTGGCCTGCGGCGCGGTGCGCGGCATGACCACGGTGCAGGGTATCCCCCGCCGCCCAGCCGCGTAAGAAAGCGACAGCGCATGGTTGCCGCTGGAATGGGTGGCGACACCCTTCTCCAACTGGTCCTCGCGCAGGCCGAACACCGCATTCGACGCCCCGCGCACCTTGAACGCGCCCGCCTTCTGGAAGTTCTCGCATTTGAAGAACAGCTCCGCCCCCGTCAGTGCGTTGAGGTAAGAGGATGTCAACACAGGCGTCTTATGAATGTAGGGCCTGATACGCTCATGCGCCGCAACAACGTCGTCAAAAACAGGAATACGCATTTCGCCCCGAATCCTTTGCAAATTGCGATGATTTCTTAATGCCGGGTTAACAAAGCCCGCCTATTCCGCCGCCAGCGCCAGCATCCCCGCCGTGCCGCGGAAATGCTCCTGCGCCGCAGCAACCCCCGACCCCAGCCGGACATTCCAGCCCAGATCGGCCATGCACATCTCGGCCGTGGCAAGCCCCGCCAGCACCATGACATCGGTCAGCATTCCCAGATGCCCGATGCGGAACACCTTGCCCGCAACCTCGCCCAGCCCCACGCCAAAGGCCACGCCGTATTTGTCCGCCGCCAGCTTCACAAGGTCGGTTCCGTTGCAGCCATCCGGCACTTTCACCGCCGTAACCGTTTCAGAATAAAGGGATTCATGCGCCGCAAAGGGCCGCATCCCCCAAGCGGCCACCGCCGCCCGAACGCCCCCCGCCAGCCGCGCATGGCGGGCATAGACATTCTCCAGCCCCTCATCCTCGAGCATCTGGACCGAAGCGCACAGCCCCGCAATCAGCCCCACCGCCGGAGTGTAAGGATACCCCCCCGCCGCATAGCTCTTCAGCATGTCGCGAAAGTCAAAGAAGGTGCGGGGCAGGGTGGCCCCCTCCATCGCCGCAAGCGCCTTGTCCGACACGCCCAGAATGGCAAGACCCGCCGGAAGCATGAACCCCTTCTGGCTTCCCGCCACGGCGATATCCACGCCCCATTCCGCCATCTCGAACGGCATCGACCCGATGGACGACACCCCGTCCACGAACAGCATCGCCCCATGCCCCGCCGCATCCATCGCCCGCCGGATGCCCGCGATATCCGACCGAACGCCGGTCGCCGTTTCGTTATGCGTCGCCAGAACCGCCTTGATCTTCCCGCGCTTGTCCGCCCGCAGCGCCGTCTCGATGGCATCCAGCGGCGCACCCTCGCCCCACGGCGTCTCAATCACCTGCACGTTCAGCCCATGCCGCTGGCACAGGTCGATCCAGCGGTGCGAGAACATGCCGAACCGCGCCGCAAGCACCGTATCTCCCGCCGACAGCGTGTTGCTGACCGCAGCCTCCCACCCGCCGGTTCCGGTGGACGGCAGGATGATCACCTCACCCCCCGCCATCCGCAGCACCCGCCGCACGCCTTCGACCGCAGGGCGGAACATGCGGGCAAACGCGGGCGAGCGGTGGTCCAGCGTGGGCATGTCGCAGGCCTTGCGGATCGCTTCGGGAATGTTCGTCGGGCCGGGGATGAATACGGGGTTCTGAAAGGACATCGGCGCACCTTTTTCGTTCGGTTGGGCCAAGGTTAAGCGCAGCATCCCCGCAGCACAATTTTTTCGAAAAAGATTTTCATTAATTGAAAAAGGCGGTAAAACCGTTGAAATTCAACCACTCCGCCTTTTTCACGGCAGTCAGGGCTTATCCAGATGACCGACCAACCCCGTCTTCGTGGCCGCCCCAAGGCGTTCAACGACAAGACCGAACAGAACACCGTCCAGGCGCTCGACCGCGCCTTGGGTTTGTTGTCCACCCTTGCGGGCAGCACGGGGATGACGCTCTCGGAACTCTCGCAAGCCTCGGGCCAAGCGGTCGCCACCGTCTACCGCGCGCTCACCACGCTGCAATCCCACGGCATGGTGGAATGCGAAGAACCGGGGCAGGTCTGGCACATCGGCGCAGGCTCTTTCCGCATCGGCTCGGCCTTCCTGCGGCGGACCAAGGTGGTGGAACGCTCGCGCAGCGCGATGGACCAGTTGATGCGCGACAGCGGCGAAACCGCCAATCTGGGGGTCGAGGTGGGGGATGAAGTTCTGTTCCTGTCCCAGGTCGAAACCCATCAGGCCATCCGCGCCTTCTTCCCGCCGGGAACCAAGGCACCCATGCATGTGTCCGGCATCGGCAAGGCGTTGCTGGCGTGGTATCCCGAAGACAAGCTTGACGGCATCCTCTCACGGCGCGGGATGGAACGCTTCACCAGCCTGACCCACACCGACCCCGCCCCCCTGAAGCGCGACCTTGCCCGCACCCGCGAGCGTGGCTTTGCCATCGACGATCAGGAACGCGCCGAAGGCATGCGCTGCGTCGCCGCCCCCGTCTTCAACGCCCACGGCGAACCCGTGGCGGGCCTTTCGGTGTCCGGCCCTGCCTTCCGCATGGCGCTGTCCGATGCCACCCGCTTGGGCGAGCTTGTCCGCGCCGCCGCCGACCGCGTGACCGAAGCGACAGGCGGCGTCAGGCCCTAAAGCCCTGCTTCCGCAGCGATTTCTTTCGAGGATTTCCGCGCCCGCTCGGTCGCCGATTTCAACTGCCCGCAGGCGGCCATGATATCCTCGCCCCGCGGCGTGCGGATCGGGCTGGCATATCCTGCCTTGTAGACGATGTCGGCAAAAGCCTCGATCCGCTCCCAATCCGACCGCTGATAGGGCGCGCCGGGCCATTCGTTGAAGGGGATCAGGTTGATCTTCGCCGGTATCCCCGCGATCAGCTTCACCAACCGCCGCGCATCGGCGTCGCTGTCGTTCACGCCCTTGAGCATCACGTATTCAAAGGTGATCCGCTCGGAATTCGACAGGCGCGGGTATTCGCGCAGCGCATTCAACAGCGTCTCGATATTCCAGCGCTTGTTGATCGGAACCAGCTTGTCGCGCACCTCGTCGGTCGTGGCGTGGAAGGACACGGCCAGCAGGCAGCCGATCTCTTCCGCCGCCCGCGCAATTTCCGGCACGACACCGCTGGTCGACAGCGTGATCCGGCGGCGCGACAGGGTCAGCCCCTCGTTGTCCATCACCACCTGCATGGCGTCGCGGACGTTGTCGAAGTTGTAGAGCGGCTCGCCCATCCCCATCAGCACGACGTTCGACACCAGCCGCGTCTCGTCCTTCGGCTCGCCCGGTTTCGGCCATTCGCCAAGGTCGTCACGCGCCAGCATGACCTGCCCGACAATCTCGCCCGCCGTCAGGTTCCGCACCAGTTTCTGCGTGCCGGTGTGGCAGAAGGAACAGGTCAGCGTGCAACCGACCTGGGATGAAATGCACAGTGTGCCGCGGCTTTCCTCGGGGATATAGACCGTCTCGACCTCATGCCCGCCCGCGATCCGCACAAGGTATTTGCGCGTCCCGTCCGCTGAAATCTGGCGGCTGACGACTTCGGGGATTTCGATGGTGAAATGCTCGGCCAGAAAGGCGCGGTAGTCCTTGGCCAGATTGGTCATCACCGCGAAATCGCGCACGCCCCAGTGATAGACCCATTGCCAGATTTGCCCCAGCCGCATCTTGGCCTGCTTTTCCGGCGTGCCCGCCGCGACCAGCGCCGCACGCAACTGCTCGCGCGTCAGACCGACGATATTGACCTTGCCCCCTTCGGGCAGCTTGCGCGGAAGGGTCAGCACGTCCTGCGTGATGGGCGCGGTGGCGGTCATGGGCATCATCCTGAAAGGCTAGAAGAGCGTCATATAGGGGATTCGCCCCAAAAACGAAAGGCTCCCCCGAAGGGGAGCCGCAAATCGTCCAAACCGGTCGCCGCTTACTTGCAGCGCGATTCCGCTTCCGTCACCGCAGCGGTAAAGCCGCGCAGCGAGAAGGTGTCCTTCGTTTGCGTCCCCTTGCCCGACCGCGCCGTCAGAACCGCCTGAGAGCCGTTCTTCATCGCGGCAAGGATCGCCTCGTCCGTGCCCGGCGCGGCCCAGGCCCATTCGCCATTGGCCTTCAGCTCGAAGGTGTTGCCATCGACATCCACACCGACCGAAGATCCGTCGGCAAAGGGGTAGCCGCCGGTAAAGCTGATCTCGGGCCCGTTGCCGGGACGATAGGTCACGAACAACAGGATATCTCCACGCCGGACCGATGCAGGTTGGCCGTCACGCGTGTTGACCGATTCCTTCGGAACCGTCACACCCCAGCATTCCTTGGGGTTTTCTTCGGCAAAAACCGTCCAGTCCGTTGTCACCGCAACCTTGTTGCCGGACTCTTGCGCCGATGCTCCGGCCAAAGGAAGCAGTGCCGCAATCACCGTTGCGCCAAACACGCGGCCAAGATGGAACGTCATTCAGAAAGCCTCCGCACTCTATGCCTCGATCCACCCACCGCGCCTTTGTGCCGGCCTTTGCCGACTGCGCCTTTTCAGTGGCGTGGAACCTGCCAACCCGATACTCCCTTGTAACTGGAAAAGTCGATTTCATAAAACCCCTTTGGGCAAGAAATCGCGCAGGCGTGAGGGAGCATAGCGATGAGCAGGGTCGATGACGGCGCCGTGCCGATGGCAGAAGCATGGCGTGGCGGCATTCTGGAGAGCACCCATTTGGGGCATGCGGTCATCTGCGACGAAACCGGCCAGATCGTGGAAAGCTGGGGCAATCCGGATGCGGTGATCTTTCCCCGCTCGTCCTGCAAGATGCTTCAGGCGCTGCCGCTTTTGGAAAGTGGTGCCGCCGATGCGGCGGGTCTGACGCCGCGCCAGCTTGCCCTTGCCTGCGCCAGCCACGAAGGCGCGGCCATCCATACCGAAGCCGTGGCACAATGGTTGTCGGCGCTTGGCATGGCGGAACCCGATCTGCGCTGCGGGGCGCATGACCCTCTTGACCGCGCCGCACGCGAGTCCCTGACGCTTGCCCATGAGCAGCCGTGCCAGCTTCACAACAACTGCTCCGGCAAACATGCGGGCTTCCTTACGCTCAACCGCCACCTGCGGGCTGGAACCGAATATGTCGAACTGGACCATCCCGTGCAGAAAGCCGTGAAAGCGGCCTTCGAAGAAACGACGGGCGAAGCCAGCCCGGGCTTTGGCATCGACGGCTGCTCCGCCCCGAATTTCGCCACCTCGGTCCACGGCCTTGCCCGCTCGATGGCCGCATTCGCCGCAGCAGACGACGGCGGCGACAGCCGTCAAAAGGCCATGCACCGCCTGACCCGCGCAATGGCGACCCATCCCGAAATGGTCGCCGGCGAAGGCCGCGCCTGCACCGAGCTGATGCGGGCGATGGGCGGCAAGGTCGCAATCAAGACGGGGGCGGAAGCCGTTTTCGTCGCGATCGTTCCCGAGCGTAAGATGGGAATCGCGCTCAAGATCGCCGATGGCGGCACACGCGGGTCGGAAGCGGCGATTGCCGGTCTTCTGGTGAAACTCGGCGTGCTGGATGCGAACCATCCTGCCACGCTCAAACGGTTGAACTCGGTGCAAAAGAATTGGCGCGGTTTCGAAACGGGTACCGTCCGGCTCTCCTCGGGCTTCGCATCGTAAAAGCAAAGCCCCCGCTGCGGCACAGCGGGGGCTTCTTTGTCCGAACGGACGGGGATCGGCGTGATTGGGGGCAGTAGCCAGCCCGTCCGTTCGTCTACCTGCTTTTTCGCCGCCAAAACGGGCAGAAATCAGGAGCGTTCGGGGTATCTCTCTGACCTTATCGCGGCAGAACGGGAACCGCTTCCCCAAGGCCGTGCTTGATTTGCAGAGATGAGGGGGTAAGCTTGTCCCATGACGGTCCAGACACCGACGCCCTTTCCCATGCCTGCCCCGCCCGAGCAGGTCCATTTCGACCGTCAGGAACTGTCGGCCATCCTGACGCTTTACGGTCGCATGGTTGCGCTTGGCGAATGGCGTGATTACGGCATCTCGGCCCTGCGCGAGGCCGCGATCTTCTCCGTGTTCCGGCGCACGGCGGAAAACCCGCTCTACCGCATCGAAAAACGACCGAAGCTGCGGTCGCGGCAGGGCATGTATGCCGTTGTCGGCATGGACGGGCAGGTTCTGCGGCGCGGGCACGACCTTGCGGCGGTCCTGCGCGTTCTGGAAAAGAAGATGATCCGTCCGATCGACTAAGGCCTGCGCCGTGCAATCACGGGATTGCCCTCTTGCGCCATCACGCGGGCGATACAGGCGTCTGTGCCCTCATAGGCGACCGACATGCTGTGACCGTTGGCATGGATCAGCCGCGCATCGTCGACGACCATCGCGACATGACCCTTCCAGAACAGCAGATCACCGCGCAGCAGGGGTTCGTTATCCCCGAAATCCGTCCCGACCGTCCGTTGCTGGTCGCTGTCCGCCGGACAGGTCTTGCCACAGGCAACCAGCGCGGTCTGCACCAAACCCGAGCAATCGATCCCGAACCGGCTGTTGCCGCCCCACAGATAGGGCGTGCCAAGGAACATCTCGGCCACCGCCACCGGATCCGGGAAGGGCGCGTCCACCGGGCGCAGATGCACGGCGGGAATGAACCCCTGCGGCGTCTCGGCAAAATTGCCCGCCTCGCCCGTCACCGTCACCAGCGACCCGAAGGACAGGGCCATGACTTCGGGCGCTTGCACCTTTGCGCCCGAATAGACATGCGTGGCAGGGGCCGAGACGCGATGCGTGGGCCGTGTGGCTGGCCCCAACGCCGCTTCCGGCACATAGCCGCAATAGCCATCCTTCGCCGCCTGAACGAAGGCGTAACCCGAGTGCCGGTCGATCACCGTCACCGCCTCGCCGAACAGCACCTGCCGGTCCCGCGCCCCGTCCGGTGCCGTGCGCAGGTCGGTGACGGGCTGGATCAGGCAGGCTGGCTCGCCCGACACGAACCGCTCCGCCACGACCTGCCCGCGCAAAACGTCAAGCGCCGCGCGGCCATTGGCGGGGGTCAACCTGCGGTCCATCAAAGCCCCAGCATCGCCGGAAGGCCAAGCAGCAGCGCCCGCGCCCCTTGGCCCACGCCGCCCTTGGGCCGTGCCGGCGCGTCCGAAGGCGTATGGCCGTAGATGTCGAAGTGCATGTAGCGCGGATTGTCCACGAAGCGGCGCAGGAAAAGCGCCGCCGTGATCGACCCCGCAAAACCGAACCCCGGTGCGTTGTCCAGATCGGCGATCCCCGGTTCGATCACCCCTTCGTAGGGGTCATGGAAGGGCATCCGCCAGACCGGATCGAACCCCGCTTGTGCGCCACCTTCCACTGCGGCGACCATCTTCGCGTCGTCGGAATAATAGGGCGCAAGGTCCGGCCCCACGGCCACACGCGCCGCGCCCGTCAGCGTGGCCATCGAAATGACCAGCGCGCTCTCTTCTTCGCAGGCATAGGCAAGCGCATCGGCAAGGATCAGGCGCCCTTCGGCATCGGTGTCATTCACCTCGACCGTCAGCCCCTTGCGCGAGGTCAGGATATCCTTCGGCTTCAGCGCATTGCCCGAAATCACATTCTCGACCGCAGGCACCAGCACGCGCAGCCGGATCGGCAGGTTCAGCCGCATGACCATCAGCGCAAGGCCCATGACCGTGGCCGCACCCCCCATGTCCTTTTTCATAAGCTGCATGCCGGACGACGGCTTGATGTTCAGCCCGCCCGTGTCGAAGCACACACCCTTGCCCACCAGCGTGACCAGCGGTCCCCGCTCGCCCCACCGCAGTTCCAGCAGGCGCGGTGCACGGGGCGAGGCGCGGCCCACGGCGTGGATCATCGGGAAGTTCCGCGTCAACAGATCGTCGCCCTTGATCACCGACACATCCGCAACGAACCTGTCGCCAAGCTCGCTCAGCATCGCCTCGAGTTCGGCGGGGCCAAGGTCCGATGCAGGCGTGTTGATCAGATCACGCGTCAGGAACTCTCCTTCCGCCATCGCCGCCAAAAGCGCCGCATCGCAACCTTCGGGGCATTTCAGAAGCGGCGGGGCGGGGGGCTTGGCCTTGGGACGATAATAGTCGAACCGGTATTGCGCCAGCAGCGCGCCGAGGGCGATCTCTGTCTTTTCGGCAAGGCCGAGCGCCCCTTCGAGATGCCAGTTCCCCGCGGGAAGCACCGCGATACCCTTTGCGGTCCCGAACCGCGTGCGCCGCCGCGTCTTTGCTGTGCCGAAGCCAAGCACGGCTTCTCCCACGGAACCATCCTCGGCCGGTATCAGGCGTAGATCGCCCAGAGCCGCTTCGAACCCCGTGGCGGCCAGCCATTGGCGCGTGGCGTCCGGCAGGCTCCGGCGGAATTCATCCAGATCATCCGCCGATACCACATGAACGGGGCGTGACGGGGCATTGGCGTCGGCAAAGGCTGGGGTCATGGCACGGGTCCGGCACTTGTGTCAGGCTACAGCCTAACCGACCCGCCAACCCCCGCAAGTGTCTTAAGCGCCCAAGACCGATTGACTGCTCAAATCCTCGAGCGACCCTCCCGCCACGCGCATCAGACGCGCACAGACCGCTGCAAAGGCCGTCGGATCGTCCTGACATCGCCGCAAGTCGCCCGCCACGCTGGCAAGGCTGATCAAGCCAAGGCCGATCGCCTGCTTCTGCAAACGGCGCGATTGCCAGTCCACCTCGCGCAGGTCATGCATCCGCACCTTCGCAGCCAAGGTCGCCAACGAAAGCGCAAGTTCGTCCACGGCGCGGTTCAGAACCCGCTCCGCACTGACGGGTCCAAGCCGCAGATAAAGCTCGTTGATAGCCGCCGCATCTTCCCGCACCTGTTCGTGCGGACAAAGCGAAATCACTGCCGTCGTCATGTTACACCCCGAGATAACGCACCCCGTCCGACAGCATGTTTCGTGCCACTGAAGAAAAGGTTGCGCTGCGGTGCAATAAAGGCTCGAATTTTCCCGAGCCTTTGCCTAGGAAGGCGCACGGAACGTAGAAGCAAGGAGACGTTATGCTTCAGGCCCGCCCCCTTCCCGCCTATCTGATCCAGCGTTTTCAGGGCTGGAAGGCCACGACCTATCAGGACAACAAGGCCTGGTATCGGCGCCTTGCCGAAAGCGGCCAGCATCCTCGGGCAATGGTGATTTCCTGCTGCGACAGCCGCGTCCACGTCACCTCGATCTTCGGCGCGGACGAGGGCGAGTTCTTCATCCACCGCAACGTGGCGAACCTTGTGCCGCCCTATAATCCCGATGGCGAATATCACGGCACCTCGGCGGCGGTGGAATATGCCGTCACCTCTCTGGGCGTCGCGCATATCGTGGTGCTGGGGCATTCCAACTGCGGCGGGGTCAAAGGCTGTCACGACATGTGCTCGGGCCACGCCCCTGCGCTGCTGGAGAAATCCTCTTTCGTCGGGCGCTGGATGGACATCCTCCGCCCCGGCTACCAGCGCATCGCGCATCTGCCCGAGGACGAGCGGACACGGGCGCTTGAGAAAGAAGCCGTTCTGGTAAGTCTGGAAAACCTCATGACCTTCCCCTTCGTCAGTGCGGCGGTCGAGGAAGAGCGTCTGACCTTGCATGGTCTGTGGACCGATACGGGTGCGGGGGGGCTCGAACAGTACGATCCGGCTCGGAGCGGTTTCGTAACAGTCGGCTGAACCGACCGGCCTTGCCCGTTTGGGCAAGGCAATCAATCAGGCGGCGATGGCTTGCGGACGGCGGTCGCCGTGGCGCGCGGTGATTTCCACGGCGCTGCGGTTGTGTACTTCGAACTCGCTGCGGAACAGGTCCTGCAATTCGCTGCGGGTCACGCCTTGGGCTTCGATGTTGGCGGCAGCACCGTTGCGGCGCATGAAGATCGACGTGGCGAAGTGCTTGAACATGTCATTCCCCCGAAATCTGTTCGATGTCCATTGATGCATCCAAAGGTGGCAGCATCTCAATAAGACCTAGGTTTTTCTTGGGCAGTCATGGGGATGAGACTAATGCGAAGGTATGGGTCAGGCAAAGACCTTGGGCGATGACACCAAGCCCGTCGTCTGCCGGATTGGGGCCGAAGCGGGGCGGTCGTCGGTCAAAACCGCGTCGGGAAAGGGGAAAGTTGCGTCCCGCACCATCCCCGCTCGGCGTGCGCAGAATCGGAAAACCCCGCCCGATGGGCGGGGTTTCCAATGCAGCTTGATAAAGGGTCAGCCCTTCTTGAGGCAGCGGTTGCCAAGCACCTCGGCAATCTGCACCGCGTTCAGCGCCGCGCCCTTGCGCAGGTTGTCCGACACGCACCACAGCGACAGACCATTTTCGACGGTCGAGTCCTGCCGCACGCGGCTGACGAAGGTGGCATAGTCGCCCACGCATTCGATCGGGGTCACGTAGCCGCCGGGTTCGCGCTTGTCGACCAGCAGGACACCGGGCGCTTCGCGCAGGATGTCCTGCGCCTCTTGCCAGTCGAGGAAATCCTCGAATTCGATGTTGATGGCTTCCGAATGGCCGACAAAGACCGGAACGCGAACGCAGGTCGCCGTGACCTTGATGTTCTTGTCGAGGATCTTCTTCGTCTCGGCCACCATCTTCCACTCTTCCTTGGTGGAGCCGTCATCAAGGAATACGTCGATCTGCGGGATCACGTTGAAGGCGATCTGCTTGGTGAACTTCTTCGGGGCCACTTCCTGACCGGGGACGTAGATGCCCTTGGTCTGGTTCCACAGCTCGTCAATGCCTTCCTTGCCCGCGCCGGAAACCGACTGGTAGGTGGCGACGACGACGCGCTTGATGCGCGCGCGGTCATGCAGCGGCTTCAGCGCCACCACCATCTGCGCGGTCGAGCAGTTCGGGTTGGCGATGATGTTCTTGTTCTTGTAGCCCTCGATCGCGTCGGCGTTCACTTCCGGCACGATCAGCGGGACGGCGGGGTCGTAGCGGTAGAGCGACGAGTTGTCGATCACCACGCAGCCCGCAGCCGCCGCCTTGGGGGCATAGATCTTGGTCGCTTCCGAACCCACGGCAAAGAGCGCGATGTCCCAGCCGGTGAAATCGAACGTGTCGAGGTCCTTGGTCGTGACGGTCTTATCCCCGAAGCTGACTTCGGTGCCCAGAGATTTGCGCGACGCAAGCGCGGCGATCTCGTCCACCGGAAACTCGCGCTCGGCGAGGATGTTCAGCATTTCGCGGCCCACGTTGCCCGTGGCACCCGCGACGACGACCTTATAGCCCATCGGGGTTCTCCTTTACCGTCCCCCACGCGGGGACGGGGCCTGTTAGCCGAAGTGCTGCTTGGGGAAAAGCGGATTCCGACAATGGGCAAAAAAGCCTTAGTCTGTGCGGTCCTGCGAAAAGGCGTAGACTGCCAGACCGGCGATGACGCAAAGCGTGAAAAAGCTGAAAATCGCCTGATAGGGGGCCGACGCGGGCGGCGCGGCAAAGGTCGCGTGCAGATGCCCTGTCGCGACCTGCGCCAGACCGACGGCGGCGATGCCGAAAAAGTTCAGCAGCGTCACCCCGCGCCCGATCAGATGCGCCGGAAAGAACGCCCGTCCATGCGCGATGACCATGCCGAAGGACGACCCGAAGAAACCGATCCCTGCAAACAGCGCAAGCGCGGTGAAGGTGCCCGCCTGTGGCAGAACGGCGAGCAGCAAAAGGCACAGCGCAACCATCAGGTTGCCACCGAAGACCAGCCACTTGCGCGTGCCAAGCCGGCGCTCCGCAGGGCCATAGGCGAAGTTGCCCGCCACCATCGCCAGCCCCATGACCAGCGTCGCACGGCCAAGGCCCGCCGCATCCGCGCCGTGGGCATCGGCGAAATAAGGCCCGACCCACAACCCGCGCAGACCGGCAGCGGGGGCGTAACAGACCACCATCACCGCCAGCACCGGCCAAAGCGCGCGCAGGCGCAGCAGATCGAAGAGCGACCCTTTCGCCGTGCCGTCCACCTTGGCCGGATCGCGTACCAGAAGAGCGATGACCGCAGCGACCGCCAGCGTCAGCGCAGCCATCCCCCACAACGTCCCGCGCCAGCCGAAGGCCGCGACCGCCGCCGAAAGCGGAACCGATGCCGCCACGTTGCCCAGTGACCCGAAGCCGATCACCGCGCCCGCCAGCGTTCCGAACACCGCCGCCGGATAGGTCCGCGCAAAGATGTAATAGGACGCCATCAGCACCGGCGCGCAGCCCGCACCGATCAGGATCATGGCAAGGTAAAGCGCCCCCGCCCCTTGGGCCAAGGCAAAGACCGCCGCCCCGCCAGCCCCGCCCACGGCCAGCAGCACCGCCGTCGTCCGCCGTGGCCCGATACTGTCCAGCGCCGCGCCGATGGGAAACTGCGCCAGCGCAAAGGCCAAAAACCAAAGGCCCGAGGCAGAGGCGAGTTGCTCGGCACTCAGCCCGAGGTCAGCTTTCAACACCGGCGACAGCACCGCCAGAAAGGCGCGATAGAACTGCGACAGGACATAGGCCGCAACAAGACTTGCGATGCCGACCTTCATCCCGCCGTCATGCCGCCTGTGCGATCAACGGCCGCTCGCGGATCGGCAGATGCACCAGCGCCGAAAACGCCCCTACGCCAACCCCGATCCACCACACGACCGAATACCCACCCGTCAGGTCATACATCATGCCCCCCAGCCAGACGCCAAGGAAGCCGCCGATCTGGTGCGACAGGAACACCACGCCATAAAGCGTGCCCATGTAGCGGATGCCGTAGATATGCGCGACCAGCCCGCTCGTCAGCGGCACGGTCGCCAGCCACAGCGCCCCCATCACCGCCGAAAACACCAGAACCGAGGTCGGCGTGATCGGAAGCGAGATGAACAGCGCCGCCGCAATCGTCCGCCCCGTATAGACCCCCGCAAGCAGGTATTTCTTGGTGTAGCGCTTGCCGAGCCACCCCGCCGTGATCGTGCCGACGATGTTGAACAGGCCGATCACCGAAATCGCCACGGCCCCAAGCGCCGAGGTCGTCGTGATCCCCATGCCCGCGATCATGCCTGACGGGTCGATTGGCCCGCAAAGCTCGGTCACGAAGGCGGGGAAATGGGCGGTGATGAAGGCAAGCTGATAGCCGCAGGAAAAGAAGCCAAGGAAGATGAAGGTATAGGTCGGGTCCTTGAAAGCCCGCACCAGAACCGTGCCGAGCGACTCTTCCAGCTCCGCCTTCGTCGCCGCCTTGCCCGGCGTCAGGAAGGGAAGCGCCACGAGCGAGGCGAGGATCGTCACCGCAAAGATCACGAAGACCGTCTGCCACGGATGGCTTTGCAACAGGAATTCCGCCGTCGGCGCACCGAAGACCTGCCCCGCCGACCCTGCCGCCGTTGCGATGCCAAGCGCCATCGAGCGGTTCTCGGCACTCGCCGCGCGTCCCACGATGGCAAGGATCACGCCAAAGCCCGTCCCCGCGATTCCGAACCCGACGAGAATCGCCAGAAGCTGATGCTGCCCCGGCGTAAAGGCGTAGGACGAAGCGATCAGCCCGATCGCATAGAGCACCGCCCCCGTGATGATGGCACGGCGGTCCCCGAACCGTTCCGCCACGGCTCCGAACAGCGGCTGCCCGATGCCCCACGCCAGATTCTGTATCGCGATGGCAAGCGAGAAATCCGCCCGCGCCCAGCCGAATTCCTGCGCGATGGGGATCTGGAAGACGCCAAAGCTCGCCCGAACCGCAAAGGACAGCATCAGGATGATGCAACCGGCGATAAGGACGGGGGTGACGAGGGGGGCTTTGGCTGTGGCGGGCATGACGCCTCCTGATGCTAGGCCGGTGTTCTCGCCCTTCGCTCCGACAGGGTCAAACGCTAAATTGTTGCCATATCAATCACAACCCTCGATGGCTGCGGTGTCATTTGAATTGCGGGGCTTGCCCAAAGCGCAAAACCGAAGTTAACGCAAACATCGTTACAACGGATGGGGTCTGGCATGGCAAAGGATTGGTGGAAGGGCGCAGTGACCTATCAGGTCTATCCCCGTTCGTTTCAGGATTCGAACGGCGATGGCGTGGGCGACCTCAAGGGTATCACCAGCCGCTTGCCCTATATTGCCGACCTTGGCGTCGATTGTGTCTGGCTCAGCCCGATCTTCACCTCGCCCATGCTCGACATGGGTTATGACGTTTCGGATTACTGCAACGTCGATCCGGTTTTCGGCACGCTTGCCGATTTCGACGAGCTGCTCGCCACGGCGCACAAGCTTGGCCTCAAGGTGATCGTCGATCAGGTGCAGTCGCATTCCTCGGACCAGCACCCCTTCTTTCAGGAAAGCCGCAAAGACCGCACCAACCCAAAGGCCGATTGGTATGTCTGGGCCGATGCGCGCCCCGATGGCACGCCGCCGAACAACTGGCTGTCCATTTTCGGGGGTGGTGCGTGGCAATGGGATGCCCGCCGCAAGCAGTATTATCTGCACAACTTCCTTGTGCAGCAGCCCGACCTGAACTTCCACAACCCCGCCGTTCAGGACTGGGCGCTGGCCAACATGCGCTTCTGGCTGGAGCGCGGGTTGGATGGTTTCCGCTTCGACACGGTCAATTACTTCTTCCACGACCGCGACTTGCGCGACAACCCGCCCGATTACCGCGAAAAGACCGACATCGACGGCAACCCCTATGCGATGCAGTATCACTTGCACGACAAGAACCAGCCCGAGAACCTGTTGTGGATGGAACGCATCCGCAAACTGCTGGACGAATACGGCGCGGCCAGCGTGGGCGAGATGGGCGAAAGCCACCACGCCATCCGCATGATGGGCGAATACACCGCCCCCGGTCGCCTGCATCAATGCTATTCGTTCGAGATGATGGGCTACGACTACACGCCCGACATCTTCCGCACCAAGATCTCGGAATTCTTCGACGGCGCGCCGGATGGTTGGCCGATGTGGGCTTTTTCCAACCACGATGTCGTCCGCCACGTCTCGCGCTGGGCAAAGCACGGGATTTCGACCGAGGCGGTGGCGAAACAGGCGGCCTCGCTGCTTTTGTCCTTCGAAGGCTCCATCTGCCTGTGGCAGGGCGAGGAATTGGGGCAGACCGATACCGAACTGGCCTTTGAAGAGCTGACCGATCCGCAGGGCATCAACTTCTGGCCCGAACCCGTGGGCCGCGACAACACCCGCACGCCGATGGTCTGGGACGGGTCGCAATTCGGCGGGTTCAGCACGGTGAAGCCGTGGCTTCCGGTCAAGGCACCGCAACTTGCGCGGAACGTGGCGTCACAGCAGGGCGTGGCGGGGTCGGTGCTGGAACATTACCGCGAAATGCTCGCATTCCGCCGCGAAACGGCGGCGCTGCGGATGGGGCGGACGCGGTTCCTCGACCTGCCCGACCCCGTGCTCGGCTTCGTGCGCGGTAACGGTTTCGGCTGTTTCTTCAACCTGTCGCCCAAGGCCGTGACGGTGCAGGTCGCAGGGCTGGGTGCGCTGACCGGTCCCAGCATTTCCGCCGAGGTGGCGGGCGACATGCTGCGGCTTGGCCCGAACGGCGTTGCCTTCGCCCAAGTCGGCTAGGGCCGGGGGGAGAAGCCCTAAAGCTTCTCCCAATGCACCCCCGCCGCGGGGATCATGAAATCGGCGCGGTCCACGGGCACGGCGTTGTAATTGAACCAGAAGCGATAGCCGCCGCTGTCCCGCCGCCGCAGCCCTTCGGGCAGGGGGTCGACCGCCAGCCCTTGTGCCGTGCAAAGATCGGTCAGGATACGGTCCAGCGCCGCATCGTCCGGCCAGCCCGCCAGATAGCGCAGGCCGCCGCTGCCCACGATGGCAGGCCAGCCATCGGTGCAGCTTTCGGCAATCTTTCCGGTGGTTTCCAGCTTTTCGCGCCAGTGCAGGAAATTGCCGCCACGGTCCAGCGGAACGGGCACGTCCGGCGGCAGGCTTTCCACCCGCGCCACGGTCGCATCCAGCCCCGGCAGGTTGGGGGGAAGCGGAACGGGGGTGGCAAACTCCACCGTCTTGGAATTGCTGCGCGGCCCGACCAGCGCCGCCCCCTTGTGCCGCGCCAATGCGGCAAGCAAAGGCGCGGACAGCGTGGCAACGCCGGGGGCGAGCACGACCTTGTACGCGTCCAGATCCGCCGCATCGGGGGGCAGGATGTCGATGTTCAATCCCAGCCGCCGCAGCCCGCGATAGAAGGCAAAGGCCAGCCGGAAATAGTCGAAATCCCGCCCCTGCGGCTGCGTCTGCCATGCCCAGGCCGAGGCATAGTCGAACACCAGTGCCACATCGGCGCGGGCGGTTTCGACATCGGGCATGGCCATCAATTCCTCGACCACCTGCGCCGCTTCGGCATAGGCCTGTGCGGGCGCGCTGTCGGGGCGCAACAGGCCCGCGTGCATCTGTTCCTGTGCAAAGGGGGCCTGACGCCAGCGGAAATAGCAGACCGCCTCAGCCCCGTGGGCAAAGGCCTCCCACGCCCAAAGCCGGGCCATGCCGGGCAACGGATCGGCGTTCCACGGTGCCCAGTTCACGGGGCCGGGCTGCTGTTCCATGATCCACCAGCGCCCACGCCCCACGGCGCGGTAAAGATCGTGGTGGAAGGCTTGGAAATCGGGGTCCCCCTGCCGCACGAAGCGGCGCTTGTGTTCGGGCGACACCTCCAGCCGATCCGACAGGAAGCCCAAGGGGTAGGCATCCCACGATGCGATATCGAGGTCCGCCCCCGTGGCGAAATGGTCGAATTCGGTGATCCGTCCCATGTAGTTATGGGCAATCGGCGCATCGGAATGTTTGCGGATGATCTCGGTCTGCAAGCGGTTGTAACTTGCCACCTCGTCCGATGCGAAGCGGCGGAAGGCCATGACATGCGAAGGGTTCGCCTCGGTCACGGTGAGGTTGGGCAGGTTGATCTCGTCGAATGCGGAATATTCCATCGACCAGAAGACATTGCCCCAAGCGCGGTTCAACGCCTCGGTCGATTGGTAGCGCTGCGCCAGCCAGTCGCGGAAGGCGTGCAGGGCCGCTTGCGAATAGGACAGCACCGTGTCGTGGCAGCCGTATTCGTTGTCGGTCTGCCACGCGGCGATATGGGGGTTGCGGCCATAGCGTTCCGCCAGCGCCTTGACGATCCGCGCCGATTCCGCGCGATAGCCGCGATGCGAGAAGCAGTAGTGCCGCCGCGACCCGAAGCCCCGCGGCCGCCCCCCGGCATCCACGGCCAGCATGTCGGGGTGCTTGTCGAGCATCCAGCGCGGCGGGGTGGCGGTCGGCGTGCCGAGCACGACCTTCAGCCCCGCCTTGCCCAATGTGTCGATGGCGCGGTCCAGCCAGTCCCAGTCGAACCTGCCGGGTTTCGGTTCGATCCGGCTCCACGCGAATTCACCGATCCGGACCCAAGTCAGGCCAAGGTCCGCCATGCGGGCGGCATCTTCGGCCCATTGGGTTTCGGGCCAGTGTTCGGGGTAGTAGCAGACGCCAAGCGTGCGTTTCATAGGATGACCTGCGGTTCGGGAAGGCCAAGGGCCACGTTGGGGGCATAGAATGTCTGCCCCGACAGCGGGGCGAGGGCGAGCGCCGTTGCATCCATCCCCTCTTGCGCCGTGGTGACGAAAAGCGTCCGCCCGTCAGCGCCTCCGAAGGCGGGGCACGAGGTGTGGGGCGCATCGAAGCGCACGGCGTTCAGGAACTGGCCGCTTGGCGAATAGCAGGCCACCCGCCCCGCGCCCCATTGCGCGTTCCAGATGTTGCCCGCCGCATCGACGGTCGCCCCATCGGGAAACAGCCCTTCGCCCGACAGGTCGATGAAGGGTTCCGGCGCTTCGGCGGGCCAGCCTTGCGGATCGAGCGCCACGCGGTTGATGCGCTGGGTAACGGTGTCCGAGAAATAGGCGGTCTTGCCATCCGGCGCGAAGCAGATGGAGTTCGGAATCGTCAGCCCGTCGAAAAGCTTGCGCAATTCCCCCCGATACCAGCGGTAGATCGCGCCCATGCCCGTGTCGGCCCCGCCGCGCTTGCCCATCGTGCCGATCCAGAACCCGCCCTGACGGTCGGCGCGGCCATCGTTGGAACGGGTCTTGGGGTTGCCCGCCTCCAATTCCGCAATGGTTTCAATCTCTTCCGACTCGATCTCGAACAGGAACAGGTCGCGTTCTCCCGCGATCAGCAGGTGGTCGCGCGTGACCCATCCGGCGGCGGAGACCATTTCGACGAAGCTGAAGGTTTGCGATCCGTCGCGGTCGATGGTGTGGAGTTTATTACCGAGGATGTCGAACCAGAAGAGTTGGCGGCGTTCGGGGTGCCAGAGTGCGCCTTCGCCCAATTCGCAGGCGCGTGTGTCGTAGATCATGCTTTGGCCCCGATTGCGGCGTCATAGGCGGTGACGATGTTCGTGGCGCGGGCGTGAACTTCGGTTGGCGACAAAGCGGGGGTGTAGAGTGCGGTGCCGATGCCGAAGCCGTCTGCCCCCGCCTTGATCCATTGCGCGAAGTTGTCGGCCCCCGCGCCGCCCACGGCATAGACCTGCGTGGTCTTGGGCAGGACGGCGCGGATCGCCTTGACCCCGTCCGGTCCGATCAGCGAGGCGGGGAAAATCTTCAGCCCGTCCGCGCCTGCCTTCAGGGCGGCGAAACATTCGGTCGGGGTCATCACGCCGGGCCATGAGTGCAGGCCCATCGCCTTGGTCGCGGCGATGACCTGCGCGTCCATGTTGGGCGAGACGATCAGGGTTCCACCCGCCTCGCCCACCGCGCGCACGTCTTCGACCGTCAGCACGGTGCCTGCGCCGATCTGGGCGACCGCGCTGAATTCGCGGGCCATCGCGGCGATCGAATGGAGCGGGTCGGGGCTGTTCAACGGCACCTCGATCCGCGTGATGCCTGCGGCGATCAGGCGTTCGGCCACGGGCAGGGCATCGGGCGGGGTGATGCCGCGCAGGATGGCGATGATGTTGCGATGGGTCATGCGTTTACCTTGGCGCGGGCGGCAATCAGGCCCGCCAATGTGGCATCGGTTGCAGGGATCAGGCGCGGTTCGGCCCCTTGGGCCGACAGCGCGCGGGCGTAGGATTGGGCAAGGGCTTCGGAGCCGACGATGGCCACCTTTTGCCCGAGCCAGAAGGGTTTCGATGCGGCCAGTTCGATACCGATCAGTAACCCCGAAAGCCGCGAGCGGGCGGCGGCGGGGGTAAGGCCCGCGATCAACCCTTCGGCCCGCAGCGCGAAAAGCTTGGCGGCGATGCGGTCGGGGCGCGAGAGGGCGTCCGACAGCGCCTCGTCAAAGGCCGCATCGTCCCAACCGCCGCCCGCCATGCCGTGCCGCAGGACGGAGTGCTGCGAGAGCAGGGCGAACAACTCGCCCGTCATGAAGGTCTGGAACGAGACGACCTCACCCGCCGAGACATGCGCCCATTTGGAATGGGTGCCGGGCAGGCAGATGACCCCGTCGAACCCGGCGTTCAGCGCCAAGGCTCCGGCGATCTGCGTTTCCTCGCCGCGCATCACATCGGCGGGTTTCACCTGCTTCACGCCGGGGATGATGCGGACGGTGAGGCGCGTGTCATGGGTCGGCACGGAGACAAGGCCCGCAGGGTCAAGCGGGGTGCAGGGGGTGGCGCGGTAGGGCGCTTCGAACCAGCCTTGGCGGCTGCCGACCATGCCGCAGGCGATCACCTCGGTCGTGCGGCCCTCGGTCAGCCACGGTGCGATCAGGCGCAAGAGCGCCGGTTCGAACCCGTCGCGATCAAGGCTGCCCATGCCATCGTCGGACGTGGCGTGGGCGAGGATTGACGCCTGACCCATCGCCCAGACCCGCAGGTTCGAGGTGCCCCAATCGACCGCGATCCAGTCCGTATTCATGCCCGTCTTCCTGCCTTCGCCCCCGATGCCGCTGGCGGGGATGTCTTCAACACACAGCACTTGGCGGCTATCTTTGCCGCTTGCGCCACACTCATACCCGTTCCCCTTCGACCACGAACATCGTGCCGGGCCATGCCACGGGAAGCAGGATGCCGCGGGTCATGAGGGTCTGGCCCGTCAGCGTCAAGTCCTGCGATTTCAGGGCGTTCGGCCCCCTGCTTTGCCGCGCCGCATCCTCGGGGTTTACCAGATGAACGCGGTAACGGGCGGCGGGGTCCAGCCCTGTCAGGCGGAGCGGACGGGGAAGGATCTGGCGACTGGTGGAGTCTTGCCCGGCGAAGGCCACGAAACGGCGGGTGTCCGCCGAAACCTGCACCTCGGCCACCACGGCGGTGTCGTCGCTGTCGAGCCGGTGGATCGTGGCGCGGGTCAGCCAGTCGCGGTTCGCCTTCCACCACGCGGTGACGCGCGAGAGGGTTTGCGCCTCGGCCTCGGTCAATTCGCGCAGGTCCATTTCGAAGCCCATGTGGCGCTGGGCGGCGACCCATGCGCGCAGGGACATGGGCAGGACGCGGCCCGAGGTGTGGCAATGGCGCGGGCCGACATGGCTGCCCGTGACCGCCAAGGGCAGGAAGAGCGCCGCATCGTGCTGGATGCGCAGGCGTTCGAGCGCGTCGTTGCTGTCGGAGAGCCAAACCCTTTGGGTGTATTGCAGAATCCCTGCGTCGATCCGCCCGCCGCCCGAGGCGCAGGTTTCGATCTCGACCTTGGGATGCGCGGTGCGCAGTGCGCCGAGGAGTTCGTAAACCCCCCGCGTCTGGGCGGCATCGACCACGGGGAGCAGGCGGTTGTGGTCCCATTTGATGTAATCGATGGGGTATTCGGTCAGCAGAGTGGAGATGGCGTGAAACAGGTATTCACGACATTCCGGCAGCGCGAGATTGAGAACCATCTGGTTTCGCCCCGTCACCTGATCCGCGGGGCCAAGCATCCAGTCGGGATGGGCGCGCATCAGATCGCTGTCGGGATTGACCATTTCGGGTTCGAACCAGATGCCGAACGACATGCACAGTCCATGCACATGTTTTATGAGAGGGTTAAGGCCATCTTTCCATTTACGGCGGTCGACGACCCAGTCGCCAAGGCTGGTGGTGTCGTCGTCGCGGCGTCCGAACCAGCCGTCATCCAGCACGAAGCGTTCCGCCCCGAGGGCTGCGGCGCGGTCGGCGATGGCGGCGAGGTCGGCGAGGTTGTGGTTGAAATAAACCGCCTCCCAGCAGTTGTAATGCACGGGGCGGGGGCGGGCCGGATCGGGCCATGTGACCACGCGGTCGCGGATGTCGGACTGGAACAGCGCGCCGACCCCGTTGAGGCCGCCGGTCGAGACGGCGGCGATCAGCTCGGCGGATTCGAAGCGGGTTCCGGTTGCGGTTTCGGCCCCCGTGGCATGGCCGAATTGCACCAAGCGGCGACCGTCGGGCAGTTCCTCGGCCACCATGCGATGCCCGCCGGACCATGCGTAGTGGAGCGCGTGGGCCGTGCCTTGGGTGTTGGTGCAGCCTTGGCCTGCAAAGATCGCATAGGGCGGGTGTTCGTGGCCGGAGCGGCCGGTGCGCGCCTCGCGCAGGCGGATGCCTTGGGTCCACGGGGTGCGGTTCAACTGGAACTCGCCCACCCATTTGCCGCTGATGTCGATGATGTCGCCGTCTTGCGGGGCGGGCAGGACCGGGGCTGCAAGCCATTGGACGCGGACGGGGGTGGCGGAGTCGAGCGTGGTTTGCAGGGTGATGACGCCCGTTGACCGGGCGGTCAGGCGGTGGGTCAGGGTCAAGCCGTCGCCGCGCGAGACAAGGGTCAGGGTCTGGCCCTGACGTTCGGCGTGGTCGAAGGCAAAGACAGGATGCAGCGGCGTGCCATCGGCGGCTTGCAGCACAAGCCCCGCCTGCCCCTGAAAGGCGCGGCCGGATTCGGGGGTGAGGGTGATCTGCGGCAGTTGATCGAGCATGCCGCCCGTCAGGTCGTTCTGTGCGGCAAGCGCCAGTTGCGCGAGGTCTTCGCTGTCGGGCAGCCTTGGTCCCCAATAGGTGACGAAGGGCAGGCCCGCCGCGGCCGTCAGGGCGATGGTCTGATCGCCCGCGTCAATGCGCCAGTTCATTTCACCGCACCCAGCGTCAGCCCTGCGATGAAGTGTTTCTGCATCATGAAGAACATCAGAACCGGCGGCAGGGCAGCAAGGATCGACCCCGCCGAAACCAGATGCCATTGCGCGATCCACTGGCCGTTGAGCGACGAGAGGCCCGCCGTCACAGGCTGGCTGTCGACGCCTTGGGTCAGCACGGTGGCCCAGAAGAAATCGTTCCAGATGAAGGTGAAGACCAGCACCGACAGCGCCGCGATGGCGGGGCGCATCAGGGGCAGAACGATGAACCAGAAGATGCGCCATTCCGAGACACCCTCGACCCGCGCGGCCTCGACCAGTTCGAAGGGCAGGGCCTTGATGAAGTTGCGCATGAAGAGGGTGCAGAAGCCGGTCTGGAAGGCGATGTGGAACAGCGCGAGGCCATACCACGTGTCATACATGCCGAGGTTCAGCGTCATGTCGCGGACGGGAACCATCAGGATCTGGAAGGGCACGAAGTTGCCCGCGACGAACATGAAGAACACAAGGATGTTGCCGCGAAAGCCGTAAACCGCCAGCGCGAAGCCCGTCATCAGCGACAGGCTGACCGCGCCGATCACGGTCGGGATCGTCACCCAGAGCGAGTTCATCATGTATTGGCCGATGGGCGTCTGGGTGAAGATGAAGATGTAGTTTTCCCATGCGATGCCCGAGGGCATGCCGAAGTAGTTGCCTTGGGCAAGGTCCGAGGCGGGGCGAAGCGAGGTCAGCGCCACGCCGAGCAGCGGGAAGAGCCAGATCAGCAGGGCGACCGGCAGGGCGATGGTATAGACCCACTGCGCGAGCGGGGTGGATTGCTGGATGGGACGGGGGAACATGGATCAACGCTCCGTTTCGTCGCGCCACATCTTCCAGATGAAGCCCGAGATGAAGACCATCATGATGGCGAAAAGCACCACGGCGATGGCTGCGCCGTAACCCATGCGGAAACCGTATTCGCCCAAGGCCATCTCGAACATGTAATAGGACAGCACGCGGGACGATCCGAAGGGGCCGCCGTTCGTCATGATCGAGACGAGGTCGAAGCTGCGCAGCGCGCCGATCACCGTGACGATCACGGCGATGAAGGTCGCGGGGCGCAGTTGCGGCAGGACGACATGCCAGAGCATCTTCAGCCCCTTGGCGCCGTCAAGCTTCGCGGCCTCGATCTGGTCGGGGGCGACGTTGTTCAGGCCGGTGAGGTAAAGGATCATCACATAGGCGATCTGCGGCCAGAGGCCTGCCGCGATGATGCCATAGGTGACGACATCGGGATCGGCGAGGATGGCGGTTCCCTGCCCCGTGATCACCTCGGTCAGCAGGTAGAACAGCCCGAAATTCGGCGCGTAGAACCACGAGAAGATCAGACCGACGACAACCTGACTGATCACGAAGGGAAAGAAGAAGAGCGATTTGTAAAGGCGGATGCCCGTGACCGTCTGGTTCAGGAAGATGGCGATGAACAGGCCCAAGGGAAGGGCTGCCATGTAAAGCACCAGCCATTTCAGGTTGTTCCAGAGCGAGGTTTCGAAGGCCGGGTCGCTTACCAATTCGGCATAGTTGCCGATGCCGACGAAGGTTCCGGTGAACTGGCCGTCCTTGTTGTAAAGGCCGTTCCAGTCATAGAAGGACAGGGTGATGCTCTGGATGATGGGCCAAAGCACATAGACGGTGAACATGAACAGTCCAGGCGCGAGGAACAGCCACGGCGCGATGGCCCGCTGGTTCCATATCCGTTGCGTGGGAAGTGTCGGGGACGCGGCGGTCATGTCTGATCCCATCCTTGTCGGGTCTGAACGGAAAACGGGCGCCCCCTTCGGGGAGCGCCCGCATCGTTGCGATTACTGCGGATAGAGACGCAGACGGGTCTGTTCCAGCCGCTCGAGGATCGCATCCAGCTGGTCGGGCTGGACGAGGAACTGCTGGAAGCCTTCCATGCCGGCCTTGGCATATTCGGCGTCCGCGTCGCGGTCCCAGAACTGGGCGATGCCGCCCGTCGCGGTCGACAGCGCCTGGAAGCCCGCCGTCAGGAACGGATCGGCTGCGTCCACGCTTGCGTTCTTGTTGGTCGGCAGTTGGCCCACGGCCCCGTTCCACTTGGTCTGCGCGTCGGCGCTGGCGATGAAGGCCAGAAGCTTCTTCGCATCCTCGGGGTTCTTGGCGCCCGAGGTCAGGTGAACGGTGTCGGTCGGGGCTTCTTCGGAGCGGGCGATACCGGCGGTGATTTCCGGGAACACCATGAAGCCGAGGTTGTCATTGGTCATCCCGCCTTCCTTGAAGACGCCGACGGCGAAGTTGCCCATGACGTAGTTGGCGGCCTTGCCCTGAACCAGAAGCGCAGCGGCATCCTGCCAGTCGATCGCGGCGTGGTTTGCCGTGACGTAGGGCTGGAGCTTGCCGAAGTTGTCGAAGACGGCGCGCGCCTCGGGCGAGGTCCACGAGATCTTGCCGGCGGCGAGGTCGCTGTGGAACTGGTAGCCGTTGGTGCGCATCGACACGTAGTCGAAGATGCCCGCGACCGGCCAGAGCGCGCTGGAGCCGGTGGTCACGCAGTCGATGCCAGCGGCTTTGAACTTTTCGCAATTGGCAAGGAACTGGTCCCAGCTCACGCCACCTTCGCCGGGGACTTCGACGCCCGCGGCTTTGTAGGCGTCGCGGTTATAATAGATGCCCCACTGGTAGTAGGTGTAGGGGACCGCATACTGCTTGCCGTCGATGGTCGAGGACAGCACCGACGAGGCGAGCGCGTCGGTCAGGCCGTTGTCGGCCCAGACGTCCGAGATATCGGCGAAGAGGCCGGCTTCCACAAAGGGACGCATGCGGTTCGCGGCATACCAGTTGGCCAGATCCGGCGGATCGGCGGTCAGGAAGTTGCGGATCGCGTTCTTGTAGGCTTCGTGGTCGAAGTTGTTGAGCTGGACGTCGATCTCGGGGTTCGCAGCCTCGAAATCGGCGATGAGCGCTTCTGCGGCGGCCAGCGGAATCGGGTCGTAGTCGGCATTCCACGTCACCACGCGCTTGTCTTGCGCCAGAGCCGACGTTGCCATGAGCAACGCCGCCGACAGGGCTATCGCGCCCTTTCCGTAACGGACCATTGGTTTCCTCCCTTTTGGTTCCATTATGTGAAACTTAGTTTTGAATATTGAAAACTATGCTGCGTATCGGTTAGTATGTCAACAGGATCGCGAAAGGTTGGGTCATGGGAGCGGAGCAGGGCGACGGAACGGTGGGCAAGGCGCTCGACGTGCTCGACATGGTCGCGGGTGCGGGGCGTCCGGTGCGCTTTACCGAACTGCTGGAACGCTCGGCCTATCCCAAGGCGACGTTGTATCGCCTGCTGCAAACCCTGACGCATCAGGGGATGCTGGCCTATGACCCCGACAGGCAGCTTTACAGCCTTGGCGTGCGGCTGGTGCGGCTGGCCCATGCGGCTTGGGCGACTTCGTCTCTGGCCCCCATCGCGCGGCCCTATCTTGATGAATTGTCAGCCGAAACGGGCGAGACGATCCACCTTGCCCAGATGGACAACGGGCAGGTGCTTTACGTCGACAAGCGCAACGCGCTGAAGCCGGTCGAGATGTTCGCGCAGGCCGGAAAGGTCGGGCCTGCCTATTGCACGGGGGTGGGCAAGGCGATGCTCGCTTTCCTGCCCGAAGACGAGATCGAGCGGGTGATCCAGCGGCAGTCTTTCCACCGCTTCACGGAGGGGACTTTGGACAGCCCCGAAAAGCTGCGGGCCGAGCTGAAAGCGATTCGCGAGCGGGGTTATGCGTTCGACCGCGAGGAGCATGAGCCGGGAATCATCTGCTGCGCGGCACCGATTCTGACGCGGTCGGGTCGGGTGATCGGGGCGCTTTCGGTGACTTCGACGACGGCGCGGACCACGCTTGATGCGCTGGGCGCGGGGTCGGGACGGATACGGGAGACGGCGGCGAAGATCGCGGCCGAGGCGGAAAGCTGGCGCTTTCCGGAACAGGGATAGTCAGGGAGGATGGGTTCATGACGGGTGTTACGCTTCAGAACGTGGTCAAACGCTATGGCGATGCGCAGGTGATCCACGGGGTCGATCTGACGGTCGAGGATGGCGAGTTCTGCGTCTTCGTCGGCCCCTCGGGTTGCGGAAAAAGCACGTTGTTGCGGATGGTTGCGGGGCTTGAGGAAACCTCGTCCGGTGCGATTCGCATCGGTGCGCGGGATGTGACCCATGCCGATCCGTCCGAGCGGGGCGTGGCGATGGTGTTCCAGACCTATGCGCTTTACCCGCATATGACCGTGGCCGAGAACATGGGGTTCGGGCTGAAGATGACCGGCCACCCCAAGGCCGAGATCGAAAAGAAGGTGGCCGAGGCCGCGCGGATCCTGAAGCTTGAGGATTATCTGGCGCGGAAGCCCAAGGCGCTGTCGGGCGGGCAGCGGCAGCGGGTGGCGATCGGGCGGGCCATCGTGCGGGGGCCGGATGTGTTCTTGTTCGACGAGCCGCTGTCGAACCTCGATGCGGAATTGCGGGTGGAGATGCGGGTGGAAATCGCCCGTCTGCACCGCGAGATCGGGGCCACGATGATCTATGTGACGCATGATCAGGTCGAGGCGATGACGCTGGCCGACAAGATCGTCGTGCTGCGCAAAGGGAAGGTCGAGCAAGTCGGCAAGCCCTTGGAATTGTACCACAATCCCGACAACAAATTCGTGGCGGGCTTCATCGGCAGCCCTGCGATGAACTTCGTTTCCGGCGCTGTTGACGGGGGCAAGGTCACGGCGGCGGGGCTGGGGGGCGGGGTGGCGACCAAGGTCGCGATGCCGGCTTCGGGCAAGGTGGCGGTCGGGTTGCGGCCGCAGCATTTGCGGGTGGTCGCTGGCTCCACCCATCGGGTCGATATGACCGAAGCGCTGGGCGGGGTGAGCTATATCCACGTGACCGCACCCACGGGCGAGAAACTGGTGATCGAGGCCAAGGGGGATGTGATCCCCGAGGCAGGAACCTCGGTCGGGATCGGGTTCGATGCGGGGGATGCGTTGTTCTTTGACGACGCGTCGGGGCTGCGGTTGCGTTAGCGCAGGCGGATGGTGGCGCGGGCGGAGCGGCCCGCGCTGTCGATCACCGAGAGGGTGAGAAAACCCTTTGATTTCAGGGGCAAGACCGTTTCGCGGCTGCGTTCGGCGGTCGTGATCGGCGTGCCGTTTGCCAGCCATGTGAAAGGGGCAAGCCCCCCTTCGACCCGCACCATGAGGCCGGAGGGAAGGGGTTCGACCTCGGCCCCGTCTGGCGGGAAGGCGAGTTTGGGCGAATCGGCGGGGGCCTGAAAAGCGGCGTCGCGGGGGCGAAACCTTTGTAATGGTTGGGGAAGTTGGGCGTTGGCGAGCAGCAGGGTCGCGGGCGGGGCGGGCGGCTGCGGGGTGAGCGTTGGCTTGAGACGGGCGAAGGCCTGAAACAGGACGGGGGCGGCGAGGTCGGCGCCGAATGCCCCCGGCACGGGGGTGCCATCGGGGCGGCCGAGCCAGACGCCGATGACGTGGCGGCCATCGTAGCCGATGGCCCAAGCGTCGCGGTGGCCGTAGCTGGTGCCGGTTTTGTAGGCGAGGCGGTTGGCGGGTGCGCCGGGGGGTGGGGCGAGTCCGGTAAGGATATCAGTGACTTGCCACGCAGCGACGGGCGAGATGACCCGTTTACCTTCCATTAACGGATCGTCCATCCGCCAGCGCAGGGGGCGGGCGTTGCCGCCGTTCGCAAGGCCCGCGTAGAGCGTGACCATGTCTTCGAGCGTGACGCCGATCCCGCCCAGACCGATGGCGAGACCTGCTTCGCCCTGCGGGAGACGGTAATACACATTGCTTTCGTCGAGCGATTTCAGAAGCCGTGCGGGGCCGAGCGCGTCGAGAAGCTTTACCACGGGGATGTTAAGCGAGAGTTGCAGTGCCTCGCGCAGGCGGATCGTGCCGTGGAACTGGTGGTCGAAATTCTGCGGGGCATAGGTGCCGAAACGGGTCGGCGTGTCGTCGATCAGGGTTTCGGGATGGGCCAGACCTTCGTCGAAGGCGAGGGCGTAAACCATTGGTTTCAATGTCGAACCGGGCGAGCGGAAGGCGCGCGTCATGTCGACGAAGCCTTGCCGCCTGTCGGCCTGAAAGGCGGCGGAACCGACCGAGGCGAGGATTTCGCCGCTTTGGTAATCGGCCACCATGATCGCGGCTTGCACACGGTCGCCCAAGGCGCGGACGGTATCGGCGGCGAGGGTTTCGGTAGCGATTTGTAAAGAGGCGTCGATGCACAAGTGATGCACGCTTTTTCCGGCATCCGCCGCAAGGGCGCGGTCGGCCATGTGCGGGGCGAGGGCGGGAAAGGGGCGGCGGGCGGCGGGGATCGGTTCGCGGGTGGCGGCGTCAGCCTCGGCCTGTGAAAGCACGCCTGCCGACACGGCGCGGGACAGGACGCGGTCGCGGGCCTTTTGTGCGGCTTCGGGGAAGCGGTCGGGGCGGCGGCGTTCGGGGCTTTGCGGCAGGGCGATGAGGAGGGCGGATTGCGCGGGCGTCAGGCGGGCAGGTTCCTTGCCGAACCATGTGATCGCGGCGGCGCGCAGCCCTTCGACATTGCCGCCATAGGGGGCGAGTTGCAGGTAGAGCGACAGGATTTCCGATTTCGTCAGGCGGCGCTCAATGGCGAGGGCCACGCGCATCTGGCGCAGTTTGCCTGTGACCTTGCCTGTTGTCCCTTCTTCCAGCAGGCGGGCGACCTGCATGGTGAGGGTCGAGCCGCCCGAGACGATCTCGCCGTTCCAGAGCGCTTGGGCACTGGCGCGGAGCAGGGCGCGGGGGTCGATGCCGTGGTGGGTGTCGAAGCGCCGATCCTCGAACGCCAGAAGCATGGCGAGGTATTCCGGGTCGGTTTCCTGCGGGGTGAGGGAGAGACGCCAGCGGCCATCGGCCACGGTATAGGCGCGAAGGAGTTGGTCGTGACGGTCCAGCACCTGAACCGAGGTTTCGGGGGTCAGGGGGGGCAGGGCGGTCGCGTCGATCCAGATATCCGCCCCATCGCGGGCGAGGGCTGCGAGGAACAGCCCCGCCGCGAGGGCAAAGGCGTGACGGGGTTTCATTCCGTCACGGTCATGCGGCCCGTGTCGGTATGGGCGCGGAAGTCGGGGTTATACATATCCTCGACGGATGCGGCGGGGTGGGTGTAGCTGCCCGCCGTGACCGCGCGGACGATATAGGCGAGGCGGAAGGGCTGGTTGTCGCTGCGGTCGATGGCCGAAAGGAAGCGGTCCTGCCGGAATTCGCTATGGGCGGATTCGGTCAGCAGGTCGAGGCCGAGGGAGTCGGTGATCGCGCCGCCTGTCAGGAGGTTGGGGTTGTCGATCTCGAACCCTGCGGGAAGGGGATCGGCGACCATCAGGCGGGCTTGGCCGTTCGCGAAGGGGGTGATTTCCAGCACGGTGACAAGGCGGGTTCCGGCTTTGACGGTCGTGTCGGTGAAGGGTTGTCCGTCGAGCGTGTAGTAGCTGCGGGTGATGGCATAGCCGTTGCCGCCTGCGGGTTCGGGGGTTTGGGGCGTGCCTGTGGCCGAGAGGGTGAGGGTGGTATCCGCGCCCGTGTTGGTGACGGAAAGCGGGGTCGTGGCGTCGAGCAGGCGGACGAGGGGGGCTGACGTTGCCTCGCCGTTGACGGTGAGGGCGGGGGTTTCGTCCGACAGCGCGCTGGCGGCGAGGAGGGTCCACGTCGCCTCTTGCGTCGAGAGCGGGCCGTTGTGGGCGGCGATGCGGTCGGTGACGCTTTCGCGGTTGATCGCGGCGCTGCCGGATTCGGCGGCGAGTGTCAGGAGTGTTGCGGCATCGCGGTAGGGGGTGCCGTAATCGGCGCGCCAAAGCTGCTGGTCGGTATCGGGTTGCAGGGTGGCTTCGGCGCGGGCGAACAGGGCGTCGGCGCGGGGTTGGTCGCCGTAAAGCGCAAGCGCCGCGCCGAGTTGGGCGAGGGCGGCGGGGGTGGCGAAGGCTTCGGCCTTGGTGTCGGCGTAGTAGCGCAGGTCGCCGATGTTGGCCGCCCCCTCGCGGGCGAGGACGTAGAGGGCGTAGGCCAGCGCCTCGCCGCCGTTGTCGAAATCGGCGGCGTAGTTGACCTGATTGCGGAGGTTGTCGAGGGCGAGGCGGAAGGCTTGGTCTGGCACCGCGTAGCCGCGCGTTTTGGCGCGGGACAGGAAGTCGGTGACGAAGGCGTCGAGCCAGAAGTCGCCCGATCCCGCTTGCCAGAGGCCGAAGCCGCCTTCTGCGCCCTGATTGGTCAGGATCTGGCGGATGGTGTCGGCAAGGCGGGGTTGCAGGTCGTCGCCGTGGGGAAGGTTCAGCGCTTGCGCCACGGGGTCGAGGTAGAGGAGCGGCAGGGCGCGCGAAGTGAGTTGCTCGGTGCAGCCGTAGGGGTAGCGGTCGAGGGCGGCGAGCGTTGCGGGCGCGTTCAGGCGGGCGATGGGACCCGCGGCGAGGGTGGCCTTCGCATCGGTCAGGCCGTCGAGGGCGGTGGCGTCGAAGGTGAAGGTCTGGCCCTTGGCAAGGTCGAAGCGCGAGATGCGGGTGATTTGCGGGGTCTGGTCTTCGACGGGGAGGGTGAGGGTTTTCGTCAGCGCCTTGCCGTCGGGGGTGGTGAGGGTGACGGTGATCCTGTGCAGGCCCGTTGCCGTGGCGCTGACGGGGATGGAGAGGGTTTGCTTGCCCCCATCGGTCAGTGTGACCGAGGCGGGGACGGGGCCGAGGGTGAGGCCATCGGCGGTGACGGTCAGCGGCATGTCGCCTGCGGGTCCGGTGGCGTGGGTGAGTTCAAGGAGCAGGCGGCTTTGGTCCTGCGGGGCCATGAAGCGGGGGAGGGAGGCGGTCACGACCACGGGGTCGCGGACGAGCGTGTCTGCGCTGGCTTGGCCGAGGCCGGATTTGCTCCACGCTACGGCCATCAGCTTGACGCTGCCGTTGAAGGCGGGGAGGTCGAAGCTGGTGGTGGCGATGCCGTCGGGGCCGACGGGGATGGGGCCGGAGAAGAAGGCGAGGAGGTCTTCCGTCGGCGGGGGCGATTGCAGGCGGGCCTGTGCGCCCGCGTCGCCGCCCGAACGGACGGTGCCCGCCGCGCCGTTCAGCCCGTCGATCAGGCGGCCGTACAGGTCGCGGATGCCGACGCCGAGTTTCCGCTGTCCGAAGTAATGGGCCTGCGGGTCGGGCGGGGTGTAGCCGGTGAGGTTGAGGATGCCTTGGTCCACGGCGGCGAGGGTGACGTAGGCGGTTTCGCCTGCGGCGATGCCTTCGACCTTGACCGAGACGTCAAGGGGTGCGCGGGGGGCGGATTCGGTCGGGGCGAGGATGGTCGCGGTCAGCGCGCGGGTGCCGGGGGCGATGGCGGCATGGGCGAGGCCCAAAGCGCGGGCGGGGTTGCGGCCAGAGGCCACGTCCATCGGGCGCAGGACCGAGGCGGTGACATAGACGCCCGCGCCCCAGTCGTCGGTGACGGGGAGGTTTATGGTGTTCTCGCCTTCGGTGACGGAAACCGCCTGCATGGCGATGACGCGGTTCGACAGGACCGTGACGAGGGCGGTTCCGGCAAAGCGCGGGACGAGGCGAAGGGTGGCGGTGTCGCCGGGGCTATAGGCCGCCTTGTCGAGCGAGAGGTCGAGCGTGTCGGGTGTCGAGGACACATCGGCGGCGGCATACCATCCGGCCGAAAAGGTGAGCGAGGTCGCGGCGGGCTGGCCATCGCTGCGTTCGACGGCGAGTTCGTATTCGCCCCATTTGACGGGGGCGGCGATTTCGGTGGGACCGTTCAGCGTAACCTCGCCCTCGGCCACGCGGGTGCGGGTGGTGACGGGTTCCCACGACCAGTTTCCGTAGGATTGATACCATTGGTATTCGGTTTCCACCCGCGTCAGCACCCATTTGACGGGGAGCGCGGTTGCCTTGCCATCGGGGCCGACGCCGACGAGGGAGAAGCGGGCCTCGGCATTCTCGGCGACCACGCCGTCGAACAGGGGTTTGACGCCGATGAGCGGCGCGGGCGGGGCGAGGGGTTTGGTGACGCTGCGTTCGACGGGGCGGCCCGAGCCTTCGGCCACGCGGAGGGTCACGCGGGCCTCGAGCGGGCGGTCGGATTGCGTGACGGATGGAAGGGTTAGGGGGAGTGTCGCCTTGCCCGCTTCATCGGTGCGGGCGGGGTCGACGGGTTGGACGAGGTTGGAGAAGGGTTCATCCTCGCGCCCGAAGCGGTAGCCTTGCCATCCGGCATGGTCGGCTGCGGGGCGGATCAGGGTTTCGCCTTCGATGGCGAGATCGGTGCCTGCGGCACCGAAGAGGTAGCGGGCTTCGACGGTGAGGTCGGGTCGGGTGTCGAGCGACAGCGTATCGGGGAGGGTTAGGGCGAAGTCGATCCGTTCGGGAAGGAAGTCTTCCACAAGGACCGTTTTCGAGGTCAGGGGCGGGGCGTCGAGGTCGGCCAGCATGTCGATGCGCCAGACGCCGCGCGGAGCGCTGCCCGCGATGGGCAGGGCGAGGGTGTAGCCCCCCGTCGTATCGGTCGCCACGGCGCGGGAATATTCCACGCCATCGGGGCGGCGCAGGATGGCGGTCAGGGGCAGGCCCGTGATGGCGCGGGCGTCGCCGTCGCGGGCGAGTGCGGTGAGGTTGACGGTTTCACCCGCACGGTAGGCTCCGCGGTCGGTGGTGAGGAAAACGTCGACGGGGGGCGAAGCCTCGCGCCCTTCGACGCCGCGATCGGAAAGGTCGAATTCGGGATCAGTAAGGGAGAGGAAGGCGAGGTCGCTGTTACCGCTGCGCGCCACGACCATGCCGGGTGCGGCGGAGCCAGTGCCGCGGGTTAACCCCGCGTCGAAAAGGGCGTGGCCTTGGGTGTCGGTCGTGGCCTCACCCAGCACCTCGTTCGCGGTGGAGAGGAGTTGCAGGGCGACCCCCTCCATCGGTTTGGCGGTGCCGAGCGAGAGGGTGAAGACATGCAGCCCATCCACGCCCGAAAGCGTGGTCATGCCGATGTCGGAGACGGTGAAGAACTGCCAGCCTGCGGGGGTTTCATAGGGGTCCGCATCCGGCACGGCGGCCTTGAGCGCAAAGACGCCGGAGGGTTGGTTTGCCAGCGCCTCGGCCATCGGCACGCGGGTGGTCATGTCGCGGTTCAACTCGTTCCCCACGGTGGCGGTGCCGTGCCAGACCTCGGTCCCCGTTTGGGCGGAGAAGTCGTATTCCTGCCAGTCGGCCAAGGGGGCCGAAAGGTAGCCGTTCTGCACGGCGCGGATCAGGTTGCGGTCGGTCACGCGGTAGAGCGCGAGGTCGAGCGTGGTGGTGTTGACGGTTTCCACGGGGAGCGCGGGGTCGCCCGATTTCGGCAGGACATAGGCGCGGCCGGGGAAGCGGACAGCGGGGTTGCGGTCGCGGATGTAGGAGGCGATCTCGACCGATTTCGGCAGGGTTTGGCCGTCTGCGGCGGGAAGCCCTTCGCGTAAGGTAAAGGTCACGCGCTGGCCGTGGGTGATGCCTTCGATGCAGATGTCGCGGTTGGCGGCGGTGACGGTTTGCGCAGGGTCGGCGGTGCGGACGAAGGTGCTGTAATCGGTGCCGGATGCGGCGAGGTCTTCGGAGAGTGTGGCGCAGAGGCGGGGGCGGGCGCTGTCGGATTCGACGCGTGTTTCGGTGACGCGGAAGCCGTATTTGCCCGCGAAATCATCGAGGAGGGCGGCGGTGGTGTCAGCGGGTGCCTGCGCTTGGGCAAGGCGCAGGGCTTTGACGGCATCGGAGCCACGGTCCAGCCCTTCGAGCGCATAGGCCATTTCGGTGAGGGCTGCGTTTTGTTCGACGGGCGTTGCGGCGCGGAGGTAGGCGTTGACGCTTGCGCCAAAGGCGCGGTCGCGGTGGCTGCGGGGGTCGTTCTGGTCGAGGCTGGCGGTGGCGTTGGAAAGGCGGGCGAATTCGGTCCAGTCTGCGGAAAGGTCGGACAGGTTGGCGGCATCGGCCATGTGCATATAGGCGGAGTAGGTGTCGCCATCGGCTTCCGCTTGCGCGGCGGCGGCGCGGCGGTCTTCGTAAGGGACGCCATCGTTCTGGAACTGGGTGCCAAGGGTGCGGGCCTGTTCGGTTGCGGCTGCAATGTCCCAATCTGGCAGGAAGCCGAGGTCGGCGCGGCGGGTCTTGGCCAGGTCTTCCGCCCCTGCGGCGCGGGTCAGGAGGTGGCCGGAGAGGGCGGTGTCGAAGGGGGTGTCGGGGTCGGGGGATGCCTTGACGAAGCAGGCGCCCTTGGCCGTGTTGAAGGTGAAATCGGTGCAGGCCGCGTTGGACAGGCAGGCTTGCTGGCACGCTTCGACCGTCGTGTCGAACATCGTCGAGATATCGCCGCCGGGGCGGTCGGCGCCGCCCGTCAGCGCAAAGCGCTTTGCGGGGATCAGGTCGTCGGCTTGGGCTGCGAGCGGCAGCGCGGCGAGCGCGAGGAAAAGGGCAAGACGGTAAAACGCGGACGGGCGCATGGCCGGACACCTTGTTGCGGCGGATGTCCGAAGTCTGGCATGCCGCCTGCGCATCCGACAAGGAGTCGCGCAAAGATTGTATGGCGTTAACCGTGCATTCATCCGGCATCGGGCAGTCTGCTGGCGAAGCGGCAGAAGGCGGCGGACTTGGGCGATCTGGTGGAACGGCTGGCGGTGGAACGGCGGGCAAGGCTTGCCGCCGAACGGCTGCTGGAATGGAAGAGCCGCGAGTTGTTTGCCGCCAATGAAAAGCTGGCGATGCAGGCGCGGGCGCTTTCGGATCAGGTGGTGGAGGAACGGCAGTCGGCCCATGCCGCGCGGTCCGAGGCGGCGCGGCTGAAGGGGCAGAACACGCGCTACATGGGCGATCTTGACCGCGCCCATACGGCCGCCGTGATGGCCGAGCGGCGGATGCGCGATGCGCTGGACGCGATGCGCGACGGTTTCGCTCTGTGGGATGCGGGCGGGCGGCTGGAGCTTGCCAATCCCGAATGGCGCGCCTGTTTCGGCGCGGATCTGCCTGCGGGGATGGACTATGCGGGCGTGCTGGCCGCGCTGGTGCCGCTGCTCGCGCTGGAAGATGCGGGCGCGTGGCTGGCCGCGATGCTGGAACGGGTGGAGGGCGAGGGCATGGCCCCCGTGGTCCTGTCGTTCCGCACGGGGCGGCATATGCGGATGGAGGACAGGCGCACCCGTGACGGGGGGCGTGTGTCGCTGATGATCGACATCACCGATGAAATGCGGCTGCGGGCCGGGGTCGAGGCCCTGCCCGACGGTTTCGCGCTGTTTGACAGGGAGGACAGGCTTTTGCTGAGCAACCGGCGGTTCCGCGAGATTTACCCTTCGGCCGAGGCGGCGGGAGAGGGGGCGAGCTATGGCGACATCCTGCTGCATGCGCTCGGGGCGGGGCAGTTCGCCGATGCGGGCGACCCGCCCGAATGGCTTGCCGCGCGGCTGTCCGCGCGCGAGGAGGAGGTGGCTTTGGCCGGCGGGCGGCATCTGCGCGTGGCGCATCACGCAACGCCGGATGGCGGGCGGGTGGGGCTGTTTTCCGACGTGACGGCGGCGCATGAGGCGCGGGCGGCGCTCGAGGCGGCCAAGGTCGCGGCCGAGGCGGCGAGCAGGGCGAAGTCGGCCTTCCTTGCCAATATGAGCCACGAGATCCGCACGCCGATGAATGGCGTGGTGGGGATGGCGGAGTTGCTCTGCGACACGGGGCTGAGCGAGGAGCAGCGGCTGTTTGCCGAGACGATCCGCTCCTCGGGCGAGGCGCTTCTGGTCATCATCAACGACATTCTGGATTATTCCAAGATCGAGGCGGGGCGGCTGGTGCTGCATCCCGAGACATTCGATCTGGAGCGGTTGATCCACGAGGTGGTGATGCTGCTGCAACCGAAGGCGCGGGGGCAGGGGGTCGATCTGCTGGTCGATTTCGACGTGTTCCTGCCGACGCGTTTCGTCGGCGATCCGGGGCGGTTGCGGCAGATTTTGACGAACCTGATCGGGAATGCGGTGAAGTTCACCGCGCAGGGCCATGTGCTGGTGCGCGTCGTCGGGTTCGAGGCCGAGGCGGGCGGGATGCAACTGCATGTGACGGTCGAGGACACGGGAATCGGCATTGCCGATGACCAGCTTGACCGCATCTTCGGCGAATTCGCGCAGGCCGAGGATGCAAGCAACCGGCGGTTCGAGGGGACGGGGCTTGGCCTTGCGATCACGCGGCGGCTGGTCGAGCATATGGCGGGTGCGATCTGGGTCGAAAGCCGACTTGGCGAGGGGTCGTGCTTCGGCTTCCGTCTGGTGCTGCCGGTGGCGGAAGAGGCGGGGGTGCCCGCCCTGCCTGCGAGCCTGCGGCGGGTGCTGGTGGTGGATGACAGCTTCATCAACCGCACGATCCTTGAACGGCAACTGGCACCCTGCGGCATCGCGGTCACGCTGGCGCGGTCGGGGGCCGAGGGGTTGGCCGCGCTGGACGCGGGCGGGTTCGATCTGGTGATCGCGGATCACGAGATGCCCGAGATGGACGGCATCGCCTTTGCCGGGGCCGCGCGGGCGGCGGGGTGGGAGGGGCCGATGGTGCTGGCCTCCTCCGGCATCGTGGAGGCGGAGAAGCGGGCGCTTTTCGCGGGCGTGCTGCAAAAGCCGGTGCATCGTGCGGAGTTGTATCGGCGTCTGGCGGGCTTTGGTCTGGGGGTGCCGGAGGCGGTGGCCGAAGCGCCTGCGGCCGGGCGGCGGATGCGGGTGCTGGTGGCCGAGGACAACCGCACGAACCAGCTTGTCTTTGCCAAGATGGTAAGGGATTGCCCCGTGGAGCTGCATTTCGCCGAAAACGGCGTGGAGGCGGTCCGGATGTGGCGCGAACTGCGGCCCGATCTGATCTTCATGGATATCTCGATGCCCGAAATGGACGGGCGGGAAGCGACGCGGGCGATCCGCGCCGCGGAGGGGGGAGGGCGCGTGCCGATCCTCGCGCTGACGGCCCATGCGATGGAGGGGGACGGGGAAAGCATCCTCGCGGCGGGGATGGACCGGCATCTGACCAAGCCGCTGCGCAAGCCCGTGATCCTTGGCGCATTGGCGGAGTTCTGCCCCGAGGGGGTGGAGTTCGTGGTGGCCGGTGCGGAGGCGGCCTGAGCCGTGGCGCGGGTTGAGGCGGCGGGACTGGAGAGGGCTGTCTGCCCTCTCCAGACCTCACCCGAGGATATTTGGGCAGCGTGAAAGAGGGGGCGGTTCCTTGCGGTGGAGCGGGGGGCGCAGGTTGCGGGCGGATGGGGTCGGGTGGAGGCAGGACGGGTGCCGCGCCGTCAGGCCGAAGACAGCTTGTATCGGAGGCGGGCGCGCGAGCGGAGACGACTTCGGTGCATCGGCAGGGTGCATCGGGGGCGGCTTCGGGCGGGAGGTCATCGGAGGCGGCAGGATTTGGCTGCACGGGGGCAGCGGAGGCGCATCAGATCGGGGAGAGGTCGGTCAACCTGCGGGTCGGCCCCGAGGCATGGGGAGCGGTCGCCGGACGGGTGAAAGTGGCGGGGTTGTGGGGCGGGAGGCCATCGGTTGCGGCGGGTCGTTGCTGTGGGCGGTAGAGGATCGGTGGCGGGAGGACTTGGCTGCGCGGGGGGCAGCGGAGGCGCATCAGATCGGGGAGAGGTCGGTCAACCTGCGGGTCGGCCCCGAGGCATGGGGAGCGGTTGCCGGACGGGTGAAAGTGGCAGTGCCGTGGGGCGGGAGGCCATCGTTTGCGGCGGGTCGTTGCTGTGGGCGGTAGAGGATCGGTGGCGGAAGGACTTGGCCGCGCGGGGGGAGGGCAGTGGAGGCGGTAGGATTGGCGAGAGATCGGTCGACCTGCGGGTCGGTCCCGAGGCATGGGGAGCGGTTGCCGGACGGGTGAAAGGGACGGGGGCGTGGGGCGGTCGGGTGTGGTGGCGGGCAGGCGTTGCGCCGTTTGGGCGTAGCGGGAATTGGTGGCCGGATTGGCGTTTTCCGCTTATCGGCTTGCACTTTCCCGCGCTTGGCGCTATCGCGCCCGATCTCTGTCGGGACGCTGTCCCTGCCGTTGAGAAATGGCTGTGGCGATGTTACCTTGTAAAGACAGGCCCCTGCGCCGGGGATGATCGGCGCGCAACCCAGGAGGACGATGTCCTGTCTCATTCTGACCCATCGACCGGCTTGCCGGTCGGGCCGAGGGCCGAGCGCATGAGCGCCGCCACGGCAAGTGCCGAAGCCCCTACCGCCGAACAGCTGCTCGCGCGTGTCCTTTCCTCGCTTGACGACGACAAGGCCGAAGAGATCGTGCAGATTGATCTGCGCGGACGGTCCGACGTGGCCGATTACATGGTCATCTGCTCGGGCCGGTCGTCGCGTCAGGTTGCGGCGATCTCGGAAAAGCTCGCCGACCGCTTGAAGCAGGAGTATCACCTCTCGGCCAAGATGGAAGGCAAGGAGACGGGCGACTGGGTCCTGATCGATGCGGGCGATGTGATCGTCCATGTCTTCCGCCCCGAAGTGCGCGACTTCTACCAGCTTGAAAAGATGTGGCTTCCCGGCGACGCCCATCGCACTCCGGCGGCAAGCGCCTGAGATGCGCGTCCATCTGGTGGCCGTGGGGCGGATGCGGTCCGGCCCCGAGCGGACGCTGGTGGAGGATTACGTCACCCGCTTCGACCGGACGGGTCGGGCGCTTGGCCTTGGCCCGTTGACGGAGCATGAGGTCGAGGACAAGAAGGGTGGCGGGATGGAGGCGGAGGGCGAGTTGATCGCCCGCGCCATCCCTGCGGGCGCGCTGCTAGTCACGATGGACGAGCGCGGGCGGGTGATGTCTTCGCCCGATTTTGCCGAAACGCTGGCCAAATGGCGCGATGCGGGGCGGCAGGATGTGGCTTTCGTAATCGGCGGTGCGGACGGGATCGCGCCCCCGCTTCGGGCGCGGGCGGATTTCTCGGTCAGTTTCGGCGCGATGGTCTGGCCGCATATGCTGGTGCGGGTGATGCTGGCCGAGCAGCTTTACCGGGCGGCGACGATTCTGGCGGGAAGCCCCTATCATCGGGTTTGACGGCGGATTCCATCGGGGAAATTTGCAAAACTTCTTGAAAACCTTTGCGGGGCGGGTGGGGCGCGTTGCCCCACGGCGTCATGGGCGGTATTGAGCGGGCAGCAATGCCGCCAGAGGGACCGAAGCCATGACCAACCCCAAGCCCGTCGTTCTTTGCATCCTCGATGGTTGGGGCCTGTCGGAGACGACGGTGGGGAATGCGCCCGCGCAGGCGGATGTGCCGAATTTCAACCGTCTGATGGCGACCTGCCCGCATGCGACGCTGGTGACGCATGGGCCGGATGTGGGGTTGCCCACGGGGCAGATGGGCAATTCCGAGGTCGGGCATACCAACATCGGCGCGGGGCGCGTGGTGGCGATGGACCTTGGCGCGATCGATCTTGCCATCGAGGACGGGTCCTTTGCGGTGAACGAGGCACTTCTGGAATTCGTGGCCAAGCTGAAGGCCACGGGCGGGGCGGCGCATCTGATGGGGGTGGTGTCGAACGGCGGGGTGCATGGGCATATCGCGCATGTGCTGGCGGCGGTGCGGGCCATCGTGGCGCATGGGGTGCCGGTCTGGCTGCATGCGATCACCGACGGACGGGATGTGGCGCCGAGTTCCGCGGCGGGGTTCGTGGCCGAGTTGCAGGCGGGGATGCCTGCGGGGGCCAAGGTGGCGACGGTGATCGGACGCTATTGGGCGATGGACCGCGACAACCGCTGGGAGCGCGTGGGCCGCGCCTTTGCCGCGATGGTGCGGGGCGAGGGCGAGGCGGCATCCGATGCGGGGGCTGCCGTTGCGGCATCCTATGCCAAGGGCGAGACGGATGAATTCGTGGCGCCGAGCGTGATCGGGGGCTACGCGGGGGCCAAGGACGGGGACGGATTCTTCTGCCTGAATTTCCGTGCCGACCGTGCGCGCGAGATTCTGGCGGCGCTGGCGGACCCCGATTTCGCGGAGTTCGAGACGGGCAAGCGCCCGGCTTGGGCGGCGCTGTTGGGGATGGTGGAGTATTCGGACCGTCATAACGCCTATATGGCGACGGCCTATCCGAAGCGGTCGATCCCGAACACCTTGGGCGAATGGGTGGCGAAGGCGGGGCGGACGCAGTTCCGTTTGGCCGAGACGGAGAAATATCCGCATGTGACGTTCTTTCTGAACGGGGGCCGCGAGGTGCCGTTCGAGGGCGAGGCGCGGGCGATGCCGAAATCGCCGAAGGTTGCGACCTATGATCTGCAGCCCGAGATGAGCGCGGGCGAGGTGGCGGATGAGTTGGTGGGGGCGATCGAACATGGCTATGACCTGATCGTCGTCAATTTCGCCAACCCCGATATGGTGGGGCATACGGGCGACCTTGGCGCGGCGATCAAGGCTTGCGAGGCGGTGGACAAGGGGCTGGGCCGTGCGATGGCGGCTTTGGAGGCGCGGGGCGGGGCGATGGTCGTCTGTGCCGATCACGGCAATTGCGAGGTGATGATCGACCCCGTGACGGGCGGGCCGCATACCGCGCATACGACCAACCCCGTGCCGGTGATCCTGTTCGGCGGGCCTGCGGGGGCCACGTTGCGGGCGGGGCGGTTGTCGGACCTTGCGCCCACGATCCTTGGGCTGATGGGGCTGGAATTGCCGCCCGAGATGACCGGACGCAGCCTGATCGCATGAAGGGTCTGGTCGTCTGCCTTTGTCTGGTTCTGGCGCAGCCGGTTGCGGCGCAAAGCGTGGCCGATCAGGCCAATGCGGCGGCCGAGGATTTGCAGCGGGCGGTTTCGGCACTGGAGCAGGCGGACGGGGCCAAGGACCGTGTGAAGGCGCTGACGCAGACGATCCGCGCCTATGAGGACGGGCTTGGCGTCTTGCGCGAGGCGTTGCGGCAGGCCTCGCTGCGCGAGACGGCGCTGAATTTGCAGTTCAACGCGCAACGGGAAAAGATCGCGCAGCTTGTGGGCGTTCTGGCGCAGTTGGAGGCCGAACCCGGGCCGCTGCTGCTCTTGCATCCGTCGGGGCCATTGGGCACGGCGCGGTCGGGCATGATGCTGGCCGATGTGACACCCGCACTGCAGGGCGAGGCGATGCGTCTGAAGGGCGAGTTGGAGGAATTGCGCGACCTGCGCGAGTTGCAGGTGGCGGCAGGCGAGACGCTGTCGAAGGGGTTGGCGGCGGCGCAGGGCGCGCGGTCGGAGCTGTCGAAGGCGATTTCGGAGCGGACGGAGTTGCCGGTGAAATTCACCGAAGACCCCGAAAAGCTGCGTGGCCTTTTGGAGAGCGCCGATACGCTGGATGCCTTTGCCCACGGGTTGCGGCCCGCCGAGGATGACGAGAATTACTTCATCACCGCCAAGGGCCGCTTGCCGATGCCCGTGCTGGGAACGGTGCTGCGGCGCTTTGGCGAGGCGGATGCCAAGGGCATCGTACGGCCCGGGCTGACGGTTGCGGCGCGGCCGAGGGCGCTGGTGACGGCGCCGTGGCCTTCGACGATCCGCTATCGCGGGCCGTTGCTCGACTACGGAAATGTGATCATCCTTGAACCGGGGGGCGGGTATCTGATGGTGCTTGCCGGCCTCGATGCGGTGTATGGAGAGGTTGGCGAAGTGGTCGATGCCGGCGCGCCGGTGGGGCTTATGGGCGGGGCCGACCCCCGGTTGGCGGATCTTCTGACGGTTTCCGAAGAAGGTGGTGGCGCAGCCGAGACGGAAACGCTTTATATTGAAGTGCGGCAGAGGGCCGAACCGGTGGACCCGTCCGAGTGGTTCGCCGAAGGAAGGGATTGAAGGCGTATGAAGAAGTTCGTGATGGCCGCCCTTGGCGGCACCGTGGCGGGGGCGCTTTTGACCACGCAGATCGCGGGTCCGCTGCTGGCGCAGGAAGCCAAGAAGACGACCACGGTTTATGAGCAGCTTGACCTGTTCGGCGACATCTTCGAACGCATCCGTGCGCAATACGTGGAAGAGACGGATAGCGAGAAGCTGATACAGGCCGCGATCAACGGCATGCTCACCTCGCTCGATCCGCATTCGAGCTATATGGCGCCGGACGATTTCGCCGACATGCAGGTGCAGACGCGGGGCGAATTCGGCGGGCTTGGCATCGAGGTGACGCAGGAAGAGGGCTTCATCAAGGTCGTCTCGCCGATGGATGATACGCCTGCGGACAAGGCGGGGATCAAGGCGGGCGATTTCATCACCGCCGTCGACGGGGAAAGCACGCTCGGCCTTACGCTCGACGAGGCGGTGGACAAGATGCGCGGGCCGGTCGGGTCCGAGATCATCCTGACCATCCAGCGCGAGGGCACGCCCGATCCGTTCGATGTGTCGCTGATCCGCGACACGATCAAGGTGACGGCGGTAAAGGGGCGCGTGATCAGCAGGACGGTGGTTCTGCGGATTTCCACCTTTAACGACCAGACCACGCCGGGGCTTGAAGCCGAGTTGAAGAAGGGCGTCGAAGAACTGGGCGGTCTGGAGAATGTCGAAGGCTTCGTCATCGACCTGCGCAACAACCCCGGCGGCTTGCTGACCGAGGCGATCAACGTCTCGGACGCCTTCCTTGAAAAGGGCGAGATCGTTTCGACCCGTGGCCGCAACCCCAAGGACGGCGAGCGGTTCAACGCGACGCCGGGCGACTTGGCGGGTGGCAAGCCCGTGGTCGTGCTGATCAACGGCGGGTCGGCCAGTGCTTCGGAAATCGTGACGGGGGCGTTGCAGGACCATCACCGCGCCATCGTCGTGGGCACGAAGAGCTTTGGCAAAGGGTCGGTGCAGACGGTGGTGCCGCTGCGCGGGCAGGGTGCCATGCGTCTGACCACGGCACGGTATTACACGCCTTCGGGCCGCTCGATCCAGGCTTTGGGCGTGATGCCCGATATCGTGGTGAACCAGCCGCGCCCTGTCGACCCCGCGACCGATCCGAAGCTGGAGGAGAACGCACAGGGTGGCCGGTCCGAAGCCGATCTGCGCGGCATCCTGTCGAACGACTCGATGACCGAGGACGAGAAGAAGCAGCTGGAAGAGGAACGCGCCAAGGTCGAGGAATCGGCCAAGCTGCGGGACGAGGATTACCAGTTGGCCTATGCCGTGGACATCATCCACGGGTTGTCGACCGTCAATCTGGCGCAGCAGCCCTGATGAAGGCCGAAGACCTGCCCTACCGTCCCTGCGTGGGGGTGATGCTGATCAACGCGGCCGGCGAGATTTTCGCCGGTCAGCGTCTCGATTCGACCGCCGCCGCGTGGCAGATGCCGCAAGGCGGGATCGACGAGGGCGAGAAGCCGCGCGAGGCGGCGCTGCGCGAGTTGTGGGAAGAGACGGGTGTCACCGCCGATCTGGTGGAGTTCGTCGCCAAGACCGAAGATTGGGTGACTTACGACCTCCCGCCCGAGCTTTTGGGCAAGGTCTGGGGCGGCAAGTATCGGGGGCAGCGGCAGAAGTGGTTCCTGTTCCGCTTCCTTGGCACGGATGATCAGGTGCGCATCGACAGCGAACACCCCGAATTCAGCCGTTGGCGCTGGATCGGTGCCGACGAGATGGTCGCGGCCATCGTCCCCTTCAAGCGCGATGTCTATGCCGAGGTCGTGGCTGCGTTCCGGCCCTATCTGTCCTGATCACTGCGCGGCGATGGTCATATTGGCCAGAAGGTCGCGCACGACCGGAATGACCTTTTCGCCGTAAAGACGGATGCCTTCCATCAGGACACCGTGCTGCATCGGGCCGGTGGCATATTTCATGTCGAACCGCGTGACGCCGAGCGTCTTCATTGTGGAGGCAATCTTGCGGGCCACGGTTTCGGGCGAGCCGACGTAAAGGGACCCGTCGGTGATTTCCGCCCGGAAGCGGTCGGATGTGACGGGCGGCCAGCCGCGTTCAGCGCCGATCCGGTCGAACATCGCCTTGTAATGCGGCCAAAGCTGTTCGGCGGCGAGGTCGTCGGTGGCGGCGACATGGCCGGGAGAGTGGACGCCGATGGGTTTGGCGCTGCGGCCAAGCTGGGCGCAGGCGCGGTGATAGAGTTCGACATAGGGTTTGAAGCGGCGCGGGTCGCCGCCGATGATGGCGAGCATCATCTGCAAATCCTGCCGCACCACGCGGACAACCGATTCGGGGCTGCCGCCGACGCCGACCCAGACCTGCATCCCGTCGCCCAAAAGCGGGAAGACCTGTTGCGCGGCCAAGGGCGCGCGGGTCTGGCCCGACCATGTGACGCTGCGGTCGCGGATCAGGTGGGTGAAGAGGTCGAGCTTCTCTTCGAAAAGCAGTTCGTAATCGTCGAGCGCGTAGCCGAAGAGCGGAAAGCTTTCGGTGAAGGAGCCGCGACCGAGGATCACCTCGGCCCGTCCGTTGGAAATGGCGTTGAGCGTGGAAAAACGCTGGAAAACACGGACGGGATCGTCCGAAGACAAAACGGTGACGGCAGAGCCGAGGCGGATGCGGCTGGTGCGGGCGGCAATGGCCCCAAGCACGACTTCGGGCGAGGAGATCGCGAAATCGGTGCGGTGGTGTTCGCCCAAGCCGAGGAAATGCACGCCGACCTGATCGGCAAGAACGCCCTGTTCCACCACGTCGCGCAGCACCGCGTCATGCGGTTTCAGTGTGCCATCCGCGCCGAGGGAGGTGTCGCCAAAGGTGTCGAGGCCAAGTTCGATCTGCATCGGGGGAACTCCGGTAATTATCGTTACGATACCGTCTTTTGAGAGGAAAGGACAGGGTGTCAGGCGCGGTCGCGGACCTGAAGGTTTCCGTTCGGTCCCTTGCGCATTTCAAACCGTCCCGTGCGGGGGAGAAGGTCGGACAGTTTGGCGCTGCCATAGGTGCGGGTGTCGAAGTCGGGGTTCGCTTGCGTCACGAACTGGCCGAGTTGGCCCAGAGAATACCAGTCGCCTTCGGGGTCGATCGACTGCATGGCGCGAAGGATCAGCGGAATACACTTGCTGGGCGGATCTTTCGGGGTGCCTTGCTGCGGCTTGGGCGCGGTCTCGGAGACGGTGGCCGGCGGTGCCGGTGTCTTTGCGCCACTGATGACAGGTTCGGGCGGCTTGGTGATCGGTTCGTCGGTCTGGCCAAGGTTTTCAACATAGATGAAGCGTTTGCAGGCCATGCGGAAGGCTTCGGGGGTCTTTCGTTCACCGATGCCGAAGACATCCAGCCCCTGTTCGCGGATCCGGGCGGCGAGGCGGGTGAAGTCGCTGTCGGAGGAGACGAGGACGAAGCCGTCGAAGAGGCCCGAATGGAGGAAATCCATCGCCGCGATGACAAGGCCGATGTCCGAGGCGTTCTTGCCCTTGGTGTTGGAAAACTGCTGGTCGGCGACGAGGCCGAGCGAGGCCACCTTTTTCGCCCAGCCCGCAAGGCGCTGCGACGACCAGTCGCCATAGATGCGCCGGACCGAGGCTTCGCCAAGGCTGGCGATTTCCTCGAAGATGGCTTCGGCATGGCTGGAGGGGACGTTGTCGGCGTCGATCAGCACGGCGAGGCGGGGGGCGCGGGCTTCGGGCATCACGTTTCCTTAAACAAGGTTCAGGTCCTTAAACAAGGTTCAGGCCGTTGTGCCCGAAAGCGGCGGTGGGGGAAAGACTGTCCTGCGGGTCGGGCAAAGTTGCCCCCGTGCAAGGTTGGCCGCGACGGGGGGCGGCGGGCCGGAACCCGTGCTGGTGGCGGGGGTTCAGGCGGCGGGGGTTCACTGGCCCTGAGCCATGAGCGGGATACCGATGCAGGACGATCCTGCCCGTGGTCGAGGAGGTGCTGGTCGTCGAGCGGCGGTTGGTGCTGCGCGAAGAGGTGCATCTGCGGCGTGTGGCCGGGACGGAGCAGGTCGACACGACCCTGCCGCTGCGGCGGCAGCGGGCGGTGATCGAACGGATTGAAACAAGCGAGGATGATGACGATGAGCGACTATAGCAACACGGGTGTTGGCAATACGGGCCTGCTTGGTTCGGCCAAGATGACGACCGTCACCGGCTTCTTCGACAGCCGCGACGAGGCGGAGAGCGCGGCAGAGCGGCTTCGGGCGCTTGGCCTTGGTGACGGGCAGGTGCAGGTGACGCAGGGGTCGGGCGGCGCGGGTCTGTCGGATGCGGGCAGCGACGCGCCCGATACGCGCGGCTTCTTCGAACGGCTTGGCGATTTCCTCTTTCCCGACGAGGACCGCGATACCTTTGCCGAGGGTCTGTCGCGGGGCGGGTATCTGGTGACGGCGACGGGGTTGGCGTCGGAAATGCATGACATGGTGATGGACGCGTTGGAGGATGCGGGGGCGGTCGATATCGACGAGCGCGCCGCAAGCTGGCGGGCCGAGGGCTGGACGGGGCGCCTGCGGGACGAGAACCTTGGCCGCTCGGGGTCGGCGGGGGTCGGGTTTGGCACGGGCTATGGGTCGGTCGGCGAAAGCGGGTCTGATGCGTCGGGCATCGGGTCGGATGTGGCGGGCGCGGGACGTTCGGGGCTGAGCGGTGCGGCCCTTGGCGCGGGCGGTATGGCGGTGTCGGACAGCCTGACGGGGGATGACGACGAGACGTTGCCCGTGGTCGAGGAACGGCCGCGCGTGGGCAAGCGCGACACGAGCCACGGGCGGGTGCGCGTGCGGTCTTATGTCGTGGAAGAACCCGTGTCGGAAACCGCGCGGCTTGAGGAAGAGCGGGACGAGGTGGAGCGCGGGTTGGCGGATGAGGATGAGGACATCGACGCGACGGGATTGACCGAGCGGGATGTGAACCGGCCTTAAGGGGCTGTTGGGCTAGGGCTACGCTGAAAGATGAAGCGCTTCCCCTCCCCTTGTGGGAGGGGAGAGGGGAGGGGTCGGTCGGGTCAGGCGTCCGGCCCCAACCCCTTCCAAACGGAGGAGGGCGATCTATCTACGAGGGTAGCGCTCAACGAAAAAAGCTGCGCGGGGGACCGCGCAGCTTTCCTTTGTGCGGCCTGTGGCGCGGGGGTCAGTAGACCACGACCGAGCGGATCGACTCGCCCTTGTGCATCAGGTCGAAGCCTTCGTTGATGCGTTCGAGCGGCAGGATGTGGGTGATCATGGGGTCGATCTCGATCTTGCCGTCCATATACCAGTCGACGATTTTCGGCACGTCCGTCCGGCCGCGCGCGCCGCCGAAGGCTGTGCCTTTCCAGACGCGGCCCGTCACAAGCTGGAAGGGGCGGGTTTCGATGGTCGCGCCTGCGGGGGCGACGCCGATGATGATCGACTGGCCCCAACCGCGGTGGGTGCATTCGAGCGCGTCGCGCATCACCTTGACGTTGCCCGTGCAGTCGAAGGAGTAGTCAGCGCCGCCGATCTTGTCGAAGGGGGTCTTGGTCAGGTCGACGATGGTTTGCACGACCGATGCGCCTTCGGCCAGTTTCTTGGGGTTGACGAAATGGGTCATGCCGAAGCGTTCGCCCCATTCCTTTTTGTCGTCGTTGATGTCCACGCCGATGATCATGTCGGCGCCGGCCATCTTCAGCCCTTGGATCACGTTGAGGCCGATGCCGCCGAGGCCGAACACCACCGCTTTCGCGCCGATTTCCACCTTGGCGGTGTTCAGCACCGCACCGATGCCGGTGGTCACACCGCAGCCGATGTAGCAGATCTTGTCGAAGGGGGCGTCATCGCGGACCTTGGCCAGCGCGATTTCCGGCACGACCGTGTGGTTGGCGAAGGTGGAGCAGCCCATGTAGTGATGGATCGGGGTGCCGTCGAGCATCGAGAAACGGGTGGTGCCGTCGGGCATCAGCCCCTGCCCTTGGGTCGCGCGGATGGCGGTGCAGAGGTTGGTCTTCTGCGAAAGGCAGGACGGGCATTCGCGGCATTCGGGGGTGTAGAGCGGGATCACGTGGTCGCCCGGTTTCAGGGTTTTGACACCCGGACCCACGGCGATGACGACGCCCGCGCCCTCATGCCCCAGAATGGCCGGAAACAGCCCTTCGGGGTCGGCACCGGACAGGGTGAATTCGTCGGTGTGGCAGATGCCGGTGGCCTTGATTTCGACCAGAACCTCGCCCTCTTTCGGGTCGGCAAGGTTGACCTCCATCACGGTGAGCGGCTTGCCGGGGGCAAGGGCGACGGCGGCACGTGTACGCATGGGTTCCTCCCGTTAACTTTCGGAGGGTAGGTTGCCGAAACGGGGGTGAATTGCAACGCGGGAAACGTCATTCTTCGATCAAGGAACGAAGCGGAACGTGGGGCGTTCCCGTGGCAGGTAGTTGGGAGGAGCGGCGATGAGACGGATGATGATGGCAGGCGCTGCGGCGCTGGCTTTGGCAGGATGCGAACCGATGGGGGTCCCCGTGGTGGACCAGCCGAACCCGAACCAGTGCGGGGCCTATGACCTGCAATATCTGGTGGGATCGCCCGATACGGTGCTTGAGACGATGCGCTTCAACAAGCCCGTGCGGATCATTGCACCGGGTTCGGCGGTGACGATGGATTACAACCCCGACCGGATCAATTTCGAGCTGGATCGCTACCGGATGATTTCCCGCGTGACCTGCGGGTGAGGGTGCGGCCCCCGCCAAAGCGGCGGGGGCCAAGCGATTACATGCGGTAAGAGGTGTGGCAATCCTTGCAGGCGCCGCCCATCGCGCCCATGCCGGCCTGCACCGCTTCGAGCGACGAGGTGTCGAGCGCGGTCGCGGCGGTTTCGAGCGCGCCTGCCTTTTTGGTGAAGTCGTCCCAGTTGGCCCAGATTTCCGGCTTGGCTTCGTCGGCGGGATCGGCGGCACCTTGGGTTTCGAAGGTCGGGGCGATCTTGGCCGCAGCCTCGACGATGGCGGCTTTCGCGGCTTCGGCGGCGGCGGCGTCGAAACCGGCCTTGCCGCCTGCCATGTCGCCCAGCGTCTTCATGTTCTTGCCGACGGTTTCCATCAGCTCTTCGCGGGCGATGGCGTTCGGATCGGTGCGTTCGGCGGCGTAGAGCATGGTCGCGGCGAGCGCGAAGCCCGTGACGAGGGCTGCTTTCAGTTTCATTGCCTGTTCTCCCTGTATGTTTCGCGGGCCCGTTCGGGGCGGATACGGGAATAACTATAGGCGGGGCCGATCTGCACGGAAGTGACGTTGTCACGCCGATAGGTGCGGTCACGCAATTGTCAGACAGGGGAAACGGGGGGCTGGGGCGGGGTTTGCGCGGGGCTTTTGGGAACATATAGTGAACATCATGTCCGAACGGCGAATCCTTTGTCTGTGGTTTCCGCGTCTGCCGGTGGAGCGGGCGTTGCGGCAGCGTCCCTTGGCGCTGCCTGCGCCCTTTGCCGTGGTGGCCGACCGCAACGGGGCGCAGGTGCTGCATTCGCTCAACCCCGAGGCCGAGGCGGCGGGGCTGGCGGCGGGGCAGTCGTTGCGGGATGCGCGGGCGATCTGTCCCGCGCTGGGGACTGTGGCGGCGGATGAGCGGGGCGAGGCGGCTTTCCTGACGGCGCTGCGGCGCTGGGCGGGAAAATACTCGCCGTGGATCGCCGAAGAGGGGGCGGCGGGGCTGGTGCTCGACATCACGGGATGCGCGCATCTGTTTGGCGGAGAGGAGGGGCTGCTCGCGGCGGTCGAGGGCGAGTGCGAGGGCATGGGCCTGACCGTGCGGGCGGGGCTGGCCGATACGGTGGGTGCGGCATGGGCGCTGGCGCATTACGCGGGGCGCAAGGCGGGGCCTGTCAGGAACGGGGATGCCATCGAGCAGGAGGCCCATGCGACACGCTCCAAGGCGGGCAAGCGGCGCGGGTGGGAGCGGGGCGGGGCGGCCCCCCTGTCGATGGAGGAGGCCGCGCCAAAGGGCGTGATCGCGCCTGCGGGGAAGATGCGGCAGGCGCTGGCAGGGTTGCCGCTGGCCGCGCTGCGGCTTGAGGCCGAGGCGGTGGAGGGGCTGGCGCGGCTGGGGTTGCGGCGGGTGGAGGATATCGCCGTGCTGCCGCGCGCGGCGCTGGCGCGGCGCTTCGGGATGGCCGTCTTGCGGCGGCTGGATCAGGCGCTGGGGCTGGAGGCGGAGCCGGTGACGCCTTCGTCCGCGCCGTTGCATTTCGCGGCGCGGATCAGCTTTCCCGACCCGATCGGGTTGCTTGCGGATGTGGCGGCGGGGGTGGACCGGCTGCTTCCGGTGCTGTGCGCGCGGCTGACGGCGCGGTCGCGGGGCGCGCGGCGGGTGCGGCTGCAAGCCTTTCGCACGGATGGAGAGGTGCGGGTGGTGGAGGTGGGGTTGGCCCGCGCCTCGGACAGGGTCGAGACGGTCCGCCCCCTGCTGGCGCTGAAGCTGGACGAGATCGAGGCGGGCTTCGGCATCGACATGCTGCGGCTGGAAGCGGTGATGACCGAGCCGCTGCTTGCCATGCAGCATCGCGCGCGGCTGGACGAGGCGGCGGCCCCCGTGCCGCAGGATGCGGGGCTGGACGAATTGGTCGGCAAGCTGGGTGCGCGGCTGGGGGCCGAGTCGGTGACGCGGGTGCATCCTGCCGAAAGCCATGCGCCCGAGCGGTCCTATCTGGTTCTGGCGGCGGCATGGTCGCGGACCCACGCGGCGGGCTGGCCCGACCGTGGTCTGCCGAGGCCGGTCCAGCTTTTGGGGCCGGAACCCGTGGTGGCAGGGGATGCGCCCGTGCTGCCGCGCCAGTTCCGCTGGCGCAGGCGGGACTGGGCGGTGCGCGTGGCGGTGGGGCCGGAGCGGATCGCGCCGGAATGGTGGCTCGACCGGCCCGAATGGCGGTCGGGGGCGCGGGATTACTGGCGCGTGGAAACCGACGAGGGGCGGCGGCTCTGGCTGTTCTATGCCCACGGGGGCGAGGTGTCGGGCGGCTGGTTCTGCCACGGCATCTTTGCCTGAATCCTTGTTTCCCCAGTCGCCTTGTTTCCCAGTCGCCTTGTTCCCCACGGAACAGCCGCGAATCGGACCAAGTGACATTGGTTAACCTGCGGCACCGTTTCGGGGTCGCTTATGGGAGGAAGCTGCCATGTTCAGCAGTGCAGTGATTGCGATGATCATTCGACTCTTTGAAAGACCCGAAACCCCCGACGCGGCGCGTGCACGCCGTTAGGGACGCTGTTCGGTCCGGCCTGTTCTCGCCGGGCCGAAAGGGCTGATCGACCGTCGGCGCGACCGCTTACCTGTCCCCTCGGGAGCGGAGTACCACACACCGGCCGGTCGGTCAGCCCATCGCCCCCCTGCCCTGCGATGCGGGGCCGTGGCGGGGGCGGGAACAATCGGCTAGGCTTGGGCCGAAGGGTCGTGACGGGATGGGGAAAGCCGTGGAATACGTGGATTTGGCAGCTTTGGCCGATATGCTTGCAAAACGCGCCGGGGCGGGGCGCGTGGTGGCGGCGGTGGCGGGGCCGCCGGGATCGGGCAAGTCAACCGTGGCGGAACGGATCGTAGAGGATCTGAACGCTCGGGCGGCGGGCATGGCGGCGGTGCTGCCGATGGATGGCTATCATTACGACGACCTGCATCTGGTGCCTGCGGGGTTGCGGCCACGGAAGGGCGCGCCCGAAACCTTCGACGTGGGCGGGCTTTACCATACGCTCAAGCGCATTCGGGCGCGGGACGAGGACTTCGTCGCCGTTCCCGTCTTCGACCGCGATATCGAGATTGCGCGGGCGGGGGCGCGGTTGATTTCCGCCGATGTGCCGGTGATCGTGGTGGAGGGGAATTACCTTTTGATGCAGCGCGAGCCTTGGGCGCGGCTGCGGCCGATGTTCGACGTGGCGGTGCTGGTCGATGTGCCGGAGGCGGTGCTGCGCGAACGGCTGCGGGCGCGGTGGGTGCATTACAAGCTGACGCCCGAGGAGATCGACTGGAAGCTGGACGGGAACGATCTGCCGAACGGGCGGATGGTGATGGCCGAAAGCGGCGGGGCGGATTTCCGGCTGCGGAACGGATGAAAAAGGGGCGGCCTTTGCGGGGCCGCCCTTACAGGTCAGGGTTGGGAAACCATGGAATGCCCGTATCAGGCCGCTGCGCGGCGCGATGCGAGGACGGCGGCCATCGTCTCGCCCATCGAGGACGGGTTCGGGGCTATGGTGATGCCCGCGGCGGAAAGGATCTCGACCTTTTCCTGCGCGCTTTCGCCGAAGGCCGAGATGATCGCCCCCGCATGGCCCATCTTGCGGCCCTTGGGTGCGGAGAGGCCCGCGATATAGGCCACGACCGGCTTTTTCATGAAGTTGCGGGCGTAAAGTGCTGCTTCGGCTTCCTGCGGGCCGCCGATTTCGCCGATCATCATGACGGCATCGGTTTCGGGGTCATTCTCGAAGAGTTCGAGGATGTCGCGGAAGCTGGAGCCGTTGATCGGGTCGCCGCCGATGCCCACGGATGTGGAGATGCCGATGCCGAGGGCTTTCATCTGGGATGCGGCTTCATAGCCCAAGGTGCCGGAGCGGCCGACGATGCCGATGCGTCCCGGCATGTAGATGTGGGGCGGCATGATGCCCATGAAGCCCTTGCCGGGCGAGATGATGCCCGCGCAGTTCGGGCCGATCAGGCGCATCTTGCGTTCGGAGGGGTAGCGCTTGAGGAAGCGCTTCACCAGCATCATGTCCTGCGACGGGATACCGTCGGTGACGCAGACGGCGGTCTTGATGCCTGCGTCTGCCGCTTCCATGATCGCGTCCGCCGCAAAGGGCGGGGGGACGAAGACGAGGCTGGCTTCGGCCCCCGTCGCCTCGACCGCTTCGCGGACGGTGTTGAAGAGCGGGCGGCCGAGCAGGGTTTCGCCGCCTTTGCCGGGGGTCACGCCGCCCACGACATTGGTGCCGTGCTTGATCATGTCCTGCGCGTGGAACTGGCCGATGCGGCCCGACATGCCCTGAACGATGACGCGGGTCTTTTCGGTGATGAGGATCGCCATGACGTTTCCCTTCAGGCTGCGGATTTCATGCGGGTCGCGACGGCCTTTTCGGCGGCCTCGGCCAGCGTGTCTGCGGTGATGAGCGGAAGGCCGGAGGTGGCAAGGATCTTCTTGCCCTCTTCGACATTGGTTCCGGCAAGGCGGACGACGACGGGGATGGTCATGCCAACCTCGCGGTAGGCTTGCACGACACCTTCGGCCACCCAGTCGCAGCGGTTGATGCCTGCGAAGATGTTGACGAGGATGACGCTGACATTGCGGTCGGCCAGCACCGTGCGGAAAGCCCGCACTACCCGCTCGGGGCTGGCCCCGCCGCCAATATCAAGGAAATTGGCGGGTTCTCCTCCGGCGAGCTTGATCATGTCCATCGTGGCCATCGCAAGGCCCGCGCCGTTGATGATGCAGCCGATGTCGCCATCAAGCCCGACGTAAGCAAGGCCGTAGTCCCCCGCGGCGGATTCGCGGGGGTCTTCCTGCGAACGGTCGCGCAGTTCGGCGATTTGCGGGCGGCGGAAAAGGGCGTTGGTGTCGAAGCTCATCTTGGCGTCGAGCGCCACGAGGTCGCCGTTGCCGGTGATGACGAGCGGGTTGATTTCGACCATGACCGCGTCGAGGTCGCGGTAGGCGCGGTAGCAGGCTTTCAGGATCGTGACCATCTGCGCGATCTGTCCGCCCTTCAGCCCCAGTTTGAACGCCAGTTCGCGGGCCTGAAACTCGGACAGGCCGACTGCGGGGTCGAGCGTCATGCGCTGGAGGCTGTCGGGGTCGGATTCGGCGAGGTCTTCGATCTCCATCCCGCCGTGGGCGGAGGCGACGATCATGATGCGTTCGGATTTACGGTCGAGCACGAAGCCCAGATACATTTCCTTGGCGATGTCCGAGGCCCCTTCGACCCAGAGGCGGTAGACGCCCTTGCCGTTGGCATCGGTCTGTTTGGTGACAAGCTGCTTGCCGAAGAGGGTGGATGCGAAGCTTTGAACCTCGTCCTCGGAGCGGCAGAGTTTGACGCCGCCTGCGGCACCGCGTCCGCCGGAGTGGATCTGCGCCTTGACCACCCAGGCCGAGCCGCCGAGTTCGCGGGCGCGGTAGCCCGCCTGTTCGGGGCTGTAGGCAAGTCCGCCACGGGGGACCGGCACGCCGAAGCGGGCGAGGATTTCCTTGGCCTGATATTCGTGAATGTCCATGTCATCCTCCCTTTGGGCGGATGGGCCTTTGGCCCACCCTTTCCCGTCACTTGCCGGAAATGGCGTCTGCGATCACAAGCACGTTGCGGGCCATCTTTTCCGAGGCCGCGTCGATCATCTTGCCGTCGAGGCTGGCGGCGCCCTTGCCTTGGGATTCCGCGATCTTCAGTTCCTCGATGATGCGCTTGGCCTTGGTGACTTCGGCATCGGTGGGGCTGAAGACTTCGTTGGCCATCGAAACCTGCGAGGGGTGGATGGCCCATTTGCCTTCGCAGCCAAGGGCGGCGGCGCGGCGTGCGCCCTCTTTGTAGCCTTCGGGGTCCGAGAAATCGCCGAACGGGCCGTCGATGGCGCGCAGGCCATAGGCGCGGCAGGCGATGACCATGCGCGAGATGGCGGCGTGCCATTGGTCGCCGGGGTAGTGGGGGTTCAGGCCGCCGATGTTGGTGGTGCGGGCGCGCATCGAGGCGGCGTAATCGGCCACGCCGAAGTGAAGCGCTTCGAGACGGCCACCGAATTGGGCGATGGATTCGACGTTGGCCATGCCGAGCGCGGTTTCGATCAACGCTTCCAGCCCCACACGGGTGGTGTAGCCCTTGGCCTGTTCGATCTGGTTGACCATCGCTTCGACCATGTAAAGGTCGTCGCGCACGCCGACCTTGGGCACCAAGAGCGTATGGACGCGGGAACCGGCCTGTTCCATCACATCGACCACATCCCGATACATGTAATGCGTATCAAGGCCGTTGATGCGGACGGAAACCGTCTTGCCCTCGGCGGCCCAGTCGATGTCGTTGAGCGCCTGGATGCAGTTCTTGCGGGCCTGTTCCTTTTCCGGCGGGGCGACCGCGTCTTCGAGGTCGAGGAAGACGTAATCGGCGGGTCCTGCGGCAGCCTTGTCGATCATCGTCGGGTTTGACGCAGGGACAGCGAGTTCCGAGCGCTGCAGGCGTTGACGCCGCAGCGGGTAAAGCGTGTGGGACATGATTTTCCTATGGGTTCGGCTTATTCGGCGGCGATGCGGGCGGCGGCGTTACGCTGCACGGCGCGCGCCACGGGTTCGGCATAGACCTCTTGCGCGGCGGCGACGCCCGATCCGAAGCGGATCTGTGCGCCAGCGGCGGCAAGCGACATTTCCGCGATGGAGATGGCGGTGAGGCACATGCCCTCGTTCAGGTCGCCAAGGTGGCCGATGCGGAAGACCTTGCCGTTGAGCTGGCCGAGACCCGAGCCGAGCGAGCAGTTGTAGCGGTCATAGGCGGTCTTGATGACTTCGCGGGCATCGACGCCGACGGGGACGCGGATCGCCGAGACGGTGTCGGAGTAGAGCGAGGGGTGTTCGGCGCAAAGCTCCAGCCCCCAAGCCGCCACGGCGGCGCGGACGCCCGTGGCAAGGCGGCGGTGGCGGGCGTGCGTCACGTCCTGCCCTTCGTCCAGCATACGGTCGAGCGATTTGCGCAGACCGTGCAGAAGCTGGGTCGGGGGCGTGTAGGGGAAGTAGCCCGTGTCGTTCATCTTGGCCATGTCGGCAAAGTCGAAGAAGCAGCGCTTCATCGTGTTCCGCTCTGCCGCCGCCATCGCCTTGGGCGAGACGCCGACCATGCCGAGGCCCGCGGGAAGCATGAAGCCCTTTTGCGTGCCGGTCACGGCGAGGTCGACGCCCCATTCGTCCATGCGGAAGTCGATGCAGGCGATGGAGGAGACACCGTCGACGAAAAGGAGGGCATCGTGGAACGCTTCGTCCAGCGCGCGGCGGACGAGGGCGACATCCGAGGTGACGCCGGTTGCGGTTTCGTTGTGGGTGACGAAGACCGCCTTGATCTTGCCGTGGCGGTCATTGCCAAGGATGCGGGCGAATTCGTTGACCGGAACGCCCGCGCCCCAAGCGACATCGACCACTTCCACGTCGAGGCCGAGTTTCTTCGCCATCTCGATCCAGAGGTGCGAGAACTGGCCGTGGCGGGCCATCAGCACGCGGTCGCCGGGGTTCAGCGTGTTGGTGATCGCCGCTTCCCAGCAGCCGGTGCCGGAACCGGGGAACATCATGACGCGGCCGGTTTCGGTTTTGAAGATGGTCTTCAGGTCGCTGAACAGGCCCATCGTCAGATCGCCGAAGTCGGGGGCGCGGTGGTCCTGCATCGGCACGATCATGGCCTGACGCACGGCCTCCGGCACATTGGTCGGGCCGGGGATGTAAAGATGCTGGGTTCCGGTCTTCATGTCGCGTGTCCTCCCGCTGGTTGAAAGCGTTCTGGCACCGATGAGAATTTGTGCAAAATGAAAGCGGGTTTCGCTGTGAGTGCGAATGTTTACAGATAGAAGAATTTGTAATATTGTAAACACAACGAAACGGGCAATGTGTGCGACGGTATGCAGAAAACCTTCATCGGGCCGCATTTGCGCCGCTTGCGGCTGGAGCGTGGCGAGACGCAGCAGCAGATGGCAAAGGCGCTGGGGATCAGCGCGTCCTATGTCAACCTTTTGGAAAATAACGAAAGATCGGTGTCCGTGGCGGTGATGCTGCGGATGTTCGAGGTTTATGGCGTCGATTGGCGCGATCTGGCGGACGATGACGGGACCAGCCAGCTTGCCGATTTGCGGGCGGTGATGCAGGACCCGCTTTTTGCCGAAGTGCGGCCCGACCTGACACAGATGCGGGCGTCACTCGTCCATGCGCCTGCGCTTGTGACATCCTTCCTGCGGTTGCACCGGGCCTATCAGGCGGCGACGGATCAGCTTTTGTCACTTTCCGAAGGCGAGGCGCCATCGCTTGCCGCATCGCCGGAAGCGGCGGTGCATAACGAGTTCCGGCGGCACCGGAACCACTTCCGCGAGCTGGAAGAGGCGGCGGAGGGGTTCTGGGAGGGCCAGCAGGTCGAGCCGGACGAGATTTACGTGGCGCTGAAGCGGCGGTTGCGCGAACGGGTCGGCGTGGTGGTTCGGCTGGTGCGGGTCGAGGATTTGCCCGGCACGCTGCGGCAATATGACGAAGGGCGGCACGAGATCCTGCTTTCGGAAGCGCTGGACCACACGAACCGGACATTCCAGCTTGTGCATATGGCGGGGCTGCTGGAGCGGCGGGGGCTGCTGGACAGTCTGGTCGTGCGGTCAGGGATTTCGGACGCGCGGGGGATGGCGCGGTTGCGGGTGGAATTGGCGAACTATTTCGCCGCTGCGGTGCTGATGCCCTATGACGCCTTTCTCGCCGAGGCGCGGGCGACGAAATACGACCTCGACCATATCGCCACGCGGTTCGGGGTCAGCTTCGAGCAGGCCTGCCACCGTGCCACGACCTTGCAGCGCGAAGGGGCGCAGGGGGTGCCGTTCTTCTTCATGCGGATCGACAAGGGCGGGAACGTGACGAAGCGCTTCAACGCGACGGGGTTCCATCTGGCCGAACATGGCGGGGCTTGTCCGCGGCTGGACGTTCACACCAGTTTCCGCACGCCGGGGCGGATCGTGCCGCAATTCGTCGAGATGCCGGACCGGTCGCAGTTCTTCGTCTTTTCGCGCACCGTGGACCGCCCGACCTGGGCGCGGCACCGGCAGGACAACCGTCTGGCGGTGGCGATGGGCTGTGCGGTCGAACATGCCGCCGAGATCGGCTATGCCGAGCAATTCGCGGTGTCGGGCGCGGCGATGACCGAGGTGGGGATCAACTGCCGCATCTGCCCGCGTCAGGGCTGTGACCAGCGGGCGCATCAGGCGGTGGTGCTGTCGCAGCCCGTCGATGAAAAGCGGCGGGGTGCGACGCGGTTCGAGGCGTGACGGATGCCACCCCGCGGGGAAGGGCTGGCGCGGCAGAATGAGTATTTGGGCCAAGGTGAAAGGGCGGGATCAGCGCCCCTTGAAGCCCGCGTCGCGCATCAGACGATCGGAGGCGGGTTCGATCACGGCTTCGATCTCGGCCATGAAATCGGACATGGACTTGCCCGGCGGGATGGCGGGCAGGAATTCCACGACCGCAAGGCCCGGCTTGCGCAGGATGCCGTGGCGGGGCCAGAACACGCCCACATTGGTGGCCGCCGGAATGCAGGGCTTGCCCATCTGCGCGTAGATGATGCCCGTGCCCACCTTGTAGGGCAGGGTAGCGCCGGGGGCGACGCGGGTGCCTTGGGGATAGATGATCAACTGGCCCGGCACCTTGGCCCCTTCGGCCACGGCGCGTTTCATTTCGGCGATGGCGCGGCCTTTCTTGCCGCGATCAACGGGAATGCAGCCGATGCGCAGAGCATACCAGCCGAGGAGCGGCGCCCATTTCAGTTCTTTCTTCATCACGAATTTCGGGCGCGGGACAGCCGAGCAGATCAGGATGATGTCGAAGAAGCTTTGGTGTTTCGACGCGATGAGCACCTCTCCCTCCGGCACCTCGCCGCGGATTTCGGAGCGGAGACCGACGAGGATGCGGGCGGTGAAGCGGACCCAGCGGCAATAGGTGTGGACACCCGCCCAGGCACCATCGCGCGACAGGATCGCGGGAACCAGGAAGACGAGCGCGAGCACCAGCATCGCCAGATACATCTGCGCGATGAAGACGAGCGACAGGAGCCATCGGAACGGGTTCTTCATTGCACCTCTCGCAATTTGCGGAACGCGGCGGCGCGGGTCGCGAAGAGCGCGACGACGCCCGCCAAGGGGGGCAGGACGAGCGGCAGCAGCCAGCCCGCGCCCTGAAATCCCAGACCGGTGAGGAAGCCGCCCGCCTCGTCCACCGGCGGAAGGAGTGCGACGCCGATCATGCCCAGCCCCGCGCCGATCAGCGCGCCCGCGACGCTGCGAAGGGTGAAGCGGCGGACGAAGGCGGCTGCGATGTAATCGTCCTGTGCGCCGACAAGGCGGAGCACGCGGATCACCTGGGCATTGGCGGCAAGGGCTGCGTTGGCGGCGAGGGTGATCATGGCGGCCATCGTGGCGGCGATGAGCAGGATCGACAGCCCGCCAAGCAGGTTCAGCCGTGCCGCGGCGGTGGCGAGGGGGCGGCGCCAGCGGGTATGGTCGTCCAGCACCGCGCCGGGCGCTTCTGCAAGCAGGCGCTGGCGCAGACCTTCGCTGTCATAGCCCGCGTCGTCCTCGGTCACTTCGACGAGGCGCGGCAGCGGCAAGGCCTCGACCGGCAGGTCGGGGCCGAACCACGGCGACAGGAGTTTGCGCTGCTCGTCATCGGTCAGCGCACGGGCCGAGGCGATGCCGGGCGTGGTGTTGAGCACGGCAAGCACGGCATCGGTCTGCTGTTTCATCTGGTCGGGCGGGGCCGAGATGCGGATGGTGGCGGTGTTCGCCAGCGCGTCCGACCAGCGGGCGGCAAGGCGGCCCGAGGCAAGCGACAGGGCCAGCGCAAAGACGGCGAGGAAGGTCATGGCTGCGGCGGTAAAGGTCGTGAGCCATGCGGTATGGCCCGTGGGCGGAACGACGCGGTCGGCCTGACGGTCGGAGAGGAGCAGGATTTTCAGAGCGGAGATCACAGGTCGGCCCCCGCAAGCTGGATGCGCCGGTTGCGGATGCGCAGCACGCGGGCGGCAACCTGCGCCTTGGCCTGACGGATGAGGTTGAGGTCGTGGGTGGCGACAAGGATCGTCTTGCCCATGCGGTTCAACTCGGCCAGCAGCGTCAGCAGGCGCAGCGACATCTCCCAGTCGAGGTTGCCTGTCGGTTCGTCGGCCAGAATGACATCCGGCCCCATGATGATGGCCCGTGCAAGGGCGGCACGTTGCCGTTCCCCCCCCGACAGCGAGGGCGGCAGCGCATCCGCAAGCTTGCCGAGGCCCACCCATTGCAAAAGATCGCTCAGGTCACGCGGATTGCCCTGCTTTCCCGATACCGTCAGGGGGAGCGAGACATTCGCCGCCAGCGGCAGGTGGTCGAGGAATTGCACGTCCTGATGCACCACCCCGATGCGGCGGCGTGTCAGGGCAACGTCATTCCGTCCAAGGCTGCGCACGTCGTTGCCGAAGATCGTGACATGGCCTGCGGTGGGCAGAAGTTCGGCATAGGCGAGTTTCAGCAGCGTGGTCTTGCCCGCGCCGGAGGGGCCGGTCAGGAAGTGGAACGACCCCGGCGCGAGGCGGAGATTGACCTCGGACAAAAGCTCGCCTCCGCCGTAGTTGTAGGCGACATTGTCAAACGCGATCACGGAAGCCTCATCTGCCCTTGCTTGCGGGCGCAGCATTGCCCAAGGTGGTGATGGTTGCAATCGGGGTGGGACCGGTTGCCGCCGTGGGGTATGTAAAACAGGGTGGATCGGGTCAAGGCGGAAATGCCAAGCCCGAATCCGTGGGGACCATGACGGAATGCGCCTGATCTGTCCGAATTGTGACGCCGAGTATGAAGTGGATGATGCCGCGATCCCCGACGGGGGGCGCGACGTGCAATGTTCCAATTGCGGGCATGCATGGTTCCAGCTTCCCGCCGAGGTCGAAGCGGCGATGGACGAGGAGGAGGCGCTGTTCGGTGCCGTTCCCGCAGCCGCCGTCGCCGCGCCGCAGGGGCCGGAACCCGCCGCTCCGCCGCGCCGACCGCTTGACGAAAGCCTGATGGCCGTCCTGCGCGAGGAGGCCGAGCGCGAGGCCGCCGCCCGCCGCGCCGAAGGGACGACCGCGATCGAGACGCAGACCGAAATGCCGCTGTCCCCGCCCGAGGGCGGGTCCGGGCTGGCAGCGGCTGCGGCGCGCAGGATTGCAAAGCTCAAGGGGATTCCGGTCGATCCGGCGCCCGCCGCCGCCCCGCCGGTTGAGGCAGAGGCAGAGGCGGTGGCGGCCGCGACAGCGGCAAAGGGCACGTCGCGGCGCGGCCTGTTGCCCGATATCGAGGAAATCAACTCGTCCCTCCGCGCGGGCGGGGCCGAGGGAGACGATGCCGGGCGTGACGAACCCGCCACCCGCAGCGGGTTCCGCAGCGGTTTCGTGCTTGCCATGTTGCTTGCGGCGGTCGGGGCGGGTGCCTATGCGATGGCACCGCAGATCGGCGCGGAACTGCCTGCCGCCAAGGGAGCGCTGGAGAGCTATGTGCATCTGGTCGATGCGGGCAGGCTTTGGCTCGATGGCGCGATGCGGCAGGCGACTGCGGTGATCCGCGACCTGACGAAGGGCGGCTAGGTCAGAACATGTCGAGCAGGCGGCGCAGATAATCGCGTTCGCCTTCGGGCCGCGCCTGTTCGCCCGAGCGGCGGCGGATCTCGTCCAGCAGGTCTTGTGCGTGGCGGTAGACATCCTGCCCCTGAAGCATGTTGCGATCCGACCCGATGCGCGCCGAATTGCCCGGTTCGCGGCCAAGCGGGTCGCGCTGGCCGTTGGGATCGGCCTGACCGAATTCCTCGCCCTGCGACGCATCGCCCTGACGCCGGTTTTCGGCCAGGGCATCGCCGAAGGACTGCATGCCGTCGCGCATCGCTTCCATCGCCTCGGCCTGAAGGTCGAGGGCGCGGGGCAGGTCGCCGTCACGCAGCGCATCCTCGGCTTCGTCCATCGCACGACCCGCGCGGTCGAGTTGGCGGCGGCCCTCCTCGCCCTGTTCGTTGCCGTCGCCGGGAAGCTGGCCGTCCTGCAACTGGCCCAACCTGTCGCGCAACTCGCGCTGACGGTCGGCAAGGCTTTGGCCGTCCTGGCCCGTTCCTTCGCCTTCGCCCTCGGGTCCTTGCTGCAGGTCGCGGAAGGCATCGTCGGACAGTCCCTGCTGGTTGCGCAGCGTGTCCTGAAGATCGCGCATCGCCTGCTGGCCGGGGCCGCCCTGACCCTGTCCTTGCCCCTGACCCTGCACCACCTGCATGTTTTCCATCAACTGGCGGAGCAGCTCCATCAACTGCTGCGCTTCGGCGGTCTTGCCCTCTTCCATCAGCTTTTGCAGTTCGTCGAGCATCTGCTGAAGCTGGTCGGCCGACATCTGCATGCCCTGCGTGTCCGGCTGCTGCTGGTCGGGGTTCTTGTCCGCTTCCTGCGCAAGCTGGCGCATGTAGTCGTTCATGGCCTGCCGCAGCTCTTTCATGAGCTGGTCGATTTCCGATTTGTCGGCCCCGTTCCGGATCGCCTCGTCCAGACGGTCCTGCGCACGGCGCAGGTTTTCGAGAGCGGAGGCAAGGTCGCCTTCGTCCACCATCAGCGCGATCTGCCAGAGTTCCTCGGCCATCGAGTCGCGGGTTTCGGGCGTCAGGCTTGCGGCCTGCGCGTCGAGGTCGCCCATCAGCTTGCGCAAACGCTGGAAGGCGCGCTGGTTGCGGACGAGGTCTTCGGGGCGGTTGGTCACGGCCCTGAGCACCTGCGCCACGGCGGGCGCGTTGGCGCGGTTCCAGAGGATGTCGCGGCGCATTTCGATCAGAGCTGCGGCGAAGGGGTCGAAAAAGCGCTTTCCGGGCAGGACGGCGTGCAGCGGTTCGGCACGGCCCGTCTGGTTCGCGGCGTCCGTGACCGTGTAGGTCATGGTCACGGGCAGGTTCGCGAAGGGGTGTTTCGACAGGTCGTCGATCAGGGTCTCGGTGAAATCGGCGCGGCTGCCGTGAACCGGAAGCGGCAAGTCGAGGATCGCAGGCTCACGGGGTTCGGGGTCGATCGTAAGGCCATAGACACGCTGCACGGCGCCAAGGTCGAGGGCGATGCTCACCTCGCCCTTGGCGATGCCGTAATCGTCCTTGGCGGTGAACTTCTGCTTGAGCTTGCCGTCCGCCTGCCGTTCCAGGGTCTTGTCCGCGCTGACGGCGGGAGAGGCGTCGGGAATGGCGGTGAAATCCCAGGCGCGGCCACCGGCCCCGTCGACCGAAACCCTGCCCGACTGGCGCAGGACGAAATCGTGCAGCGATTGCGAGGCGGGCGGAACCTCGGTGCGTTGCGAGACGGTTTCCGACAGTGTCAGATCGCCCACCTCGCCGTACAGGCGGAATTGCAAGCGGGTTCCGACGGGGAGGTCGAGCGTGCCTTGCTCCACCTCGTTCAGATAGACCGTCGGCTTGCCGGTATAGGCGGGGGGCTGCGCCCAGCCTTCCCATGTGGGACCGGCGGCGATGTTCGCGGCAGAGCCTGGGGCGAGCGCTTCGACCGATGTGACGCGCCAGAGCGAGCCGAACATCAGCGCCATGACGAATGCGGTCAGCGCCACGTAGCGCAAGGCAAAGGGGTCGCGGCTGGCAAGGCGGAGGTCGGGTTCCACCGCGTGGGCCTTGGCCGTGCGGGCGGCCATGCGGGCGCGGTGCGCCTGCCATACGGCAAGCGATGCGGGGTCGTCGATCCCCACCGCCTGCGTATCGGTCAGCGCGGCAAGGGGGCGTCCGGGCAGGCGCTGGTCCAGCCGGATCAGCGCCTCGGTCCGCGAGGGGCGGCGGAAGGCCCGTGCCCCGCGCCACAGGAAGCCGAGGGCGGCAAGCCCTGCCAGAATCACCGCGGGCCATGCGATTTCGATGGGCAGCACATCCTGCAAACCGAAGGCGAGCGCCGAAAGCGTGGCGATCAGCACCGACCACAGCGGCCAGAAAGCCCGCACAAGACGTTCAGCCCACATCCCCAGAAGCGTAAGCCGGAGGGGGCGGGCTATGGTCTTGAAGATGCTGGCGTCGTCTTCCGTCATCGGCCTCCGCCGTTCCGGCGGCCCCCGACGGGCCGACCGGCTTACAACCATTCAGGAATGGTATCGCGGTTCAGGATTTCGTCAAAGCTCGGTCTTTGGCGAATGACGGCGAAGTGATCCCCTTTCACCAGCACCTCGGGCACGAGCGGGCGGGTGTTGTATTCCGAGGCCATCACCGCGCCGTAAGCCCCCGCCGAACGGAAGGCGACCAGATCGCCCTCGGCCATCGGGGCGACGGGGCGGGCCTTGGCAAAGGTGTCGCCTGTTTCGCAGACCGGGCCGACCACATCGTAAACCGCGGCTTCGGTGGCGGCGGCGGGTTCGATGACAGGGACGATATCGTGATGCGCGTCATACATCGACGGGCGGACAAGATCGTTCATCGCGGCGTCGAGGATCAGGAAATCGCGCCCCTCGCCATTCTTGACGTAGATGACGGACGATACGAGCAGACCTGCGTTGCCGGAAATCAGGCGACCGGGTTCGATCTCGATCTCGCAGCCCAGATCGCCCACGGTGCGCTTGATGAGCGCGCCGTAATCCATCGGCAGGGGCGGGGCTTCGTTGGAGCGGGTGTAGGGAATGCCCAAACCGCCACCAAGGTCGAGGCGGCGGATGTTGTGGCCGTCGGCGCGAAGCTGGCGGGTCAGGTCTGCGACCTTGAGGTAAGCGGCCTCGAACGGGGCGAGGTCGGTGAGCTGGCTGCCGATGTGGACATCGACGCCGATCACCTCGATCCCCGGCAGGGATGCGGCTTCGGCATAGACTTCGCGGGCGCGGGCGATGGGGATGCCGAATTTGTTTTCGGATTTGCCCGTGGCGATCTTGGCATGGGTCTTGGCATCCACATCGGGGTTGACGCGGATGGTGATGGGCGCGGTCAGGCCGAGCGAGGTGGCGACTTCGGACAGGGCGCGGAGTTCGGGTTCGCTTTCCACGTTGAATTGCCGGATGCCGCCGGTGAGGGCGAGCCGCATCTCCTCGCGCGTTTTGCCGACGCCGGAAAAGACGATGCGGTCCCCCGGCACGCCCGCCGCACGGGCGCGGCGGTATTCGCCGCCCGAGACGACATCCATGCCCGCGCCAAGGTCGCCCAGAAGCTTCAGCACCGCCACGTTGGACAGCGACTTGATGGCGAAGCAGACCATGTGGGGAAGCGGAGAGAGCGCCTCGGTGAACAGGTGGTAGTGGCGCGTCAGGGTGGCGGCGGAATAGACGTAGAACGGCGTGCCGACCTGTGCCGCGATGTCGGTCAGGGGAACGTCTTCGGCATGAAGGGTGCCGTTCTTGTAAAGGAAGTGATCCATCGCACCCGTTCCCTGCCTGTCATCCGCCGATGCGCTATAGCAGATGCGGCGGTTCGTGCAATTCGATGGCGGCGGCCTGCTTCTTAGCCCTGCACGCCGATGCTTACCTCGCCGTCGAGCGTGGCGCCGGTCTTGGGCGTCTCGGGGGCGCCGTCGGCACCGCAGGCGGCAAGGGTGAACAGCACGAGGAGCAACAGCGGTTTCACGGGCATCTCCGATATGGGGCGTCGGGGCAGGATAGGCGGCTGTCCCCGCCGCGCCAAGGGAAATCAGGCCAGCGCAGCTTGCCAGCGGGCCACCTGTGCCCGCACCTGATCGGGCGCCGTGCCGCCGTACGAGGTGCGCGAGCGGACCGAGTTTTCCACGCCGAGCACGTCGAACACTTCGGCGGTGATGCCCGCATGGACGGATTGCATGTCAGCCAGCGTCAGGTCGGGCAGGTCGCAGCCCTTTTTCTCGGCCATCGCCACCAGCGTTCCCGTCACGTGGTGTGCATCGCGGAACGGCAGGCCGAGCGCACGCACCAGCCAGTCGGCAAGGTCGGTCGCGGTGGAAAAGCCCGAGGCGGCGGCCCGCGCCAGAACGGCGCGGTTGGCGGTCATGTCGCTGACCATGCCCGTCATGGCGGCCAGCGCCAGCATCAGCGTGTCGGCGGCGTCGAAGACCTGTTCCTTGTCCTCTTGCATGTCCTTGGAATAGGTCAGCGCCAGACCCTTCATGATGGTGAAAAGCGCCACGGTCGCGCCAAGGATGCGGCCGAGCTTCGCCCGCAGCAGTTCCGCTGCATCCGGGTTCTTCTTCTGCGGCATGATCGACGATCCGGTCGTCCACTTGTCCGACAGCCGCACGAAGCGGAACTGGGCCGAGGACCAGATCACCAGCTCTTCGGCGAAGCGCGACAGGTGCATGGCGCAGATCGACGAGGCCGAGAGGAATTCGAGCGCGAAGTCGCGGTCGGACACCGAATCGAGGCTGTTCGCCGTCGGCCGGTCGAAGCCGAGCGCCTGCGCCGTGGCGAAGCGGTCGATGGGGAAGGAGGTTCCGGCCAGCGCCGCCGCCCCCAGCGGGCATTCGTTCATCCGCGCGCGGGCGTCGATGAAGCGCGAACGGTCGCGGCCCAGCATCTCGACATAGGCCATCATGTGATGGCCCCATGTCACGGGCTGCGCGGTTTGCAGGTGCGTGAAGCCCGGCATGACCCAGTCGGCCCCCGCTTCGGCCTGCGCCAGAAAGGCCTGCATCAGCGCGGTCAGGCCGGAAATGGCGGCATCGCACTGGTCGCGGACCCAGAGACGGAAGTCCACCGCCACCTGATCGTTGCGCGACCGCGCCGTGTGCAGGCGGCCTGCGGGTTCGCCGATGATCTCTTTCAGCCGCGCCTCGACGTTCATGTGGATGTCTTCGAGATCGGTGCGGAAGGGGAAATTCCCGCCCTCGATCTCTGACAAGACCGTGAGAAGCCCTTTCCCGATCGCCTCGGCATCCTTATTGGTCAGGATGCCTGTGGCGGCGAGCATGGCCGCATGGGCGCGAGAGCCTGCGATATCCTGCGCGTAGAGCCGTTTGTCGAAGCCGATGGAGGCGTTGATCGCCGTCATGATGGCATCGGGACCTTCGGCGAAACGCCCGCCCCACATCTGGTTGGCGGCTTTGGACTTCGCGGTATCGGACATGATGCGGCCTTTGCGAGGGATGATGCGGCAAATCTGGTTGGCGGCTCTTTATACGGCCTTGGTGATCGGTGCAAATCCGGCGGCGGCGGATGTCGCCGCGCTGCGCGAGGGCGACATGCAGAAACTGGCGCTGCACGATACGCCCGTCGACCTGCCCGAGGCGGTGTTTCTGGATGCCTCCGATGCCGAACACCCCTTGGCCGATTACCACGGCAAATGGGTCGTGCTGAACTTCTGGGCGACATGGTGCGCGCCCTGCCGCAAGGAGATGCCCTCGCTCGACCGTTTGCAGGCGGCGATGCCCGAGATTGCGGTGCTTCCCGTCGCCACGGGGCGCAATTCGGTTGAGGGAATCCAGCGGTTCTACGAGGAAGCGGCGGTCGCGTCGCTGCCCATCCTGCGCGATCCGAAGTCCGACCTTGCGCGCAATATCGGAGTGATGGCGCTGCCGGTGACGATCATCCTCAACCCCGAGGGGCAAGAGGTGGCACGGCTGATTGGCGACGCCGAATGGGACAGCGAGAACGCCAAGGCGGTGCTGAAGGCGCTTATGGCGGAAGCGGCGGGGGGCTAGCCCCCCGCACCCCCCAGAGTATTTGTGCAAAGGTGAAATCAGGCGCGGGTCGCTGCGCGGTCCCCGAAAGGGCAGGTGGCGAGGTGGTCGTTGACCATGCCTGTGGCCTGCATGAAGGCGTAGACGATGGTCGGGCCGCAGAATTTGAAGCCGTCTTTCCTGAGCTGTTTCGACAGCGCGACCGAGGCCGGTGTCTGCGCCGGAACGCCCGCGCCGCTGGTCGGGCGGTTTTGCAGCGGCGCGTGGTTGACGTGTTTCCAGAGGTAGGGCGCGAATCCTTCGCCCGCTTCGATGCGCAGATAGGCGCGGGCGGACTGGATCGTGCCTTCGATCTTGCCGCGATGGCGGATGATGCGCGGATCGGCGAGCAGGCGGGTCACATCGTCCTCGCCCCATGTGGCGATCACGGCAGGTTGGAAGCCTGCGAAAGCGTCGCGGAAGCCTTCGCGGCGGCGCAGGATGGTGATCCACGACAGGCCCGCCTGAAACCCTTCGAGCATCAGGCATTCCCATAGCGCGCGCGGGTCGCGCAGGGGCGCGCCCCATTCATCGTCGTGATAGGCGACGTAAAGCGGGTCGGTCCCGCACCAAAGGCAGCGGTCGGGCAGCTTTTCCATCCGGCTTTACCCCGCGTTTACGGCTGGCGCGCATTCTTGGCGCAGACGGAGTGTCGATGTTTGTCATGGGGGTGGCAAGATGCGGATGGAAAACACGGTCGCGGCAGAGAGTCCGCTTGGTTGGGCCATTGCCGAAAACGACCGGCAGGTTCTGAACCTTGTGGCCGATGCGGTACGGGAACGGCGGCTCCGGCTGGCCTATCAGCCGGTGGTGGTTGCGGCGAATCCGGGGCGGAACGGCTTTCACGAAGGGTTGATGCGCGTGCTCGACCCGTCGGGGCGGGTGATCCCGGCACGCGATTTCATGGGCGTGGTCGAATCGCAGGAACTGGGCCGCGAAATCGACTGCGCCGCCTTGGCGATGGGGCTGGACGCGCTGCGCCGCCATCCGAACATCCGGCTTTCGGTGAACATGTCGGCGCGGTCGATCGGCTGGCCGCGCTGGATGCGCATCTTGCAGAACGGGCTTCAGGCGGCGCCGGCGCTGGGCGAAAGGCTCATCCTCGAGATCACGGAAAGCAGTGCAATGACGGTGCCGGAGGTGGTCGCGGGTTTCATGGCGGAACTGCGCCGCAGGGGGATTTCCTTTGCGCTCGACGGTTTCGGTGCGGGGCAGACGGCGCTGCGCCACTTTCGCCAATTTTCATTCGACGTGCTGAAGATGGATGCGCAATTCACCCGTGGCATCCATGCGGACGCGGACAATCAGGTGCTGATGGCGGCCTTTCTGGCCATCGCCCGGCAATTCGACATGATCTGTGTCGCCCAAGGGGTGGAGCACGAGGCCGAGGCGGCCTGGCTTACCGCTCTCGGTGTCGATTGCCTGCAGGGCTACTACTTTGCCGCGCCATCGGTCCTGCCGGGGTGGGAGACGGCGGCGAAAGCGGCGGTCTGATGCGGCGGAGCGATTTCCGTGCGTTGCAACTAACGGTGGCACGCGCTTTGCCGTTCTGACCCTTGCGGCCCATCGCCAGAACGGCGCGGCCAATCGCAAAGGGCATCACATGACGGTTCCGGTTCAGACGGGTGATGTGCGGACGAGTGAAGCGAGGGCATCGCAGGAAGCGCCCTTCGGTTTGGAGGAAACCTTCTTTTCGCGGACGGATGGGCGGGGGATCATCCGTGCCTATAACGATGTGTTCATGCGCATCAGCGGATATTCGGCGGCAGAGCTGCGCAACGCGCCGCATCGCGTGATCCGGCATCCCGACATGCCAAAGGGCGTGTTCCAGCTTCTGTGGGACGGGATTCAGGCGGGCTACCCCGTCGCGGCCTATGTGAAGAACCGGGCCAAGGACGGGCGCTACTATTGGGTGCTGGCGCTGGTGACACCTGCCGCGGGCGGCTACCTGTCGGTGCGGATGAAGCCGACGAGCGGGCTTTTCGCCAAGGTGGTGGCGGAATACGCAGCCCTGCTGGCCGCCGAGCGCGAGGAACGCCTGACCCCGCCGCAATCGGCGGCGCGTCTGTTGGCGCGGCTAAGGGAGCTTGGCTTTGCGCGCTATGCCAATTTTCAGGCGCAGGCGCTTGCGGCGGAACTGATGGCGCAGGACGCGGCGCTGAATGTCGAACCCGACGGCAAGCTTGCGGCCATGCTCCGGCTGGCGGAGCAGGCCGAAAGCATCCGCAAGCAGAAGGCACGGGTGACGGCGGACCTGCTGCGCCTGCAACTCGTGCCGGTGAACATGCGCATCATCTCGGCGCGGATCGAACGGTCGGGAGGGCCGCTTGGCGCCATCGCCGACAATTACCGCGATCTTGCCGGAACGGTGATGCGCGAACTGAACCGCCTGCTGGGCGAAGTGGACGCGGCCTCTCCCTTTGTCATGGCGGGCGAGGAGGCGGCACTGTTCCAGCACGGCGCGTCGCGGCTGATGGACATGACCGCGGCACAATTCGCACGCCAGACGCTTGCAAGCGACGGGATCGACATTCCGGCAGAGCGGGCGGAACTCGGCGCGATGGGCCGCACCTATGAAGCGCAGGCGACCGAAGCTCTGATCGGCCTTGCACGGCTGTCGGGGCGCTTGGTGTCGGACATCGGCTCGCTCAGGCGGGCGATCGTGGCGCTGGATTCCATCCGCATCATGAGCCGCGTGGAATGCGGGCGCATGGCCAAACCGCACGAGGGGCTTGCCTCACTCATCACGGCGCTGGACGGGTTCCATGCGGGGCTGGACGCGCATCTCTACAAGATTGCGACCGCTGCCCAGTCGGTGCGGGACGAGGCCGATCTGATCGGGGTGTGAACCCCGACCGGATCGCTTGCACCCTGTCCGGCACCTGCCGGTTATCCAGAGAAAAATGACCGCCGCCAGCCGCACTCGTCACATGAACAAGGTAACAACCAGTACCGACACACTCGTTACACACACACGATACACAGCCACTCTTTACTCAGGCTGGCGACGGTCAAGTATCGTTATACCGGCAGCGAACCGGCCCCGAAACGGCGGGATGACGAGTCGTTCATAAAGGTGACGATTCTGGAAAGAAGCGGACGAAAATGACGAAATTGTCGATTCCGCGCCGTTCTGCAAATTCGTCAAATGACGAAATCGACACGTCACATGACGAATTTGCAGGGCGAAACGGCCGGTTTCGCACCGAAGGCAGACGATTTTGCAACGGTGCGGACCTTCGGGGGAATCGCGCCATCCTCAAGTCTGGCTTTGCCCCGCGCTTGGATGTAGCTTTGGTTCCAAGCTTGGGGGCTTTGAGATTTGGAACGGATATGAACAAGCCCCTGCTTGCGCTTTGCGCGCTTTTGTCACTCCTCCCCGCATCCTTCGCCGCCGCACAAGATCGCGTGACCCTTGGCTGGGGGCGGCTTTTGACCAATGACCTTCTGGGTGACGGGCGCGACCGCTGGCGGACGGGTTCGTATACGCTGTCGCGGGTGCGCGGGCCGGCGTGGGGCGGCAGCCTTCCGACGGGCGCGGGCCAGATCCTCGAATTCCGCGGCATGGGCGAAACCATCGCGCCCGCCGACCTGCTTGTCGCCAATCCGGACGACCGGCGTTTCGTGGGTGCGCTGACCTTTGGCCTTCATACGCATTTCGACTGGAACGGGTTCGATACCAGTCTGGGCGGCAATCTCGTGATCACCGGCCCGCAAACGGGGGCAAGCGATTTTCAGGGCAACGTCCACGACCTGCTCGGCCTTGGCGAGCCGAAGGTTTACGGCGCACAGATCGACGACGCGATCTATCCCACCGCCGTGGCCGAGATGGGCAAACGCTTCGCTCTGCCCAAGGGCGAGTTGCGGCCCTTTGTCGAAGCGCAGGCCGGGGTGGAAACCTTTGTCCGTGCCGGTGCCGACCTGAGTTTCGGTGGCTTCACGCACGAGTCGCTCATGCTGCGCGACGGGCCGACGGGGCAGCGCTACCGCGCCGTTTCGGGCAGCCGCATCGACGGGTTCAGCATGCTTGTCGGCGGCGATGTCGCGCAGGTGTTCGACAGCCATTATTTCGAAGCGGGCGATGCCGCGCAGGCGACCGACAGGCGCAGCCGTCTGCGGGCCGGGATGCATTGGCAGGGCGAACGGGCCGAAGCCTTCTATGGCCTGACATGGATGGGCAAGGAGTTCACCACCCAACCCGAGTCGCAGGTGACGGGTTCGGTCAATCTGCGGTTGCAGTTCTAGATCTGCCTTTTGCTCCATACTGTTGCGCTGCGGATATAGCCAAAGGTCTGTAACCCTGTTAGCTTTGGCGCATAAAAAGAAAAACGAGCAGACGGTAACAGGCGATGAAGACGGGCTTACGTGGCACGTTTGTTATCTCTTGGGCACAGACGGAAGTGGATGGTTTGGCGGCGTCGACACTCGACTCGCTGACCGTGGGTGTGGCTTGGCGTTGGACGGGTGAGGCCGTTCGCGTGGACCGCGCACAGGATACGCTGCTTCTGGAAGGGCACGAGGGCAAGGCAGACATGCAAAAACGCGCGGCGCGCATGGTGCGCCGCCTGGTCGGTGCGGCGCTGGAGCGCCCGCCGGAACCGGATGGTCGGGCCGGAGATTACGGGGACGACGAACCCGATCAGGGGTTCATCGTCACCGATGGCCACCAGAGCTTTTCGGTGACGGTGATCGAGGTTCCGGCCAATGCGGCACGGTTGCTCATGTTCTACGGCGATCTGCCGCCCCGCGACTGCGACCTTTGGGTCGTGCGCACGCAAATCGACCGCACCCATTCCGGCGCGGGCGCGGCCGAGGCGGGCGGGGTGATCTGTTTCACGCCCGAAACGCGGATCGCAACGCCGGTCGGCCCGCGGTTGATCCGTTCCTTGCGCCCCGGCGACAGGGTGCTGACCAAGGACAACGGCCCGCAGGAAATCCTCTGGACCGGCAGTCGCCGCATGAGCGGCGCGCGGCTTTACGCCATGCCGCACCTGCGCCCCGTGCGCTTCCGTGCGGGGGCTTACGGTGTCGGGCGGCCCGAGCCGGACCTGCTGGTATCGCCGCAGCACCGGATGCTGCTCCGCGGTCCTTCGGCGCAGGCGCTGTTCAACACGCCCGAAGTGCTGGTCAGGGCGCAGGACCTGATCAACGACACCACCGTGACGGTCGACTATGCCCTGCGCGAGGTGACATACGTTCATATCCTGCTGGAGCGGCACAACATCGTCTTTGCCAACGGGATCGAGACGGAAAGCTTCCATCCGTCGAACACCGCGCTCGACACCATCGACGAGGACCAGCGCGAGGGGTTGCTTGGCCTGTTGCCGCAGATCGCGGACAATCCGCAAAGTTATGGCGATTACGCGCGGCGCAACCTGTCGGCATCCGAAGCGTCGATCCTGCGGCATGACGTTCCGGCCTGAGCTGCTGTTGACTCTGCCGGTTCGGGCTGTATAAGCCCCCCAACTCCGGCCGAAAGGTCGGGGTTTTTCATTGGTGTTGGTGGACCCCGCAAGGGGAAACCTGTCGGCCCGCAAGGGCAAAGGACAACGCCCTTCGTAACCTAGAAGGAGATCAGCGGTGACAAAACGCACCTCTGCCAAGCACAAGATCGACCGCCGCATGGGCGAAAACATCTGGGGCCGTCCGAAGTCCCCGGTGAACAAGCGCGAATACGGCCCCGGCCAGCACGGCCAGCGCCGCAAGAACAAGCTGTCGGACTTCGGCACCCAGCTTCGCGCCAAGCAGAAACTCAAGGGTTACTACGGCGACCTGACGGAAAAGCAGTTCCGCAAGATCTACGGTGAAGCCGAACGCGTCAAGGGCGACACCGGCGAGATGCTGGTCGGCCTGCTCGAGCGTCGTCTGGACGCCGTCGTCTACCGCGCCAAGTTCGTTCCGACGATCTTCGCCGCCCGCCAGTTCGTGAACCACGGCCACGTGACCGTGAACGGCAAGCGCGTGAACATCGCCTCCTACCGCGTGAAGGAAGGCGACGTTGTCGAGGTTCGCCAGAAGTCGAAGCAGATGGCGCTGGTTCTGGAAGCCGTGGCGCTGACCGAGCGTGACGTTCCGGACTACATCGAGGTCGACCACTCCAAGATGGTTGCGACCTTCGTGCGCACCCCGTCGCTGGGCGACGTGCCCTATCCGGTCCAGATGGAACCGAACCTCGTCGTCGAATACTACGCGAAGAACTGATCCTGTCGCATCCGCGACACGCGAGGCCCGCCCGAAGTGGCGGGCCTCTTGCTTTTTGTGCGCTGCGTTCCATTTCGCTTGGCATGAAGAACCATCTGGAAGACCGTTTCGAAAGGGGCTTGTTCGCGTCGCGCTGGCTGATGGCGCCGATGTATCTTGGCCTTGTCGTGGCGCTGGCCATGCTGACAGTGATCTTCCTGCGCGAGCTTGCCTATTACGCGCCGCAGATCCTGACCCTGTCGCCGGAAAAGACGATCCTTGTCGTGCTTACGCTGATCGACCTTACGCTGGCGGCGAACCTTTTGCTGATCGTGATGTTTTCGGGCTACGAGAATTTCGTATCGAAATTCGATTTCGACGCAGGCGCCGACCGGCCCGAATGGATGGGCAAGGTCGATTTCGGCGGGCTGAAGATGAAGCTCATCGCCTCGATCGTGGCGATTTCCGGCATACATCTGCTGAAACGGTTCATGGAGATCGGCAATCCCGACGTGCCGCCGGTGGATGACCGCACGCTGATGTGGCTGACAGGGATTCACCTGACTTTCGTGGTTTCGGGTGTGCTGATGGCGCTGATGGACTGGCTGCAATCGCGCAGCAAATAAGGGGGTCAGGTCGCCCGCACGTTGAAACCCACTGGCCTTGCGGCTGCACCACAGTTAGAAGCCGCGTGACAGGGGGTAAGTTCCATGACCGACGCCATCAAGCCGCAACCCGGTATCCTTGACATCGCGCTGTATCAGGGCGGCAAGGCGCATGTGGCGGGCGTGCAGAATGCGATCAAGCTGTCATCGAACGAAAACCCCTTCGGCCCGTCGGACAAGGCCAAGGAAGCCTTTGCCCGCACCGTCCACAGCCTGCACCGCTACCCGAACACCGACCACGCCGCGCTGCGCGAGGCGATTGCCGAAGTGCATCGGCTGGACGCGGATCGGGTGATCTGCGGGGTCGGGTCGGACGAGATCATCACCTTCCTTTGCCAAGCCTACGCGGGGCCGAAGGACGAGGTGGTCTTCACCGAGCACGGCTTCCTGATGTATCGCATCTCGGCCCTTGCGGTCGGTGCGACCCCGGTCGAGGTGCGGGAGCGCGAGCGGACCACGGACGTTGACGCGATCCTTGCCGCCTGCAACCGCCGCACGAAGCTTGTCTTCATCGCGAATCCCAACAACCCCACCGGCACGATGATTTCGATGGCCGAGGTGGAACGTCTGGCGGCAGGTCTGCCCAAGCAGGCGATTCTGGTGCTGGACGGGGCCTATGCGGAATATGTCGAAGGCTACGATGGCGGGCAGGCGCTGGTCGAAAGCCGCAGCAATGTGGTGATGACGCGGACCTTCTCGAAAATCTACGGGCTGGGCGGGTTGCGCATCGGCTGGGGCTACGGGCCGCGCGCGATCATCGACGTGCTGAACCGTATCCGTGGGCCGTTCAACCTGTCGAACACGCAGCTTGAAACGGCGGAAGCGGCGGTGCGCGATCAGGAGTTCGTCGCCAAGTGCCGCGCCGAGAATGCGCGGATGCGGCATTGGCTGGCGGAATCGCTGGCCGAGCTGGGCGTTCCCTCGGATACGTCGATGGCGAATTTCGTGCTGGCGCGCTTTGCCTCGGACGAAGAAGCGGGCGCTTGCGATGCCTTCCTGCAAGAGCAGGGGCTGATCGTGCGGCGGGTGGCGGGCTACAAGCTGCCCAACTGCCTGCGCATCACCATCGGTGACGAAGCCGCCTGCCGCCGTGTCGCCCATGCCGTGGCGCAGTTCAAAGGTGTGAAATGACCGCCCCGATCTATGACCGCGTCTGTTTCATCGGGCTGGGGCTGATCGCATCGTCGATGGCGCTGGCGATCCGCGAAAAGGGTCTGGCGCGCGAGATCACGGGACACGCCAAATCGGCCGAGACGCGGGCGACCGCGCTGGAAATCGGTTTGTGTGACCGCGTCTACGACACGGCGGCCGAGGCGGTCGCGGGCGCCGATCTTGTGGTGCTTTGCGTGCCCGTGGGCGCGATGGAGGCCATCGCCACGGAAATCGCGCCGCATCTGAAGGCGGGGGCTTGCGTCAGCGATGTCGGATCGGTGAAGCAGGCGGTGATCGCGGCGGTCGCTCCGCATATTCCCGCCGATGTCGCCTTTGTTCCCGCGCATCCGCTTGCGGGGACCGAGCATTCGGGGCCACGGTCGGGTTTCGCGACGCTGTTCCAGAACCGCTGGTGCCTTTTGACCCCGACCGAAACCTCGACCCCCGATGCCACGGCACGCCTGCGCGCGCTGTGGGAGGGTATGGGCGCCAATGTCGACGAGATGGACGCGGCGCATCATGACCTTGTGCTGGCGGTCGTGTCGCATACGCCGCACCTGATCGCCTATACGATGGTGGGCGTGGCCGACCACCTGCGCCGCGTGTCGAATTCCGAAGTCATCAAGTATTCCGCGTCAGGCTTCCGCGACTTTACCCGTATCGCCGCGTCGGACCCGACGATGTGGCGCGATGTGTTTTTGACCAACAAGGATGCCGTGCTGGATATCCTCGGGCGCTTTACCGAGGAATTGTTCGTGCTCCAGCGCGCCATCCGCATGGGGGATGGTGACGAGTTGCATGCCTATTTCACACGGACCCGCGCGATCCGCCGCGGCATCATCGAAGCGGGGCAGGATACGGCCGCGCCCGACTTTGGCCGCGTGGCCGCCAAGAAAGACCCTTAGGTGATCCGGCTTGCCCTTGCTGCCGTTCTGGCAGCCAGCGCGGCACAGGCGGAGATGACGACCTCGCCGCGCCCGTTGCAGCGGCCTGTGGCGCTTGCGGTTGCAGGTGGCGCGGACCCCGACGTGAAGCGCCCGCTTGCACGGCCCGCCACGGTGGCCCTGCCCGAGATTTCGCCCGATGCTTCGTTGGCCGCCTTGCCCGTGGCGCTGCAAGCACCGCGCCCGCGCCCGCGCCCAGCGGAATGGCTCGCGCCGCAAAGCGTCGCTACGCCTGCGCCTGTGGTCGCGGTTGCGGCTCCCGTCCTGCGTCCTTTGCCTCGTCCGGCAAGCATCGCGGCGGCTGTGCCTGCCGTGGTGGCGGTCGCCCCCGCAGGTTCCGCCACGATCCGCCCCATGCCGCGTCCGGCGATCCTTTCCGCATCGGCCCCTGCGCCCGCCGAAAAGCCCCAAGGTGGCCTTGCGCGGCTGTTCGGCGGCGGGAAGAAGCCGAAAACGGCTGTGCCCACCGATGGCTTCGTCTGCGGCGACCCCGACATTCGCGGCGACGAGCTTGCCCCGATTTCCTCCAAGGTAAACGGCTGCGGGGTGGATGAACCCGTCCGCATCACTTCGGTCGACGGGATCAAGCTGCGCGGCAGCGCCACGGTGAACTGCGAGACGGCGAGCGCACTCAAGACCTGGATCGACAAGGGGATGCGGCCCGCGTTCAACAAGGACGTCGTCGAATTGCAGATCGCGGGGAGCTACGTCTGCCGTCCGCGCAACAACGTGCGCGGCAACAAGATCAGCGAACACGGGCGCGGCAAGGCGGTGGACATTTCTGCCTTCATCTTTGCCGATGGCACAGAATGGACGATCGCGCGCGACTATAACCGCCAGATCCGCAAGGCGCACAAGGCGGCCTGCGGCATCTTCGGCACCACGCTCGGCCCCGGATCAGACGGCTATCACGAAGACCACCTGCATTTCGACACTGCAGGCTACCGCAACGGCCCCTACTGCCGCTAGAACATGCGCGGCGCGGGGCCAAGCGGCAGCGGGCCAAGCGTCATGCGGCCCTCTTGCAGGACGAGCGGGATTTCAAGCACCTTAGGGTCCGCGCCCTGTTCGGACAGAAGTTCCAGCGCACGGGTCACGGTGGGCGATACCTCGGGCGTGACAAGACCCGCCGCCACCAGCACGGGCACGAGCTGACGCCAGTTCTCCACCCGCAGGTCGATCCTGCCTTCGGCAAGGCCCGTTTCGGTCGCGGTCAGCATGCCCGAAGCCGACATCACCATATCCCCCCAGCGCAAAAGCCCCTCTTTCAACCGCAGCGAGGACAGGCGGGGCGCGGTTTGCGCGGCGAAACGGTCAAGCGGGGCGCTGAACATCGCCACGGCGTCGATGTGAAGACGCTCGATGATTTCGGGCAGGGTCGATTGCCCCGCCAGAGACATGCGGAAATCGGCAGGGGGGGTAAGCGTCGTCACTTCAATCCCGATCTCGTGCGCCTTGGCATCGTCGGGCATCAGGCGGGTCGCAACCGTGGCCTTGGTGGCGGAAACCTCCCACCCTTTGTCATGGCGCAGCGCGGGGTTGTCAGCGGAAACGACCGTCCGGTCGAGCGTCAGCGCAGTGCCGGGAACCACGACGAGGCTGCCTTCGAACTGGCTGGAGGTCAGGGTGAAGCGGCCCGTGGGCGTGTCGATGGCCTGTTCCTGCGGCAGGGCGGCGATCACATGCCAAGGCTTCCAGGTCATCATGAAGGCCTGCGCAAAGGGGGCCGACCAGCCCCAGCCACGTTCGGGCAGGGCAACGGCAGGCTCCGTCACCGTCAGGTCGAAGCGGTTGGGAAAGCCGCGCAGGGCGATGCCCGCCTGCGCAACCTGCATCTCGCCGTGCGGGGCGGCGAACCAGCGCGTCACCTCGCGTTCCATCAGGCGCGATCCGACGAACCAGTATCCGGCCCACAATACCGCCGCGACGAAGGTTGCCACCACAATTGCCCGCATCGGATGCCCTTTCCATCTCTGCCGCCCTGTTGTTTACAAGGGCGTCAACATGAGGGCCAGTGAATGGACGGCGCGCTTTGGGTCTTCGGCTATGGGTCGCTGATCTGGCATCCCGGGTTTCCGGTGGCCGAACGGCATGTCGCGCGGCTGACGGGCTGGCATCGCAGCTTTTGCATGCGGTCGATCCATCATCGCGGGTCGGTGGCCGAACCCGGATTGGTTCTGGCGCTGGACCGTGCGGCGGGAGCGCATTGCGACGGCGTGGCCTTTCGCGTCGCCCGAGGGGCCGAGGATGCGACCCTCGCCACGCTGCGCGAGCGCGAGTTGGTGTCTTCGGCCTATCTCGAGGAATGGTTGGATGTGGCGCTGTCCGACGGACGGCAGGTCACGGCGCTGGCCTATGTGATCGACCCCGCGCATGACCAGTATTGCGGCGGTCTGCCGCTCGAGGAGCAGGCGCGGATCATCCTGCATGCGCAAGGCGGCCGCGGGCTGAACCGCGACTACCTTTTCTCCACGGCGGAACATCTTGGCGCGCTTGGCATTGCGGATGCGGACCTCGACTGGTTGGCCGAACGGGTGCGGCGGCTCGCTTCGTGACGGGGTTCCCCTTGGCACGGGGCGTCGGGCTGATATGTTGGACGCGCAGCAGACCCAAGTGGAAGTGACCTGATGGACAAGTTCCGGGCCGAAGCGGCCACCACCTTCAGCCAGCCGATCCGGCAACTCGTGTTCATGCTGGTCGTTCTGGCGCTGGTCGGGACGGGGGCTTGGGTGATCTCCGGCGAGATTGCGGGGATCTTCAGGACGAACCCGCTGCTGAACGGCTTCATCGCGGGGGTGTTCTTTCTGGGGGTTCTGACCTGCTTCTGGCAGGTGCTGATCCTGATGCAGTCGGTCAGCTGGATCGAAGATTTCGTGCGCCACATTCCGGGCCATGAAAACACGCGCCCGCCACGTCTGCTTGCACCGCTCGCCTCGCTTCTTCGGTCGCGCGGCAAGAAGATGCAGATTTCCAATTCGTCCAGCCGGTCGATCCTCGAATCCGTGGCGACGCGCATCGACGAGGCGCGGGATATCACCCGATATCTGACCAACCTTTTGATCTTCCTTGGTCTTCTCGGCACGTTCTACGGGCTGGCGACCACGGTTCCGGCGGTGGTGGAAACCATCCGCTCGCTTGCCCCGCAAGAGGGCGAGACGGGGGTTCAGGTCTTTACCAAGCTGATGGGCGGGCTTGAAAACCAGTTGGGCGGGATGGGGACGGCGTTCTCGTCGTCGCTCCTCGGCCTTGCCGGATCGTTGGTCGTGGGGCTGCTGGAGCTGTTCGCGGGCCACGGTCAGAACCGTTTTTACCGCGAGCTCGAGGAATGGTTGTCGTCGATCACCCGCGTCTCGCTCGCCTCGGATGGCGAGGGGGGGGACAGTTCGGCGATGGCGGCGGTGCTGGACCAGATGCAGGCGCAGATGGATGCGCTGCAATCGCTTTACACCCAGTCCGACATCACGCGGGTGATGGTCGAGGACAAGATCGACGATCTGGCGCGGGCGATCACCAAGCTTGCCGAAACCGGTGGAAGCGAGAAGGGGCAGGTGGCCGCGCTGAACCGCATTGCCGAAGGGCAAGAGCGGCTGATCGCGGCGTTTGCGGGCAACGAAGGCGGCGGGTCGGATGCCGAAAGCCGGATGCGGCTGCGCTCTATCGACGTGCAACTGCTTCGGATTCTTGAGGAAATTTCCGCAGGACGGCAGGAAAGCGTGGCCGATCTGCGCGGTGACATCGCGGCGTTGACGGCGGCGATCCGCACGCTGTCGCGCGGCACGGTCGGGCGGGGGTAAGGCATGGCGCTCCGCTCACGCCGCGATTCCGCAATGATCTGGCCGGGTTTCGTGGATGCCGTGACCACGCTTTTGATGGTGATGATGTTCGTTCTGACCATCTTTACCGTGATGCAGGTGGTGCTGCGGGATACGATCACCGCACAGTCGAACGAACTTGAAAGCCTGACCGAGCAGATTGCCCAATTGGCCGATGCGCTGGGGTTGGAGCGGCAGAAGGCCGAGGAGTTGACGGCCGAGGTCGGGCGGCTCGGCTCGTCCTTGGCGCAGGCCAAGGCAGAGGGAGAGAAGCAGTCGGCATTGATCGCCTCGCTTACCGGCCAGTTGACGACGGCGCAGGGGGATCTGGCGGCGGCTCAGGGCAAGATCGCAAGTTTCGAGGCGCAGGTCGCATCCCTGCTGGCCGAGAAGGCCGATTTGACCAAGGCGGTGCAAGGGCTTGAAACCGATAAGAAAAAACTGCTGACCGAGCAAGAGGCGGCGCAACTTGCGCTGGCGAAGGCGCGGGAGGAGGTCGACAAGCAGACCGAGGAGGCGCGGCTTGCGGCGGCCAAGCGCGAGGCGATGGCGGCGTTGGTCGAGACGTTGCGGCGGCAGTCGGCAGAGGCGACGGCGAAGCTGACGGACACCGAAGCGGCGCGGTTGGTGGATGCCAAGGCCTTGGAAGACTTGAGGAATAAGCTCAGGTCTTCGGACGATGAACTTGCCGCGATGACTTTGGCTTTGGAAGAACAGCGCAAGAAGGCCGAAGATACGTTAACACTTCTTGCCGCCGCACAGACCGAGGCGGCGAAAAAGGTCGAAGGGCTGACCGGCAAGGATGCCGCATTGGCCGCAGCCAAGCAGGCGCTGAGCGCAGAGCAAGCCAAGTCATTGGAAGCGCAGCGGAAAGTGGCGCTGTTGAACGAACAGATCGCGGCGCTTCGGGGGCAGTTGGCCAGTCTGCAACAGGTGCTGAACGAGGCGGCGGATAAGGATGCCAAGGCCAAGGTGCAGTTGGAGAACCTTGGGTCGCAGCTCAATTCGGCCTTGGCGCAGGTGGCGGCGGAGCAGCGCAAGCGGGCGGAGCTGGAAGAGGCGGAAAAGCTGCGCTTGCAGGCGGAGAACGAGGACCTTGCCAAGTATCGGTCTGAATTCTTTGGCAAATTGTCGACCCTTTTGGGCGGGCGCGAGGGGGTTCGCGTGGTGGGCGACCGCTTCGTCTTTTCGTCGGAGGTGCTGTTCCAGCCGGGGGCGGCGGAGTTGGCGCCCGAGGGGCAGGCGCAGATCGCGGGGGTCGTGAAAATCCTTAACGAGGTTAAGGATTCAATCCCGCCCGAGATCGACTGGATCATCCGCGTGGACGGGCATACCGACAACACGCCGCTGTCCGGTCTGGGCGAGTTCCGCGACAACTGGGAGCTTTCGCAGGCGCGGGCGCTATCTGTTGTGCGTTACATGCAGTCTGCATTGGGTTTTCCGCCCGAACGGCTGGCGGCGACGGGGTTCGGGGAATACCGTCCCGTGGCGTCGGGGGATGACGAAGCGAGCCGTGCGCAGAACCGCCGGATCGAGTTGAAACTGACCGAGCGTTAAGACAGCCGCGGATGCACAGATGATGCAGACGCGCTGCGCGGAGCGTTAACGCGGGCGTAACCTTTGGTCGGGTCGGGGAAGGCAAAACTCTTCGAAGGAATTTGCCTAGCGGAGGGGGATGGTCGCTTCGCTGCGGTCAAGCTCGATGCCATCGCGGGTCAGCACGGCGGTGGCCGCGTAGTCGCCTGCGGGCCATGCGCTGCCCTTGCGCCCGATGGCGCGGAAAGAGCGGGCCTGCGTGCGGTCGAGTTGGATGGTGTCGGAGATCACCTCACCCTGCGGGCCGGTGATGGAGAGGGCGAGGTTGTCGCCCTGACGTGCGCCGAAGAGATGCGCCCAGACCACCAGCGCAGGGGATGAGGCGTCTGCCACGGGAACGCTGCCCCCCTTGACCGCGTCGAATTCGGGGATGGCGGGCGCAAGGCCAAGGCCGAGGATGCCGCCGCCGGAATAGGGCAGGGCATCGGCCCAAAGCCCCGCGCCGATGTCGCCGCAGGTGGTGGCTTCGGGGGCGAAGGGGTCAAGCTCTGTCCCGTTATGGCGGACCGAGAGGTGCAGGTGGGGAAATTCGGTGTTGCCCGACAGGCCGATCTGGCCGAGCGGGGTTCCGGCATCGACGCCTTGCCCTTGGGTCACGATGATGCTGCCCTGTTTCATGTGGCAGTATTGGGTTTCCCAACCGTCGGCATGGCTGATGGCAACGCCGTTGCCGCAATCCTGACCCGCCGGAAAGGGTTGGGTGTCCGGCACGCCATCGCGGATGGCGCGGACGGTGCCTGCTGCGGCGGCGCGCACGGTGACGCCTGCGGCCATGTCGGCAAGGGTGGGCAGGGCGATATCGGTGCCATCATGCCCGTCATAGGAGAGCGGGCCACAGGCGGGGTCGGCCACGGCGGCGGTCGGGTCGTGGTCGAAATAATTCTGGATGAAGCAGGTGTCGCCCAGCGTGCAATCGACGGGCATCGCCAAATCAAAGGCCCCCGCCGGAGAGGCGAGGGCCAATGAAAGGAGTGCAAGCCTGAGGATCATTCCGCCGTGAGCAGCGGGGGCTTTTGGCCCGTCAGGCGGGGCTTGGCCGGTTCTTCGATGTTGAGGACGATGGCATCGTCCTTGACCGCCACCTTGACCACGCCACCCTTGACCAGCTTGCCGAAGAGCAGTTCCTCGGCCAGCGGCTTCTTGATGTGTTCCTGGATCACGCGGCCAAGCGGACGCGCGCCCATCTTGTCGTCATAGCCCTTGTCGCCCAGCCAAGCGGCTGCTTCGGGTGTGAGTTCGATGTGAACGCCCCGGTCCATGAGCTGCGCTTCGAGTTGCAGGACGAATTTCTCGACGACCTGAAGGATGATTTCCTTGCCCAAGGGGGCGAAGGAGATCACCGCATCCAGACGGTTGCGGAATTCGGGGGTGAAGGTCCGCTCGATGGCGGCGGTGTCTTCGCCCGTGCGCCGCTCGCGCCCGAAGCCGATGGCCGATTTCGACATTTCCTGCGCGCCGGCGTTCGACGTCATGATCAGGATCACGTTGCGGAAATCGACCGTGCGGCCGTTGTGGTCGGTCAGTTTGCCGTGGTCCATCACCTGCAAGAGGATGTTGTAGACATCGGGGTGCGCCTTTTCCATTTCGTCCAAGAGGAGGACGCAATGGGGGTGCTGGTCGACGCCATCGGTCAACATGCCGCCCTGATCGAAGCCGACATAGCCGGGTGGTGCGCCGATGAGGCGGGAGACCGCGTGTTTCTCCATATATTCCGACATGTCGAAACGCAGCAGTTCCACGCCGAGCGAGGAGGCGAGTTGCTTTGCCACCTCGGTCTTGCCGACGCCGGTGGGACCCGCGAAGAGGTAGTTGCCGATGGGCTTTTCAGGTTCGCGCAGGCCCGCGCGGGCGAGTTTGATCGCCGAGCAAAGCGCCTCGACGGCCTTGTCCTGACCGAACACGACCCGTTTCAGGGTTTTCTCAAGATCGCGCAGGGTTTCGGCATCGTCCTTCGAGACGTTCTTCGGGGGGATGCGGGCGATTTTCGCCACGACAGCCTCGATCTCCTTGGTGCCGAGGGTCTTGCGCTTTTTCCCCTCGGGCAAGAGGTGCTGGGCTGCGCCCGCTTCGTCGATCACGTCGATCGCAGAGTCGGGCAGTTTGCGGTCGTGGATATAGCGCGCCGCGAGTTCCACCGCCGACTTGATGGCGTCAGAGGTGTAGCGCAGGTCGTGGTGTTCCTCGAAATGCGGTTTGAGGCCCATCAGGATCTTGATGGCATCGGGGACCGAAGGTTCGTTCACGTCGATCTTCTGGAAGCGGCGCGACAGGGCGCGGTCTTTTTCGAAGTGCTGGCGGAATTCCTTATACGTCGTCGATCCCATGCAGCGGAGTTTGCCGCCCTGAAGCGCGGGCTTCAGGAGGTTGGAGGCATCCATCGCGCCGCCCGAGGTGGCACCCGCGCCGATGACGGTGTGGATTTCGTCGATGAAGAGGATCGCGTCGGGGTGATCCTCCATCTCTTTCACCACGGCTTTCAGGCGTTCTTCGAAGTCGCCGCGGTAGCGGGTTCCGGCCAGAAGCGCGCCCATGTCGAGGCTGTAGATGGTGGCACCCGAAAGGACATCGGGCACTTCTTTCTTGACGATCTTCCACGCCAGACCTTCGGCGATGGCCGTCTTGCCCACGCCGGGATCGCCCACCAGAAGCGGGTTGTTCTTGCGGCGGCGGCAGAGCACCTGGATCGCGCGTTCGACTTCGGCATCGCGGCCGATCAGCGGGTCGACGTCGCCCTTGCGGGCTTTGACGTTGAGGTCGACGCAGTATTTGGACAGGGCGGATTCCTTCGCCTCGCCCGCTTCGGCCTTGGGCGTTTCCTGATGCTCTTCGGCACCGGAGACGGGGCGGGATTCGCCGTAGGACGGGTCTTTGGCCACGCCGTGGGCGATGAAGTTGACCGCGTCGTAGCGCGTCATGTCCTGCTCTTGCAGGAAATAGGCGGCGTTCGATTCACGTTCGGCGAAGATGGCGACAAGGACGTTGGCCCCCGTCACCTCGGTCCGGCCGGAGGATTGGACGTGGATCGCCGCGCGCTGGATCACGCGCTGGAAGGCGGCGGTGGGGACGGCTTCGGACCCTTCGACATCGGTGACGAGGGTGGAAAGGTCGTCGTCGATGAAATCCACCAGCGTCTTGCGGAGTTCGTCGAGGTTGACCGAGCAGGCCTTCATCACGCGGGCTGCATCGGGTTCGTCGATCAGGGCCAGCAGGAGATGTTCCAGCGTGGCGAGTTCATGGCGGCGGGCATTGGCGAGGGCCAAGGCGCCGTGGATGGCCTGCTCGAGCGTGGTTGAAAATGACGGCACGTTGGGTGCTCCTGTCCTGCGGGTCGGAGAGGGTCTGCAAGACCCGATCCAACCGTGGCCTCATACTCCTAGACTTCGGCTTATTTGGCCGCACTTCAAGGACTAATTGGCGCGAATTTCGCTTTGCCGCCGATCGGAAGGAAAAAGTGATCGGACGACGGGTTCGGGTGCCTAGAAGCGGTCCTTGCGGGCGCGGATTTCGGCGAAGACGGTGGCATCCGGGGCGGTGCCAAGGTCGAGGTTGGCCCTTATTTCCGCGCTGTGGGTGCGGAGGAAGGGGTTGGTGGCCAGTTCTTCGGATAGGGCGACGGGCAGGGTGGGTTCGCCCTTCGCACGCAGGGTGGCCACCCGTTCTGACCGGGAGATAAGCCTTGTGTTGGAGGGTTCAAGGGTCAGCGCGAAGCGGATGTTGGAGGCGGTGTATTCGTGGCCCGAACAGACCAGCGTGTCGGGGTGCAGGCGGGCGAGGCGTTGGAGGGCCGTGTGCATCTGGAGGGCCGTGCCTTCGAAGAGCCGCCCGCAGCCCGCGGACATGAGGCTGTCGCCGGTGAAGGCGAGTTTGGCGGCAGGGATGGAATAGGCGATGTGGCCGACGGTGTGGCCGGGGACGGGGAAGGTTTCGACCGCGTGGCGGCCAAGGGTCAGCGCGCCTTCGTCCGGCAGGGCGAGGTCGAGCGGGGGCAGGCGCTGGGCATCGGCGGCGGCACCCGTGACGAGCGCACCCGTGGCGGCGCGGAGTTCGGGGATGCCGTCGATGTGGTCGCCGTGGTGGTGGGTGATCCAGATGTCCGACAGCCGCCAGTCGCGGCGGGCGAGTTCGGCCATGATCGGTGCCGCCTCGGGCACGTCGACCACGGCGGTTTCGCCGGTTTCGGGGTCGTGGACCAGATAGGCGTAATTGTCCTTGAGGCAGGGGATGGTGACGAGGTCGAGCATTCAGTTGCCCTCCAGAAGTTCGGGGCCGAGCGGGGTGCCAAGCCAGTGCGGGCGGTCGGGCCACCAGTGGATGTGATCGGGGGCGGGAAAGGAAGGGTCCGCGAAGCTGCCCACACCGATGCCGATGCAGCCGCGCAGGTAATCGCCGGTGCGGAAGAAGCGTCCGCCGCCGCAGGTGGGGCAGAAGCAGGCGGTAAGCGCGGGGTTGTCGTTGCCCGCGAAGTGCCATGTCGTGAAGGGGCCGTCGATCCGCACGCCCGTTTCGGGAAACCATGCCGACAGCTTCATCACACTGCCCGTGCTGCGCTGGCAGCGGGTGCAGGTGCAGCCGTGGACATGGACGGGCGGGGCGGTGACGGTCAGCCGCAGCCCGCCGCATTCGCAGGTGGCGATGCGCGGGGCTGCGGGCGCGGGGCTGGTTTTGGGCATGGCGGTTTGCGGCGGTGCGGCTATGATCGGCCGCAGTCTGGACGGGAACGGACCCTGCGGCAATGCACCTCGACGTGCTCGACCTTCGCAATTTCTACTATCGCACGCAGCTTGGCCGCGTGGCGCAACGGGCGATCCGCGATCAGGTGGTGAAGCTTTGGCCGGTGCAGGCGGGGCAGACGGTGGCGGGCTTCGGCTTTGCCGTGCCGCTCTTGCGCCCCTATCTGACCGAGGCGCGGCGGGTGATCGGGCTGATGCCGGGACCGCAGGGGGTGATGCCCTGGCCTGCGGGGATGGAGAATGTCTCGGTCCTTTGCGAAGAGGAGCATTGGCCGGTTTCGACGGGGTTCATCGACCGGCTGGTGCTGATGCACGGGTTAGAGACGTCGGAACACCCGTCCGAGGTGCTGCAAGAGGCGCATCGCGTGCTGGGGCCGGGGGGCAAGGCGCTGTTCATCGTGCCGAACCGCTCGGGCCTTTGGGCGCGGCGGGACGGAACGCCCTTCGGCTTTGGCCGACCCTATTCGATGACGCAGTTGGAAACCCAGTTGAAGCGCCACGGCTTCACGCCCGAGCGGACCTGCGCCGCGCTGTTCGCCCCGCCCGCGCAAGGGCGGTTCTGGCTGCGGACGGCGGATTTCTGGGAAGGTTTCGGGCGCAAGTTCGGCCCGTGGCTGGCGGGGGGCGTGCTGATGGTCGAGGCATCGAAGCAGGTCTATGCGCCGACGCGTGGCGGATTGGGCGCGGTGGTGCGGCGGCCGCTGCGCGTGCTGGAAGGTGTGGGCAAGGGCGTGCCGGAACCTGCGCTGAACCGTCAGGGGTAAGGCGCAAATTTCTTGGACGAAATCTGCACATCCGTTCGGACGGATTTTGGCGGCGGGCGAGGGGACGGGCGGTGCAGGACAGGTGGAGACGAAGTTAACGAGTTGGAAACCAGTTGTCCTCTAAGCAAACAAGAAGAAGTTTTCTTGCGGAGTTTGCCCACATATGCGCGAAGGCGTCTCTGGAACTACCAATGCTTGATTGTCGCTGCGGATCGGCTAGGCTCATGGGTGCCGGAAAGGGTCAGGAATGAGTACGCACAAGCCCACTTTCTATGAGTTTTTTGCTGGTGGGGGCATGGCTCGCGCCGGTCTTGGTGACCTGTGGGAATGTGTGTTTGCCAACGATTTCAGTCCTGCCAAAGCATCCTCATACGTAGAAAACTGGGGGAGCGAACACTTCCACCTAGGAGATATTGCGGCAATTTCTGCAAGTTCCTTGCCCGGGCAGGCTGCACTGTCCTGGGCGTCTTTTCCGTGCCAAGATCTTTCTTTGGCCGGTGCCTATGCTGGTCTAGGGGATAGCGTCAGTAGCGTACGAACGCGATCTGGGACCTTTTGGCACTTCTGGTCCCTGATGCAGGAGCTTTGTCGCGCCGGCAGGCCGCCGCGGACCATTGTTCTGGAAAACGTGTATGGTGCCCTAACATCGCGTGGCGGTGCGGATTTTGCGGCGATTTGCGATGCGCTTGCAGCCGGAGGATATCGTTACGGTTCCGTTGTCGTCGATGCCGTGCGCTTCGTCCCGCAAAGTAGACCGCGGGTCTTCTTTGTTGCTGTTCATAGGAACCACCGTATCCCCGATCAACTAACCCGAACGGACGCAAGCGAATGGCATCCGCCGGCCTTGCAGAAGGCGCAGGCACTCTTGCGTGGTCCGGCTATCGAGAATTGGGTTTGGTGGCATCTGCCGACGCCACCGAAAAGACCCCACGAATTGGTCGATATAATTGAAGAAAATCCGACAGACGTACGTTGGCATACACGTGAGGAGACGCAGAGTCTTCTTGCAATTATGACAGAACTCAACCGGTTGAAGGTCGAAGCGGCCAAGTCCAAAAAGCTGCGTGTCGTCGGAACGATTTACCGGAGGACACGCGCTGACGTTACCGGAGTTAAACGTCAGCGGGCCGAGGTGCGTTTCGATGGGATCGCGGGGTGTCTGCGAACCCCGGCCGGTGGGTCAAGCCGTCAGACGCTGATCATTGTAGAGGACGGCGATGTCAGGACGCGGCTTTTGTCTTCCCGCGAGGCTGCCAGATTGATGGGTTTGCCTGACTCATATCGGTTGCCAACGCGTTACAACGAGGCATACCACTTGGCCGGAGACGGAGTTTGTGTCGCGGCGGTCCGCTTCCTGTCCGAAGAACTGATTGGACCACTCTCTGGAGCCGTTGGAAGTGTTCAGACGATTGCGGCGGAATGAACTATGGCAATTGATCTTTCATACCGGCGTTCGCAGGTGCGGACGCTGACCAACCAGATTGGTTGCTATGTGCTTTGCGATCTTGATCAGGTTCCGATCTATGTCGGACAGTCAAAGGACGGCATACGGTCGAGGGTAAATCGTCACCTTACATCTGCACGTTCGGACATCATCGCAAACCGACAGGTCGACGTTTGGGAGATTGCTTGGGTCTGGGCCTTTCCCGTCCAGACCGCCCAAGAAATCACTCCACTTGAAACGGCGCTTTTCCATGCATTCCATCCGATTTCGCCGTTGATGAATGGCAAAGTTCCGCCGCAGAACAGCAGCGTGCCCAACGCGATTCCGCGTCCGGAGCAAATCGTGCAAGTAATGACCGATGCAGAGATCCTCGAGAAGGCCGATCCGGCACTGAGGCTGCCGCGTCAAGCTGAGCATTACAGCCAGATAGTCGGACACTTTCTGGCGGTGAAGAATTCAAAGGAAATCGCAGGTGCCATCGAAGCGCATTACCAACGCCTGTCAAAATATCATCGACGGTTGCTTGGTCTCGCTCAGGACGTTGAGGGCGACAACTGAGGTGTGTCGCGAGATCCGGCCGCCGAGCTGAATCTGGGGCAAAGACCGTTGCTGGACGGTGTTGATTCTGTCGTTTGAGGCTACTCGGATTCGCCAAGCGACCGCGCAAAGAGTCGCAGGGGCGGGGGGAATGGCGAAAGCCCCGGAAAATCATGACCAATTCAGTCACGTTCACGCGTCCTTGACGGTTGCGGGGTCCATGCACCTCTGCTAATGACGCCGCAAATTCACACCGACGCGCGCAACAGCGTGCGCCTTGGGATGCCTTTGTCTGCGTGCGACCGACGATCTGGTCAGCGGGACGGGGGCGAAAACAGCGGAAGGGTTGTCGTGTCCGAACCAGCTTCGATCTCCTCCGGCATTGCCGCACGCTACGCGACGGCGCTTTTCGACCTTGCTAAGGAAGAAGGCGGCCTGAAGGCGTTGGAACGCGATGCCGACGCGCTTGCAGCCGCACTGGCCGCAAGCCCCGAACTTGCCGCGATGATCGCCTCGCCGGTCGTGTCGCGGGACGAGCAGGCGGGTGCTATCGCCGCTATCGCCGCCAAGATGGGCCTGTCGGTGCTGGTCGCCAACACGCTGGCGCTGATGGCGCAGAAGCGCCGCCTTTTCGTGCTGCCGCAGCTTGTCACCGACGTGCTGGCGCGCATCGCCACCGAAAAGGGCGAAGTGACCGCCGAAGTGACCAGCGCCGCCGCGCTGACCGCCGATCAGGCGAAGAAACTGGCCGCCACGCTGAAAGCGCGGGTCGGCAAGGACGTTAAACTGAAAACCGCCGTCGATGAGACGCTTATCGGTGGTCTTGTCGTCAAGCTGGGCTCGACCATGATCGACACTTCGGTTCGGTCGAAACTCGCGGCTCTCCAGAATGCAATGAAAGAGGTTGGGTGATGGGAATTCAGGCTGCTGAGATCTCTGCGATCCTGAAAGAGCAGATCAAGAACTTCGGCAAGGATGCCGAAGTGGCCGAAGTGGGCCGCGTTCTGTCGGTTGGCGACGGTATCGCGCGCGTCCACGGGCTGGACAACGTCCAGGCCGGCGAGATGGTGGAATTCCCCGGCGGTATCCGCGGGATGGCGCTGAACCTCGAAGTCGACAACGTCGGCGTCGTGATCTTCGGTTCCGACCAGGACATCAAGGAAGGCGACACCGTCAAGCGCACCAAGTCCATCGTGGACGTGCCCGCTGGCAACGCCCTGCTCGGCCGCGTCGTTGACGGCCTTGGCAACCCGATCGACGGCAAAGGCCCGATCGCCGCGACCGAGCGTCGCGTGGCCGACGTCAAAGCCCCCGGCATCATCCCGCGCAAATCGGTTCACGAGCCGATGGCGACCGGCCTGAAGGCCGTGGACGCGATGATCCCCGTTGGCCGCGGCCAGCGCGAACTGATCATCGGCGACCGCCAGACCGGCAAGACCGCCGTGGCGCTCGACACCATCCTGAACCAGAAGTCGTATAACGAAGCGGCTGGCAACGACGAGTCGAAGAAGCTGTATTGCATCTACGTCGCCATCGGCCAGAAGCGTTCGACCGTGGCGCAGCTTGTGAAGAAGCTCGAGGAAACCGGCGCGATCGACTACACGATCGTCGTGGCGGCGACCGCTTCGGACCCGGCGCCCATGCAGTTCCTCGCGCCCTATTCGGCGACCGCGATGGCGGAATTCTTCCGCGACAACGGCCGCCATGCGCTGATCATCTATGATGACCTGTCGAAGCAGGCCGTCGCTTACCGCCAGATGTCGCTGCTTCTGCGCCGTCCGCCGGGACGCGAAGCCTATCCGGGCGACGTGTTCTACCTCCACTCGCGTCTGCTGGAGCGTTCGGCCAAGCTGAACGAGGATTTCGGGGCTGGCTCGCTCACCGCGCTGCCGATCATCGAAACCCAAGGCGGCGACGTGTCGGCCTTTATTCCGACGAACGTGATCTCGATCACCGACGGCCAGATCTTCCTTGAAACCGAACTCTTCTACCAGGGCATCCGTCCGGCCGTGAACACCGGTCTGTCGGTGTCCCGCGTGGGTTCGTCGGCACAGACGAACGCGATGAAGTCGGTTGCGGGCAAGGTTAAGCTGGAACTCGCGCAGTACCGCGAAATGGCGGCTTTCGCGCAGTTCGGTTCGGACCTCGACGCTTCGACCCAGCAGCTTCTGAACCGTGGCGCGCGTCTGACCGAGCTGATGAAGCAGAACCAGTATTCGCCCATGACCAACGCCGAGATCGTCTGCGTGATCTTTGCGGGCACCAACGGCTACCTCGACAAGATCGCGGTCAAGGACGTTGGCCGGTTCGAAGCGGGTCTTCTGAAGCACCTGCGCGGCGCTGGCAAAGCCCTTCTGGACGACATCACCAAGAACGACCGCAAAGTCGCGGGCGATCTTGAGAAGGCGATCCGGGCCGAGCTGGACAAGTTCGCGAAAGACTTCGCCTGAGGGCGGGGCAGGGAGATAAACGATGCCCAGCCTTAAGGACCTAAAGAACAAGATCGCGAGCGTGAAGAACACGCGCAAGATCACCAAGGCGATGCAGATGGTTTCGGCGGCTAAACTCCGCCGGGCCCAGGATGCTGCCGAGGCTGCACGCCCCTATGCCGAGCGGATGAATGCCGTGATGGCGGGGCTGGCGGCTGCGGCGGGATCGTCGGCTTCGGCCCCGCGTCTGCTTGCAGGCACGGGATCGGACAAGGTGCATCTGCTGGTCGTCATGACGGCCGAGCGCGGGCTGTGCGGTGGCTTCAACAGCACCATCGCGCGTCTCGCACGTTTGCAGGCGCAGGAGTTGCTGGCTGCCGGCAAGACGGTGAAGATCCTGACCGTCGGCAAAAAGGGCCGCGAGGCGCTGAAGCGCGACCTTGGCCAGTATTTCGTCGGTCACGTCGACCTGTCGGATGTGAAGCGCGTGGGTTACGTGAACGCGCAGGCCATCGCCCGTGACATCATCGGCCGCTTCGACGCGGGCGAATTCGATGTCGCGACGCTGTTCTTCAACCGCTTCCAGTCGGTGATCAGCCAGATCCCGACCGCGCAGCAGGTGATCCCCGCCAAGTTCGACGGCGCGGGTGTCGGCGCACTCTACGACTACGAGCCGAGCGAAGAGGCCATTCTGGCCGACCTTCTGCCGCGCGGGTTGGCGACGCAGGTCTTTACCGCCCTGCTGGAGAACGGTGCGTCGGAACAGGGCGCACGGATGAGCGCGATGGACAACGCAACGCGCAACGCTGGCGAGATGATCACCAAGTACACGACGATCTATAACCGCTCGCGTCAGGCTGCGATCACCAAAGAGCTTATCGAAATCATTTCGGGCGCCGAGGCGCTTTAAGGAACCGGAGAAACGACATGGCAAAAGCACCGAAAGCGGCTGCCGCGGCGGGCAAGGTGACGCAGGTCATCGGCGCTGTGGTTGACGTCCAGTTCGAAGGGGCCCTCCCGGCCATCCTGAACGCGCTTGAAACGGAAAACAACGGCAAGCGCCTTGTTCTCGAAGTGGCACAGCATCTGGGCGAGAACACCGTCCGCACCATCGCTATGGACGCGACCGAAGGTCTGGTCCGTGGCGCACCCGTGAAAGACCTCGGCGCGCCGATCTCGGTGCCCGTTGGCGACGCGACGCTGGGCCGCATCCTGAACGTCATCGGCGAGCCGGTGGACGAAAAGGGTCCGGTCAACGCGACCGAATACCGTCCGATCCACCAGAAGGCTCCGTCCTTCAGCGAGCAGGCGACGGAATCGCAGGTCCTCGTGACCGGCATCAAGGTCATCGACCTGCTGGCCCCCTATGCCAAGGGCGGCAAGATCGGCCTGTTCGGCGGCGCCGGCGTGGGCAAGACGGTTCTCATCATGGAACTGATCAACAACATCGCCAAGGTGCACTCGGGCTATTCCGTGTTCGCGGGTGTGGGTGAACGGACCCGTGAAGGGAACGACCTTTACCACGAAATGATGGAATCGGGCGTTATCAAGGTCGATAACCTGACCGAGTCCAAAGTGGCCCTTGTTTACGGCCAGATGAACGAACCCCCGGGGGCGCGTGCGCGTGTGGCTCTGACCGGTCTGACGCTGGCCGAGCAGTTCCGCGACCAGTCGGGCACGGACGTTCTGTTCTTCGTGGACAACATCTTCCGCTTCACGCAGGCCGGTTCGGAAGTGTCGGCTCTGCTGGGCCGTATCCCGTCCGCCGTGGGCTACCAGCCGACGCTGGCGACCGACATGGGCGCGCTGCAGGAACGCATCACCTCGACCAAGGCGGGTTCGATCACCTCGGTGCAGGCCATCTACGTTCCGGCCGACGACCTTACCGACCCTGCTCCGGCGACGTCCTTCGCCCACCTCGACGCCACCACGGTGTTGTCGCGTGCGATCTCGGAACTCGGCATCTATCCGGCTGTGGACCCGCTCGACTCGACCTCGCGTCTGCTTGACCCCGCCGTCATCGGCGACGAGCATTATCAGGTCGCGCGTTCGGTTCAGGGTATCCTCCAGCGCTACAAGTCGCTGCAGGACATCATCGCCATCCTCGGCATGGACGAACTGTCGGAAGAAGACAAACTGACCGTGGCCCGCGCCCGTAAGATCCAGCGTTTCCTCTCGCAGCCCTTCGACGTTGCGAAAGTGTTCACCGGCTCGGACGGCGTTCAGGTTCCGCTGGAAAAGACCATCGCTTCGTTCAAAGCGGTTGTTAACGGCGAATACGACCACCTGCCGGAAGCCGCCTTCTACATGGTCGGCGACATCGAGGAAGTGGTTGCCAAGGCCCAGCGTCTCGCCGCGGCTGCGGCCTAAGGGGGCGACATGGCAGGCACGCTGCAATTCGACCTCGTCTCGCCGGAACGGAGGCTTGCTTCCGTTTCCGCGACCGAGGTGCAGATTCCGGGCGCTGACGGCGACCTGACGGCGATGGAGGGGCATGCCCCCACCATCACCACTCTGCGCCCCGGTATCCTCAAGGCGGTGGGTTCGGACGGGACGAAATCCTATGTCGTGACCGGCGGTTTCGCCGAAATCTCGGCTTCGGGCGTTTCGGTTCTGGCCGAGCGTGCGGTTCCCGTGGAAGAAGCCAATGCGGCGCTGTTCGATGCGCTGATGGCCGACGCCCGTGACGCCGCCGCCGCGACCGAGGACAAGGACATTGCCGACAAGCTGGTCGCCGATATGGCGGCCTTGCGGGCGGCGACAGGGCTTTAACGCTTTGTTAACGCCTATGGCGAAAATAGGGGCCTTGCCGCGTGGCAGGGCCCTTTTTCGTTGATTTCCGTCAAGGTTTCGCCCGGAATTCTAGGTAAAGCGACGATATGGGATCAAAAGCGAAACGGCAGGTGATCGACGGTCCGATGGGGATCTTGCAGGGAAGCAGGGTGCTGTTTTCGGATTACGCCACCGACGGGCCGATGTGGGTCGGCCAGGGGGCACGCGAAAGCCGCCATGTGATCGGTTTTTCCGAACCCTTCCGCCGCCCCCCCGCTTTGCTTGTGGGAATCTCGCTTTGGGATACCGACCATAATGCGAACATGCGGGCGGACCTGTCGGCGGAAGAGGTGACGGAGCACGGCTTCCATCTGGTGTTCCGCACATGGGGCGATTCCCGCATCGCGCAACTGCGCGCCGACTGGACGGCGATCGGTCCGGTGCGGGACGAGGATTCGTGGGATATCGAATAGTCCGCCCTGCGGCGGCACCCCCCGCCGCCAAAGCGGGAACGGGGGGCGGGGCTGTCAGGCGCGGTCAGGCGCGCTGATACATGCCTTCGTAGATCGGAACGAGGGTGTCGGTTTCGAAGAGCGACGAGACGCTGGTGCCGTTCCAGATGTTCAGGATGGCTTGGGCGAACATCGGCGCGGTCGGGACGATGCGGATGTTCGGCGCGGCTTTCACCTTTTCGGTCGGTTCGATGCTGTCGGTGATCACAAGCGATTTCATCACCGATTTGGTGATGCGTTCCACTGCGGGACCCGAAAGGACGCCGTGGGTGATGTAGGAGTGAACCTCGGTCGCGCCGTTTTCGATCAGCACTTCGGCGGCTTTGCAGAGCGTTCCGGCGGTGTCGCAGATGTCGTCCACGATGATGCACTTCTTGCCGGCCACGTTCCCGATCACGGTCATTTCGGCGACTTCGCCCGCCTTTTCGCGGCGCTTGTCGACGATGGCGAGGGGGGCGTGGATGCGCTTGGCCAGTTCGCGGGCGCGGGCCACGCCGCCCACGTCGGGCGAGACGACCATGAGGTCCTCCATCTGGCCGCGGAAGTTGTGTTCGATGTCGAGCGCGAAGACGGGCGAGGCGTAGAGGTTGTCGACGGGCAGGTCGAAGAAGCCCTGGATCTGCGCCGCGTGCAGGTCGAGCGTGAGCACGCGGTCGACGCCTGCCTCGGCGATCAGGTTCGCCACCAGCTTGGCGGAAATCGGGGTGCGGGCCTTGGCGCGGCGGTCCTGGCGGGCGTAGCCGAAATAGGGGATCACGGCGGTGATGCGGCTGGCCGAGGACCGGCGGAGCGCATCGACCATGATCAGGAGTTCCATCAGGTTGTCGTTGGCGGGGTTCGAGGTGGGCTGGATGACATACATGTCCTCGCCCCGCACGTTCTCGAACACCTCGACGAAAATCTCTTGGTCGTTGAACCGTTCGACGCGGGCGTCGACAAGGTTCACCGACATGCCGCGATGCATGGACATGCGGCGGGCGATGGATTTGGCGAGCGACAGGTTGGCGTTGCCGGAAATGAGTTTCGGCTCGGTGATGGCGGGCATGATTACTCCGGTGGGCTTCGGATTCGGGGCTTGGTGGGGCTTTAGCACCGCGTTACGCTGTTGGGAACACGGGCGAAGCGCGGGGTGCGGAAATGGCGCAGATTGAGTACTTTTTGGCGCTGCAATCGCCGTGGGTCTATCTTGCCGGAGCGCGTCCTGCCGGGATTGCGGCGCGGCAGGGGGTGGCGCTGGTCTACAAGCCGCTCGATGTGGCCGCGCTGTTCCCGCGCACGGGCGGCAAGGTGCGGACCGAGCGGCATCCGGCGCGGGTCAGCTATGCCGACGAGGACCGGATGCGCTGGGCGGCGAAGCTGGGGATGAAGATGGCGGCGGACCCGCTGTTCCGTGGTGCCAATCCCGCGCCTGCCGCCTATGCGCTGATCGCGGCGCAGGCGGCGGGGGGCGGGGACCTCGCGGGCTATGTGCAGGCCATCGGGCGGGCGATGTGGGCCGAGGGCAAGGATATCTCGGAGGACGAGGTGATCCATGCGGCCTTGGCCGAAAACGGCTTCGACCCCAAGGTCGCGGATCGGGGGATGCTGATGGCGGCCGAGACCTATGCCGCCAATCTGGAAGAGGCGGTGTCGAAGGGGGTTTTCGGCGTGCCGTTCTTTGTGGTCGACGGCGTGCGGTTCTGGGGGCAGGACCGGCTGGAAGACCTCGAGGCGCATCTGGCGGGCTGAGGTCGTCGTCCCCCACCCTCCCGCACGGGAAGGTCTGGTCGACGCCGGTTCCGGTGGCCGCTGTCGCACGGGGGGCCGTCTGCCCCCCGCACCCCCCGAGGATATTTGCGCGAGCGTGAAAGGGCGAAGGGGTAAGGCTTTCAGCCCCGCAGGGCGGCGACGAAGTCGTCGACGTGGGACTCGGTCGTGTTCCAGCTTGTGACCATGCGGGCGGTTTCGCGGCCATCGGGCAGGGAGCGCAGGTCGTAGTAGATCGCGCCCGCCGCTTGCAGCCGGTCATGGCCGCCGGTTTCCCAATTGGCGAAGACGATGTTGGCCTGCGCGGGGTGGGTCAGGGCGGCATCGGGCAGCGCCGCGATTCCCTGCCAGAGCCGCGCGCCCATGTCGTTGGCGTGGGCGGCAAGGCGGAGCCAGAGGCCATCGGTCAGATAGGCCTGCATCTGGGCCGAGAGGAAGCGGTGTTTGGAGAAGAGGTGCCCGCCGCGTTTGCGGCGCAACTCGAACTCCCACGCCTTGGCGGGGTCGAAGAAAACGACCGCCTCGACGCCCAGAAGCCCGTTCTTGGTGCCGCCGAAGGAGAGCACGTCGATGCCCGCGCGCCATGTCATGTCGGCGGGCGTCGCCTTGGTCGCCACGATGGCATTGGCAAAGCGCGCGCCGTCGAGGTGGCAGGGCAGGCCGTGCGATCTCGCAAGCGCTGTCAGGGCGGCGACTTCGGCGGGGGTGTAAAGCGTTCCCGCCTCGGTCACGTTGGTGAGCGAGAGCATCCCGCGCTGCACGCCATGCACGCCCGATGCCCCCGTGGTGGCAAGGGCGGCGGCGAGGGTTTCGGGGGTCATCCTGCCATGCGCGCCCTCGACGAGGACGAGCTTTGCGCCGGAAGCGTAGAATTCCGGCGCGCCGCATTCATCTTCGGCGATATGGGCGTGGCGGTGGCAGAAGACCGCACCCCAAGGCGGGGTGTAGCTGGCGATGGCGAGCGCATTGGCGGCGGTGCCGGTGGGGACGAGGTAGACCGCGGCCTCGGGCGCTTCGAAAAGGTCGCGGATGCGGGCGGTGACATCGGCCATGATGCGGTCGTTGCCGTAGCTGCGGTCGTAGCCTTCGTTGGCGCGGAGCAGGGCTTGCATCACCTCGGCCGGAGCGCCGGAGGTGTTGTCGGAGGCAAAGAACATCAGGTCTGGTCCTCGATGATGTAATCGTCCCAGTCGTCTTCATCGACCTCGTATTCCGGCACGGTCAGGCCACGCACGGAACGGCCCGCCTTGTGCGTGCTGTCGGGGTCGCCGGTCACAAGGGGGTGCCAGTCGGGCAGGGTCTTGCCCTCGTACAGCAGTTTGTAGGCGCAGGAGGCGGGCATCCAATAGGCGATCTTGGGCAGGGTGGCCGGTGTGAGGCGCACGCAATCGGGCACGAACTGGTGCCGGATCGGGTATTGGGTGCAGCGGCAGGTCTGGCCGTCGAGCAGGCGGCAGGCGATGCGGGTGTAATCGACCTCGCCCGTGTCTTCGTATTCGATCTTGTTTAGGCAGCATTTGCCGCAGCCATCGCAAAGCGCCTCCCATTCGGTGGGGTTCATCTTGGCGAGCGGGACGGTTTCCCAGAAGCGGGGGCGGAGTTTGTCGGTCATGGGCGGAGGGTGCCTTTTCGGGGCGGGAAAGGGAAGGGGGGCAAAACCCTGCGCCAAATCCGTTCGAACGGATTTGCAAATTTCTTCGAAGAAATTTGCGGGTCAGAGGGCGGACAGAATCTCGCGCGCCTTGGTGCAGTCGGCTTCCATCTGGGTGATGAGGGCGGAGAGGCCGTCGAACTTCATCTCGGGGCGCAGGTAGTCGACGAAGCCGATGGAGAGGTGTTGGCCGTAAAGATCGCCCGTGAAATCGAAGAGGAAGGTTTCGAGGTTGGGCTGGTTCACCCCGAACATCGGCCGCACGCCGAGGCTGGCCGCGCCCATGTAGCTGCCCGCCTGCGGGCCGGTGAGGACATCGGCGCGGACGGCATAGACGCCGAGGCGGGGCAGGTGCAGCCCTGCGACCGACATGTTGGCGGTGGGATAGCCGAGCTGGCGGCCCCGCTTTTCGCCGTGGATCACCTCGCCGTCGATGCGGTGCCAGTGGCCGAGCATGGCGGCGGCGGCGCGGGGGCGGCCTTCGGCAAGGGCTTGGCGGATGGCGGTGGAGGAGACTTCGGTTCCGTCGATGGACAGAAGCGGCGCGATGGTCACGGCGAAGCCGAGGCTCTGGCCGAGCGTGGCGAGGTCTTGGGCCGTGCCCGTGCGGCCCTTGCCGAAGCGGAAGTCGGCACCGACGACGACATGCGAGACGCCCAAGCCTTCGGCCAGAACCTGACGCGCGAATTCGGCGGGCGACAGGCCGGAGAGGTTGGCGTCGAAGGGCAGCTCGTACAGCTCGGCCACGCCGAGTTTCGCAAGGCGGTTGGCGCGGGCTTCGGCGTTCATCAGTCGGAAGGGGGCGGCTTCGGGGGCAAAGACCTGACGCGGGTGGGGTTCGAAGGTCACGACGCCCAAGGGGGCCGCGCCTTCGTTTCGGGATTGGCGCGCGCGGTCGATCACCGACAGGTGGCCGAGGTGGACCCCGTCGAAATTGCCCATCGCCACGGAAGCGCCGCGGGCATCGGCGGGCAGTCCCTGCCAGTGGTGGTGAATACGCATCTTACCCCAAGGCGCACGCGGGGCGCGCCCGCGGCTGTCAGTCGAACTTGCGGCTGGGCGCCAGAACCAGCGCCTCGCCTTTCAGCACAACCGTATTACCCACGGCGCAGTGGGTTTCAAGGGTGACGCGGCGCTTGGCGTGGTCGATTGCGGTCACTTTGACTTCGGCCCGCACGGTATCGCCGGGGCGGACGGGGGCCATGAAGCGCAGGTTTTGGCCCAGATAGACCGTGCCATGCCCCGGAAGCTGTTCGCCGATCACCGCCGAGATGAGGCCCGCGGTCAGCATCCCGTGGGCGATGCGCCCTTCGAAGATGGTGTCCTGCGCGTAGGCATCGTCGAGATGGACAGGGTTCCGGTCGGTCGACACCTCGGCGAACATTTCGATATCGCGGTCGGTCACGGTCTTCAGCAGATAGCGCGTCATGCCGATTTCGAGATCCTCGATGCAGATCGTGCCGCGGGGCTGGTTGTCGATGGCGCGTGCGAACATGGGCCGAATCCTTTGCCTATTGCGGGCAGGTTAGCCGATGCCGCAGCGCAGCGCAAATCCTTTGCGTAATTTATTATCGTGATATACGACTTTCTGGTAATATTGTTGCTATGGCGTCAGCGCAGGAAGGGGATGGCGAAGGTCGCGTATTGCTGTTTCCCGGCCAGCCAAGCGTCGAGTTTGGCTTTGTCGGGGGCGTTGGCATCGGGGCCGAATTCGTGGGCCGCGATGCCGCCCGTGACGAAAAGCGTGTCCAGCCCCTCGGCCTGCCCGCCCTGAACGTCGGTGTTCACCCCGTCGCCGATGCAAAGGATCTGCGGGTCGGGGTTGGAGGTCAGCAGGCCAAGGCGGCGGCGGGCGAGGTCGTAGATCGGCGGGTGGGGTTTGCCGAAGTAGAGGGCTTCGCCGCCCATCTCCTCATAGGCCGCGGCGATGGCGCCCGCGCAGTAGAGGCGGCGGTCGCCAAGGTCGACGATCAGGTCGGGGTTCGCGCAGAGCATCTTCAGCCCGTTCGCCTTCATCGCCAGAAGCGTGGCGCGGTAGTCTTCCGGCGTTTCGGTCGTGTCGTCGAACAGGCCGGTGCAGACCACGCCCTCGGCCTCGGCCAAGGGGACGCGGGTGATCGGGTTCGCGGCGGCAAGCGGGGCGAGATCGGGTGCCACGTCGGTGAAGAAGCTGAGGTCCTTGGGCGCGCCGATGTGGTGGACGCGGTGGCCGACCGCGCCCGAGAAGAGCGCGTATTGCGCGGCATCGCCCGACGACACGATGTCATGCCAGCAGTCGCGGGGGACGGCCAACCCGTCGAGCTGCGCCATGACGCTGGATTTGGGGCGGGGAGAGTTGGTGAGGAGGAGCACGGTGCCACCCTTGGCCTTGAACGCCCGCAACGCCTCGACCGCGGCGGGGAAGGCGGTCTTGCCGTTGTGCAGGCAGCCCCAGAGGTCACAGAAGACGGCATCGTAGCGGCCCGATATGCTGGCGAGGCTGTCGATCATGTCGGTCATCGGGGCGTTCTCCTTCGGTTGTGCACCGTGATAGCGCAGCACAGGCAAAGAGGGAATGCGGCCTGCCGTGCCAGCCGCCGCCCTGCCGCCCGCCCCGCACCGAAGGGTGAGTTGACTTCCCCGCCCGCAGCCCGGAAAACCCTGCCATCCGAGGCAAGGGGTGCCCATGTCCTATATTCCGTTTCCCGATATCTCTCCGGTGATCTTTTCGGTCGAATTCGGCGGCATGACCTTTGCCCTGCGCTGGTATGCGCTGGCCTATATCGCGGGGCTTCTGATCGGCTGGAAGATCATAACGAAGCTTGCGACCACCGCACGGCTTTGGGATGGACCCTCGCCCGTGTCGGCCGATCAGGCGGAGCGGCTGCTGACATGGATCATCCTTGGCGTGATCCTCGGCGGGCGGGCGGGCTATGTGCTTTTTTACCAACCTGCCTATTTCCTTGAAAATCCGGCCCATGTGTTGCGCGTGTGGGAAGGGGGGATGTCCTTCCACGGCGGGTTCCTCGGCGTGGTCGTGGCGGGGCTGGTCTATGCGCGTCGCGAGAAGATTCCGGTGCTGACGCTGGCCGATCTTTTGGCGGTGGCCACTCCGGCGGGGCTGTTCCTCGGGCGGATCGCCAATTTCATCAACGCCGAACTTTGGGGGCGGCCCACGACGCTGCCTTGGGGCGTGGCCTTTCCGGGCGAGGCGGCGCAAAGCTGCGGCGATGTGCTGACCGTCTGCGCCCGCCACCCGTCGCAGCTTTACGAGGCGGTGCTCGAGGGGCTTTTGCTCGGCGCGCTGCTGATCCGGGCGGCGTGGCGCGGCGGGTGGCTGGCGCGGCCGGGGCGGCTTTTGGGGCTGTTCCTTGCCGGATATGGCGCGGCGCGCTTTGCGGTGGAATTCGTGCGCCAGCCCGATGCGCAATTCGTGACCGGGGGGAACCCGCTGGGTCTGGCGCTGCATTGGGGTGGCTACGGGCTGACGATGGGGCAGATCCTGTCCTTGCCGATGGTCGTGCTCGGGCTGTGGTTCCTGTGGCGGGCTGCGGCGCGGCAGGCGGCATGACGGCGCTCGCCGCACTTCTGGCGCGGCGGATCGCGGCGGCGGGTCCGATCACACTGGCCGATTACATGGCGGAATGTCTGCTGCATCCCGCGCATGGCTATTACGCGACGCGTGACCCTTTCGGCGCGGGCGGGGATTTCACCACGGCGCCCGAGATCAGCCAGATGTTCGGCGAGTTGCTGGGGCTTGCGCTGGCGCAGGCGTGGATGGATCAGGGCGCGCCGTCGCGGTTCACCCTGGCCGAGGTCGGGCCGGGGCGCGGGACGCTGATGGCCGATGTGCTGCGGGCGACGCGGGCCGTGGCGGGGTTCCATGCGGCGGCAGAGGTGGTGCTGGTCGAAGCCTCGGCCACCCTGCGCGAGGTGCAGCGGCAGCGGCTGGGCGCGGTGCGCTGGGTCGGGCAGGTCGAGGAGCTGCCCGATGCGCCGCTGTTCCTGCTGGCCAACGAATTCTTCGACGCGCTGCCGATCCGGCAATTCACGCGGGTCGGCGCGGGCTGGGCCGAGACGGTGGTGGGGCTGGCCGGAGAGGCTTTGACGCTTGGCCGCGCCGCTCCTGTGCAGTTGGGGCTGCTGGCGCACCGTCTGGCTGACACGGCCGAGGGTGACGTGGTCGAGGTGATGCCCGCCGCCGCCCCCATCGCCGCCGCCATCGGCGCGCGGATCGAAGCCCGTGGCGGGGCGGCGATCATCGTGGATTACGGCGGGTGGCGCAGTCTGGGCGATACGTTTCAGGCGCTGAAGGACCACCGCTTCACCGACCCGCTTGCCGCACCGGGCGAGGCGGACCTGACCGCGCATGTCGATTTCGAGGTCATCGCCCGCGCCGCCGCCCCCGCCCGTGCCAGCCGGATGATCGGGCAGGGCGCGTTGCTCGGGCGGCTTGGCATCGCGCAGCGCAGTGCGCGGCTTGCGGCGGGGTTGACCGGCGCCGCGCTTGACGCGCATCTTGCCGCGACACGGCGCTTGACCGATCCATCGGAAATGGGAACGCTGTTCAAGGCGCTTGCCATCCACCCCTCACACCACCAGCCGCCGCCCGGATTCGATCTTGCTTGAAATCATCACCTCTGACGCGATCACCGCTCGGCACGGCTTCTTCACCCGCAAGGGCGGGGCGTCTTCGGGCATTTTCGCGGGGCTGAACTGCGGGCCGGGGTCGTCGGACCTGTCCGAGGTCGTGGCGATCAACCGCGCGCGGGTCGCCGATGCGCTGGGGGTGGGGCATGACCGGCTTCTGTCGGTCAATCAGGTGCATTCGCCCGATGTGATCCATGTGACGGGCGTGCTGGACGGGCGCCCCCGCGCCGATGCGATGGTGACGACGACCAAGGGCGTGGCGCTGGGCATCCTGACAGCCGATTGCCAGCCCGTGCTGTTCTGCGATGCAAAGGCGGGTGTGATCGGCGCGGCCCATGCCGGATGGCGCGGCACGCGGGACGGGGTGCTGGAAGCAACCGTCGCGGCGATGGAGCGGCTTGGCGCCAAGCGCGAGGATATCGCCGCGGTGATCGGGCCGACGATCAGCCAGACGAATTACGAGGTGGGGCCGGAATTCTATGAGGCCTTTACCGACGACGATCCCGAAAATGCCCGCTACTTTGCCAATGGCAAGGGCGACCGGATGCTGTTCGACCTTCCGGCCTTTGGCCTGTCGCGGTTGCGGGCGGCGGGGGTGGGGCATGCGGAGTGGACGCGGCATTGCACATATGCCGACCCTGCGCGATTCTTCTCGTTCCGGCGAACCACGCATGCGGGCGAGGCGGATTACGGCAGGCTGATCTCGGCCATATGCCTCTGACGCGGAATTGTCGCAATTCCGGCAACGATGCGCGGGCGGCGTTTCCGGAATCGCAACGAAACAAGGCGGCGGGCGAAACGCGGCTTGGCCACAATTTCCGAAGCCCGCGCCGATTCATGTCCAGATGATGCACAATCAGGGCCAAACCTGCGCCGCAAAGCGGGGGCAGATTGGCTGCATCGAACGAGTGCCACCTTGGGAAACCCGATTATGAAAAAAGACCGCCGCTGGCTCAAATCCGTGATCGCTGCCAGCCTCGAGCCGCAGGTTGCCCTGCCGTGGCAACGTGGAAACCGCAAGAAGCCCGCCGCGCTGAAGCCGGCGGCGACCAAAGCCTCGGCCATTGCTGCCCGCTGACCGAAGGCATCTGCGGGGCCGCTGACCGAACGGCAGACGGCCCCGCACATCCACCCGATTCGCCGCACCTTCGGGCCGATTGATCGCCGCATTGCGACAATCCGAAGGATCGGCCCGGAACGCGCCATATTTCCCGCGCCAATCGCGGCTGAAATTTGACGGCGAACACGCCACCTGCCATATTCCGAACATGGTCGACCCGAACCGGCGCAGATGATCGCGCCACGGTGACGGGTCAGGTCTTGCTTCGGTAAAGCGGCCCCCGGCGTGTCCTCTGCGCGCCACTCAGGGGCCGCTTATCCATTTGCCGGGTCAGTTGCCGGGCCAGTTGCCGCGTCAGCCATTCAGGCCTGTTTCGCGATCCGCGCTTCCAGAACTTCGAAGGGCACGCCGGGCTGGTCCTTGGCGCAGCGGATCACAAGGCTGGTCTTCACGGTCGAGACATTCTCGGCCTTGAGCAGTTCGCCCGTCAGGAAACTCTGGAACGACGACAGGTCGGGCGCCACGCATTTCAGGATGAAGTCGATCTCGCCGTTCAGCATGTGGCATTCGCGGACGAGCGGCCAGTTGCGGCAGCGTTCCTCGAAGGTGGCAAGATCGGCTTCGGCCTGTGACTGAAGCCGCACCATCGCGAAGACCTGCACTTCGAACCCCAATTCGCGCGGGTCGATGTCGGCGTGGTAGCCGCGGATGTAACCCGCCTCTTCCAGCGTGCGGACACGGCGCAGGCAGGGCGGGGCCGAGATGCCGACGCGGCTGGCAAGTTCCACGTTGGTCATGCGTCCGTCGGCCTGCAATTCCGCGAGAATCTGGCGGTCAATCGGGTCAAGTTTCGATCCGGCCATGTCGGTCCCCTTTGCTCCGGTCATTCCGCCGGAATTTTCGACTATGTAGGCGCGGGGCGGGTGCGGCGCAATAATGTTTCAACGGCGCGCAAGAAAAAGACTCGAATCCCTCGTGCCTCACGGCCTTTGCGCTTCACCTTGGCGCAAATACTCCGGGGGTCCGGGGGCTGGCCCCCGGCCCGTGCCGCGCGCGCGCCCGCTTCACACCCTTCCCCCCGCGATGCGTCCCGCATATATCAACCCCCTGACAGCGGACAGCAGGGGCATATCATGGGCGAGACGCGGCACACCAAGGTTCTGATCATCGGCTCCGGTCCCGCAGGCTATACCGCTGCCGTCTACGCATCGCGCGCGATGCTCGAGCCGATCCTCGTGCAGGGGATGCAGCCGGGCGGGCAGTTGACCATCACGACCGAGGTGGAGAACTGGCCCGGCGACACGCAGGTGCAGGGACCCGAGCTGATGGTGCGGATGGAGGAACACGCCCGCGCCATGGGGGCCGAGGTGATCACGGATTACATCATGACCCTCGATCTGCAAAACCGCCCCTTCACGGCGCGGGGGGACAGCGGGACGGTCTATACGGCGGATGCGGTGATCCTTGCCACGGGGGCGCAGGCCAGATGGCTGGGCCTGCCGTCGGAAGAGAAGTTCAAGGGTTTCGGCGTTTCGGCCTGCGCGACCTGCGACGGGTTCTTCTATCGCGGCAAAGAGGTCGTCGTGATCGGCGGCGGCAATACGGCGGTGGAAGAGGCGCTGTTCCTGACCAATTTCGCGTCGAAGGTGACGGTGATCCACCGCCGCGACAGCTTCCGCGCCGAAAAGATCATGCAGGACCGTCTGTTCAAGCATCCGAAGATCGCGGTGCTGTGGAACCATACGGTGGACGAGGTGCTGGGCGACGAGACGCCGCTGGGTGTCACGGCGGTGCGGGCGCGGGACGTGAACACGGGTGCAATCACCGATATCCCCTGCGCGGGCTTCTTCGTGGCGATCGGGCACGCGCCCGCGTCGGAACTGGTGAAGGACCAGTTGGAACTGCACAACGGCGGTTACGTGAAGGTCGAGGCGGGGTCGACGCGGACCTCGATCCCCGGAGTATTCGCGGCGGGGGACCTGACGGACCACATCTACCGGCAGGCCGTGACGAGCGCGGGCATGGGCTGCATGGCGGCGCTGGATGCCGAGCGGTGGCTGGCGGGGCATTGACGGCACATTCCTTCGACGGAATTTCCGAAGGTCCACCAAGACTTTCGCGCTGACTTTGCCCGATGTTCGCGCAAAGCGGGCCTCGGGCAAACGGGCTTCACCGCCTTGGTTAAAAGCTGGAACGCTGTTCGTTGGCGGGGTGCAAACGCGGCATTTTCGCCCTTTTTGTCGCCGTGAACCCTTGTTTGCTGGAATTCCGTCCGCCGAAGCGTTAAGCCGCGACCCAATTGCGGGGTCCGCCCGCGCATCCGAGCAGCCGAGGCTTACATGACCCTTTCGCACCACGCCCCCATTCCCGAACTCTACGTCTCGCCCGACAGCGCCCAAAAGCTCAAGGTCGAAGCGGCCCAGCTTCCCTCGTGGGATCTCACCGCGCGTCAGGTCTGCGACCTCGAACTGCTGATGAACGGCGGCTTCTTCCCGCTGCGCGGCTTCCAGTCCGAAGCCGATTACAACGGCACCGTCGAGAATATGCGGACCGCCGACGGCACGCTCTGGCCGATCCCCGTCACGCTCGACGTGTCGGAAAAATTCGCCGAAACCATCGCCACGGGGCAGGACATCGCGCTCCGCGACCAAGAGGGTGTGATCCTCGCCATCCTGTCGATTTCCGACAAATGGGTGCCGAACAAATCCAAGGAAGCCGAACACGTCTTCGGCGCCGATGACCTTGCCCATCCGGCGGTGAACTACCTGCACAACGTGGCCGGTCCCGTCTATTTGGGCGGCGCGATCACCGGCATCCAGCAGCCGGTGCATTACGACTTCAAGGCCCGCCGCGACACGCCGAACGAGTTGCGCGCCTTTTTCCGCAAGATGGGCTGGCGCCGCATCGTCGCCTTCCAGACCCGCAACCCGCTGCACCGCGCGCATCAGGAACTGACCTTCCGCGCCGCGAAAGAGGCGGAAGCCAACCTTCTCATCCACCCTGTCGTCGGCATGACCAAACCGGGCGACGTCGACCACTTCACCCGCGTGCGCTGCTACGAGGCGGTGCTTGACCAGTATCCGGCGTCGACCACGCATCTGTCGCTGCTCAACCTTGCCATGCGCATGGGTGGCCCGCGCGAGGCGCTGTGGCACGCGATCATCCGCAAGAACCACGGGCTGACCCATTTCATCGTGGGCCGCGACCATGCCGGTCCGGGCAAGAACTCCGCCGGTCAGGATTTCTACGACCCCTATGCCGCGCAGGAACTGGTGGCCAAGCATCAGGCGGAAATCGGCATCGAGATGGTCGATTTCAAGCAGATGGTCTATGTGCAGGAAAAGGCCCAGTATTTCCCCGTGGACGAAGTTCCGGAAGGCTCGACCGTGCTGGACATCTCCGGCACCGAACTGCGCCGCCGTCTGCGGGAAGGGCTGGAGATTCCCGATTGGTTCAGCTTCCCGCAGGTCGTGACCGAACTGCGCCGCACCTCTCCGCCGCGCGCAAAGCAGGGCTTTACGGTGTTCTTCACTGGCCTGTCGGGTTCGGGCAAATCCACCATCGCAAACGCACTGATGGTCAAGCTGATGGAGATGGGTGGGCGTCCTGTCACGCTGCTTGACGGGGATGTGGTGCGCAAGCATCTGTCGTCGGAGCTTGGCTTCTCGAAAGAGCACCGCGACATCAACATCAAGCGCATCGGCTATGTGGCGTCCGAGATCACCAAGAACGGCGGCATCGCGATCTGCGCCCCCATCGCGCCCTATACCGCGACCCGCCGCGCCGTGCGCGAGATGATCGAGGCCTTTGGCGCCTTCATCGAAGTGCATGTGGCGACCAGCATCGAGGAATGTGAACGCCGCGACCGCAAGGGTCTTTACAAGCTCGCCCGTGAAGGCAAGATCAAGGAATTCACGGGGATTTCCGACCCCTATGAAGCCCCGACCAAGGCCGAGCTTGTGGTGGATACCGAAGGCACGGACGTGGATTACTGCGCGCAGCAGGTGATCCTGAAGCTGGAAAGCATGGGTCTGATCAAGGCCTGAGGCTTCGGTGTGACGGATTGGAAAGGCCCTGCCGCGAGGCGGGGCTTTTTCGTTTTCGGTGCGGGGTTCGGGGCGCGTTGCTTTGCGGGGCGGTGACGCGTCCGGAACGCTACCGCTCTTGCGCGCCCTTGCCTGCGAGGATCTTGGCGCGAAACCCCTCGACCCGCCGTTGCCGTGTTTCGGCGGTCTTGGCGGAGCTTAGGGCGATGACGTAGCTGCGTTGGCGTCCCGGTGTCAGGGTGGCGAAGGCTTCGGCCAATTCGGGGTCGGCGTCCAAGGCTTCGACCAGTTCTTCGGGGAGGTCGAGGGCGGCGGCTTCCTTGGGTGCCGTTATGCCTGCTTCGGCGTAACCCTTCGCCTCGGCCAGATAGGCGCGGATGGTGGGGGTGAGGGCGTGGAGGCGGGCCGTATCGGTGAAGCGGAGGCTGTCGGGGTGGCGGGTGTTCGGTCCCTGCCGTTCCAGCACGCCATCGGGGTCGCGCATCAGGGCGGCGTTGAAGAAGTTGAGCCGGAAGTCTCCCCGCAGCGCGCCGATCAGCACCACGTTGCGCCCGCCCGCCATGTAGCAGGGGTGGCCCCATTTGCAGGTTTCGGTCAGGCCCGCTTCAAGGCAGTGGGTGCGGAGGGTGGCGATGCCTTCGGCCCAGAGGCTGGTTGCGCAATCGGGCGTGCCGAAGCGGTCGCAGCGGCCGCAGCCTTGGGTGAAGTAGTCATCGACATCGGTGATCATGGGCGGTTCCGCAGCGGCTTTGGCGGCAGCGTAGCCTGTGGGACCGCAGGGTGCCAAGCAAAGCGCGGCAATGGCGCGGGGGGAAACCCGCGCCAGAGCGTCAATGCACGTTCACCGGAGCCATGTCGTTCTGGCGGGCGATGACAAAGGCAAGCTCGCGGTCCCGCACGAGGGCGAGACGGTCGCCATCCGCGTCATGCAGCGCGTAGATGGTTTTCAGGCCACCGGCATGGGCCTGCACCTCGGCCGGCAGGTCGGCGACCGCGACGGGGCGGATGTAGACGATCTTGCCTTCGCCCTCGGGCAGGCCGTTGAATTCGGTATCCATTCCTTCACCTCATTTCCGACCGTTGCGCGAACTGATGGCGATGGTCTGCACCACGGTTTCCGGCACCGAACGGCGCAGGTCGATGTGGAGAAGCCCGTGTTCCATCGAAGCCCCCGCCACCTCGACCCCGTCTGCCAGCACGAAGCTGCGCTGGAAGGCGCGGGCTGCGATGCCGCGATGGAGGAAGACGCGGTCCGTCCCATCCTCGCCCTGACGCCCGCGGATCACCAACTGGCGATCCTCGACCGTGATGGACAGGTCTTCCTCGCGGAAGCCGGCCACGGCGAGGGTGATGCGATAGGCGGTGTCGGAGGTCGCCTCGATATTGAACGGGGGGTAGCCTTCGGCCGTTTTGGCGGTGCGTTCCACCAGCCGTTCAAGCTGCTCGAACCCAAGAAGGAACGGGTGCGTGCCAAAGCTCAGTTTCGTCATCGGTCATGCCCTTTGATACAAGCGACATTGCAGGGGTCCCGTTGCGGCGGCCCTTGCCCGTGGAATATGGGGCGGCGGCGGGGGCATCGCAAGGCCTGCGGAGCGGCGGAAGGGGCAGGTTTTTTCATCGCTGCGGGGCAGAATCCTTCCCCGAAGCGGGTTCCTTTCCTATATTCTTTCCCGAGAAACAGAAACGACTCAGGCCGTATCAGGTCTGGCAACAGGTCCGCAGGTCCCATGAACGCGCCCAGCGAGATGAACTTCGAAGACATGCTGCGCATCCGGCTGGAGGTGCTGCGGCGGGAACATCGTGATCTTGACGAGGCGATCTATGCCCTTGAAACCGGCGGTCGGCCGGACCAGTTGACGCTGCGGCGGCTGAAGAAGCAGAAGCTGGCGCTGAAGGACCAGATCGTGAAGCTGGAAGACCAGCTCATTCCCGACATCATCGCCTGACGGGCTTTCGCTTCGGGCAAATGGAAAAGCGCGCAACCTGCGTTGCGCGCTTTGTCTTTATCTGTCGGCGGGATCAGAGTTTCAGCGCGGGGATGATCTGCTTCTTGCGGCTCATGATGCCCGGCAGGACCACGGTATCGCCCGTGACCGATGCCCCGAAGGAGGCTTCGGCGAGTTGTTTGACGAGGTCGTTGGGGACCAGAAGCGTCGCCTCTTCCTTGATGATGTCGACGACGAAGAGCAGGACCTGATCGGCGCCGTCTTCCTTTGCCACGGCCTCCATCGACTTCATCAGGCTGGCCTTGCGGTCGAGAACGACCTTGGGCGCGGTGGTTTCAAGGACCGAGACGCGCAGTTCCTTGCCCGCGACGTTGTATTCCTTGGAATCCATGCGCAGCAGTGCGGCGTCCGAGAAGGCCGAGACGTCGGACTTCGCCTCGAACATCCTGGTCGCAAGCTCGTTCATGTTCACGCCCAAGTCGGCGGCGAGTTTTTCGGCCACGGCGCGGTCATGGGGCGTGGTGGTGGGCGAGCGGAATTCCAGCGTGTCCGACAGGATGCAGGAGAGCATCGCGCCCTTGATGCCGCGCGGGGCCGAGGCCACGGCGTCGCCCATCAGGTCATGCATGATGGTCGCGGTGCAGGCGAGCGGGCGGATGGTGATGTCGATGGGGGATTTCGTCTTGATCCCGCCGACGAGCATGTGGTGGTCGATGATGCCGGTGATCTTGGCGTCATTGATCGAGGGGGGCAGTTCGGCGGGGTTGTTGGTGTCGACGATGACGACGGTATCGTCGGCGGTGACGTCCGCGATGATCTCGGGCTTGGCCAGATCCCAGTGCTTCAGCACGAAGGCCGCTTCGGTGTTGGGTTCACCCAGCAGGACCGCCTTGGCGGGCGTGCCGGACTGCGAGAGATACCAGGCCCAGACGATGGGCGAGCCGGTGGAATCGGTGTCGGGGGATTTGTGGCCGAAGACGAGCGTGGTCATGGGGGATGCCTATACGAGGTTGAACTTTGGCGCGGTGTATATGCCGCGGCGCGGCGCTTGTCACCACGGGGCGGGTGCGGCTTTTGCGGCGGCTGCGCCCGACGGTTTTTCCGGCGAAACATCACGGCGCGGATGGGGGGAGCCTGATCTTTCGCAAGATGAACCCTGTGCTCAGAGCGGCAGGCGTTCGATGGTCCAGCCATTGGCCTGCAAGAGCGCGAGAACCCCCGTCTCGCCCGACAGATGCAGCGCGCCGAAGGCGGCGAAGACCGTGCCCTTGCGGGCCGTTTCCTCCAGCACCGGAATCCATGCGCGGTTGCGTTCGGTCATCAATGTCCGCTCCATTCCGGCCATGTCCTGCGCCACGCTTTCAGGCGTCGCATCCTTGTCCTGCAAGGCGACATGGCGGCTTATTTCCCAGATCAGGCGTGCGTCTTCGGCGAAATAGCTGTCGGACAGGGTGGCCGAATAATCCTCGGCCCGCGCCTCGGTGGCGAGTGCGGTGCGGATCATGGCAAGCTGGTCGCTGCCCGACATCCCGCCGAACAGGCGGAACACGGTGTCATAGGGTTCCAGCGCATCGACGGCGATTCCGCGTGCCGCCGCATGGCGCATCAGCCGCTGGTCAAGACCGCCCGCCACCAGTGCCGCCTGTGCCGCAGCGGCGCATGGCGGGATTTCGAGCATCATTGACACATACCACGGGCGCAGTTTGGCCACCATGAAGGCCGGCATGCCGCGGGCCTTCATCGCTTTTGACAGCGCCTCCCATTCGGCGGGGGCGAGCGCTTCGGGAAGGGTCGGCCCTTCGGTGGCGACCATCAGCGCCGGATTCCTCGCAAGGTCGGATTTGAGCGCGGCTTCCTCGTCGGGTCCGGCTTCGACCAGCAGGGTTTGCGCCGTGTCGAGCAGCGGCGCGGCGCGGGCCATCAGCGCATCGTGGCGCGGGTCGTCGAAGTGGTAGGTGCCCATGAGGAAGAGGGTTTCCCCGTCCTTCGTCGCCTGCCAGAGCAGGCCGCGGGCGAAGGGGGTGGCATCGGTGGCGGCGCGGATGCGGGCCTGATCGGCGGCGGGGAAGGTGGGGAAGAGATCCGTTCCCCGACATTCGGCCCAGACGGGCAGGGGAAGCAGGCAGAGGACGACGAGGGCAAGGCGTTTGAGGACCGGCATGGGCTGCTTCCGTGGGGACAACTCCAAGGTGGCATCGCGCAAGCCCCGTGCCAAGGTGCGCGGCGGGGCGGGGCGTGCAAAATCCTGCGCGACGAGTCCTTGACGGGGCTGTGCGCTTTGCCTATCTGAGGGGTCCGTTAGCACTCGGCCAATATGAGTGCTAATCAGATTCAACCTGGAACCTAGGGAGTGTTCTCAGATGGCATTCAAACCGCTTCATGACCGTGTGCTGGTCAAGCGCGTCCAGAGCGACGAAAAGACCAAGGGCGGTCTGATCATCCCGGATACCGCCAAGGAAAAGCCCGCTGAAGGCGAGATCGTCGCCGTGGGCGAAGGCGCACGCAAGGATTCGGGCGAGCTGATCGCACCGTCGGTGAAGGCGGGCGACCGCATCCTGTTCGGCAAGTGGTCGGGCACCGAAGTCACGCTGGACGGTCAGGAACTGCTGATCATGAAGGAAAGCGACATCCTCGGGATCATCTCGTGATTTCGCCGGGGTGCGCCCGCCGCGCGCCCGACATGATCGACGCAAACAGAAATTCAGAGGAGTAGCACTATGGGTGCGAAAGACGTTCGTTTCGATACCGATGCCCGCGACCGCATGCTGCGCGGCGTGAACATCCTTGCTGACGCTGTCAAAGTCACGCTCGGCCCCAAAGGCCGCAACGTGGTGATCGAGAAGTCCTTCGGCGCGCCGCGCATCACCAAGGACGGTGTTTCGGTCGCCAAGGAAATCGAGCTTTCGGACAAGTTCGAGAACATGGGCGCGCAGATGGTGAAGGAAGTCGCTTCCCGCACCAACGACGAAGCCGGTGACGGCACCACCACCGCCACGGTTCTGGCCCAAGCCATCGTCAAAGAGGGCATGAAGGCCGTTGCCGCCGGCATGAACCCGATGGACCTCAAGCGCGGGATCGACATGGCGACCGCCAAGGTCGTCGAAGCGATCAAGGCTGCCGCCCGTCCGGTCAAGGACACCGCCGAAGTTGCGCAGGTCGGCACCATCTCGGCCAACGGCGAAGCCGAAATCGGCCGCCAGATCGCTGACGCGATGCAGAAAGTCGGCAACGAGGGTGTGATCACCGTCGAAGAGAACAAGGGTCTCGAGACGGAAACCACCGTCGTCGAAGGCATGCAGTTCGACCGTGGCTACCTGTCGCCCTACTTCGTGACCAACGCCGACAAGATGATCGCCGAACTCGAAGACGCGTTCATCCTGCTGCACGAGAAGAAACTCTCGTCGCTGCAGCCGATGGTTCCGCTGCTGGAAGCCGTGATCCAGTCGCAGCGCCCGCTGATCATCGTGGCCGAAGACGTCGAAGGCGAGGCTCTGGCCACGCTCGTCGTCAACAAGCTGCGTGGCGGCCTGAAAATCGCTGCCGTCAAGGCTCCGGGCTTCGGCGACCGTCGCAAGGCCATGCTGCAGGACATCGCGATCCTGACCGGTGGTCAGGTGATCTCGGACGACCTCGGCATGAAGCTCGAGTCGGTGACGATCGACATGCTTGGCCGCGCCAAGAAAGTGTCGATCAACAAGGACAACACGACCATCGTCGACGGTGCCGGTGACAAGGCCGAGATCGCGGCGCGTGTGGCCCAGATCCGCACCCAGATCGAGGAAACCACCTCGGACTACGACCGTGAGAAGCTGCAAGAGCGCGTGGCCAAACTGGCTGGCGGCGTTGCCGTGATCAAGGTCGGCGGCATGACCGAAGTCGAAGTCAAAGAGCGCAAGGACCGCGTCGATGACGCGCTGAACGCGACCCGTGCGGCCGTTCAGGAAGGCATCGTCGTCGGTGGCGGCGTGGCGCTGATCCAGGCTGGCAAGGTGCTTGAAGGTCTTGTCGGTGCGAACGCCGACCAGACCAACGGCATCAACATCGTCCGCCGCGCGCTGGAAGCGCCGCTCCGCCAGATCGCCCAGAACGCGGGCGTGGACGGGTCGGTCGTGGCCGGCAAGGTCCGCGAATCGAACGACAAGTCGTTCGGCTTCAACGCCCAGACCGAAGAATATGGCGACATGTTCAAGTTCGGCGTCATTGACCCGGCCAAAGTGGTTCGCACCGCTCTGGAAGATGCGGCTTCGGTCGCCTCGCTGCTGATCACCACCGAAGCCATGATCGCGGACAAGCCCGCCGACAAGGCTCCGGCTGGCGGCGGCATGGGCGGCATGGGCGGCATGGACGGGATGATGTAATCATCCCTGCCATCCGGCAGAGAACGGGGGGCGTGGCGAAAGCCGCGCCCCTTTGCTTTTGGGGCGGACGGAGTTTGACGCAAACTCCGGTCCGATTTTTGGCGCAAAAATCGGTGGCAAAGGGCGGGACGTTTGCTTGCGAAATTTGCGTCAAGTTTCGCGACGATTTCTGCGTCAGAAATCGTTGTCCTTTGCGGGGGGCGGGCCTAACCTCGTCTGCATGAACCGAAATTTCATGATCGCCGCCGGTCTTGCCGCCCTCGCCTCGCTGTGCTGGGCGGGGAATTGGGTGCTGGGGCGGGCGATCCGTGCGGATGTGCCGCCCTTTGGCCTGACCTTCTGGCGCTGGGCGCTGGCGGCGGTGATCCTTTTGCCGTTCGAGTGGCGGCGCATCGGGCCGGACTGGGCCGAGGTGCGGGCGCATTTCCCGCTGGTGGCGGCGATGGCCGTCCTGTCGGCGGGGATGTTCCAGTCGATGACCTATATCGGGCTTCACTCGACCGAAGCCATAAACGCGCTGCTGGTCAGCGCGACCATGCCCGTCTTTGTCGTCATCATCGCATGGGTCGTGCTGCGCGAGCGGTTGAGCCTGCGGCAGGCGGCGGGGATCGGGGTCAGTTTCTGCGGGGTCGCCTTTATCATCGCGCGGGGGGAGCCTCTGCGGCTGCTCGACCTGCATTTCAACGTGGGGGACGCGTGGATTCTGGCGGCGCTGGTGGTCTGGGGGATCTATTCGGTGCTGCTGAAGTTCCGGCCCAAGGCGCTGTCGCCCGTGGGGCTGACCTTTTTCATCGCGGTGGGCGGGTCGATCTTCATGCTGCCGTTCCACCTGTGGGAGGTGGCGCGGGGGCTGGAGGTGCCGTTGACGGCGGCGGGGATCGGGGCGGTGGCCTATACGGGGGTGTTCGCCTCGGTCGTGGCGCTGCTGAGCTACAATGCCGCCGTGGCGCGGATCGGGCCATCGCGGTCGGTGTTTTTCCTGCACCTCATGCCGGTTTTCGGCGCGGGGCTTGCGGTGGTGTTTCTGGGCGAGACGATCGCCGTCTACCACCTGATCGGCTTTCCGGTCGCCTTGGGAGGGGTGCTTTGGGCAACGATGAACGCAGGCCGCGCGGGCTAGGGCTGGCGGTGCCGGTTGCGGTGGTCATGGTGGCCTTTGCCGCCAATTCGGTGCTGAACCGGATGGCGGTGGGGCAGGGGCTGATCGACGCGCCCGCCTTTGCCGTGGTGCGGCTGGCGGCGGGGGCGGGGGTGCTTGCGCTGCTTCTGGCGCTGCGCGGCGGGCGGATGGCGGGAAGCGTGGCGGGGGTCGCGGGGCTGCTGGTCTATCTGTTCGGTTTTTCGGCGGCTTACGGGCGGCTCGATGCCGGAACGGGGGCGCTTTTGCTGTTCGGGACGGTGCAGGTGGTGATGTTCGCCGCCGCCCTGCGCGGGGGCGAGGTGGTGGTGGCGCGGCGCTGGGCGGGGGTGGGTGTCGCCCTTGCGGGGCTGGTGCTGCTGCTTGCGCCCGCATGGCAGGGCGGGGCTTTGGCCTTTGCCGCGATGGTGGCGGCGGGGGCGGGTTGGGGCGTCTATTCGCTGGCTGGGCGCGGTGCGGCGGATGCGCTGGCGGCCACGGCGGGGAATTTCGTGCTGGCCCTGCCCGTGGGGGTTCTGGCGGCGTTGGCCTTGGGGGCGGCACCCTTGGCGGCTGCGCCGACGGGGCTGGCCTTGGCCGTGCTGTCGGGGGCGGTGACGAGCGGGCTGGGCTATGCGCTGTGGTATCGGGTTCTGCCGCGGTTGAGCCGCAGCACGGCGGCGGTGGCGCAGTTGTCGGTTCCGGTGTTCGCGGCAGGCGGCGGGCTTGCGCTGCTGCGCGAGGTGCCTGCGGCGGGGTTCTTCCTTGCCGCCGCGCTGGTGCTGGGCGGGGTGGCGGTGGCGAGCCGTTAGAGCGGCTTCATCAGGCGGTGGGTGGTGTTGCGTTCGTCGGTGCGGGTGATGCCCGTGGGGCGGAAGCCGTGACGCTCCCAAAAGGCGCGGCCACGGGGGTTTGCTTCGATCACGGCAAGGTAGAGGGTCGTGGCCCCTGCGGCGCGGGCGAGGGTTTCGGCATGGGCCAGCAGGGTTTGCCCATGCCCCGCGCCACGGATGCGGGGGGCAAGCAACATGAGGCCGAGGTAGGCGGCAGAGGCATCGGGGAAGCCGAAGCTGAGTTCGGCGATGCCGGAGAGGCGGTTTTCGACAAACAGGCCAAGGTGGCGCTGGCGTGCGGGGTCGTGGTTTGGCGGGCCATCCGTGAAGAAATCGGCGGCGGCGGTGGGGCCGGCGGGGGCGCCTTCGGTCAGCGTCCAGAAATCGGCGGTTTCGTCCATCAGGGCGGCCACGGCGGCAAGGTCGGTGTCGGGGGAAAGATCGCGGATCATGGGCATTCGATGCGCAGGACTTCGAGTTCGACCGTGCCGGAGGGTTTCTTCCACTTCACCACATCGCCCACCGCCGCACCAAGCAGCGCACGGGCAAGCGGGGATTGCGGGGTGATGCGGCCCTGTGCGGCATCGGCCTCATCCTCGCCCGTGATCTGGAAGCGGGTCTCCAGCCCGTCCTCGTCCGCCACGGTGACGATATGGCCAAAGGCGACCTCGGTCACGGGCAGGGTGGCGGGGTCGATCAGGATGGCCGAGCGGAGGCGGGCTTCGAGATAGCGGATGTCGCGTTCGGCGGCGGCTTCGGGCAGTTTGTCGAGCCGGTCGGGGCGGGCCTTGAGCGCGGCAAGACGGGTCTGCGCCTCGCGCAGGCGCGATTGCAGGTCGGCAAGGCCCGCGGGGGTCACGTGGTTCGGGTGGGGCGAGATCGGCAGGTCGGGCAGCGGGTCGAGCGAGCCGTCGCCCTCTTTTACGAAGGCGCGGCTCATGTCACGATCCGTTCGAGCGGGTCGTAGAGCATGGTTTCGCCCCAAGCCGCCTGTGCGATGCTGTCGGGTTTGACGCGGATGCGGGCAAGGTCGTCGCGGGAAAAGAAGGCGCGCGAGGTGACGATGCCTTCGGGGTCCTGCCATGCGGGGTCGATGGTGCCGCCGGTGATGGTGCAGCGGAAGAACACTTCGATCTGGTGGAAGCCGTGTTCGGGGGCGTGGAATTCGTTGACGAGGACGGGTTCGCCCACGGCGATGGAAAGGCCCGTTTCCTCATAAACCTCGCGCATCAGGTTTTCGGGGAGCGAGGCGTGGGGTTCCACCCCGCCGCCGGGGGCGCACCAGAGGTCGGACTTGCCACCGCCATAGGCGTTGACAAGAAGGAGCCGGTCCTGATGCAGGATCAGCGCGCGGGCGGCGATGCGGGGCGGGCGTTTCGACATGGCCGAAAGGTGCGCGAGGCGGCGTGATTTGTCCATCGGGCGCGAAGGGGTTAGGGTGCGTGGCATGGGACGCTGGTTGATCCTGTTTCTGATGGTGGTGGCGGCACCCGCGCGGGCGGATTGCGTGGTGCTGCTGCACGGGCTGGCACGGACGGAAACCTCGCTTCTGGCGATGCAGGCGGCTTTGGAGGCGAAGGGGTATCAGGTCGTCAACGACGGCTACCCCTCGACCGAAGCGCGGATCGGGGAACTGGTTCCCCGCGTGGGCGCTGCGGTGGCGCAATGCGGCGGGGCGCGGGTCGATTTCGTCACCCATTCGATGGGCGGGATACTGGCGCGGGCGTGGCTGGCGCAGAACCGGCCCGCGCGGATGGGGCGCGTGGTGATGCTGGCCCCGCCCAATGGCGGGTCGGAACTGGTGGATGCCTTTGGCGACATCGGCCTTTTCGCTTGGGTCAACGGCCCTGCGGGGATGGAGTTGGGGACGGATGCGGGGTCGGTCCCTGCGGCGCTGCCGCTGCCGGATTACGAGCTTGGCGTGATCGCGGGGGACCGCTCGCTCAACCCCGTCTATTCGGGGGTGATCCCCGGTCCCGATGACGGCAAGGTCAGCGTGGACAGCACGCGGGTGGCGGGGATGACCGACCATATCGTGCTGCCGGTGACGCATACCTTCCTGATGTTCAACCCGCTTGTGATCGCGGAAGTGCTGGAGTTTCTGGAAAAGGGCCGCTTCGATCCGGCCTTGGGCTATGGTGGGGCGGTGGAGGACCTGATGGGGGACGGGGAATGAGGCGCGGCGTCTACAGTGCGGTGGCCAAGACGGTGGCGCGGTGGTCGGGCCGGCCTGCCACCTTTTCGCTGGCCTTGGGGGTGATCCTTGTCTGGATCGTGACGGGACCGGTCTTCGGCTTTTCCGACACATGGCAGTTGGTGATCAACACGGGCACGACCATCGTGACCTTCCTCATGGTCTTTCTGATCCAGAACACGCAGAACCGCGACACGGCGGCGATCCAGTTGAAGCTGGACGAGTTGATCCGCGCCCATGTCGGGGCGCATAATGCGTTGATGGACCTCGAGGAACTGGAGGAACGGCAGTTGGAGGTGTTCCGGCGGCGATACGAGGCGCTGGCCTTTGCCGCGCGTGCGGGGCTTGAGCGGGGCGAGGTGGACACGGATACGCCCGATGCCTGAGCGTGGCGCGGCGGGGTCGCATCGCCCGCGCGCCTTGCATGGGACATTCGGGGAGCGGGACGAAAGGACGTGAGGGCATGATCGCGAGTATCGCCGTGATCCTTGGCTGCCAGTTGTTGGGCGAGGTGATCGCGCGTGGCCTGTCGCTTCCCGTGCCGGGTCCGGTGGTCGGCATGGCGGCGATGGTCGGCGTGCTGTGGCTGCGCGACCGTTACCGCCCCGCGCCCCTTATGGCGGTAGAGCCTGCGGGTCGGTTCCTGCTGGCGAACCTGTCGCTTCTGTTCGTGCCGGCGGGCGTGGGTCTGGTCGGCAATCTCGAGGTGCTGGCGGGCAACTGGCTGGCGCTGGCGGTGGCCTTGGTGGTGTCGACGCTGCTCACGCTGGTGGTTTCGGTCGTCACCTTCCGGCTGGTGGCGCGGGCGATGGGGCAGGGCTGATGGCGGGGGATTTCGCGCTTTGGGTCTACCTTACCCAGACGCCGCTTCTGTGGCTGACGGTGACGCTCGCGGCCTATGCCGTGGCGGACTGGGTTTCGGCACGGGCGGGGCGGCATCCGGTGGCGAACCCCGTGCTGATCTCGGTCCTGCTGGTGGGCGGGCTGCTGGTGGCATCGGGGACGAGTTACGCGACCTATTTCCAAGGCGCGCAGTTCATCCATTTCCTGCTTGGCCCCGCCACGGTCGCGCTGGCGCTGCCCTTGTGGGAGCATCGGGCGCTGGTGGTGAAATCGCTGGTGCCGATGCTGGCGGCGCTGGTGGCGGGAAGCGTGACGGCGGCGGTGTCGGCGCTGGCGGTGGCATGGGCCTTCGGCGCGCCCGAGGGGGTTCTGGTGGCCATTGCGCCGAAATCGGTGACGGCGGGGGTCGCCATGTCGATCACCGAAGCGCAGGGGGGCGACCCTGCCTTGACGGCGGTGCTGGTGATCCTGACGGGGATGATCGGCGCGCTGGTGGTGACGCCGCTGATGAACGGCCTTGGCATCCGCGACTATCGCGCGCGGGGGTTTGCGGTGGGCCTCGCCTCGCACGGGATCGGCACGGCGCGGGCGTTTCAGGTGGACCCCGTGGCGGGCACCTTTGCGGGCATCGCCATCGGGCTGAATGCGGTGATGACGGCGGTGATCGTGCCGGTTCTGCTTGGCTGGTGGCTTAGCTGACCACGCGGTTCACATGCCCCATCTTGCGGCCTGCCCGCGCCTCGGCCTTGCCGTAGAGGTGGAGGGCGGCGTTCTTTTCGCGGGCGATGGCGGGGACGCGGAGGATGTCGTCGCCGATCAGGTTTTCCATCACCACGTCGGAATGGCGCGACCCGTCGCCAAGCGGCCAGCCTGCTACGGCGCGGATGTGCTGTTCGAACTGGTCCACCGCGCAGCCGTTCTGCGTCCAGTGGCCCGAATTGTGGACGCGGGGGGCGATCTCGTTGACGATCAACCCTGCGGGGGTGACGAACAGCTCGACCCCCATGACGCCGACGTAATCGAGCGCGTTGAGGATGCGGGCGGCGATGAGGATGGCATCGGTGCGCTGTGACGGGGACAGGCGCGCGGGGATGGTGGTGGTCGACAGGATGCCATCCTTGTGGACATTCTCGCCCGGATCGTAGCAGGCGACCGACCCGTCGAGGCCGCGGGCGGCGATGACGCTGACCTCGTGGCTGAAGTCGATGAAGCCTTCGAGGACCGAGGGCGCGCCCATCATGGCCTTATGGGCGGGTTCGGCGTCAGCCACGGTTTTCAGCCGCGCCTGCCCTTTGCCGTCATAGCCGAGGCGGGTGGTCTTGAGGATCGCGGGCGTGCCGATCTTGGTGATCGCGTGGTGCAGGTCGTCGAGCGTCTGAACTGCGGCATAGGGGGCGGTGGTCAGGCCGAGGCCGGTGAGGAAATCCTTTTCCGCGATGCGGTCCTGCGACACGGCAAGCGCACGGCGGTTGGGGCGGATCGGGTGGGTCTTTTCCAGCACGTCGAGGGCTGCGGTGGGGATGTTCTCGAATTCATAGGTGATGACATCGACCGAGGCCGCGAAACGGGCGAGCGCTTCGAGGTCGTCGTAAGAGGCGGTCGTCAGCCGATGCGCCACATGCTCGGCGGGCGGGTTCGCGGCGGGTTCGTAGATATGGGTCAGATAGCCGAGGCGCGAGGCCGCGACCGAAAGCATCCGGCCAAGCTGGCCGCCGCCAAGGATGCCGATGGTGGAACCTGCGGGGAGTTGGTCAGTCATCTTTCGGCTCGTCGGGAATGGAGGCAGAGAGGGCATCGCGCCATGCATCGAGGCGGGCGGCAAGGGCCGCGTCTTGCAGCGCGAGGATGCCGGCGGCCATCAGGCCCGCATTGGCCGCCCCCGCCGCCCCGATGGCCATCGTGGCCACGGGAAAGCCCTTGGGCATCTGCACGATGGAATAAAGGCTGTCGACGCCGGACAGCGCCTTGGTCTGCACGGGAACGCCGATCACGGGGATGCGGGTTTTTGACGCCATCATGCCGGGCAGATGCGCCGCGCCGCCCGCGCCTGCGATGATCACCTGCAAGCCGCGTTCGGCGGCGGTCTTGCCATAGGTCCAGAGCCGGTCGGGGGTGCGGTGGGCCGAGACGATCTTCGCCTCGTACCCGATGCCAAGCTCGTCGAGGATCAGGGCGGCTTCCTTCATGGTCGCCCAGTCGGATTGCGACCCCATGATGATTCCAACGCTTACGGCCATGCCTGCCCCCGTTGCTGCGGTTGGGTGGGGTATAGAGGATTGGGGCGTCAGGGCAAGCGGGCGATGCGGGCGCGCTACGGTGTGCGGGGGCGGTGTGCGGGGGGCGGCGCAATGTCCACGCCCCTTGCGCGGGCTTGTTCTGGCGGTGCGGCGGGGCCATATAGGAGGCCAAGCCAAGGAAAGGGTGCGGCCATGCAAACGCGCAACAAGTTCTTCGATGACATGTCGCAACTTATGACCAACGCGATGGGCGTGGCACAGGGTGCCAAGGCCGAGGCGGAAACCGCGATGAAAGGCTTCGTCGACCGCTGGATGGCCGACCGCGATTTCGTCACCCGCGAGGAATTCGATGCCGTCCGCGCCATGGCGGTCAAGGCCCGCGAAGAGAATGCCGCGCTCGAAGCGCGTCTCGCCGTGCTTGAAGCCAAGCTCGCCGAAGCGCCGAAAGCCGCAAAGAAGAAAGAGGGCTGATCGCCCGCAAAGGCGCGGCGGGTTGACGCCGGCCTAACCCTGTGTGGCGGTGGCGGTGGCGGTGGGTGACTCGGGGAATCCTTCGCGCATCAGGCGCATCAATTCCTTGAAATCGAGCGGCTTCTGCATCACGAGGTTCGCCCCCGCGGCATGGAAACGCTCCATCTCTGCCCCCACCACGGCGGCGGTCAGGCCGATGATGGGGCGGGTATAGCCCTGCTGCCGCAGGCGGCGGATCAGGTCGTCGCCATCGAGTTCCGGCATGAAAAGATCGGTGATCACCAGATCGGGCTGTTTTTCCGCGATCATGGCAAGGGCGGCGCGGCCATCGGGTGCCACGCGGACGCTGGCGCGCAACCGTTCCAGCCGCGCCTTGGTCACATCGGCGACAAGCGCGTTGTCTTCGGCAAGGACAACGCTCCACCCCTCGTCCGGCGCAAGGGGCGAAAGGCTGGGGCGGGGCGTTTCCTCGGCCGGTTCGGCAAAAGGTTCGGGCAGGCGGAGCATATAGCCCGCCCCGCCCCGTGCGGGTGCGTAGAATTCCAGCGTGCCGCCCAGCATCTCGACCGACTGGCGGGCGATGAACAGGCCAAGCCCCGACCCGTCCGCCGAACGGCGCGGATCGTGCGAGCCGCGTTCGAAAGGTTCGAACAGCCGCTCCACCTGATCGGGGGGGATGCCGATGCCGTCGTCTTCGACCTGCCACTGGCTGACGGGCGGCCCCCCCGCAACCATCGGCGCGGCTGCGGTGAAGCTGACGCGGATCGTCGTGCCGCCGCTGTGGATGACCGCGTTGCGCATCAGGTTCGTCAAGGCCTGCCGCAGCCGCACCACATCGCCGATCCGCCCCTGCGCCGCCCCCGCGCCAAGCGCCAGCGACACGGTGATCCCCTTTTCCCGCGCCGTCAGTTCCAGCGCGTTTCGCAGCGACTCGGCCAGTTCGGCGGGCACATAAGCGACCCTTTTCACCGGCAGGTTCTGTTCGGGGTTCACGGTCTGGCGCATGTCGGCAAGCACCGAAAGCAACTGGTCCGCCGCCTCGCGCATCTGGCGTTGCAGGCGCAGGCGGTCGTCGCTTTCGGCCACATCGTCGATCAGGATCGACATCACCGAAGCGGGCGTGCGCAATTCGTGCGAAACGATCGAGAAAAGCTGCCGCTGCCGTTCCTGACGGTTCGACAGCTCGTCCAGCGCCTCGCGAAGGCGGGTCTCGCGCTCCTCTGCTTCGGTCACGTCGAGAAGGATGCCATAGGCGACGGGGTCGCCCGTGGGGGCGGCCTCGGACCAGACGAAGCCGCGCAGCGCACGGCCCGTGGTGGCGCCGAGCATCAGGTTCCGCGACGGTGTGGCCCCCGGCATCATCGCCCGCATCAGGGCGGCGGCATCGTCGGTGGTCAGCACGCGGCGCAGATCGTCGAGCGCGCCTTCGGGCGGCAGCGAAAGCATGCGCTGCGCGGCATCGTCCAGCCGGAAGCGGCCATTGGCGCGGTTCACGGCGAAAAGGCCCACGCCCGCGAAATCCCGCGCGCGGTCAAGCTTGGTGATGGCGGCATCCTTTTGGGCAAGGACATGGCCGGTATGGCTTTTCACCGCCATCGTCACCAGAAGCACGGCAAGGGCGATGAGCGAGTAGCGTTCCAGCGTCACCTCGGCCGGGTCGAGGGTCGGGCGGTCGCTGAGGAAGGCACCCGTCAGCGCGGCCAGCCCCGCGACCCCGCCGATCACGCCGAACATGGTGATGCGGATGGGCAGCGCGAGGACGAGCAAGAGGCCCAGCACCACGGCGTCGATCATCGGATAAAGCACGAAGCCGCGCGCCTGAAGCAGGGCTTGCAGCACGAAAAGGCAGGCCACGGCGGCTGTGGGCAGCCCCTCGTTCCGCCGCGGAAATTCGACGGTCACAAGGAGGAAGCCAGACACCACGGCGCAGCCGCGGAAGATGCGGAGCATCGAGAGTTCAAGGTAATGCGCGTCGAAGCCGAAGGCCAGTTGCGCCTCGGGCGGGAGGGATTGCAGGTAGCGCAGGGTGATGAGCGTCTGCGCCGCGCAGACGATCGCAAACAGGACATAGGAGGCAAGGCCGAGCGACAGATCGGCGGCATGGGCGCGCATGCGCGGGCGGGCGATGAGGAAAGCCACGCGGTAAAGCATCCCGAGCAGCAGGCCGGAGCCGAGGTTGAGGCCGAGGAAGACCAGAACCACCGAAGGCGTGAGTTCGGGCAGCATGTGCCACGGCACGTTGTTGGTGAAGGGCTGGTAGAACGGGTAGAAGAACGAGACCAGATAGGCCAGCATCGGCACCCAGAAAAGCCTGAGCGGGTAGAAGAACAGGCCAAGGATGATGGTGAAATGCGCCACATGGGGCGAGAGGTTCACCGCCAGACCGTTCTGCCCGTGCAGGCCCGCGCCCGCCGACATGAGCACCGTCCAGCCCATCACCACGGCGAAAAGCCAGAAAGTGTAAAGGGCCGGGTCCTTTGCGACCGCTTGCCGGATCGACAGGATGCGCGATTGTTCGAAATCGCGGAAGACATAAGCCTCGCCGGTTTCGCGGCGGTTCCGGCTGCTCGGCACAAAGGGGATCAGATGGGGCATTACGCACAGCAATCGCAAGGGTGTCTGTGTTCTAGACCATTCGCGGCAAAGGCGCATTACTCCTTTTGCACAGGGGAGGCGCTGCAAGGGGATGAAGCATACAGCGGTGCCCGCGCCCCGCTGCCGAGGGGCGCTGCATCGCCGCCGCGCGGCACGGGCAAACTGTCCACAGAAGATTGCAGCCTGTCCACAGGCGATTGGCGCAAATAGTGCTTTACAGACTTCCGCTTCGGGCACACCATATCTAGTATGATTTCAGTCTGGCGAACGCTGAAACTTGCCGGACCAACAGCCTCTAGTGGGTTTCGGCCTGCGCGGGGCGCTATCATGGGGCGTGCGCATGGCGTTGAGCGAAGACTACCTGAACGTGGACGACCTGCACCCCATCGACATCGTCGAGACGCTGGCCGAGCATCACGAATGGGAATTCGACCGCGTCACCGACGACCAGATCGCCATGACGGTCGAGGGGCAGTGGCGGACCTATGCCCTCACCCTCGCATGGTCGCGGCAGGACGAGACGCTGCGCCTTATCTGCACCTTTGAAATGGAACCCCCCGCCGAGCGGATGGGGCAGGTTTACGAGGTGCTGAACCGCGCCAATGACATGGTCTGGACCGGAGCCTTCACCTATTGGGAAGAGCAGAAGCTGATGGTCTGGCGCTATGGGTTGCCGCTGTCGGGCGGGCAGATGGCGAACCCCGAGCAGATCGACCAGTTGATCGCAAGCGCGGTGCTGGCGGCGGAGCGGTTCTATCCGGCGTTCCAGCTTGTCGCATGGGCGGACCATGCGCCGGTCGACGCGATGAAGGTCGCCATTGCCGAGGCTTACGGGCGCGCCTAGTCTTTGCCCCGAAGGTAATTCGGGGAATTTCATGCTGGATGTGGTGGCCCGTGACGGGCTGGTGCTTTTGGGCTGCGGCAAGATGGGCACGGCCCTTTTGACGGGGTGGCTGGCTGCGGGCGTGCCTGCGGCTTCGGTCTGGGTGATCGAGCCGCACCCGACGGAGTGGTTGAAAGCGTCGGGCGTGCACCTGAACGAGGGGGTTCCCGCAAAGCCCGCCGTGGCGCTGCTGGCGGTGAAGCCGCAGATGATGGGGGCGGCCCTGCCCGCGCTTGTCGCTTTGGGCAACGGGACGACGTTGTTCGTGTCCATTGCGGCGGGGACGACGATTGCGGCCTTCGAGGCCGCGTTGGGCGACCGGACTCCCATCGTGCGGACCATGCCGAACACGCCCGCGATGGTGAACCGTGGCATCACCGCGCTCTGTCGCAACGCGCATGTGTCCGAGGGCGGCATGGCGCTGGCCGTGGCGCTGATGGCGGCGGTCGGCGAGACGGTCGTTCTGGACGGCGAGCACCAGATCGACGCGGTGACGGCGGTGTCGGGATCGGGTCCGGCCTATGTGTTCCACCTGATCGAGGCGATGGCGGCGGCGGGCGTGGCCGAGGGCTTGTCGGAAGCCGTGGCGATGCAGCTTGCGCGGGCCACCGTTTGCGGGGCGGGGGAGTTGGCGCATCGCTCGGCAGAGAGTGCGGCGCAGTTGCGGGTGAACGTGACCTCTCCGGGCGGGACCACCGCGGCGGCTTTGGCGGTGCTGATGGATGAAGCTGCGGGTCTGCCCCCGCTCATGCGGCGGGCGGTCAAGGCGGCGGCGGATCGCGGGCGGGAGTTGGGGAAATGACCATCACCTATGACGATTTCGCAGCGGTGGACATCCGCGTGGGCCGCATCACCCGCGCCGAACCCTTTCCCGAGGCGCGCAAGCCCGCGATCAAGCTTTGGGTCGATTTCGGGGGGGAGATCGGCGAGAAACGCTCCTCGGCCCAGATCACCGCGCATTATGACCCCGAGGGGCTGGTGGGGCGGCAGGTGCTGGCGGTGGTGAACTTCCCGCCGCGCCAGATCGGCAAGGTCATGTCCGAGGTGCTGGTGCTGGGCGTGCCTGATGCGGCGGGCGAGGTGGTGCTGATCGGGCCGGGGCACGAGGTGCCCTTGGGCGGGAGGCTGTTCTGATGCGGCTTCTGATCACACGGCCCATGCCGGATAAGGTTCTGGCGGCGGCACGGGCGCGGTTCGACGTGACCCTGCGCGACAGCGACGCGGTGCTGACGGGGGATGAACTGCGCGCGGCGCTGCGGGAGTATGACGTTGTCATGCCCACGCTGGGCGACCGGTTTCAGGCCGATGTCTTTGTCGATGTGCCCGCGCCACGGGCCAAGCTGCTGGCGAATTTCGGGGTGGGGTATAACCATATCGACGTGGGCGCGGCCAAGGCGGCGGGGGTTGCGGTGACGAATACCCCCGGTGCCGTGACCGATGCCACGGCGGATATCGCGCTGTCGCTGATGCTGATGACCGCTCGGCGGCTGGGCGAGGGCGAGCGGATGCTGCGGGCAGGGCGCTGGGCCGGATGGGCGCCCACGCAGATGCTGGGGCAGCATATGTCGGGCAAGACGGTCGGCATCATCGGCATGGGGCGGATCGGCAAGGCGATTGCGCGGCGCTGCCACTATGGCTTCGGCATGGAGGTCATGTTCCACAACCGCTCGGTCGTTGCCGATGCGGGCGTTCCGGCGCGGCAGGTGCCGATGGAACAGGCGATGGGGGCGGATTTCGTCGTCGTCGCCGTGCCGGGCGGGGCGGGGACGCATCACCTGATCGACGCCGCCGCATTTGCCGCGATGAAGCCCACGGGGATTTTCGTCAACATCGCGCGGGGCGATGTGGTGGACGAGGCGGCCTTGATCGCCACCCTGCAAGCGGGGCGCATCGCGGGCGCGGGGCTGGACGTCTATGAATTCGAGCCGAAGGTTCCGGCGGCGCTGATGGAATTGGAGAATGTGACGCTGCTGCCCCATCTTGGCACGGCGGCCTTGGAGGTGCGCGAGAACATGGGAATGATGGCGGTCGACAATCTGGTCGCGCATCTCGAGGGGCGCGACTTGCCCAATCGGGTGTGACCGTGGCGGCGCGGCGGGGTGCGGGGGGCGGGGTATGATCCTGTCACGCGGTCGCCGCTACGCCTTTATCCATATCCCCAAGACGGGCGGGACGGCGCTGGCGCTGGCGCTGGAAGCGCGGGCGATGGCGGATGACATTCTGGTGGGCGACACGCCGAAAGCCTTGGCGCGGCGCAAGCGGCAAAAGGCGCTCAAGGCGGCGGGGCGGCTGTGGAAACATTCCACGCTGGCCGATCTGGGCGGGCTGTTGCCCGAGGAGATGGACGGGTTCTTCACCCTGACGCTGGTCAGGAACCCGTGGGACCGGATCGTCAGCTATTACCACTGGCTGCGCGGCCAAAGCTTTGCCCATCCTGCCGTGGGGCTGGCCAAGGCGAACGGGTTTTCCGGTTTCCTCAATCACCCGCAGACGCGGACGACGATCAGCCTTTGGCCCTATGCCGCCTATATGCGCGATGCGGGCGGGGTGGAGCGGGCCTCGCTTTACGCCCGCCTCGAACGGCTGGACGAGGAACTGGCCCCGTTCGAGGCGCATCTGGGCTTTCGCATCACCCCCGTGGCGCGGGTGAATGAATCGGCGCGGGTGGCGGATTGGCGACCGTCCTACAGCGATGCCGATGCGGCACTGGTGGCCGAGCTATGCGCCGAGGATATCGCCCGTTTCGGTTACGCATTCGACGGCATTCGCTGAAATTGCCCGCCCCCCGCCGCGATTGTGGCGCGGCCCTGCCCCCTGCGGGCGGCAGGGCTAGGCGCCTTGGGGTTTGGCGGGGTGCAGGGCGCGTGGAGCGCGGGGTGTCATATGCGGTCGAAGGTGTCGCGGCGGGCCTGCCGGTGGCCACGCCCGATGGCTGGCGTCTGGCCGGAACGCTGCGGCAGGGCGACCCTGTGGTGACGCTTGGCGGCACCGCCCCCTTGCGCGGGGTATTCCGCGCAACGCTTGGCGCTGGAATGGCGCGGGCGCTCTGGCCTCTGGTGGTGCCACAGGGCGCGTTGGGCAACCCTGTGGCGCTGCTCCTGCCCGTCGATCAAAGGCTGGCGGTGGGCGCGGACGGGGGCATGATGCTTCTGCCCGCCCGCGCTTTGCGCCACTGGCGCGGCATCGCTGCCGTCCCGCCTGCGGGTCAGGTCGTCGTCGTCCTGCGCTTCGACGCGCCGCAGGTCGTCGTCGCGGCAGGGATGCTGTTCGCCTGTGCGGGCGACGATGCGCGGCGCACGGGCGGAATCCTCGCCCCCGGTTTGCCCGAGGCGCGCGAGATCGTCGCCCGCCGCATCGCCTTTGACGCGGGCCGCGCCTTGGGTCAGGCGGCGCGGGCGAAGCGGCGGTAAAAGCTTTCGCCTCGGGCCGCCATATCCGACAGCAGCGCGGGCGGCGCGAAGCGGGGTCCATGCGCGGCGGCAAGGGTTTCCGCCATCCGCGCCACCGCCTCCGCGCCCGTGCGGTCGGCCCAGGCAAAGGGGCCACCGCTCCACGGCGCAAACCCCCAGCCAAGGATCGCGCCCACGTCGCCTTCACGGATGTCGGTCAGCACGCCCTGTTCGAGCGCGCGGATCGCCTCCAGCACCTGCACGTACAGCAGGCGGTTCTGCACCTCCTTTAGCGCGGGTTGCGGGTTGGCAAGGGGGAAGGTTTCGGCAAGGCCGGACCAGAGGCCAAGGCGCTTGCCGCCTTCGTCATAGGCATAGAAGCCCGCCTTGGCCTTTTTGCCCAAGCGGCCTTGGTCGGCCATGCGGAAAAGTACCGCATCCACATCCGCGTCGGGATAGGCATCGCCCATCGCCGCCCGCGTGGCCCGCGCGATCTTGACGCCAAGGTCGAGCGAGGTCTCGTCGATCAGTTGCAGCGGACCGAGCGGCATGCCGAGCATCCGCGCCGCGTTTTCCACCAGCGCGGGCGCGACGCCTTCGCCCAAGAGCCGCATGCCTTCGTTCAGATAGGGGATGATGCAGCGGTTGGCGTAGAAGAAGCGGGCATCGTTCACGACGATGGGCGTCTTGCGCAACTGGCGCACGAAGTCGAGCGCCTTGGCCACGGCTTCGGGGGCGGTCTGTTTGCCGCGGATGATCTCGACCAGCGCCATCTTGTCGACGGGGCTGAAGAAGTGGATGCCGATGAAGCGGTCGGGTCGCACCGAGACTTTCGCAAGCGCGGTGATCGGCAGGGTCGATGTGTTGGTGGCGAAGATCGCGCCCGATGCGGCCTCGGCCCTGCGGGTGACATCGGCCTTGACGGCGGGGTCTTCGAACACGGCTTCCACGATCAGGTCGCAGGGGGCAAGGGCGGCGTAATCGGTGGCCGGTGTGATGCGGGTGAGGGTTTCGGCCTTCTTCTCGGGCGTCATCTTGCGGCGCGAGACGGCCTTGTCGAGCAGGGCTTCGGACTGGGCGCGGCCCCGTTCGGCGGCCTCTTGCGTGGCGTCGATCAGGGTAACGGTGATGCCTGCAAGGGCCGCGACATGGGCGATGCCCGCGCCCATCATCCCCGCCCCGATCACGCCAAGGTGGCGCACGGCGCTGTCGGGCAGGGCGGGGCGGTTCGCGCCTTTTTCCAGCGCCTCCTTGTTGATGAAAAGGGTTCGGATCATCGCGGCCGAGGTCGGGTCCATCAGGATTTTGGTGAACCAGCGCGCCTCGATCTTCAGCGCGGTATCAAAGGGGACGAGCGCGCCTTCGTAAACCGCCGAGAGCATGGCAGAGGCGGCGGGGTAGACGCCCATCGTCTGGCCCGTGACCATCGCGGATGCGCCGACAAAGGTCATGAAGCCCGCAGGGTGATAGGGCGTGCCGCCGGGCATCTTGTAGCCCGCCGCGTCCCAAGGCTTGACCAGATCGGCCTCGGTTGCCGCAAGCACCCAGTCGCGGGCGCGGGACAGCAGGGTTTCGGGGGCGACCACCTCGTCCACCAGCCCGCCGGATTTGGCGGCTTTGGGGTCCGAGAGTTTGCCTTCGAGCAGGAAGGGGGCGGCGGCCAATGCGCCCAGCTTGCGGGTCAGGCGCGTCGTGCCGCCCGCGCCGGGGAAGATGCCCACCTTGATCTCGGGCAGGCCGATCTTTGCACGCGGGTTGTCGGCGGCGATGATGCGGTGACAGGCGAGCGGCAGTTCGAGCCCGATCCCCAGCGCCGTCCCCGGCAGCGCCGCGACGATGGGCTTGCCACCCCGCGGCGTCTTCGCATCCATCCCCGCCCGTTCGATCTTGCGCAGTAGTTTGTGCATGGACATGACCCCGTCGAACACCGCCTGCACCCCGCCCGCCTGCATCTGCGCGATGACCTTGAGGTCCATCCCCCCCGCGAAATCGGGCTTGGCCGAGGTGAGGATCACCCCCTTGATCGCGGGGTCCGACAGGGCACGGTCGACCAGCCCGTCAAGCTCGGCGATGCCTGCGAGGGAGAGGACGTTCATGGATTTGCCCTGCACATCCCATGTGATCGTGGCGATGCCATCGGGGTCGGTGGTCAGGGTGAAATCGGTCATGGGGTGTGGTCCTTTCGGGCGGGGGGAGAGGTGGGGAGTGGGGGATCAGAGGTCTGGCGGCTTGCTACCCTCCCCTAGCCCCTCCCCACGAGGGGGAGGGGAAGCGCTTTGGCCCGACGGGTTCGGGGCATGGGGCATCGGGCTGTCGTCCGCTGTCCGGTTTTGCTGAAAGCCCCCCACCCCAACCCTCCCCACAAGGGAGAGGGAGGCGCCTTGATTTGCGGGGTCGGGGCGCGGGGATGCGGTCGCTGCGGCTGACAGGATTGCGGCCCCCTCCCCCTTGTGGGGAGGGAGGGGGTGGGGGGCGGTCGATGCGAGCGCTTCGGTGACGGCATCGAATATGGCTTCGGGCATCTGGTCCACATCGCTGTTCCAGAACCGCAGGACGCGGAAGCCCTGCGCGGCAAGCCAACGGTCACGGTCGGCATCCTTGGCCGAACCGCTGTGCTGGCCGCCATCGACTTCGATCACCAGACGGCGGGACAGGTCCGCAAAGTCCACGATGCAGGGGCCGATCGCTGCTTGCCGCCGGAAATGCGCCAGTTTCCGGCGATTGAGCAGGGCGAGAATTCCCCAAAGCCTCCGCTCTTGCGGTGTTGCGTCACGCCGCAGGCGGCGGGCGCGGTCGCGCATTTGCGGGTGGACGCTCATACCCCCTCCGGCGGGATATAATCCCGGCCGTCCTTGTGGCGGAAGCGGGCTTTGCCGCCCGCGATCTCGACCACCAGATCGACGTCGGAATAGGTCGCGACCTCGTGCCTGGATTTGCTGCCGATCACCAGAAACCGCGCCACGCGGTCGGTGCGGTTGATGAAGTGGTGGCCATCGGGACTGCCTGCGGGAAAGGCGGCGCAGTCGCCGGGGTGCATCTCTTCCTCGCCCGCGTCCGTCACCATGATGCAGGTGCCTTCCGTCACCATGACGAATTCATCCTCGGCCATGTGCCAATGCCGCAGCGAAGACAGCGCGCCGGGTTCCAGCGTCACAAGGTTGACCCCGAATTGCGTGAGGCCCCCTGCATCCCCGAGCCGCAAGGAGGACCGCCCCGCCATCATCGCGGCATAGGGGGCGGGGTAGATGGAGCCGGTCTTGACCGGAACGCGGGACAGGTCGAGTTTCTTCATCATACCCTCTCGATGATGGTGGCCACGCCCATGCCGCTGGCAATGCAGAGCGTGGCGAGGCCGGTGGATTTGCCGCTGCGCTCCAATTCGTCGAGCAGCGTGCCAAGGATGATCGCCCCCGTGGCACCCAAAGGATGGCCCATCGCGATGGAGCCGCCGTTGGGGTTCACGCAAGCGGGGTCGATGCCGAAGGCTTGCAGAAAGCGCAGGACGACCGATGCGAAGGCTTCGTTCACCTCGAACAGGTCGATGTCGGCGATGGTCATGCCCGCATCGCGCAGGATCTTTTCGGTGACGGGGACGGGGCCGGTCAGCATGATCGTGGGGTCGGTGCCGATCTTGGCGGTGGCAAGGATGCGGGCGCGGGGGCGCAGGTCATGGGCGCGGCCGAATTCGGAATTGCCGATCAGCAGCGCCGCCGCCCCATCGACGATGCCGCTGGAATTGCCCGCATGGTGGATATGGTCGATGCGTTCGAGCTGCGGGTAGCGCATCAGGGCGACGCGGTCGAAGCCGGGCATGACCTCGCCCATGTCGCGGAAGGCGGGTTTGAGGGCGGCGAGTGCTGCAAGGTCCGTTTCGGGGCGCATGTATTCGTCGCGCGACAGGATGGTCAGGCCGTTCTGGTCGAGGACGGGAACGACAGAGCGGTCGAACCGCCCCTCGGCCCATGCAAGTGCGGCGCGGCGCTGGCTTTCGACGGCATAGGCATCGGCCTCTTCGCGGCTGAACCCATGCAGCGTGGCGATGAGGTCGGCGGATATGCCTTGCGGCACGAAATATTGCGACATGGCGAGTGCGGGGTCCACGGCGATGGCGGCCCCGTCCGATCCCATCGGCACGCGGCCCATCATCTCGACCCCGCCTGCGATATAGGCGGCCCCTGCGCCGCCCCTGATCTGGTTGGCCGAGAGGTTCACGGCCTCGAGCCCGCTGGCGCAGAAGCGGTTGACCGACAGGCCGGGGACGGAATCGGGCAGCCGCGAGAGGAGCGAGGCCGAGCGCGCAAGGCAGCCGCCCTGTTCGCCGATTTGCGTGACATTGCCCCAGATGACATCCTCGACCCCCGCCCCCGTGATCGCGTTCCGCTCCAGAAGCGCGTCGATCATGCGGGACGACAGGGCGACCGCCGTCACCTCGTGCAGCGCGCCATCGGCGCGGCCCTTGCCTCGGGGAGAGCGGATGGCGTCGTAGATGAAGGCGTCTTGCATGGTTCCGGTCTTTCAGATGGGCCTTTCAGGCGCGGTCCGAGGGGTTGCCCGGCATCAGGTCATAGGGCGCCTGCCACTGCGGCAGGGCCGAGATGCGGGACAGCCAGCGGTCGATATGGGGCCAGTCGGCGCGGGAGAAGCCGTAGGGTTCGGGGTAGTAAAGATAGCCGCAGCACGAGAGGTCGGCGATGGTCGGCCCGTCACCCACGATCCAGTCGCGGGTGGAAAGGTGGTCGTCCAGCACGGTGTATGACGCCTTGAGGCGGGCTTGCAGGAAGGGGATCACGCCCTCGGGGCGTTTGTCGGCGGGGACGAAATTGGCAAGGAAGCGGCAGGTGCCGATCTGGGTGGAAAGCTTGTGGTTGTCCCAGAACAGCCAGCGCAGGATCTCGGCGCGGTCCTCGGGTGTCGCGCCGCCAAGCTTGCCGGTCATGGCCGCGATCTCGGTCAGGATCACGCCCGACTGGGTCAGGATGCGGGTTCCGGTGTCGAGAACCGGCACCTCGCCCATCGGGTTGATGGCGCGGAATTCGGGGCGGCGGGTTTCGCCGTTGAAGAAATCGACGAAGACGGGCTGCCACGGGGTTCCGGTCAGGTTCAGCGCAAGGGCGACCTTGTAGGCATTGCCGCTTTCGCCGAAGCAGTAGAGTTTCATCGCGCCGCTCCCTTGTTGCTGCCGTGGTGGCGGGGGCTAGCCCCCGCACCCCCAGAGTATTTGTCGCAAGGATGAAGGGGCAAAGCCGATCCTCCTTGACGCTTTCTTAACCTTGGACCGCCACACTGGCCTTACGGTACAGGCTGGAGAGCCGATGACCGTCAAGGGTGAAGCCCCGTCCGGCCGTGGCGGACAAGTGTCGGTGGCCGGACGGGGTGGACCGTCTTTTTTCGCTGCCTTTCACCCTTGTCCAAATACTCATCTTTCCGCCCTTTCCCCCTGCCCTAACCCTTCCGGCTTTCCAGTTCGGAATTGAACAGGCGCAGGCGGTGGGTGAGCGTGTCCTTGTCGGTCACGCTGTCGAAATTCTCGAAGAGGAAAGACAGCGCCTCGCCCTCGTCCAGCCCCGCCTCGGCGGCGAAGCGTTTGAGTTTGCGGTAGCCGTCTTCCGTCATGGCGACCGGGAAGCGGCGGGTGAGGCGGAAGCGTTTGGGCATGGGACACTCGGTCTGGTGTTGGGCGCGGAAATTCGGGGTCGGGGCAGGCTAGAAGGCTTCGGCGGGCAGGTCCAGCAGGGGTTCGGCGCTGGCGGTGATGCGGGCAAGGTGCAGCGCCGTTGCGGGCAGGTGGCGCGTCATGTAGTGGCGGGCGGTGGCGAGTTTGGCGTTGTGGAAGGCGGGGTCGGCCGTGCCTGCGTCGAGGGCTGCGAGAGAGGCGCGGGCCATGCGCGCCCACATCAGGCCAAGGCAGGTGTGGCCCATGAGATGCAGGAAATCGGTCGCTCCGGAAAGGACGCTTTGCGGGTCTTTCGGCGCGGTCGACAGGAAATGCATCGCGGCGGTTTGCAGGTCTTTGGACGCGGCCTTCAGCGGGTCGGCATAGGGGGCCATGCGGGGGTCTGCACCCGCCTCGGCGCAGAAGGATTTGACGAGGTCGAAGAAGGCCATGATCGCCTTGCCCCCGTCCGCCCCCAGCTTGCGCCCCACGAGGTCGAGCGCCTGTATGCCGTTGGCGCCTTCGTAGATCATGGCGATGCGGGCATCGCGGACGAATTGGGACATGCCGTTTTCTTCGATATAGCCATGCCCGCCAAAGATTTGCTGGGCGGCCACCGTCACCTCGAACCCCTTGTCGGTCTGGAAGCCCTTGATGACGGGGGTGAGCAGCGACACCAGCGCCTCGGCCTGCGCATCGCCTTGGCGCGTGGCGCGGTCGATCAGGTTGGCACCCCAGAGCGTCAGCGCCCGCGCCCCTTCGGTAAAGGCGCGCTGGTCCATCAGGCTGCGCCGGATGTCGGGGTGGGCGATCAGCGGGTCGGCGGGGCCGGCGGGATTGGTGGACGGGTTGGCGCGGCCTTGCAGGCGGTCGCGGGCATAGGCGGCGGCGTTCTGCATGGCGGCCTCGGCCACGGCATAGCCCTGCACGCCCACGCCGATGCGGGCTTCGTTCATCATGGTGAACATGGCGCGCATGCCCTTGTGCAGATCCCCGAGCAGGAAGCCCGTCGCGCCGTCATAGTCCATCTGGCAGGTGGCGTTGCCGTGGATGCCCATCTTCCCCTCGATCCGGCTGGCCCGCACGGCGTTGCGGGGGCCAAGCCCGCCCGCTTCGGTGATCAGGAATTTCGGCACGATGAAGAGCGACAGGCCCTTCGTCCCCTCGCCCCCTCCGGCCGCGCGGGCGAGGACGAGGTGGATGATATTCTCGGTCAGGTCATGTTCGCCGCCCGAGATGAAGATCTTGGTCCCCGTGATGCGGTAGCTTCCGTCCGCCTGCGCTTCGGCCCGCGTGCGGATGAGGCCGAGGTCGGTGCCGCATTGCGGCTCGGTCAGGTTCATCGTGCAGGCCCAGTCGCCCGAGACGATGCGGGGCAGGTAGGTCGCCTTTTGCGCATCCGTGCCGTGGTGGTGGATGGTGGAATAGGCGCCGTGGGTCAGGCCCTGATACATGTTGAGCGCCATGTTGGCGGCGACGAAGATCTCGCCCACGGCGGTGCCCATGAGATAGGGCAGCCCCTGTCCGCCATAGGCGGGGTCGCAGTCGAGGGCGATCCAGCCGCCCTCGCGGATCTTGCGATAGGCTTCGGGAAAGCCCGCGGGCGTGCGGACCACGCCATTCTCGAACCGGCACCCCTCGCGGTCGCCCGTGGCGTTGAGCGGGGCGAGGACGTCGGTGGCAAGCCGCCCCGCCTCGGTCAGGATGGCTTCGGTGAAGGCGGGGTCGAGGTCGCCGTAGCCCGCGATATCCTGCCCCGACACGCCGAGCAGATCGTGCAGGACGAAATGCAGATCGCGCAGCGGGGCGGTGTAGCGGGGCATGGCGGTTCCTATCCGGCAGGGCGGCGCAGCGTGGCGAGGGCGGAGGCGCCCCAGTCCATCTGCTCTTTCAATTCGGCAATCGCCTCGTCGAGTTCGGCGCGCTGGCGTTCCATCTGGGCGAGGCGGTCCTGGGCGAGTTCGATGGTGCGGGCAAGTTGCGCCTCCTGCTGGCCCGGATCGCGGTCATACATTTCCAGAAGCTGGCGGATGTCTTCGAGGCTGAAGCCGAAGCGCTTGCCGCGCAGGATCAGTTTCAGCCGCGCGCGGTCGCGATAGGTGAAGAAGCGGGCGGTGCCGCGGCGGAGGGGGAAGAGCAGTTCCTTCGCCTCGTAAAAGCGCAGGGTGCGGGGGGTGACGTCATAGGCGTCGCACATCTCGCGGATGGTGAGCAGGGCGTCCTTGGCGGGGGTGGCGGTCATGGGAGACTCATGATGGTTGGGGCCAGTATAGCGCGTTGCTTTACGTTAAGGTAAACATGACGTGGCGTCACCTGCGGCAACGGGCGCGGGCGGAAGGTCGCCCATTCCCCTTGCGCATCGGGCGGGGCGGGGGATTATGGGGACCATGAGCGAAGACCCGATCGACATTGCCCGCCGTTTCATCGAAGCCCTGCCGCATTCCCGCGCGCTCGGGATGCAGCTTGTCAGCTTCGGCAACGGGCGGGTGGAGATGACCATGCCCTATGATGCCCGCTTCGTCGGCGATCCCGCGACGGGGGTGATGCACGGGGGGGCGGTGTCGGCGCTGATGGATACGGCGAGCGGGGCTGCGGTGATGTCGCATCCGGTGGGGCCGGTTTCGACGGCGACGCTGGATTTGCGGGTGGATTACTTCCGCCCCGCCACACCGGGCCAGACGATCACGGCGCGGGCAGAGTGCTACCACACCACGCGCACGGTCGCCTTTGTCCGCGTGACCGCGACGGACGAGGACGCCACGCGCCCCGTCGCGGCGGCGACAGGGGCCTTCACGCTCGACCTGCCGAAGGGGGCGAAGGGATGAGGGAAAGGCCGGAACCCGTGCAGGTGGTCAAGCAGCGGCGCGATGCGGCGCTGATGCAGTTGTGGTCGGGGGTGCCCTATATCCAGTATCTCGGCATCCGCTTCGACCGGCGCGGGGACGAGCTGACCGCGATCCTGCCCTTTGACGAGAAGCTGATCGGCAACCCGATGCTGCCCGCGCTGCATGGCGGGGCGATTGCGGCCTTCCTCGAGGTGGTGGCGATCATCGAACTGTCGTGGGTGACGCTGTGGGAAGAGATGGAGGCTGGGCGGCTGGACCCTGCGGCCATTGCCGCGAACCCGCCGCGGCTGCCCAAGACCATCGACTTCACGGTCGATTACCTGCGCTCGGGCCTGCCGCGCGACGCCTATGCACGGGCGCGGGTGAACCGCTCGGGGCGGCGCTATGCCAGCGTGCATGTCGAGGCATGGCAGGACAACCGCGCAAGGCTGTTCGCGCAAGCGACGGGGCATTTCCTGATGCCCGAGGGGTAGGCGGCTGATGGCGCGAAGGGGGCTGTCTGCCCCCTCTTGGCCTTTGGCCAATTCACCCCCGAGGATATTTGCGGGGAGAGGAAGCGGGTTTCCGTCCAATTCCTCTCGCCACAAATATCCTCGGGGGGAGGCGCGCGGAACGCGCGGCGTGGGGGGCGGAAAGCCCCCCTTGGCGCCTTGGGCATGGCGACAAGGACCCGTGACAGCGACCGTGACATGACGGATGGTGCCGGCATGACCGACCTGACCCACAGCCGCCTGCTGCGCATCGCCGTTCCCATCGTGATCTCGAACGCCACGGTTCCCCTCCTTGGCGCGGTGGATACCGGCGTGGTGGGGCAGTTGGGGGAGGCTGCGCCCATCGGGGCCGTGGGGATCGGGGCTGTGGTGCTGGCGACGGTCTATTGGGTCTTCGGGTTTTTGCGGATGGGCACCTCGGGCCTTGCGGCGCAGGCGCATGGGGCGGGCGATATGGCCGAGCGGGGGGCGATCCTGCTGCGGGCGCTGGGCGTGGCCTTGGTGGCGGGGGCGGTGTTCATTGCGGGGCAGGGGGTGCTCTTTGCTGCCGCCTTCCGCATCGCGCCTGCGGGGGCCGAGGTGGAGGCGCTGGCGCGGGAGTATCTCGCGATCCGCATCTGGGGCGCGCCTGCGACCATCGGCGCCTATGCGGTGACGGGCTGGCTGATCGGGCTGGAGCGGACGCGGGCGGTGCTGGCGTTGCAGCTCTGGATCAACGGGGTGAACATCGCGCTCGACCTGTGGTTCGTGCTGGGCCTTGGCTGGGGTGTTGCGGGGGTGGCGGGGGCCACGCTGATCGCGGAATGGTCGGGGCTGTTCTTCGGGCTGTGGCTCTGTCGCGGGGCGGTGATGCCTTGGCTTGCGGCGTCATGGGGGCGGATGCGGGATGCGGCGGCGCTGCGGGTGATGGTGGCGGTGAATGGCGACATCATGGTGCGGTCGGTGCTCTTGCAGCTTTCCTTCACCGCCTTTGTCTTCATCGGGGCGCGGTTCGGGGATGGGACGCTCGCCGCCAATCAGGTGCTGATGCAGTTCCTGTCGATCACCGCCTATGCGCTGGACGGTTTCGCCTTTGCCGCCGAAAGCCTTGTGGGGCAGGCGGTGGGCGCAAGGGCGCGGGGCGCGGTGCGGCAGGCGGCGCGGCTGTGCATGGGCTGGGGCTTTGGCGGAGCCGTGGCGATGGCGGCGGCTTTTGCCGTGGCGGGGCCGTGGATCATCGACCTTATGACCACCGCGCCCGGGGTGCGGGCCGAGGCGCGGCTCTTCCTGCCTTGGGTCATCGTCGCCCCCGTGGTCGGGGTGGCGGCGTGGATCTATGACGGGGTGTTCATCGGGGCCACGCTGACGGGGGCGATGCGGCGGGCCATGACGGTTTCGGTCGCGGTCTATGCCGTGGCCCTGGTCGCACTCGTGCCCGCTTTCGGCAACCACGGGCTTTGGGCGGCGCTTATGGTGCTGAACGCCGTGCGCGGGGTGACGATGGCGCGGGCCTATCCGGCGGTCGAGGCGAAGGCGGGTTAGACCCCGCGTGCCGTCCCGGCGATCAGGCGGCGCAGTTTGCGGTCGCGCTTCAGATGCCATTCCCGCCGCATCGCCGCGATACGGTCGGGCAGGCGTTCGGCATAGATCAGCGACCAGACACGCCCCCGCGTGGATTTCGCCCCCGTCCCGCCGTTATGCGCCGCCAGCCGCGCCTCGAGATCGAGCGTCCAGCCCACATAGGTGCGGTATCCCCCCGCTCCGTCCGAGCCGAGGATGTAAACGAACCCGCATTGCACCGTCACGCCCTGCCTCCGCCCGAACCGCCGCCAGCGTTCCGCCAGTCGCGCCGCAGCGTCAAGCCCCTGCGCCACCCGCGCAATAGGCCGACCGCAGCGCCGCGATCACGGGGGCCACGCGCCGGTCGGCAAAGCCGTAAAGCACATGCTTCCCCTCGCGCCGCGCCCGCACGAAGCCTTCGGCACGCAGCCGCATCAATTGCTGCGACACCGTCGCCTGCGGCTCGCCCAAGGCCTCCGACAGCGCCCCCACGTTCATCTCGCCCTCCAGCAGATGACACAGGATCTGCAACCGCCCGACATGGGACAAAGCCTTCAGCACCGTGACCGCCTCGGCGGCGGCCACGGCATCTCCGGCCGGATCGAACCCCGTCACTTAAAGGCGCAGCCCGGTTTGGCACCCAAGGCGCGGAACACCATCGCGGCGGGGCAGAACCCCGTGAACGAGGACTGGATCAGGTTCAGCCCGATGAACACGGTCAGCAGCACGAACCACGGCGAAACCCACGCCGTCAGCGCCACCGACAGCAGCACCATCACACCTGCGAACAGCAATACCGAACGATCTAACGTCATGGTCTCTCTCCTTCTTGAAACGGGGGGCGACCGCCGCCCCCCGCACGGGTCGGGGTCAGCCCCCGACCGTTTCCGCAGCCTCGGTCGGGGCGCGGGCGTCCAAGGGCGCTTTCGCCCCCCCGAACCCCGCAATCCCCGCCCGCGACGTAGCCTGTTGCCCTTCGGTCATGTCCTGAACACCCGATAGATCGCCGGAATGACCAGCACCGTCAGCAGGGTCGAGGTCAGCAGCCCGAACAACAGCGAGATCGCCAGACCCTGAAAGATCGGGTCCGCCAGAATGACCGCCGCCCCGATCATCGCGGCCACGGCGGTCAGGAAGATCGGCTTGAACCGGATCGTCCCCGCACGGATCAGGCTTTCCACCGTCACCGCCCCCTCGCCGCGGATGAAATCCACCAGCAGGATCGAGTTGCGCACGATGATCCCCGCCAGCGCGATGAAGCCGATCATCGACGTTGCCGAAAACGGCGCGCCGAACAGCCAATGCCCGAACATGATCCCAAGGAAGGTCAGCGGCACCGGCGTCAGCACCACCAAGGGCAGCTTGAACGACCCGAATTGCGCCACCACGAGAATGTAGATGCCCAGCAGCGCCACGCCAAAGGCCGCGCCCATGTCGCGGAACGTGACCCATGTCACCTCCCACTCGCCATCCCACAGCAGCACGGGGCGCGTCTCATCATCCGGCTGGCCATGCAGCGCGATCTCCGGCGCGCCTGCCTGCCCCTCCAGCGCCTTGCCCACGGCCAGCATCCCGTAAAGCGGCGCCTCGAAATCCCCTGCGAGTTCCGCCGTCACCATTTCCGCCTCGCGCCCGTTGTGGCGGAAGACGGGGAATGAGGCAGGCTCCTCGGCCACCCGCAGCACATCGCCCAACTCCACCACCCCCCGCGATCCGGGCAGGGTGTTGGCGGGGATGGGCGTGGTCAGGAAACGCTCGTCCAGCACCCGCTCGCCCTTGGGCCGTTGCAGCATCAGCGGGATCGGATAGCGCCCCTCGCCGCGATGCGAATAGCCCACCACCTGCCCGCCGTTCAGCGCGGCGATGGTGTCGAAGACGTCCTGCTCCTGCACCCCGAAAAAGTCGAGATCGTCGGTCGACACCGTGGCCCGCAGCCGCCGCGCCTGCACCCCGTAGCTGTTGTCCACATCCACGATGAACGGCACCGACCGGAAGGCATTTTCCACCAGCGCCGCCGTGGCCCGCCGTGTGGCGGCATCGGGTCCGTAAACCTCGGCCAGCAGGGTCGCCATCACCGGCGGGCCGGGCGGCGGTTCCACCACCTTGACCGAAATCCCCGCATCCAACCCCAGCGCCGCGATCTTCTGCCGGATGTCTAGGGCGATCTCGTGGCTCGTCCGGTCCCTCTCGCCCTTGGGCAGCAGGTTCACCGCCATCTCGCCAAGGTTCGGGTCCACCCGCAGATAGGAATGCCGCACCAACCCGTTGAAATTGGCGGGCGAGGCAGTGGCCGCATGGGTCTGCACCGATGTCACCTCGGGCATCGCCAGCACGACCGCCGCAATCTCCTGCGACACGCGATCCGTCGCCTCGACCGCCGCCCCCTCGGGCATGTCGATCATCACCGACAGCTCCGACTTGTTGTCAAAGGGCAGCAGCTTCACCGTCACATGCTGCGTGTAAAGCAACCCGAGCGAGCCGAAGGACAACCCCGCCGCCGCCAGCAGGAACCACAGACTGCGCCGCTTCGTCGCCAGCACCGGCCCCGCCACCGCCGCATAGCCCCGCTCCATCCAGCCGCCATGCGCCGCATGGGAAAGCTTCGCCTTCCCCGCGATCTTCACCATCAGCCACGGCGTGATGATCACCGCGACAAAGAACGAAAGCACCATCGCGGCCGAGGCATTGGCCGGAATCGGCGACATATACGGCCCCATCAACCCGCTCACGAAGAGCATCGGCAGAAGCGCCGCCACCACCGTCAGGGTGGCCACGATGGTCGGGTTCCCCACCTCGGCCACCGCGTCGATGGCCGCCTGCGCCCGCGCCCGCGCGTCCTTCATCCCCCAGTGCCGCGCGATATTCTCGATCACCACAATCGCGTCATCGACCAGAATCCCGATGGAGAAGATCAGCGCGAACAGGCTCACGCGGTTCAGCGTGTAGCCCATGATCCAGCTTGCAAAGAGCGTCAGCAGGATCGTCACCGGAATGACGATGGCCACCACCACCCCCTCGCGCCAACCGATCGCCAGCACGACCAGAACGATGATCGACACGGTCGCCAGCCCCAGATGGAACAAGAGCTCGTTGGCCTTTTCATTCGCCGTCTCGCCATAATCCCGCGTCACGGTCACGGCGACACTGTCGGGGATGATCCGCCCCTCCTGCGCCTCGATCCGGCTAAGCGCGGCCTCGGCCACGACGACCGCATTGGCCCCCGCCCGCTTCGCCACGGCAAGGGTGACGGCAGGGCTGCGGACGATCCCGCCCTCGCCCTTGGTCACGTTCGAGACAATCGCCTCGCCCGTATCCGGCACATAAGAGACATCGGCCACATCGGACACATAGACCGCCCGCCCGTCCCGCGTGGTGATCAGCAGGTTCGCAATCTCGGCCGGAGCGGTCAGCGTCTGGCCCGCCACCAGATCGACCTGCTCGCCCCCGTCCCGCAACTTGCCCGTGTTAAGCGTCCGGTTCGCCTGCGCGACCTTTCCGGCCAATTGCTGGAGCGTCACGCCATAAAGCGCCAGCCGGTCGGGGTCCGGCGCGATGCGGATCGCCTCATGCGCCTCGCCCACCAGATAGGTCAGGCCGACATCCTCGGTCTTGGCCACCTCGGCCTGCAAGGCCCGCGCGATGCGGGTCAGGTCATTCGCCCCGACCCCGCTTCCCGCCTTGCCCGACAAGGTAACAGCCAGAATCGCCACATCGTCGATCCCCCGCCCCACGATCAGCGGCTCGGGGATTCCCACGGGCAGGCGGTCGATATTGGCGCGCACCTTGTCATGCACCCGCAGGATCGCATCCTCCGACCGCGTGCCGACCGCAAAGCGCACCATCACCAGCGCGCCATCGTCCCGCGTCTGCGAATAGACATGCTCGACGCCCGCGATGCCCTTGACGATCACCTCGAGCGGCTCCGTCACCAGCTTCACCGCATCTTCCGCCTTCAACCCCGGCGCCGCGACGTGGATATCCACCATCGGCACCGAAATCTGCGGCTCCTCCTCGCGCGGGAGGGCACCCAGCGCGACCAGCCCCGCCGCCAGTGCCGCCAGAATGAACAAAGGCGTCAAGGACGAGGCGATGAACGCCTTCGTCAACCGCCCCGCGATGCCAAGACGGGCGTCACTCATTGCCCGCCCCCGCATCCGTCACGATCCGGTCGCCCGCGACCAGCCCCGACAGGATTTCCACCATCCCGCCTTCACGGCTCCCCGGCACCACGGCGCGTAACTCCGCGCCCGCAGCCCCCTCGACCGCCACGAAATCCAGCCCGTCCCGCGTCACGATGGCCGCCTCCGGCACCACCAGCGCCGCATGGCTGCCCACGGGCAGACGCACCAGCACCCGCGCATCGACAAAGCCGTCGGGCAGTTTCGGCACCTCGACATCCGCCACCACGCGCCCGTTCTCGATCAGCGGATAGACCTTGGCGAGTGTCCCGTCCTCCATACCCCCGATCTCGATCGCATCCCCCTCGCGCAGTGCCCCCGCCAGCCGCTCCGGCACAGCCAGCCGCAGGAACGACCCGCCCACGGCAAGCGTGGCGACAGCCTCGCCCGCCATGACCACAGCCCCTTTCGACACCGGCACGTCAAGCACCCGCCCCGCCGCAGGGGCCAGCACGACCCCCTCGGCCTGACTGGCCCGCGTCACCTGCGCCTGCGCCTCGATGGCGGCAAGCTGCCCCGCCAGCACATCGGCCTGCGTGCGCAACGCATCCTGCCGCTGCGCCGTGGTCACACCCTGCTTCAGCAAATCCTCGCCGCGCTTCACCTCGGCCTTGGCGTTTTCCAACTGCGCCGCAACCGCCGCCCGCTGCGCCTCGAGCGCCGACACCTGAAACGCCAGCTTGTCATCGACGATCCGCGCCAGCGGCTGCCCCTCGGCCACCACATCGCCCTCGCTCACCGACAATTCGACCAGCACGCCGCCGATCCGCGCCCGCGCAGGCACCCTGTCCCGCGCCTCGATCCGCCCGTAAACCGCCTTCCAGTCCGTCACCTGAACGGGCGCAAGCACCACCGTTTCGGCCAGCAACGGCGTGGCACCAAGGCCAAGCATAAGGGAAAGGATCAGACTTCTTGTCATGGCGCGGTCTCCATCTTTCGGCCCAACATATATGATTATACGAATATGTAAATATCAAACCGGCCGAACCCCACCCCGCCACACTGCCACGGCCAAGGCCGCCGCCGCGCTGATCCAGATCAAACCCCTTGCCGCCAAACGAAAAAGCCCGCGACGGGGCATCCCCCGCGCGGGTCTTTCACGCCGTGGCGTGGCGTCAGAAAACCGGCACCACCTCGGACCCTGCGGCCAGACGCTTGCACCATTCGTGCACATCGCCCCCGATCCGCTCGCCGATATCGGGATATCCGGCAAGGGCCGCCCGCGCCGACAGATCGCGCGGGCTGTCCCACGCCACGCCGCTTGCATCGAACACCGCCCAGTCGGCCCCGTTCAGGCTGACCTCGGCATGCTCCGGCGTGCCGCGCACCGTCCAGCCCATGCCGTAAAGGTCATAGTGATACTGCCCCTCGGGCAGGGCCACGTCGCGCTCGTGGATCATATGCATCCGCACATATTCCATCACCACATCCCGCGTGGCCTTGAGCACCTCGGCAATGATCTCGGGCCAGCCCTCTTCCAGCCCGTTCTGCAACACGCGCCAGTCGCCATTCGACCCCGTCACCCGAAAGCCCAGCGCATCCAGCGCCTCGGCCCGCGCGATGTCGAAGCTTTCCACCCCGATCCGCAGCCGCGCCATCGGCGCGAATTCGGCGGCAGGCGCGGGCGGCGCATCCTCGACCACCTCGACCGGCGCGGCGGCAGCGATGCCCTGCTGCGCCAAAATCCCCTCGGCCACGGGCGTCAGCTCCAGCTTGCCCCCCTTCGCCTCGGCCAGACCGGCGATTCGCAGCGCCATCGCCTCGGTGCTGTTCGGCACTTCTCCAGCCGCAAAGCGCAACAGGCCCCGCAGCACGGGCGAGGCGGCGGCATCATCCACCTCCACCACATCCTCGATCAGCTTCAGCGTCCGCCGCGCCACCATCCGCACCGCGCTTTCCGCCATCACCACCTGCGCTGCCAGCACATTCGCCAGAAGTTGCAACTGCCGGATCACCCCCTGCGACAGCGCCCGCGGCTTGTCGTCCATCACCCCGAGCAGCCCGAGCACGCGCCCCGATGCATCGCGCAACGGAAAGCTCGCCCAGAATTGCACATCGGGCAGCGCCGACAGGTCGGCCCCCGCGCCTTCGCCCGTCAGAAAGGCCGCGGGCAGGTCGGTCACGCCGTCGCGGGCGGGATGGAACATCACCCGCGCCCCCGCGCCATCGGCCAGCCGGATGCACGCCCCGCTTGCCCCCGAAATCGCCCGCGCCAGTTCGGCAAGGGCGGCATGATCCGCAGCCGATACGATCCGCGGTGCCGCCGCCTCTGCCTCGACCGCCTTCACCCCGTATATCTGCGCCCCAGCCATGCCGGTCCCCCATCGGTTTCTACCCGCAGAAGAACGGCACAACCCGCACGACCTTTAGTCCCCCGCTTCCCGAAGCCCGAAAAGCACGGTATACAACGGTATGCGACCGACATTGACCGAGATCTACGAAGCCCGCATCGCCGCCGGAACCCTGCGCCCCGATCCGGCGCAGCATGCGGTTCTGGCCGATCTCGAACCCCTGCGCGCATGGCTCGAAGCCAACGCCACCCGCCGTGTCGGCCTGTTCGCGGGCCTTTTCGCCAAGCCGATCACGCCGCCGAACGGGCTTTACCTCTGGGGCGGGGTCGGGCGTGGCAAGTCGATGGTCATGGACCTGTTTACCGAAGCGACCGACATCGCCGCCAAGCGCCGCGTCCATTTCCACGCCTTCATGCAATCCGTCCACAAAGGGATGCACGAGGCACGAAAAACCGGAGTCGAAGACCCCCTCGCCCCCGTGGCCGAAAGCATCGCCAAGGACACGCGCCTTCTCGCCTTCGACGAAATGCAGATCACCGACATCACCGATGCGATGGTCGTGGGGCGGCTCTTCGAAAAACTGCTCGCGGCGGGTGTCGTCATCGTCACCACCTCGAACCGCCCGCCCGAGGACCTGTACAAGAACGGCCTCAACCGCGCGCTCTTCCTGCCCTTCATCGACCTTCTGAACGCCCGCTTCACCGTCCGGCATCTGGAAAGCCCGACCGACTACCGCCAGCACCGCCTGTCCGGCGCGCAGGTCTACTTCCACCCCGCAGGCAAGGTCCGCCCCCAGATCGACGCCATCTGGTCCGACCTTACCGGTGGCGCGGGCGGTGAACCGATGCGCCTGCCCGTCAATGGCCGCGAAATCAGCCTGCCGCGCTGCGCCAACGGGGTTGCCCGCGCCACCTTCTGGGACCTCTGCGCCCAACCGCTCGGCCCCGCCGACTACCTCGCCATCGCCGAAGCCGTGCGCGTGCTCATCCTCGAAGACATCCCGCAACTGTCATCGTCGAACTACAACGAGGCGAAGCGTTTCGTCACCCTGATCGACGCGCTCTACGAAGCCCGCGTCCGCCTTGTCTGCTCTGCCGCCGATATCCCCGAACGGCTCTACCTCGAAGGAACCGGCGCCTTCGAATTCGAACGCACCGCCTCGCGCCTGCGCGAAATGCAGGGGGCGGGTTGGGCGGCCTGAGACGGTGCAGGACTTACCTGCGCGTTAAGGAATGCGCGCCCGTGTCTGCATCACCTGTGCATCCTTGACTCGCGGTTTCAGCCGGCCCAGACCTGCCAGATCAACCGCGCCGCCATTCCCGTCGAAGTCACCACAAGCAGCGGCTTTATCAGCTTCGCCCCCGCCCGCATCGCCAGCCGCGACCCGAGCGCGGACCCCAGAACCTGCGCCGAAGCCATCGCAAACCCCACCGCCCACCACGTCGCGCCCGAGGGGATGAAGATAGCCAAGCTGCCGATATTGCTTGCGAAATTCAAAAGCTTCGTATGCGCGGTGGCCTTCAGTACGCCATAGCCCGCCAGCAGCACGAAGCCGAGCATGAAGAACGACCCCGTCCCCGGCCCGAAGAACCCGTCATAGGCCGCAATCAGCGGAACGGCGGTCACGGCAAAAATCGCAGGCTTCATCCGCTGCACGCGGTCCTTGTCGGTAAGTCCCGGTTTGAACGCGAAAAAAGCCGCCACAGCCACAAGCACGACCGGCATCACGATCCGCAACACGTCCGCCGGAACCAGATGCGCGACCATCGCCCCCGCCGCCCCGAACCCTGCCGACACCAGCGCCATTCCGGCCTGATCGCGCAGCCGCACATGTCCCGCCCGCGCATAGCTGATCGTCGCGGTCGCCGCCCCGAACGTCCCCTGCAACTTGTTCGTGGCCAATGTTTCAAGGGGCGAAGCCCCCGCCAGCAGCAGCGCAGGCACCGCGATCAACCCGCCACCGCCCGCGATGGAATCGACAAAACCGGCGCAAAACGCCGCCAGCACCAGCAGCATCGCCACATGCGGCAAAACCTCGAACATGCCGAAAACCCCGTCCTGCGCGCGACCCGTTTACCGCGCCTTCACGCCCTTGCCGCATGCTCTGCCGATGAGGTCAAGATACGAAGTCTTCGCGGGCGTAGCCCTGGATGAACAAAAGCGCGGTCAGATCGCCATGATTGATACGGATGTCACATTCCGCCGCCACAACGGGCTTGGCATGCAGCGCCACGCCTGCGCCCGCGCGTTTCAACATGCCAAGGTCGTTTGCCCCGTCCCCCACGGCCAGCACCTCGTCCTCGCGCAGGTTCAACCTTTGGGTGATATCCACCAGCGCATCCACCTTGGCCTGTTTGCCAAGGATTGGCTCCGCCACCTCGCCCGTCAGGGTTTCCCCGTTTGAAATCAATGTGTTGGCCCTGTTCTCGTCAAACCCCAACACCCCCGCGATCTGCGCCGTGAACGCCGTGAACCCCCCCGACACCAGCGCCGCATAGGCACCATTGGCGCGCATCGTCGCCACCAGTTCGCGCCCTCCCGGCATCAGCGTGATCCGGTCGCGGATCACCCGCCCGATCACCGCCACGGGCAAGCCCTTCAGCAACCCCACCCGCTCGCGCAGCGCCGCCTCGAAGTCCAGCTCGCCATTCATCGCGCGGCGTGTGATCTCGGCCACCCTTGGCCCCACCCCCGCCTCGTCGGCCAGCTCGTCGATACACTCCTGCTCGATCATGGTGCTGTCCATATCCGCCAGCAGCACCCGCTTTTTCCGCCCCTCGGCGGGCTGCACCACCAGATCGACCCCCAGCGCCTGCAACCCTTCCCAAGCCTCCCACCGGCCCAAAGGCATTGACTCCACGGGAAATTCCGCCGCCACGCCGGGGTCCAGCCAGACCGCATCCCCCCCGCCCCAGGCATTGCGCAACGCCTCCACCGTGGCACGGTCAAGGATCGGGCGGGCGGGGTTGGTCAGCAAGGTGGCGATGAACATGGATGTTTCCGATAGTGAACAGAAGGGTCGCTTTCACGCGACGATGCGGCGCTTTACGACGATTTTCCAGCTTGTGCCACCCCGCCCGCCCCGCTAATCCCGACAGCGGGACACCCTTCCCCACCGAAGGGCAAATATCTGGAAGGATACCATGACCGACCTGACCGCACCGGCACAGCGCCCGGCAAACCCGCGCTTTTCCTCTGGCCCCTGCGCCAAAATCCCCGGCTTCTCGCTCGACCTGCTTGCCGACGCGCCCCTTGGCCGCTCGCACCGCGCCGCCGTCGGCAAAGCGAAGCTGAGAGAAGCGATCGACCTCACCCGTGAAATCCTGAACGTCCCCGCCGACTACCGCATCGGCATCGTCCCCGGCTCGGACACCGGCGCGGTCGAAATGGCGATGTGGTCCCTCCTCGGCGCCCGCCCGGTCGAAATGCTCGCATGGGAGAGCTTCGGCGAAGGGTGGGTGACGGACGTCGTCAAGCAACTCAAACTCGACGCCGTCGTCAAAAAAGCCCCCTACGGCCAGATCGTCGACCTCGCCACCGTCAACTTCGACGCCGATGTCGTCTTTACGTGGAACGGCACCACCTCGGGCGCCCGCGTCCCGAACGGCAAGGCAATTCCCGATACACGCCAAGGCCTTACCATCTGCGACGCCACTTCTGCCGCCTTCGCGATGGACCTGCCGTGGAGCAAACTCGACGTCACCACCTTCTCCTGGCAAAAGGTGCTGGGGGGCGAGGGCGCGCATGGCGTCCTGATCCTCTCGCCCCGCGCGGTCGAACGGCTGGAAAGCTACACCCCCGCATGGCCGCTGCCGAAAATCTTCCGTCTCACAGCCAAGGGCAAACTGATCGAGGGCATCTTCACGGGGGAAACCATCAACACCCCCTCCATGCTCGCGGTCGAAGATTACCTTGTCGCGCTGAAATGGGCGAAATCCATCGGCGGCCTTCCCGCCCTGATCGCCCGCGCCGAAGCCAACGCGAAAACCGTCTGGGATTTCTGCGCCGCGAACCCGTGGATCGCCAATCTGGCGGAAACGCCCGAAATCGCCTCCACCACCTCGGTCTGCCTCAAATTCACCGACCCGCGCATCAAGGACGGCGAAGCCTTCGCCAAGGCGGTGGCAAAACGGCTGGAAAAGGCGGGCGTGGCCTATGATATCGGCGCCTACCGCGACGCCCCCGCAGGCCTTCGCATCTGGTGCGGCTCGACGGTGGAAACCGCCGATGTCGCCGCCCTGATGCCGTGGATCGCCCACGCCTTCGAGGCCGAAATCGCCGCACAGGCCCAAGCGGCATAAGGTGCGCAGCAAGTGCGCACCCTACACGGTGCGCGCTTTCCTCTCCCAAACATTCATCTGACAGGAGCCCCCAATGGCCCCCCGCGTTCTCGTATCCGACGAACTCTCCGAAACCGCCGTCCAGATCTTCCGCGACCGCGGGGTCGAGGTGGACTACCTCCCCAAACTCGGCAAGGACAAGGACGAGCTGGCAAAGCTGATCGGCCAATACGACGGCCTCGCCATCCGCTCGGCGACCAAGGTGACGGAAAAGCTCCTCGCCGCCGCCACCAACCTGAAAGTGGTGGGCCGCGCGGGGATCGGCGTCGACAACGTCGACATTCCGGCGGCGTCGAAAAAGGGCGTCATCGTGATGAACACGCCCTTCGGCAACTCCATCACCACCGCCGAACATGCCATCGCCATGATGTTCGCCGTGGCCCGCCAGATCCCCGAAGCCAACGCCTCCACCCACGCGGGCAAGTGGGAGAAATCCAAATTCATGGGCGTGGAACTCTTCAACAAAACCCTCGGCGTGATCGGCGCGGGCAACATCGGCGGCATCGTCTGCGACCGCGCGGTAGGGCTGAAGATGAAGGTCGTCGCCTACGATCCCTTCCTCTCGGACGAACGCGCCCGCCAACTCGGCGTGACCAAGGTCGAACTCGACGACCTCCTCGCCCGCGCCGATTTCATCACCCTGCACGTCCCGCTGACCGACAAGACGCGCAACATCCTCTCGGCCGAGAACATCGCCAAGACGAAGGCGGGCGTGCGCATCATCAACTGCGCCCGTGGCGGCCTGATCGACGAAGCGGCGCTGGTCGAGGCGTTGAAATCCGGCCATGTCGCAGGCGCGGCGCTGGACGTGTTCGAAACCGAACCCGCCACCGACAACCCGCTTTTCAACATGCCCAACGTGGTCTGCACCCCGCACCTGGGCGCATCGACCACCGAAGCGCAGGAAAACGTGGCGTTGCAAGTGGCCGAACAGATGTCCGACTACTTGCTCACGGGGGCCGTGCAGAACGCGCTGAACATGCCCAACGTCACGGCGGAAGAAGCCGCGGTCATGGGGCCGTGGGTCAAACTCGCCGCCCACCTCGGCGCGTTCATCGGCCAGATGACGGACGAACCGATCAAGGCCATCAACATCCTCTACGACGGGGCCGTGGCCGACATGAACCTCGCCGCCCTGAACCAGTCGGTCATCGCCGGCGTGATGAAGGCCTCGAACCCCGACGTGAACCTCGTCTCCGCCCCCATCGTGGCGAAAGAGCGCGGCATCCAGATCTCGACCACCCGTCAGGACAAGACCGGCACCTTCGATGCCTACATCAAGGTCACGATGGTCACGGACAGCCGCGAACGGTCGGTCGCGGGCACCTGCTTCTCGGACGGCAAACCGCGCTTCATCCAGATCAAGGGCATCAACATCGACGCCGAAATCGGCCAGCACATGCTCTACACCACGAACGAGGACGTTCCGGGCATCATCGGCCTTCTCGGCATGACGATGGGCAAGAACGGCGTGAACATCGCGAACTTCACCCTGGGCCGCTCCGGCGTGGGTCAGGATGCCATCGCCATCCTCTACCTCGACCAGCCGATCGACCCCAAGGTCGTCGATACGCTCGAAGCCACCGGCATGTTCCAGCAGGTCAAACCGCTGGAATTCGACGTCGCCTGACGAAACAGGGGGGGCGGGGGAAACCCTCGCCCCTTTCCCCTTCATCTGTTCTGAAATATCCCACGGGGGTCCGGGGGTGTGAAACCCCCGGCGCTTTCAGCCAGAACCCACGGACAGGCCATGATCACCTACGCCATCGGCGACATCCACGGCCACATCGACCTGCTCCGCGCCGCGCATGACCGCATCGCGGCAGACCGCGCCGCCCACGGCACGGGCGATGCCCCCGTGATCCATCTGGGCGATCTGGTGGACCGTGGCCCCGACTGTCGCGGCGTGGTGCAATACCTGATCGACGGCATGGCGCAAGGCGCGCCGTGGCAGGTGCTCAAGGGCAACCACGACCGCATGTTCACGGGCTTCATCCGCGACATCCACCACCATGACGAAGGGCTGCGCTCGGAACTCTCGTGGCTCCACCCCCGCTTGGGCGGGGCAGCAACCCTTGCCTCCTACGGTGTCCGGAGCCCTGCCGACCGCCCCCTCGCCCCCGTCCATGCCGAAGCCGTCGCCGCCGTGCCGCAGGCGCATCTCGACTTCATCGACAGCCGCCCCGTCTGGCTGCAACGGGGCGAGGTGGTCTTCGTCCACGCAGGCATCCGCCCCGGCGTCCCGATGGCCGAGCAATCCGAAACCGACCTTGTCTGGATCCGCGCAGGCTTCCTCGACGATCCGCGCGACCACGGCTTCCTCGTCGTCCACGGCCACACCGCGCTCGACCACGCCACCCATTACGGCAACCGCGTGAACATCGATTCAAGCGCCGCCTATGGTGGCCCGCTCACCGCCATCGTGATCGAAGGGCGCGATGTCTTCGTGCTTACCGATCAGGGCCGCGTTGCGCTAAAGCCCTGAGCCGCCAAAGCGAATGGACCAGCGTTCCGGCAAAGAACAAGAGCGCGATCCCGAACACCTCGACCAGCCCCGGCCCCTTGGGCACGCCGCGCACCGCCACCAGCACGCCCACGGCGAGCAAGCCCAGCACGGAAAACACCGCACGGAACTGCAACTCGCCCTTGCCCGGCCCGTATTTCCCCGCCATCGCGCACCCTCCGCTTCCCGCCAAAGCTAAGCCGCATCGGACAATTGCCAAGCCCCGCGTGCCATGCTTCCTTGGCCGCATGATACGCGACATCCGCCTGCCCCATGCCCTGACCGCCGTCCTCCTCGGCGCGACTGCCCTGACGCTCTGGCTCATGGGCCGCGTGCCGATCTGCACATGCGGTTACGTCAAGCTCTGGCACGGTGTCGTCTTCTCTTCCGAGAATTCCCAACACCTCACCGACTGGTATACCCCCAGCCACATCATCCACGGCCTGCTCTTCTACGCCGCGCTCTGGCTCGTCGCCCGCCGCATCCCCTTCGACTGGCGCCTGACCATCGCCACAGGGGTCGAGGCCGCTTGGGAACTTCTCGAAAACTCGCCGATCATCATCGACCGTTACCGCGCCGTGACCATCTCGCTCGACTATTACGGCGACTCTGTCCTCAACTCGACCGCCGACATTACGGCGATGATCGTTGGCTTCCTCATCGCCCGCCGCGTGCCGCTTTGGGTTTCGGTCGCACTGATCCTGATTTTCGAGGCTGCGACCACCTTCCTCATCCGTGATGGCCTCACCCTCAACATCCTGATGCTGGTCTACCCGATGGAGTCGGTCCGCCTGTGGCAGGGCGGATGATCAGTCGTCGCCCTCCATCTCGCGGATGGCGTCGCGCAGGCGGGTGACGGCGGCTTTCTTGATCTGGCTGACGCGGCCTGTGGTCACGCCGAGGATGTCGGCGATCTCGTAGACGTTGAGTTCCTCGACGAAGTAGAGTTGCAGGACCATCGCCTCGCGTTCCGGCAACTGGCCCAAAGCGCGGCGGAGCATGCCGCGCATCTGGTCGGCCTGCATCTGGTCTTCGACGGTGCGGTTGGAATCGGAAAAGAGCATGGAGTGGTCGGAATAGACCTCGTCCAGCGATTTGATGGAGGAGGCGCCGAACTGGGTTTCCCAGTCTTCGAGCTCGGATACGGTGATGCCCATGTCGGCGGCGATCTCGCCCTTTTCCGGCGCGCGCATGAGCTGCTGTTCCAGCTTCAGCACGGTGGCGCGTTTCTTTTGCTGCATCACGATGGTGGCGCGGCAGAGCGAGGAGGAGGCGCGGAGGAAGTCGATGATCGACCCGCGGATGCGGATGGCGGCGTAGGAGGCGAAGCTGGCCCCCTGACGCGGGGTGTAGCGTTGGGCGGCATCGACAAGGCCCATGTAGCCCACTTGCAGCATATCCTCGACCTCGGCCATGCGGCCGACGCGGCCGTGCATGTGCCATGCGATCTTGCGCACAAGGTCCATGTGGCTGCGGACCAGCTTGTCGGGCGAGGGGCCTTCCTGTTCGGGATAGCGTTTGGCGAGCATCAGTATTGCCCTTTCGTGCTGGATACGCAGGAGGGAACGGGGAAACGGGGCGTGGGCCGGATCGTGCGGCGGGTCATTCTGCGGCGATCCCCTGTTGCGCGGCCCAGGCGCCCGACCAGTCGCGCAGGTCGTGGGCGGAGGGGCGGCGGAGGGTGCCGATCAGGCCGGTGCCGTTGGTGACGAGCGAGACTTTCAGCCCCGCGTCGGCGATGGCTTCGAGTTCCGCGATTTCGGGTTCCCACAGGTCGAGCCGTGTGAGGCAGACCGTGGGCTGATAGGCGGCCCAGTCGCGGCAGAGGCGCGCGGTCAGGGCGGGGTTGGTGCCTGCGGGGATGCAGAGGACCAGTTCGGCATCGTCGCTGTCGATCAGACGCGCGGCGAGGTCGGGCGTGTGGTCGCCCGCATCGGAGAGGTCGAAGATTTCGGGAAAGGCGGGGTCGCCGGTTTCCATCATCAGCGCCTCTTGCACGGTCGGGCGGTCCAGCCGCAGACCCATGAGCCGCGCCCAGCCGCGCAGGCGGTCTTCGTGCAGAAGCAGGCCGGGGGCGGGGGCGATCAGGCGCGGTTGCAGGCGGCGGTCGGTGTGCAGGATGCGGGCGGCCATGCGGGCGGCCAGCATCGACTTGCCCGAACCGGGCGGGCCGAGGATGACGACGCGCGGGGCGATGGGTTCTTCCAGCCCTTCGGGATAGAAGACGCGGCGGGCGAGGGCGGCATGCGGGTCGCCGCTCGCCGCCGTCTTGCGCGGGGCGAGGGTGGCGGCGCGGAAGCTGCGCTCGAAGGAGGGCGCTTCGCGGGTGGCGCGGAGCGGGGCTTTGACGGGGGCCTCGGCGGTCTCGGCTTCGGGCGGGTCCATGTCGACGCCATCGCCCGAGGCGCGGATTTCATACTGGCCGTCGATCTTGCGGGTCGAGAGGATCAGCGCATCGGGGCCGAGGCGGCGGAGGATTTCCTCCATCGCTTTCTGGCTGGTTGCGGCGCGGACGGTGATGGCGGTCATGGATCAGCCCCCCAGTTTCGGCAGTTGGCTTTGCCCGCCGATGGAGGCCACGACCTCGACCTTGCGGGTTTCGGGAAGTTCGGCGATGCCGAGGACGATGGCATCGGGCAGGTGCGGGCGCAGGAAGGCGGCAAGGCTGCGGCGCAGTTGGGTGGCGACGATCAGCACGGCCTGCTTGCCGTTGCCCGTTGCCTCTTCGAAGGCGTCCGACAGGGATTTGACGATGGTTCCGGCAAGGCCGTTGTCGATCACCAGCCCCTCGTCGCCGGGGCGGCGGGCGCGGATGAGGAGTTGTTCCAGTTCCGGCTCGAGCGTCACCAGCGGCAGGGGGGTGTTGATCGGGGTCATCTGTTGCAGAAGCAGCGGCACGAGCATGGGGCGCAGGGCTTCGGCCATGTCGGGGGCCGAGAGGTTGCGGCTCGCGAGTTCGGCCAGACCTTCGAGGATGCGGCGCAGGTCGCCGATCGGGATACGTTCGGACAGAAGCGTGCGCAGGACGCCCGTGACGGTGTGCAGCGGCACGAGCTTGGGGACCACCGCGTTCACCAGCGTGGGCGAGACGCGGGCGAGCGTGTCCAAGAGCACTTGCACATCGTCGGGGCCGATCAGGTCGGCGGCGTGTTTGTAGAGAAGCTGGGAAAGGTGCGTGGCGATCACGGATTCAGGTTCGACGACGACGTGGTCGTCGGCCTCGGCCTCGGCCAGTTGGTGGGGCAGGATCCAGACGGCGTCGAGACCGAACGAGGGGTCCTTGACCTCGATCCCCTTCAATTTGCGGGCCGAGCCTGCGCCGGGGATGGCAAGTTTGCGGTCGGGGTAGACGACATCCTCGCCACGGATCACCTGTCCCACGCGGATGCGGTATTGGTTGGGGTTCAGCGTCAGGTCGTCGCGGATGCGCACGCCGGGAACGACGAAGCCCATCGCCTTTGACACCTCGCGCCGGATGGCGGTGATGCGGGTGACGAGCGCGCCGCCGCCTTCGCCCGCGAGCGGGATCAGGCCATAGCCGATCTGGAGCGAGACGGGGGCGTGGTCGGCCACGTCCTCGGCGGTGATGCCTTCGGAGGGTTTGGCGGTGCCTTCGGCTTCGATCACATCGGTGCCGGGGGCGTCGGGGTCGGCGGGGTTCAGGTCCTTGCGGCCGAACCATGCGATGCCCGCGGCGGCGGCGGCGGCAAAGAGGAAGACGCCGGAGGGCATGCCGGGGACGAGGCCGATGATGCCGAGCACGGCGGCCACGGGCATCCATGCCGCGCGCAGGTGGATCTGCCGCGCGATGAGGCCGCCCATGTCGTGGCTTGAGGAGACGCGGGTGACGATGATGGCAGTGGCGATGGACAGCAGCAGCGCGGGGATCTGCGCCACGAGGCCGTCGCCGATCGAGAGCAGCACATAGGTCTGCGCGGCCTGACCCATCGTGAGGCCATGCTGGAGCGTGCCGATCAGGATGCCGCCGATGATGTTGATGGCAAGGATCAGGATGCCCGCCATCGCGTCGCCTTTGACGAATTTTCCGGCACCGTCCATCGAGCCGTAGAAATCGGCCTCGGCCGCGACTTCGGCGCGGCGGGTGCGGGCCTGGTCGGGTGTCAGAAGTCCGGCGCTGAGGTCGGCGTCGATGGCCATCTGCTTGCCGGGCATGGCGTCGAGGGTGAAGCGGGCGGACACTTCCGACACGCGGCCCGCGCCCTTGGTGATGACGACGATGTTGATGATGACGAGAATGACGAAGACCAGAAGGCCGACGACGAAATTGCCCGCGATGACGAATTCCCCGAAGGCCTTGATCACCTTGCCTGCCGCGTCGTGGCCGGTGTGGCCTTCGGTCAGGACGACGCGGGTGGAGGCGACGTTGAGCGCGAGGCGGAAGATGGTGGCGATGAGCAAGAGGCTGGGAAAGCTCGAGAAATCCAGCGGGCGGTAGCTGTAGAGCGCGACCATGAGGATGACGAGCGACAGCAGGATGTTCGATACGAAGAACAGGTCGAGCAGCACCACGGGCAGCGGCATCACCATCATGGCGATGATGACAAGGACGCCGACCGGCAGCGCCAGCCCGCCGAGCGTGCCTTTCAGGCCGCCGCGCTGGGGAAGGGCGGTGTCGGTCATCTGTCGTGTCCTGTCGGGGTGGAAGTCATCGCTGCGGCCCTGTCGGTTGGTCGTCTTGGGGCAGGGTGTGCAATCGTCGTGCCAAGCGGGGGCGTCCTTGCGTCGGAGCAGGACGCGCCATTGCCCGGAGCCGCACTGTCGGGACGCCTCGGCGAAACGCCCGGGCTTTGACTTTGCGCCGGTCCGTGGCGGCCCGATGCCCCTGCGCCCCGACCACCGCGCCCGATGCGGGTCTGGTCACGGTTGGTGCAGAGCGAAACCGCTGCGGGACCGCCTAAACAACCGCACCATCCGGTCGTTCCCAACGTGGTAATCCCGCGCCCTGAGGAAAGGTTGACCGCGATGAAGGAAAGGATGTCCCGCGCCCTCGTGCCGGTCATCTCGCGGCTGCCGATGGTCCTGCGCCCGCGGATCGAGGCCAAGGATCGCCCGCCCCCGCGCCACGACCCCGGACAGGACTTCGACCTCGTCCGCCACGAAACCCATCTGCGCAACCGCTCACAGGTCGAACGCTTCCTCCCCGACATCCTCGGCCGTGCGCTGGCCCGCATCTGGATCGACCAGACCTTCCGCCTCCGGTTCGAGACGGACCCAAAGGGCACGCTTTCGGACTATGGCGTCCACCTGCCCGAGACGATCTCCATCGACTTCGTGACCGAAGGCACCATCCGCCCGCAGGTCGTGGTCTACGAACGCCTCGCCCCCGATGCGCCCCGCCGCCGCCTGCTTTACCTGCAACTCGTGATGATGGCCGGGAAATGACGCGCCGCTTCCTCGCCCCCGCCCTCATGGCCGCCCTCATGGCCGCCCTGATGGACACCCCCGCCGCCGCAGAAAGCCCCGCTTTCAGCCAAGCCATCGCCGCCGCCCGCGCGGGCGACACCGGCACCGCCGCAGCCCTCTTCCTGCCACTCGCCACCTCGGGCGATGCGGCGGCGCAGTTCAACCTCGCCCTCCTCTACTACGATGGCCGCGGCCTGCCCCAGAACCATGCCGAGGCACTCTACTGGGCCTGGCGCGCCCGCCTCGCCGGACGGCCCGAGGCCGCGGCCCTCATCGCCCGCATGGCCGACGCCGCCACACCCGAGCTGCGCCAGTCCATCGCCACCCGCATCGAAGCCGACCTCCGCCCCCGCGTCACGGCGGGCGAGGGGCGGGCGATGCTGGAACTCTCCTTCGTCCTGACCGACATCCTCCCCGAACCCGACCTCGCGGGCGCCTACGTCTGGCAAGCCCTCTCCGCCGCGCTGGAAACCCCCAACGCCGTGCAAGCCCGCGACAAGACCTTCGCCCGCCTCGCCCCCGAGGACCGCTCCGCCGCCCAACAACGCGCGATGGACACGCTGCGCTCGCTCTGCGAGGGCGGCTTGGAGGATGCGGTCTGCGGGGCGTTGTTCTAGGGCGACGAACCGACTAGGGGACGGATCGCGCCGCCTGGGGGCGCCCTCCCCCGTTCCCCTTGCCCCAAATATCCTGCAGGGGGAGTCCATCGGCCTGCCGATGGACGGGGGCGGCAGACGCCCCCGCGACGACTGCCACCAAAGCCATGCCAAAAGCCGAAAGACGCCGCCTGCCTCCGCAGACGACGCCCCACTCCCCCGATCTTTCGCCGAAAGGGCCGCCGCTCAGTGCCGGCGAAACGCCACGATGGTCTCGGCCGCGTCCCGCGTCATGCCAAGCTCGCGCCCGATCTCCTCGGCCTCGATCCCGCTCTGGGCCATGGCGATGGCCTGCTCGATCATCCGCTCGCCCGCCAGCCATTCCACGTCCGATTTCAGCCCGAGGATCTCGGCCTTCAACTCGGCCAGCGCATCGGCCTGCGCCCGTGTCTGCGCGGTCAGCATCCCTTCGACCCGTGCGGCCAGATGGTCGGCCACCAGCGCAGGGTCGACGGGGTCATCGGTCACGGCCACGGGAACCGCCTCGGCCACCACTCCACGCCCCCTGCGCTTCAGACCAAACGCGACAAGAGACGTTCCGGCCAGCAGCGCGGCAAGGATCGGGGCGATGGTAACGAGGTTCATGGAAGGCTTACTCCGGTTCGGTCTTTCTTAACGGCTCTTAAGCAAGTTTCAGGCCACCATGTTGATGAAGTCCTGAAAAAGGCTTTCCGTGATCTTTTCCAGATCGATCGGATACTTGCCCTCGGCGATCGCCTCCTTGATCTTCGCCACGATCTCGAGGTCGATGGGGGGGCCGCCCTTCAGCTCTTCGGGCAGCGCCGTCGCATCGGTGCTGAGCGCGAGGGTGTCGCCCTTGGGTGCGGCGGTTCCGGCCACTGCACCCGTGCCATTTCCCGTGCCCTGGACCGGCAAACCAAGGTCTTCCCCCGGACGCACGATCCGCGGGCGATTGCTGGATTGGGAGATGAGATCAACCATTTTGGAAACCTCCGTTTAGCCCGTTAACGGCCGCACTTCAGCGCATGTTAGTCTGCGCGGTCACAATATTCGCACCCGTCACCACGGCCTTGATTTCCCGCTGGCTCGACAGGTTCCGCACACGGACCACGTCGCCCAACTGCCCGTCCTCCAGCGCCTCGGCAGGGGCCGAAACCTGCAGGCCACCCGCGGTGGCAACCAGCGACAGCGGGTTCCCCTTTTCGACGAGCCAGACGGGTTCGAGTTGCCGCACGAGAACGGGTTGCCCTTCGCCAAGCATGACACGTGCGCGCCGACCGACCACCATGTCCGCATCGGTGAAGCCACCCGCCACCCCCCGCGTGGGCGCAGGTCTGAGGCCCACATCATCCGCCGCGATCACGGCACCCTTGGCGACGGACTTCAACAGCGTCACCAGCATCGGTCCCTTGGCCGCATCCTCCGTATCGCGTGCGATGCTGGCCGCAGGGTCCGCACCTGTCCGCAAGGACCGCACCCAGACGGGCGAAGCGCAGCGCAACTCTGCCGTGGCCCAGCTTCCCGCACGCGGACCGATCACGGGATCGGCCTCGCAGGCCGGATAGCCGCGCACGGGATCGCTGAATTCCGGTGCCGGTTGCCCCGACGCGGCCATTGCCGCGCGCACCAGACGCCCCGCCTCGGCCCCCGAAATCCCGTCGGGCCAGCCCGCGCCGAAACACGGGCCCGGCAGCACCAGCAGGACGAGGGCGAGTTGCCACATCGTTCAAACCCCTGTCTCGAAGAAGCGCACCGGACGGTTGGAAAACGCCTTGGCAGGACGGTTCGGGTCAAGCGGTCGCAGGGTCACGCCTTCGGCGTCCAGCCCCACCACCTCAAGCATCTCGGTCGATCCGTCCGCATCGGCGGTAAAGGCGATTGACCCCTTGGTCAGCCCCTGCCGCCGCCCCACGGGGGCAGAGATGGTGTGACCCGAAACCACCAGCCGCGCCAGCACGGGCTTGCACGTCTCCACATCCAGCAACGCCGTCATCGCGCGGTCCAGACCCGCCGTCAGCTTCGCCGCCATCTGCCCGCGGTCCGGCTCTACCAGCACCGCCAAGCGACCAAGCGGCGACACGCCGGGCAGCTTGACCGAGCGCGCCACATCCTGCCGGGTCTCCTCGCCATTCCCGCCGATCAGCCGCATCGTCAGGTCCAGCCGCAATTCGGGCCGCCGCGAGGGTCCGCCCACATCCAGCCGTATCACCGGCACGAACCCATGCTCGCCCGGCCCCATCCGCACCGACCCCTTGGTCAGCACCGTGTAATCCACCGCCTCGCGCGCGGCGCTGCGGGTCGACATGTGCCGGTCCGTCACCCGCACCAGTTCTACCGAAGAATGCCGCTCCACCTGCCGCACAAGGTCGTTCGCCACCTCTTGCGCCAAAGGCTCCGCCCATGCGGGCGCATGGGGCGACACCTCGATGTCCGGCGCAAAGGCCGTGATCACCAGCCGCCGCCGCGCACCGCAAGCCGCATCCGGCCCAAGACCCACCCGCGCCTCGACGACCACCTGCCACGTGTCGCCGGTCTTGACCGCCGACATCAGGCGATGCTCTTTCACCCGCCCCACGGGCCGCACGATCAACAGGTCCGAGGTCACGACCGACCGGTCCACGACCGTATGCCCTTTCACATCCGCCCCGCCCGACAGCGCTGCCATCAAAAGGGCATCCGCCACTGCACGGCGCTTGGCGCTCGGCCCATCCTCGGCACCGGACTGGATGGCAAAGCCGGTCGCCTCGATCCAGAGATCACCCGCCCGCAGCGGAGCGGCGGCCAGCAGGAAGACGGCGAGGAGCAGGCGCAGCATCAGATCCGCCCCCGTAGCGCACGCACGATATAGGCGATGGTTTGGCGGTCCAGTTCCATCTCTACCTCGTAGCTGTCGCTGCCTTTGGCCGTGACGCGCAGCGTCTTGGCCCCGCGCAGGGTGCCTTGCACGACCGCGCTCAGGCTGTCGTCCGCGACCACCGCATCGCGCACCGAAGTGCTGGCCGAGATGCGCACTCCGTGTACCTGTTCGGTCAGGTCGCGCATCGCATCCACCCGCGCCGCACGGATCGCCATCAGCCGCTTTTCGTTCTGCGTCTTGCCCGGCTGCCCCGAAATTTGCGCAAAGCCGAGGCCACGCAATGACGGCTCTGCCGTGGCGAACATCATCGGTGCCGAGGGGAGCGATGCGGTGCGCGGCGCGTTCAGGCGGTCTGCGGCATCCAGATCATCCTTTACCGCCGCCAATGTCCGCGTCGGTTCTCGGGCATCCAGCGGCAGGGCCGATTTGGCCGAAGGCGGATGCGAGGCGCAGCCGACAAGTGCGGCAAGGGTCAGGCTCAGTGTCAACACACGCATGGGGCGGCTCCGCAGATTAGGATCGCCCCCGCGCTGCAAGCCCTGTGCCAGAGGGAGTGGCCTTGTTCCCCACCACCGGCCAGCGGATTTTCCGACGTTCTTCCGGAACGAAGCTCGGGGCGGGTGGAACGGGGCTTGCAAAGGGGCGGCATGTCGAAGCGTTCTGCCCTTGTCTGGTCGTCTGTCGGGTTCCTGCTGCTGGGCGGCGGGTTCGGGGTGGGGGCTGTGCTGGCCTTGCGGCCCGCGCCGCCGCCGCCCTTTGCGCCCGTGCCGGAGGAGGCCGCGCCCGAGGAGACGGGAATGCTGGTCTACGTGCCGCTGGAGGACCAGTTGGCGGTGGCGGTGGCCGAACAGCCGGAACGGGTCATGCTGACGCTGGGCGTTTCGGTGCGCGGGTCGCTGGAAGAGCTGGTGAAGCTGCAAGAGGCGGTCAAGACGATGAAGCCCGCGATCAAGGCGGCGATGCTCGAGGTGGCGCAGCGCGAGGTGGCCAAGACGGCGGAGCCTGCGGCGCTGATGGCCGCGCTGCCCGCGCCGCTGCGCGATGCGGCGAACAGGGTGATCGGGACCGAGGAACTGCCCGCGCCGGTCGAGGAAGTGCTGATCACCGGATTGGTCACGCAGTAGCTCGGCACGGGATTTGCAGCGCGGGACGCGAACAACAGGGGAGACGGTGATGAAACCTGAACTGAACATCACGGAAAGCGCCGTGCCGGTGGGTGCGGGCGATCTGTCGGCGCTGCGGGTCGAGGTGGTCTGGTGCGACGAGGCGGGCGAGCCGGTGAAGTCGCGGTCCCTGCCGGTGCTGCGTCTTCTGGCGCGGCGGGGGTGGAAGGTGGCTGAGAAGACGGCCTGAGCAAGGGCGCAGGCTTGAAAGGATCGGGGCGGGGCAGCGATGCGCCCGCCCTTTTGCCGTTCAGGCGGCCTCATAGGCGAGGCGGAGGCGTGTGTCGCGGCGGCGGCTGATGTCGCCGCGCTGCATTTCGGTTTCCAGCGTGGCGAGGGTGCGCAGCACGAGGTCATGCGCGCGCACCAGGGCCGCGCGGTCCTGTTCGGTCGTGGCCACGGGGCCGAGGCTGCGGACCATGCGGTCAAGTTCGGCCGCGGCGATGAGGACTTCGACCATGTCGGCGCGGGTCATGGCCTGTTCCAGACGGCCGCCGATGACGGCAAGGCCGAGGGCGGCGGGGCCGTCGATCACGTTCATGCGCTGGGTCATGCGCGGCCCCCTGCGGCGAGGGCCGGAGCGGCGCCGGGCTGCATCGCGCCCATTTCCGTCCATGCGGCGTGGAGGGCTGAGATATGCGTCGCGGCTTCGGCCATCTGGGGGCAGGCTTCCTTGGCGAAGGCTTCGGCCACGCGCAGGCGGGCGAATTCGTAGACGCGGAAGAGGTTGAGCGCGATCTCGCCGCCGCGGTCGAAATCGAGGCTGGATTGCAGGATGTAGATGGCGGTGAAGGCGCGGTCGAGGTGGAGTTTGGGGTAGGAGCGGTCGGGTTCGGCGGCGGCCAGCGCACGCAGCGAGCGTTCGAGTTCGCGCAAGGTGACAAGGATGATGCCGTGGGGGCTTTCGACCGACAGCCCCTCGTTCTGGTCGGTGCGGCGATATTGTGCGCGTGCGTTGAGGAACGTCATTCTGCCCAGCCTTTCCTGTGCCGCCTGTCATGCGGTGGTTGAAGGAAAGAACGGCTGGACAGCCCTTGATTTTAGGGGGTTTCGGGTGGGTCGGAAAAGAAACGGGGGCGGGTCGAACGCCAGTCGCGACCCGCCCCCTTCGACCGCTTCACCAAAGGGTTCAGCGGAAGAGCGACATCCGTTTTGCCGGACGGTGGAAGAAGAGCGGACGTGCGGCGTAGCGCGGCGAAAGCAGGTGGCGGGCTTCGGAAAGCGCCTCGGTCGTGGCTTCGGGGCTGGGGACCAGCTCGATATCGCGGGGGAGGGTGCTGTGGACGTTGTTACGGTCGGACATGATGATGACGAGGTCGGGACAGATCCGGCAGAGTTGGGCGACGAGCAGTGAAAGGCGCTTGTTCGTGACGCCTTTGACGGGAAGGTCGAGCAGCAGCATGTCGGGGGCGTTGACGGGCAAGAGCCAGAGGGTCTCGGCATCGGCGCGGTCGGGAACGAGGCCGGCGGCACGTGCGGCCTCGGTGAAGGGTTCGGGGTTGTCCGACAGGATGGCGACGACGAGTTCGTGATCCGCGCCTTCGGTCGCGCCGGAGGCGGGAGCGGCGGGCAACGTGGCCGCGCGGGACGGGACGAGGGGTGCACTGGTCAACATGGCGGGCGGCCCTCCTGAGCCGGTGGATGACCGAGGCTGTGCTGCCGGATGCCGCACGACTCGGGGTTGTGTGTGGCCCCTGAATCCGTGCGATTTCGTTGCAAATCAACCGTGCAGGCGCTGACCGATACGGATGCTTCGGTCAGCGCCAGACGGGTATGGCGGGCTTACATCCGCAAGGATGGGCTGCGCGGGGTATCGCGCGCGGTGGCGCAGAGCATGTTGGCCGAAACCACCATGCCGACGTCGCCGCCCGCCAGAAGGGCGATGCCCGTCATGTTCTGCACCTTGGACAAGACACCGCGCAGCGGGCGCAGGAGGACCAGTTGCTGGCCGATCAGCTCGTCCACCGGAACGGCCACGCTGCGGCCCTGGGCGCCCACGACGACATAGACGCCACGCCCCTGCCTGCCGTCATCGCTGTGGGCGAGGGGCTGGACGGCGACGATCTCGTTCTCGGCGATGCGGAGCATCTTTTGGCCTTCGGCGGCCGAGACGGTGAATTGCACATCGGTTTCGGGTTGCAGGATCATGCGGATGGCATCGACCGGGACGACGTAGCGCACGCCCTTGACCCCCACGACCATGCCGTCGAGCACGACCATCGCGAGCGGCATGGAGATGTGGAAGCGCATCCCCTTGGTCGGAAGGGCCACGCGGCGGATTTCGCCGCCGGAGCGGGCGAGGGTGGTCTGGATCTCGTCCAGCACGGGCGAGCCGTCGATGACCGCGCCGTCATCTTCGATGATGGCGAGCACGCGCTCCTCGTCGCGGTGGAAGGCGATGTGGATGGATTGCGGCGCATCGGGGCCGAGGTCGAGCCGCATGACGAAGAGGCTGCGCAGGAGTTTGCGGAGCGTTTCGAGGATGGTGATGTCGAGCGTGAGTTCGTCGCCCGAGCAGGAGAACTGCGCCTCGCGCCGGTTGCGGCGGGAATAGGCCTGCACGAAGGTTTCCAGCGGGCGCGTGACCGAGGAAATGGCGCGCGAGCGGATTTCGACGGTCTCTTCCTGAAGCTGGGTAAGTTGGCCGACGAGCTGCGCTTCCATCTGCGTGACTTCTTGCAGGCGGGTGGCAAAGTCGCCGAGCAGGGTGCGCACCTGCGTGCGGGCGCGTTTCCAGTCATGCCCGTGGCTGCGCAGGACGGCGTCGAGCGAGTCCATCAGGTCTTCTTCGGCAAGCTCGGTCAGCATGTGGCTGATCATCGACTGGCTGGCCGCGATTTCGCCGATGGATTCGAGCATTTCGGGCGTCACGCCGCTTTGCATCGGCTGGGGGGTGTCGTCGGCAAGCGTGTGGTCGGTTTCGCCTTCGGCATCGTGCAGCACGGTGAGGGCGCGCAGCATCCGCAGTTTGCGGGCGCTGGCGTCCATGCGGGCGAGGGCTTCGGGAAGGCTTGCCTCGTCCAGCGTGGTGGCGATGAGGAAGTCGAAGAGCGTGTCCTCGCCCTGAAACACCGTGACGTTGGTGATGGGTTTGGCATGGCCCGAGGAGAGCCAGACGATGAACGCCTCGGCCAAGGTTTCGTCGGTGTTGATGTCGGCGCGGATGATGTAGAAGCGTTGGCCGTTTTCGATGGCCTCGGACGCGGCGCGGACGCTTTCGGGGGAAAGGACGCGGTGGAATTCGCGTGGCAGGCCCAAGCGGCGTTCGATGGCCGAAGCGGTCATCAGCCCGTCCTGCACGAAGCAGACGTTGGCCGCTTCCTCGAACAGCTTTTCAAGGTTCTGGGTGTCGGGGGTTTCGCCTTGGTAGAGCGCGTCGAACACCAGTTCGATGGTGTCGATGAAGCCGCGGGCGATGTGGGTCAGGATCGCATCGGGGGCGAGGCCCGTGGCCTGCACGCGGGAAAAGAGGTCGATCAGCGACATGGCAAGCTGGCCTGCCGTGTCGATGTGGTAATGCGCGCAGGCGTGGTGGACAAGGCGCAGGAGGTGGTCGAGCAGCGCGTGGTCCTTGTCGCGGTTGGACGAGGGGGTGCGCAGGCGGTCGAGCGTGGATTCAAGGCTGGCGAGGGTTTCGAAAACGTGTTCAGCGGCCCAGCTTTGCACCAGTTCGCGCGGGGAGACGCCTGCGGCGAGGGCGGCATCGGGCATGACGGCCTCGACGGCGGAGAGTTCCTCGTAAAGGCGGAGTTCGGCGCTGCGGTATTCGGTGGCGCTGGTGGCGCGGGCGAGTTGGGCTGCGGATTCCGACAGGCGCAGGAAGCCGAAGGGTTTGGCGGCGGTTTGCAGCGTGGCGATGGCGACAGAGAGGCGGTCGGCATCGGGCGCGTCGCCGAGCGAGAAGTCGGTTCCCATGCTGGCGACTTCGGACAGGAAGCCGCGGATCTGGTCGAAGAAATTGTCCGAAGCGTCGGGGGCGGTTTCGGCGGGGGTGCCGAATTCCTGATCGGTCAGGTCGTCGAGGCGGAGGAGGAGATGGGCGAGCGCCTCGGCCGAGGTTTCGCCGGTAAGGTAGGATTGCAGGGCCGTGACCCAGTCGTCGAGTCCCATCTGGCTGGCGGCGTGGCACAGGCCATCGGCTTCGCGCCGCGCTTTGGGGGCGGCTTCGGGGTCGGTGTCATAGGCGGCGTAGAGCGATTGCAGCTTGGCGCGGGCATCCCCGCTCATCCCCTTGAAGATGTCGCGGTAGGTGGGGTCGTCGGCAAGGCGGCGGGCGCGGGGGGCCGGGGGGGACGGAGGTTCGGCCGGCTGCGGCACGGGGGCGGCGGCTGCGGGTTCCTGTGCAGGGGCGGTTTCGGCCACGGGTTCGGGGGCGGGGTCTGCCACCGGTTCGGCCTTGCGCGCTTTGGTCTTTTTCGGGGCAGGGGCCGGTTCGGGAGCGGGCTCGGCCACGGCCACGGGTTCGGGTTCCGCTTCGGCCACGGGTTCGGGGGCGGCTGCGGCGAACTCTTCGGCCTCGGGGGCGTGGTCGGCGGCGGTGGCGCCGGAGCAGCGGGCGATCTTGTCGAGGAGTTGGGTCATCAACCCCTCGGAGGACGAAGGATCGACATCGGCGCGGGTGGCGGCGGTTTCTTCCAGCATCGCGCGCAGCGTGTCGGCGGCGAGAAGGAGGATCTCCTTGATCTCGGCATCCCACGGAACGCCCTGATCGCGGACGAGGCCGATCAGGTCTTCGGAATGGTGGGCGCGGCTTTCCACCACGGCAAGGCCGAGGACGCGGGAATTGCCCTTGAATGTATGCACGGCGCGGAAGAGCGCGCCGACATGCCGGTCGCGGTCGGCGGCATCGCCCGAGCCGTCGCCAAGCGCCATGAGCGCGGTTTCCATCGCGTCGAGCGCCTGCGCCCCGTCATCGGCGTAAAGCGCCCAGATTTCGTCCATCTCGTCAGACATCGCGTTCTTCTTTCCGCTGCCGCGTCAGGCGTGGTTTCGAAAGGTGCGGGATCGAAAGGTGGCGGTCAGGCCGCCACCAGTGTCCGCATGGTGCGGGCGAGTTCGTCGCCGGTCTTTTCCTCGAGGTCATGCGAGACGGTGCCCGAAGGCTTGGCCACGACGCCATCCGCGCCCAGTTCGCGCGCCTTGGCCGCATGGGCAGAACCCGAGACGGCGACCGAGGAGAGCATGCAGATCTTGGCCCGCGTCTTGAGCTTGGCGTGGCGCAGGAATTCGAGGCCGTCCATCACCGGCATCTCGATGTCGAGAAGGATGAGGTCGACGTCGGGAACGGTGGTCAGCTTGTCGAGCGCTTCCTGACCGTTGGCGGCCTGGGCCACCACTTTGAAGTCGGGGAGGGTCTTGATGAAGCTGGCGATGTAGAGGCGCATCATGGCCGCGTCATCCACGATCATCACGTTGAAAGGCATGGGGTCTTCCTTTTTTGGCGGTTGCGGGGCCGCCGCGCGCTGTGCGGGCGGCGGCCGAGGGGGATCAGAAGTTGCCGAAGCCGCGCTGGTCGCGGTCGCTGTTGCGGTTGCCACCTGCGGCGACGCGGGCCGGTGCGGGGCTGGCCGCACGGGTGCCGCCCATCTGGCCCGCGATCATCGACTGGATCTGCGCCATCAGCTCGGCGGGGACGCCGTCGAGGTTGAGACCGGCGGGAAGGCCGCGGGTTTCGGTCTGGCGCAGGCGGAAGCGCGACATTTCCGAGCGCATGCTTTCGGTCGCGGCCTGCATCTGGTTCGACGAGGCGGCGAGTTCTTCGGCCTGCTGGCTGGTGGAAAGCGCGGATTTGGCGATTTCACCGATGGCGATGTTGATCTGCGCCACGCCGCGGGCCTGTTCGTCGGAGGCGGTGGCGATATCGGTTACAAGGGTTTTAACCTTTTCGATATCGTCGGCAATGGTGACGAAGGCGCGGCTGGTTTCGTCGGCGATCTTGACGCCCGATTGCACGCGGGTCGCCGCATCCTCGATCAGTTCCGAGGTTTCGCGCGCGGCTTTGGCCGAGCGTCCGGCGAGGTTGCGCACTTCCTGTGCCACGACCGCGAAGCCACGGCCATGCTGGCCTGCGCGGGCCGCTTCGACCGCCGCGTTGAGGGCGAGCAGGTTGGTCTGGAAGGCGATCTCGTCGATGACCTTGATGATCTTGGCGATGTCCTGCGATGAGGCGCGGATGCCCTGCATGGCCGTGACCATCTCGTTGATCTTGGCCTTGCCGCTTTCGGCGACTTCGGAGGCGCCGGTGACGAGCTGGCTTGCCTTGGTCGCCGCTGCCGCGTTGGATTTGACTTGCGCGTCGGTTTCTTCGGCGGAGGCCGAAACCTCGTCCACCGAAGAGGACTGGATCTGCGAGTTGGTGGCGAGGGCTTGCGACGACTGGCTCATCTGTTCGACGGTCGTGGCGACCTGCGTCACCTGCTGCGTGATCAGGCCGAAGGCGCCGTTGAGGCCGGAGAAGGCGCTTTCCAAGGCGTTCATGATGCGGGTGAAGTCACCCTTGAACAGGGCGCGGTTGGGTTCGGCGTCAAGGCTGCCGTCGACCATCGCGTTGGAGAGGCGTTCGATTTCCGCGATCACCGAGGTGAGGTTGACGCGCATCGATTCGACCGCCTGATTGAGAAAGGCCTTTTTGCCGGGGAATTGTTCGAGCTGGGCCGAGAAATTGCCGGTGGCGATTTCGGCAAGGCAGTTCACGACCTTTTTCTTTGTCTCGATATGTTCGAGGACCATCGCGTTCATCTCGCGCACGACGGTGGCGAATTCAGGTTCGTACCCGTCTTCCGAAACGAACTGGTCGATGTCGCCGTTGCTGTGGTCTTCGGCCATCTTGCGGATGTCGGACATGAGGCGGTCGACCTGCGCCTTGGCCTTGATGACCTCGGTGCGGTCCTGCCACTCGACGAAGACGCAGCCGAGTTCTGTGCCCTTGATGAATTTCGGCGTGGCGCGGAAGGCGAGGTGGCGGCCACCGATGGTGAATTTGCCGTCATGGGGTTTGACCATGCCGTTCATGATGCCGCGCTGGTAATGCGGGTTTTTGTGGAACACGTCGATGTTCTTGCCGACCACGTCGCGGGCGCGGAAGGTAGGCAGGTCGCGGCGGATATCTGCCTCGATCCGTTCGAACATCTGGTAGCCGGCTTCGTTGACGTGGCGGATGACCATGTCATCGTCGGCCAGCATCACCGGATTCGACAGGATGTCGAGCGTGTCGAAGGAGGACATCTTTTCCCAGATATGGGCGTCGGTCTTTGAGTCGTTTGCCATGTCTTCAATCCTTTGGGTGCCGGTTTCGATCACGGTCGGTTGCGGCGGGTCTGAGGGTTCGGCCTGTACGGCGGCGAGGTCTGGTTCTGGGGCGTCAAGCTCTGCGAGCGGGTCGGCTCTGTTGCGGTTCCGGCTGTTCGGGTTCGGGGGCATCCTGCGCGTCATGAGTTAAACCTTTGCAAAGGGCCGGATCATTCGGCGGCGACGGAAAGGTCATGTGCCACGGCGATGTCCGTGTCGGAGACGAGAACCGAGGTGTCGAGCAGCACCGCCACGCGGTCGCCGATGCGGCCGATGCCGGAAATGACGGGGCGCGATGCGGAGCGGCCGAACTGGGTGTGGCGGTCCACCTGCGCGGGCGGGATTTCCAGCACTTCGGACACGCCGTCGACGATGAGGCCGATGGGGGCATCGGCCACGTCCATGACGATGACGACGGTGCGTTCGTCATAGGCGCGTTCCGGCATGCCGAAGCGGAGCCGCACGTCCATGAGCGGGATGACCTTGCCGCGCAGGTTGATGACGCCCTTGATGTAATGGGGCACGTCGGGCACGGACATGATGCGCTGCATGCCGACGATTTCGGTGACGCCCGCGATTCCGACGCCGTATTCTTCGTTCGCAAGGGCGAAGGTCAGATACATCTCGTCGATGTTGTCGGTGTCGTTGAGCGAAAGCCCGGCGTTGCGGAGCTTGGTCTCGTCTTGGGTCTGGTCTGCCATGTGAGTTCTCCTATCCGGCGTCAGGCGCGCAATTCGGTTCGTGTGGTGCGTTGGGCCAGCATGGCGAGCATGCGGGCGGGTATGTCTTCGAGCGGGAGCGCGGCTTCGGCGGCGCCGTTCTCCCAAGCGGCCATCGGCATCCCGTATACGACCGAAGTTTCCTCATCTTGAGCGAGGGTGCGTCCGCCCGCGTTGCGGATGGCCAGAAGCCCTGCCGCGCCGTCGCGTCCCATGCCGGTCAGGATCGCCGCTGCGGCGTTGGACCCGGCAAGGCGGGCGACCGAGTTGAAGAGCACGTCGACCGAGGGGCGCGAGAAGCAGACGGCGGGGCCTTCGGCCAGACGGATGCGGTAGCCGCGCCCGTGGGCGATGATTTCCATGTGCCGCTTGCCGCCCGGCGCGATGAACACGGTGCCGGGTTCGAGGAGGTCGCCGTCCTGCGCCTCGCGCACGGTGACGGTGCAGGTTCCGTCGAGGCGGGTGGCGAAGGGGCCGGTGAAGGCCTCGGGCATGTGCTGGACGATGACGATGGGGGGGCAGTCGGCGGGAAACATGGGAAGGATGGTTCCAAGCGCCTGCACCCCGCCGGTCGAGGAACCGAGGGCGAGGATTTCCGCACTGTTGCTGCGGCCCTTCGGGCGCGGCTCTACGGGGACGGGGCCACGCGGAATGGCGGGGCGGGTGCGGCCAAGGATGACATGGGCATCGGCGGCGGCGCGGACGCGGGCGCAGATGTCGGCCATCATGGCGGGCAGGCCGTTGGCCAGCCCTGCGAGTGCGGGTTTGGGGATGATGTCGACGGCCCCCGCCTCCATCGCGTCGATCGAGGTCTGCGCGCCGTCGCGGGTGTGGGCCGAGATCATCACCGTGGGAACCCGCGCCTTGGGCAGGAAGGCGCGGAGGAAGCTGATGCCGTCCATGTCGGGCATTTCGACGTCAAGCGTGATGACGTCGGGGCGCAGGTCCTGAATCATCTTCCAAGCCGTGTCGGGGTTCGACGCGGCACCGACGACTTCGATGAAGCGGTCGGAGGACAGGCCCATCGTCAGGATCTTGCGCACCATTGCCGAGTCGTCGACGATCAGCACGCGCACCACGCGCGGAACGGGAGAGGGGCGCACCATCAGTTTGCCCCCTTGCGGTAGATGCCGTTGTCGACCGGCTGCCAGCGGGTGGGCAGGTCGCGGATGTTTTCGGTGACGGAGGTGACAAGCCAGCCGCCCGGTTCGGTGACGTCGCTGATGGCGTTGAGCGTGGCGAGCTGGTCGGCCTGTTCGAAGTAGTAAAGGATGTTGCGGCAGAAGACGGTCTGGAACGCCTTGCGGAAAGGGTAGGGCGTGGTCTTGAGGTTCATCTGCCGGAAGGTGCAGCAGTCGCGCAGTTCCTGACGGATGCGGTATTGGGCAAGGCCCGCCGGTTCGAAATACTTGCGCCGCAGGTCGGCGGGGACGCGTTCCAGCCGCTGTTCGGAAAAGAGGCCCGCTTCGGCCTGCTCCACCACGGGGGCGGAAATGTCGGTGCCGAGGATATGGGTGCGCTTGAGCGCGTTCAGGCCGAAATCCTCGGCGATCATTATGGCGAGCGTATAGGCCTCGTCCCCCGTGGAGCAGGCGGCGGACCAGATGCGGATTTCGTCGCGCTGGGCGAGGTCGGGCAGGATTCGGGTGCGGAACTGCTGGAGAACCTCGATCTCGCGGAAGAAATAGGTGTGGTTGGTCGAGGCCGCGTGCATCACCGCAAGCTGCAATTCGTGCGAGGCATCGGAGGCGAGCTTGCGCGCAAGATCGTTGAGCGTGGGCACGGTATAGGCCCGCTGCACGCGGCTGAGGCGCTGGCGCAGAAGCTCCATCTTGTGTTCGGGATAGTGGATGCCACAGCGCTGGGAAAGCCAGCTGCGGATCTGTTCACACCCCTGCATTTCGGTCGTGCTCATGTCGTTACCCCTGCGCCGAGGCGCTCGCAATCCAGAACGAGGGCAACTTCGCCCGTACCGAGAAGCGCACAGCCCCAGCTTGCGCGGACGCGGGCAAGGCGACCGACAAGGGGTTTCATCACGACCTGTTGGCGGTCGAGGATTTCGTCGACGGGAACGGCGATGGCGCCGTTCGAGGTGTTGAAGACCACCAGCACGCCCGAGGGCGAGTCGGCTTCGCCGATGCGCGGGGTGCCGTAGAAATGGTCGAGACGGCAGATGGGGATATGCTTGCCGCGCAGGCGGAACATCTCGGAGCCGCCTTCGGCAGAGATGCCCAGAAGCTCGCCCGGGGCGGGGCGGGCGATTTCGGAGACGACGTCGATCGGCACAGCGAAAAGTTGCAGCCCCAGCCGCAGGATGATGCAGTCGAGGAAGGCGAGAGAGACGGGGATGTGCAGCGCCACGCGGGTGCCCTGACCGCCCACGCTGTCCACCGCGATGCGGCCGCGCAGGGCGGTCATGGTGGAGTTGAGCACGTCCATCCCCACGCCGCGGCCCGACAGGTTCGAGACGGTTTCGGCGGTGGAGAAGCCGGGTTCGAAGATGACCCTCCAGAGGGCCGAGGGTTCGGGTTCCTCGTCCGGTCCGAAGAAGCCCTTTTCGCGGGCCTTGCGCAGGATCTTGTCGCGCGAGAGGCCGCGGCCATCGTCGGCGACGATGATCTGCACTTCGGACCCCACCTGTGCGGCGGAAAGGGTGATGCGGCCCTGGGCCGGTTTGCCGTTCGCCTCGCGTTCGGCGGGGGGTTCGAGGCCGTGGTCGGCGGAATTGCGCACGACGTGGAGGAGCGGGTCGTAAAGCTTGTCTGCCACCAGCTTGTCGATGGCGGTGTCGCCGCCTTCGATCACCATGTCGATGGATTTGCCGGTCTGGCGCTCAAGCTCGCGCACCATGCGGCGCAGGCGGCGGAACACGTCGTCGATGGGCACAAGGCGCAGGTCGGTCGCGGCGTCCTGCACCTCGCGCACGATCATGTTGAGGCGGTGGACGGCGGTGTCGAAATTGGACAGGACAAGTCCCTGAAGATCGGGCGACTGGACGGTTTCCGAAACGGAAAGGGACAGTTCGCCGACGAGGTCCATCAGGCGGCTGATCTTGTCCGACGAGACGCGCATCAGCCCGCTGTCGGCGGATTGGGGTTCGATGGTGCTCATGCGCGCACCCCGTTCGCTGCCGGACGGGGCAGGGCGCTTTCAGGCAGCACGGCATTGTCGCGGAAGGTCATCCCGTCGTTCCCTTTTCCCGATCTGGGAGTTTTCTGCAAAAGGCGGGCCACATGGCGCGGCCCCGTGCGGCATGCGTCAGGCGGCGTCTTCGTTCCGGTCGAAGTTGAAGATGCAGACCCCGTCGAACCCCGTGGATTTGAACAGGAATGTCTTCTTCATCGTGTCGAGGAAGCCGCCGTGTTTCTTTTCGAAGGTCTTGAGGTCGTTGACCGAGGGGAAGAAGACGTTGATCGAGACGTCGCCTTCCTTGCTGATCAGCACGTTGAGGCCGGAAAGGTTGCAGGTGGGAATGGCGTTGCCGAGCGCCTCGATCACGAAAGGTGCCGCGATCTGGGCCGCGTCGAGCGACGGGAATTTCAGGTGGTAGGTTTTCGATAGCATGGACCGCTTGCCCCCAGAGGTTGTCGGGTGTTCGAGCAGAGGAACGACCCGATTTCGCAGAATGTGATACAGACTTTGGGATGGGTTCACCGAAGGGCGGAGGCGCGGTGCAGACTTTGGTCGTGCTGCGGTGGCGGAGGATGGGTCGCCACGGATGGGGTCTTTTGCGAAGGCAGGGGTGGGATACCGCCTGCCGGTGCGTCGGAAAACCGTTCGAGGGGTGGGCGGGGTGCGCCGCGCCGAAAGATTTGACGCCGGAGTGCCGCCATCAGGTCAGGTATCGGCACGGCTGAGGGCGGTTTTAGAGGAATTGCGAAAATTTTTTCGGGCGGGCGGCGGCGTGGCACGCATCCTGCTTCTTCCCCTGCAATGACGGATTGCAGAGGGGATACCTGCCATGACCAAGATCCACCTGATCGACGAAGGCTTCGAAGCGGCTGCTGCTTTGGCGCAATTGCTGGGTCGGCGGCGGGTTGCGGTGGAGCGCGGGGCGAAGCCTGCGGCAGGGGTTCAGGTGCTGGCCGTTTCGGCGGCGACCGAAGCCAAGCTGGGCGGGCCGCGTGCGGTCGCCGATCTGGCGCGGGGCTGCGGGGCCAAGACGCTGGTCGTGGTGGCCGAGGGGGCCGCGTCCTTTGCCGTGGTGGCCGAGATGGGCGGGCGCATCCTGCGTGTCGCCCTGCCCAAGGCGGGGGCGGTGGCGCTGCGCGACAGCGGCCTTCTGATGCTGGCCGACATCCTTGGCGGGCAGGTGCAGGCGATGGTCGCGGCGGACCTTGCGACGGGGCAGCTCATCGACCTTGCCGCGCGTGTGGCGCGGACGGATGTGACGGTGTTCATCAACGGGCCGACCGGATCGGGCAAGGAAGTGCTGGCGCGTCAGGTCCATGCCGCGAGCCGCCGTGCCAATGCGCCCTTTGTCGCGATCAACTGCGCGGCGATCCCCGAGAACATGCTGGAAGCGATCCTGTTCGGGCATGAAAAGGGGGCGTTCACCGGCGCCTCGACCGCGAACAAGGGCATCATCCGCGCCGCCGAGGGTGGCACGCTGATGCTGGACGAGGTGTCCGAGATGCCGATGGGGTTGCAGTCCAAGCTACTGCGCGTGTTGCAGGAGCGGAGCCTGACCCCGATCGGGTCGCAGACGGAAGTGGCGGTGGATATCCGCGTGATCGCCACGTCGAACCGCGACATGCCGGAAGAGGTGCGGGCGCGGCGTTTCCGCGAGGATCTGTTCTACCGTCTGAATGTCTTTCCGCTTGCCACCCGTGCGCTGTGCGAGCGGCCCGACGACATTCCGGTGCTGGCGACCGCGATGGTGCGCCGCCACACGCCCGAAGCTGCGCCGCTGCCGATGCTGTCGGCAGAGGCCATCGCCACGCTGATGGCGCATGACTGGCCGGGCAACGTGCGCGAGCTGGAGAACGTGATCCAGCGCGCGCTGGTGATGCAGGAGGGCGGGGTGATCGAAGCCTGCGACCTGCTGATCAATGCCTCGGCGCCGAGCGCGATGCTCGCCCTTGCCCGCGCCGTGTAAGGGATAGGCCATGACCGTCGGACCGATCAGCGGCTTCCAGCCGTTCCAGCCTACCCCTATCGCCAAGCCGGAAGCCGCCCCCGCCAGTGCCGGATTTGCCGAGCGCGTGGGGGCTGCGGTGGAAAACCTTGCCGCGTCGCAGACCAAGGCGGCAGACTCGGCCAAGGCCTATGAACTTGGGAAAACCAGCGATCTTGCGAGTGTGATGGTGGACCAGCAGATTTCCTCGCTCGGGTTCCAGTTCGCGCTGAACGTGCGGAACAAGGCGCTGACCGCTTACCGCGACATCATGAACATGCCGGTGTGACGCAATGGCTATGACCCCCGTTCCCGCTTCGCTGTCCCAGAACCCGCTTGTGATGCAGGCGCGGGGGGCGTTGAGCAATGTGCTGCGCATGTCCGACCAGCCCGCGCTGCGGCGGGCCATGCCTGCGGTGATGATCATGCTTGTCACGGGCATGGCGCTGGCGGGGTGGCTTTTGCTGCGCGAGCCGGCGCGGATGGTGCTTTACCCCGGTATGCCCGAGGCCGAGAAGGCGCGGGTCTTCGACGCGCTGACGGCGGCGCAGATCGACGCGGCGATCAACCAGACCACGGGCGAGATCGAGGTGGCGACCGCCGATTTCCACCGCGCCAAGATGCAGCTTGCCAGTCAGGGCCTGCCCGAGGCGATGCCCGCCGGAGATGCGGCGCTGGGCGACATGCCGATGGGGGCAAGCCGTTCGGTCGAAGCCGCCAAGCTGCGGCAGGCGCAGGAGATGGAGCTTGCGCGGTCGATCACCGAAATCGCCAGCGTGCAGGGCGCGCGGGTGCATCTGGCGCTGCCCGAGAAGTCGGCCTTCCTGCGCGATCAGGAGCCGCCGCGGGCGAGCGTGTTCCTGCAACTCGCCACCGGACGGGTGCTGGAGCAGGCGCAGGTGGAGGCGGTGGTGAACCTTGTCTCGTCCAGCGTGCCGGGGATGGCGCGGGGGGATGTGACGGTGGTGGACCAGATGGGGCGGCTGTTGTCGCGCGGGTCGGATGATCCGCTTGCCCTTGTCACCGACCGTCAGTTGCAGCAGCGGCTGGAGGTCGAAGAGCTGTATCGCCAGCGGATCGAGGCTTTGCTGACCCCGATTGCGGGGGTGGGGAACCTGTCGGTTCAGGTGACGGTGGACATGGATTTCACCCAAAGCTCGATCACAGAAGAGCGGGTCGATCCCAATGGCTCGGCGGTCAAGACCGAGCAGACGGAAGAAACCGAAAGCAACGCCGCCGAGGCGAAGGGGATTCCGGGGGCCGTGTCGAACACCCCGCCCAATCAGGCGCAGTTGCAGGGGGCGCAGACCGCCCCCGTCAACCAGCCCGTGAACGGGACGAAGCCTCCGACCAACCGCACCAGCGGTGTCACGCGCAGCTTCGAGGTCAGCCGCACGGTGGAAACCACGCAGCCCGCCACGGCGGTGATCAAGAAGGTGAGCGCTGCCATCCTGATGCGGGCCGTGCCGCAGGAACCGGCAAAGGAGGGCGAGCCTGTGCCGCCCGCGCTGCCCGATGCGCTGAAGGCCGATCTTGAGCGTCTGGCGCAAAGCGCCATCGGCTATGACGAGACGCGCGGTGACAGCGTGGTCGTGATGGCGCAGCCCTTCATGGACGAGCCTGTGGTGGCCGAAGCGCCGACCGACTGGTCCTGGTTGCCCGATGCCAGCCGCCAGTTCGGGATGATCGTGCTGATCGCCATCGTGGCGCTGGGGATCATCCGCCCGCTTCTGACGCGCAGCCCGATGGCCGTGACCGCCGAGGGGGCGGCGAACGGGATGCAGACCGTGCAGATCGGCCCCGTGCCGGGGGTCGAGGTGGGCGAGGGCGAAAGCCTTGACGATGTGCAGGCGCGGCTTGAGGCGCGGCGGTCGAAGCTGACGCAGGCGGCGCTCGGGTCCAGTGCGACGCGGGAAGAGAAGTTCGCCGTGCTGCGCCAGATCGCGGCGGAGGACCCTGCGCGGATCGCCTCGGTCCTGCAACGGATGATGAAAGACGAACTTGAAACCACGGAAAGGGTCTGACGATGCCTGCTCCCCTCCTTGCCACGGTCGACGCGCAGCAAGCGCCCCGCGCTTCGGTCAACATGACGAAGCTGCAAAAGGCCGCCGTGCTGATGCTGCTGTTCGGTGAACGCGCGGCGGCGGCGGTGCTGAAGAACCTGTCGCCGGTCGAGGTGCAGAACCTTGGCGCTGCGATGTATGCGATCGGAGATGTGGATCAGGCCTCGCTTGAAGATGTGGTCGAGGAGTTTCTGGTCGGCCTGTCGAGCGAGACGGGGCTGGGGCATGGCGCGCCGGTCTACATCCGCTCGGTCATGACCGAGGCGCTGGGCGAGGACAAGGCGCAGTCGATCATCAGCCGGATCAACCCGTCTTCGGCGGAGCGGCCCATCGAGATTCTCGACTGGATGGATGCGCGGTCGATTGCGGAGCTGATCATGGACGAGCATCCGCAGATCATCGCGCTGGTGATCGCCTGTCTGGAATACGGTCTTGCCGCCGAGGTGTTGACCATGCTGCCCGAGGGCGTGCAGCCCGACATCGTGCGGCGCATCGCGGAGCTGTCGACGATCCAGCCCGAGGCGCTGCGCGATCTTGAGCAGGTGATGCAGCGCAAGTTCAAGGCGTCGAGCACCACGCGGGCCAGCCAGATCGGCGGGGTCAAGGCGGCGGCGCGGATCATGAACTTTACCAAGACCGCGACCGAGCAGCGGATCATGCGCGAGGTGCGCAAGGACGACAAAGACCTGATGCAGTCGATTCAGGAGAACATGTTCATCTTCGACAATCTGGTGAAATCGGACGACCGGAGCCTGCAGACGCTGCTGCGCAACGTGGACAACGACCAGTTGGTGCTGGCGCTGAAAGGGGCCGACGATGTGCTGAAGGACAAGCTTCTGGGCTGCATGTCCACGCGGGCGGCGGCGAACCTGCGCGACGAGATGGAGGCGATGGGTCCGGTGCGGCTGACCGATGTGCAAGAGGCGCAGAAGGCCATCGTCGCCACGGCGCGGCGGCTGTCGGACGAGGGGACGATCGTCCTTGCCGGACGCGGCGGCGAGCAGATGGTGTAAGGCATGGCGCAGGCGATGGGCACGGCCGAGGTCATGGCGCTGATCCGCGCCAATGCGGGCAAGGGCTTTGCGGGCAGTTCGCGCGGGCCGGTGGACGCGAGCTTCCGTCAGGTGCCGATGCAGGCGCTTGCGCGTATCGAGCCTGCGGTGGTCGAGGACGTGTTGGCCGAGGAGGCCGAGGTGGTGGTGGAGCCGGAGGTGGTTCCCCCCTCGCCCGCCGAGATTTTGGCCGAGGCGCGCGAGGCTGCCTATGCCGAGGGTCATGCGGCCGGTCTGGCCAAGGGGCTGGCCGAGGGGCGGATGCAGGGGTTGGCCGAGGCGGAGGCGGGTGTCGTCGCCGCGCGGGATGCCTTTGCCGCACTTGCGGCACGGCTGGCGGTGACGGGGGCCGAGGGCGGGGACGCGCTGTCGGCGGCACTGGCGGCGGCGGTGCGGTCGCTTGCGGCGCAGCGGGCGGGGCAGGCGATCGACGCCTTGCCCGAAGGCTTCGTGCGGCGGATCGAGGCATTGGCCGACCGCGTGGCGCAGGGCGTGCGGGCGGTGACGGTCGCGCTGAACCCCGACGATCTGGCGGCTGTGTCGCCCTATCTGGCGGGGTCCGAGTTGAACGGGGCCACGCTTGCCCCCGATGCGCGGCTGGCGCGGGGCGATGTGGTGGTGCGGGCCGAGGGGATCGTGCTGTCGGACCTGATCGGGGGGGTGGCATGAGCCTTTTGGACACTCTGCTGGCCGATGTGGCGCGGCAGGCGGCGGTTGCCCCGCGGATCGAGGGGCGCGTCTTGCGCTATGATGGGCTGATCATGGAGGCTTCGGGCTTTCCGGCAAGCCCCGGCACGATGTGCGAGATCGAGACGGAAACCGGCGAGCCCGTGCAGGGCGAGGTGATCGGCTTTGCGCGCGGGCATGTGATGCTGTTCCTGAACCAGCCCGGTGCGGCGGTGATTGCAGGCGCACGGGTGCGGGTGATCGGGGGCGGGCAGGTGGCCGAGGTGGGCGATGCCCTGCTGGGCCGCGTGGTCGATGCCGAGGGCGTGCCGCTGGACGGTTTGCCTGCGCCGCGTTGCGATGCGGTCTGGCCGCTGGCGGGGCGGCAGATGAACCCGCTGGCGCGGACCCCGGTCGACAAGCCGCTCGATGTCGGCGTGCGGATTTTGAACGCGGCGCTGACCATCGGGCAGGGGCAGCGGATCGGGATCATCGCGGGGTCGGGTGTCGGGAAATCGGTGCTGATGGAGATGATGGCGCGGTTCACCACCGCCGATGTGATCGTGGTCGGGCTGATCGGTGAACGGGCGCGGGAGGTGGGGGCCTTTGCCCGGCAGGTGATGCAGGGCGAGGCGATGGCCCGTATCTGCATGGTCGCCGTGCCTGCGGACCGTTCGCCCCTGCTGCGTCTGCGCGCCGCGCGGCGGGCCACGGCGATTGCCGAGCATTTCAGGGCGCAGGGCAAGCAGGTTCTGCTGATCATGGACAGCCTGACCCGTGTCGCCCATGCGCAGCGCGAGATCGGTCTGGCGCTGGGCGAACAGCCGACGGCGAAGGGGTATCCTCCGTCCGTGGTGTCGCTGATCCCCGGCCTGATCGAACGGACGGGGCCGGGTTTGCCGGGCGAGGGGGCGATTACCGCGATCTACACCGTTCTGGCGGACGGGGACGATACGACGAACGATCCCGTGGTCGATACGGCGCGGGCGATCCTTGACGGGCATATGGTGCTGTCGCGGCGGCAGACGCAGATGGGCATCTATCCGGCGGTGGACCTGCCGCAATCGGCGAGCCGCGTGATGGGGGATATCACCGACAAGGAGCATCGGGCGGCGGCGCAGAAGTTGCGGCGCATGATCTCGCTTTACATGGACAACCGCGACCTGATGCTGATGGGCGGCTACATGCCGGGGCAGGACGCCGATCTGGACGAGGCGATCCGGCTTTGGCCGCAGATCGAAGGCTTCATCCGGCAGGGCGCGCATGAGGCGGCAAGCTTTGCCGACAGTCGGGCGGCGCTGGTCGCGCTGGCAGGGGGTGGGGCATGACCGCGTCGCGGACGCTGGCTCTCATGGCGCTGAAGGAGCGGGCGCGGATGGCGCAGACGCTGGGCGAGCTGCGCGAGGTGGTCAGCCAGAAGCAGGATGCGGCGCGGATGGCCGAGCGGTTGCAGGCCGCGCTGACCGAGCGGCGGGTGGAAAGCGGCGTGGTGCAGAGCATGGCCGTGCTGCGGGCCGAGCGTGTGATGGTGGGGCAAATCCTTGCCGAGATCGACAAGCTGAAGGCGCGCGAGGCGGCGCTGGCCGAGGCTTTGGCCGAAGCGCAGGGGCGGCTGGCGAAGGAAGAGCACCGCCTCTCGCTTCTGACCGACAAGGCCAAGGTCGCGCGGCGGGGCGAGGCCGAGGCGCGGCAGGCGCTGCGCGATGCCGCGATGCCGCCACGCCGGCGCTGACGCCACGTGGCACCGAACTTGCAAACCGATCTGCAAACGGGGTGTGACCCCCTTGAGGACCTTTGATTCATGGCGCTTGCGATTCCGGCCCTGTTGCCCGTGACCGACCCGACTGCGGGCGCGGTCGTGCCTGCCGTGGCGGGTGCGGGGACGGGGAATTTCGCGGGCGACCTTGCCAAGGTTCTGGGGGCTGTGCCTGTGGCGTCGCCCGTGGATGCGCCCGTGATGGCCGAGGGGGCGGTGGCCGCTGCGCCTGCGGCGGGAGCTGTGGCGACAGAGGCGGTTCTGGCGGGGTTGATCGGGGCCGAGGGCGCGAAGGCGGCGGCGGGTCCGCTGGCCAAGCAGGCCGTTGCCCTGACCGAAGCGGGGGCCGAAGCTGCCGCCCTGCCGCAGGGGGATGCGCCTGCGGTTGCGGATGACGCGGGGGCGGAGGTTCCTGTCGCGGGGGCGGTGGATGCACCTGTGGCAGAGGATCTGGCCGCGCCTGAGGGTATGGCGGATGGGGTAGACGGTCTGCCCGTCGAGGATGCGGTGGAAGCTGCGGCGCAGGATGTGCCGTTTGATGCGCCCGTTGCCCTGCCGGTGGTTCCCTTTGCCCTGCCCGTTGCCGAAGAGGTCCATCTCGAAGCGGAGCCGGAGGAAGAACCCGCGCCGGAAGGCCCGACGAAGGCCGAGGTGATGGAGGCGGTGGGAACCGCCCTGACGCAGGTGATTGCGGTTCCCGTTGCGGATGTCCGGCAGGTCGCCCCGCGTGTGGAGCGGGCGGTGGAGGTGCGGATCGAGAGCGCGGTTGCCCTGCCCGTGATGGGTGTAGGGGCAGTCGAGACGGAAGAGGCGGCACCGAAGGCGAAGCCAGGCCCGCGCGAGGCTTTGCCGCAAGGAGATGCGGTGCAGCCTGCGCCGGTGGCCGCGGTCGCGGTGCAGGTGCAGGCGGGGGCGCAGGTGGCCGAGGTGAAGCGGGACGCGCCCGATGCGGCACCCGTATTGCCCGACGATCTGCCGCAAGCGATGCAGGTGCAGCCGCAGGCGGTGCAGGCCCAGCCCGTGGAACAGAAGGCCGCGCAAGTGCGCACCGATCTGCCCGGATGGGAGCAGGTGCTTGCCGACCGGATCGCGGCGGACCTTTCGGATGACGGGCAGGAGATCGAGCTTTCGCTCTCGCCCGAAAAACTGGGGCCGCTGAAGATCAAGCTCGAACTCGCGGACGGGCAGGCGCAGGTGAAGATCATCACCGCGACCCCCGAGGCGGCGAAGCTGTTCACCGAAACGCAGCACCGGCTGTCGGAACATCTGGCGCGGGCGGGGCTGGACCTTGGCGGGCAGAGCGCCGAGAGCCGCCAGCCGCGCGACGACCGCCCCGCCCCGCGCGGGATGCGGGCAACCGAATTCATGGCACGCGCCCAGCGGGGCGAGGTCGAGGCTGCGGCCCCGACCCGCCGCGCAGGTGCGGGCCTTGTGAACCTGATGGCATGAGGACGGGACGATGACGATGGAAGCGGTGGATGCGCCGAAGCGCAAAGGGGGCTTCATGCGCCTGATGAAGACGCTGGTCTTTGCGATCCTGATGCTGGGCGCGGGGTTCGGCGGGGGGTGGTTCTATTTCGCCAACCCGCTGTCGCCCGCGCAGGACATGCTCAAGCTGATCGACCCCGAAGCGCCCGCCGCGACCGAGGGCGAAGCCGCCGCGCACGAGGCCGAGGGCGAGCCGCACAAGGTGCCGAAGCCGGTGCCGGAAACCGAGTTGTTCCAGACCAGCTATTTCACCTTTCCCGATCCCATCACCTCGAACCTGCGCGAGTCGCGCAAGTTCTTGCAGGTCGAGATCGGGGTTTCGACGCAATATGACGAGACGGTGATCAAGAATGTGGAAACCCACAAGCTTGCGCTGCAATCGGACATGCTGGCCGTGATCTCGACCTTTGCCGAGCCGGATATCGCGGGGCCGGAAGGGCGCAGCCATCTGGCGGATGCGCTGAAGGAAGCGATCAACGCGCGGCTGGAAAAGGCCGAAGGCTTCGGCGGGATCGAGGACGTGTTCTTCCCGTCCTTCGTGTTGCAGTAAGGGGGAAGGGCATGGCCGCCAAGCCGCGCAAGCTTTCCGCAGGTGAAGTCGCCGCCCTTGTCGGCGGGCTGATGGACAGGCCCGACGACTTCGGCACGATGCTGAACGGGGCCGAGGTGCGGCCCTATGTCTTTGGCTCGAACGACCTGTCGCTGACGGGCGATTACCACGCGCTGCGGATGATCAACGAACGCTTCTGCCGGATCGCGCGGTCGGTGTTCCTGCCGATGCTGCGAGTCCAGCCGCGGATTTCGGCCTTTCCGGCCGAGACGCGGAGTTTCGACGATTACCGCAACAGTCAGGACAATTTCGTCAGCCTGACCAATACGAAGATCGAGGAGTTGCGCGGCAACCATCTGATCGTCATTCCGCCCGCCTTCATCAGTCTTTTGACGGATGCCTATTACGGCGGGCAGGTGCGTTATGTGAAAAGCCACCGCAACGAATTCACCGCGACCGAAGCGCGGGTGATCGAGATCGTGACGGACCGTCTGAATTCCGCATTGCAGCTTGCGTGGCGGGATCTGATGGGGCTGACCTTCAACGTGGTGAGCCGCGAGGAGAACATGCAGTTCGCGGCCTTTGTCGATGGCGACGACATGGTGGTGAACTGTTCCTTCATGGTGCAGTTGCCGGATGCGGAGCCTGCGAGTTTCGACATCCTTTACCCGCTCCAGACGCTGAAGCCGATTGCGAGCCAGTTGCGGAGCCGGATGCAGTCGGACTTCCTCGACGACGACCAGACATGGCGCGACCGGCTGGAGCGGGCGGTGCTGTCGATCCCGCTCGAGGTGCAGGCGCGGCTGTGCGAGCCGGAGATCGCGCTGAAGCAGTTGACCGCGCTGAAGGAGGGGGACGTGGTTCCCGCCAAGCTGGCCGATACGGTGCAGGTGCTGATCGGCGGCAAGGCCTATTTCGAGGCTGTGCCGGGCGATGTGGCGGGCAAGGCCGCGCTGAGCATTACGAAACAGATCAAGGGGCATGAAAGATGAACGAGGCGCTGAAAGGCGGGCATGACGGGCTGCGTCTGCTGGAAAACGTGGGCGTGAAGCTGACGGTCGAGGTGGGGCGGGCGGAGCTGACGATCCGCGACCTGCTGCGGCTGAACGAGGGGTCGGTGATCGAGCTGGACCGTCTGGCGGGTGATCCATTGGATGTGCTGGTCAACGGCACGTTGATCGCCAAGGGCGAGGTGGTGATGGTGGGCGAACGCTTCGGCATCCGCTTCGGGCAGATCATCGACCCTGAAAAGCGGGCGGAGTCGGTCTAAGGGGGCGATTTCTGGCGCAGAAATCGCGCCGGAATTTGACGCAAATTCCGCTATCCCGCTGCTGTCAAAACGGACGCGCGAAATCTGCGCCAGATTTCGTGCCGATTTCTGCGTCAGAAATCGGTGCCGCGGCACGGGCTTTGCACGCATCCGGTGTAATTGCCGGAGTGCCGACACTTGGACGCGATCAGACCTGACCAACTTATCACCCTTGGCCTGTTCATGGCCGTGCTTGGCCTTGGCTGGCTGGTGGTGCAGATCAACCGGGGCGGGTTGTCCCGCCGCATCGCCCAAGGGCGGCGGGTGAAGCTGGTCGAGGCGACCGCTCTGTCGCCCACCGACCGCGCGATGATCCTTGCCGTGGACGGGCAGGAGTTTCTGGTGCTGCGCGCCAAGGGGGCGGCGCCTGTCTTGCATCCGCTGCCCAAGACGGAGGGCGTGGCATGAAGCGCCTTTTCCTTGCTGCTCTTCTGCTGTTTCCCGTTGCCGCCCATGCGCAGGGTCTGCCCGCGCTGAACCTGACTACGGGACCGGAGGGGACGAGCTATTCGCTCTCGCTCCAGATCGTGGCGCTGATGACGGCGCTGACGGTGCTGCCGTCGATCCTGCTTGGCATGACGGCCTTCACGCGGATCATAATCGTGCTGTCGATCCTGCGGCAGGCGATGGGGACGCAGCAGACGCCGCCCAATCAGGTGCTGGTGGCGCTGGCGCTGTTCCTGACCTTCTTCATCATGCAGCCCACCTTGACCGAGGTCTACGATCAGGCGCTGTCGCCCTATCTCGACGGGCAGATGGAGCCGCAACCGGCCTTTGAGGCGGCGAGCCATATCATCAAAGGCTTCCTGATCGAGAACACGCGGCAGAACGATCTTTTGATGTTCCAGCATCTGGCGGGGGACGAACCCTATGCCGACAATGACGCGGTGCCGCTGTCGGTGCTGCTTCCGGCCTATATGACGTCGGAGTTGAAGACTGCGTTCCAGATCGGGTTCCTGATCTACCTGCCCTTCCTTGTGATCGACATGGTCGTCGCCTCGATCTTGATGGCGCTGGGGATGATGATGCTGTCGCCCATGCTCGTGTCGTTGCCGCTGAAGCTTCTCTTGTTCGTGCTGGTGGATGGCTGGGCGCTGACGGTGGGGTCGCTGGCGGCGACCTACGGGCTGGGGGGCTGAGATGGATTTCGACGCGAATATCGAGAATCTGCAGATCGCCTATTGGAACATCCTGATCGTCGCGGGCCCTGTTCTGGGTGTGGCGCTGGTCGTGGGTCTGGTGATCGGGGTGTTGCAGGCGGCGACGTCGATCAACGAGCAGACGCTGTCCTTCGTGCCGAAGCTGGCGGTGACGATGGGGGTTCTGGCGCTGGCCTCGGGCTTCATGCTGACGCGGATGACCGACTATTTCACCTATGTCTTCGACACCATCGCGGCGATCCACTGAGATGGAGCCGATGCTGCCCGGTCTGGAGCTTGGGGCGGTCACGGGATGGCTTGCGCAATACGGCTTTGCCATGCTGCGGATCGGCGCGTTCCTGATCGCCTCGCCCGCTTTCGGGGGGCGCTTCGTTCCGGCGCAGGTGCGGGTGGTGGCGGTGGTGGTGCTGGCGCTGCCGGTGATGGCAGGGGGGATCGCGGGGGGCGTGGTGCTGCCCGCGCCCGCAGACCTTGCCGGATTGGCGGTGCTGAGGCTGGTGTTTACCGAAATCGTGCTGGGGCTGGTCGCGGGCATGGTGCTGACGGTGCTGTTCGGGGCGGCAGCACTTGCGGGTGACAAGATCGCGGCGACGGCGGGGCTTGGCTTTGCCGCGCAGTTCGACCCTGCGGCGGGTGGGCAGACGCCGGTGGTGGCGCAGTTGTTCGGGCTGCTCATGCTGATGATCTTCCTTGGCGGGGACGGGCATCTGGCGGCACTGCGGATCGTGCTGGAAAGCTATCAGGCGGTGCCGGTGGGTGCGCCCGTGGATTTTGCGCGGATCGTCGGCGTGGGGCTGACCACGGGAAGCCGGATGTTCGCGCTGGGCATGGGGGTGATGCTGCCCGTGGTCGCCTGCCTGCTGCTTCTCAACATCGCGGTGGGGGTGGTCACACGCTCGGCCCCGTCGCTGAACCTGTTTTCCTTCGGTTTTCCGATCACGATGGCCGCAACGCTGGTGCTGCTTTACGTCACCGCCCCCGTCACGGGGGCCGCGCTGGAGGATGTGGTGGCCGAAGGGTTGACCGCTGTGGCGTCCGTTCTGGGAGGTGCCGATGGCGGAAGATGACGGCGCCGAACGCTCACAGGAGCCGACGCAGAAACGCAAGGACGACGCGCGCGAGGACGGGCAGGTCCTGACCTCGAAAGAGGCGATGATCTTTGCCGGTTTCGCCGTGGCGACGGGGATGCTGTCGATGGCCCCTGCGGTGTTGCCGGGGCTGGTGCCAGTCTGGGCGGATTACTTCCGCATGGGGCGGGCGGATATGCTGGGCGATCTGGCCTTCCAGCGGATCGGGCAGGCGTTCTGGCATCTTTTGGGCGCATCGCTTCTGGTGGCGGTGCCGCTGATGGTGGCGATCATCGGGTTGCAGATCGTGCTGGGTGGCTTGCACTGGTCGCCCAAGGCGATGGGGTTCAACCCCGGCCGGATCAATCCGGCGGCGGGGTTGGGGCGGATGTTTTCGGTCACGGCGCTGGTGGAGCTTGCCAAGGCGGTGGTCAAGGTCACGGTGCTTTGCGCCATCGGCTGGCTGGTGGTGAAGGGGATGCTGCCCGCATTGGGGCGGCTGTCGGGCCAAAGCGCGGGCGAGGCCTTCACGGTCGTGGGCGGGGCGATCGTGAAGCTTGTCTCGGCGCTGACGCTGGGGCTGGCGGCAATCGGCGCGGCCGATCTGGCCTGGCAGATCCTGTCGATGCGCAAGCGGCTGATGATGACGCTGCAAGAGGTCAAGGAAGAGAACAAGGAACAGAACGGCTCGCCGGAAGTGAAGGGCCGGATGCGGCAGTTGCAGATGGAGGCAAGCCGCAGGGCCGCCAAGCAGCGCCGCGCGCTCGACGATGTGCCGCGTGCGACGGCGGTGATCACCAACCCGACGCACTTTGCCGTGGCGATCCGCTACGTGCCGGGCGAGACGCGGGCGCCGGTGATCCTTGCGATGGGCAAGGGGCCGATGGCGCATGAGGTGATGGCGCGGGCGCGCAAGGTCGGCATCGCGCCGTTGCAGGTGCCGGTGCTGGCGCGGGCCCTGTATTTCACGGGCGATATCGGGGCCGAGATCAACGAGCAGCTCTTCGCCGCCGTGGCCGCGATCCTTGCCCATGTCTACCGGCTGGAACGGGGCGAGGGATCGGCGCTGCCCGATGTCGACCTGCCCGAGGCGCTGCGATTTGACGAGTTCGGACGACATGAGGGACGGGCGGAGGGACAGGCATGAAACGGATGACGGCGGGCGAAGTGGTGTCGAGCGTGATCTTTGGCGCGGCGGGGGTGTGGTTCCTGCAAGCGGCCTTTGATCCCGCGCGGGGCCGGGGCGAGCGGGCGGTGTTGGCGGTCTGCGGGCTTGGCACGGGGGTTGCGGCCTTCCGCTTCCAGATCGCGGCATGGGTGGCGCGGCGGCGCTGAGCCTTTGGCACGGAACTTGCCATGAAGGCGTGACCCATCAGGAGAATGGCATGGCAAACGAGCCCGACCAGATCACCGAAGCCATCAAGCGCGCGCTCGACGCCGCCGAGGCCGCGAATTTCGCGGCGGAGGACATCGCGCGGATTTCCAAGGCGCATCAAAGCTTTGCCGATGGCGTGGCGCGGGGGCAGAAGCGGTCCTCGGCCCTTGCGGGCGGGGCGGCGGTCGGCGCGCTGGTGGCGCTGGCGCTGGGCGGGCTGATCTGGTTCCGCTCGGTCGCCGATCTGCGCGAGGCGGGCGAGGTGCAGGCCACGGCGGCGGAACTGCTGGTCGAGCAGGTCACGCGGTTTCAGGAATTGCTCGACGCATCCGAAGAGCGCGAGGCGAAGGTTCAGGCCAAGCTTGACGAGATGACGCAGCAGGTCGGGCGCGATCTGGCCAAGCTGGGCCGGTCGCAGCAGCCGATGGATGCGCAGGTGGCAAGCGCGATCCGTGACGGGGTGAAAGCCGATCTCGACGCGGTGAAGGCCGACCTTATCGCGGCGATGGCGGCGGCACCCGCAGGCAATGCGGCGGAAAGCCCCGAGGTGAGGGTGCTGCTGGAAGAGTTGAAGTCTCTGGCCGATGGCATGGTGGCGGAGCGCACGGCCAAGCCTGCCCCGACGCCCGAACCCGCTGCGGCACCGAAGCCTGCGGCAAAGCCCGCCGCGCGGCCGCGCAAACCTGCCGAACCCGATCCCTTCGTCTATCCCTGAGCCATGACCGACACCCCGTTGCCCATGACGTTGCGTCTGAAGGACCTGCCGAAGGCATCGGCGGGGCGTGCGCTTGGCCTGCGGGCGGGCGATACGCTCGTTGCGGTGAACGGGCGGGGGTTTCAGGGCGACGCGGCCCTGCTGGCGCGGCGGATGGCCGAGGCGGGCGAGGTCGCGCTGACCTTCCAGCGCGGCGGGGCGGAGTTCACGCTGCTGGCCGCCCGCGCCGATCTGGGCCGCTGGGAAGCCGTGCCTGCCCTGCCCGAGGACGAGGCGCGGCGGCGGATCGACCCCGCGCTCCTGCGCAACTGGGAGGTGCTGCGGGCCGCGGACGGAAGCTATGACATCTATCCGCTCCGCCTGCCCGCCTATGCGCTGGTGGTCCCGCAGCTTTGGCTGGCGCAGATGCGGCTCTGGCTGCCCTTTGCCATGCTGGTGGCGGGGGTGGTGGCAGGGTTCATCGTGCATCCTTTGCTGGCGCTGGCCGTGCAGGCGGCGGGGGCGGCGCATCTGCGGCAGGCTTTCGCGATTTACCTGCGGATGGACCGGCGCGGGCGCGGGCTTGGCTTTTGCGGCGTGATCGCCGCGCGGGGCGAGGGCGATGCCCATGCCGCATGGCGCAAGCTCCAGCCCGAGGACCGTTATCTCTTCTCTGCCAAGCCGCGCAGCGCCGAGACGGTGGCCGCGTAAAGAAAGGGGGGCTGTCTGCCCCCCGTCGGGCTTTCAGCCCGACTCCCCCCGAGGATATTTGCAGCAAGGGGAAAGTAGGAAGAGCGCCTGCGCGCCCTTTCACATTCGTCCAAATATCCTCGGGAGGGGGGGCGGGGGGAGGGCAGACGGCCCTCCCCCCTTTGCGCTGCGGTCAGGCGTTCATCGCGGCGCGGCGGCGGCGGTCGACGCTGGAGGGGATGCGGAGCTGGTCGCGGTATTTGGCGACGGTGCGGCGGGCGAGGTGGATGCCATCCTCGTCCTTGATGATGCGGGCGATGGTGTCGTCGGACAGCGGGTCTTCGGGATTTTCCGCCGCGATCATCTTGCCGATGCGGTGGCGCACGGCGGAAGCGGAGCCAGCGGCTTCGCCCGTGGTGCTGCCGAGGGCGGCGCTGAAAAAGCTTTTCAGCGGAAAGGTGCCTTGCGGCGTGGCGATCAGGATGCCGGTGCAGACGCGGGAGACGGTGCTTTCGTGGACGCCGATCGCCTCGGCCACCTCGCGCAGGATCATCGGGCGCATCTTCGACAGGCCGCTTTGCAGGAATTCGGCCTGACGGCGGACGACCTCGGCCCCGACCTTGAGCGTGGTCTGGTTGCGGTGTTCCACCGCGCGGGCAAGCCAGCGGGCGACGGAAAGGCGTTCTGCGACGTAGGCGTTGGCCTCGGCGCGCTTGGTGCCCATTTCGCGCGCGGCATCGGAGCGGACGACCACGCTGGGCAGGGTGGAGCGGTTGAGGTCGACGCGCCAGCCGTCCGCGCTGGCCGTGACGATCAGGTCCGGCGGGCGCTGGGGCGAGGGGGTGGCGTCGAAGGTGGCACCCGGTTTGGGGTTGAGGCTGCGGATCTGGCGCAGCATGGCTTTCAGCGTCTCCATATCCACACCGCAGACGCGCGTCAGGCCGCGCAGGTCGGCGCTTGCGAGCATGGGCAGGTGGTCGAGCAGCTTGTCGAAGGCGGGGGTCAGAAGACCCTGTTCGGCGGCTTGCAGGCGCAGGCATTCCGACAGGTTGCGGGCGAAGAGGCCCGCCGGTTCGATGCGTTGCAGGCGGCGGAGAAGGTGGGTTGCGTGTTCTTCGTCCACCCCTGCCCGTTCGGCGATGGCGGCCACGGATTGGCCGAGCCAGCCCGAAGGTTCGAGCGCGTCGAGAAACAACCCTGCGAGCATCGCATCGGCGGGGCAAAGGTCCATCCGCGCGACTTCGGCGCTGGCATGGGCGTAAAGCGAGGGGCCGGGATCGGCGGCGAGCTGGCCGATGCGGTCCCAGTCGTCATCGCCTGCGGCGCGGGCCTGGGAGGGCAGCGCCTGTTCGCGCGGGCGCGGACTTTTGGGCAGGCCGAGTTCGAGGAAGGGGTTTTCTTCTGCCTGTCCTTCGATGAAGGATTGGAGGTCGGAATTGCCCATTTGCAGAAGCTGGATCGCCTGCTGGAGCTGGGCGGTAACGACAAGCGACTGGCGCTGTCCGACGGTCTGACTCGTGAAAAGTTGCATGTGGATTCTCCCGTTGCGTGCAAATTGGCAAGGCGGGCGGCGACATGCAAAAAAACCGTTTGACACCCCTAAAATGCGGAAAACCCGACAAAGAAGGCGGGTTGGGCGGCGTATAACTTATTGAAATATATAGAAGCCCCGGCGTATGGACGCCGGGGCTATCTTTAGTATGTCGCGCTTTGCGTCAGCCGCGGAGCAGCGACATGACGTTCTGCTTGCTGGAGTTCGCCTGCGCGAGCATCGCGGTGGCGGCCTGGCTCAGGATCTGGCCGCGGGCGAGCTGCGTCGATTCGGCGGCGAAGTCTGCGTCGACGACCTGGCTCTTGGCGGCCTGCACCGAGACCGAGATGTTGGTCAGGTTCGAGATCGTCGAGTCGAGGCGGTTCGACATGGCACCGAGGTTGCCGCGCGCCTGGCTGATCTTTTGCAGGGCGACGTCGATCACGGTGATCGCTTCGGAAGCCCCTTCGGCGGTCGAGAGGTCGATTTCAGCGACCTGGCTCAGTTCGGCGGCGTTGGCGTTGTTCGAGAAGAAGCCGTCCGTCGGAGCCGAGGAGTTGACCGAGAAGGTCTGCGTCGAGGTGAAGGTCACTTGACCCGTGACAGTCGCGGTGGTGTTGGTGCCGTCGAGCGTTTCCGGACCCGAGGCCGAGGTGCCGTCGGTGTTCAGACCCGTGATGTCGAGATCGGCACCCGCGCCGCCAGCCGAGTCGGTCGAGGCGTAGTCGCTGATCTCGATGTTCTTGCCGGTCGAGTCGGTCAGGACGATCTCGCCGTTGGTCGCGCCCATCGAGGCGGTCACGCCGGTCGAGGTGGTCTTGGTGTTGATCGCGTCGCGGAGCGAGCGCAGGTCGTCCTTGTTCGAGATGGCGACGGTGCCGATCGATTCACCGTTCACCTTGAACGACACCTTGGCTTCGTCGGTCAGGCCCGAGAGTTTGGCTTTCGACACGGCGGTCGCCTGCACGCCGGTCTGGGCGGAGGCCGCGTTCACCTTGGCGGCGAGGTCCTTGGCCGACATGTTGGCGGTGGTGTCGATCTCGGTGTTGCCGGCATGGCCCGAGATGATCAGGTTTTCGCTGCCCGCGGTGCCGCCGGTGGTGCTGGTCAGCACTTCGGACTTCACCTTGTAGGCGCCGATCGAGGTGGCGGCGGCAGAGTCGATGGAGATGTTCAGCGTCTGGCCGAGGTCGGCACCGATCTGGAACTGCTTGCCGTTGAACGAGCCGTCCATGACCTTCATGCCGTTGAAGGTGGTGTTTTCGGCGATGCGGTTGATTTCGGCGACGAGCTGGCGCGATTCAGCGGTGATGTTGCCGCGGTCCGAGCCGGTGTTCGTATCGTTCGACGACTGGACGGCCAGTTCGCGCATGCGCTGGAGCATGTTCGAGACTTCGACATGGGCGCTTTCCGTCGTGTCGAGCAGGTTCTTGCCGTCGGTCGCGTTGCGGACGGCCTGGTTGATGCCCATGACCTGCGCGGTCATCTTTTCGGCGATGGCCATACCGGCCGCATCGTCCTTGGCTGCGTTGATGCGCAGACCCGAGGAGAGGCGCGTCATGGCCTGGTTGAAGTCGTCGTTCACTTTGGACATGTTCGCCTGAGCGGCGATGGCCCCGATGTTGGTATTGATCGTCGTCATGGTGTCAGCCTCCTGGTTTGACCGTTGCGCCGCTAAGCGCCTGGCAATCACAACGACCCGATTGGGGGATGTTTAGCAGGCCGGTGAAGATTCACTGCGGGGTGTTTGGAATCAACGGGTTAGCGGCGCGGGGCGTTTGCGTTGCGCTGTGCGGGGCGGGGGAATGGCGGGTTTCGGGGGGCTATTGCCGTTCCGCCCCCCCACCCCCTCCCACCCCACGAGGGGGAGGGTGGCGCTTTTTCGGACATGTTGTCTTGGCGGCAGGGCTTGGGCGGTGAGTATTTGGGCAAGGGTGAAGATGCGCGCGCGTGGGGGCGCGCGGGCTGGCACGGGATTTGCCTGAAGGGCGGGTGTTGCGGCTAAAGGCTTCGCGTCTGCGTCCGTTTCTGTCAGGGACAAAGGAGCGCCCGATGGCCGTCGATATTCTGACCACGCTGAACAAGAACGGGTCGGGGCTGAGCCTGACGGGGCTGACCTCCTCGCTCGTCGCGGCGGAGATCACGCCGCTGCAAAAGGCGCAGCAGAAGAAGATCGACACGGCGAATACGTCGATTTCCACCTTGGGGCAGGTCAGGGCGCAGTTCCAGCAGCTTCAGACCGCGCTGACGGCGGTGAATTCGACGCCGATCCTGAAGGCGACGAGCGGAAATTCCGGCGTGCAGGTGACGGTGACGGACCCCGCCAAGATCACCAACGGGTCGATGAACATCGGCGTGGTGCAGACGGCGGCACGGCAGGTGCTGGAGTTCAAGGGGTTCACTAGCGCGGACCAGCCCATCGGGGCGGGGCAGTTGAAGGTCGAGATCGGCGCGTGGTTCGAGGATGCGGCAGGCGTGAAGAGCTTTGCCGTCAACCCCGACAGCACGGTCAACACGCTGGACATTCCGCAAGGGGCCACGCTGTCCCAACTGGCCGAGACGCTGAGCGAGGTGTCGGGCGTGTCGGCGCGGGTGATCGACAAGGGGGACGGGACGTTCTCGCTTGGTGTCGTGAGCGAGCCGGGGGCAGGGTCGGCGCTGCGCTTCACGGTGGCGGAAACGGTGACGGGGCTAGCGGCCTTTGACACGACGGCGACGAATGACACGGTGCAGATTCAGGCGGCGCGGGCGGCGGTGCTGAGCGTGGACGGGATCGCGGTGTCGCGGTCGACGAACACGATCGACGACCTGATCCCCGGAGCAACGCTCGAGATCACCGCGCCTGCTGGGACCGAGACGACGGTGGGCTTCAGCCGCGACATGGAGACGGCGCGGGCCAACCTATCCTATCTGGTCGAGCAGGTGAACGCGACGCGGGCCAAGCTGAACGAGGTTTCGGTGCGGTCGGTGAACGGGTCGGCAACAGGGGCGCTGGTCGGTGATCAGGTGATCGAGGCGATGAAGGCCGATCTGTCGCGGCTGATCGCGGCACCGATCAACGGCTTCGGGGCGGAGCCGGTGTTCCTGTCGGACCTTGGCGTTGCCACGCAGCGGGACGGGACGCTGAAGCTGAAGACGATGGCCTTTGAAGATGCGTTCAAGGCCGATCCGGCGAAGTTCGACGCGGTCTTTGCCAACCGTCTGGGGGCGGCGGATGCAGGGGTCGAGGTGAAGGGGCTGGTCGGGCCGGAGGCGAAATCGGGGTCCTATGCGCTGGTCGTCGATCCGGTGACGGGCAAGGCGACGCTGGACGGGGCCAAGACCCTCGGCATGACCCTGCCCGACGGGCGGCAGCAATTCGTGGTGCTGGACGGGGCGTTTTCGGGCCTGTCCGTAACGCTGCCCGCGGGCACGACCGGCACGACCGTGACCTTCGGGCGCAGCTTCGTCTCGGCGCTCGACGGGGTGATGACGCAGGCGCTGACCGGCGGCGGGATCGGCGCGCGCGAGGACCAGTTGGGCGCGAAGGTGAGCGAGGCGAATACCAAACTGGCCGAACTGGATGTGCGGGCGGCCAAGCTTGAAAAACGGTATCTGTCGCGCTTCACGGCAATGGAGGCTGCGATTTCTACGATGAAGAGCACGGGGAATTACCTGACCAACCTTGTCGCGCAGTGGAACAAGTCGAGCTGAGCGCCTGCTTGTCACCGGCTGATGCGGAGGGCAGTCTGGCACCGAAGGTTCGGTGTCGGGGTGTCGGTGATGCGGGTGACGCGGCGGGCGGTGCTGGCGGCGGGACTGGCCGCTGTGGCGGGTCGGGCAGGGGCGGCGCAGGGCCGTATCGTGGTGGTCGGTGCGGGCCTTGCGGGGCTGGCGGCGGCGCGCGATCTGGCGCGGGCGGGCGCGGCTGTGACGGTGGTCGAGGCGCGCGGGCGGATCGGGGGGCGGGTCTGGACCTCGGACCTGTGGCGCGATCTGCCGGTCGACATGGGCGCGGGCTGGATTCACGGGCAAGCGGGCAATCCCCTGACGCTGCTGGCCGACGAGGCGGGCATCGCGCGGGTCGTGACGCGCTACGAGGCGGCGCTTGTTCTGGGCGATGTCGGAGCGGCCTATGCGCGGACGGAAGCCCTGATCGGGGCCGCGCGGGACTGGGCTTCGGATCAGGCGGAGGATCGGTCGCTTGAGGCGGCGATTGCCGCGCAGCAGGGGTGGGCGCAGGCCGATGCGGGGGCGCGGCATTCGGTACGGCATGTGCTGAACGGGATGGTGACGACGGAATTCGGCGCATCGCCGCGCGAGGTTTCGGCGCGGAGTTTCGATGACGGGCATGAATTCGGCGGCGGCGATGCGCTGCCCGAAGGGGGCTATGGCCGGATCGTCGCACATCTGGCGCGGGGGCTGCGGATCGAGACGGGGCGGGCGGTGACGGCGCTGGAGCCCAAGGGCGGGGGCGTTGCGTTGACCTTTGCAGACGGGGCGGTGATGCGGGCGGACCGGGTGATCCTGACCGCGTCTTTGGGCGTGTTGAAGGCGGGGGCGATCCGGCTGGGTGCGCCGCTCGACCCCGCGCGGCAGGCTGCCATCGACGGGCTGGGGATGGGGCTGTTGTCGAAATGCTGGCTGCGTTTCGACCGTATCCATTGGCCTGCGGATGTCGATTGGATCGAATGGTTCGGGCCGGACCCCGTGCGTTGGGCCGAGTGGTTCAGCCTTGGTCGTGCTGCGGGGCAGCCGGTGCTTTGCGCGCTGCATGGCGGGGACGAGGCGCGGGGGCTGGAGCGGTTGGCCGAGGCCGATGTCGTGGCGCAAGCGGTCGAGGCGTTGCGGGCGATGTTCGGGTCGGGCTTTCCCGCCCCCGTGGCCGCGCAGATCAGCCGGTGGGGAAGCGATCCTTGGGCGCGGGGAGCCTATAGCTTCAATGCGACGGGCAGCTCGGCCGAAACGCGGCGTGCCCTTGGCGGTGCAGATTGGGGCGGCGCGCTGGTCTTTGCGGGCGAGGCGGCGTCAGCCCGCCACCCCGGAACGGCGCATGGCGCGGTGCTTTCGGGGCGGCAGGCGGCGCGGAGGGTCTAGCGTCAGGCTTCCAGACCGCGGCGGATGCCGAATTTCTTCATCTTCTCGATCAGCGTGGTGCGGTGCAGGCGCAGCATCTCGGCGGTGCGGGCGACGTTGCCGCAGCTTTTGTCGAGGGCGGCTTCGATCATCGCCACCTCGATATCGCGGATATAGCCGCGCAGGTCGATGTCGCCGAGCTTTGCCAAGGCATCGTGGAAGGCCGAGGGCGAGGGCATCTCGGCGGCATGGGGGGCGGCTTCGGGAAGGATGTAGTCGTCGTCGAGCAGGTCGGGCATCGCCATGCCGAGCAGGTTGTCGCGGACGTGCCGCGCAGTGACCATACGGCCGGGGAGCATCACGAAGGCGCGGTGCAGGACGTTCTTCAATTCGCGGATGTTGCCGGGCCAGGTGTGGGACGACAGGGCGCGGATGGCCGAAAGGTCGAAGTGCGGCGCGTCGGCGGCAGGGTTCTGGCACAGGTGGTCCGAGATCATGCGGGCAAGGATCAGCGGGATGTCGCAGGCGCGTTCCGCAAGGCTCGGCACCGAAAGGGTGAAGACGTTGATGCGGTAGTAAAGGTCGGCGCGGAATTCGCCTCGGTCGATGGCTTGGCCAAGGTCGCGGTGCGTGGCGGTCACAAGACGGAAGTCGACGGGCGTGTCGACGTTGGAGCCGAGGCGCTGGACGCGGCGGGTTTCCAGAACGCGCAGGAGCTTGGCTTGCAGGGCGGCGGGCATGTCGCCGATCTCGTCAAGGAAAAGCGTGCCGCCATTGGCTTGTTCGATCCGGCCGATGCGGGCGCGGTCGGCGCCGGTGAAGGCACCCTTTTCATGGCCGAAGAGTTCGGATTCCAGCAGCTCGGCCGGAATGGCGGCGCAGTTCACGGCGACCAGCGGGCCTTCGCGGCCCGATGCGCGGTGCAGGGCTTCGGCGACCAGTTCCTTGCCCGCGCCGGTCGGGCCGGTCACGACGACCGAGGCATCGCTGACGGCAACGGCGGCGATGAGGCGCTTGAGCTGGCGGATGGGGGCGGATTCACCGACGATGATACGGTCGATGGTTTCGGGAGCGACCGGCAGAGGGCGGGCGGCTACGTCACGTGCAATCCATTCACTCGTCATTTTCTTCTCCCTGACTTCACGGTTCCGTTTTAGCAGGCGGAGCGGATTTTTATGGTTTCCGAGGTAGGGTTTACCTTAACGGGAAGGTGGGGACTGAGGCGTTGGTCTGGATGGAGTCCATTCTTTGGTATGTATCATTTTGCGCGGATGGGCGTGAAGCCGTTAACACTTTCTCCTTCGATCACGGCGTCTGAAGAAGGAGTTTCCGCATCGCTTCGATTTCTGGCCATTTTCTCTGCAGGCGGGGAGAGAGATTCTCGGCGCTCGTCAGGGTGGTGCGCGTCGCTTCCGCGACCATCGGCAAGTCCGGCTGCGGAGCGCCGTGGCTGGGGCGTGGCACGGGGCGGGGCGTGGGATCAGCGCGGACTATGAGCGCTTCCGGCATGTCGGCATCTTTCGGGGTGGGCAATTCGCCATCCTCCGGCAGCGAGGCGGCTTCGGCGGCGGCCAGTTGCACGAGCGGGTTGCCCGAAAAGGCAAGGATGCCGTCGAGCTGGATCGGGGCCGAGGCGAGGAGGGTGGTCTGGCCCTGCTGGTCGGGCGGAAGCGCGCCTTGGGCTGCGACGACCTTTTGCAGATAGGCCTGACCGCGGGCGGGATCGGTGGAGTGGTAGGCTGCGGTCGCCACCTCCCACGAGCCGAGGCGGGACTGCAATTCGCGCAGGAAGCGGGCGGCGTAGCGGGTGTTGGCGACGGGGTCGAACATCTGGTCGAGCGAGGAGAAGGCCTGCGCGTGCCATTTCCAGTTCAACTGCATGCAGCCCACGTCGATGTTGGTCACGCCGCTCGAGACGGCACTTTGCAGGTATTCGAGCGCCTCGTCCTTGGTGTCGAAGAACATCGACTTGCCACCCTGATTGAGTGTCCAGGGCCAAGGCGCGTGGTTGCCCTGCGCGTCGGTATGGCCCGATTCGACCATTGCGATGGCGGGGAGGAGGCCTTCGGGCAGGCCTTCGGCGGTGCCCGCCTGCGCGGCGAGGCTGGTGCACTCCTGCGCCGAGGCGAGGGTGGGGAGCAGGGCGATGAGAAGGGCGAAGACTCGGAACATGACGCGGCTTTGCAAGAGCCGCGCCACGGGTCAGCGGAGATAGTCGAATAGCGAGGTGCCGTTGATCTTGACGAAGCTTTGCTGTGCGGCCTGTTCGGTGAGGAGAAGCCCCTGAAGCTTGGTGATCGCGGCGGCGACGTCGAGGTCTTCGAGACCGGCCACCGCCTCGTCGATGCGCAGGCGGCGGGCGGCGAGCACTTCGAGATGGTTGTCGGCAAGGGCGGCGAGCGAGCCGATGGCGGCGTGTTCGCCCGCGATGTGGCTGACCGCATCGTTGAAGGCACCGACCATCCGGTCGGCAGACAGGCGGCTGTCGCGCAGGGTCTGGATCCTGCCCGTGACGCTGCCCGTGGCGTCGGAGGGGGCGAGGGTGGCGAGGGGTTTGCGCCCGGTGCCGCTGCCCGCAAGGTCGCCGATGCGGATGTCGCCGCGCGAGGTCAGGATCAGGCTTTCGCCATCGGCGGCAAGGGTGGCCGATATGCCCGTGGCGACCGATTGCGCGTTGACCGCGTCAAGCAGCGGGCCGGGTGCGCCCTTGACCAGTTCGGCCGAGATCGTGGCCTTGCCGTCCGGTCCGGTCAGGGTGAAGGAGAGGGTCGAAGGGTCGCGCCCCGCTTGCGGCGTGAAAAGGCCGGTCTGTTTGACCACATGCGAGGGGCGGCTGGGTTGCAGCGGCAGCGAGAGGGTCGAAATCAGGTCGTCGACCATGTCGAAGATGCTGCGGCTTTGGCCCTGGTTCGGGATGGACTGGAACACCTCGGCCCCGTTCAGGCCGGTGGCGAGGGTGGAGGTTTCGTTCAGCCGCAGCGTGGGGCGGCCCCCGTCGCCACGGTAGGTGACGCCCTTTGCGCCATCGACGAAGGGCTGTTCGCTGCCGAAGCCCGCAAAGAGCGGCAGGCCCATCGTGTCGCGGCTGTTGGCGGCGGACATGAGCGCGATGCGGAGGGATTCCGCCTCGGCCCGCAGGCCTGCGATGCCCTCTTCGGTCATGGTGTCCGATGCGGCGCGGAGCGCGATCTGCTGGAAGGAGGTGGCGATCTTCTGCACCTCGGTCATGGCAAGGTCGGCGTGCGACAGGCGGTCGGCGGCGAGTTTGGCGTTGTCGGTGAAGCGGTCGATGGCGCCGCGCTGTTCGGTGACGGCGGACAGTTTCGCCGCCCGCATCGGGTCGACCGAGGGGCGCGGGTCGTTCTTGCCCGAGGAGATGCGCGCTTGCAGGTCGCTGATGTCGCCCGAGAGGCGGTTGAAGTTTTCCATTGCGATGCGGCCGAACAGGGCGTTGCCGATGGAGGTCATGGGTCAGCCTTTCACAGCGAGCGGAGGAGCGTGTCGAAAAGGTCCTTCGCCACGGTCATGATCTGGGCAGAGGCTTGGTAGGCCTGTTGCAGTTCCAGCAGACGCGCGGCCTCGCGATCAAGGTCGACGGCGCCCTGTTCGGCATCGGCGCGGCGGACGGTATCCTGAATCGCGGTGTCGGACTTCAGCTTCGTCTCGGCGGCAGAGGCGCGGGTGCCGACTTCGGATTGCAGGTCCGACAGGATGCGGGCGAAGCCGCCTTTGCCGGTCGTCACATCGGGAAAGCGCAAGGAGAGGATGGCGTCGAGCGCGCGGCCATCGTTGCGGCCATCGGTGTTGGCAGTCAGGCGGAAGGCATCGCCCGTGGCGGCATTGCCCGAAAGCGAGACGGAGAGGCCACCGATGACCGTGCCGCCGCTGGCATCGAGCGTGCGGGTGCCGATGGAATGGCCGGTGGCAAGGTCGCGCAGTTCGACGCGGCGGGTCGCGGCGTCGAGCACGCGGAGTTCGACATCCGGCACGCTGGTGGGCGCGGGTCCGGTGGTGACGCTGCCCGCCATGCGCAGCGCGCCCGAGCCTGTCATCACGACGATGAGGTCCTCGGGCGGGAGGTTCGAGAGCATCAGCCGTTGGCCGACGAGCGAGCGGGTGGTTGCGGCAAGGTTGACGGGCGTGCCGTCAGATGCCGTGGCGGTGAGGGTGTCTCCTGCGACCGTGGTCGCGGCACCAAGGCTTTGGAAGCCCGTGGCTGCGGCCCCCGGCAGGATGCGCACCGCGCCCGCGCTGGCGGGGACGGTCAGGGTGATCGCGCCCGTGGCATCGGTGGCGGCGGTGCCGGGGAAGCCTGCGGGCAGGGTGACGTTCGGGCCTGCGGTGACGGTCAGGCTGTGGCGGGTGCCTGCGATTTCGACCTGAAGCGTGGCGGGGAAGGGGCCGAGGGCTGGCTGTCCGGTCAGGGTGCCCGTGGGGTTCTGGGCGGCGGAAAGGCCGAAGGGTGCGCCGTTCGCGCCTGCGGGCAGTTCGATCATGCTGCCATCGGTCGTGCCGCCGTTGACGGTCAGGCGCAGGCGCATGTCGGGGCCGAAGGTGGCGGACAGGCGGTTTGCTTCCGGCCCCGCCACGGTGACTGCGCCGTTTGCCATGCGCAGCACGTAATCCTGACCGTCGAGCCGGACGAGGGTGGTCGCCCCGTCCGAGGGGAGTTGCGCCACGACGCCGCCTGTCAGGGCGGCTTGGGGCATCTTGTCCCGCAGCAGGCCGGCGAGGCCGCTTGCCACATCCCCGCCGCTTTGCGCGGCAGAGGTGGCGGTGTCGAGCGTGACCGTGCGACCGCCCAAGGACAGGCTGTAGGCGGTGGGTCCGGCGATGCCGGGGGCCGAGGCGTCGAAGGCGGGGTCGAGCGCGAAGGTGAGTGCTGTGGTGGCCCCGGCGGCCGATGTTTGCGCTTCGATCAGCCCGCCTGCGGTGGCATCGGCGGCGCTGTCGCTGCGCTGGCCGCGCATCGTGACGGAAAAGCCGGTTTCGCGGTGCAGCAGGGTCTGGCCCGAGATGCGGGCGTTTTCCACCCCTGCGCCAAGGGTGGTGGCGCTGCCTGCCGCCGTTCCCGTGGTCGTGACGGGTTGCAGGGTGACGGTGCCGCCTGCGGCATGTGTCAGGGCGGTGATGCGGATGTCTTCGCCATCGGCCTGTTTCAGCATCAGGCGGGAGCCATCGGGCGAAAGCTGCGCCGCGATGCCGGTCGATCCGGTCAGCGCGTTCACGGCAAGGGCGAGGCTGTCGAGCCTGCCGCCCGCAACGTCTCCGCTTACGGTGAAGGGCTGGGTGTTCATCCCCGCGAGTTTGAAGGTGACGCGGCCATCGGTCGAGGCGGTGAGCGTGACGTTGGTTTCGGCGCTGGCCTGCATGCCGGGGATCGCCGCGCCGATGAGTTCGGCAAGGCGCTTGGCGGTGCTGCCTTCGGGCAGGGTCAGGGTCGCGGGCAGGCCGAGGCCGGTGTCGACCGACAGCGTCTGCGGCGCGGCGGCGGGGGCGGGGGTGAGGCCCGTCCAAGCGGTGACGGGGTTCGGGGTCAGCGACAGGGCTTGCAACCCGCTGCCGTAGGTGGCGTCGAGGGTCAGGCCACGATAGCCCGTGCCGGAGGCCGCATTGAGGTAGGTCGAGACATATTCCGCCCCCGGCAGGAAGCCGTTCTGCGGGGTGAAAAGGAGCGCCACCTCGGCTGCCGACATGGGGGTTCCGGCGATCTGCCGCCCCTCGCGCGTGAAGATTTGCAGCGTGCCGCCTTGGGTGGCGGCGGGGGTGAGGGTGGCGGGCGTGCCGTCGAGGCTGGCTGCGGTGAAATTGCCGGACGCGAGCGAGAGGGTGAGCGTGCTGCCATTGGCGGCGGCGGAGAGGCCGAGCGATGCGAGAGTTGCGCCTGCCGGACCGGTCAGGCGGCCATCGTCGAGCGCGGTGGCGATGTCGGAAAGCGTCCAGCCTGCGGGGCGGGCGGTGCCATCGGCGAGGGTGGACAGGTTGAAGGTGGTCGTAGTGCCGCCCGCGCTGACCGACAGGCTTTGCGGGTTGGCGGACGCGGTCAGGTCGGCGGTGGCCTGTTGGCCGAGGCTGGCAAGGGTCGTAGCGGTGGAGCCTGCGGCGATGTAGCCCACGACACCCGCGTTGCGCAGCGTGATGGCCGCGGCCGCATCGGGCGCGGTGGCAAGCAGGTCGGGCAGCAGCGGCAGGGCGGGCGGGGCCACGGTGGTGGGGGCCATCGCCACGGTGCCGGACCCCGTATTGCCGGGGGCGGGGGCCACAAGGCTGGCCACAGCGGCGGCAAGGCGTGTGGGAATTTGGGGCAGGAAGCGCATGTTGGCGGCCTTGCCCGAGGTCGGGTTCAGGGTGAAGCGGTCGCCGTTGGCGGGGTCGCCCTCGACCGTGATGGTCAGGTTCGGGAGGACGATCAGCTTGTCGGCGCTGGCAAGCAGGGTGCCGTTGGCATCGGTCGCATTCCAGACGCCTGCCGAAGCGTCGCGGGTCAGGGTGATGGGTCCGGTGATGTCGGGGCCGTCGGGAGTGACGGAGAGGCGGGCGAAGCCCTGGTTGCCGCTGGCGCGGGTGACTTCCCACCCGTCGAGCGAGAACATGTCCCCGCCCGCCGCACCCGTCATGTCGAGGCCCACGCGGTGGACCGCGTTCATCTCGCCCGCCATCTTGCGGGCAAGGCTGTCCACCTCGGCCAAGGCGTCGTCGATGCCGCCCAGGGCCGCGCGGTAGCCGCCCAGCGAACCGGAGCCGATCAGGCGGGTTTCGCGGGTCACGCCGCCGAGCTTGATTTGCAGCGCAAGGTCGGGGTCGGCGCTGTCGGTGACGACGGCAGCGCCGTCGAAGCCCAGCAGTTCCGGCCCGCCGCCGCCCGTGCCGAGCGTGACGCGGGCGCGGCCGATCTTGTCGAGTTCGACCGAGATGCCGACCTTGCTTGCGATGCTGGCAAGCAGGCGGTCGCGTTCGTCGTGCAGCGGGTTCAGCGCGCCGACGCTGCCGGTGTTCGAGGTGAATTTCTGCTGGAGTTCGTTCAGCGCAGAAAGGTCGGCGGTAAGCGAGGCTGCGGCCATGCCCACTTCGTCCATCGTGTCGTCGCGCAGGCGCATGAGGCCCCCCGCGACGTTCTGGAAGGCCGAGGCGAGGGTGTTGCCGCTTTCGATGGTGACGCGGCGCAGCGCGGTGTCGGCGGGAGAGGAGGCGAGGCTGCCCATCGCGGCGAAGAAATCCTCGAGCGCCGCGTCGATGCCGCCGGAATTGGGCAGAAGCTGGGCTTCGACCGCCTTTGCCGCATCCACAGTGACGGTTGAGGCGGAGACATCGCCCGAAGCGCTGCGCAGGCGGTCGGCCAGAAGCTGGTCGAAGGCGCGGCGGATCTGGTTGACCTGCACGCCCTGCCCGCCCGTGGCCAGCGTGGTCACGGTGGTCTGCGCGCCGCCGATCTGGCTGGTGGTCACGTCGCGGCGGCGGTAGCCTTCGGTGTTCACGTTGGCGATGTTCTCGCCCGTGATCCCCAGCGCCGTGCGATAGGCGGCGATGGAGGAGCGGGCGATATCCATGATGTTGGACATGGGGCGTCAGCCTTTCGTGAAACGCTGGAATTGCCGCTCGACCGCATCGGCGATGCCGAAGCCGGTGTTTCCGGACGAGGATTTGGCGATTTCCGCGTCGAACATGTCGCGGGTGCTGTCCACCGCCGACGATCCCATGATGTCGTCACCCAAGTGTCCCGCACGGGCGGCTTTGAGGAATTGGGTGAGGAAGAGTTCCTCGAACCCCTCGGCGGCCTGACGCAGCAGCTTGGGCTTGTCGGGCGTGTGCGACAGGTGCAGCGGGGCGGCGGGTTTGATGTCCATCAGATGACCACCAGTTCGGCGCGCAACGCTCCGGCTTCGCGCAGGGATTCGAGGATGGCGACGAGGTCCGAGGGCGAGGCCCCCACGGCGTTGATCGCATCGACCAGCGAGGAGAGCGACACGCCCGCATCGAAGACGAAGGTGTGGGCCTTTTCCTCGGCGGCGGTGACGGTGGTGTCGGGGGTGGTGGTGGTCTGGCCCGGCACGACGACCGCGCCGCTGTCACCGTTGACCACGGTCGCCCCTTGGGTCACGGTGGGGTCTTCCTTGATGTTGACGGTAAGCGAGCCGTGGCTGACGGCGGCGGGGGTGACGCGGACGTTGCCGCCGATCACGACCGTGCCGGAGCGGGCGTTGATCACCACCTTGGCCGCGGGTGCGTCGGGGGTGAGTTCGACGTTTTCCACCATGCCCATGAAGGCCACGCGCTGGCCCGGATCATAGGGCGCGCGGACCGAGACGGAGGTGGCGTCGATGGCCGTTGCAACGCCTTCGCCGAAAACCTGGTTGATCGCCTTGGCCATGCTGGAGGCGGTGGAGAAATCGCCACGGTTGAGGTTGAGGACGAGGGTGTCGCTGTCGTTGAAGGGGGCGTCCACGACCTTTTCCACCTGCCCGCCTTCGGGGACGCGACCCACGGTGGGGATGTTGACGGTGAGCGAGGAGCCATCCTCGCCCGACACGCCCAAGCCGCCGACGACGAGGTTGCCTTGGGCGATGGCGTAGATCTGGCCGTCCGCGCCCATGAGCGGGGTCATCAGAAGCGTGCCGCCCTTGAGCGATTTGGCCGAGCCTACGGTCGAGACGGTGACGTCGATGGTCTGCCCCTCTTTGGCAAAGGGCGGAAGCTCCGCCGTCACCATCACGGCGGCGGCGTTCTTGGCGTTGAGGTCGGCGGTATCGACCACAAGGCCCAGGCGCGAGATCAGCGATTGCAGCGATTGCAGCGTCAGGCCCGTATTGCCGTCGCCGCTGCCCGCAAGGCCCACGACGACGCCGTAACCGACAAGCGGGTTCGACCGCACCCCTGCAACCGAGGCGAGGTCCTTGATGCGGTCGGCATGGGCCGCGCCCGCGCCAAGGGCCAGCATCAGCGCAAGGGTGAGGGTGCGGATCACAGCGGTGACACCTCGTTCAGGCCGCGACGCAGCCAGCCTTGGCGCGAGGTGTCCGAGATCGCACCCGCGCCGACGTATTTGATCGTCGCGTGCGCGATGCGGTCGGACATGACCACGTTTTCGGCGTTGATATCCTCGGGGCGCACCACGCCTTGCAGGCGGATGTATTCGTTGCCCTGGTTGAGGGTGAGCCGCTTCTGGCCCGAGATTTCCAGAAGACCGCCGGGAAGCACGCGGATGACCGAGACCGACAGGCGGCCCGAAAGCGAGTTCGACTGCTGTGCCGAGCCACGACCCGAGAAGGATTGCTTGGTGCCGTTGTCGAGCATGCCGTTGTCGAGGCCCATCGTCAGGGCGTCGGGCATGTCGATGCTGTAGTCGCTGGCGCGGTTGCCGCTGGTCGATTGCGATTTGGAGGCTTGGAACGCTTCGACGAATTCGACGGTCAGGATGTCGCCCACCCGCGCCGCGCGGCGGTCGGAGGCGAAGAGACCGGCGGATGAGGCGGTGTAGATGCCGCCCGTGGGGGCCGCTTCGGCCAAGCCTTCGGTCGGGTAGACGGGGTCGTAGTTCACGCTTTCGGCTTCCTCGACCATCGTCGAGGTGCAGGCGGAGGCCAGAAGGGCGAAGGCGAGGGACAGGGAACGGAGTTTCATCTGGAACGGCCCTTAGAGTTTGTTGGAAAGGAAGCGCATCATCTCGTCGGACGAGGAGATGGACTTGGAGTTCACTTCGTAGGCGCGCTGGGTTTCGATCATGTCGACCAGTTCCTGCACCACGTTGACGTTCGAGGATTCGAGCGCGCCCTGCACGATCTTGCCCATGCCGTCGGCATAGGGCGCACCCACGACCGGCGCGCCCGAGGCGGTGCTTTCGACCACCATGTTCTCGCCCAGCGGTTCCAGCCCGCGCGGGTTGGCAAAGGTGGCAAGGGTGAGCTGGCCGACCTCTTGTGCTTCGACCTGATCGGGGGTCTGGACGCTGACGATGCCATCGGCGGAAATGGTGATGCTTTGCGCGTTGTCGGGGATCTGGATTTCCGGCTGGATCACGTAGCCCGAGGCGGTGGTCAGCGTGCCTTCGGCGTTCTTGGACAGCGTGCCGTCGCGGGTGTAGCCGATGCGCCCATCGGGCATCAGCACCTGAAGGAAGCCCTGACCGTCGATCGCCACGTCAAGCGCGTTGTCGGTGGTGACGAGGTTGCCTTGGGAGTAGAGCTTTTCGGTGTTCACGATGCGAACGCCCGTGCCGACCGAAAGCGGCGTGGTGAGTTCGGTCGAGTCCGAGGTTTGCGCGCCTGCGGGGCGGATGTTCTGGTAGAGCAGGGTTTCGAAATTGGCGCGGTCGCGCTTGAAGCCCGTGGTGTTCACGTTCGCCAGGTTGTTGGCGATCACCTGCATGCGGGTTTGCTGGGCATTCAGGCCGGTCTTGGCCACATGCATCGCGTCTGAGGACATCGGGGCACCTGTTTCGGGTTGCGTTCGATGTCGTTTTGCAAGGGCCGTGCCACCCCCACGGCGGGGGCGGCGGAAATCTTAGCCCGGAAGGCGCATCAGCGAGACGCCCGCTTCGTCGAGTTCCTTGGCGGTGGAGACGACGCGCATGTTCAGCTCGAAGCTGCGTTGCAGGTCGATGGAGGAGATCAGTTCCTCGGTCGAGTTGACGTTGGAGCCTTCGAGCACGCCCTGCATCACCTTGGCCGATTGGTCGGGGCCGGGCATGGGGGCGCCCACGGGGCGGATCTGGCCATCCTCGCCCTTGACCAGTTGCAGGCCGGTGGCTTGCGTTGTGCCGATGGTCGCCACCTCGAGCCGTTCGCCGGGGGCCCCGTCGATGGGTTCGATGGTGATGCGGCCGATTTCGTCGACGACCACGCTGCGGAAGGGGGGCAGGGTGATCGGGCGTTGCGCGGTGTCGAGCACGGCTTCGTTCGCCCCGTTCACCAGCTTGCCGTCAAGGCCGACATGCAAATCCCCGCGGCGGGTCAGCGCGGGTGCGCCGCCCGTGTCGGGCTGGATGTAGAAATAGCCCTTGTCGGCGATGGCGATGTCGAGCGCCTCGCCCGTCTGGTTCATGAAGCCGGGAAGGTCGGAAAAGCTGGCCTGTTCGCGGTCGATCTGGAAGGCGCGGGCGGAGAGTTCGCCCGCGTCGTCGAGGATGAAGCTCTTCCCCTCGCCCACCGTATCGCGGCGGAAGCCGGGGACGTTCTGGTTGGCGAGGTTCTGGGCGGTGACGATCTGGGTTCCGCGCAGGGAACCCAGAGAATTCAGCGCCGTATAGATCAGCTTATCCATGAGGTTTCGCTATCCGGTTAGCTGCGGATGTTCATGATGGTCTGCATGAGCGAGGTCGATGTTTCCATCGCCTTGGCCGAGGCCTGATAGTTGCGCTGGGCCGAGATCAGGTTCACCAGTTCCTCGGTCAGTTCGACGTTGGAGCGTTCGAGCGCGCCGGAGCGCAGCGCGCCGAAGCCTGCGGTGCCTGCGGTGCCGGTCAGCGGCTGGCCCGATTCCGAGGTGGCGCCGAAGGTGGATTTGCCCATCACCTTCAGCCCGCCGGGGTTGGAGAAGTTGGCAAGCACGATCTGGCCAAGCGCCACGCGCGCGCCGGACCCGTAGGTCGCCCAGACCGAGCCGGAGCCGTCGAGTTCGAGGTTGGTCAGCTTGGCGGGGCTTGCGCCGTTATGGGTCGCCTGTTCCACGGCGAAGGGGCTGGAGGTCAGGGTGGAGCCGGTCGTGTTGAAGGCGATGGTTTCGGTCGCGCCGAAGGAGAGAGCGCTGCCCGCCGTCAGGTTGCCCGCGCCGTCGAAGGTGAGCGAGGCGGTCGTGGCCGGAGCGGTGGGCGCGACCTCTGCCCCGTCGATGACAAGGTGCATGGCATAGGTCGTGTCGGTGCTGGTGGCATCGGGGCTGGCGGTCTTGACGAAATAGGCTTCGGCCTGAACCGGCGTGCCATCCGCGCCGAAGACGGGAACGACCGTGCGGCGGGCATAGGTCGTGTCGTCGGCGGGGTCGAAGGCGGCGGCGGGCGGGATGGCCGACTGGTTGCCGGTCATGGCGTTGTCTGAGGGGAGTTGCAGGACGAGGTTCACCTCGGACGACCGGACCGGCGCGCCGGTCTGCATCGGGATGGTAAGGGGGACCGCCTGATTGATCTGGTTGGTCAGCGGTACGCCCGTGGTGGTGACGGGCCAGCAGAGAAGCTGCTGGTTCGCGCCGTTCACCACATGGCCATTGGTGTCCATCGTAAAGGCCCCCGCGCGGGAATAGACCGCGCCTCCGCCCACGCCGTTGCTGTCGGCTGCCGGTTGCAGGGCGAAGAAGCCTTGGCCTTCGATGGCGATGTCGAGCAGGTTTCCGGTCGTCACCACGTTGCCTTGGCTGAAGTTCTGCGCGACGCGCTGGACCTGCACCCCCGACCCCACGGCGGTGCGCTGGTTCGACAGCGGCGAGGACGAGAAGACATCGGCGAATTCCACGCGGCTGGAGCGGAAGCCCACGGTGCCGACGTTGGCGATGTTGTGCGAGGTGGCCGAGATTTCGGCCTGTGCGGCCTTGAGGCCCGAAAGAGCGGTGCTCATCGACATGGGTTTTGACCTTTTCCTGTTGGCCGTGTTCAGCGGTAGGCGTTGACTTCGGCGGAATCCATCGCACCGAAATCTTCGATGTTGAGGGTGAGATCGGACCCGTCGCTGCTGGCGCGGGCCGAAAGGACCTTGGCAAAGACCGATGCGCCCACGTCCTTGGTGCCTTCGGGCGTGGTCATGCTGACGTCGATGCGGACGGGCGTGCGGGCGGTCACAAGGTCCTGGGGGATGGCCGACCAGTCAAAGCCCATCAGCCCCGCCGATTGCGCGCCATAGACGCGCGAGTTGAGGAGTTGACCCGTGCGCGCGTCCGAGAAGGTGACGGTGACGGAGGATGCCGCTTCGGGCAGGTCGGCCACGCCTTCGATCGTGCCACCCGCGTCGGGGCGGGCGATGTTGCCGGGGACGAGCACCTGATGGCCCAGAAGGTTCGTCGCGGTCGCCACGCGGAAGGTGTTCATCTGGTCCGAGAGGCTGGAGAGGGTGGAGTTCATCTTCTCGATCCCGCTCACCGTGTTGAACTGGGCGAGCTGGGCGAGGAATTCGGTGTTTTCCATCGGGTCGAGCGGGTTCTGGTTCTGAAGCTGGGCGAGCATCAGGGTCATGAAATCCTGCTGGCCGAGCGAAGATGGGGCCTTGGTGCCAGCGGTCGCGGTGCTGGCCGCCGTCTGGCGCGAGGCGAGGAGCGAGGAGATATCCATCGTGGGGGCGTCCTTTCGGGGGCCTTGGGTTACTGACCCATCTGCACGGTTCGTGCCATGAGCGTGCGCAGCGTCGACATGGCTTCGAGCGTGTTCTGGTATTGGCGGCTGGCTTCGGTCATTTCGACCATCTCTTCCTCGGGGTTCACGGCGGCGGCGTAGACGAAACCGTCCTTGTCGGCGGCGGGGTCGTCGGGGCGGAACAGCCGTTCGGGTTCGCGGTCGAGCATGACGACACCCGTGGCATCGGTGGTGGCAAGGCTTTGGTCGGCCTCGGAATAGGCGGTCTCGAAGACGGGGCGCAGGGCGCGGAAGGCGGTGTCGGCGCTGCTGGCCACGGTGCCGGCGTTGGCGAGGTTGGAGGCCACGGTGTTGATGCGGACCATCTGCGCGGACATGGCGCGGGCGCCGACATCGAAGACGTTTCTAAGGTCGTTCATGGCGCGTCACTCCCCTTTGATCGCGGACATGAGGCCCGAGATGCGGCGGTTGATGAAGGAAAGGCTGCTTTGGTAGCGCAGGGTGTTTTCGGCGAATTCCATCTGTTCGACCGAGAGTTCGACCGTGTTGCCATCGAGCGAGCTGTTGACCGGCACGCGGTAGCCGAGCGCGGGTTCATCGCCCGACAGCGACGCGGGACCAGAGCCGCTGGCGCGGGCGAGTTCGGCTTCGAAATCGAAATCGCGGGCCTTGAAATTCGGGGTCGCGGCGTTGGCGATGTTCGAGGCGAGGATCTCGTTGCGCTTCTCGCGCAAGGTTAGGGCGTTTGCGTGCAGGGCTATCGAATCTGAAAAACTGACCGTCATAGGTGGTGATCTTTCGGTTTTGCGGCGGGTTGCCCCCTGTTCGGGCAATGGCTTTGCAAGGGGCGTGCCATGTGGCGCGTCCGGTCTGGTATGGAGGTGGAGATGACCCTTCCGGCGTTGCGTGACCGCCTGCCCGTGCTGGTGGACGAAATCCTTGGGCTGGCGGCGGGGCTTCATCCCGAGGTCGCCTTGCAGCGGATTGCGCCGCTTTGGGATGCGGTGCCCGAAGGGATGGGAAAGCGGGCGCTTCTGTCGGCGCGGATCGCGCTGATGCGGCGGGCGATGGAGGCGGCACCCGTGGTGGCCGAGCCGGAACCCGAGGTGGTGGCAGAGCCGGAGCCTGTCTTCGTGCCCACGCCCTTGCCGAAGCCGCCGCCGGTCAATCGGGCGCTGACGACGCTTTTGTCGCTGGAGGATGCGGCGAAGCTGCTGATGGCGGGGGGCGAGGAAGAAGAGGCGGCACCTGCGGAGCCTGAGCCGGAGCCTGACGTCGCGGTCGCGCCTTCGCCCGAACGGGCCGAGGCCGAGGCGGAGCTGGCCGGGGTCATCGCGCGCGAGGCGGCGGCGGTGCAGAAGGGCAAGGGGAAGAAGAAGGCCAAGCCCATCCTGCCCGATCCGGCCGCGGCCTTTGCCGAAATGGGCGGGGATGCCCCCGCGCCGCTGGATATGACGGCAGCCTTTGCCGCGATGGAAGACGACGCACCGAAGCCGCCTGCGCTGGACCTGTCGGCGGCATTCGCGGCGATGGAGGACGAACCCGCCTCCGCGCCGGTTCCCGCGCCGAAGCCCAAGGGGGTGGTGGTCGACCTGTCGGCAGCCTTTGCCGATCTCGAGGATGCGCCCGCGCCGAAGCCGCCTGCGCTGGACCTGTCAGCCGCCTTTGCGGGGGTGGAGGAAGCGGAGCCTGCGCCCGCGCCGAGGAAGCGGAAAGCGGCGAAGGCTGCGGCAGAGGGGGTGGACCTTTCGGCGCAATTCGCGGCGATGCAGGGGGAGTGACCCCCCTCGTCAGGTCAAGGGGGGGTCCAATACGGACAGACCCTTTTCGCGCAAGATGCTGACCGTGCGGGGCAATGTCTTGCGCAGGTCTTCCAGGCAGCGGTCAGCGGCAGCACGATCCGACGCCAGCGCTGCGCGTTCATAGGCGGAGAGCGCGTTGTAAAGACCGCTCAAACCGATCGCCGCAGCGGCCCCCGCGGTCTTATGGGCGGATTTGGCGGCTTCTGCCAGATCACCGGTCGCGGCAAGTTCTCGGAGGTGGCCTATTACCGCTGCCGTTTCGGCAATCAGTCTTTCGGCCAAGGCCTGCACGAAGAGGGAACCCATTTCCTCCATCGTCTCGGCAAAGATCTGCGGGTTCAGAAGGGGGCTGGGTGCGGCTGTCATCACAAAGGGAGTTGCCAAGGGACGATGACGGCTAGAAGCGACGTGCTCTTCGATGATGTTCGCAAGCGCACCGCGCGTGATCGGCTTGACCAGCACATCGTTCATGCCCGCGCCAAGGAATTCGGGCAGTTTGTCAGGGCTTGCATTGGCGGTGACGCCGATGATCGGCACATCCCGCGACTGCCCTTCCTTGCGGATCTGGCGCGTTGCTTCCAGCCCGTCCATGCGCGGCATGGAAATATCCATCAGGATCAGGTCGAACGCGGTCTTTCCCGCCTGTTCGACGGCTTCGATCCCGTCGATGGCATTTGCGACGGTGTGGCCACGCAGGCGGAGCATTTCGGTAAGGAGAAGGCTGTTGATCGGATTGTCTTCGACGACAAGGATCGACAGGGTACGGGTTTCGGGCAACTCCGATTGCGCGGCATCACCCGTCGTGGAACTGCCATCGGCTATAGGGAGCGTGACATCGAGCGTGAAGGTGCTCCCATTGCCAAGTTCGGATTCGACGCGGATTTCACCGCCCAACGCCTCGGCCGAAAGCTTGGCGATCCCGAGGCCGAGGCCCGTGCCCTCGCGCATCCTGGCGTAGGAGGCGTCGAGCGTCTCGAAATTGTGGAAGATGCGCTCAAGGTCGGCTTCCGCGATGCCGATGCCCGTGTCGATCACCGAAACCATGAGCCGGACCGTGTTGTCGGAAAGTCTGTCGGTCGAGAGGGTCAGAGTTACGCTGCCGCCATCCGTGAATTTGATTGCATTGCCGACGAGGTTATACAGCACCCGCAGGAACAATTGGCGCGGTGCGCTGACGAGGGGCACGTCCTCTGACGGTTCCTCGAAATGCAGTAGATTGCCGCGCTTTGTGGCTTGCGGCTGGTTTTGCAGCAGCAGGTCGCGGATCACCTGGACGGGGGAAAAGACCGAGGCGGCGTAACTGCCGGTCTGGTCATTTCCGAGGCGTGTCAGTTCCAGAACGTTGTTGACCTGATCCAGCGCCGCCCAACCGCAAGACAGCACGATTTCGGACAGCCATATCTGGCGCTGATCGAGCGAGGTCGACGTCTGCATCAACTCTGCCGCGGCAATGAGGCCGTTCAGGGGGGTGCGCATCTCGTGGCTCATCACCGCAAGGAAGCGGGATTTCGCCTCTTCGCCCTGAAGCGCGTCATTACGGGCGCGGCGCAGGCTTTCCTCGCGTTCGATCCGTTCGGAAACATCGCGGATGAAGGCGATGAACATCGGCTCTCCCCCCGCGCCCTTGGCTTCGGTCAAGGCCACTTCTACGGGCAGGCTCCGCCCGTCGTGACGGTGCCCCGTCATGGGCAGGCGACCATCGTGCATGTCGGCCACGGCACCGCTGCGCCTTGCGCTGTTGAGCGCTGTCAGCGGGTCAGCGCTTCCTTCCCTGTCCAGAAGGTCTGAAAGCCTGCGACCACGTGCAAGATCGCGTGCCAGGCCGAAAAGCGCTTCGGCTGAACGGTTGCAATCGGTGATCGTGCCCTGCATGTCGGCGATCACCACGGCATCGAGCGAATTCTCGATCGTGGCGCGCAGGTTGTGTACGGCACGTTCCGTCGTTTCCGAACGCCGCTGCCTGTCGCGGTTTTGCAGGACGATCACAAGCGCGAAGCCGGCCAGAACACCCATCAGGGCAAGCGCGGCTGCGGCAAACACCTGAAGCGATTGCCGCAGTTCGCTGCGCCGTTTGTCGCCCGTCTCGATCAGATCTTGCAGGGACGAGACGACATGGTGGCGAACGTCATCCGCCATGACCTGCATTTCGGCATCGAGCGCCGGCAGCGCCGCCGCAAGCGTGTCATCCGGCCCGTCCATCAAGGGTGTGGCACGTTCGAAAAAGGCGCCGGGTGCCCACAGTTCTTCGCGCAGTTCGTGGTTGATGGGCAGCGATGCCATCTGGTCGGAACGTGCCATGATATTGAAGCGGCTGTAGAAGATGTCGAAGAGCAACCGCACGTTATCCAGACGTTTCGGGTCCGAGGGATAATCCAGCGCGTGGTTGATCGCGCGTTGCAGTTTGAGTGTATCGACTTCGACCTGGGCGACGGACCATGTGACATTGTCACTGTCGACCGAGGACGCGCGGTCCAGTTGCCGGTCGATATCGGTAAAGATATATGCCGTTGCGCCGATTGTCAGAAGCCCGACCAGCGCAAGTATGGCACTGCGCACGCGCTGGGCGGCGCGTGTGGACCGTGTTTCCTCCAAGGCTTCGTTGAACAGGCTCATTGCGGGACCGGTTTAGGGATCGGCCGGACTGGCCGCACTCGAGACGTTCACTTCGACACGGTGAGGCTGCGGAGCTGCCAAACACTGAAATTGTATACGGCGGCGGATCGGTAGGCGGCGTCGGCGTCGTATGGGTAGACGATCCAGAGCGGGCCTTTGTCGCGGCGATCGAAGGTTTCGCCGTCGATGGCGTAGGCGATGATCGGCGCTTCGTCCTGCAGACCTTGCCGCGGGATTTCGGCGGAATAGTCGTTCAGGGCAGTGGCTGAAAGGGTTGCCCCTTCGGCTCCGAGATCGTCGAGCAAAGCCTTGAGCGGCACGCCCGTGAATGTCTTTACGCCGTCAGTCCAGTTTGTCGTGGTGGTGAAACTGATCGCGGGAAGTGCCGAAAGCATGGCCATGTCGAAATCGGCCCGGTCCGGTGCGTTCGTCTTGGCAAGGGCGCCGCTGACCGAGAGCACCACCTCGCCCTCGGGGGCGGCAAGGTCGGTCCGAGCGGGCGCGGGCGACGCAGCGAAGCCCGCGAAAACCAGAACGGCAGCGGAAAAACCGGACACTGGATACGCAAAAGACATGGACTGCAGGCTCCGCAAGACGAAATACTGGGGCGAAACATACCAAAAGGGTGGGGTCGTTCCATTCCAATTACGGATGCCATCCCATACCTAAGTATGGTAACATTCTAACTTGGTCGGGTTTCGTCGCGGTGATGGTTGTCATACCGATAGAAGGCGGTATCCTTGATTAAGATGTAGCTGGCGAAAGGCTGTCGTATTGGTCCGCTTCTTGCAGACCGCCATAAGACAGCGCAAGCGAACGAATGGAGAGACTGGGCGAATGTCTATCACAGGCGGAAACGGTAGCGGAAAGATCCGTATTCTCATCGCCGATGACCATGAGATGGTCCTCGATGTGTTCGCGATGTATCTTTCGTCGGCGTCGGATATGGAGGTGACAACCGGCAAGACCTTGGACGAGGCGCTGGACCATATCACCGCCTCGGGGCCGTTCGATGTTGTTCTCCTCGACCTCAACATGCCGGGGATGAACGGGGTTTCGGGGCTGCGCCGTGCGATCCGCATCAACGGCGGCAAGCCGGTGGCGATCATCACGGGCAACCCGACACCGCGGATGCTGGACGAGATCATGAACGCGGGGTCGTCGGGCATCGTGCTCAAGACCACGGGCGTGCGGTCTTTGGCGAACGCGATCCGCTTCATGTATGCGGGCGAGCATTACATGCCGCTGGAACTGGTGCGCGAGCGGCACAACGCAGGGCGCACGACGAAGAACGGGCGGCTTTCGGACAAGGAGATGATGGTTCTTTCCTATCTGGCCGAGGGCAAGCAGAACAAGGAAATTGCCAACGACCTGAAACTGGCCGAGCCGACGATCAAGATGCATGTCACCAGCATCTGCAAAAAACTGTCGGCGACGAACCGGACGCAGGCGGTGATCGTGGCGCGGGACCTCGGGCTGATCTGACGCTTTCCTTCGCGGAATTTTCAAAGGGCCTGCGGTGATGCCGCAGGCCTTTTGTTTTGCAACTGTCCGCTGCGGCGGGAGGCGACTCCCGAATCCGGCGAAAACCTGTTAGGCTTTGTGAATGTCGCCGGATGGGGAGGGTCTGTCATGGCCGAACTGATCGAGCGTGCGGTTGCGGGTCATTATGGCGTGGGGAACCTGCGGTCGCGCATCTTCGACGCGATCGAACGATCGGGTCTGGACCCACAGGCGCTGCGACCTGCCGATCTTGCCCCCGTGGACGAATTCCACATGGGCGGGCGTGGGGCAACGGCCGAGATCGTGGCGCGGGCGGGCCTGACGGCGGGCGACAGGGTGCTTGATATCGGCAGCGGGCTGGGCGGGTTGGTGCGCTATCTGGCGGCCGAGGTGGGCTGCCGCACCACGGGGATCGACCTGACGCCGGAATATGTGGAGCTTGCGCAAGAGTTCACGGCGCTGACGGGGTTGTCGGAAAGGGCCGATTTCGTGCTGGGCAGCGCGCTCGACCTGCCATTCGACGATGGCGCCTTTTCGGCGGCGCTGACCTTTCATGTGGGCATGAACATCGCCGACCGCGCCACGAAATACGCCGAGGCGGCGCGGGTGCTGCAATCGGGTGGCGAGTTGGTGATCTATGACGTGATGAAGGGGCCGGTGGCGGGGATGCGCTTTCCCGTGCCTTGGGCTGACAGCGCCGAGACGAGCCATCTGGTGACGATGGCGGAATTGCGCGACCTGCTCGGGGCGAGCGGTTTCGAGATCGTCGAGGAAGAGGACCGCACCCCCACGGTTCTGGCGCACCACCGCGCACGGGTGGCGGAACTTGCGGCAGGTGCGCCGCCGCCGCCGCTGGGGCTGCATCTGTTGCAGGGCAGCACGGCCAAGGAAAAGTCGCAGAACATGATCGGCATGGCCGAGGCGGGGCAGATTACGCTCGGTGTGGTGATCGCGCGGAAGGTCTAGGTCAGGCGGCTTCGGGGTTGAGAGGGGGTTTCTTCGTGCGTTCGCGGACGGAAATGTAGATCGCGCAAGAAATGAGGATCGCCACGCCGGCAAAAGTCCAGCCATCGGGGAAATCACCGAAGAACCACCAGCCGGCAATCGTTGCCATGACCATCTCGGAGTAGGCGAGCGGGGCGAGGAGCGAGGCTTCGGCATGATCGTAGGCGCGCACGATCAGGAAATGACCGACCGTGGCAATAAGGCCGATGAGGAACAGAAGCCCCCATTGCTGCGGGGTAGGAGCCTGCCACAGGAAAAGGGCAATTGCGCTCGACAGGACAGTGCCGATCAGGCTGGTGTGAAAGGTCGTAAAGACCGCATGGGTTTGCCCGGCAATGCGGCGGGTCATCAGGAAGTAAAGCGCAAGGCACGTTCCTGCCGCAAGCGCAAGGAAGGTCCCGGGGTTCACTTCGGTCAGGCCGGGGCGGATGATGATGAGCGTGCCGAGAAAGCCGATGCCCACGGCCGCCCAGCGGCGGGGGCCGACATGTTCGCGCAGGACAAGCGGCGAAAGGGCCGTCACGATGAGCGGCTGCACGAAGAAGATCGCCAGCGCATCGGCGATGGGCAGGAATTTAAGAGCAAAGAAAAACGAAAATGTCGCACTGATCAGCAATGCCGAGCGGAACGTGTGATACCATGGCCGATCAGGCAAAAGCGCGGCCTTGCCACCAAGGCGCAGCACGAAGGGCAGGGTGAGCGCCGCGCCGAAGGCCATGCGTGCCCAAACGATCTGTATGACCGGCATGCCCTGCTGTCCGAGGGTTTTCGCCACGACATCGAGGAACGGCAGCACGACCATTGCCGAAAGCATCAGCCCGACGCCAATCATCGCGCGGGGAGTGCGTAAGGAACGTTCGGTCATGCGGAGTCCAGAAGTTGTATCAGCCATTGCTAGGCCGCGATGGCTGCGCTGCCAAGGGCGGGTGATAAGTCCAGATGGCGCTTTTTCGTACTTTGTGAGGCGAAATCGTACGAAAAACGTGGTGGTTGCGGTGCTGCTTGCATCGACTGTGACCGGCCGCACCCGCAGATTCGTCTTCCGCGTGCGTTGGGCGAACCATCGTGAACAGGGTCCGGCGAGGTTGACATGTGCAAAGTGTGACCGTGGCGCAATCATCGTCCCGCGGCAGGAAGTTCGCCGAAGGGTTGCAGGGACGCGGCTTGAAAAACGAACGGTGTCTGAAGCCGGATCGGGGCGAAACGGCGGACATCGAACCAAAATCGGTGTCGCGGGCATCGGTGAAGGGTTTATCTACAAAGATATAAGCGGAGACAATACTGATCCGAAGCCTCGCGAGCGCGCATTTCTGGGTGAATGTTAAGTAAAACCCAAGGTTGAATCCCGGTGTCTGCCCTGTGCCGGTTCATCGAACCGGAGGCGTTATTGTAACGGCACGGCTCGAGAAAAAATAAGTCCCGTCGAAAGAAAAAAGTTGCCAGATCGGCCCGGCCCGTCCTTTCTTCAACGTCGAATTGCATCGCGGTCGGGTGTGCCGGCCAGTCTGTGGGGGCGGATGAGGTGCGGTTCGTTGGTGTGGTACGAGGTAGACATGCGCAAAGACAAGATCAGCCCCCCGATCCGGGACATGAGATTGAGCACCGGGACGAGCATCGTCCCGATCCCTATGTCGAACTTGGAACCATAGCCGCGCAGTCCGTGGCACTTCGGGCCATCTGCGCCTGTCTTTCATCCGTAGCAATGTCCTGCTTCCTGCGCGAAGCGTGAACGCCGCTCCGCATTCGGAGCCCAGTAAAGAGTATGCAAGTATGACAACCTATTACATCATCGCGGCCGGTGCCCCTGTCGGAACGCTCGACGCCGGAAACGTCAACGGCTTCCCGCAAGTGAACGCGGGCGTCATCACGGCCCAACCCGGAGACGTGTTCATCGTCGACAACGGGTATAATGCCCACTCGATCATCCAGATGGCGCCGGGCACTACGGGTGCAGTCGAGGTGCAGTTCAACCAGAGCGTCAGCGGCCTGCCGGCGGTGAACCAGGGGGCGATCAGCTTCTTCCCCGGTGTCGAGGCCACGGTCAAAATCGCTGCAGGCGTGGATGCGGACGGTGTGCAGTTGCTTGCATCCTCGGCCAAGAGCATCGCGGTTCAGGCAGGCGACGGGGCGACGGTCGGGCTCGTCGTCGGTTCGGCGGGAACGGATGCGGTCACTGCCGGGAATGGCGTGACCTTCAACGGCATCGTCATGAACGACTCCGCCGCAGCGACCGTGACAGTGGGCAATAGCGTGGTGTTCAACCAGCAGTTCGTGCTGAACGCCCACTACACCACGATGAACGTCACGGCGGGCGATGGAGCGGTGTTCAATTGCAACGTCAACATGGAAGGCCATTTCGCTGACAAGACCCTGACGCTTGGCGACAATGCGAAGATCAACGGCACCGTCTACATGTTCGGCGAAGGCAATAGCGCCGATGTCAACCATATGACCTTTGCCGCCGGCGATTCCCTTTCGGTGACGGGCACCGTCGCGATGCATTCAAATTACTCGGTTTCGTCGTTTACGGCGGGGGACACATCCTCGGTTGGCGGGGCGGTCGACCTGCATTCGAACTATAGCGACAATACGGTCACGATGGGCAACGGCGCATTCGTCGGCGCAGCCATCTACATGCATTCGAACTATAGCGAAAACGACCTGACGCTGGGTACGGGTTCGAAAGTAGGTTCGGCTGTGTACCTGAATTCGAACTACAGCGAGAACACGTTCCTGCTCGGCGCCGGAAGCTCGGTCGGTGCGTCAATCTACATGAACTCCAACTATTCCGACAACGACCTGCTGATCGGTGACAATTCGACGGTGGGAACGCTGGGCTGCGGCTCGGTCTACATGAATTCCAACTTTGCCGAGAACTGTCTTGCCATCGGTGACAACGTAACCGTGAAAGGGGACGTGAACCTTGGCAGCAACGAAAGCGTGCAACTCGTTCAGGCTGGCGACAACCTGACCGTCAGCGCGAGCCTTGTCTTCGGTGGGGTCAATGACCAGAACGGCGTGGTGATCGGTGACAACCTCTATGTCGGCGGCCATGTCGTGGGGTCCAACAACCAGACCACGGGCGAGTACATCAAGATCGGCGACAACTGGTTCGTGCTGGGCAATATCGCCATGTCGGGCGGCACCGACAACCTGATCCTTGGCCAACCCGCGGCGCAGGATACCGTGATAACGGCGGATGGTCTTGGCGGAAGCGGTATCCGTGTCGAGGCGCCCGCAGGCAAGGAGGTGGCCTTTGCGGCCGCGGCTCTTGCCGCCGGTTGGGCGCAGAACGCAGATGCGACGTGGAGCCCGACGGCAATCAACCAAGCCTTCACCTTCGAAAACCTGCATTACCAGTTCTATTGGTTCGACCGTGCCGCGAACCTTGCCGCCGCGCCGGATTTCAGCGTCTGCGAAATCTTCGTGTCACCTGACGGTGTGGTGAACGGAACCGACGCGGGCGAGGTCATGCCGATAGGCTTCGTGGATGCGCAGGGCGACATCATCGACGGCGCGGACGGGCTGAACGACACGATCCTTGGTGCCGGTGGCAATGATACGATCGACGCCGGACTGGGGGATGATACCGTCAACGCAGGCACCGGGAACGATCTTGTCAGCGGCAATGCCGGCAACGATACGGTCGATGCCGGCGAGGGTGATGACGTCGTCTTCGGCGGTGACGGGGCCGATACGCTTGTGGGCGGAGCGGGCAATGACGCGCTGGTCGGCGGGCTTGGCAACGACCTGTTGAACGGCGGTGACGGCGACGATCTGGTCGCCGGAAACGACGGAGCCGATGCGCTGAACGGCGGCCTCGGCAACGACAGCCTGTCCGGTGGCGACGGTGCGGATACGCTGACCGGTGCCGCGGGCCGAGATGCGCTTGACGCGGGCAAGGGTGCGGATTCGGTCGACGCAGGTGACGGAGATGACTGGGCCGACGCCGGCGAAGGCAACGACACCGTGTCCGGCGGCCTTGGCGCGGACCAGATCGCAGGTGGCGCGGGCGACGATATCCTGAATGGCGGGATCGGTGCAGATGCAGTGACCGGTGGCGACGGCAACGATATCGTTGCGGGCGATGAAGACGCCGACACCTTGGACGGCGGACTTGGAAACGACTCGCTCGATGGTGGCGATGGCGACGACGTGCTGGACGGTGGGGCCGGAGCCGACACGATGTCGGGCGGCACGGGTAGCGACCGCATTCTGGCGGGCGCGGGCGAAGATTCGGTTCTCGGCGGTGCCGGTTTCGATTCGATCGACGGTGGCGAGGGCAACGACATCATCGGAGGCGGCACCTCGGATGACACCCTGCACGGCGGCGAGGGCAATGATACCCTGAACGGTAACGAAGACTCCGATCTCGTCGTCGCTGGGGCTGGCAACGACCTGATTGATGGCAGCACAGGCAACGACGTGCTGCAGGGCGAAGCCGGATCGGATACTTTGATCGGCGGCACGGGAACCGACCTTGCCGATGGCGGCGCGGGCAATGACCGGCTGCTGGGTGGCTTCGGCGACGATACTGTCGTCGGCGGTTCAGGCGACGATACGGTGTCGGGCAACGAGGACAATGACAGCCTGACCGGCGGCGAGGGCAACGACTCGCTCGATGGCGGCGATGGAAATGACTTGTCCGACGGTGGCGTTGGCAACGACAGTTTTCTCGGAGGCGCGGGGAACGACACCCTGCTTGGCGGTGAGGGCCAGGATAGCCTTTGCGGCATGGCCGGTGCCGACAGCATCGAAACGGGCATCGGCGATGACAAGGCGTCCGGCGGTCGGGACAACGATACCGTCCTTGGCGGGCTTGGTGACGACACCGTGTCGGGGAATGAAGAGAACGACATCCTTGATGGCGGTGCCGGCAACGATTCTGTCGACGGAGGCACCGGAGACGACCTTATGCTGGGCGGCGACGGAGCCGACAAACTGTCGGGCGGCGCGGGCAATGACAGCCTGAACGGTGGCGAAGGCAATGACCTGCTGACCGGCGGCACGGGCGCCGACACCCAAACCGGCGAAGGCGGTGATGATGTGTTCAAGGTCGTGTCCGGCTTTGGCAACGGTGTGGTGACGGGCGGTGAAACCGGCGAGACGGCTGGCGATACCTTCGACGCTTCGGGCCTTGCCGAGAACCTGCGGCTCGAACTTTCGGCACCTGAAACCGGCACTCTGACCGGACTTGCCGGAACCATCGCCTTTACCGAGATCGAGCTTTACCTGCTGGGGTCGGGCAACGACACGATCATCGGCAGTTCCTTTGACGACACGCTCGACGGCGGCATCGGCAATGACTCGCTTGCCGGTGGTGCGGGCGGTGATGTCCTGACGGGCGGTGCCGGAGCCGATACGGTCGACGGCGGCGCGGGTGACGACACGCTCGCTGCCGGAACCGGCGACGCAAGCGTGTCAGGTGGCGATGGTGACGATCTGGTCGTTGTCACCCCCGGCTTCGGCAACGGTGTGCTCTATGGCGGCGACGGTATCGACAGGCTCGACCTCGACGCGGTCGTCGGAGGGGCCACGATCACCTACACCGCACCGGGCGAAGGCACGATCACGCAAGGCGGCGCGCAACTTGTCTTCTCGGGCTTCGATGCAGTGGGGCTTGGGGAGGGTGACTTCACCCTTTCCGGAACGGCGACCGGCGACCGTTTCGACGGTGGCGACGGTGCAGACGCCCTTTTCGGCGGGGCGGGATCGGACGTTCTGTCGGGCGGCAATGGCGATGATGTCATAGAAAGCGCCAATGGCACGTCGGACAATTATGATGGCGGCGTGCCCGGCTTCTTTGCGCCGGATGCCAATCCCTTCGACGACAGTGACGAGATTTACGGCGGCGCAGGGGCCGATACGGTCCGAACCGGCGATGATCTGGACATCATCTCCGGCGGCGATGGCGGCGATTTGCTCGACGGAGAAGACGATGGCGACCTTCTGTTCGGTGACGAAGGCGACGACACGATCATTTCGGGCGAAGGGCGCGACTTTGCCGACGGCGGCGCCGGCGATGATGTGATCTATGGCGGGCTTCAGTCCGGCGGCGTGATCTTTTCGGAAAATCCGATCGATCCCGCTCCTTCGAACGACGAGGATGCGCTGTTCGGCGGTGCGGGCGATGACACCATCTTCGCAGGCGACGACAACGATTTCCTGTCGGGCGAAGTTGGCAACGATGCGCTTTACGGCGGGCTGGATTCCGACACGATTACCGGCGGTCTCGGCAATGACACCGCAAACGGTGGAGAGGGTGCCGACAGCTTCGTCTTTGTCGCTGGCGGGAACCTTGTGGTCGAAGACTTCAACACGGCTGGCGGCGACATCGGTGACTTCGATCAATCCAACAACGACTGGGTTGATCTGACGGCTTGGTATTCGTCGCTTTCGGAGGCGGTGGATGACTTTGCGGACGATGGCGTGTTGAACCAGTCGGTCGGCGACTTCAGTGACAATGCCTCGATGGAGGGAGGATCGCTCCTTCTTGTCGGTGCGACGGCGGCTTCGTTGACTTACGACACGACCCTGCTGTTCTGACGCAGGGCATCGGCCACCACGAAAGCGCAACTGTTCGGGGCCGCAGCGAAAGCTTGCGGCCCCGGCCTTTTTTCGCGCAGGCGCGTCGATCTGTGGCGAGGGTTCCGCCGTCTGCAATCCGGCTTGGGGGGCGCGTATCCAATGGCGGGTCGGAGGCGCTGGCTCGGGCTCATTGCGCAGGATGTCAGCGACGGCCCTTTTTCGGCGAAGGGGGCTTGCGCGGCACCTCGGGCGTTTTCTGCGCGTTTTCGTCCACCAGTTTGCGCCAGCGGTCGAGGCGGGCGGCGTCGAGCGTGCCGTCCTTGACCGCCGCAAGCACCGCGCAGCCGGGTTCGTGGGCATGGGTGCAATTGCGGAAGCGGCAGTGGGGGGCGAGTTCGACGATCTCGGCAAAGAGGTGGTCGATGCCGTCGGTGATGTCGCTGACGTGGAGCGTGCGCATCCCCGGCGTGTCGATCACCCAGCCGCCGCCGTGGATGCGGTGAAGCGAGCGCGAGGTGGTCGTATGCCGCCCCTTGTCATCGCTTTCGCGGATGCCGCCGGTGGCTTGGGCGGTGTCTTCGGTATGGGCGGCAAGGGTGTTCAGAAGCGTCGATTTTCCCACGCCGGAGGAGCCAACAAGCGCCACGGTCTGCCCCTCGCCGCACCACGGTGCAAGGATGTCGGCGGCTTCGGGTGTCTTGCCGTTCAGGAAGACCACGGGAAGGCCGCGTTGCAGGCTTGCTGCTTCGCGTTGGAAGGCGGCGGGATCGGGGGTCTGGTCGGCTTTGGTCAGGACGATCACGGGGGTGGTGCCCGCCTCGTTGCAAAGCGCGAGGTAGCGTTCGAGGCGGGCAGGGTTGAAGTCGTCGTTGCAGGAGGTGACGATCAAGAGCGTGTCGACATTGGCCGCGATGAGCTGCTGGAACTTGGCCCCTTCGGTCCGGCGCTGGAAGAGCGTGGCACGGTCGAGTCGGCGGATGACGAGGTGGGTTCCCGCTTCGGCCAATATCCAGTCGCCCACGGCATAATCGGCGGTGTTCAATTTATGCGGCAGTGTCAGGCGGACGGGGCCGTCCGGCCCGATGGCCGACATGCGGGCGCGGTGGACGGTGGCGATGCGCAGCGGGATCAGACCCGCGTCATCGGGGCCGATCTGGTCGGCGAAATGCGCCGACCAGCCAAGCGAGGCGAGAATGGGTTCATCGATGCCTGTCACCCGACTTGCATGGCTGGCGCGAAGTCCTGATGCAAGGGTTATGTGGCGAGGAAGAACGACAGGATCAACTCCGACGCATCCGGGCCGAACGGATCGGCATGGCTTCCCGCCGCATCTCCCCCCGACCAGGCATGGGCGAGGCCGTCGATTTGCCAATCTTCCGACAGGGGAAGGCCCGAAGGGGACAACGTGCGGGTCAGGGTATAGCGTCGGCCGTTGGTTTCGCCTTTGCTGCGCTGCGGTTTCATGCGCTTGCCGTGGATATGGGCGCTGTTCACTGGATGGACGGTCACGTCTGCGGTTCCGTGAAGGGTTATGGTTCGTACCGGCCCCGTGGATCGCACAGGTGGCGCACCGTCGCCGCGCATCGCGGCAAGGGCCGTGAGCAAATCCGTCGCGGCACCCGCAGGCAAACCGGAATGGACGGCGACAGCCGAAAAAATGTCGGGATAGGCTTGGCCGAGTATGGCGGCCATCGCCCCGCCCGCGGAAAGCCCCGCAGCAAAGACGCGCTTGGGCGGAAGACGGAATTCTGCTGCAAGTTCAGCGGCGAGCGCAGCGAGTATGGCGGGTTCGCCCCCACCGCGGGCCTGATCGGCAGGGCGAAACCAGTTCCAGCAGGATTGCGCGTTGTGCTGCCTCGTCTGCGCCGGATAGGCGACGATCAGACCCCGGGTTGCGGCATGTGCGTTCATCCGCGTCCCGACGGCGAAATCCGCCGGTGACTGTGTGCATCCGTGCAGCATGAGGATCAGCCCTTTCGGTCCGTCGGGCAGATGGGGCGGCACGTAAAGAAAGTAGTCGCGGCCACCCTGCGGAGCCACGATGCGGCGGTTATCCATATCGGTCGCCACGCTGTTCGTGGCGCGCCGGAAACCGGCAAGAACCTCTGAAAGCGGACGCCTTTTGCGGCGCTTGGACTCGGATGGGTCGTGAATCAGCTCGGCCTCTGGGATGCCATCGGGGTCGATCCGGTGGGGTGCTGCGGTATTGGCCGGAACTTCGGATTGCGGCGCAACGCCTGGCGGCGGCGCAAGGGCCGCCTGAATGAGGCGGGTCGCCTCATGCGGGTTTCCGGCCCGAACGAGATCGCGGGCGCGGGCAAGCGCCGTGGCGAGAGTGTCTTGCATTTGGGTCCTTTCAGGCGTCACGCCGGTCGCGCAATGCGCCGAGCTTCGCTTCGAGTTCGGCTTTCGCCTCGGGTGCCGCAGTGGCAAGAGCAGCCAAAAGCTCGCCGGCTTGGGGAAGAAGGTCATAGGAAATCAGACATTCGAGAAACGGGTCATCTTCGGCGCCATCGACCTCGGCTTCGGCATTGGTGCAATGGCGCAGGAAAGCTTCGGCAAGGGCATCGGAAGGCGCATCAAGGCTTTCGGTGGCGTTCTGGAAAAACTCCACCAGCTGCGCGACGCTTTCGCGAGCGGCCCAAGGATCGGTTTCGAAGACCGTGTCGAAATGGGCGAAGGGCATACCCTGGGGATGGCGCAAGACTTCCCATAGGGTAATGGCGTCGCCCATGCAGTCGAGAAGGTAGTCTTCGGCATCGAGCGCGTCGGCGGAAAGCGGTTCTGTGTCGGACATGGGCTTTGCCTTTGATTCGGGTGCTAGGTGCATCGTGCGAACCGCTCGCGCCTGCGTTGTGTTCCGTCCGTGCTTTGCGATTGGCGGGATTTGCCCTTTGCCCGCAGGGCTTGGCGGCGCTTCCTGTAATCGGCACCTCGGGTGAGGTTCGGCTTGCCGTGGGGCGATGTTCGGCTAACATCACGCATGCGGTGGCATACCGAGGCAGTCCATAGAAGGCGGCCCGAGCCGACGCTGACTGTGGGGGACTGTCGCCGATGAATGCTTCGGATCCGATCAATCCAGAGCACCTCGACCGTGTGCTGAGCGCGGTCGACGAGGTGAAGCACAAGCTTCCCGAAACCGCTTTGCGGGCTTTGGCGCAAGAGGTTATCGAAAGGGTCGCGCAACAAAGGCCCGCGCCTGCGGCGCCGGCCCCCGCTTCGGAAATCGAGGCGCTTTGCACCGCGCTCTTGTCGGAAGACCGTCAGGCGGCAGCGGAATACATGCTGGCCGCCGAGGCGCGGGGGTTGAGCCATGAAACCTTGTGCCTCTCCTATCTTGCCGTGGCGGCGCAACACCTGGGCACGATGTGGGACGCGGACCGCGTATCTTTTCTTCAAGTGACGGTGGCTGTCGGGCGGATTTATGCTCTGATGCGCAGCCTGCGGCGGGCCATGCCTCCGCCTGCGCTGAACAGTGGCCGGATGGCGACGCTGGTGTCCGTGCCGGGGGATGACCACACGCTCGGAGTCGCAATGGCGGCGGAACTGCTGCGGGCCAAAGGGTGGGATGTGCATCTGCTGGTCGGGCTTGGCCATAACCGGCTTCTGGACGAACTGACCGAAGCGCAGCCGCGGCTTCTGGGTGTTTCGATGAGCGGCAAGCGGTCGATGCTGTCTTTGACGCGGCTCTTGGTGGCGCTGAAGATCAGCATGCCTGCCACGCGGGTGCTGGTTTGCGGCAATGTCGATCCGGAAGATATCGATCTGATCGGCGTAAGTGGTGCGGATGGTGTGGCGGTGGGCTTCGAAGCGGCAGAGACGGAGTTGGCGCGATTGATGGCGCTGCCTTCGGTTTGATGCTGCCTGTGCGAAAGAGTCCCGTTGCTTTTGATAATCGCGGCGTCTAGCCATGCTGCAAAGCAGCGTGCAACGATTGCGCGTTGCGTTCTTCGGGAGAGAGGACTGAGCCTATGACCAATGTGGTAATCGTTTCGGCGGCGCGGACCGCGGTTGGCAGCTTCAACGGGTCCTTTGCGGCGACTCCGGCGCATGAATTGGGCGCGGCGGTGATCGAGGCCGTGGTGGCGCGTGCCGGCGTGGACAAGGCCGAGGTCGAAGAGACGATCCTTGGTCAGGTGCTGACCGCAGGTCAGGGCCAGAACCCCGCCCGTCAGGCGCATATCCGCGCGGGTCTGCCGAAAGAGGGCAGCGCATGGTCGCTCAATCAGGTGTGCGGGTCGGGTCTGCGGGCGGTCGCTTTGGCCGCGCAGCACGTGCAGCTTGGCGATGCGCGGATCGTGATCGCGGGCGGGCAGGAAAGCATGTCGCTGTCGCCCCACGTGGCGCATCTGCGCGCGGGCCAGAAGATGGGCGACATGAGCTTCATCGACTCGATGATCCGTGACGGGCTGTGGGATGCGTTCAACGGCTACCACATGGGCCAGACCGCCGAGAACGTCGCCAACCAGTGGCAGATCTCGCGCGACATGCAGGACGAATTCGCGCTGCAAAGCCAGTTGAAGGCCGAGGCCGCGCAGAAGGCGGGCAAGTTCAGGGACGAGATCATCCCCTTCATCGTGAAGACCCGCAAGGGCGAGACGGTGGTGGATGCCGACGAATACATCCGTCACGGCGCCACGCTGGAATCGATGCAGAAGCTGCGCCCCGCCTTTGCCAAGGACGGTTCGGTCACGGCGGGCAACGCATCGGGCATCAACGACGGTGCGGCGGCGGTTCTGGTGATGAGCGCGGACGAAGCCGCCAAGCGCGGGCTGAAGCCGCTGGCGCGGATCGCCTCTTATGCGACCGCCGGTCTTGATCCGTCGATCATGGGCGTGGGTCCGATCCATGCAAGCCGCAAGGCGCTGGAAAAGGCGGGCTGGAAGGTCGGCGACCTCGACCTCGTGGAAGCGAACGAAGCCTTCGCGGCGCAGGCTTGCGCTGTGAACAAGGACATGGGCTGGGACCCGTCGATCGTGAACGTGAACGGCGGCGCGATTGCCATCGGCCACCCGATCGGCGCTTCGGGCGCGCGTATCCTGAACACGCTGCTGCATGAAATGGGGCGGAGCGGGGCCAAGAAGGGTCTGGCGACGCTGTGCATCGGCGGGGGCATGGGTGTTGCCATGTGCCTTGAGCGGGCCTGATTTGCTGCGGACGCATTGACGCACTTGCAGAATGGGCGCGCAATAATGTTGCGCGCCCTGTTTCGTTTCGGTAACGGTATTTCAAACAGCATCGGACTTTCAGGGAGGAAAGCATGGCACGTGTAGCGTTGGTGACGGGTGGTTCGCGCGGGATCGGCGCCGCGATTTCGGTGGCGCTGAAGGCGGCCGGATACAAGGTCGCGGCGAACTATGCCGGCAATGACGAGGCGGCGGCGGCTTTCACCAAGGAAACCGGCATCCCGACCTTCAAATGGTCGGTGGCGGATTACGACGCCTGCGTCGAGGGCATCAAGCGCGTCGAGGCCGAGGTCGGCCCCGTGGACGTGCTGGTGAACAACGCAGGGATCACGCGGGACGCGATGTTCCACAAGATGACGCCGCAGCAGTGGAAAGAGGTCATCGACACCAACCTGAACGGGTTGTTCAACATGACCCATCCGCTCTGGTCCGGCATGCGCGACCGCAAGTTCGGGCGGGTCATCAACATCTCGTCCATAAACGGGCAGAAGGGTCAGGCGGGGCAGGCCAACTATTCGGCGGCCAAGTCGGGCGATCTGGGCTTCACCAAGGCGCTGGCGCAAGAGGGCGCGCGGGCCGGGATCACCGTCAACGCGATCTGCCCCGGCTACATCGCGACCGAGATGGTCAAGGCCATCGACGAAAAGGTGCTGGCCGAACGGATCATCCCGCAAATTCCGGTAGGCCGTCTGGGCGAGCCGTCCGAGATTGCACGGACGGTGGTGTTTCTTGCCTCCGACGATGCGGGGTTCATCACGGGGTCGACGATTTCCGCCAATGGCGGGCAGTATTTCGTCTGACCTGCGCTGACGGATTTTCGGAAAGGCCCGTGCGTTTCGCGCGGGCTTTTTCTTTTCGGAGCGAACGGTTAGAGGTTGGGACGCAAAAATCTTCGAAGATTTTTGCAAACTTCTTCGAAGAAATTTGCGGGGCAAGATGACAACGGCACGGACGACTTTGATCGGGTTTTCGGCGGTTCTGATGTGGTCGCTGCTGGCGCTCTTCACCATCGGCTCGGCCCCCGTGCCGCCCTTCCTTCTCAATGCGCTGACCTTTGGCATCGGTGGGGTGTTGGGGTTGGTCTGGACGTTGCGGAACGGGCTGTCGCGGCTGCGCGGGATTTCGTGGCGGGTCTATGCGTTCGGGATCGTGGGGCTGTTCGGCTATCACGCGCTTTACTTCACCGCGTTCCGCATCGCACCCGCGGCGGAGACGGGGTTGATGGCTTACCTTTGGCCGCTCTTCCTCGTCCTCTTCGCGGGGTTCTTGCCGGGCGAGCGGTTGCGGCCGCTTGCGCTGGTGGGGGCCTTGGTCGCATTTGCGGGGGCGGCGCTGATCGTGCTGGGGCGCGATGCGGGCGGGGCGGCGAACGGGGCGGGGATGGCGCTGGGGTTCCTTTGTGCGCTGGTCTGGGCGGGGTATTCCACCCTGTCGCGGCGGCTGGGCGACGTGCCGACGGAAAGCGTGACGGTCTATTGCCTTGGCACCGCCGTGCTGTCGCTTGCGGTGCATTTCGGCGTCGAGGAGACGGTCTGGCCGCAGGGAGCATGGGGTTGGGCCTCGGTCCTTGCTTTGGGGATCGGGCCTGTGGGGGCGGCCTTCTTCACCTGGGATATCGGGATGAAGAAGGGGGACATCCAGCTTCTAGGCGTGGCATCCTATGCGGCGCCGCTTCTGTCGACCCTTGCGCTGGTTCTGGCAGGGGTTGCGCCTGCCTCATGGACCATTCTGGCCGCAGCCGTTCTGATCACGGGTGGAGCGGCGCTGGCCGCGAAAGCCAGCGCCGTGGGCGGCAAGCCCGATCACGCCTGAAGGCGGTTCATCTCTTCCTTGAGCTTAAGCTTTTGCTTCTTGAGCTCTGCAATCCGCAGGGCGTCCGAGCCGGGGCTTCGCTGCTCGCGTTCAACCAGATCCGAGAGGGTGTCATGCTTCCGACGCAGTTCCTGCAGATGCGAAGCAATCGTCATGTTCGTCCTCCTGTTTTGGTTCCCGATAAAGGAAGTGCACCACAGAAGTTGAGTCGTGTCACGGAAATGTCGTGCAGACTTTCGGACAGTTTAACGCATCTCAGCGGAAGCTGGCCGACAGGTCCGCTCCGTCGCGCAGGACTGCGTTGGCTTCGGGGGTGTAGTTCTCGCGGTCGCCATCGTGCGCGGGGCCTGCGTGGAGGGTGAAGGGCGGTAGCAGGCGAAAGGCCGCGCGGCCCCCTTTGCGGGCGCGGAGGATAAGGCGCGGGGCCTCGCGCCCCTCGCGCGGGGCGAGGGGGAGGACGAGGGCGGAGCCGAGTTTCGGGGGCAGGGCGGCAAGCGCCTCGGGCAGGTTGGGGGTGGAGAAGATCATGGTCAGCCAGCCGCCGGGGTTGAGCCGCGTGGCGGCGGCGGCGATCCACGCGGCGATGGGCGTGCCGGTGCGGAGTGCCGTGTCGCGCAGGGAAACGGGCGAGGGGGAACCGGAGGCCGCGTAATAGGGCGGGTTGGCGATGACATGGTCGAAGCCGCGGCGCAGGGCGCGGGGCATGGCGGCAAGGTCGCCGCATTCCACCTGCATGGACGTGCCGTTGCGGGCGGCATTGCGGCGGGCAAGGTCGGCATATTCCGGCTGGAGTTCCAGCCCCGCAAGCGCAATGTCGGGGACGCGCGTGGCAAGGCAAAGCGCCGCCGCCCCAGCCCCGCAGCCGAGGTCGAGCACGGATTGCCCCGCGGTGGCAGGGCAGGCGGCGGCCAGCAGAACGGGGTCGGTCGCGGCGCGATAGCCGCGCGCGGGTTGCAAGAGGCGCAGGCGGCCCATCAGGAATTTGTCGTCGGTCAGCTCGTCGTCGGCAAAGACGGTCATTCGCGCCCCGTGGGGATATCGAGGTCGCGCAGGATGGCCGCTGCCATGAAGTGGTCGGCATCGCGCACCATCAGGCGGCGCGGCAAGATGCCCAAGGAGCCGTCGAGGATGCTCATGTGGACGTCCAACTCGAACACGTCTATACCCTCGCCCGACAGAAGGGCTGTGGCATAGGCGATGACCGTGGGGTCGGTGCTGCGCAGAAGTTCTTTCATGGGGATAGACTTAAGGGCTTTGCGCCTTGGGTGTCGAGTGTGCTTCGGGGGCAGGGGAAGATGGGTTTGATGGACGCTTCGCAAAAACCGCATGACCGTCTGGCGGCGTGGCTTGCCGATGACATGGCGGCGGTCAATGTGCTGATCCGGCAGCGCATGGCGAGCGAACATGCCCCGCGCATCCCCGAAGTGACAGCGCATCTGGTCGAGGCGGGGGGCAAGCGGCTGCGCCCGATGCTGACGCTCGCCGCCGCGCGGCTGTGCGGGTACGAGGGCGAGAACCATGTGAAGCTGGCCGCGACGGTGGAGTTCATCCACACCGCGACGCTGCTGCATGACGATGTGGTCGACGAAAGCCAGCGGCGGCGCGGGCGGCCCACGGCGAACCTGCTATGGGACAACAAGTCGAGCGTGCTGGTGGGGGATTACCTGTTCGCGCGGTCCTTCCAGTTGATGGTCGAGACGGATTCGCTGCGGGTGATGGATATCCTTGCCAATGCGTCGGCGGTGATTGCCGAGGGCGAGGTGTTGCAGCTTACAGCGGCGCAGGATCTGGCGACGACCGAGACGATCTATCTGAACGTGGTGCGCGGCAAGACGGCGGCGCTGTTTGCCGCCGCGACCGAGGTCGGGGCCGTGATCGCGGGCGTGCCCGAGGTGCAGGTGCAGGCGCTGCGCGACTATGGCGATGCGCTGGGGATCGCGTTCCAGATCGTCGACGACCTGTTGGATTACGGCGGGACGGACGCGGCCATCGGCAAGAACACCGGCGACGATTTCCGCGAGCGCAAGTTGACGCTGCCGGTGATCAAGGCCGTCGCGCGGGCCGATGCCGAGGAACGCGCGTTCTGGGTGCGGGTGATCGAGCAGGGCGAGCAGCGCGAGGGAGATCTCGCCCATGCCAAGGCGCTGATGGCGAAGCACGGCGCGATGGAGGCGGCGCGGGCCGAGGCCATCGCCTGGATCGGCAAGGCGCGAGCGGCGCTGGCCGTCCTGCCCGAGCATCCGCTGCGGGGGATGCTGGACGATCTTGCGGATTACGTGGTGGCGCGGATCGCCTGAGGGGCGAGCAGGCGACCGGCGCCGGGGGTTTCACACCCCCGGACCCCCGTGGGATATTTGAGCGAGCGTGAAAGCAGGATCAGGGCAGGACGGACCCGTCGGCAACCCACCAGTCGGGACGGTCCCGCCGGATCGACTCGGCTGCCGCGTGGGCGGAGAGCGGGTCGGCGAAGAGGCCGAAGCAGGTCGCGCCCGATCCTGACATGCGCGCGAGGAGGCAGCCTTGCTGGGCCGTCAGGGCCGTTTTCACGCGGGCGATTTCGGGCAGGAGCGTCAGGGCGGCGGCCTCGAGGTCGTTCCTTTGCATCGCCAGCCAAGCGGCGAGTTCGGCTGTGTCTTTCAGCCTTGGCAGGGGTTGCAGGCCCGCGTTGTCGCGGCGGGTCATGGCCTTGAACACCTGCGGGGTCGAGACGGCCTGCCCCATGTTCACCAAGACGAGCCATGCGGGCGGCAGGGCGTGGGGCAGCGGGGTCAGCGTCTCGCCGATCCCCGACATGCGGATCGCGCGGGGGGCGAGGCAGACGGGGACATCGGCACCCAGCGACAGGACGGTGGCGGCATCGGGCAGCGGTTTGCCCGAAAGCCGCGACAGGGCGCGGAGGGTGGCTGCGGCGTCCGACGACCCGCCGCCGATGCCCGAGGCGACGGGAAGGTGTTTTTCAAGCGTGATCGCCGCGGCAACGCCCATCGCTCGGGCGGCGCGGAGGACGAGGTTGTCGTCGCTTGCCGGCAGCGCGGCGGCCCGCGGGCCGGTGATGCGCAGCGTCAGGGTTTCGGCGGGGTCTGCCGTGATGCGGTCGCCCGCATCGGCAAAGACGACGAGGCTGTCGAGCAGGTGGTAGCCATCTGCGCGCTGTCCGGTGACGTGCAGCGCGAGGTTGACCTTGGCAGGGGCGAATTCAGTTGCCATCCGCCGTGTCGGTCAGAGGCTTCGCGCCCTCTTCCGCCAGAACGGCGTCGAGGCCCTTTTCCAGCTTGGCGCGGATGCGGATTGCGTCCTTTTCCTCGGGGTCGAAGGACAGGGCGCGGTGCCATTGAAAGCGCGCCTCGCGCTGGCGGCCCACGGCCCAGTAGACATCGCCCAAGTGGTCGGTGACGATGGGGTCGACCGGTTCGAGGAGCGAGGCCTTCTCCATTGGCTCGACCGCCTCTTCGTATTTGCCAAGCCGGAAATAGGCCCATGCGAGGCTGTCGATGATATAGCCCGCGTCTGGCTGTTTCCGCACGGCCGTCTTGATCATCTTCATCGCTTCATCAAGGTTTTCGCCCCGATCCACGAAGCTGTAGCCGAGGTAGTTGAGCACCTGCGGTTGGTCGGGTTCCAGCTCAAGCGACTTGCGCAGGTCGGCTTCGAATTCCTTGAACTGACCGATCCGCTCGTGGCAGATGCCGCGGGCGTAGAACAGGCCCCAGTGGCGGCGCTCGGGCGTGCCGACCAGCTTGATCGCGGCGTCATAGGCGGGGATCGCGTCGGCAAAGCGCTCTTGCCGTCGCAACGTGTCGCCAAGGGCGGTCTGCACCGTCACAAGGTTTGCATGGCTGCGGGCAAGGGCTTGGAGCACCTCGATTGCGGCATCGGGCTTTTCTTGCGCAAGCAAGGTTTCGGCACGACCGATTTCCGCGACATGATAGGCGGGGCTGTCCGCAGGGATCAGCGCGTAGGTTTCGCCGGCCAGAGCGGGCTGGCCAAGCGACTCCAGCAAGCCCGCCGAAAGCAGCAGCGCTTCGCTGTGGTCCGGGCGCAGGTAGCCCGTGACCCGCGTGTAGACGAGGGTGTAGCCGTCATCCGCCTCGCCCCGTAGGGCGGCGGCGAGTGTGAAGAACACTTCGGCGATGCCGTCGCGCGCGTTGGTAACTGTGTCGAAGGCAAGCACTTCGCCCGCTTTCAGACGGCTGCGCAGCGCGTCGATCTGCGGATCTGCTTCGGTGCTGAAATTGCGGTCCAACACGGCGAGGGCATCGGCATTGCGTTCCAGTTGTGACAGGACCTGTGCATGCGCGATTACCCCGCGACGCATCAGCGCGATCGGTCCTGCATTCGCGCCGGACAGGATGGCGTCGGCACCTTCGAAATCCCCTGCCGAGGCGAGGGCAAGCGCCTTGTGATAAAGGCCAAAGGCTTCAAGCCCCTGGGTCTTTGCCAAGGCGTCAAAGGCCGCGAGGGCATCCGTCATGTCGCCGTTACCCAATGCCGACCACGCCGAGACAAGTCCATCGACAAGTTTTCCGGCGCTTCTACCTGCCTTTTGGTCGGCAAGGATGCCCTTGTAATCTTGACGCTGTGCTTTGTCGGCGATCAGGGCGATCCATGCGATCTGCGAGTTTCCGCCCGTCTTCACGAGCCTGTCGGAAAGCGCTGCGGCCTTTGGAATGTCGCCCAGCCCCATGTTCGACAGGACGGCCCCGTCAAGTAGGGCCGGATCGTTCGGGGCGCTCAGTAAAAGCCTGTCATACCACGTCGCAGCTTCGCGGTAGTCGCTTTCCGTCGCGGCGACCCGTGCCGCAAGGTAGGCACCCGCATCTTCGCCCTGCGGTGTGTCTTGTGCCAGTACGGGCATGGCAAAAGCCGCCAACATCAGCGCGAGGACGGGGCGGGCGAGGCGAAGGGACATGGCGATTCCGATTGGGTCTTGCGGCTTGGCAGGCAGGCTAGACGGGGCGGGGGGCCAAGGCAATCGGGCTGCGGCGGAAATGCGCCCGCTCTCGCAATTGTCAGGGGGCAATGCGGGTAGGTTGCAAGAAAAAGGGCCACGGCTGTGCTGCGTGGCCCTGTCAAATGTGCGGTTGGCCTGGGAGAGCTGCTCCCGGGGGTAGTTTACATGTTGGGATAGTTCGGCCCGCCGCCGCCCTGCGGGGTGGTCCAGTTGATGTTCTGCGACGGGTCCTTGATGTCGCAGGTTTTGCAATGGACGCAGTTCTGGAAGTTGATGACGAAGCGGGGGTCTTTGCCCTCTTCCGACACAACCTCGTAGACGCCTGCGGGGCAGTAGCGCTGTGCGGGTTCGGCGTATTTCGGCAGGTTGACCGCGATCGGAACCGAGGGGTCCTTGAGCTTCAGGTGGGCGGGCTGCGCCTCGTCATGGTTGGTGAAGCTGAAGGCCACGTTGGTCAGCCGGTCGAAGGACAGCTTGCCATCGGGCTTGGGGTAGTCGATGGGCTTGTGGTTCTTGGCAAGGCCGGTCGCGGCGGCGTCGGACTTGCCGTGTTTGACGGTGCCAAAGAGCGAAAAGCCCAGCGTGTTCGTCCACATGTCGATTCCACCGCCCATGAGCGAGGCGACGAGGCCGTATTTCGACCAGAGCGGTTTGACGTTGCGGACCTTTTTCAGGTCGCGGCCAATCGCGCCGCCACGCACTTCGGCTTCGTAATCGGTCAGTTCGTCGCCCTGACGGCCCGCTTGCAGTGCGGCATAGGCGGCCTCTGCCGCGGCCTTGCCCGAGAGCATGGCGTTGTGGTTGCCCTTGATCCGCGGCACGTTCACGAGACCCGCCGAGCAGCCCAGAAGCGCCACGCCGGGGGCGGTCATCTTGGGGATCGACTGCCAGCCGCCTTCGGAAATCGCGCGGGCACCGTAGGCCACGCGCTTCCCCCCCTTGAGCAGTTCGGCGACCATCGGGTGGTGCTTGAAGCGCTGGAATTCCATGTAGGGGTAGAGGTAGGGGTTTTCGTAGTTCAGGTGGACCACGAAGCCGACATAGACCTGATTGTTTTCAAGGTGGTAGATGAACGATCCGCCGCCCGCGTTGCTGCCCAGCGGCCAGCCCATCGTGTGGGTGACGGTGCCAAGCTTGTGCTTGGCGGGGTCGATCTCCCAGATTTCCTTCATGCCGAGGCCGAATTTCTGCGGGCAATGGCCTTTGGACAGGTCGTATCTGGCGATGACCTCTTTCGAGAGCGAACCGCGCACGCCTTCGGACAGGAAGACGTATTTGCCGTGCAACTCCATCCCCGGTTCGTAGGAGGGGCCGGGTTCGCCGGTTTCGGGGTCGCGCCCGAATTCGCCCGCGACGACACCCTTCACGCGGTCGCCCTCATAGACGAGCGCGCTTGCCGCCATGCCGGGGAAGATTTCGACGCCAAGCTCTTCGGCCTGTCCCGCCATCCAGCGGCAGACGTTGGCCATCGAGACGATGTAATTGCCGTGGTTGTTCATCAGGGGCGGCATCGGCCAGTTCGGGATGCGGACCTGTCCGGCGGGGCCGAGGACGAAGAAATTGTCCTCAATCACCTCGGTCTTGATCGGGGCGCCGCGGTCGCGCCAGTCGGGGATCAGCGCGTCGAGGCCCGAAGGGTCGAGCACCGCGCCCGACAGGATATGCGCGCCGACCTCGGAGCCTTTTTCCAGCACGACGACCGACAGGTTCGCATCGAGCTGTTTCAGGCGGATCGCTGCGGAAAGCCCCGCAGGCCCCGCGCCGACGATGACCACATCATATTCCATCGATTCCCGGACGATCTCGGCCATCTTCTATCCCTGTCTTTCCGATCCACCGCGCCGCGCAATAAAGTTGCGCCGCCTGACGCACTCCCCTAACCGATCATGCGCGGTGGTTCAATCAATACGCGGCGTTGCGATGTCGCATTGCGTCATCGGTGCGCGTTCCATTGCCACGATCGGCGGGGGTGTGCGAATTGCCCGACCCGCCCCCTTGCAATTGCAGGCGGTGTCGGGTCAGGTATTGCCAACGCTGCCTGTGCCACTGTCCCGAACGGGGCCGTGGCTTCCTTTTTGCTTTGTGTTGGGGCCTATGGACAAGATCGCAATGACACGTGCGGGGTTCACCGCACTGGATGACGAGTTGAAGACGCTGAAGACCGTCGAGCGGCCCGCCGTGATCCGCGCGATTGCGGAAGCGCGCGAGCACGGCGACCTTTCGGAAAACGCCGAATACCATGCGGCGCGCGAGAAGCAGTCTTTCATCGAAGGGCGGATCAAGGAGCTTGAGGCGCTGGTGTCGCTGGCCGATGTGATCGACCCGTCGAAGCTGTCGGGATCGGTGAAGTTCGGCGCGACCGTCACCATCGTCGACGAAGACACCGACGAGGAAAAGACCTATCAGATCGTGGGCGAGGCCGAGGCGGATATCGAGCGCGGGCTTCTGAACATCCGCTCGCCCTTGGCGCGGGCGCTGATCGGCAAGGACGAAGGCGACAGCGTCGAGGTCAAGACCCCCGGCGGGCAGAAAAGCTACGAGATCCTGAGCGTCCGTTACATCTGACGGGGGTGGGCATGACCGACGAAGGCAGGCCGGAACCGGGAATCGGTGTATTCCTGCGCTCGGAAGAGCCGACGGGCTTTGGCGCGACCGAGATCGTCGCAGCCTCGCTTGCGGTGGTCTGGGTGGTGGCGGTGATCGCCTATGCGCTGGTGTCGCCGCCTGCCGACGGGGCGGGGTTGCTGGGTCTGGTGATGACGCTGCTGGTCGTCTTCCTGCCGCTCGCGCTGATCTGGGCGGCGGTGACGACGCTGCGGTCGGTTCGGGTGCTGCGGGCGGAAGCGGCGCGGTTGCAGGCCACGGTGGATGCGATGCGCAACGCCTATCTGGTGGGGCAGCAATCGGCGGCGTCGATCAAGCCGGTCGTGGAACAGAAGCTGGACGAGATCGCGGCGGTGACGAAAGAGGCGGGGGTTGCGCTCGCCTCGTTCCAGACGCGGCGGGACGGGTCTTTGACCGTGCCTTCGGCGGACCGCAAGGCGGCACTGGTCGCGCCGAAACCGTCGCAGGATGACGAGCCGACGCTGGCGCTTGGCACGCCCGCCGATGCGCTGCGCCCGCCTTTGGCGATTGCCGATTTCATCCGTGCGATGAACTTTCCCGAAGGGCCGGACGACAAAGAGGGTTTCCGCGCCCTGCGTCTGGCGCTTGAGGACCGCAACGTGGCGAAACTGGTGCGTTCGGCGCAGGACGTGCTGACGCTTCTGTCGCAGGATCGCATCTACATGGACGACCTGCGCCCCGAGCGGGCGCGACCCGAGTTGTGGCGCAAGTTCGCCACCGGCGAGCGGGGGCGCGCGATTGCGGGCCTTGGCGGTATCCGCGACCGTTCGGCGCTGGCGCTGACGGCGGGGCGGATGCGCGAGGATCCCGTTTTCCGCGATGCGGCGCATCATTTCCTGCGGACCTTTGACAAGGTGTTCCAGGAGGTCGAACCCAACGCTTCGGATTCCGATCTGGCGGAACTGGGCGACACGCGCACGGCGCGGGCCTTCATGCTGTTCGGGCGGGTGACGGGGACCTTCGACTGAGGCTTGGCGCAAATCCGTTCGAACGGATTTGGCTACGGTCTGGGGGCGGCGGCGCGGGTCAGGCGGTCGTTGATGGCGCGGCCAAGGCCCGTGTTTGGAACGGGGGCAAAGGCGATGCCTGCGGGGCCCGCGATGCGATCCGCTTCGCGCAGGATGTGGAACAGGTTCGCGGCGGCTTCGACCAGATCACCTGCGGGCGAGAGCGACAGGGCGGCGCCGTTGCAGGGGCCGAAGCCGACCCAAGTCTCGCCCTGTTTCGGTTCGGTGACGTTCAAGCGCAGGGTGGCGGTGGGGGCGTAGTGGCTGGCAAGCTGGCCCGGCGCGCTGGGCTTTTCGGCGCTGCCACCGGTGGCGAGCGGGTGGCCAAGGGCGGCTTCCAGCGCCTCGGTCGGGATGCCGCCGGGGCGGAGGAGGCGCGGCTCGCCCACAAGGCCGAGGATGGTGGATTCCACACCGACGGCGCAGGCACCGCCGTTCACGATCGCGTCGATCCGTCCGGTCAGCCCTGCGGCCACATGGTCGGCGCGGGTGGGCGAGACCTTGCCCGACGGGTTGGCCGAGGGGGCCGCAAGCGGGCCGTCGAAGGCGGCAAGCAGGGCGCGGGCGGCGCCGTGGGCCGGCACGCGGATCGCCACGGTGTCGAGCCCTGCGGTGACGAGCGGGGACAGACCCGAATCCTCGCGCAGCGGCAGCACCAGCGTCAGCGGGCCGGGCCAGAAGGCGGCGGCGATGGCTTCGGCGCGGGCGTCGAACTGCGCGTAGCGGCGCGCGGTGGCAAGGTCGGGGACATGCACGATCAGCGGGTTGAAGCGGGGCCGCCCCTTGGCATCGAAGATGCGGGCGACCGCGTGGTCGGACCGCGCATCGCCGCCCAGCCCGTAGACCGTTTCGGTCGGAAAGGCGACCAGCCCGCCAGCCCGCAGGATATCTGCGGCGCGGATCAGTCCGGGCGGAGAGGCAAGCAGCGTTTCGGTCATGACGCGAGGTTGGGGTTGTGGCGGTCGGGCCTTGGGGTAAGTTGCCCCCCGCATTAGCCCTGTGCCCCCCGCAGCACAAGCGAGACGAGGTTTCCCGATGAGATACCGTGCGCCCTTGGCCGAACTCCAATTCGTGCTCGAGCGGGTCGCGGGTCTGCCGCAGGTGGCGGCGACCGACCGCTTCGCGGCGGCGGGATCGGCCACGGTCGCGGCGATTCTGGCCGAGGCGGGGCGGCTGGCGGAAGGGGTTCTGGCCCCGCTGAACCGTGCGGGCGACCGCGACGGGGCGCGGCTGGAAAACGGGGTGGTGCGCTGCACGGAGGGCTTTGCCGAAGCCTATCGCGCCATTGCGGCGGGCGGCTGGATCGGGATGTCAGCGCCCGAGGCCTATGGCGGGATGGGTCTGCCGATGGCGGTGACGACCGCGGTGAACGAGATGTTTTCGGGGGCGTGCCTTGCACTGCAACTCAACCCGCTTCTGACGCAGGGCCAGATCGAGGCGCTGGAGCATCATGCTTCGGACGCGATCAAGACGCTTTATCTGCCCAAGCTCGTTTCGGGCGAATGGAGCGGGACGATGAACCTGACCGAACCGCAGGCGGGGTCGGATGTGGGGGCGCTGCGCTGTCGGGCCGAGCCGCTGGAGGACGGGACCTACGCGGTGACGGGGCAGAAAATCTATATCACATGGGGCGATGCGGGGTTCATGGCGAACATCTGCCATCTGGTCCTTGCGCGGCTTCCCGATAGCGGGGCGGGAACGGGCGGGATCAGCCTGTTCCTCGTGCCGAAGTTCCTGCCCGGTGCGGCGGGCCAACCGGGCAAGCGCAACGCGGTGTCGGTGGTCGGGATGGAGCATAAGCTGGGACTGCACGCTTCGCCCACCTGCGTGATGGACTTCGCGGGGGCCAAGGGCTGGCTGGTCGGTGCGCCGCATAAGGGCATGGCGGCGATGTTCACCATGATGAACAACGCGCGGCTGGGTGTTGGCGTGCAGGGAGTGGGGATTGCAGAGGCGGCCTTGCAGGCGGCCACGGCCTATGCGGCCACACGGGTGCAGGGGCGGACTCCGGTGGGCGAGGCCACGATCATGGGTCATGCCGATGTGCGGCGGATGCTGGCCGAGATGCGGGCCGAGGTGTTTTCGGCGCGTTCGCTTGCACTTTCCTGCGCCGTGGCGGGGGACATGGCGCAGGCCACGGGTGCGGCGGACTGGGCAGCGCGGGCGGCTTTCCTGACCCCCATCGCCAAGGCCTTCGGCACCGATGCGGGAAGCAGCGTGGCCGATATGGCGGTGCAGGTGCATGGCGGAGCGGGGTTCATCGAGGATACGGGCATCGCGCAATTGCTGCGCGATGTGCGGGTGACGCGGATTTACGAAGGCACCAACGGGATTCAGGCGATGGACCTTGTCGGGCGCAAGCTGGCCGATGGCGGGGCGGTGGCCTTTGCCCTGCTGGACGAGGTCGAGGCCGAGGCGGCGGAGTGGCCCCGCCTGCGTGCCGCGGCGCAAGAGGTGCGGGCGGTGACGCAGGCGTTGCTGGGGATGGAGATGGTGGACCGTCAGGCGGGCGCGGTGGCCTATCTGCGGGCCTTTGCGCTGGTGCTGGGGGCGATGTTCCACGCACGGGCGGCACGGGCGGATGCGGGGCGCTTGCCGCTGGCGCGGGTGGCAATCGGGCGGGGTCTGGCCGAGGTGTCGGGATTGGTGGCGCAGGCGGGGATGGGCGCTTCGGACCTTTACGCGGTGACGCCGTGATCCGGCATCCGTTCGAGGACATTCCGCCCGAAGGCGCGGCGGTCGAGGTGGCCGAGGGCATCCTGTGGCTGCGCCTGCCGCTGCCGATGGCGCTGAACCATGTGAACGTCTTTGCGCTGGACGATGGCGATGGCTGGACGGTGATCGACACCGGCTTCTCCTCGCGCCGTGGCAAGGCGATCTGGGAAGCGCTGATGGCGGGTCCGCTGGCGGGGCGGCCCGTGCGGCGGGTGATCGTGACGCATTACCACCCCGACCACATCGGCCTTGCCGGATGGTTCCAGTCGCGGGGGGCCGAGCTGGTGACGACGCGCACGAGCTGGCTTTACGCGCGGATGCTGGTGCTGGACGAGCAGGCGGTGCTTTCGGCCGCGGCGCTTGACTGGCAGCGAAAGGCAGGGGTTCCGGCGGCGGAACTGGCAAAGCGGGCGGCAGAGCGGCCGTTCAATTTCTGCGATGTGGTGGACCCCTTGCCGCTTGGCTTCACGCGGATCAAGGAGGGCGACCGCATCACGGCGGGCGGGCGCGACTGGCTGGTGCGTTGCGGCGACGGTCACGCGCCGGAACATGCAACGCTGTGGTCGGGCGGCATCGTGATCGGCGGCGACCAGTTGTTGCCGGGGATTTCGGCCAATATCGGGGTTTACCCGACCGAGCCGGATGCCGACCCCCTGACCGAATGGCTCGCCAGTTGCCGCCGCTTCCAGAGCATGGCGCGCGACGATGACCTGATCCTTCCCGGCCACAAGCTGCCCTTTACCGGCCTGCCCTTCCGCCTTGTGCAGATGATCGAGAACCACGAGGGTGCGTTGGAGCGTCTGATGGACCATCTGCGCGAACCGCACAGTGCGGCAGACTGCTTCCTGCCGCTCTTCAAGCGCGAGACCGGCGGGGCCGAGGCGGGGCTTGCGCTGGTCGAGGCGGTGGCCCACCTCAATTGTCTCATGCGGCGCGGGCTGGTCAGACGCAGCCTTTCGCCGGATGGTGCGTTTCTGTGGCGGGCGGAGGACCTTTGATGACGGGCAAGAAGGCGGCGGCGAAGACGGCAGCAAAATCGGCTGTCAAGGATACGGCCAGGCAAAGGGCCGAGGCCGAGGGGGCCAAAGCGCCGCGCGCGCGGGCGGTGCATTGCGACCCCGACAATGCCGTGACGGTGGAAAACGCACCCCTGCCGCAGACCATGTCGAAGAGATCGGTGCGGCAGAAAAGCCCCGCCGAATGGGCCTATGACCGGCTGATCCTCTATATCCAGAACTTCGAAGCGCAGCTCGATGCCACGCAAGAGGTGGCGATGGGATTTACCGGCGGCGCGGGCGGCGTCTTGCAGATCGAAGGGGTGGGCTATTTCGAACCCGACCTTGTCACCTTTTACGGGCGGGACGAGGACGGGCTGAAGACGCAGATGATCCAGCATGTCAGCCAGCTCAACGTCATCCTGCGGGCGGTGCCGAAGGAAAGCCCGTCGGAACCACCGCGTCGAATCGGCTTCAACATGATGCAGCAATGGGCAGGGGGCGAGTCGGGCGACGCTTCGGCCTGAGGGGCCAAAGGTCGCGGCGGGCAATGCAGGCGTGACAGGGCGGCGTGAATCGGCTATGTCGCGGCAAAACGATACGGAAGGGAACCGTCATGGCCGATCACAGCGATTACAAACCGGGACACATGGACATCCGCGTTCAGGAAAAAACTTTCGACAATTTCATGTGGTTCGTGTCGCGTGGTGCGGTTCTGGTGATCTGCATCCTGATCTTCATGGCGCTTGTGAACGCCTGATTTGATCCGGCCCATTGCCATGATGCGTGCACTTGCCCTTTGCTGCGCGGCTCTTTCGCTGTCAGCATGCGGAGCGGAGCCTGTCTGGGCTCCGGACGAGGCTGTGCAGGCCGCGCACTTCGTGGCCGAGGGGCCGAAGTCGATCACGCTCTTCACCGTGGTCAACAACCGTTCCGGCTCGGGCGCACACAGCGGACTGCTGATCAACGCGTCGGAACGGATCATGTTCGATCCCGCCGGCACGTGGCACCATCCGCGCATTCCCGAACGGAACGACGTGCATTTCGGCATCACCGACAAGATGGTGCTGTTTTACATCGACTACCACGCCCGCGAGACGTTCCGCGTCGAGCAGCAGACGCTGTTCGTCAGCCCCGAGGTTGCCGCGATGGTGGCGGCGCGGGCAAAGGCCTATGGTGCGGTGCCCAAGGCGCAATGCGCCAACTCCATCTCCACGATCTTGCGCGGAGTTCCGGGATTCGAGGGGATGCCCGCAACATGGTTCCCCAACAAGCTGCATGACGCCTTCGGAGCGTTGCCGGGAGTTACTGAAAAGGTAATCCGCGACGAGGACGCCGATGACAATCACGGGGTCCTTCTGGTTCAGGCAAGCAACGCCCCGAACTGACACGACGAGTGCGGGCTGGGCGACGGGGCGTTCGGCCCCGCCTGTATCGCACTCCGGATCGCCTTTGGCTCGTCAGACGATTGCGATCATCCCGTAAAGCGCGGCGGCTCCTGCGAGAATTGCGGTGAGCGTGTTCTTCGTGAGGACACCGACTGCCAGGGTGACTACGGCGGCGGTAAGGCGTGCGGGGTCGGTTTGCCCGCCCGTGGCGGCGGGCCAGAACACACCGGGGGCGACGAGGGCGGGCAGGATCGCCACGGCGGTGAATTTCAGCGCGCGGGTCAGCCATGCGGGCAGCGGTCGGTTGCCCAGCGTGCCGAGGAAGGAAAATCGGATCAGATAGGTGCCGAGCGCCAGCACCGGAATGACGATGTAAAGCGTGGTCCGGTCGATCATTGCCGCGACTCCCTCCACGCATCCAGAAGCGCACCCACGGCCATTGCGACGGTGGCCGCGACCAGAAGGCCCGTGCCGAAGGGCATCCATGCCAGCGCCAGCGACAGCGCGATGCCCGTTGCCGCCGCCGCGACATGGGGCAGGCTGCGCAGCATCGGCGCCACCATGCCGAGGAAGGTGATCGGCAACGCGAAGTCGAGCGCCCATTCCGGCGGCACGGCGCGGCCGACGATGGCCCCCGCAAGGGCAGCGGCGAACCATGCCGGAACGATGGGCGTGACCGTGCCGAAGAAGAAGGCGACCTTTTCGGCTTGCGTCAGGTGGGGGTTCTTTTCCACCTCGACGATCGTGGTGGCAAAGGTCTGGTCGACAAGGAAATAGCTCATCACCGCGCGCAGCCAGAGCGGGGTCGTGCCGAAATGCGGGGCGAGGGCCACGGAATACATCAGCATCCGCAGGTTCACGGCAAGCGCGGTCAGCAGGACGATCACCACGGGGGCGTTTTCCTGCATCGTCTGGATCGCGGCGAATTGCGAGGCGCCCGCAAAGACGGCGATGGTAAACACCATCGTCTCCCAGACATGCAGCCCCGCCTCGGTCGAGACGACGCCGAAGAGCATGCCGAAGGGGATCGCCACCACCGTGAAGGGGAGCGAGGCGCGGAGACCGCGGAAATAGGCGGAACGTTCGGGTGACATGGATCGGCTGCTTTACCTTGCGGGCGCTTCGGCTTAGGCCTTTCGGGGGCGGAGGAAAAGGGCAAAACGGGTGCGGCTTTTCGGGGTGATCCTTGCAGGCGGACAGGGGCGGCGGATGGGCGGGGCCGACAAGGCGCTGCTGCGTCTGGCGGGACAGACGCTTGTTGCCCGCGCCGTGGAGCGGCTGGAGCCGCAGGTGGAGCGGTTGGCGATCAGCGCCAATGGCGATGCGGGGCGGTTCGCGTGGCTCGGCCTGCCCGTGCTGCCCGATGACGTCCCGCAGGGGCCGCTTTCGGGGGTGCTGGCGGGGCTGGACTGGGCGGCACCGCTGGGGGCCACGGCCATCGTGACGGTGGCGGTGGATTGCCCGTTCTTCCCCGGTGATCTGGTGCCGCACCTTGCCTTGGCTGCCGAAGGTTCGGCGGGGGGCGTGGCGCTGGCGCGGTCGGGTGGGGATGACCATCCGACCTTCGGGCTGTGGCCCGTGGGTTTGCGCGGGGCGCTGCGGGCTTTTCTGGCGAGCGGCGAGAAGGCGCGGGTGCGCAGCTTTGCCGATGCCCACGGGGCTGCGCGGGCGGATTTCGCCCTGGACGGGGCGTTCGGCAACCTGAACACGCCCGAAGATCTGGCGCGGGCGGAAGCCATGATCGGGGCGGGAGCATGAGGGTTTACGGCGTCATCGGCTGGAAGAATTCCGGCAAGACGAGCCTGATGGAACGGCTGGTGGCCGAGATCACGGGGCGGGGGTTTTCGGTTTCGACCGTAAAGCATGTGCATCATGACGTGGACCTCGACCATCCCGGCAAGGACACGTGGCGGCATCGGGCGGCGGGGGCATCCGAGGTGGTGCTCGCCTCGGCGCACCGCTTCGCGATCCTGCGCGAGCATCGCGGGCCGGAGCCGGAACTGTCCGAGGTGCTGGCGCGTCTGGCACCTGTCGATCTGGTGCTGGTCGAAGGCTACAAGCGCGACGCGCACAGGAAGGTCGAGGTGTGGCGGCGCGAGACGGGGCATGATCTGATCCAGACGCATGACCCGCTGGTCAGGGCCGTGGCCACGGACGAGGCGCTGTCGCTGCCGGTGCCTGTGCTCGATCTGAACGATACGAAGGCGGTGGCGGATTTCATTCTGGCCGAAGTCGGTCTGACGGGGGGCGCGTGACGGATAGCGTGTTCGACACGATTGTGGTGGTGGACTGGTCGGCGGCTTCGGCCCCTTCTCCCGCCCGGCCTTCGGCGGATGCGATCTGGATTGGCGTGGCGGGCGCGGACGAGCGGGTCGAGTATTTCCGCACGCGGGCGGCGGCAGAGGCGGCGCTGGTCGCGCTGATGGCTGCCGAGCGGGCGGCGGGGCGGCGGGTTCTGGTCGGCTTCGATTTCGCGCTGGGCTATCCGGCGGGGTTTGCGGCGCTGCTGACGGGGCAGGCGCGGGCGCGGGCGGTCTGGGCGTGGATGGCAGGGCGGATCGTGGACGATGCGCAGAACCGCAACAACCGCTTTGCCGTGGCCGAGGGGATCAACCGTGCCTTTGGCGGGGCGGGGCCGTTCTGGGGGCGGCCTGCGGGTCTGGACCTGCCCGCGTTGCCTGCGACCAAGGCGGTGGATTATGCGGCCCTCGGTCTGGCCGAGCGGCGGGCGGTGGAGCGGGTCGTGCCGCGCGCCCAGCCGGTGTGGAAGCTTTACACCACGGGGTCGGTCGGGTCGCAGGTGCTGATGGGCCTGCCGATGGTGCATCGGCTGGCGCAAGGGGCGGGCGTGGCGGTCTGGCCCTTCGATCCCGTCGCAGGCGCGGGGGTGGTGCTTGCGGAAATCTACCCCTCGCTCCTTGCTCCGCACGTGGCGGCGGAAGGGGGCATCCGCGATGCGGCGCAGGTGCGGCTGCTCAGCCGTGCCTTGTGGCGCTTGAGGCAGGCGGGGCAGTTGGCGACCCTTCTGACCGTTCCCGGGGACGTGCCGCCGGAGGAGGGCTGGATTCTGGGCGCGGGGCATGAGGCGGCCTTGCGGGCGGTGGCGGCATGATGGAACTGCGCGCCGGCCTTCCCGATGCGCTGCGGGCCGAGGCGGCGGCGCTGTATTGGAACGCCTTTGGCGGCAAGCTGGGGCGCGTGTTGGGGCCGGAGCGGCTGGCGCTCGCCTTTGTCGAGCGGGTGATGCGGGCCGATCATTGCATCGTCGCGCTGGGGCCGGAGGGGTTGCTGGGCCTTGCCGGTTTCAAGACGCCCGAAGGCAGCTTTGCCGGAGGGTCGCCCGCCGATCTGCGAGCGGTCTATGGCCGCTGGGGCGGGGTGTGGCGCAGCGGGGTGATGCAGTTGCTGGGGGGCGAGGCAGATAGCCTGCGCTTCCTGCTCGACGGGCTTTGCGTGCGGCCCGAAATGCGGGGGCGGGGGATCGGCTCGGCCCTGCTGGCCGCGATCTGCGACGAAGGGCGCGCACGGGGCTACGGTGCCGTGCGGCTGGATGTGGTGGACACCAACCCACGGGCGCGGGCGCTGTATGAACGGCGCGGTTTCGTGCTGGATCGCAGCACGCCCATCGGCCCCTTGCGGCTGGTCTTCGGCTTTCGTGCCGCACATACGATGGTGCGTCAGCTTTAGGCTGCGGAAAATCGCTTCGCGACCGCTAGGGGTTGTGCCATAGTCCTCTGGCGCTTTGCTGCGCTTGCCAAGCCCCTCACACGAACGGGGCAACCACACAACAAGGGAACTGTGGGACATGCTGAACGAGTTCAAGGCCTTTATCGCCAAGGGTAACGTCGTCGACCTGGCGGTGGGTATCATCATCGGGGCGGCTTTCACCGCCATCGTCAATTCGCTTGTGGCCGACCTGATCAACCCGATCATCGGTCTGATCACCGGCGGGATCGACTTCTCGAACCTTTTCATTGACCTCTCGGGCACCGGTCCTGCCAGCCTGAAGGCGGCCAAGGATGCGGGCGCGCCGGTCTTTGCCTATGGCTCGTTCATCACCGCCGTGATCAACTTCCTGATCATCGCATGGGTGGTGTTCCTGCTGGTCAAAGCGGTGAACAAGCTGAAGGACGCCACGGCGAAGAAAGAAGCCGCAGCGGCGGCGGCGGCGCCCGCCGGTCCGAGCGAGATCGAGCTGCTTGCGGAAATCCGCGACGCCCTGGTCAAGAAGAAGTAAGCGGTCCGCCCGCCCCGACGGGTTCGGGGCGGGCGGTTCCGGTCAGAGGCGCAGCGCCTCGGCCGCAGGGATCGTCGGCAGGCCAAGGGCGGTGCCGACGGCCTCATAGGTCAGTTTTCCGGCATGGGTGTTGAGGCCGTTCATCAGATGCGGGTCCTCGGCGCAGGCCTTTTTCCAGCCCTTGTCGGCCAAGGCGAGCAGGAAGGGCAGGGTGGCATTGCCCAAGGCCTGGGTCGAGGTGCGGGCAACCGCGCCCGGCATGTTGGCCACGCAGTAATGCAGGATGCCGTCGACGGTGTAGATCGGGTCCTGATGGGTGGTGGCGTGGCTGGTCTCAAAACAGCCGCCCTGGTCGATGGCGACATCGACGATGGCCGCGCCGGGTTTCATGGTGGAAAGCTGCGCGCGGGTGACAAGCTTCGGGGCCGCCGCACCGGGGATCAGCACCGCGCCGATGACCATGTCGGCATCGCGCACCAGTTCCGCCGTGGCGGCGGCGCTGGCGTAGCCGTTCTTGAACAGCCCGCCGAAGGTGTCATCAAGGTAGCGCAGCCGCACGATGGACCGGTCAAGCACGGTCACATCCGCGCCCATCCCCGCCGCGACCCGTGCCGCATGGGTGCCGACGACACCGCCGCCCAGCACGACGACCTTTGCCGGAGCAACCCCCGGCACGCCGCCGAGCAAGACGCCGCGCCCGCCATTGGCCTTTTGCAGCGTCCACGCGCCGACCTGCGGGGCCAGACGGCCCGCCACCTCGGACATCGGGGCCAGCAGGGGCAGGCCGCCACGCGCATCGGTGACGGTTTCATAGGCGATGGCGGTGACGCCGGACTTCAGAAGATCGGCGGTCTGTTCCGGATCGGGCGCGAGGTGGAGGTAGGTGAAGAGCAACTGCCCCTCGCGCAGGCGGGCGCGCTCGACGGGCTGGGGTTCTTTGACCTTCACGATCATGTCCGAGCCTGCGAAAACCTCATCCGCCGTGCCGACGATCTTGGCCCCCGCCGCGGCATAGTCGGCATCGGAAAAGCCCGCGCCCGTGCCTGCGTTGGTTTCGACGATCACGCTATGGCCATGCGCCACGGCCTCATGCACCGCGCCGGGGGTCATCCCGACGCGGAATTCCTGCGGTTTGATTTCTTTCGGGCAACCGATCTTCATTCTCTCTCACTCCCCTTTTGGACTTGGCGTCCTTGGGACCAGATTTGTTCATCCGGGTTGAAGATGCTTTGAATTCTGGGTGACGCGCGGCCCTCCGGTTGGTAGATTTTTGCGCAACTGGACGCTTTGACGAAAGAACCTGCCGACATGTCAGACCTTGACGCAACCGACCGCCGTATCCTGACCGTCTTGCAGAAGGAAGGGCGGATCACCAACGCCGAATTGTCCGAACGGGTGAACCTGTCACCCAGCGCCTGTCACCGCCGCACGCAGCGGCTGGAGGAAGAGGGGTATATCGCGGGCTACGTGGCGCTGCTGGATGCGCGGCGCTTGGGGCGGCCCACGACGGTGTTCGTCGAGATCACGCTTCAGGGGCAGGCGGACGAGCTGCTCGACGCCTTCGAGCGCGAGGTGGCGAAGATTCCCGACATTCTGGAATGCCACCTCATGGCGGGGCAGGCGGATTATCTGATCAAGATCATGGCCGAGGACACCGAGGATTTCGCCCGCATCCACCGCCAGTATCTGAGCCGCCTGCCGGGGGTGCGGCAGATGCATTCCTCATTTGCCTTGCGGACGGTGGTGAAGACGACGGCGCTGGCGGTGTGACGGTGACGAAGCGTTAACGGCTGGCGCGTAGAACGCACTGAAAGAGTGCTTTCGGGGGCGTCTTGATGATCCGTCTTTGTGCAGTTGCCTTTGCATGGGTGCTGGTCGCTCCTTTTGCGGCGTTGCCAGCGGCGGGCGGTGGGCCTGTGCTGGTGCTGCTCCCGCCGTGGACCGATGCCGATGCAATCGTGACATCAGCGGGCGGGCGGTTGATCGGGCCAGTCCGTGCGCCCTTTGCGGTTCTGGCCGAGGGCGGCGCAAGCTTTCCTGAACAGGTGCGACAGGGCGGTGCATGGGCCGTAGCCGATGGTGCGGGCGTGGCGCGAATATGTGGAGCGATGTGATGAGTGATCTGAACAATGCCTTTGAAACTGCACGCACCGAAGCGGCGTGGAAACTGGTGCTTGCGGCATCGGCCTTCCTGCCCCTCACCGCGTTGGCGTCCTATCTCGCGGGCAATGGACTTGGAGCCACGCTGGTGTCGGCAGGTTTTCTTGCCTTGGGTTTCATCGGGCACCGGCAGAAGGCCGATGTCGCACGGGCCGCGGCGGGCCTTGCCGTGATCGGTCAACCCGTCGCCATGACGGCGGCTTTGGCGGGGCATCCTTGGCAGGTCGATCTTCATATGCTGTTCTTTGCCGCGATGGCCGCGCTGGTTGCCCTGACCGATATGCGTGTGCTTCTGGTGGCGGCGGGGCTGGTCGTACTGCACCATCTGTCATTGAGCGTGGTGTTCCCCGCACTGATCTACCCGACCAAAGGGTTTTTGGTGGATGTGGAGCGCACCTTGATGCATGGCGCGATCCTCGGGGCCGAGACGGGGGCGCTTTTGCTCATTGTCCGTCGCATTCGCCGTATGGTTTCCGACGCGGATGCCCGTGCGGGGGAACTTGCCGATACGCTGGCCGGTCTGCACCGGGCAGAAGCGGGCGCGGTGGAGGCTTTGCGCATGGCCGAGTCGGCAAAGGCAGCGGCCGAGGCGCAGGCCGCCAATGCCGAAGCCGCGCAGACAGAGATGCGGGTGGAACAGGCCCGTGCCGCCGCTGCGGCCGAGACGTTGCGTCTTGCCGAAGCGCGGCAGGAACAGATTCGCGCCGAGGCTGCCGCCAAGGCGGAAAAGGCCGTCGAGGCATTGCGGTCTGGCCTGTCACGTCTGTCTTCGGGCGATTTGCTGGTAACGATCCACGACCCTCTGGCACCCGAATACGAGGGGCTGCGGACCGATTTCAATCAGGCCGCCGGAATGCTGGCGGGGGCCATCGGGCGATTGTCAGAAGTGACAGGCCAGATCAGGGCGGAGGCAAGCGCCATAAACGAAGCCGCAGGCGACCTTGCGCGGCGGACCGAGCGCCAGGCGGCGACGCTTGAGCAGACCTCGGCCGCGATGACGGAATTGACCGCGACGGTGCAAGCCTCGGCGACCCTGGCGACCGAGGCGGAAGGTGCCGCCGACGAGGCGCGGTCCAGCGCCGCTTCGGGAAGCGAAGTGGTGGGTCAGGCCATAGGCTCGATGAACCGTATTTCCGAAAGTGCGAAGAAGATTGCCCGCATCACCGATGTGATCGGTGAAATCGCGTTCCAGACCAACCTTCTCGCGCTGAACGCCGGTGTCGAAGCGGCGCGTGCCGGCGAGGCCGGGCGCGGATTCGCCGTGGTTGCATCGGAAGTGCGGGCGCTGGCGCAGCGGTGTTCGGACGCAGCCAAGGAGATCAACCAGTTGATCGAGGAAAGCGGCGAACAGGTTCGGGACGGTGTCCTTCTGGTCGGTCGAACCGGCGAGGCGTTGGGGGGCATCACGGCATCGGTCCAGCAGATGGCGGGCCATGTGGCGACCATTGCCCGCTCGGCGGAAACCCAGTCTCGCGGTCTGGCCGAGATGAACGCGGCCATCGCCGATCTGGATCGCGTGACGCAGCAGAACGCGTCGATGTTCGAGGAGACCTCGGCCGCCTGCCAGACGCTGGTTTCGGTGACGGATGCGATGCAGGGGACGGTAGGGCAGTTCAGGGTGCAGGAGGAAGCGCCGCTGAGTTTCAGGCGCAGGGCGTGACGGGGGAGAGTGGCGACAGACGAGGTCGCTCCGCCTGCTCGTGGCGTTTGCGAAAGTGTCGGGACATGGTCGGGTCTATCCGCTAATTTTCAGCCAGAAGCAGGGCGAGAGAAAGATGGGCAACGCGTTGGTGCCGGAGTTTGCGGTTTCGGATTGGCGGAAATCAAAGGCATTCTATTGCGAAGTTCTGGGTTTCGAGATGGTCTACGAGCGCGAGGACGAGGGATTTTGCTATCTGCGTCTCGGCGAGGCCGAACTGATGATCGACCAGATCGGCGCGGGGCGCACATTCGATGGCGGGCACCTTCCTGAGACATACCCTTTCGGGCGCGGTCTTAATGTGCAGATAGAGGTGCCATCGGTCGACCCCATGCTGCGGTCCTTGCAGGCTGCGGGGCATGCGCTGTTTCTGGACCAGGAAGAGAAATGGTATCGCGTCGGCGCAGAGCTTCGAGGAAACCGGCAGTTCGTGGTGGCCGATCCGGACGGATATCTCTTGCGGTTTTATCAAGATTTGGGTGCCAAGGCGGCAGAATGAAACTGCCGTATTGAGAATACCATGGAAATATGTCCGGCTCCGCCCTGTCGAGGGTCCACGGGACTGGCTAACGCTGCGAGACGAGCGGAAATGGCAGACGACGCCCCGTCAGCGCGGCGTTCCTCCAGTCGAACAAGACCAGATGCCAGCGGCTGGGTTCGCTTCGCGCCCGGGCAATCATTCCCGTTGCCGGGCTTTGCGGCACGATCCGATAGAAAAGACCACTTACACGTCGCAGATACATGGTTCCCCCTAACACAGAGCGAAGCAGGGTATCCAACCCACGGGTTGGCTTTGCCGTCCCCCAAAGAAAAACCCCCGGCCAGACGGACGGGGGTTGATCGTTTGGGCGCAGTCCTTGCGGACCGTTCCCCAGTGTCGCTAACGGCTCAGAGGCCGCCCTCGCGCTGGAGCTTCTTGCGGGCGAGTTTCCTCGCGCGCCGAACGGCTTCGGCTTCTTCGCGCGCTTTCTTGACGGAGGGTTTCTCGAAATGCTGCTTGAGCTTCATTTCGCGGAACACGCCTTCGCGCTGGAGCTTTTTCTTGAGGGCACGGAGTGCCTGTTCGACGTTATTGTCGCGGACGCTGACCTGCATGTGGTTGTCACCACCTTCCTAGGTTAAAGTTGCACGTGAGAGTGCAGGCGCGCGCCCTATAACAAGCGGGAACGGGTTTGTCCACCAATGCAAGGGAGCCGCAGCATGGCCGAAACGGAAAATACCGCGCAAACGCCGGACTGGAAGGACCGCGTGCTCGAGGCGGCGCTCTCCCACGTGCCGTTCGACGGCTGGTCCGAGACGACGCTCAAGGCGGCGATTGCCGATTCGGGCGTGTCGGCGGGGCTGGCGCGGGCGCTGTTCCCGCGCGGCGGGATCGACCTTGCCGTGGCCTATCACCTGCGCGGCGATGCGCGGATGCGGGCGGCGCTGGCGGTGGCGGACCTTGGCGCCATGCGCTTCCGCGACCGGATCGCCCATGCCGTGCGGCTGCGGCTGGAAGCGGTGGAGGACCGCGAGCTGGTCCGTCGCGGGACCACGCTGTTCACCCTGCCGCAACATGCCGCCGAGGGGGCGAAGCTGATCTGGAGCACGGCGGATGCGATCTGGGTGGCGCTGGGCGACACGACGCGCGATCTGAACTGGTATTCCAAGCGGGCGACGCTGTCGGCGGTCTATGGCTCGACCGTGCTTTACTGGCTGGGCGATGACAGTCCGGGCCATCAGGCGACGTGGGAGTTCCTCGACCGGCGGATCGGGGATGTGATGCAGATCGAAAAGGCCAAGGCCGCGCTCCGCGAGAACCCCTTGGGCAAGGCGCTGCTTGCGGGTCCGGCGAAGCTGATGGAGAAATGGCGGGTGCCGACCGTGCCGGATGATTTGCCGGGGCGGGTGATGGACCGTTTCCGCTGAGTTATCCCTGATCGAAAAGGCCTCCTGAATGGAACTTTCCCACACGATGCGCGCCGTGGAGATCCGCGAACCCGGCGGGCCAGAGGTGCTGGTGCCTGCCACGAAGCCCGTGCCGGTGCCGAAGCACGGGCAGATCGTGATCCGCGTGGCCTATGCCGGCGTGAACCGTCCCGATGCGCTGCAACGGGCAGGGTCCTATGCGCCGCCCGCCAATGCCTCGCCCCTGCCGGGGTTGGAGGCTTCGGGGACGGTGGTCGAAGTCGGGCCGGGGGTGACGCGTTGGGCCATCGGCGACAAGGTCTGCGCCCTGCTTCCCGGCGGGGGCTATGCGGAATATGTGGCGACACCCGAGGCCCATGCCCTGCCCGTTCCGGCAGGAATGGGGATGAGGGAGGCGGCTTGCCTGCCCGAGACCTGCTTCACCGTCTGGTCAAACGTGGTGATGCGCGGCGGGCTGAAGGCGGGCGAACGGTTTCTGGTGCATGGCGGGTCGTCGGGCATCGGCACGACCGCCATCCAGATCGCCAAGGCGCTGGGGGCGCGGGTCTTCACCACCGCAGGGTCTGACGAGAAATGCGCCGCCTGTGAGGACTTGGGGGCCGACAAGGCGCTGAACTACCGTACCGGCGATTTCGTCGCGATGATGCATGACGAGGGGGGCGCGCAGCTCATCCTCGACATGGTGGGCGGGTCATATCTGCCCCGCAACGTCAAGGCCTTGGCGACCGAGGGGCGGCTGGTGCAGATCGCGTTCCTGCAGGGTGCGAAGGTGGAGTTGAACTTTGCCGAGGTGATGATGCGGCGGCTGGTGATCACGGGATCGACGCTGCGCCCGCAGAGCGACCTTGCCAAGGCGCGGATCGCGGCAGAGGTCGAGGCGCATGTCTGGCCGATGATCGCGGCGGGCAAGTTCAAGCCGGTGATGGACAGCGAATTCGCGCTGGAGGATGCCGCCAAGGCCCATGCACGGATGGAAAGCTCGGGCCATGTGGGCAAGATCGTGCTGAAGGTGGAAGGCTAGAGCGGGGCGTGTTGCACCTTTACGTGCACCCACCCCTCGGTTCCGGCGCGCAGCTATCGTCGGGGTCATCGGTAAATGCCCCCTAGCGCACCCTCTCCATCACCGCGTCCTTCAGGCGGCAGTCGTGGATGACGTCTTCGCCGCAGACCCGCGGCTCGAGATCGCGGGTGAGGCAGATGCGGACCTCTTCGATCATGCCCTCGTCGCAGGTGACGGTCAGCATGTCGGGCGAAAGCTGCGGATTCGATTCGACGAAGGCGTCCTCCACCACACTCGCCGGAAGGGTGACGTCCCTGGCAAGGCCGCGCAGGACGGGCGGGATGGTGACGGAGTCATAGGCGCGGCGCGCTGTGGCGAAATAGTCGGCGGCGGACAGGCCCGAACAGCGGCCATGTTTCTTCCATTCGTAAAAGGCCAGCCCTGCGCCACCCATGATATCGGCCATGCCTGCGGTCTGGGCGCGGTTGGGGTCGCCCTCGGCCGTGCGGCAATAGGTGGGGAAACCCGTCTCATACTGCGGCCATAGCCCGTGGAGGGTAAAGCCGAAGGGGCGTTCGCATTGCGGATCGTCGCGGGCGTCGCCGATCAGGGCGCACCACGTGGGCGACCACGAGAGGGTCAGAAGGTAATAGTCGAAATCACCCGCCCGCTCGCTTTCGGCGCGGGCGGGGTGGGGAAGGACCAGAAGGGCAAGCAAGGCCAATCGTAACGCGTTCATTTGTCACTTTCCTAATCGTAAGAAACTGACTATACGCGCGTTTGAACTTCCCCGAAATCGTGGAAAGGCGGCCCCGGCCGCAGCCGATTTCCCGGCTCTTGAGAGATATTGTAAAGGAGCATCCGATGACGACGAAGCCGCTCATGGCGAAAGCCACCGCCGTCTGGCTTGTTGACAATACGACCCTGTCCTTCCGCCAGATCGCGGATTTCTGCGGGATGCACGAGCTTGAGGTGCAGGGCATCGCCGATGGCGATGTGGCGACCGGCGTCAAAGGCTTCGACCCTGTTGCCAACAACCAGCTCGATGCCGTCGAGATCGAAAAGGGTCAGGCCGATCCGCTTTACAAGCTGAAGATCAAGTTCAACGCCGCCGCAGTGGGCGAGGAAAAGCGCCGCGGCCCGCGCTATACACCGCTGTCCAAGCGTCAGGACCGCCCCGCCGCGATCCTGTGGCTGGTGAAGTTCCACCCCGAGCTGTCGGATGGCGCCGTGGGCAAGCTGGTCGGCACGACGAAGCCGACGATCCAGTCGATCCGCGAGCGGACGCATTGGAACATCAACAACATCACGCCGATCGACCCCGTCGCGCTGGGCCTGTGCCGCCAGTCGGAGCTTGATGCCGCCGTGCAGGCCGCCGCGCGCAAGAAGGCCGCCGAAGGCACCGTGATGACCGATGACGAGCGCCGCAAGCTGGTGTCGACCGAGCAGTCGCTGGGCATGGATACCGAGCCGAAGATCCCCTCGGGCCTCGAGCAGTTCACGCGGCAAGAGCGCGAAGAGAAGCCCGCCGATTTCTCGGATGCGGAAAGCTTCTTCAACCTGCCCGCCGCCGACGAGGATGAGGACGAGGACGAGGACGAAGGCAGCCGCCGCCGCTGAGCGGGACTGCCGGACGGAATGGAAAAGCCCCGGTTCGCCGGGGCTTTTTGCGTTCCGGGGCCAACGATTTTTCTGCGAAAAATCAGGCCCTGCGGGGTGGGGGAGTGAATTTTCGCCAGAAACTTCGTGCGCCGCGCTTGGGGCTGCGGGGGATCGAGTATTTGGGCCAAGGTGAAAGGGAGTGCTAGAATCGCTTCCTTGCCCGAAGCGCCGCGCCGATGGTGCCATCGTCGAGATAGTCGAGTTCGCCGCCGATCGGCACGCCTTGGGCCAGCGAGGTGATGCTGGTCACGCGGCCTGACAGGCTGTCGGCGATGTAATGCGCGGTGGTCTGGCCATCCACCGTGGCGTTGAGGGCGAGGATGACTTCGGTGATCCCTTCCTCTGCGATGCGGGCGGCGAGGGCGGGGATGCGAAGTTCGTCCGGTCCGATCCCGTCGAGCGCCGAGAGCGTGCCGCCAAGAACGTGGTAGCGGCCCTTGAACACGCCCGAGCGTTCCATCGCCCAGAGGTCGGCCACATCCTCGACCACGCAGATTTCCCCCGTGGCGCGGCGGTCGTCGGTGCAGATGGCGCAGCGGTCGCCGGTGCCGATGTTGCCGCAGACGACGCAGTCGCGGGCGCTGAGCGCCACATTCGCCATCGCCTGCGCCAATGGGGCCATGAGTTGCCCACGCTTCTTCAGCAGGCTGAGGACCGCACGGCGGGCCGAGCGGGGGCCAAGCCCCGGCAGCCGCGCCATGAGGTCGATCAGCGCCTCGATCTCGCGCGGGGCGTCGTCCTGCATCAGAAGGGCAGCTTCATGTCGGCGGGCAGGCCGAGCGCTTCGGTCATCTTGCGCATCTCGTCGGCCATGCGTTGCTGGCCCTTGGCCTGCGCGTCCTTGATGGCGGCGAGGATGAGGTCTTCGACCACCTCTTTTTCCGACGCGACAAGGATGGAGGGGTCGATATCAAGCCCCGTCACCTCGCCCTTGGCGGTGACGCGTGCCTTGACCAGACCGGCCCCCGCCTCGCCCAGAACGACTGTATTGGCGAGCTGCTCCTGCATCTCGGCCATCTTGGTCTGCATTTCCTGCGCTTTTTTCATCATGCCGGCCATGTCGCCAAGGCCGCCAAGTCCGGGGATACCTTTGAGCATCTTCTTTCCTTTCAACTGTCTTCGAAGGGGTCCCATTCATCCTCGACCTCGGGCAGCGCGTCGGTCAGGGCTGCGGCGGCGAGCGCTTCGGGGGTGCGGATTTCGGTGATCTTGGCACCGGGAAAGGCGGCAAGCACGGCCTGGACGAGGGGGTTTGCCTGCGCCTCGGCCTCGGCCTGCATGCGGTCCTTGTCACGCTCTTCGGCAATCGTTGCGCCGCCGCCTTCGTTCACGACGGACACACCCCAACGCGCGCCGGTCCAGCCCTGAAGCCGTTGGCCAAGCCGTGCCGCGAGATCGGGGGCGGCGTCGCCGGTCGGCTGGAATTCGATCCGGCCGGGGGAATAGCGGGCGAGGCGGAGGTTGGTTTCCACCTCGAACAGCAGTTTCATGTCCCGCTTCTGGCGGATCAGTTCGACCACAGCGTCGAAGGTGGCATAGACCTGCAACTGCCCTTCGGCCAAGGCCAGCGCCTGCCCGCCCTGCATCGTCGGGCCGCGCATCGGGGCGGCGGGGGCCATGCGCATCGCGCCGTGGACCATGCCGCCACCGCCACCGCCGCCGCCTGCGGGCGCACCGCCGCGCGGCGGTTGCGGGTTGGCCTGCAACTCGCGGATCAGCTTTTCGGGGTCGGGCAGGTCGGCGACATGGGTCAGCCGGATCACCGCCATTTCGGCGGCCATCATGGCGTTGGGTGCAAGCGGGACCTCTTCCAGCGCCTTGAGCAGCATCTGCCACATGCGCGACAGCACCCGCATCGGCAGCTTTTCGGCCATGTCCAGCCCGCGCGTGCGTTCGTCGGGCGGGGTGGTGGGGTCGTTCGCGGCATCGGGCGTGACCTTGATGACGGATACCCAATGCGTGATCTCGGCCAGATCGCGCAGCACGGCCATCGGGTCCGCCCCGTCGGCATATTGCGCGGCAAGCTCCGACAGCGCCCCTGCGGCATCGCCCGTCATGATCATGTCGAAAAGGTCGAGCACGCGGCCACGGTCGGCAAGGCCCAGCATGGCGCGGACCTGTGCGGCGCTGGTTTCGCCCGCGCCGTGGGCAATGGCCTGATCCATCAGCGACATGGCATCGCGGACCGACCCTTCGGCGGCGCGGGTGATCAACGCGAGCGCATCGGGGGCGAGGCTGGCGCCCTCGGCCGTGGCGACGCGGGTGAGGTGGGCCATCATCACCTCGGGTTCGATGCGTTTGAGGTCGAAGCGCTGGCAGCGCGACAGGACCGTGACGGGAACCTTGCGGATTTCGGTGGTGGCGAAGATGAATTTGACGTGGGCGGGCGGCTCTTCCAGCGTTTTCAGCAGCGCGTTGAAGGCGCTGGTGGAAAGCATGTGCACTTCGTCGATGATGTAGATTTTGTAGCGGGCCGATGCGGCGCGGTAATGCACCGAATCGATGATCTCGCGGATGTCGCCCACGCCGGTGCGGCTGGCTGCATCCATCTCCATCACATCGACGTGGCGGCCTTCGGCGATGGCGCGGCAGGCTTCGCACTGGCCGCAGGGTTCGGTCGTCGGGCCACCCGTGCCATCGGGGCCGACGCAGTTCAGCCCCTTGGCGATGATGCGGGCGGTGGTGGTCTTGCCCACCCCGCGCACGCCGGTCATGACGAAGGCATGGGCGATGCGGTCGGCGGCAAAGGCGTTCTTCAGGGTGCGCACCATCGCCTCTTGCCCGATGAGGTCGGCAAAGGTTTGCGGGCGATACTTGCGGGCAAGCACCTGATAGGCTTTTTCCGTCGTCTCGGACATGGGAACCGCTTTCACCTGAATCAGCGGTCACAGTAGGGCGGGGCGCGGGCGGCGTAAACCCGATGGAGGGGAAATGGCGGTTCTGTCTGTCGGTGGCGGAGAGGCGCGGATCGCCCCCTGTGCGGGGCGGGGCGGGGATTTCGCAGGTGATCTGGCCGATTGGCTGGCGTGGCGTCCGGCGCTGGTGGTTTCGATGACCACGGCGGCCGAGATGGAGCGGGTCGGCGCGGGCGGTTTGCGTGCGGAACTGGCGGCGGCGGGGGTGGATTGGCTGCACTGTCCGGTGGCGGATTACGGAGTCCCCGACGCGGGATGGGAGGGAATTGCAGCGAAAGCCTCGCACATTCTGATCCGGGGAGGTCGCGTGCTTTTCCACTGCATGGGGGGCTGCGGACGGTCGGGCGCGGCCGTGCTCCGGCTTATGGTCGATTGCGGCGAGCGACCGTCTGCGGCACTGTCACGTTTGCGCGCCGTGCGTTCTTGTGCGGTCGAAACCGAGGCGCAATTCAAATGGGCCTCACGGCTGGGCTGATCCGGCCGCGCCCGAAGCGGATCGGCGATCACCCGCCCTTTACGCGCTGAAGCAGGTAAATCTCGTTCTCCGGCGCAATCGGAATGTTGCGCCCGCCCGATGTCACCTCACCGTCTATGGCGACAGAAACGCCCGCTTTGATAAACGGCTCCAGCCCCGGATGGAGGGCGATGAGCGCGTCGAACATCTGGCCGATGGTCGCGGCCTCGACCTCGACCGCGTCTGCGCCACCGGCAAGGCGGCGCAGACCGGACCAGAGGTGAACCCTGACCGTCACTTGTGCTTCATCGCCGCCAGAAGTTTCGGCGGCGAGATGGGCAGGCTGCGCAGGCGCGCGCCCGTGGCGGCGGCAACGGCATTGGCGATGGCGGGAAGCGGCGGAGCGATGCCCGTTTCACCCACACCGCGCACGCCGTAGGGGTGGCCGGGGTTCGGCACCTCGACGATCACGGTGTCGATCATCGGCAGGTCCGAGGCCACGGGGATGCGGTAGTCAAGGAAGACGGGGTTCTGCAAACGCCCGTCCGCGCCATACACATATTCCTCGTTCAGCGCCCAGCCGATGCCTTGGGCGGCACCGCCCTGATACTGGCCTTCGACGTAAGCCGGATGTATGGCGCGGCCCGCGTCCTGCACCACGAGGTAGCGCAGAACGGTGGTCTTGCCGGTCGCGGGGTCCACCTCGACATCCACCACATGGGTGCCGAAGGAGGCCCCTACCCCGCCGGGGACGGATTCGTGGTGGCCCGAAATCGGGCCGCCCGTGCCGCCCATCTTGGCGCCGATCTCGGCAATCGTCATGGGCGGGAATTTTCCGGCGTTGGGGCCTGCGGGGCAGGCGGCACCGTCGACCCATTCCACCGCTTCGGCGTCGATGCCCCATTCGGCGGCGGCGCGGCGGCACATTTCGGCGATGGCCTGTTCGGCGGCTTCGACCGCCGCCTTGCCGCTGGCAAAGGTGGCGCGGCTGCCGTGGGTGGGTTCGTTCACGCCAAGCGCGCCGGTTTCCACCACGTTGACCCGCACCGCGTCATATTCGATGCCGATCCGCTCCGCGACCATCAGCGCGATGGAGGCGCGGCTGCCGCCGATGTCGGGCGTGCCGACGGAGACCTGAACCGTCCCGTCCTCGCCGATCGCAAGCGAGACCGAGGTTTCGCCGCCGTGGTTGAACCAAAAGGCGCTGGCCACCCCGCGCCCCTGATTGGGGCCGAGGGGGGCCGCAAGGTTCGGATGGGCAAGGGCGGCTTCCAGCGTCTCGACAAAGCCGATGCGATTGTAGCTGGGGCCGTAGCTCGATTTCGTCCCCTCTTTCGCGGCGTTCTTCAGGCGCACGCGCAGCGGGTCGAGCGCGAGTTCGCGGCACATCTCGTCCAGCAGGCTTTCCACGGCAAAGGCGGCCATCGGCGCGCCGGGGGCGCGGTAGGCGGCGGCCTTCGGGCGGTTGGCGAGGACTTCGTAGCCCTCGTGCATCAGCGCCGGAATGTCGTAGCAGGCAAAGGCGCATTGCAGCGCCTCGGTCACGGGGGACATGCCGATGAAGGCACCGCCCTGCATGCGGAAATTGACCGCAGCGGCGGTGATCGTGCCGTCCTTCTTCATGCCGATCTTGACGTCCATCGAGGCCGAAGCGGTCGGACCCGTGGCGCGCAGCACTTCGGCGCGGGACATGACCAGCTTGACGGGGCGTCCCCCCGCCTTGCGCGACAGGGCGAGCGCCAAGGGTTCCATGAAGATCGTGGTCTTGCCGCCGAAGCCGCCGCCGATTTCCGAAGGCGTCACCCGCAGGTTCGCGGCGTCGATGCCCAGAACGGCGGCGCACATGCGGCGGATATACCAGTGGCCTTGGGTGCAGACCCACATCTCGCCCCGCCCGTCCGCGCCAAGTTGGCCAAGGCAGGCGTGGGGTTCGATATAGCCCTGATGCGTGGCTTCGGTCTTGTAGGTGTGTTCGCGGATCAGGTCGGCGGCGGCGAAGCCCGCCTCCGTATCGCCGTGGCCGAAGTCGATGTAGCGCACGACGTTGGGGTGCATGCCTTCGGGCACGGAATGGTCGGCGTAGCCTGCGCGGATCACGGGGGCGTCGGGGGCCATCGCGGCATCGACATCGGTGACATGGGGCAGGATTTCGTATTCCACCTCGATCAACCGCGCCGCGTCTTGCGCGACGAGGGCCGAGGTCGCGGCCACGGCGGCGACCGCGTGGCCGTCATAGAGCGCCGTGTCGCCCGCGATGGTGTTTTCCTGAAGGTTCCAATCCTCGCCCGTCAGGCCGGTCGGGAAATCGGCACGGGTCACGACCGCCTTGACCCCTTCGAGCGCGAGGGCGCGGGAGGCGTCGATCTTCTTGATGCGGGCATGGGCGTGGGGCGAGCGGACCACGGCGGCGTGCAGCATGTTCGCCGCCACGATATCGGCGCCATAGCGGGCGCGGCCCGTCACCTTGTCCAGACCGTCGGGGCGGTTCGGGCGCGTGCCGATGAGGCGGAAACCGCCCTTGAGTTCGTCCTTCGGCATCAGGCGGCTCCCCTCATTTCAGCGGCGGCGTCCTGAACGGCCCGCACGATCTTGTCATACCCCGTGCAGCGGCAGAGGTTCCCTGCCAGCCAGTAACGGATTTCGGTTTCGGTCGGATCGGGGTTCTGCGCCAGCAGCGCCTTGGCCGCGACCAGAACGCCGGGGGTGCAGAAGCCGCATTGCAGCGCCGCATGTTCGATGAACTTGCGCTGGAGCGGGTGCAGATCGCCCTTGGGGTCGGCCATGCCTTCGATGGTTTCGATGGTCTTGCCCTGCGCCTCGACGCCGAGGACGAGGCAGGAGCTGACCAGAACCCCGTCGACGAGCACCGAACAGGCCCCGCAATCGCCTGTGCCGCAGCCTTCTTTCGACCCCGTAAGGCCAAGCTGGTTGCGCAGCACGTCAAGCAGCGTCTCGCGCGGGTCGGTCAGGAATTCGGCGGTTTCGCCATTGACCGTGGTGGTTACGTGGATCTTCGTCATGCCGTCTCTCCCTTGGCGCGGGCGTATGCGATCAGCGCCGCGCGGCGGGCAAGGACGCCCGCAACCTCGATCCTGAATTCCACCGTGCCGCGCTTGTCGCTGATCGGGCGGCAAGCGGCGCGGGCGGCGGTGACGAGCGCGTCGAGCGCCGCATCGTCGAGCGTGGAGCCGACGAGCGCGGCACCCGCTTCGGGCACGAGCATGACGGTGGGGGCAACCGCGCCCAGCGCGACCCGTGCTTCGGACACGCGGTCCCCGTCAAGCCGCAGGCTGACCGCGCAGCCCACAACGGCAATGTCCATTTCGGTGCGCGGGATGAAGCGCAGGTAGGCGTCACCCGCATTGGCCCCGCACGGCGGCAGGTGGATCGCCTTGATCACCTCGCCCGGTTTGAGGTTGGTCCTGCCCGGGCCTTTGGGTATTTCGGCGACGGGAATGGTTCTTGTGCCTTCGGGGCCGATCAGGGTGGCTGTCGCGCCTGCGGCGACGAGGCCGGGGACGGAATCTGCGGCGGGGGAGCCGTTGCAGAGGTTGCCGGTCAAGGTGGCGCGGCCCTGAACCTGGGTAGAGCCGACGAGGCGCATGCCTTCGACCACCCCCGGCCAGTCGCGGCACAGGGCGGCATGCGCCCCGAGTTCGGCCCCCGAAACGGCGGCGCCGATGTCCCACCCGCCATCGGCACGGCGGGTTATGTCTTTGACACCATTTATCTTCTTGAGGTCGATAAGGTCGTCAGGCTGCACGAGTCCCGCCCGCAATTGCACCAGAACATCGGTGCCGCCAGCCAGAAAGCGTGTGGTCCCGCGGGATGATGCCGCGATGCGGACAGCGTCTTCGAAACTTTCCACGGCATGGTATCGCATATGGCTTCCTTTAACTTCGTCTTGGTCAAGCGCGGGGTCTGTGCGGGCATTCGGCGATGCACAGTCCATGCATACTGGAATGCAGGTTTTCCCGCAGGCTCGTTCGGTCTGCATGATGTGACCCGCGGTCGGTCGGTCCTGTCAACCCGCGCTGCACCCCTTCGATGTCGCAAACGGAAGATGCCTTCGGGCAAAGACGGGCCGCACGCCCCGCAGCGAAGTCTGCGACTGCCAAAGGACCTCGCCTGACGCGACGGTCGCCACGGAACGGAATGGGGGAGAGAGGGTGAGAGGCTGGACAACGACCCAAGCGGGGCTCGTTACGGCTGCTTCCTTCCGGACCTGACCGGGTTGGCGAGGCGCTCGCCCGCGCCAACCTCTCGCCATCGCATATAGGCGGGGGGGGCGGGCTTTGCAAGCGGATGTGCATCAGGCTTCGGCCATATCAGATCAGCCCGGCAAGGCGTGCGCCGGTCAGCAGATCGGCAGCGACATGGGCCGCGAATTTACCGCTGGTGGGGGCCACATCCGGTATCTGGATCACGGTGCATCCGGCACGGTGGGCGGCTTCGGCACCGATGTCGCTGTCTTCGAACACAAGGCAGCGGGCGGGCATGACACCAAGGCGCTCAGCGGCAAGCAGATAGGGTTCCGGCGCCGGCTTCGGTGCGGTGACATCCTCGAAGGTGATGATCTCGCGGAAATGCGCGGTCAGGCCCGCAAGGCCAAGCTTGTGATGCGCCCCCGTCCGGCCCGACGAGGTGACAAGCGCCATCGGAAGCGTGATCAGCGGCAAAAGCTCGGTCGCGCCGGGCTTGAGCGGGAGGCCCGCGTCGATGGCTGCCGAGAACGACTCGCGCCAGAGGGCGTTGAACTGTCCGAGGTCGAGCGCGGGAAGCGCAGCGCGGATGATTTCGGCCGCCATCGGTTCCGCCTTGCCGACGAGGCCATGCATGAAGGCATCGTCCACGGGATGGCCGCAGGCGGCAAAGGCGGCGAGGCCCGAAGTCAACGCAAGGCTTTCCGTGTCGATCAGCGTACCGTCGAGGTCGAAGAAGACTGCGTCGAACATGGGGAGCCGGTCCTTTGAAGGTGCCGTGCCTTGTAGCCGATCAGAGCGACAGGCGAAAGCGCAGGAAGCCCAGTGGCGTCAGGCCAAGCGGTTCGGGGCGGAACCTTGCGATGTCGTGGATGTGTTCGCCCGCTTCGGGGCCGGTGTCGAAGGTGACGGTGGTATCGGGCAAGGGGGCGAAGCGCCATTCCTCGGCCGGAAGGGGCGGCACGCCCTTGGCGGTGATATGGGCGGCGAGAATGTCGCGGATGGGCACGGTGCTGGTGGCAAGGGGCGGGCGGTTGCTGGCGGGATAGACGCCGCTGCCCGCACGGTAGCTGTTGGTCACGAGGAGGAAGCGGTCTTCGGGGCGCACGGGTGATCCTTTGCAGGTCAGCTCGCCGATCCGGCGGGATTCGGGTGCGACGAGGTGCCCGTAGGGATCGAAGCGCGGCGGTCGCGTCAGGTCGATGGCGAAGGAGACGCCGTCGATCAGATCGAAGTCGAAGCCGGGAATGTCGCTGCGCACAAGCGCCGAGTCGCGGCTTTGCGGGGTGATCCGGTTGAACAGGATCGCCGCGCGTTCCAGCCAGTTCGCCACATCCTCGCCCGTCAAGAACAGAAGGACAGGGGTATTGGGGTGAAGATAAAGGTCCGCGACATGCCGCTGCAAGACCGGACCGGCGGGGATGTCGGTTATGTTTGTCGGCCCGCCCCGACCGCCGGTGCGGAACGGGGCCACGGCGGAAAGCAGCGGCACGTCGGCAAGGGCAGGGGGGATGTGCTGGCGCATGTGTTCGGCCTGCGCGGTGGCGACAAGGCTGCGGGCAAGGCTGGGCGCGATCAGCGCAAAATGGCTGTGCAGCGGTTGGTCGGTCCGGCCCAAGGGGTGGCCAAGCCAATCGCGCGTGCCGCGATGCGCCGCTGCGGCAAGAGCGGCGAGTTCGGCATCCGCCTGTGGTTCGGCCGAGGCGGGGATGGCGCGGGCCTCGTGCGTCGCGACGGTCCATCCCGTGGCACCACGCGTCAGCGTCAGGTCGATCAGCCCAAGGTGCGAGCCGTGGAACCCCGCCATCACCGCAGGTTTGCCATGCAGGGTTTCGCCCTTTGCCGGAAAGGTCAGATGCGTGTGGCCCGCCACCACGACCTCGATCCCCGCAAGGGCGGCGAGGGGAAGTGCCGCATTTTCCATTCCTTCGCTTTCTTCGGATTCGGCAATTCCGGTATGGGCAAGGGCGATGGTCAGGTCGGGGCGTTGGGCGGCGATTTCGGGCAAGGTTTCGCGTGCGGCGGCAAGGATGTCGCCCGATTGCACCGCGCCTTTCAGTTTCAGCGCTTCCCATTTCGTGGTTTGCGGCGGAGCGAAGCCGATCAGCGCGATGCGGAACGGGTGGCTCGTACCATCGGCATCGGTAAAATGACGGTCGAGGATCGCGTAGCGCGGTGCAAGGGGGGCGTCCCTGCCACTGAGGTTGGCAGACACGACGGGAAAGCGCATGGCGGCGAGCGCATCGCGCAAGAGCGGCATGCCGTGGCTGAATTCGTGGTTGCCAAGCGTTCCGGCGTCATAGCCGAGCGCGTTCATCGCCTGCACCATCGGATGGGGGCAAGCCGGACCTTGGCGGGCGAACCAGTCCCCCATTGCGCTGCCCTGAAGAAAATCGCCGTTGTCGAGCAGGAGAGAATTCGCAGCCTCGGCCCGAAGTCGGCGGATCAGCGGGGCAAGGCGGGCAAGCCCCGTCGCAGCGGGACGGTCGGTCAGGTAATCCCACGGCATCAGATGCGCATGCAGGTCTGAAGTCGCCAGAAGCCGCAGGTGCAGCTTGCCGGAAATTCGCGGCGCGGGAAATTTGTCGGACAGGTAACGCAACACATACACCCAAACGGAATTGCCGGACAAAACCGGCGAAGATGCGTTTGGGGCGCCAAACTCGGGCTGACACTCGCACCAATTCCGGAAGGATGCAACCTGAACGTGTGTGTCTGGCGGGTTTACCTTGCGGCATATGGCGTGGCAAGACGGGCAACGAAGATGCGGGAGGGGCGGGAATGCGGATTGCCGAGACGGTGACATTCGGCGGGTCGGGGCTGGACCGCGCCGCCCATCTGCGCGGCGATGCCGAAGGCCTTGCGCGCCGGATGCAGGGCGGCTGGGTGCTACCCGTCTGGCGCGGCAAGCCCCTGGTGCGGGGCGATGCGCTGGGCTGGGTCAGGGCGGACAGTCCGGCGCTGGCCCTGGCGGGGCCTGCCGTCTTTCTCGGCCTCGACGGGGATGAGGCGCGCTTTGCCGCCGATATTTCGGCATGGTCGCCCGAGGCGGGGGCCGAAGCGGTGGAGGCGGGGTTCTTCGATGCGAGCGAGCAGCGGCATCCGGCGCTGCCTGACGACCATGTCTTTCTGGAACTGCGCGGGGTGATGGTGCGGCTGACACCGCGCGATGCGGAACTCGCCGCCACGGCCAAGGCGGTGCTGCAATGGCACCGGAGCCACGGCTTTTGCGCCGGTTGCGGTGCGGCGTCCGTTCCCGTGCAGGGCGGGTGGCAGCGCGATTGCCCCGCCTGCGGCGCGCATCACTTTCCGCGCACGGACCCCGTGGTGATCATGCTGGTCACGCGCGGCAACAAGGTGCTGGTGGGGCGCAATGCGAACTGGCCCGAGGGGATGTATTCGCTTCTGGCCGGTTTCATCGAACCGGGCGAGACGCTGGAAGCCGCCGTCCGGCGCGAGGTGTTCGAGGAAGCGGGCGTGCGCGTCGGCGCCGTGCGCTATCTGGCAAGCCAGCCTTGGCCCTTTCCGGCAAGCCTGATGTTCGGCTGCGCGGGCGAGGCGCTGGACGAGACGATCACCGTCGATCCGGCCGAGTTGGAAGACGCCATGTGGGTCAGCCGCGAAGAGATGGTTACGGCGATGGCCGGGTTGCATCCGCGCCTGAAACCGTCACGAAAGGGCGCGATTGCACAGTTTCTGATTGCGAACTGGCTTGCCGACAGGCTCGATTGACGCGAGATTAAGGAAAAGGGTGCGAAACCCGATGTAAACGGTAAGGCAGTCAGGGGCAGGCAATGAAGATCAGCGGCAGGACGGATATCGGCGCGCCGGGCGAATTTGTCTTTGGATACCTGAGCGATTTCGACAATTGGGAACGCGCGGCCCTGCGGCGCGGGGCGGATGTCACGCGCACCGACAAGCTGAAGAAGCCGGGTCCGGGGATGACATGGCACGTGCGCTTCGCCTGGAAGGGGCGCGAGCGCGAGTTGCAGATCAAGGTGGTGAAGCTGGACCCCGCGGGGCAGATGACGCTGTCCTTCGACGGTCCCGCCATCGAAGGCACGCTGAACGCCGAGCTTGTCTCGCTCGCCTCGAAGCGCACGCGGCTTCTGGCGCAGGTGGAGGCCAAGCCCCGCACGCTGGCGGCGCGGCTGTTCATCCAGTCGCTGAAACTGGCGAAAAGCCGCGTGCAGAAGCGGTATGACACGCGGCTCGACCAATTGGCGCGGGATATCGAAATCCGCGCGGGCGGGACGGGGCAGGCCTGATCCCTAGCGCTGGCGGTCGGCGGGATAGACGCCGAGAATGTTCACCTGCGAGGTGAAGTAGCGCAGCTCTTCCAGCGCGAGGGTGACGTTGGCGTCTTCGGGATGGCCTTCGATATCGGCGTAGAATTCGGTCGCGGTGAAGCTGCCGCCGACCATGTAGCTTTCCAGCTTGGTCATGTTGACGCCATTCGTCGCGAATCCGCCGAGCGCCTTGTAGAGTGCGGCCGGAATGTTGCGGACGCGGAAGGTAAAGGTGGTCATCATCATGCCCGCTCCACGGCGCGTCATGTCGGGTTCGCGCGACATGACAAGGAAGCGGGTGGTGTTGTTGGCCTGATCCTCGATTTCCGTGGCCAGCACGTCGAGACCGTAGATTTCCCCCGCAAGCGCCGAGGCGAGTGCGGCTTCGGCGGGATCGCCCAGCGCGGCAACTTCGCGCGCGGCGGCGGCGTTGTCGTGCCAGTTCAGGGTCGCAAGGTTGTGGCGCTTGATGAAGCCCCGCGCCTGACCGTGCAGGATCGACATGCAGCGCACGCGTTTGATCTGGTCGATCTTCGTCCCCTTCACCGCCAGAAGGCTGATGTGCACGCGCACGAAAGCCTCGTCGATGATGTGCAGGCCGGATTCGGGCAGAAGCGTATGCACGTCCGCCACGCGGCCATAGGTGGAGTTCTCCACCGCAAGCATCCCGAGGTCGCATTTGCCCGAGCGGACCTGTTCGATCACCTCCTCGAAGGTGGGGCAGGGGATCGCTTCCATATCGGGGCGCGACTGGCGGCAAGCCTGATGCGAATAGGCGCCGGGTTCCCCCTGAAATGCGATACGGCCGGGCATTTATGTATCCTTGATTGCGATTTCCCCCGCGCGGGGCGATTGGTCGCGCATGTACACCTTGAAAGAGGGTGGTGGAAGCGGATACATACCGCGCCAAACGACGGCCAAGGGAAGGCGCGACATGTTCGACACGATGACTTTGACCAAGGTGACGGGTGCGGTTTGTGGCTCGCTGCTCGTCTATCTCTTGGGCGCATGGGCGGCGGAATCGCTCTATCACACCGGTGGCGAAGGCCACGGCGAAGAAGTGGCGCAGGCTTACAGCATCGACACGGGTGCCGAGGAAGCTTCGGCCGAGGCTCCGGCCGAGGAAGGGCCGGACTTTGCAACCGTCTACGCCGCTGCCGATGTGGCTGCGGGCGAGAAGGTCTTTGCCAAGTGCAAATCCTGCCACAAGATCGACGGCGGCGATGCGACCGGCCCGCACCTGAACGGTGTCGTGGACCGTCCGAAAGCCTCGATCGCTGGTTTTGGCTATTCCGAGGCGCTGACGGCGATGTCGGGCGACACCTGGACGCCCGAAAACATGTTCAACTTCCTGCATTCGCCGAAAGACTATGCGCCGGGCACCAAGATGTCCTTCGCCGGTCTGCCGAAAGCGGAAGACCGTGCCAACGTGATCGCCTATCTCGCGACGCTGAAGTAAGCGGCCCTGCCGGAAAACACGAAACGCCGCTCCGCCCGGGGCGGCGTTTTGCTTTGGGACGCGCAAAAGTCTTCGAAGACTTTTGCTTCCGCCCCCTTTCACGCAATCGCAACTTGAGGACCGCGAAGGTTCCGCTAGCATGATCCGCAAGTTCAGACGGGGAGCGGGTGTATGGCGGTGGTTCGGGCGCGGGCTTTGGGCGGGGATGTGATGCGCTGGGCGGGGGCCGGATTTCTGGCGCTGGCCCTTGCGGGCTTTGCCGTGGCGGCGCGGGCCGAGGGGGATGTGACCGTCTCTCACGCCATCACCACCTTTGGCGATGCGCCGAAATATCCGGCGGATTTCCAGCACCTCGCCTACGTCAATCCCGATGCGCCCAAAGGGGGCGAGATTTCGATCTGGACCTCGGGCGGGTTCGATTCGATGAACCCCTATTCGGTCAAGGGGCGTCCGGCGGCGCTGGCTTCTGCGCCCTACGAATCCATCCTGACGGGAACTTCGGACGAGATCGGGACCAGCTACTGCCTGCTTTGCACGACGATGGAATACCCCGCCGACCGGTCCTGGGTGATCTTCAACCTGCGGCCCGAGGTGAAGTTTGCCGATGGCACGCCGATGACGGCGGAAGATGTGGTCTTTTCCTACAACGTCTTTCTGGAAAAGGGCCTGACCGATTTCCGCACCATTTTTGGCCAGCAGGTGCAGGGGGCCGAAATCCTCGATCCGCATCGGGTGAAGTTCACCTTCAAGCCGGGGATTCCGACCCGCGACCTGCCCGCAAGCGTGGGGGGGCTGCCCGTCCTGTCCAAGGCGCAATATGAGAAAGAGGCGCTGGACCTTGAGGAAAGCTCGATGAAGCCGTTCCTTGGGACTGGTCCCTATGTGCTCGACAAGCTCGATATGTCGAAGTCGATCACGTGGAAGCGCAACCCCGATTACTGGGGCGAGGATTTGCCCATCAACAAGGGGCGCAACAACTTCGACCGTATCCGCGTTGAGTATTACGGGGATTATCAGGCGGCCTTCGAGGGGTTCAAGGCGGGCAACTACACCTTCCGCAACGAGGCGTCGTCGATCACATGGGCCACGGGCTATGATTTCCCCGCCATCGCCAGCGGGCAGGTGATCAAGACGGAGCTGCCTTCGGGCGCCAAGGCGAACGGGCAGGCTTTCCTGATCAACCTGCGCAAGGACAAGTTCAAGGACCCGCGGGTGCGCGAGGCCTTGGGGATGATGTTCAACTTCGAATGGTCGAACGAAACGCTGTTCTACGGGCTTTACGCGCGGATCAATTCGGTCTGGGAAAACAGCGATCTGGCGGCAACCGGCGCGCCTTCGCCGGAAGAGGCGGCGATCTTGCAGCCGCTGGTCGATGACGGCACCCTGCCCGCGAGCATCCTGACGGATGATGCCGTGATGGCCCCCGTATCGGGCAAGCGGCAGCTTGACCGCAAGAACCTCAAGTCCGCGTCCGACCTGCTGGATGCGGCGGGCTGGACGGTGGGCGATGACGGGATGCGCCGCAATGACAAGGGCGAGGTGCTGAAGGTCGAGTTCCTGAACGACTCGCCCAGTTTCGACCGCGTGATCACGCCCTATATCGAAAACCTCAAGGCGCTGGGCGTCGATGCCTATATGACCACGGTGGACGATGCGCAGATGGAAAGCCGCACCCGCCCGCCGAGCTATGATTTCGACATCATCACCGGAAATGCGCGGTCGGATTACATTCCGGGTTCGGACCTGAAGCAGTATTACGGGTCGGAAACCAGCGATGTGTCGGCCTTCAACCTCATGGGTCTGAAATCGCCGGCGGTGGACCGTCTGATCGAGGTGGTCATGGCGGCCAAGTCGAATGACGAGATGAAGGTGGCGACCAAGGCGCTGGACCGTGTGTTGCGGGTCGAGCGTTTCTGGGTGCCGCAATGGTTCAAGAACAAGCACACCGTCGCCTATTACGACATGTACGAGCATCCGGCGGAATTGCCGCCCTATGCCTCGGGCGAGCTTGATTTCTGGTGGTACAACGCCGAGAAGGGCGAGGCCTTGAAGGCGGCTGGCGTGTTCAAGTGAAGTAAGGGCAACGCACCCGATGGGCGCCTATATCCTGCGGCGGTTCCTGCTGATCATTCCGACTCTGTTCGGGATCATGCTGATCAATTTCGCGCTGACCCAGTTCGTCCCCGGTGGCCCCATCGAACAGGTGGCGGCGCGGCTCGAGGGTGAGGGGGACGCGCTGAAAAGCGTGTCCGGCGAAGGGGCCGATGCAGGGCAACAGGCGGCGGACGAGGGGTATATCGGCGCGCGCGGCCTGCCGCCCGAATTTCTGGCGCAGCTCGAGGTGCAGTTCGGCTTTGCCCGCATCGTCTGCGACGAGGGCTTCACCGGCAAGCCGAGCGTGAAGGCACCGGAATGTCGCAAGGAGACGATTCCGGCGACCGAGCGGTTCTTCAACATGATGTGGAACTACATGCACTTCGACTTTGGCCAGAGCTATTTCCGGTCGATCAGCGTCATGGACCTTGTGCTGGAAAAGATGCCCGTGTCGATCACGCTGGGGCTTTGGTCGACGCTGATCGCCTATTTCATCTCGATCCCGATGGGCATCCGCAAGGCGGTGAAGGACGGCTCCAGCTTCGATACGTGGACGAGCGGGGCGATCATCGTGGGCTATGCGATCCCCGGTTTCCTGTTCGCCATCCTGCTCTTGGTGCTGTTCGCGGGCGGTTCCTACTGGCGGCTCTTCCCGCTGCGGGGGCTGACGAGTGACGGGTGGGAAGAATTGTCTTGGTTCGGCAAGGCCGTTGATTACCTGTGGCACATCGCCCTGCCCGTGGTGGCAAGCACGATTTCCAGCTTTGCCACGCTGACGCTTTTGACGAAGAACAGCTTTCTGGAAGAGATCAAGAAGCAATACGTGATGACCGCCCGCGCCAAGGGGCTGACAGAAAGCCGCGTGCTTTACGGCCATGTGTTCCGCAACGCGATGCTGATCGTGATCGCGGGCTTTCCGGCACTGTTCGTGTCGGTCTTTTTCGGCGGCAGCCTGATCATCGAAACGATCTTTTCACTCGACGGGCTGGGGCAGCTTGGCTTCAAGGCGGCGGTCGAGCGGGATTATCCCGTGATCTTCGGCACGCTGTTCTTCTTTGGCCTGATCGGGCTGGTGATGGGGATCATCTCCGACCTGATGTATGTCTGGGTCGATCCGCGCATCGACTTTGGCAAGCGGGGGTAGGTCATGGCGCTTTCCCCCCTCAACCAGCGCCGCTGGCGGAATTTCAAGGCGAACCGGCGGGCCTATTGGTCGCTGTGGCTGTTCCTGTTCCTTTACGGCATCAGCCTGTTTGCCGAGGTGCTGGCGAATGACCGCCCGCTGCTTGTCAGCTACAAGGGCGAGCTGCATACGCCCTTCCTGAAATTCTATCCCGAAACCGCCTTTGGCGGGGATTTCAAGACGGAAGCCAAGTATTCCGATGTCGAGGTGCAATGCCTGATCTATGCCGCAGGGTCCGAAGCCTGTTGGGACGATCCCGAAGGCGTGCTGGCCGAGGCGAAGGCAAGCGGAACGGCGGCGGGCGAGCCGGTTCAGACCGGCTGGATCCTCTGGCCGCCGATCCCCTATAAATTCAACACGATCAACGATCTGGACGGGCCTGCCCCTTCGGCGCCCGATGCCAACCACTGGCTTGGCACCGATGACACGGCGCGGGATGTGCTGGCGCGGGTGATCTATGGCTTCCGCCTGTCGGTCAGCTTCGCGCTGATCGTGACGCTCATCACCTCGGTCGTCGGGATCGCGGCGGGGGCGGTGCAGGGGTATTTCGGCGGGCTGATCGACCTTATCTTCCAGCGGGTGATCGAGCTGTGGGGGGCCACGCCCACGCTTTACGTCATCATCATCGTGGGGGCGATCTTCCAGATGTCGGTCTGGTTGCTGATCGGGTTGATGGTGCTGTTCGGCTGGACCTCGCTTGTGGGGGTGGTCAGGGCTGAATTCCTGCGGGCGCGGAATTTCGAATATGTGCGCGCGGCGCGGGCGCTGGGGGTGCCGGATCGGGTCATCATGGTGCGGCATGTGTTGCCCAATGCGATGGTCGCCACGCTCACCATGCTGCCCTTCATCATCACGGGGACCATCGGGTCGCTGGCCACGCTCGACTTCCTCGGCTTCGGCTTGCCGCAATCGGCGCCGTCCTTGGGCGAATTGACCCAGCAGGCCAAACAGAACCTGCAAGCGCCGTGGCTTGGCTTCACCGCCTTCTTCACCTTTGCCATCATGCTGAGCCTGCTCGTCTTCGTCTTCGAAGGCGTGCGCGATGCCTTTGACCCGAGAAAGACCTTCCGATGAGCGCGGTGTTGGAGGTTTCGGGGCTGACCGTGCGCTTCCGTCAGGACGGGCGCGTGGTCGAGGCGGTAAAGGGTGTCTCCTTCACCGTGGACAAGGGCGAGACGGTCGCGCTGGTCGGGGAATCGGGGTCGGGCAAGTCGGTCACGGCGCTGTCCACCGTGTCGCTTTTGCCCGAGGGCACGGATGTGCAGGGATCGGTGCGCTATCTGGGGGCCGAGATGATCGGCGCGTCCGAGGCGGCGCTGCGCCGCGTGCGCGGCAATGACATCAGCTTCATCTTCCAGGAGCCGATGACCAGCCTGAACCCGCTGCACACCATCGAGAAGCAGTTGGGCGAAAGCCTTGCGCTGCATCAGGGGCTGACGGGCGTGGCGGCGCGGGCGCGGATCGTGGACCTCTTGCAGAAGGTCGGGATTGCCGAGGCGGAAAGCCGTCTGGGTGCCTATCCGCACCAGTTGTCGGGCGGGCAGCGGCAGCGGGTGATGATCGCGATGGCGCTGGCGAACGGGCCGGAGTTGCTGGTTGCGGATGAACCCACCACCGCGCTCGACGTGACGATTCAGGCGCAGATTCTGGAACTTCTGGCGGACCTCAAGCGGCGCGAGGGGTTGAGCCTGTTGTTCATCACCCATGACCTTGGCATCGTGCGGCGCATCGCCGACCGCGTCTGCGTGATGCAGGGGGGCGAGATCGTCGAACAGGGTCCGGCAGCCGAGATTTTCGCCAACCCCAAGCACCCCTATACGCAAAAACTGCTCGCCGCCGAGGCGAAGGGCGCGCCCGACCCCGTACCGCCGGATGCGGCCGAGGTGGTGCGGACCGAAAACCTGCGCGTCTGGTTCCCGATCACCACGGGACTTTTGCGGCGGGTGACGGGGCATGTGCGGGCGGTGAACGATGCCACGCTGTCGGTCAGGGCGGGCGAGACGCTGGGGATCGTCGGCGAAAGCGGGTCGGGCAAGACAACGCTTGCCTTGGCGATCCTGCGGCTGGTGCAGTCGGACGGGCCGGTGGTCTTTATGGGCCAAGACCTGCGCGATGCGGGGCGCGGGGCGCTGCGCGGCATCCGGCGCGATATGCAGGTGGTGTTCCAGGATCCGTTCGGGAGCCTTTCGCCCCGCATGACGGCGGAAGAGATCATCGCCGAAGGCCTTGGCGTGCACGGGCTGGAACCGGGCCGCAACCGGCGCGAGATGGTGGCCGAAATCATGGGCGAGGTGGGCTTGGACCCCGCATGGATGGGGCGCTATCCGCATGAATTCTCGGGCGGGCAGCGGCAGCGGATCGCGATTGCGCGGGCGATGATCCTGCGCCCGAAACTTGTGGTGCTGGACGAACCGACGAGTGCTTTGGACATGACGGTTCAGGTTCAGATCGTCGATTTGCTGCGGTCGCTCCAGCGCAAATGGGGGCTGGCCTATATCTTCATCAGCCACGACCTGCGGGTGGTAAAGGCGCTGTCGCACAAGGTGATGGTGATGAAATCGGGCGATGTGGTCGAAGCGGGGGAAAGCGAGGCGGTGTTTTCCGCCCCGCAAAGCGATTACACCCGCGCGCTGATGGCCGCCGCCTTCGGGGACCGCATGGCGTGAAGATCCTTCTGGTGCACCAGAATTACCCTGCGCAATTCCTCCACCTTGCGCCCGAATTGCGGCGGCGCGGGCATGAGGTGACGGCGCTGACGGACCTTGCCAACAAGCGCGAGACGGAAACATCCACCCTGCGCTACAAGTTCGAGGCGCAAAAGGTCGACCCCGCCGCCTGCCGTCTGGGGCGCAACTACACCCAGCAAAGCGACCGTGGCGTCGTCGTGGCGCGGGCTTGTCGGCGGCTGCGGGCGGAAAAGGGCTATGTGCCGGATGTGATCTTCGGTCATTCCGGCTGGGGCGAGACGCTGTTCCTGAAAGAGGTCTGGCCCGAGGCGAAGCTGATCGTCTATGCGGAATTCTACTACCGCGGGGTCGGGGCGGATACGGGGTTCGATCCCGAATTCGGCGCGCCGAACTTCGATCAGGTGATGATCGCCCAAGGCCGCACCGCGCATCTGGGGCAGGCGTTGCTGCATGCCGATGCGGGGCTGTCGCCCACGGAATGGCAGGCATCGACCTATCCCGCGCCGCTGCGGTCGATGATCCGCGTGATCTTTGACGGGGTGGACACCGATGTGATGGTGCCGGACCCTGCCGCAAGCGTCACCCTGCCCGATGGCCGCGTGCTGCGGGCGGGGGATGAGGTGCTGACCTTCGTCAACCGCAACCTCGAACCCTATCGCGGCTATCACAGCTTCATGCGGGCGCTGCCCGAGGTGATGGCGGCACGTCCGCAGGCGCAGGTGGTGATCGTGGGCGGCAACGAGGTGAGCTATGGCAACCCCGCGCCGGACGGGGGAAGCTGGAAGGAACGATACCTGTCCGAAGTGCGCGACCGGCTGGACCTGTCGCGCGTGCATTTCATGGGCAAGGTGCCTTATCCGACCTTCGTTTCGCTCATGCAGGTCAGCCGCGCGCATGCCTACCTGACCTATCCCTTCGTGCTGTCATGGTCGATGATGGAAAGCATGGCGGCGGGGGCGCTGGTCGTCGGCTCTGACACCGCGCCGGTGCGCGAGGTGATCCGGCATGGCGAAAACGGGCTGCTGGTCGATTTCTTCGACATCGCGGGCTGGTCGCGGGTCTTGACCGAAGCCTTGGCGAACCCCGAACGCTTCGCCCCCCTTCGCAAGGCTGCACGGCAGACGGTGCTGGACCGCTACGACCTGCGGCGGGTGTGCCTGCCGCAGATGGTGAATTACGTTGAAAGCTTCGCGCCCCAGATCGCGCCCTAAATCGCTGCGGAGTGCTGCGCCTTGGTCTGGTCATAGGCGTCGAAGACGCGGGCGACCATGCGGGTGAGCGGTTTGCCATCGGGCAGGATCGTCAGGCCCGTGTCATCCAGCCGGACCATATTGCCGAAGGTTTCAGCGGCCCGCGCGAACATCGCGTCGAGCTTTTCCGGCGACACGGCATAGTCGCGCAGCATCTCGGCACGGCTGGCGTGGAAATCGCACATCAGGGCTTCGATGATGCGGGCGCGGAGCGTGTCTTCGCCCGCGAAGATATGGCCGCGATGGGTGGGGAACGACCCTGCGCGGACGGATTTGGTATAGTCCGAGGTGCCCGAGACGTTCTGCGCATAGCCCTGCGGGAAGCGCGAGATCGAGGATGCGCCAAGCCCGATCAGGATGGGCGCGGTGTCGGCGGTGTAGCCCTGGAAATTGCGCCGCAGGTGGCCGGTGCGCTGGGCCATGGCCATGCTGTCCTCGGGGCGGGCGAAATGGTCGATGCCGATTTCCTGATAGCCGTCCCAGACGAACAACTCGCGCGCGGTTTCGAAGAGGCGCAGCCGTTCCTCGGGCGTGGGCATGGCGTCCGAGGGGATCATCTGCTGGCGGCGGCTCATCCACGGGACATGGGCATAGCCGTAAAGCGCCACACGGTCGGGCGAGAGGGTCAGAAGCTTTTGCACCGAATCCGCGATGCGCGGGCGGGTCTGGTGCGGCAGGCCATAAAGGATATCGGCGTTGAGGCTGCGCACGCCGCGGTCACGGATCATTTCCGAAACGCGTCTAGTGAGTTCATACGGTTGTTCGCGGCCGATGGTTCTTTGAATTTCGGGGTCGAAATCCTGCACGCCGATAGAGGCGCGGTTCAGCCCGCTTGCGGCGAGTGCGTCAAGGCGGGCTTCGTCCACCTCGTTCGGGTCGATCTCGACCGAGAATTCGCCCCCTTCGGCCATCGGCATGGCTTCGAACACGGTGGCGGCAAGGTCGCGCATCTGGTCGGGGTGCAGCAGGGTCGGCGTGCCACCGCCCCAATGCAGGCGGGCCAAGGTGACGCCGGCGGGCAGGTGCTGTTTCAGCAGCGCGATTTCCGCCTTGAGCGTTTTGACATAGGCGATGACGGGTTCGTCGGATGAGGTTCCCTGCGTGCGGCAGGCACAGAACCAGCAAAGGCGGCGGCAGAAGGGGACGTGGAGGTAAAGCGAGATTTGTGAACCGGCGGGAATCGCTTCCACCCAATCCGAGAATGTTGCAGGAGTAACCCCTCCCCCGAAATGGGGGGCGGTGGGGTAGCTCGTGTAGCGGGGCACCCGTGCGTCGAATAGCCCGAGACGGGTGAGTTGCGATTCCTGTGTCATGTGTTTACCTTTGTCATGGCGGGGTTACGCAGCTTTGATATGGATCAAAACCGCCAACATTTTTGGCAAACGGAAGGGGTGACATGGCTCAGCACGATCTGAACATCGTCCACCAGCAATGCGGCGACTGTCCGATCCGCCATCGCGCGGTCTGCGCCCGATGCGAGACGGACGAGCTGCAACAGCTTGAAGAGATCAAGTATTATCGCAGCTATCAGGCAGGGCAGACGATCATCTGGTCGGGCGACCGGATGGACTTTGTCGCCTCGGTCGTCACGGGCATCGCCACGCTGACCCAGACGATGGAGGACGGGCGGCGGCAGATGGTCGGCTTGTTGTTACCCTCTGATTTCGTTGGCAGACCGGGGCGGGACAAGGCGGCCTATGACGTCACCGCGACGACCGATCTGGTGATGTGCTGCTTCCGCAAGAAACCCTTCGAAGAGATGATGGGCAAGACGCCGCATATCGCGCAGCGCCTGCTCGAGATGACGTTGGACGAACTGGACGCGGCGCGGGAATGGATGCTTCTGCTGGGCCGCAAGACGGCGCGGGAAAAGATCGCCTCGCTTCTGGCGATCATCGCGCGGCGGGATGCCAGCCTCAAGTTGAAGACGCAAAAGGGCGCGCTGGTCTTCGATCTGCCGCTCACACGCGAAGAGATGGCGGACTATCTGGGCCTGACGCTCGAGACGGTAAGCCGTCAGGTTTCGGCGCTGAAGCGGGATGGCGTGATCGAATTGCAGGGCAAGCGCCATGTGATCATCCCGAACCTCGACCGTCTGATCGAAGAAGCGGGTGACGACAGTGACGGTGGTTTCCTGATCTGAAGACTCCCAATTCGGGAATGATCTGGGCGAATCTCCGATGCACGGCCGATGCACGGTTTTGCGTAGGTCGGGCTTGGCTTGTGCCTGTGCGTCTTGCGGCTCAGTCTGGCATCGAGGTGAGGGTCTGGTGCAGGATATCGGCCCCGATCGCCGCGAAGTGGACCTGATCGGCAAACACGGGCAAGCCGCCACGTTCGAACGCGCATTGCGAGGCCGTGCAATAGGCGTCTGTCAGGTCGAGGAACGAGGCCCGCCGGGCGGCCGCGAGGCGGTCCAGCAAAAGGATCGTGGGTCGGGTGCGGGTTTCAAACTGTGTGCGGAGCACAGGGGGCAGAGTTTTCCCGAAGCGGAAGGCGGTGATCATCTGTTGCGGCACGGAGAAGGCCATCTCCGGAACCGGGCCGATCAGGTGTATCCGATGCCGTGCTGGAATTTTCTCAAGGAGGCCGGACAGGCTGCGCTCGAATGCGACGTAACTGTCCTGCATCACCGGGTCGCCGTTGCGGTCGACGAAGCCTGCACTGTTGCGCGGGGAGGCAAGATCCGTGGTGAAGCCTCCGGCGTAATAGGCCCATCTGGCGAACAAGTAGACATCGGATGGCGGCGCGGAGTCGAGAAAGGTCAATGCAGCGTCATTGGCCGCTATGCATTCTTCAAAGGTCGATGACTCGCGGGCGATGTCGAGCAAGGGCGGGCAGGACGGCGCAACGTAAGCCCTGCCAGTCACGCCCCGTTCCCGTGCCAAATGGTCAAACGCCGGGACCGCACTGTTGGCCATGCTGTCGCCCCAGAGAAGGATCGGTCGCGCCTTCGTGGCCTTGTCCGTTTGCTTTCCGCCGAATGGGCAAGGAGGTGCCGCCGATGGACGGAACCAGCATTCGGCCCACCTCGGATTGGCATTCGCGCCCGCGTTCTGAATTTCGATCAGCCTTGCCGATACTTGGGGATCAATCGTCTGGTTCCGCATCGACAAGCCTTGCGCCAGACAAAGCAGAACGACCGTCTGCACGCCAAAAGCTGCGAACAACTTGTTTCTGTGGCGTCTCACGTCGATCCGGCGCGCCGGGGCTTCAATCAGAAAATAGGACAAGCTGCCGAGGACCAAGGCGGCCAAAAGGAAAGCCATCCGCACGTTGTCGTTCGCTATCGTCTGGCCGAAATAATCATAGAAAGAAATTAGCGGCCAATGCCACAAATAGGTGCCGTAGGACACGCGGCCAAGATTGCGCGGAACCCGCGTGGCAAGAAGCTTCCCCGTCCAGGTTGTGGCGGGGCGGGCATAGGCAAGCATCAGCGCCGTTCCCCCGGCGACCACGAGCGACCACGGCCCCGGATAGGTCTGCGCGCCGTCAAGCAGGAAGACCGGCGCGGTTGCGGCAGCAAAGCCCAATGGCGCCGCGAGAGGCAGGCGGGGTATGGTGCGGTGCTGCATTAGAACCGCAATCAGTCCACCAAGTGACAGTTCCCATATGCGGAAATCGGTTGCGAAATAGCGTGCCTCGCGGCTGTGCACCTGATCGCCCGAACCCAGCGTGAGTGCCAGCGACAAAAGGAACATCAGCAAGAGGCAGGCAACAAAGGCCCGCGGCTTGCGGTTGGTCAGGAGGATAAGGGAGGGGAGGAGAATGTAGAACTGCTCTTCGATGGCAAGAGACCAGGTGTGCAATAGCGGGTTTGCTGACATTGCGGGCGCGAAGTAGCCGGATTGCCCCATCAGAACGAAATTCTGCGTGAAGGTGATCGAACCGATGAAGCTGGTATGGAACAGTGGCATTTCGAAGGGCAGAAGGACTGCCCAAGCGGCGCATCCGACGGTAAAGAAACATAAAAAGCTGGCAAATGATAACCGGCGGATACGTCCTGCCAGGAAATTCCGTATCGAGAAGCTTCCTTGACGCAAGGAAGCGTAGGTTTGCCCGCAGATCAGATATCCCGACAGGACGAAGAAGACGTCCACCCCGACAAATCCGCCTTTCCAGCTTGAAAAGCCAAGATGGAAGCCAACCACGGCAAGGATGGCAATGGCGCGCATCCCGTCGATTTCAGGGCGATAGGTCGCCGGATTGGATAGTGTCACGCTTTGGCCACTCGTACATGCTACGCAGCCAAGGACTAAGGTGACGACCAGCGCCGGTCAATGCGCCATCAGGACCGGCACTTCAGCCTGTTCCAGCATGTTGCGGGTGGCGCCGCCGAGGATCGCTTCGCGGAAGCGCGAATGGCCGTATGCCCCCATCACCAGAAGATCGGCCCCCTGATCGCGCACATGGCGGGCCAGAAGGTCCGAGATGCGCGGGAGCGAACGGGCAAGGACCGAGACTTCGGCGCGGACGCCGTGGCGCACGAGCATCTGGCACAGAAGCCCGCCGGGGTCCGACCGTTCGGGACCGTGCTGGGGCGGGTCGATCACGGCGATGTTCACCGTTTCGGCCTGTTTCAGGATCGGCAGCGCGCGGCGGATCGAGGCCATCGCCTCGGCGCTCTGGTTCCAGGCGATGACGATGCGGCGCGGTGCTGCGGCCGAGGCTGCACCCGTATCGGGCAGCACCAGAACGGCGGCGTGACCTTCGAAAAGGGCGGCTTCCACCACGGCTTCGGCTTCGCTTCCCTGACCGTTGCCATAGGGTTTGGGCAACACCACGAGATCGGCGAAACGGGCGCGTTGGGCCACGATATCGGTCAGCGCGCCAAGCTGCGTCACGGCCGCCTCGACCGAGGAGCGCAGCGTGGATTGCTGTTGTGCCACAGCGCGGCGGACGGCGGCTTCGACATCGCGGGCATCCTGTTCGGCACGGTCGAGTGCTGCTTGCAGCACGACCGCCCCCGAGCCGACGTAGGAATAGCCGATTTGCGTGCGATCCACGCCGAGGGCGAGGATGTCGAGATGGGCGTCATGCGCCAGTGCCAAGGTCGCAGCACCGGTAATGGCAGCCTCGGCACGGTCGGGACTCGTTACCACGGTGAAGATGGATTTGTAGGCCATGAGAGCCTCCCTTGGCTGAGATGTGGCAAGTGTTAACAGCTTTTCGCCCCACGGCTTTGATTTCTGTCAAACCGGGGTGGGCCTTCGGTTGACATGGATCAAGGCGTCATTGTCGCCGCAGTTGCAAAAGCAAACCAGTCGCAAAGCGCCAAGGTGCCTTTGTCCCGCAGGATTCGGGGCAGGGGCGCAAGACGGCCAAGAGACGAAGGGACGACGAAATGTGGGATTACGTAAAGCTGGTCGTATTGGGGGTCATCGCGGTTTGCGCCGCGATTGCTGCCAATTACGCCCGCGACCTGGCCTATATGGTCAATGCGATCGAGGTGATGCTGGCCGCCGGCATCGTCTTTCTCTACACCCTGCGGACGATGGGCGAGTATCGCGCTGTCGATCAGGGGGAATACCTCGATTCGGTGGTGAGGGCCGGTGCCATCGCCACGGCGTTCTGGGGCGTGGTTGGGTTTCTGGTGGGGGTCGTCATCGCCTTCCAGCTTGCCTTCCCGTCGCTGAACTTTGAATGGGCGCAGCCCTTCCTGAACTTTGGCCGTCTGCGCCCGCTGCACACCAGTGCGGTGATCTTCGCATTCGGCGGCAACGCCTTGATCATGTCGTCCTTCTACGTCGTCCAGCGCACGAGCGCGGCGCGGCTGTTCGGCGGCAACCTTGCCTGGTTCGTGTTCTGGGGCTACCAGCTTGTGATCGTGCTTGCCGCGACCGGCTACGTTCTGGGGGCCACGCAGGCGCAGGAATATGCCGAACCCGTCTGGTACGTGGACATCTGGCTGACCATCGTCTGGGTCGCCTATCTGGTTGTCTTTGCCGGAACGGTGATGAAGCGGAAGGAACCCCACATCTACGTGGCCAACTGGTTCTACCTGTCGATGATCCTGACGGTGGCGATGCTGCACCTTGGCAACAACCTCGCGATTCCGGTTTCGATCTTCGGTTCGGCCGAAATCACCGTCTTCTCGGGCGTGCAGTCGGCCATGGTGCAATGGTGGTATGGCCATAACGCGGTGGGCTTCTTCCTGACCGCGGGCTTCCTTGGCATGATGTACTACTTCGTGCCGAAGCAGGCGGAAAAGCCGGTCTTTTCCTACAAGCTGTCGATCATCCACTTCTGGGCTTTGATCTTCCTTTATATCTGGGCCGGTCCGCACCACCTGCATTACACCGCCTTGCCGGATTGGGCATCGACCCTTGGCATGGTGTTTTCGGTCATCCTGTGGATGCCGAGCTGGGGTGGCATGATCAACGGTCTGATGACGCTTTCGGGCGCATGGGACAAGCTGCGCACGGACCCGATCATCCGCATGATGGTGGTGTCGGTTGGTTTCTACGGCATGTCGACCTTTGAAGGGCCGATGATGTCGATCAAGGCCGTGAACTCGCTGTCGCACTATACCGACTGGACCATCGGCCACGTCCATTCCGGCGCGCTGGGCTGGAACGGGATGATCACCTTCGGCGTGCTCTACTTCCTCGTGCCGCGTCTGTGGAACCGCGAGGGGCTGTATAGCCTCAAGCTCGTGTCCTGGCACTTCTGGCTCGCCACCATCGGGATCGTGCTTTACGCGTCCTCGATGTGGGTCACGGGCATCATGGAAGGCCTGATGTGGCGCGAAGTGGATGCGAACGGCTTCCTTGTGAACGCTTTCGCCGACACGGTGGCCGCCAAGTTCCCGATGTATGTCGTGCGCGGGATGGGCGGGGTCATGTTCCTCGCCGGTGCCATCATCATGTGCTACAACCTGTGGATGACCGTCCGCGCGCAGCCTGCCAAGGCTGGCGTCGGCTCGGCTATTCCTGCTGAATGAGGGGGCAGGACAATGGCTTTTCTTGACAAGCACAAGGCTATCGAAACCCACGCCACGCTTCTGATGGTGCTGTCGCTTCTGGTGGTGGCCATCGGGGGGATCGTGCAGATCGTGCCGCTCTTCTATCTGGAAAACACGATCGAAAAGGTCGAGGGCGTGCGGCCCTACACGCCGCTCGAACTCGCCGGTCAGGAGATCTATCTGCGCGAGGGCTGCTATGTCTGCCACAGCCAGATGATCCGCCCGATGCGGGACGAGGTCGAACGCTACGGCCACTACAGCCTTGCCGCCGAGTCGCAGTATGACCATCCGTTCCAATGGGGGTCGAAGCGCACGGGGCCGGACCTTGCCCGCGTCGGCGGCAAGTATTCGGATGCGTGGCATGTGGACCACCTGACCGATCCGCAATCGGTGGTGCCGGAATCGGTGATGCCGAAATACGGGTTCCTGTCGAACGTGAAGCTGGACGGCAAATACATCGCCGACCGGATGGAAGCGTCCGCGATGGTGGGGGTCCCCTACACGGACGACCAGATCGCGAGTGCGGTGGCCGACTTTGCCGCGCAGGCTGACCCGAACGCCGATACGACCGGCCTTCTGGAACGCTATGGCAAGGCGACGGTGTCGAACTTCGACGGGCAGGCGGGCGTGACCGAGATGGATGCGCTGATCGCCTATCTGCAAGTGCTGGGCACGATGGTCGATTTCTCGACCTTCACGCCCGATGCAAGCCGGTAAGGGGGCAATCATGGAGACCTACAGTTTCCTGCGCTTCGTCGCGGACAGCTGGGCGCTTCTGGTGCTGACGCTGGTGTTCCTGGGCGTGATCCTCTGGGTCGTCCGCCCGGGTTCCCGCCGCCTGCATGAGGATGCGGCCGGTTCGATCTTCCGCAATGACACGAAACCTGCCGGCGATTCCCATCGCGGCAAGATGGAGGCGTGAGAGATGTGCGCCAAGCAAGTCACGAAACAACCGGCAAAGCAGGTGGAAACCACCGGCCATAGCTGGGACGGCATCGAAGAGCTGAACAACCCCTTGCCGCGCTGGTGGGTCTGGGTGTTCTACCTGACGATCCTCTGGGGCATCGGCTATGTCATCGCCTATCCGGCATGGCCGCTGATCAAGGGCGCGACGCCGGGGCTGCTGCATGCCTCGACCCGCGCGGATGTGGATGCCGAGATCAAGCGCTTCGACGATGCCAACGCGCCGATCAAGGCCAAGCTGGTGGCGGCGGACCTGAACGCCATCATCGGCGACAAGGAGCTGATGGCCTATGCAGAGCCTGCGGGGGCGTCTGTCTTCCGCAACAACTGCGCGCAGTGCCACGGTTCGGGCGCGGCCGGTGTCCAGGGCAAGGGCTATCCCAACCTGCTGGACAACGACTGGCTCTGGGGCGGGGATATGGAGGCGATCCATACCACCATCACCCACGGCATCCGCAACACGACCGACCCCGAGGCCCGCTATTCCGAAATGCCGAAATTCGGCGTGGACGGATTGCTGGAACCGGCGCAGATCGACGCGGTGGTCGAACATGTGCTTGCCATCTCGGGGCAGGAGCATGACGCGGCCAAGGCCGCCGAAGGGGCGACGCTCTTTGCCGACAACTGCTCTGCCTGCCACGGCGAGCAGGGGATGGGCGACCGCGCACAGGGCGCGCCGAACCTGACCGACGCGATCTGGCTTTACGGCGGCGACCGCGACACGATCAAGCATACCGTCACCTATGCGCGGTTCGGCGTGATGCCGAACTGGGCGGGGCGTCTGAGCGAGGATGAAATCCGCGCCGTGGCCGCCTATGTCCATTCGCGCGGCGGCGGCGAGTGACGGGGTTCCGGCGGGTTTCCCTCCCGCCGGATACGGGCACCGGCGCTTCTCCTCTTCGCGCGTTTCCTCGGGGTGCCGGTGCATTCCTTCCCTAGACTGCGGGGCCGATCCGGCCCCGCTTTTTCTTTTGGCGCGGGCGGAATTTGGCGCAAATTCCGGCGCGGAGTTTGCGCCAAATTCCGCCTGTCCCCTGCCAAGCCAGTTTGTCGCAGCGCGAAAGCTGCATCCCCGACTAGCATTTGATACAGGTCAAGGAAGCGCCGCGCCGTTGCGACCATACGGGGGGCACGCCTAATGCCCGGAGTCCGCGCCTTGTCATCCCCAGATACCCAACCGCCAAGCCTTTACGCCGCCCGCGAGCCGATCTTTCCGCGCCGCGTGAAGGGCGCTTTCCGCACGCTGAAGTGGTGGATCATGGCGGTATGCTTAGGCATCTATTACATCACGCCGTGGCTGCGCTGGGACCGAGGGCCGAACCTGCCGGATCAGGCGGTGCTGGTCGATATGGCGAACCGGCGATTCTTTTTCTTCATGATCGAAATCTGGCCGCATGAATTCTATTTCGTGGCGGGATTGCTGATCATGGCGGGTCTGGGCCTGTTCCTGTTCACATCCGCCGCAGGACGGGTCTGGTGCGGCTATGCCTGCCCGCAGACGGTCTGGACCGACCTGTTCATCCTTGTCGAACGCTGGGTCGAAGGCGACCGCAACGCCCGCATCCGCCTGCACCGTCAGGGCTGGGATGCCGAGAAGATCCGCAAGCGCGCGGCGAAGTGGACGATCTGGTTCCTGATCGGGCTGGCGACGGGGGGCGCGTGGATCTTCTACTTCACCGATGCGCCGACGCTGGCGGTCGATCTGGTGACGGGCAACGCCCATCCCATCGCCTATACAACGATGCTGATCCTGACCGCGACGACCTTTGCCTTCGGCGGTTTCGCACGGGAACAGATTTGCATCTATGCCTGCCCCTGGCCGCGCATCCAGGCGGCGATGATGGACGAGGATACGATCACCATCGCCTACCGCGACTGGCGCGGCGAGCCGCGTGGAAAGCAGAATGTCGAGGGCAATGGCGATTGCATCGACTGCATGGCCTGCGTCAACGTCTGCCCGATGGGGATCGACATCAGGAACGGCCAGCAGATGGCCTGCATCACCTGCGGCCTCTGCATCGACGCCTGCGACGACACGATGGACAAGATCGGCAAGCCGCGTGGTCTGGTCGGATACCTTGCCCTGACGGACGAGACGCGGGAACGTGCGGGCAAGACGCCGAAATCGGTCTGGAGCCACGTCTTCCGCCCGCGCACGATCCTTTACACCGCGCTCTGGACGGCGGTCGGCGTGGCGCTGGTGGTGGCATTGTTCCTGCGCTCGCCCATCGACGTCAGCGTGACGCCCGTGCGCAACCCGCTTTACGTGACACTCTCGGACGGGACGATCCGCAACACCTATGACATCCGGCTGCGCAACAAGTCGGGCGAGGACAAGTGGTACTTCATCACCCTCACCGCAGGCAGCCGGTTCAACATCACGCTCGAGGGCGAGGAGGGGACCAAGGTCCTTGTCCCCGCGAACGAGACCTACCAGCAGCGCGTCTATGTCGAGGCCCCGCCCGACACCGAAGGCGCGGACGAGGAGCGGACGGAAATCCGCCTCTGGGTGGCGAACGAGGACGGGACCGAGCGCGTGTCGCATGACACGGTGTTCAACGGAAAGGATGACGACTGATGGGCGAACTTACGGGCAAACACGTGCTTGGCATCACGGTCGGGGCTTTTTCGGTCATCATCGGGGTCAATGTGCTGATGGCGGTCAAGGCGGTTAAGACCTTTCCGGGGCTGGAGGTGGACAACGGCTATGTCGCAAGCCAGACCTTCGACGCCGAGAGACGTGCGCAGGACGCATTGGGCTGGACGCTGGTGCACGGCTATGCGGGCGGGCGGCTGACCATCGACATCCGCAAGGACGGGATGGCGGCCCCTGTCACCGCGCTCGACGTTCTGGTGGGGCGCCCGACCGAGGCGAAAGAGGACCAGCACCCCGTATTCGTGGACCGCAACGGGGTATGGGAGGCGGACGTCGCCCTGCGCCGTGGCAAATGGATGATGATGGTCGAGGCAAAGGCGGCGGATGGCACGCTGTTCCGGCAACGGCTCGATCTGGTGGTGGATGAATGATGACGGTCGCGCTGACCCAGGACGAAGAGCGGGCGGCGCTGGCTGCCTGTCCCGCCTGCATCGCGGCTCCCAGCGCCGAGCGTATCGCCGGACTGGCCGAAGCGCGGGATGCGCGGCTGATGCTGTCTTTGCCCACGGCACATTGCGCGGCCTGCATCAGCACGGTCGAGCACGGGTTGATGGCGGTCGAGGGGGTGCATTCCGCGCGGGTGAACCTGACGCTGCGGCGGGTGTCGGTGGACGCCGCACCCGAAGTGTCGGCAGAGCGGCTGATCGAAGCCTTGAAAGGTGTGGGGTATGAGGCGCACGAGCTTGACCCCGGACTGCTGAGCGTGACCGAAACCGACCGTCAGGGACGCGAGCTTCTGATGCGGCTGGGCGTGGCGTTCTTTTCCATGATGAACGTCATGCTTCTGTCGGTCGCCGTCTGGTCGGGGGCCGAGGATGCGACGCGTGACCTGTTCCACTGGATTTCGGCGGCCATCGCGCTGCCCACGGTGATCTTTGCGGGACAACCCTTCTTCAAAAGCGCGTGGGCATCGTTGCGCGTGGGGCGGTTGGGGATGGATGTGCCGATCAGCCTTGCGCTGATCCTTGCCTCGTCCATCAGCCTGTTTGAAACCATCAAGGGCGGGCATCACGCCTATTTCGATGCTGCCGTGATGCTGTCCTTCTTCCTGTTGGCGGGGCGGTATCTGGACCATCGCACGCGGGCCGTGGCGCGGTCGGCGGCCGAGGAACTGGCCGCGCTGGAAGTGCCGCGTGCCACCGTGCTGCGCGACGGGGCCGAGGTGGTGGTTCCGATTGCCGAGGTGGTCGCGGGCGATCTGGTGCGGGTGCGTCCGGGCGGGCGGATGCCGGTCGATGGCGTGGTGGTCGAGGGGCAGTCGGAACTGGACCGCTCGCTCTTGACAGGGGAAAGCCTGCCTGTGTTCGCGGGGGTGGATACGGTCGTGTCGGCGGGCGAGGTGAATTTGACGGGGCCGCTGACGCTGCGGGTGACGGCGGCGGGGCGGGATTCGTCGCTGCACCGCATGGCCGATCTGGTCGCGGTCGCGGAAAGCGCCAAGACGCGCTACACATCCCTCGCCGAACGGGCGGCGCGGCTTTATTCGCCGCTGGTGCATATCCTGTCCTTCAGCGCCTTCGGCTTCTGGATGTGGCAGACGGGCGGCGACTTGCGCTTTGCCATCAACATCTCGGCGGCGGTGCTGATTATCACCTGCCCCTGTGCGCTGGGTCTGGCCGTGCCTGCGGTGGTGACGGCGGCATCGGGCAAGCTGTTCCGCAAGGGACTGCTGATCAAGCACGGCACCGCGCTGGAACGGCTGGCCGAGGTGGATACGGTCGTTTTCGACAAGACCGGAACGCTGACGATGGGCGCGCCGAAACCGACGAACCTGACCGACCACCCCCGCGCCGCGGTCGAGGTGGCGGCGGCGCTGGCCGCGGCATCGTCGCATCCGCTTGCAGTCGCCCTTGCCACGGCAGCGCGCGAGGCGGGGTTCCGCCCCGAACGGGTGGAGGACCTGCGCGAGGTGCCGGGTTATGGCGTCGAGGGCATCTACAAAGGCCAGCGCGTCCGGCTTGGCCGCGCCGACTGGTGCGGGGCCGAGGCGCTGGGCGTGACGGCAACCTACCTGAGCGCGGGTGCCGACGTGCGCGCCTTTACCTTTGCCGACAGCTTGCGTCCGGGGGCCGAGGCGGCGGTCGCCTCGCTCCGCGCGCAGGGGATGGGGGTGATGCTGCTGTCGGGCGATGCCGAAGGGGCGGTGGCGGACCTTGCCGCGCGTCTGGGCATCACCGATTGGGCGGCGGGGGTCTTGCCCGCCGAAAAGGCGGCGAAGGTCGCGGCCCTGACGGCCGAGGGGCGGCGCGTGCTGATGGTGGGCGACGGGCTGAACGATACGGCGGCGCTTGCTGCGGCGCATGTGTCGGTGTCGCCTGCAAGCGCGCTCGATGCGGCGCGGGTGGCATCGGACATCGTGCTTCTGGGGCAGGACATGGCGCCCATCGGGGATGCGGTCAGGATCGGACGCCAAGCCTCGCGCCGGATCGTCGAGAATTTCCTGATCTCGGGCGGGTATAACGTGATCGCGGTGCCGCTGGCGCTGGTGGGGGCGGCAACGCCCCTGGCCGCGGCGCTTGCCATGTCGCTGTCTTCGATTACCGTCAGCCTGAACGCGCTGCGGCTGAGGTAGGCGATGGAAATTCTGGCATTCCTGATCCCCGTGTCGCTGTTCCTTGGCGGGCTGGGCCTGGCCGCGTTCTTCTGGGCGATGAAGACGCGGCAGTTCGACGATCCCGAAGGGGATGCGAACCGGATTTTGACCAAGGATTACGACGACAGACCGAAGCGGTAGGCGCAAATTTCTTCGAAGAAATTTGCCTCAGGCCAACGTCACCGTGACGGGGGAAAGCCCCTCGATGGCCACCGTGCAGGTCTGGCCACGCCCGATGGGGCCGACGCCTGCGGGGGTGCCTGTGAAGATCAGGTCGCCCGCCTGCAAGGTCACGTAGCCCGACAGATGCGCGATGATTTCGGGCACCGACCAGATCATGTCCGACAGCCGCGCCGATTGCGTGACGCGCCCGTCCACGGTGCAGGTGATCGCGGCATCCGGCAGCGGTCCTGCGTGAAGCGCGCCGATCACGGCGGAATTGTCGAAGCCCTTGGCCATGTCCCACGGGCGGCGCGCGGCTTTCGCCTCGGCCTGCAGATCGCGGCGGGTGAGGTCGTTTCCGGCGGCATGGCCCCAGATATGCGCGGACGCATCGGCAAGCGCGATATCCGCGCCGCCCTTGCCGATGGCGACGACCAGCTCCGCCTCGTGGTGCAGGTCGGCGGTCTTGGGCGGGTAGGGGATGGTTGCACCCGAAATCACCACCGCATCGGCGGGTTTGGTGAAGAAGAAGGGCGCCTCGCGCGTGGGATCGCCGCCCATCTCGCGGCTGTGCTCGGCGTAGTTGCGGCCCACGCAGAAGATGCGGCGCACGGGGAAGCGGTCGGCGCTGCCGTGGACGGGCAGGGTGACGGCGGGCGGGACGGGCGGAACGTTCATTCGCCGATGGTGAAGCAGGTGATCGAACGGGCTTGCAGCCGGCGGCAGGCAAGATCGGCCTGATCCTGCGTCAGCCCGACAAAGGTCGCTTCGAAGCCGCCGGATTTCTTCATCACCTTGGGGCGCGATGCCGAGAGCGTGGCACTTTCCACAAGCTGCATCTTCAGCAACGCCTTTTCGGCTTCGTAGCTGGAGCCGTAGCGGCCCACCGTGATGGCGAAATGCCGGTCGCCCGAAGTGGAGAAGGACACGACCTCGGGCGCTTCGGCGGGTGCGGGGCCAGAGGCGGCGTCATCGTAGATGGGGGCCTTGCGCTTGGGCGGGGCCACGCTTGCGGCAGAGGCCACCGCGAAGGGCAGGGGTTCGGCGGGGGCGGTCCGGCTGCCTTGGGGAAGGGCGTCTTCGGGCAGGTTCGCCACCGCTTCGGCGAGCGCCTCTTCGCTGGGAAGACCCTCGGCCGGAAGGGCCGTTTCGCCGCTGGCAGAGGCGAGTTCCACGTCGTCGACGGCCAAAGCGGCGGCGGGGACGGCAGCATCGGCGATCGCGGTGGCCTGTGCTTCGATTGCGCCTTCGGTTCCTGCGTCGTCCCCGGTGGCCTCGGCCAAAGCGCCAAGGATGCCGTCCTGCATCGCATCGACAGCCTCGGCCGCTGCCGTGACGGTTTCCTGCGACAGCCCCGCAGGGCGGGCCTGCGGGCGGGGCGAGGTTTGCATCCCGCTTGCCGAAGCCAAGACTTCGGCACCCGCTTCGGCACCTGCTTCGGCGGGGGCTGCGCTGTCGGCCTGGGCCATCAGCGCATCGGTCGGGGCGGGGGCCTGCGGCGGGTTGAAGGGGGCGTTCTTGCGCGCCTTGTCAAAGCCGAGGTCCAGCAGCTTTGCCATCCGCGCATTGCGGTCTGCGGTCGAGGCCGCGCCGAAGATCGTGGCGATCAGGCGCACGCCGTCCCGTTCCGCCGAGGCGGTCAGGTTGAAGCCCGCAGGTCCGGTATAGCCCGTCTTGATCCCGTCCGCGCCCTTGTAGGCATCAAGGAACTTGCGGTTCGTCGAATTCACCGTGGCCACCCCCGCATCCGTCGAGCGGCGCGAGAAGATGTTGTAATATTGCGGGAAGTCGTAGAACAGGTGCCGCCCCAGAATGGTCATGTCATGGGCGGTGGACAGGTGCCCCTTGGCCGTCAGGCCGTTGGCGTTCTTGAAGGTGGTGTTGCTCATGCCCAGCGAATGGGCCGTGCGGGTCATGCGCTTGGCGAATTCGTCCTGGTTTCCGCTGATGAAATCGCCAAGGGCGGCGGCGGCATCGTTGGCCGATTTGATCGCGGCGGCACGGATCAGGTAGCGCACGGCGATCTTCTGCCCCGGTTTCAGGCCCAGACGCGACGGTGCCTGCCCTGCGGCGTGTTTCGTGACCGTGACCATGCTGTCGAGCGTGATCGAACCGCGCTCGAGCTCCTGAAAGGTGATGTAGAGCGTCATCATCTTGGTCAGCGAGGCGGGGTGCAGCCGCTTGTCGGCGTTTTCGGTCTGGTAAAGGATCTCGCCCGAGCGGGCGTCCATCACGATGGCGGCATAGGGGGCTGCGGAAACGCCGGTCGCGGCCAGCACATAGGCCAACGCCATGACGGCCATGAATGAAAGCATGCGGGCAAACTGCCCAAAAAGCGATTTCACTTCGCCTGTCCCTTGTCCTGCCACGGCCCCGTTTTTTGTGGGTGCCTATTCTGCCTCGGGTAGAAAGGTAGCACAGGGCCGTGCTTGGGAAAACCCCCTAGATTCAAGGGGTTTGGCAGGAAAGCGCAGACTTTGGTATGGGTTTTGTCACGCCTTCGCGCAGGGAAGTGACGCTAGATGTTGTGGTTCGCTTTGATCGCGTCCACCGTATCGGCCAATTTTGCAAGATCGGGCAAGGTGGCAAAGCGCGGGTGGCCTGTCGGTGCCTCGGCATGTTCAAGCGCCCAGGTCAGGCCATGCGGGACGTGCACACCCCAGCCGCCCGCTTCGATGGCGGGGATCACGTCGGATTTGAGCGAATTTCCCACCATGAGCGCGCGGTCGGCCCCGTCTCCGTGGCGGGCGAAGATCGTGGCATAGACCGGGGCAGTCTTGTCCGAAACGATCTCCACCGCATGGAACAGGTCGCCAAGGCCGGATTGGGCGAGCTTGCGCTCTTGATCCAGCAGATCGCCCTTGGTGATCAGCAGCACGCGGTGGTTGCGGGCGAGGGTGGCCACGGCCTCGGCGGCATGGGGCAGGAGTTCGATGGGATGGGCGAGCATGTCGCGCCCTGCGGCGATCAGTTCCGAGATCACGGTGGCGGGAACGCGGCCATCGGTCACTTCGATGGCGGTTTCGATCATCGACAGGGTGAACCCCTTCACGCCGAAACCGTAATGCCCGAGGTTGCGGCGTTCTGCGGCAAGAAGGCGCTCGTGCAGATGGTCGGCCTCGGCGAAGCCGGCGAGGAGGGCGGTGAAGCGGTCCTGCGTCAGGCGGAAGAAGGATTCGTTCTGCCAGAGCGTGTCGTCGGCGTCGAAACCGATGGTGGTGATCATGGGGGCCATCCGGGGCTGTGCCTTGGCTTGATGCCGCGCCGATCCGTCTGGCGCAAGCGGCGGCGGCGTGCGAAGGGCAAAGCGACGGCCCCCTGTTGCAGGGCATTCGCTTGAACCCCTTTTCGCAGGCGGCTTTTGGTCTATATTGGCACGATGTCGAACACCGCCCGAGTCCCTTGCCCGAAACGGAGCCTTTTGCCGTGACCCACATCCCGTTCCACATGGCAGGCACCCCCGAGGGTCCGGGTGGACCGGGCAACGATTCCTCGGTTCTCACGAAGACCAAGTCGAAGACGCAGCGCCCGCCGCTTTACAAGGTCATGCTGCTCAACGACGATTACACGCCGATGGAATTCGTCGTCCACGTGCTGGAGCGTTTCTTCGGTATGAGCCATGCGCAGGCCTTCGACATCATGCTGACCGTGCACAAGAAGGGTCTTGCGGTCGTGGGCGTGTTTTCCTTCGAGGTGGCGGAAACCAAGGTCGCGCAGGTCATGGACTTCGCCCGTCGCCACCAGCATCCGTTGCAGTGCACGATGGAAAAGGAATAACAGGCGCGCCGTTGCGCTTTGGTGGCCGTTGCAACGCGAAGTCCCGCTTCGGTCTAATGCCAGCCGAAGAAATCCTTCGGCGCGCGGCCCAGCAGTTCCTCGGCCAGATCGCGGCCCAGTGCGGCGGCATCCGACACCGCCCCCCGCCGCTCGCCGCTGATCGACTGCGTGCCATCGGGGCGCAGGATTTCGCCGCGCAGCCACAGGTTCGCACCGTCCAGAACGGCAAGCCCCGCAATCGGCGTCTCGCACGACCCGTCGAGCCGTTCGAGGAAGGTGCGTTCCGCTGCGAGCCGCAGGCCCGTGTCGCGGTCGTGGATCGCGTCCAGCAGCCATTCCACCCGCGCATCGGCGGTGCGGCGTTCGACGCCGATGGCGCCTTGGGCCACGGCGGGAAGCATCTCTTCCGGCGCGATGGCCGCACGGGCGACATGCGACATGCCAAGACGGTTCAGCCCCGCCATCGCAAGGAAGGTGGCGACCGCCACGCCTTCTTCCAGCTTGCGCATCCGCGTCTGCACGTTGCCGCGGAATTCCACCAGTTTCAGGTCGGGGCGGCGCAGGGCAAGCTGCGCACGGCGGCGCAAGCTTGACGAACCGACCACCGCGCCCTGCGGCAAATCGGCCAAGGTGGCGATGTGGGGCGAGACGAATCCGTCCCGCACATCCTCACGCGGAAGGTAGCAATCCAGCGTCAGCCCGTCGGGTTGCAGCGTGGGCATGTCCTTCATCGAATGGACCGCGATGTCGATGCCGCCTTCCAGCAAGGCCTCTTCGATCTCGCGGGTGAACAGGCCCTTGCCGCCGATTTCCTTGAGCGGTTTGTCAAGGATCTGGTCGCCCGTCACCTTGATCACCACGATCTCGAACGCCTCTTCCGGCAGGGAAAAGGCGACCATGAGCGAACGCCGCACCTCATGCGCCTGCCAGAGCGCAAGGGGCGATCCGCGGGTGCCGATCTTGAGGGGGTGGGCGGGGTTTGGAAGCGCATGGGTCATGGTGCGAAGCCTTACATGTGTCACGCCAACCTGACAACTCTTGACAAGCATCCGCACAAACCCGACCCATGTGACAGGAACAGAGGGGCAGGCGGATGACCGAGAAAACGATCCTGAGGGCGCTGAAGGGCGAGGTTCTGCCCACCCCGCCGATCTGGATGATGCGTCAGGCGGGCCGCTACCTGCCCGAATACCGCGCCACGCGGGCCAAGGCGGGCGATTTCCTCTCGCTCTGCTACACGCCCGACCTTGCCGCCGAGGTGACGCTGCAACCGATCCGCCGCTATGGCTTCGACGCGGCGATCCTGTTTGCCGATATCCTCTTGCTGCCGCAGGCGCTGGGGCCGAAGCTCTGGTTCGAAACCGGCGAAGGCCCGCGGATGGAGACGACCACGACGATGGCCGCCGTTCAGGCGCTGAAGTCGAAGGATTTGATCCACGAAACGCTGTCGCCGGTTTACGAAACCGTCCGCATCCTTGCGCGCGAACTGCCCAAGGAGACAACGCTGATCGGCTTTGCCGGCGCGCCGTGGACGGTGGCGACCTATATGATCGCGGGGCGCGGGTCCAAGGATCAGGGGGCGGCGCATGACCTCAAGAACAACGACCGCGACACCTTTGCCGCGCTGATCGACGTGATCACCGATGCGACCATCGACTACCTGTCCGAACAGGTAAAGGCCGGGGCCGAGGTGGTGAAGCTGTTCGATTCATGGGCCGGATCGCTGAAAGGGCAGGATTTCACCGATTTCGCGGTGAAGCCCGTGGCGCGGATCATCGCCGAGTTGAAGGCGCGGCATCCGGGCCTGCCCGTGATCGCTTTCCCGCGCGAGGCGGGGAATGGCTACATCGGCTTCGCCAAGCGCACCCATGCCGATTGCGTGGCGCTGGACAATTCGGTCACGCCCGAATGGGGGGCCGAGAACGTGCAGGTGTCGGGCTGCGTGCAGGGCAACCTTGCGCCCGAACACATGGTCACGGGCGGCGAGGCGCTGGTGCGCGAGACGCGGCGGGTGGTCGAGGCGTTCCGCAAGGGGCCGCATATCTTCAACCTCGGCCATGGGATCACGCCCGAGGCGAACCCCGACAACGTGGCGCTGATGATCGAAACCGTCCGCAACTGCTGAGGCGGCGAAATCAGGCGCAGATTTCGGGGCGGAGTTTGACGCAAACTCCGCTTCCACGCCCGACACCGTTTTCTGCGTCAGAAAACGAAGCGAAATCTGCGCCGGATTTCGCCTTTGCCCCCTAGACCAGCCCCAGCTCGGCATCCGTGGCAATGCGGTCGTATTTGTCGGTGGGCGGCATCGGGCGGTCGCGCCAGTCGGGGGTGAAGGTGAACGACGAAACCGTCCGTCCCGCAGGCAGCGCACCGTTTCCGGCACCGACGGCGTAGTCGTAGTAAAGCTTCACGATCTGGTCGAAGCGCACCTGCTGCGCCGCCGGATGCGACAGGCAGGCAGCCTTCCACTTTGCCACGCGAGCAAAGGCGGGGTCGTCGGGCAGGGCGAAGCCTTCGTAATGGTCAAGGAACCAGAAGCGCATCAGCAGGGGCGTGTAAACCGTCTCGGCCCAGCCGAAGCGGTCGAACAGAAAGGTGCCTTCGGGATTGTGAAAGCGCAGCATGTCGTCGAGCCAAGCGTATTGGTCGAGCAGCGCCTTGCGCTTTTCCTCGGTCTTGGCGCGGTCGCGGTTCATCACCATGCCATAGCCCGCATTGCCGAACGGCCCCTCGCGCGTGATGAACAGCCGTTCGACCGCGCGTTCATAGGGGTCTTGGCGGGCGACGGGCGTGGCGGGGAAGCGTTCCTCGATATAGGACATCAGGACGAGGCTTTCTTTCAGGATGCGGCCCTGTTCATCCTCGAGCACCGGAAGTGCGGTCGTGCCGCGCGTCTTTTCCAGAAGCCACGCCTCGCGCGGTTTGGTGATGTCGACCACTTGAAACTCGACCGCGCTGCGCAGACCCTTGAGGTCGAGCAGGATTTCCACGCGCTGCGAAAAGGGGCAGACGGGGATGTGATAGATGACCGGCTTGTCGCGCATTCCGTTGCTCCGTTGTTTCGGTAAAGGTTACGGCGGGCGGGGTGGCCCGTGCAACCGTGACGGGGTTTGACGAGATTTGGAATTTTTCGGTTGAATCGTTCCGCCAGTGGAATATCAGTTCCACACTGATTTGCCCCGTGGAGGGGGCGCCCCGGGTCGTGGCTTCGGGGGACGCCGTGGCAGGCGGCGGTGATTTGACCAGACCGTGACGGGTGCCTGTCGCGCATAGGCCCGCAACTGACAACCGTCCCCGGGCAGGGGGCAAAGTGGAGATGAAAGACATGACGATCAGGTTCGGACTTCTTGGCGCAGGCCGTATCGGCAAGGTCCACGCCAAGGCGATCACGGGCGATGCCAACGCCAAACTCGTGGCGGTGGCCGATGCCTTTCCGGCGGCGGCGCAGGCGATTGCCGACCAGTATGGCTGCGACATCCGCAGCATCGACGCGATCCTCGGCGCGAAGGACATCGACGCCGTGGTGATCTGCACGCCCACCGACACCCACGCCGACCTGATTGAAGCCTTCGCCAAGGCGGGCAAGGCGATCTTCTGCGAAAAGCCGATCGACCTGAACATCGACCGCGTGAAGGCCTGTCTCAAGGTCGTGCGCGAGACGAAGGCGATCCTGATGGTCGGCTTCAACCGCCGCTTCGACCCGCATTTCGTCGCCGTGAAGGGCGAGATCGAAAAGGGCACGCTGGGCGCTGTCGAGATGGTCACGATCACCTCGCGCGATCCGGGCGCGCCGCCGCTGGACTACATCGCCCGTTCGGGCGGCATTTTCCGCGACATGACCATCCATGACTTCGACATGGCGCGGTTCCTTTTGGGCGAGGAAGTGGCCGAGGTTTCGGCGCAGGCTTCCGTGCTTGTCGATCCGGCCATCGGCAAGGCGGGGGATTTCGATTCGGTGCAGGTGATGCTGCGCACCGCGTCGGGCAAGATGGCGCTGATCTCGAACTCGCGCCGCGCGACCTATGGCTACGACCAGCGGATCGAGGTGCATGGCTCCAAAGGTGCCGCCGCGGCGGAAAACCAGCGCCCCGTGTCGATCGAGGTCGCGACCGCCGCAGGCTACACCCGCCCGCCGCTGCATGACTTCTTCATGACCCGCTATACCGAGGCCTATGCCGCCGAGATTGCGACCTTCATCAACGCCATCGCGGGCAAGGCACCGGCCACGCCTTCGGGCGAGGACGGGTTGCTGGGTCTGGCGCTGGCCGAAGCCGCGCTGAAATCGGTGAAAGAGGGCCGGACCGTCAAGGTTTCCGAAATCCTCTGATCCGGGCGAAACGGTTTGCTCCCCCCTGCGCCGTGCAGCCCTGCTGCACGGCGTTTCGCATATGAGGGGGGGGGCGATCCGGCCTAACGGTTGCGGTCGACCACCAGCAGCGCCATTGCGCCCGTCAGTGCGATTGCGGCACCAAGCGACGCGGTCAGCGCGAAGCCGCCCAATGTCGTGCCAAGCGCGAAGGCGCTTGCCGCCATGATGTCCGACACCAGTTTCTGCACCGCCAGCATCGCCCCCGCCGTGCCGGGACGCCCCGCCAGAAGGTCCTGATAATAGGCAATCGGGAGGGTGATGATCGCCGTGCCGCCCAAGCCCGCAAAGAGCGTCAGCACCCAGACCGAGCCGTGATCGGCCAGCACCGGCAGCAGGGCAAGGTGGACGCAGTAGAGCGCCGCCCCCGCCGCCAGCACCTGCTGCCGTTTCAGGCGCGCGATGTAGCGCGGCAGGAGCAGCATGAACGGCACCTCCCACCCCGCGACGAGGCCGACATAGAGCGCCACGTCGCCTTGGTCGCGCACGGGGCTTGCGTCGAAGATCAGCGTGGTGAGCACCATGTAAAGGTTCCCCGCCGCCGCGATGGCACCAAGGCAGAGGACGCGCAGCATGATCTGCGGATGCGCCATTTCCGCAAAGGCCGCACGGAGGTTGAGGCCCGAGGGCGCGTCCTCCCATGCGGTCGCGCCATCCTTGGGCCAGTAAAGCGCCAGAAGCGTCACCATCAGGACCGAGGCGAAGAGCGCCGAGATGTAGATCGCCATCACATCCGCCCCCGCCCCGAAGGCGAGCTTCCAGAACACCAGCGTGGCAAGAAAGGAAAAGGACATGGCCGAGCGGATCGTGCCCGTGATCGCCTCGCGCGCGGTGCCGTCGTCGGAACGGGCAAGGCGGGCAAGGGCGAAAAGCTGGCCGTATAGCGACGAGGCGACGGGCAGCAGCAGCCCGTGGCACAGCACCAGCGCCAGCGGTCCGGGGGCCACGAGCATGAGCGTGATGCCCACGGTCCCGCAGGCGGCGGTGAACAGCGCGATGCGGCGGCGGCCCGCCCTCTGGTCGCCAAGGATGCCGAGGAGGACCGAGGACGACACCGCCAGCGCCGAGGCCATGACGAGGACGAGCGCGAAATGCGGCTCGGACAGGCCGATGCGTTCGATGCCCACCAGCGACTGGTAGGGATAGACCGAGGCGTTGAACAGGCCGAGCAGCAGCATCGCCGCCGCGATCAGCCGCAGGGTCGGGTCGCGCAGGACCGCCGCAAGGGTCATGGCTGCGGCCCCTTGGCGGGAAGCACCTTGCCGGGGTTCATCAGGTTTTCAGGGTCGAGAGCGGCCTTGACCGCCCGCATCACATCGAGCGCCACGGGATTCTTGCGCCGCGCCATCGAATTGCGTTTGGACAGGCCCACGCCATGTTCGGCGCTGAACGAACCGCGCAACTCTTGCACCACATCCTCGATGGTTTCGACCACGCGGTCGTGGAAGGCGGGGGTGTCGGCTTCGGGAAAGACGGTGAAATGCAGGTTGCCATCCCCCAGATGCGCCACGGTCAGGGTTTCCGCCGTGGGGGCAAAGGCGGCAAGGCGGGCGTGGATTTCGGTCAGGAAGGCTTCGGCCTTGTCCAGCGGAACGGCGATGTCGGTGTCGATGAAGGGGCGCTTGGCAAAGGTGATTTCGGCCGCAGCCTCGCGCCGCGCCCAGAGCGCGCGGCGCTGTTGTTCCGAAGCGGCGATGACCGCGTCTTGCACGAGGCCATCCTCCATCGCCTGCGCCAGCGTGTCCTGAAGCAGGGTTGTCAGGCGCGGGGTGCCGTCCTCGCCCGCTTCGGCAAGGAAGGGGGCGGTTGCGCCGAGTTCCACGAGGATCGTCACGGGCGGAATGGTGGCGAAGGGCAGGCCAAGGTCGGGGCGCACCTGCGCCAGACGGCGGCTGTAGGTTTCGGGCATGAATTCGAAGGCTTCGACAAGGCCGCCGGATGCCTCTTGCAGACGGTTGAGCAAGGTCAGCGCGTCGGGCAGACTTTGCATGGCCAGGGCAGCAGTGGCATGGGCGCGCGGGGCGGGGACGAGTTTCATCACCGCGGCGGTGATGATGCCGAGCGTGCCTTCGGCCCCGATGAAGAGGTCGCGCAGGTCGTAGCCGGAATTGTCCTTGTGCAACTCGGACATGAGGTCGAGCAGGCGGCCGTCGGGCAGGACGATTTCGAGGCCAAGGCAGAGCGCGCGGGTCGAGCCATAGCGCAGCACGTTGGACCCGCCCGCGTTGGTCGACAGCACCCCGCCGATCATGGCCGAACCGCGCGCGCCGAACCAGAGCGGGAAGTAGAGGCCGTGCTCTTCCGCCGCTTCGTGCAGGCGCGAGAGGACGACGCCCGCTTCGACGATGGCGAGGCGCGATTGGGGCCGGATTTCACGGATGCGGTTGAGGCGTTCGAGGGAAAGCAGGATGCCGTTTTCGGTATAGGTCGCGCCGGTGAGGCCGGTGTTGCCCGAAACGGGGATCACCGGCGTCTTGTGCCGCGCCGCAAGCCCCATGACCTCGGCGACCTGTCCCGTATCGGCGGGGCGCACGGCACAAAGGGGCCGGCCCTTGTAATTGCCGGTCCAGTCATGGGCGAGGCGGTCGGCATCCGCCCCCGTCAGCACATGGGCGGGGCCGAGCAGGGCGGTGAGGTCGGACAGGAGGGTCATGGCGCGCCTTGGGGCTGGTCGGGGGATTGATCCGACAGAGGCGCGGAAGATGCAAGCGGGGCGAAGGGCGGAAAGCGCGGAACGGGGGGCCGTCTGCCCCCCGCGGCGCGGCAGGCCGCGCCTTCCCCCCGAGGATATTTGGAAACAGATGAAAGGCGGCGGTCAGTTCGCGGAGATGGTTTCGAGCAGGGCGAGGACTTCGGGGCCGAGCACTTCGACCACTTTTGCCACGCCCTCCTTGTTGGGGTGGATGCCATCGGCCTGCAACCACGGGCGCATGGCCGCGGGGTCTTCGCTGCCGCCGGTGAGCGGGGCGAAGAAGGGCTTGGCAAGGGTCGCGCCGTGGGCCTTGGCAAGGTCGGGGTAGATCGCGTCGAAGGCGGTCTTGTAGTCGGGGCCGAAATTGGCGGGGGCGACCATCGGGACAAGCAGCGTGGGCAGGTTGCGGCTTTGCGTTTCCCGCAGGATGCCGTCGAGGTTGGCGCGGGTTTCGGCAGGGTCGATGCCGCGCAGCAGGTCGTTGCCGCCGAGGGTGACGATGATCGCGTCTACCTCCGGCGTCAGGGTCCAGGCGATACGCGACAGGCCGCCTGCGGTGGTGTCGCCCGAAACGCCCGCGTTCATCACCGTCACATCCGCCCCCTGCGCGGTCAGCCATGCCTGCAATTGCGGGACGAGGCCATCGCCATCGGGCAGGCCGTAGCCTTGGGTCAGGCTGTCGCCGAAAGCGACGAGGTTGAGCGGTTCGGCCTGTGCCTTTGCCGCCGCGAAGGGGGCTGCGAGGGCGAGAAACGCAATCGTGACGTTGCGGATCGCGCGGGCCGCGCCATATCTGGGCGAAAGGATAGGGGCAGGTTGCATGGCGGATACCGTTCTGGCGCTAAAGGATGCGCGGTTGACCTTGGCGGGAAACGCGGGTCCGGTCGAGATCCTCAAGGGCATATCACTGGAAGTTCATGCGGGCGAGACCGTGGGGCTGGTCGGACCCAGCGGGTCGGGCAAGTCGTCGCTGCTGATGCTGATGGGCGGTCTCGAGCGGGCGACGGGGGGCAGCGTGGTCGCCTTGGGGCAGGACATGACCGCGCTGGACGAGGACGCGCTGGCGCGGTTCCGGCGCGGGCGGATGGGGGTGGTGTTCCAGTCGTTCCACCTGATCCCCACCATGACCGCCCTTGAGAATGTCGCCGTGCCTTTGGAGTTGATGGGGGTGGCCGATGCCTTTGACCGCGCCGAGACCGAGTTGCGGGCCGTGGGTCTGGGCGCGCGGATGGAGCATTACCCGAGCCAGATGTCGGGCGGCGAGCAGCAGCGCGTGGCATTGGCGCGGGCGGCGGCGCCGCGGCCCGCGATCCTGCTGGCGGACGAGCCGACAGGGAACCTCGACGGGGTGAACGGGGCGGCGATCATGGAGTTGCTTTTCGGTCTGCGCGACCGGCACGGGGCGACGCTGGTGCTTGTGACCCATGCGCCGGAACTGGCGGCGCGCTGTGACCGGGTGGTGCATCTGGCGGACGGGCGCGTCGCATGAGGCTTGCATGGCGATTGGCGCGGCGCGAATTGCGCGGGGGTCTGGGCGGCTTTCGGGTGTTTCTGGCCTGTCTGGCGCTGGGCGTGGCCGCGATTGCCGCCGTGGGGCTGGTGCGTGCCTCGATCGAGGCGGGGTTGCAGGAACAGGGCGCGGTGCTGCTGGGCGGGGATGCGCAGCTTGAATTCACCTATCGCTTCGCCGATGCCGCCGAGCGCGACTGGATGGAAGCCCGCGCCGAGGCGGTATCGGAGGTCGTCGACTTCCGCTCGATGGCCGTGGTGGAGGACGACTCGGCGCTGACGCAGGTCAAGGCGGTGGACGGGGCCTATCCGCTGGTGGGCGAGGTGCGGCTTGAGGCCGGAACGCTGGCCGAGGCTTTGGCGGATGAGGGCGGCGTGCCGGGCGCTGCGATGGACAAGGTGCTGGTGGAACGCTTGGGGCTGGCCCTTGGCTACCGTTTCAGCCTTGGCACGCAGGCGTTCCGCTTGGGGGCCGTGCTGCTGCGCGAGCCGGATTCGGCGACGGGGGGCTTCTCGCTTGGCCCGCGCACCATCGTGCTGACCAAGGCGCTTGCGGGGTCGGGCCTGCTTGCGCCGGGGTCTTTGTACGAGACGCAGTATCGCCTGCGGCTGGGGCAGGACGTGCGCCTGCCCGCGCTGAAGCGCGAGGCCGAGGCGGCCTTTGCCGACAAGGGGATGCGCTGGGCCGACCGCACGCGGGCGGCTCCGGGGGTAGAGCGCTTCGTGGACCGGATGGGGGCGTTCCTTGTGCTGGTCGGTATCGCGGGGTTGGCCGTGGGCGGCGTGGGCGTGCAGGCGGCGGTGCGGGCTTACCTTGAAGGAAAGACCGCGACCATCGCCACGCTCAAGACGCTGGGGGCCGAGGGGCGCCTGATCTTCCGCATCTACCTTTTGCAGGTGGCGGTTCTGGCGGCTCTTGGCGTGGCGCTGGGGCTGGCGCTTGGCGCGGGGGCGGTGCTGGCCCTTGCGGGGGTGATCGAGGCGTCGCTGCCCTTTCCCGCCGATGTGGGGCTTTACCCGATGCCGCTGGTCGAGGCGGCGTTCTACGGGGGGGTGACGGCCTTCCTGTTCACCCTCTGGCCGCTGGCGCGGGTGGAGCGGTTGCGGGCGGCGGCGCTTTATCGCGGGGCGGTGCGGTCGGGGCGGGTGGCGGCGAAGCGGGTCGCGGGCATCGTGGCGCTGGCCGCGCTGCTGCTGGGCGGGGCGGTGTGGTTTTCCGGCGCTTGGAAGCTGACGCTCGGGGCTGCAGGCGGCGTGCTGGGGGCGCTGGGGGTGCTGGCGCTTTCCGCTTGGGGTCTGCGCCTGCTGGCGCGGCGGGCGGCGCGGGCGCGGTTTGCGCGGGGGCGCACGGGGCTGCGGCTGGCGCTTGCCTCCATCGGCGGGCCACGGGCCGAGGCGACCTCGGTCGTGCTGTCGCTGGGGTTGGGACTGTCGGTGCTTGCGGCGGTGGGGCAGATCGACGCGAACCTGCGCTCGGCCATTGCGACCGATTTGCCGAAACGCGCGCCGGCGTTCTTCTTCGTCGATATCCAGCCGGACCAGATCGACACGTTCCTGTCGCGGGTTGAGGGCGACAAGGCTGTGACCAAGGTGGAAAGCGCACCGATGCTGCGGGGCGTGCTGACGCAGATCAACGGGCGTCCGGCGAAAGAGGTGGCGGGCGAGCATTGGGTGGTGCGCGGGGATCGCGGCATCACCTATGCCGAAGAGCCGCCCGCCAATGCCAAGGTGGTGGCGGGCAAGTGGTGGGCCAAGGATTACACCGGCCCCGCGCAGGTGTCGTTCGCGGCGGAAGAGGCCGGAGAGATCGGGTTGAAACTGGGTGACGAACTGGTCGTCAACATCCTTGGCCGTGACATTCCGGCGACGATCACCAGCTTCCGGCAGGTGGATTTTTCCAGTGCCGGAATGGGCTTCGTCATGACGATGAACCCCGCCGCGCTCCAAGGCGCGCCGCATACGTGGATTGCCACGGTCTATGCGCCGGAAGAGGCGGAAGCGCCGCTTCTGCGCGACATCACCAAGGCCATGCCCAACGTGACCGCCATCCGCATCCGCGATGCCATCGGCCGCGTGACCGAAGCGCTTTCGGCCATCGCCACGGCGACCGCATGGGCGGCGGCGGCAACGCTGCTGACGGGTTTCGTCGTGCTGATCGGTGCGGCGGCGGCAGGCGAGACGGCGCGGGTCTATGAGGCGGCGGTGATGAAGACGCTGGGGGCCACGCGGGGTGCGATCTTGCGCTCATTCGCGCTGCGCTCGGCGCTTACGGGGGCGGCGGCGGGGGTGGTTGCCATCGTCGCGGGGGGCCTTGCCGGATGGGCGGTGATGGTCTGGGTGATGGAGGCGAAATATGCCTTTGAACCAGTCTCGGCCATCGCCATCGTCGCGGGGGGTGTGCTGGCCACGACCGTGGCGGGCCTTCTGTTCGCGCTGCGCCCGCTTGCGGCGCGTCCGGCGCAGGTGTTGCGGGGGCAGGAGTAGCGGAATTTCACGAAGATTCCGCGACGATTTCTGACGCAGAAATCGGGGTCGTGCGGGTGGTGGCCGGAATTTGCGTCAAATTCCGGTGCGGTTTTTTCGTGAAAAACCGTTCAGGCGACGAGGGTTTTGAGAAGGGTCAGTGCCGCCATCCCGTCCGCATCGGCGGGGTCGATGGCGACGACCACCTCGCGCACCATGCCGAATTTCGGGGCGGCCTTGGCGGTCAGGGTCAGGGTGAAGCCTGCGTCGGCATAGGCAACCGTTTCGATGGCATCATCGGCGCCGAAAATGTCGTCGGACACCTCGACATAGACCGCTTTCTTCGCCGCGCCCTTCTTGCCCTCGAACAGGACATAGCCGTCCTCGGGGTCTTCGCTGGCGGCAAAGCCCACGGCGATGCTGTCGCCCTCGCTGTCGGTCCAGAAGGCGCGCGCCTTGATCTCGATATCGGCCATGATGCTTTCCCCTTGCCCGCGCCTGCCTTAGCGCGGGTGCCGCGTCATGTCCACTTGGCCACGGGCGGCAGGCTCATCAGCACGGCATTGGCGTCATGGCCGGTTTCCAGCCCGAACTTGGTGCCGCGGTCGTAGACGAGGTTGTATTCGGCATAAAGCCCGCGATGGACCAATTGCGCCTCGCGGTCGGCATCGGTCCACGGGGTGTTCACGCGCTTTTCGGTCAGCGGCACGAAGGCGGGCAGAAAATGCGCGCCGACGTCGCGGGTAAAGGCAAAGTCCGCCTCCCAATCGCCTGTGTTCAGGTCGTCATAGAAGATGCCGCCCACGCCACGGGCGCGGCCACGGTGGGGGACGAAGAAATACTCGTCAGCCCAAGCCTTGAATTTGGGGTAATAGCCCGCGTCATGCGCGTCGCAGGCTTCCTGCATCTGGCCGTGGAAATGGGCCGTGTCTTCGGCATATTCGATGCAAGGGTTGAGGTCCGCGCCCCCGCCGAACCACCAGGCGTGCGGCGTCCAGAACATGCGGGTGTTCATGTGGACGGCGGGGCAATGCGGGTTGACCATATGGGCGACAAGGCTGATGCCCGATGCCCAGAAGCGCGGGTCCTTGTCCATCCCCGGAACGCCGCGCGCGGCCATCGCCTTTTGCGCACGCTCGCCCAGCGTGCCGTGGACTTCGGACACGTTGACGCCGATCTTTTCAAAGACGCGCCCGCCGCGCATCACGCTCATCAACCCGCCGCCGCCATCGGCGCGGGTGGTGGGTGTCACCTCGAAGCGTCCGGGGGTGCCGCTGCCGTAGCGGTCCTCGAGGTCTTCGAAAGAGGCGACGATCCGGTCGCGCAAGCTGCGGAACCACGCGGCGGCTTCGGCTTTGCGGGCGTCGAACGGGTCACTCATCGCTGTCTCCTGAGGTTTACACCCGAATGCCTAGCAAATGGAACAAGCCGCGCCAACATGGCATTTGGCATCCCCCGCCGAAGGTTCTAGAAGGAAGCCGTGCTTCGTCGTGAAAGGGGTTTTCCATGCGCCGCCTTGTGCTCTCGCTTTCCGTGCTGTCCCTGCTTGCCGCCTGCGGCACGCCGCAAGAGCGCTGCATCAACCGCAACACGCGCGATCTGCGGACCGTGGAGAAGCTGATCCCCGAGGTGCAGTCCAATCTCGACCGTGGCTATGCCTATGAGGAATACACGGTCACTGTGCCGGTCTGGAAGACCTGCCTTGTCTCGCCCGCGACCCCGACAGGCCCCGCCGTGACGCAATCCTGTCTGGAGGACGAGGTGGAAACCCGCACCCGTCCCGTGGCCATCGACCTGAATGCAGAGCGGGCAAAGCTGGAAAGCCTGTATCAGAAGCGCGACCAGTTGCAGCGCGAGGCGCAGTCGGTCGTCGCCCAGTGCAAGCAGCAATACCCCGAAGGTTAATGCGCCGGAGCCGCCACGGCATCGACCAGCCCGCGCCCGCCGTCCACGGTCAGGATCTGGCCCGTCATGAAGGCTGACGCATCCGAGGCGAGGAAATGCACCGCCTCTGCCACTTCGTCGGCCGAGGCGATGCGGCCAAGCGGGGTGCCGCCCTCGATCACGCCGCGCCAGTCGCTTTCGTCGCGGAGTGCGGCCTGAAGGCTGGCGCTCATCACCGAACCGAAGGCCACGGCATTGACGCGGATGCCCTTGGGCGCCAGCGCCACGGCAAGGCTGCGGGTCATCTGCTCCACCGCCGCGCAACTGATGGAATAGCCCAGAAGCCCCGCCTGCGTGCGGGTCGCGGCAAGCGAGGACAGGTTGATGATCGCACCGATCATCGGCGCTTCGCCCTCGTCTTCCGTGCGGTCCTTGCCGGCGCGGGCGATCATGCGGCGCGCGGTCATCTGCGACAGGCGCAGCGCGGTCATCAGGTTCTGGTCGATCAGCGACTCCACGCAATCCTTTTCGGGGTCGAGCGGATCGGACAGCGAGAACTGGCGGCTCGCGTTCACAAGGATGTCGACGCGGTCGAAGGCATCGACCGTGGCCGAAAGCAGGTTGGCGATGGTCAGCTTTTCCCGCAAATCGCCCGCGAACATCCGCACGGGGCCTTCGCGGCGGGCCTCTTCGCCCACTTCCTGTTCCAGCCGGTCCTCGTCCATGTCCGCGAACATGACATTCGCGCCCTTGTCCACCATGTGCCGCGCGATGGCGAGGCCGATGCCATTGGCGGCACCCGTGACGATGGCGGTCTTTCCGGCGATGGAGAAGGACATGGGCGGCCTTTCAGCGTTTCCGCAAAGGTAGGGCGGCGCGGGTCAGACGGTAAGAGGTGGAGCCACCGATCTCTTCCACCTCGCGGAACAGCGCGGCAAGGCTGCGATCATAGGGCAGGTGGCGGTTCGCAACCAGCCAGAGCGTGCCGGACGGCGCAAGGTTGCGCGCAGCGGCGCCAAGGAACGAGGCGCCAAGCGCGGGGTCTGCATCGCGCCCCGTGTGGAAGGGCGGGTTCATCACCACATGGTCCATCAGGCGCGGTGCCTTCCATGTGGTCGCATCGGCCCAGTGGGACTGCGCCCGCTCGTCCGTGACGTTGATCCGTGCGCAATCGAGCGCCTCTGCCTCGGCCTCGACCAGATGGCAGGCCTTGACGCCCGGGCGCGACAGGATGGCGCGCGAGAGATACCCCCATCCCGCGCCAAGATCGGCAACGTGACCCTTGAGGTCGGCGGGCAACGCCTCGGCCAGAAGGGCCGAGCCGGGGTCGATGCCATCGGCGGAAAAGACGCCGGGACGGGTGGTGAAGCCGCCCACCTTGGCAGGTGTCGCAGCCCAGTCGCCAAGGCCTTCGCCTGCGGCAAAGACGGCAAGCTTGCCGTGGGCCTTCGACAGGCTTTCCGACAGCGCGACGCGGGCGCGCAGGTCTTTCAGCACCGCGTCGATGCCATCGGTCTTTTGCCCGTCCACAGCGACGGGACCGCCCGTTTCCACGATGGCCGAGGCTTCGGCCAGCATGGCGCGGGCCTGCGCCTTGGCGCGGGGCAGGCACAGGATGGCGGCGGCGAATGTCCCGCTTGCCCTGTCTGCCGTCGCATAGCCGCGGGCGGCGAACCAGTCGTGGTCGGGCTTGAACCCCGTGGCGACAAGCAGGCGATCCTTGGGCAGATCGGAGAGGTCATCCCCGATGCGCGGACGCAAGACGGCGATGCGCCCTTGGGGCGGGAGGGTCAGCAGACCCGTGGAAAGGGCTTGTTCGAGTCTCGCGCTGCGCATGTGTCACCGCGCTGGGCGCGGCCTGTCCTTTCCCTGGTTTCGGTCCGTCTTATTAGCCGCATGCGGAGCAGGGGCCAAGCCGCCTTCGCGTTCAGCGCCGCAGGCGTCTGCGGTGCGCGGGCGGTATGCCCAGCATCTCGCGGTATTTCGCAACCGTGCGGCGAGCGATTGCCGCGCCTTCGCCCGACAAGGCCGAGGCGAGGGCTTCGTCGCTGTGCGGGTTGCGGCGGTCCTCGGACGCGACAAGATCGGCAAGCCGTGCGCGGATGGCGGCCGCCGAAACCGTGCCCGACCCGATGCGCCCCGAAAACAGGTTGCGCAACCAGAGCGTTCCGCGTGGCGTGTCCACGCTGGTGCCCGCCACAGCGCGGCTTACCGTGCTTTCATGCAGGCCGAGCGATGCGGCAAGCTCTGTCATGCTGAGCGGGACGAGCGCGGCAAGCCCGTTGTCGAGCGCGGTTCCCTGCCGCCGCAGGATTTCGGCCCCGATCCTGAGCAGCGTGGCATTGCGGCTTTCCACCAGCCGGATCACGGCCCGTGCCGCTCCGCGCCCGTCGCCCCGTCCGTCGCTCACCGAGACCGCAGGAAGGGACGAGCGGTTGAGCGTTATGACCCATCCTTCGACCTGCTTCCGCGCCACGAGGTCCGGCTCGCGTACAGGGGCCGACAGAACCGAAAACTGCGCCCCCGGCTTCGGGTCGAACCGCCGGATGATGCGGAAACGCCCGCGCACGGATTCGGGATCGACTCCGAGCACCCGCGCCAGCTTTGCCACATCGCCCGCTGCCATGAGCGGCAGGTTCTCGAGTATGCCGCGCAGTACAGGATCGTCCTCGCCCGCTTCGATGGCCTGCAACAGCAGGCATTCCGACAGGGAGCGTGCGAAAAGGCCAGCCGGTTCGATGCGCTGCAGACGACCCAGCACCTGCGCCACCTGTGCGACGGGCGTGCCGGCCTCGGCGGCGATGGTGCCGAGGTCGCGGCCAAGCCAGCCCGAAGGTTCCAGCGCTTCGGCCAGCATTTCGGCGATGCGACGTTCGGCTCCGCGCAGGCCGAGCGCCTCGATCTTGTCGAGGACATGGGCAATGAGGCTTGGGCCGGCGCTTGCCGACAGGTCGGGGTCAAGCCCCTTGCCCCCCGCGAAGGCCTGTTCCCAACGCGGCAACCAGTCGCTTTCCGGCGGTGCGGAGAGGATAAGGTGCGGGTTTTCGGCCGCCTGTTCCTCGAGAAACCGCGTCAACCCCTCGGCATCGGCCTTGAGCACGCGGATCGAGGCTTGCAGGCCGAGGTTGAGCTGCAAGCGCTGGCTTTGCGTGACGCGGATGTTCTGGCGGGTCTCCATCGCGCCACTATGCGCGGGGCGATCCCCTGCGGCAACCGCCCCCTACCGCTTCGCCCGTGGCTGGCCTAGAAGGGGGTTTCACACCCCCGTCCATCGGTAGGGCCGATGGACTCCCCCGTGGGATATTTGTCCGAGTATGAAAGCCCAAGGATGATCGAGCCCTTTCCCCTCGTGCAGGATGTGGTGCTGGTGGGCGGCGGCCATACCCATGCGCTCGTGCTGCGCATGTTCGGGATGGATCCGGTGGAAGGCGTGCGACTGACGGTGGTCAATCCCGATCCGGCGGCGCCCTATACGGGGATGCTGCCCGGCCATATCGCGGGGCATTACGCGCAGGGCGAGATGATGATCGACCTTGTCCGCCTTGCGCGGTTCGCGGGGGCGCGGGTCATCCTTGACCGTGTGACGGGCATCGACCGCGCGGCGCGGCGCGTGATCCTCGCGGGGCGTCCGCCGCTGGCCTATGACCTTTGCTCGGTCGACATCGGCATCGCTTCGGACCTGCCTGCGGTGGCGGGGGCGGCGGAGCATGCGGTGTCGGCCAAGCCGCTGGGTGCCTATGCCGCGCGGTGGGAGCGGTTCGTGGCCCAAGGGCTGGCCGCGCCGCGTCTTGTGATCGTGGGGGCGGGGATCGGCGGGGTGGAACTGGCGCTCGCCTCGGCGCACCGGTTGCGGGCGGCGGGGGCGCGGCCTGCGATCACGCTGGTGACGCGGGGTGCTGCCTTGCCGCATATCGGCACCGTGGCGCGGGCGACCCTGCTGCGCGAGATGGCCGGACAGGGGATCACCCTGCTGGAGGGGGCCGCGCCAAGCGCGTTCCTTGCCGATGCCGTGGTGCTTGAGGACAGGCGCAGCCTGCCTTCGGATTTCACCCTGACGGTGGCAGGCGCGCGCCCGCAAGCCTGGCTTGCCGGAACGGGTCTTGCCCTGCACGACGGCTTCGTCACCGTGTCGGACACGTTGCAATCCTCGGACCCCGCGATCTTTGCGGCGGGGGATTGCGCGCATCTGGCCTTTGCCCCGCGCCCCAAGGCAGGGGTCTATGCCGTGCGCGCGGCACCCGTGCTGAACCACAACCTTCGCGCCGCGCTGACGGGGCGGCCGCTGCAGGCCTTCCGCCCGCAGCGCGATTACCTCAAGCTCGTCTCGCTGGGCGACAAGCGGGCCTTGGCGGACAAGTTCGGGCTGGGCGGGGGCGGCGCGTGGCTCTGGCGGTTGAAGGACCGGATCGACCGCAAGTTCATGGCGAAATTCGCCGATTACCCCGCCATGCCGCGCCCGATGCCCGAAGCGCCCGTGCTGGGTCTGGCCGAGGCGATGGGGGAAAAGCCCCTGTGCGGCGGCTGCGGGGCCAAGGTGGGGGCGGGGGCGCTGTCGGCGGCGCTGGCGCATCTGCCCGCGCCCGCGCGTGCCGATGTCGTGTCGGGCGCGGGGGATGATGCGGCGATCCTGTCGCACGGGGGCGGGCATCAGGTCATCACCACCGACCACCTGCGCGCCACCTGCGGCGACCCGCGTCTGATGGCGCGCATCACCGCGATCCACGCGCTGGGCGATATCTGGGCGATGGGGGCCGCGCCTCAGGCGGCCCTCGCGCAAATCACCCTGCCGCGCATGGGGGCGCGGATGCAGGCCGAAACGCTGGCCGAGATCATGGAGGAAGCCGCCACCATCCTGCGGGCGGCAGGGGCCGATATCGTGGGCGGGCATACGACCGTGGGGGCGGAACTGACCATCGGCTTCACACTCACGGGTCTGGCAAAGCAGCCGATCACCAAGGCGGGGGCCAAGGCGGGCGATGCGCTGATCCTGACCAAGGCCATCGGCACGGGCACCATCCTTGCCGCCGACATGGCGCTGGCGCGGGTGGAGGGGTTGATTCTCGGCCAGTCGGTCGCCGCCGCCTATGCCTCCATGTCGCGGATGCAGGACGGGGCCGCGGCGATCATTGCGCCCCACGCCCATGCCATGACCGATATCACCGGCTTCGGCCTTGCGGGGCATCTTCTGGAGATGCTCGATGCCTCCGGCGTTGCCGCCACGCTCGACCTTGCCGCCATCCCGCTGCTGCCCGGTGCCGCCGCCCTTGCCGCCGCGGGGCAGGGCAGTTCCCTCGCCCCTGCCAACCGCGCCGCGACCGATTGGCGCATGACCGCCCCCGCAAGCCCCGTGACCACGCTTCTGTCGGACCCGCAGACTGCAGGCCCGCTTCTCGCCGCCGTGCCCGCCGACAAGGCCGACGCCCTGCTCCAAGCCCTGCGCGACGCGGGCGAGACTGCCGCCATCATCGGCCATATCACCGCGGGCGCGCCGCATATCACCGCGCGCTGACCGTCCCTTTCCTCTCGCCCCAAATATCCTCGGGGGGTGAGGCCCGCAGGGCCGAGGGGGCAGAATGCCCCCTTTACCCCGTCACCGCCGATGCGACGCGATCCGCAATCGCGCCAAGGTCGTCCAACCCCTCCACCGCCACTTCGGTAAAGGGCACCTCCATCCGCGCGCGGTGTTTGCCGTAGCGCGGGTCGTAATGGTGCTCCATCAGCCCGTCCGCCAGTTCGACGAAGCGCCCCGCCGCCGCCATCGCCCGCCAGTCCGCCACCAGCGCCCCCGCATGGGCATGGCGGAGCGAGGCGAGCACCCCGTCAAGTCGCGCCGGATCGGCCACCAGATCGGCATAGGCCGTCACAAGGTAACGCGCCCGCGCGCCCCGCGTGGCCTCGATCGAAACGCGCGGGGCCGCGACCATCGCGCGCCACAGCTTCGGCGGCAGGCGGACATTGCCGACCTTGGAGCTTTCCGCCTCGACCACCAAGGGCCGCGCGGGGTCAAGCCGCGCCAGCGCCACGGCGAGGCGTCCCTCGAACGCCTTCTGGCTTGGCTGGTCGCCCATATGGCCGAAGAGCGAGCCGCGATGGTTCGCCATCCCTTCAAGGTCGAGCACCTGCACCCCGCGCTCGGGCAGCAGGTTCAGAACCTCGGTCTTGGCGCTGCCGGTGTTGCCGTCCAGCACGACCACGGGGCAGGGGAAGGGCGCGTCGTAAAGCGCATCGACCACCAAATGCCGCCAGCTTTTGTAGCCGCCCTCGATGATCTCGACCCGCCAGCCGATCTGCGACAGGATCGACGCGAACGACCCCGACCGCTGCCCGCCCCGCCAGCAATAGACCAAGGGCCGCCATCCCCCCGGCTTGTCGGCCAACGGCCCTTCCAGATGCCGCGCCGCGTTCTTTGCGACCAGCGCCGCGCCGATCTTGCGGGCGGCAAAGGGGGCGACCTGCTTGTAGATCGTGCCGACCCGTGCCCGCTCCTCGTCATCCAGCACGGGCAGCGAGATCGCCCCCGGCACATGGTCCTCGGCCCATTCGGCGGGGGCGCGGACGTCGATGATGTCGTCGAAGCCCAGCTCGAAAAGATGCAGCAGGCTTTGCAGCTTGATCGCCATCAGACCCCCGCCTCCAGCCGGCCCAGAAGGGTGGCCAGCATCGCCTCGCAGCGGTCCATCTGTTCCACGCTGACATATTCGTCGGGCTTGTGGCCCTGCGCCATCGACCCCGGCCCGCAGATCACCGTGGGGATGCCAAGGCGGGCGTCGAACAGCCCGCCTTCGGTGCCGAATGCGACCTTGATCGTGCCATTCGCCCCGGTCAGGGATTTGACGAAATTCACCACCTCGGCCTGCACCGGCGTGCCAAGGCCGGGGTAATCCCACAGCCGTTCCACCCGGATCGCCGCCTCGGGGAATTCGGCCCGCAGCGGCGCGACGATGGCCTCTGCCCCTGCCTCCACCTCGGCGATCAGCCCCGCCACATCCTCGCCCGCGAGCGAGCGGATTTCCCAATCGACCACCGCCGCATTGGGAACGATGTTCACCTGCACCCCGCCGTTCAGCTTGCCCACATGCAGCGTGGAATAGGCGACATCGTAATCGGCGTCCTTCATCCCCTCGGCCGCCACCCGCGCCTGAACGCGGCGGACCACGTTCACGAAATCGGCCGCCAGATGCAGCGCGTTCAACGCCAGCGGGGCAAGTGCGGAATGCCCCTCGCGCCCAACACATGTCGCCCGCAGCGCCACCTTGCCCTTGTGCCCTGTGGCGACCTGCATCCCCGTGGGTTCGCCCACAATGCAGAAGCGGGGCCGCACGGGTGCCGCCGCCAGCATGTCGACGAGCGAGCGCACGCCCATGCAGCCGATCTCTTCGTCGTAAGACAGCGCCAGATGCAGTGGCACCTTCAGCGGGCGCTTGGCCGCACCGATCATCGCGGCGATGGCGCAGGCTACGAAGCCCTTCATGTCCGCCGTGCCGCGCCCGTAGTAGCGCCCTGCCGCCTCGGTCAACTCGAAGGGCGGATGGGTCCATGCCTGCCCCTCGACGGGAACCACATCGGTATGGCCCGACAGCATCACCCCGCCCACGCCTTCGGGGCCGACGGTCGCGTAAAGGTTCGCCTTGCCCCCGCCCGCATCGGGGATCAGCACCGAAGCGATGCCCGCCCCCGCCAGCAGGTCGCGGACGAACTCCATCAGCGCCATGTTGGGCCGGTGGCTTACCGTGTCGAAGCCGATGAGGTGGGAAAGGATATCGCGGGTCTGCATGGTCGTGCTCCTGTCCGCGCCACCTAACCGCAAAGGGGGTTTAAGGGGAAGGGGCGCACCTTGCCCCTGTCGCCGCTAGGGTGCAAAGGTCGCGCCCAGCGAAAGGCCGATTCCCGATGCGCCGCACCCTTCTTCTTTGCCTCACCCTCGCCGCCGCCCCCGCGCTTGCCGAAACGGCCAAGCCAGAGGCCACGCCCACCCCCACGGCGACCCCCGTGGTCGGGACCGGACCTTCAGCGGTGGCGCAGTTCATGGCGGCGCAGGACCTGTTCACCCTTGGCCGCGCCCGCAAGGACCCGCTCGCCGTGATCGCCGCCGCGCGTCTGGCGGCGCTGGTGACGGCGCAGGATGTCGACCGCCTGCCCGAACCGCAGGGCGAGGGCGTTCCCGCCAGCCACCCCGACGCCACCACCATGTTCACCGCCGCCAAGGCGCTTGCCGCCGAGGACGAGGTGCTGGCCGACCTCGTCACCCGCAGCATGGCCGAGGCGGCGCGTCTGCCGCCCCGCACCATGCAGCGCAGCACGCGCGGCATCGCGGCGGGCGAGGTGCAGGTCTACACCCTTCCCTTCTTCGGCGGGTCATTGGCCGAGGTGGGGCTGCTGGGCGATGGCAAGGCGAACCTCGACCTCTCTATCGCCCCCGCCAAGGGCGACCCGCTCTGCCTTGAAGGCGGGCCGGGCGACCGCGTGCTCTGCTCCTTCCTGCCCGCCGAGAACGGCGATTACACCGTGACGGTCACGAACCGCAGCGAAACGGCGGCAAGCTACAGTCTGCTGACGAATTGATCGGGGCGGGGACCCTCTCCGCAACCCGTTGTTCCGAAACATTTGCTGCGCAGCGAAGCCCGCAGCGAAACCGCCCTTGCCGCGCTCTTCGCCGCGCAGCGAACCCACGGGCCTCACCCGCCGGACCGCTTTCCCCTCTTGTCCGCTTTCCGACGAAACATGTCGCAGCGGGGGCTGACCTCGCCTTCGCTTCGCACTAGGTGCAGGAAGCGTGAAACGGAGAGCGGTTGCATGGCTTATTTCTTGGGCGTCGATACGGGCGGAACCTATACCGACGCGGTGATCGTGGACGAAGCCGCCGACCGCGTGATCGGTTCGGCCAAATCGCTGACCACGCGGGGCGACCTTGCCATCGGCATCGGCAAGGCGGTGGATGCCGCCCTTGCAGGCGCGGGCATCCGCACCGCCGAAGTGGCGCTTGTGTCGCTGTCCACCACGCTTGCCACCAATGCGCTAGTCGAAGGGCAGGGGGGCCGCGTCGCGCTGGTCTTCATCGGCTTCGACGAGGGCGATCTGGACCGTGGCGGCCTGACCGAGGCGCTCAAGGGCGACCCCGTGGTCCGCCTTGCCGGAGGGCACAGCCACGCCGGCACCGAAACCGCCCCGCTCGACCTTGCGGCATTGGAGGCCGAGGTGGCCGCCCTAGGCGACAGCGTCATGGGTTTTGCCGTCGCCGCCCGCTTCGCCACCCGCAACCCCGCGCATGAGGTGGCGGCGCGCGATCTGATCCGCCGCGTGACGGGGCGTCCCGTCACCTGCTCGCACGAGCTTTCGGCCCAGCTCAACGGTCCCAAGCGGGCGCTGACGGCAGTGCTGAATGCGCGGCTCATCGGGATGATCGACCGTCTGGTCGCCGCCTGCGAACGGCATCTCGTCGCCGTGGGCATCTCCGCCCCCCTGATGGTCGTGCGCGGTGACGGGGCGCTGATCTCTGCCGCGATGGTGCGCGAGCGGCCCATCGAGACGATCCTCTCCGGCCCCGCCGCCAGCATCGTCGGTGCGCGTTGGCTGACGGGGGAAAGCGATGCGCTGGTGTCCGACATCGGCGGCACCACGACCGACGTGGCGCTGCTGCGTGGTGGCCTGCCGGAAATCGACCCGCAGGGCGCCCGCGTCGGCGGCTTCCGCACGATGGTGGAAGCCGTGGCGATGCGGACGACGGGCTTGGGCGGCGACTCCGAGGTGCATCTGATCACCGAAGGGCTGGACGGTGGCCTGCGCCTTGGCCCGCGCCGTCTGGTGCCCGTCTCGCTGCTCGCCGTCGATCACGGGCCGATGGTCCATGCCGCGCTTGACCGCTGGCTGACGAATGATGCCGTGGGCGAACATGACGGGCGCTTCGCCATTCCGATGGGCGGCAATGCGGGCGGGCTTGGCCCGCGCGATCTGGCCGTGCTGGGGCGGCTGACCCATCCCATGCCGGTGCAACAGGTGCTGACCTCGCGGCTCGAGGTTGCGGCGCTCGAGCGGCTGGTAGCGCGGGGGCTGGTGATGGTCTCGGGCGTGACGCCTTCGGATGCGAGCCATGTTCTCGGTCGTCTCGCCTCGTGGGACGCGGTGGCGGCGGAAAAGGCGGTGCGCCTGCTGGCCAAGCGCCGCAACGGGCGGGGCGAGCGTTTCGCGCCGGATGCGGACACGCTGGCCCGCGCGATCATCGACCAGTTGACGGCGCAAACCGTGGATTGCCTTCTGGAAGCGGCCTTCGGCGAGGATGCGGCTTTCGCGGGCGAAAACCCCGATACGCTGGCCCGCCATCGCCTGACCGCCTCGGGCCTTGCCCAGCATCGCGGCGTGGTCGAGGTGTCGCTGCGCCTTGGCGTGCCGGTGATCGGGCTGGGCGCCTCGGCCCCGTCCTATTACGGCGCGGTGGGCGAGCGGCTGCACACGCGGATGATCCTGCCCGAACATGCAGGCGTCGCCAATGCCATCGGTGCGGTGGTGGGGCAGGTCAGCCAGCGCGTGACCGGCCTTGTCAGCAGCCAGGGCGAGGGCCGCTTCACCGCCCACCTGCCCGAGGGGCTGAAACTCTTCACCACCCGCGAAGCCGCACTCGACGCGATGGAAGCCGCCCTCGTGGCCGAAGCCAGCACCCGCGCCCGCGCCGCCGGGGCCGAAGAGCTGCGCATCACCACCACCCGCGACATCCGCGAGGCCGAGGTCGAAGGCCAGTCCATGTTCATCGAAGCCACCGTCACCGCCACCGCCTCGGGCCGCCCGCGCGTGGCGCATGAAAAGCCTGACGATTCGGCTTGACGCCCCGCCCCGCTGGCCTTAGTGACCCCGCCAGTGGCTAGGTAGCTCAGCTGGTTAGAGCACATGACTCATAATCATGGGGTCGGGGGTTCGAGTCCCCCCCTCGCCACCACTTTTCCATCGCAGTTGCATCTATCCCTGTCGCAGTGGACGGTTGGCGGCCTTTGCGGCCTCGTCACCGGGCGGCGCTTTTTGCAGCGGGCGACTGGATGAGCAACGGGCCGTAGAGCAGGGCGAAACCGGCATAGGCGGTGATCCAGCCTGTCGCGGCGATCCAGATCAGCGGCGTGTAGACCCCGGGCATGGCCCCTGCCGCGACGCGGGCAAGGACGGAAAGGCCGAGTGCCAGATAGATCGTGACGGTGCCGCGACCTGCGGTCAGGGTCTGGCCCGTATGGCCGAGCGTTGCGCGTGTCATCACGGCAAGTGACATCAAACCAGTGGCCCCCGCCATCCAGAGATGTTGCGCAGCGGCCATGCCAAAAGTGTCGGGCCAAAGCGCCTCGGCACCGAGGGCAAATGCGCCGAGCGGAAGGCAGGCATAGCCGGCATGCAGCACGGCGACCAAAGGTTCGGCCAACGTGCGGTGGCCCGCCCACCGCGCAAGCCGTGCGGCATGAAGGGCACCGGCCAGCAGCAGGAGGATGCCGGTTGCCGGATGGTCCGGCAGCGCGGTCCAGACCAGCAGGCCGAGTGCGAGGCTGCCGAGCGCCACCTTGTCGAAGCGCTGCATCGGCGGTGCGGGCAGCGCCCCCGGACCGCGCTTGGCAAGCCAGTTGCGGGTGAAGGACGGGATGATCCGCCCGCCGATGACGCCGATCATCAACACGGCCGCGCCCAGACCAAGCCGCAAGCCTGCCGACTGCGCCGCGAAGCCGCCACTGATCGCGCTGTAATGGAAGGCGGCGTTCCCCGCCGTGAACGCCCCGAGCATGAAAAGCACGGCGAGGTTGCGCCAGTTCTTGCCCGCCACGATCTCGCGCCCGATGGCAAGTGCGAGGAGGAGCGGAAAGGCAAGATCCACGGCCGCGACCGCAACGGCCGGAATCCGCGCCGAGAAGGCGATGGCGATGCGTCCCGCAATCCAGACCAGCGCCAACAGACCGAGCCGCCCGCCGACGATGGGCAGGCGTCCCGTCCAGTTCGGCACGGCTGTCAAAAGAAAGCCCGCGATCACCGCACCAAGGTAGCCGAAAAGGAATTCATGCGCATGCCACGTGACCGGATCGAATGCGCTCGGCAGGTACAGCGCCCCCGTCACCACGGGCACCCAGATCAGCATGGCAACCAGCGCCCAGAGCGCCGCACCAAGAAAGAAAGGCCGGAAGCCATAGGTCAGCAGGGCGGGTCCGGTCCATGCCCGCATCTGGCGGGCTGTCGAACGGGTCATGACGTTTCCTTCGGGATTTGTCTTGACCAAGCATAGCGCCCACTAATACGCATTTAAAATACCGAAACGGAGCCCGCGACCTTGCGCCTCACCTCCTTCACCGATTACGGCCTGCGGATCCTCATGAGGATGGCGGGCGATCCGGCCCGCGCCTTTTCCGCCACCGACCTTGCCGACGAATTCGGCGTTTCGCGCAACCATCTGGCCAAGGTCATCTCTACCCTCGCCGCACATGGTCTGCTGAAGACGCGCAGGGGCGGGCAGGGCGGCGCGTTGCTGGCGCGTCCGGCGGCGGAAATCCGGCTGGGCGAGGTTGTGGCGCTGCTCGAGGCCAATCAGGCTTTGGTGGAGTGCTTTGGCGCAGGCGGCGGGAATTGCACGCTGACGCCGCAGTGCCGTCTCAGATCCCGCCTTGTGCAGGCCGAGGCTGCCTTCATTTCAGACCTGAACCGCAGCACGCTTGCAGACTGCCTGTATCCGGGGGCAGAGCGGGTCGCATCGGGCAGGGCGTGACCCGCCGTTGCCGGCCGACTGGCCGTTGGCCTGGGCCACGCGCCGATATTCCGCGCGATGCCGTTCATTTGCGGAGCCTGCCAATGCGGGTCCGCCAAGCTTAGATGTGAACATTGTGTATTTTAAAATACAAAATGTTCATACCCTGTAAAAGGCGAGTCGCTTTAAAGGCAATCTCTTGACTGCGATCTTCTTCGTCCAATCGCAGTGAAAAAAGAGTGAAATATTGATTTTTTCATAGGCTTAATGTTCAGATCGTCGACTCCCGAAATCCCTGTGTTTCTTCGCCGATTTCTGCTTTTCCCGAACACTTGCTCTGATCCGTTTAACTTTGTCTGAACATTTATGTTGACCAAGTTACAAAATCCCATATCCATATGTTCAAGCCGATTCAGGGAGGAGTCGACGCCGTGACTTTCGATTGCAACAGGGTTCCGCAGCAAATCCGTATCCGTTCCAAGGCGAACGGTGCCGATCAGGCAGTATCCGATCACGTCGTTCTTTCGGTTTTCCTTCTGGAATTTGGTGCCGACGTCACTGTCGGCGGGGCCAGCGCACGGCGCGGCAGTTCCGGCCGCAGGGCCGCGACCTACCGTCCGGCCGTTCCGCCGATGGCCTGACAATCCGTCTGCCCGAAGTCGTGAACTTCGGCAGCCGGGTCCAGACCGATCCCGAACGCACAAGACCACCAAGGAGGAGAAAAACGACCATGACCAAGATGTTCAAACCCAATCGGCTTGCCTTGTCGCTGGCCAGCGCTACAATCATCAGCGCCTTTGGCCTCGCGGCGAATGCCGAAGGGCTTACCTTCAAGTCGGCCTATGACCCGACGCCGGAATCGATCCTGAAGGACCCGAACTACATGTCCAAGGACGACTTCGTCGCCAAGGCGCGCGAGGGCGAGAAGAAGGGCGTCTACGGCAAGGGCGATCCGATCCGTCTGGCATTCTCGCAGGTGGTGATGAACCATCCCGTGCGCATCAACATGGTCGAGACCTTCAAATCGAACTGCGCGAAATACTCGAACGTGACCTGCTTCGTGACCGAAGGCACGGGTGACGTGGGCGTCGAGATCGCGAACATCGAAAGCCTCATCCAGCGCAAGCCCGACGTGATCGTCGCAAGCAGCCTGTCGGGCACCGCCGTCTATCCGGCCTACGAGGCGGTCAACACTGCCGGTATCCCGCTGATCATCAACAACTCGGGCATTCCGGACGACAGCGCCAAGAACATCAAGTACACGTCCTTCATCAGCCCCGATGACTGGTACAACGGCCAACTGCTGGGCCAGTACATGGCTGACCGTCTGGGCGGCAAAGGCAACATCATCATCATCGAAGGTGTGGTCGAATCGTCGAACTATGAATTCCGTCTGGGCGGCTTCATGGAAGTCATCAACAAGTATCCCGACATCAAGGTCGTGGGCAAACAGTCCGGCGCGTGGATCCGCATGCCGGCGATGACCGCCGCGGTCGACCTGCTGCAAGCCAACCCCGACATCGACGGCATCTACGCGATGAACGACGAAATGGGCATGGGCGTGCTTGAAGCGCTGCGCAGCGCCGGTCGCGAGGACGAAGTGGTGATGGTCAGCGTCGATGGCCAAAAAGATCTCGTCCAGGAAATCCTGAACGGTTCCGCCGCCGAAGCTTCGGTCTTCTGGGAATCGGACATGACCACTGTGGTCGACGCGGCTCTGGCCGTTGCCGAGGGTGCCGTGATCGATCCGCACATCTGGTACCAGGAGCCGCTGATCACCAAGGACAACGCCGCAGAATACACCAACTGACGCGCCGAGCCTTCAACCCGATGCGCGTCGATCGGGAGGATTGACGCGCATCCCTATCCAGAGAGGAACCTTTACGATGGCCACGTCCCTCGACAAATTCGTGAACCGCAAGCCCGGCTGGGATACCCCGCTGATCATTGAATCGCACCTCAACGGCGAACGCACCAAGGAAATGAACCCCAACACGCCGCGCACCTACGACGAAGTCGTCGAAGATGCGATCGCCTGCTGGGATGCCGGTTCCTGCGCGATCCACGTGCACAACACCAACTTCAACCTGACCGGTCAGGCCGCGGTGGATGACTACAAGCCCGCATGGGACCGCATCCTCAAGGCCCGTCCCGACATGACGTGGTATCCGACGACCTGCAACGTGCTGAACTGCACCGAGGACGAGCACGGGCTCGAGCACAGCGAAATCCTGAACCGCACGCACAACGTGAACATCGCCTGCATCGACACGGGTATCAACCTGTTCGCCTTCGATGTCGATGCGCGCGGCCACATCCAGGGCCGTGAATACGGCTGGAACTACAAGCGCGTCGCGGGGCAGGTCGATCTGGCGCTGGGCCGTGACATGAGCATCATCTGGGGCGTCTACGAACCCGGCCAGCTGAAGCTTGCCATGCACTACGTCAATCAGGGCATGTACACGCCCGGTTCGTTCTACGACTTCTACCTGATCGGCGAATACGCCCTCACCTCGACGAAGCCGATCGGCACGTCGGGCATGATGCCGACGCTCGAAAGCCTCTATTACTATCTCGACATGATGGAGACCTATTCGAAGCACAAGCTGAACTGGTGCATCTCGATCTGGGGCGAAGGCGACCGCGACACCCGCGACGTGATCCGCCGCACGATCGAACTGGGCGGCCACGTCAAGACCGGTCTCGAACTGTTCTACGACCCCGCCCGCAACCCGACCAACCTCGAACTGCTCAAGGAAGTGCAGGACATCGCCCGCGAAGTCGGCCGTCCGCTCGCCACGCAGCAGGAAGCGCGGGAAATCTACGGCATCGCGAAGCAGTCCCAGGCGGGCTACCGCGCAGCCTGACCGCAAAGAGGGTGCCCGCACGCAACGGTGCGGGCACCTTCCGCCCGGGGACTGGCCGTCCTGCCGGACCCGACACCAACCATGCTCGACACGTCACACCACGGAACGGCCCTGCGGGGTCGCGCGCACCGTCATGCGCGACGCAGAAACGAAAACCCGCCGGTCCCTTCGGATCAGGCCGTGGAAACGGGGATAAAATGCAGAAATCTCAAACGCAGAACGGAGTCGCAGGCTGGCTGGGCGACTATCGGTCGGAAGCAACGCTGGTCATTCTTCTTTGTCTGGCATTTGCGGTCGCCCCGTTGTTCACCGAGTTCTTCCTGACTTCGGACAACCTTTTCAACCTGAGCCGTCAGGGCTCATATCTGAGCATCGTCGCAATCGGCATGGCCTTGGTGCTGATCGTCGGCGGGATCGACCTGTCGATCGGCGCCATCATGCAGCTTGTCGGGCTGTGCACCATGCTCTTGCTCGGCTCGGGGGTTTCGGCGGGGAACGCGTTTCTTCTGGCCCTGCTGCTTGGTGCGGGGCTTGGCGTGATCAACGGCGTGCTCTGCGTCTACGGCAAGATGCAACCCTTCATCGCAACGCTTGCGACCGGCGGCATCATGACCGGCATCGTCATGACCTACACCGAAGGCAATGCGGTCGCGCCGCAGGGGATCGACCCGCTTTTCAAAGAGATCGGCGGCGGTGCGATCGCGGGCATCCCCATTCCGGCAGCCGTGATGATCGTCGTGGTGGCCCTGTTCTGGTGGGTGATGACCAACACGACCTATGGCAAGAACGTCTATGCGGTCGGCTCCAACAAGAACGCGGCACGCAACATCGGCGTGAATACCAATCTGGTCCTGTGTTCGGTCTATGTCGTCAGCGGCACTTTGGCCGCGCTGGCGGGATACCTGACCTTTGCCCGCATGGGGACCTTCCAGCCCGCCACGGCCGCAACCGGCGGCACGCCGGTCGAGATGGTGATCATGGCGATTGCCGCAGTCGTCCTTGGCGGCGGCAGCCTTGTCGGCGGCAAGGGCACGGTGCTGGGTGCCTTCCTCGGGGCAACGGTCAGCGCCGTGATGCTGAATTACCTTGTCCTCTTGGGCATGGGTATCTGGTTCCAAAGATTCATTCTGGCGATGATCATCATTTTCGTCGTCCTTCTGGCCCAAAAGAACGAGGCGGCATAAAATGCAGATGAATGCGCTTGAAATTCAGGGTGTCTCAAAGACATTCGGTGCCAACAAGGTCCTCGCCGATCTGAACCTGTCGCTCCGGAAGGGCGAGGTTCATGCTCTGATGGGTGAAAACGGCGCGGGTAAATCCACGCTCATTAAAATCATCTCGGGTGTGCATCGCGCCGATGAAGGCGTCATGTATCTGAATGGCGAAAAGGTCGAATTCCACAGCCCCTACGAAGCACAGATCGGCGGCGTCGCCACGCTGTTTCAGGAAATCCAGGAAATCCCCGACCTGACCGTCGCGGAAAACCTTTATGCCGGAATGGAGCCGCGCAAAAATCGGTTCCTCATCGACTGGAAGGCGCTTTACGAAGGCGCGCAGAAACAGATCGACGCGCTGGGACTCAAGATCGACGCGACCGAAAAGATGCGCCACCTGTCACCGTCGTCGCGGAAGATGGTCGAAATCATCCGTGCCGTTCACAAGCGCAAGGCTTCCATCGTCATCATGGACGAACCGACCGCCAACCTGAACCAGGGCGAGATCGACGCGCTTTTCTCGATGATCGGCGAATTGAAGAAGAAGGGTGTCAGCATCATCTACATCTCGCACCGCATGCGCGAGATATTCCAGGTCGCAAACCGCGTGTCGGTCCTGCGCGACGGGCGGCTCATCCGCACCGAGGACATCGACAACATCACCGAGGAAGAGATCGTCAAGCTCATGGTCGGGCGCGATCTCCCCGCGCTCTATCCGCAGCGCACCTTGCCCGAGAATGCCGTCGCGATGAAGGTCACGGACCTGTCGGTCGAAGGCGAGTTGGACAAGGTGACGTTCGACGTGCGCCGCAAGGAGATTCTGGGCATCGCCGGACTTGAAGGTTCGGGGGCCACTTCGGTGATCAAGGCCATGTTCGGGCTGAAGCATGTCACTTCGGGCACCATCGAGGTCGACGGCGACGTGCTGGCGATCCGGACGCCCAAGACGAGCATCGCGCAGGGCTTGGCCTATGTCCCCGAGGACCGCAAGCACGACGGGCTGTTCCTCAACAAGACGGTCGGCTTCAATCTGGTCGCCAGCGTGTTGAAATCCCATTTCTCGCGGCTCGGCTTCGTGGTCCGCAAGCGCGAGGCGCAGGCGGCGTCGAAGGACGTGATCAAGCGGCTGGGCATCAAGACAAGCGGGACCCATTCCAAGATCGGCAGCCTGAGCGGGGGCAACCAGCAAAAGGCGCTGCTCGGGCGGTGGCTCGTCGGGTCCTATCGGGCGATCCTGCTCGAAGAGCCGACACGGGGCGTCGACATCGGGGCAAAGGTCGAGATCTACAAGGAAATCAGCGCGCTTGCGAACAGCGGCCTGCCGGTTCTGATGTATTCGTCCGAAATGCTCGAATTGATCGGGATGTGCGACAGGGTCGTCGTGATCCGCAACGGCAAGGTCAGCGGCATCCTGTCCGGTGTGGAGCTGACCGAAGAAAAGATCCTGTCGAAGGCATTGTCGAACTAACCGCCGGTCCGCGAAGGCGGCGTTACGGCTTTCCCAACAGGAACCAAGGCATCAGGTGGAGCGAAAGATGGACGTGATATTGAATGCGGCGTCGCACGGGGGCAGGGCCAGAAGGCGTGCGTCCTATGCGGAATTTGCGCCCGCGCTGGTCGTGCTGGCCTTGCTGGCGATCGGCGCGATCAGTTCCGACAGGTTCTTGCAGACCAACAACATGTTCAACATCCTGCAATACGCCGCCGAACCCGCGCTGGTGGCGGTGGGCATGATGTTCGTCATCCTTGCACGGGGAATCGACCTCTCGGTCGGGTCGGTGATGGGGATCGGAAACGTCACCGCGGCGCTGATGATGGCCGCAGGCTATCCCGTCATCGTGGCGATCGCATGCGCGCTGCTGTTCGGCGCGGCCATCGGTCTGGTCAACGGTCTTCTGGTCACGAAAGGCCGGGTCGAGCCGATCATCGCAACCCTGTCGACGATGATCGGGGCGCGGTCCGTCATCTATTTCATGACCAATGGCGCGCCCCTGTTCGAAGGCATCCCGAAAAGCTTCGTGGCCATCGCGCGCGGCAAGGTCGCGGGCGTGCCCAATGGCGTCCTCTTTCTGGTGCTCGTGTTCCTCGGGGCCTATGTCGTGCTCAACCACACGCGCTATGGCCGGCATGTCTTTGCCGTGGGCGGTTCGGAGGAGACGGCGAAGCTGTTCGGAATGAAGGTGCTGTGGATCAAGATTTCCGTCTATGTCATCAGCGGTCTGCTGGCGGCGACGGCGGGTGTCGTCGGGGCAAGCAGGCTTGGCATCGGTGATCCGAATGCCGGTATCGGATACGAATTGATCGCCATCACGATGGTCGTCGTCGGCGGCGTGCGGCTGGCAGGCGGTGTGGGAAGCGTGTTCGGTGCGCTGTCGGGTGTGCTGATCGTGTCGATCCTGACCAACATCCTGCAACTCAACAATGTCAGCACCAACGCGCAGCACGCCTTTCTGGGCGGGGGCATCATCGGGATGATGCTGTTCCTGTCATGGAGAGATGCACGCGAGGGCTGAGCGGCACCTGTCCTGCCGGTCGCCTCGGGCGCACCGGCAGTCAGGGCACGGGGCGCGTCGTCAACGGGATGGGGCACGGCATGGCAAAGGCGACGAACTCCCCGGACCTCGAGTTCGAAGCGGGGGAACCGGCTCTGGCCGCCAGGGACAGGGCCGACCACATGAAGACACGGGTTTGCTGGCTCTATTACATGGAGGGCAAGACCCAGGACGACATCGCCCATATCGTCGGGATCAGCCGGTCGAAGGTGCTGCGCATCCTGTCGCTGGCGCGGGCGGACGGATCGGTTCAGGTGACGGTGACGGCCCGCCTGTCCCGCTGCCGCGAACTCGAAGGAAGGCTGGAGCGACGCTTCGGGCTGACCACGGCGATTGTCGTGCCCGCGCCACAGAATCCGGCAGACGTGTCGCAGATCATCGGGCGGCGTCTGGGGGGGTATCTGTCGCGGCGCATCCGGTCGGGCATGACCGTGGGGCTGGGCTGGGGCAACACGCTGACCGCCAGTTTGCCCTCGGTCGAACGGCGCGAGCCATCGGGCGTGTCGGTCATCTCCATGCTGGGCGGGCTGACAAAGGTTGACCGCGTGAACCCTTGCGATTTCGCATGGCGCTTTGCCAATCGGCTATCGGCGGAATGCTACATGATCGCGGCTCCGGTCTTTGCGCCCGATGCGGCCGTCGGCCGGTCCCTGATGGATCACGGCGGCATCGCCGAGGTGTTCGACCGTGCGCGCAGGCTCGACCTTGCGGTGGTATCGGTCGGGAATTGGGAGGCAGAGTCCCTTTTCGGGCAATACGGCCTGCTCGGCGACGAGGAAATCGCGTCGCTCGAAAGGGCCGGTGCGGTTGGCAACGTCCTGTGCCGCTTCATCGACGCCGACGGCAGGGTCATCGACCATCCCGTGAACGACCGTGTCCTTGCCATCCATCCCGCCGATCTGCGCGGCGCGAAAGAGGTGGTGCTCGCCTCGGGCGGGGAAAGCAAGATCGCGGCGATACGCGCCGCGCTCCGGCTGCTCGGGCCGAATGTGCTCATCACCGATTCCATTGTGGCCGAGCATCTCGCCTCGGGTCCGGCGGACGGTCCGCAGCCGGAATGACGGGTCGAATCCCGCGCGGCGACTGTGGCGTAGCATAGGGCAGAATCGCGCATCGGATGACTCTTCTCCGCGCCGATCTCCCTATGGCTGTGGGCGGCTTGCGTCCGACCCCTTGGGACCGCGTGAGCGGAAGCGGAAGCAGTCCTGCCGTCATCCGCTTCAACTTCGTTCTTGTCCAGAGGCAAAACTATATTTTTCAAAAGGTTAGCTGCCGTCCTGCGCGCTTCGGCCGGCTGCGGCGCTGTCGCGTGTTTTTTCTGCGAAGCGGAGCGAACATTTCTGTTGACAGTCTAACAAATGTCCATGCACATATATAAAAGACGATTTACATATGTTCAGTCGTCATTCTGGGAGGAACCAAATGAACAGCACCTTGAAGTCCGGTGTCGGGGCAAAGCTCCGCCACGGAGCGATGACCCTTGCCGCGCTTTCCGCTTTCACGCTGGGTGGCGCCGCGCAGGCCGAAGTGTCGCAACCGACCTATGACAAATCCGATATCGTGCTCGTCACGACGGTGATCAACGCAACGAACCCCTACATGGCATCCTGGATCGAAGGGTCCAAGGCGCTGGGCGAGAAGCTTGGTCTGCCGGTCGAGATCGTGCAATCCAACGGCAGCTCGCAGACGCAGATCGCGGGCATCCAGGCGCTGGCCGCCAAGGGCAAGAAGATCGTCCTCGTGACCAACCCGCTGGCCGCTTCGGACGTGCCCGCCATCGCCAATACCGTGAAGCAGAACGGTGGCTACATGGTGGTGTGGTGGAACATGCCCCCGAATATGGAGCCGTCGCAGGTCGGCGACCACTTCGTCGCCTTCGGCACCTACAACGGCGTGACTGCCGGTGAATGCGGTGCCAAGGCGCTGGTGGAAAAGATGGGCGGCAAGGGCGGCATCATCGCGCTTCCGGGCGTTCTCGACAGCACCGTGAGCCAGGAGCGCGTCGCCGGTCTGAAGAACGTGATCAAGGACTACCCCGAGATCACCCTTCTCGACGAGCAGCCCGCGAACTGGGATCAGGCGATCGCCCTGAAGACGACGCAGCAACTCGTCGCCAAATACGGCGACCAGATCGACGGCGTCTGGACCGCGGATGACGGCATGATGCTTGGCGCCTACGAGGCGATCAAGAAAGCCGGCATGATCGACGAGGTGAAATTCTCGGGCGAGGGTGCCTATCCGCCGGTCGTGGACCTGATGGTCAACCAGCCCGACGGCGACGTGGTGGCGGGTTCCTCCTTCCACCGCGGTTACAAGGCGGCGGCAACGGGCCTTCTGATCGCCTACAAGGCCGCCGTGGGCGAGCTTGACGTGGCGAAACTGAGCGAAGAGCAGCGTCACGGCCAATATGCCATCGACTGCGTCACCCCGTCGAACGCGGCGACCTTCCAGGAAAACGGCGGCATTGATCCGACCTGGCTCGACCGGCTGGTCGAAGACCCGTTCATGGACCTCGTCGGCGGCCCCGTCGCTGCGCCGCAGGGCTGATCGTCACGCGTGACTTGCCGCCGCCCGGACTGACCGGGCGGCGGCCCTCATTTCCCGGAGCGGCAAATGACCACCCTTACAGGAACCGGCGGCGCGACGACGAAGCGGGGCGCGGCCACCAAATGGCGCGGCGGGCTGGCCGAAGTCGTGATTCTCCTCGGCCTCGTCGCCGTGTTCTCGATCCTGAACCCGACGCATTTCCCGACCCTCACGAACCTTGCCACGATCCTCAACACCGCATCCATTCCGGTGATCCTCGGCGTCGGGGCAAGTGCGGTCGTCCTGACCGGACGCATCGACCTGTCGGTCGAAGGCGTTATGGGCGCGGCAGGGATGACCTTCGTGCTGCTCTCTGCCAACAGCAGGGAAACCGCCGATATCGGCTGGCTGGCTTGGCCTGCCGCGCTTGCGGTCGGGGCCGCGCTCGGTGCGCTGACCGGCGCGATCCACGTCCTGGCGAAAGTGCCGTCCTTCATCGTCTCGCTTGGGATCTGGTATGTGGGCCTTGGCATCGCCGCGGTGCTTTTCGGCTACGAGATGATCCCGTTCCTGACGAACGAGTCCGCTGTCGCATGGCCCACGGCCACGCTTGCGGGAATTCCCAACAGCTTTCTTCTGGCCCTGTGCGTGGCCGCCCTTGGTGTGCTGATCGAGCGGATGACCCGCCTTGGCCGCGCCGCCTATGCCATCGGCAACAACGAGGCCGTCGCGCGGATGACGGGCATTCCCGTCTCGACCTTCGTCGTCATCCTTTTCGCCTTTGCCGGAGCCTGCAGCGGGCTGGCCGGCGTCGTCGGGAGCCTCGCCCTCGGGGCGGGGGCGGCGAATGTCGGCGTGGGGATGCTGTTCCTGACGCTGGCCGCCATCGTCATCGGCGGCACGCCGCTTGGCGGCGGTCGCGGCGGCACGCTGCGCACGGTGACGGGCGTGCTGATCCTGTCGACGCTTTACAACGGGCTGATCCTTGCGGGGGTCGATCCGTCCATCCAATCCGGCGTGTCGGGCCTTGTCCTTGTGGCGGCAGTCGTCGCGGCGGGATGGTCGCAGCGCGAAAGACTTCGGGTGTTCAAATGATACAGACCGGCATTGTCGCACCTGACGCATCCCGGGTGAAAGCTGCGCCGATCCTCAGGCTCGACGCGATTTCCAAGACATTCGGGACGGTCGCTGCGGTGAAATCCCTTTCCCTGTCGATCAGCCGCCACGAGGTCGTCGGCCTGATCGGCGAGAATGGTGCGGGAAAGTCCACCCTGCTCAAGATGCTGACGGGTGTCCATCTTCCCGATCAGGGCCGGATGGAACTGAACGGCCGCGCCGTCGCATTTCGCGGCCCGCTCGATGCCACCGCGCAGGGCGTGGGGATCGTGCATCAGGAACAGTCGTTGTTCACCAACCTGTCGGTGGCGGAAAACATCGTCATGGGTGCCGTGCGGGCCGGATCGCAAGCCGTGCGCGGCGGCATCTATCGCTGGTCCACCGTAAGACGCGAGGCGTCCGAGGTTCTGGCGCGCATCGGCAGCGACATCCCGCCTGACACGCCGGTCAGCGACCTGAGCTTTGCCGAACGGCAGATGGTGGAAATCGCCCGCACCATCCACCTTGCCTGTCAAAGCGCCGCGGCGCAGGGAGGGGCACCGCTGGTCATCCTCGACGAGCCGACCTCGGTTCTGGAAAAGGCGGAAACCGAAGTGCTCGAGGCCGAAATCGCCCGCCTGCGCGAGATCGGCTCGGTCATCTTCGTCTCGCATCGTCTGGAAGAGGTGCTTCGCATCTGCGACCGCATCGTCGTCATGCGGCATGGCGAACTGGTCGCCGACCGTCCGGTCGCGGGCGTGACAGAGGCCGATCTCTACCGCCTGATGATCGGCAAGGACCGCCATGCCCGCATCCGCGACGTTGCGCCTGCCGTGACCTCGCGTCCCGTGCTCTCTGCTTCGGGATTGGGGCGGCCCGGGCATTTCCGCGACGTAGACCTCGATCTGCATGCGGGGCGGATCACTGCGGTCGTCGGAACCTTCGGCGCAGGGCGCGAGGCGCTGGTGCGGTCGCTCTTCGGTGTCGAAGGGCATGACCGGGGCCGCATGATCCTTGACGGCAAGCCGGTGACGGACTGGACCCCGCGCAAGGCGATTGCCGCGGGGCTGGCCTATCTGCCCGCCGAACGCGGCGTCGAAAGTGCGGTCGGTGGCCTGTCGGCGGCGCGCAACTTGACGCTTGTTCCGCACGAAGCGCCCTGGTGGCTGTCCCCTGCGCGACGCAAGGCGCTGGCGGGCGCTTGGTTCGAACGGCTCGACATCCGCCCGCGTCTGCCCGAACTGCCGCTGGAGCGCTTTTCGGGCGGGAACCAGCAAAAGGTGGTGCTTGCCAAATGGCTGGCCCGCAACCCGCGGGTCCTGCTGCTCGACCATCCCCTGCGCGGGCTGGATCCCGGTGCGGGGGCTGCCGTCAACGCCTGCATCCGTGCGGCCTGTGCCGAGGGGGCGGCGGTCCTGCTGCTGGCCGACACGCTGGAAGAGGCGCTGGACCTTGGCCACGAGATCGTCGTCATGCGCGACGGCGGGATCAGCGCCCGCTTCGATACCGCCACGGATGACCCCACCACACTCGACCTGCTGGAGAAGATGGTATGACCGCGATCAGCATCGGAGCGGCCCGTTTCGGGCAGATGCGCCACGCCCTCGGGCCGGCGGCGATCTTTGCGGGGCTGCTCGCGCTCGTGGCGCTTGCCGTGCCCGAATTCCTTGGCGGGGGCGGCCCGTCGATCATCGCGCAGCAGGCGACGCCGATCCTTCTGGTGGCGCTTGGTCAGTGCGTGGTGCTGCAAATCGGCTCCATCGACCTGTCGAACGCGGCCACCGGCCTGTTCTGCGCGATCCTTTCGGCCCTGACGCTCGGCCCGCTCGGGGTGGCGTCGCCGTTGCTCTGCCTTGCGGTGGTCACGCTGATCGGCGTGGGGAACGGATTGGTTCTGGTCTACACGCAGATACCCTCCTTCGCGCTGACGCTCGGGACACTGGGCGTCATGCAGGCCGCATCCCTTGTGGTGACGGGGTCGAATGTCGTTTATGTGATGGACAACATGGATGTCGTAGCTTGGCTGTTTGCCGTGCAGGTCTGGACCCTTCCCGTCGCTTTCTACATCGCGGTCCTTCTGGCCGTGGCGCTTTGGGCTTTCCTGCGCTTCACCGCATCGGGTCAGGGGCTGTCGGCCATCGGTTACAATGAACGCGCCGCCGCCCTGTCCGGCCAACCCGTGCGCGCGCTCAAGGTGCTGGCTTTCGGCCTGTCGGGGTTCTTTGCGGGGCTTGCGGGGCTGTGCGTCATCTCGATCAGCGGGGCCGCTTCGTCCATCGGTCTGGGCAGTGATCTGCTTGTCCCCTCGATCGCGGCTGCGCTGGTCGGCGGGACTGCAATCACCGGCGGCCTGTGCAATCCTGTCAACGTGGTCTTCGGGGCGATGTTCGTCGCGCTCATCCCCGTCGGTTCCGCCGCGGTCGGCGTCGACCCGCAGGCCCAGAGCATCGTCTATGGCGGCGTCCTTGTCGTCGCGGTTGCCGCCACCATGAGCAGGTCGCGCAACGCCATCGTGAAGTAACCGCCCCGACGGGCACCCATACAGGACGCGCAAGGGGGAACCCGCGTCCGGCCAAGGACAGAAGAGGAGGATGCCATGGCCACAGCACTTGACCGTTTCGCCGATATGAAGCCCGCTTGGGACGAACCGGTGATGATCGAAAGCCACCAGAACGGTGTCCGCACCAAGCGCATGAACCCCAATACCCCCGTCACCTATGACGAGGTGGTGGAGGATGCGATCCGCTGCTGGGATGCCGGAGCCACAGCCATCCACGTGCACAACACCAACTTCGACCTGCTCGGCAAGGCGGCCTTCGACGATTACATGCTGGCGTGGGACCGCATCCTGAAAGCGCGCCCCGACATGATCTGGTATCCGACCACCTGCAACAACAACCTCGTCGCACCGGACGACTGCGGGCTTGAGCATGTCGATTACCTGAACAAATACGCCAATGTGCAGGTCGCCGTCGTCGATACCGGAATCGACCAGTTCGTGATCGACGAGGATGCCGAAGGCAATGCCGTCGGCCGCGCCTATGGCTGGGATCTGACGCAGGTGGCCCGTCAGGTGAAGTTCTGCCGCGAACGCGACATCGCCATGATCTGGGGCGTCTACGAACCCGGACACCTGCGCGTCGCCCGCCACTACGTCGACCGCGGCATGTTCACCAAAGGGTCGAACTGGGACTTTTACTTCGTCGGCAAATACGGCCTGACCAGCGAGAAGCCCATCGGCACCTGCGGCATGGAGCCGTCGCTTGAAAGTCTTTACTACTATCTCGACATGATCTCGCAGGCCAAGCACAAGCTGCCGTGGTTCATCTCGATCTGGGGCGAGGGGGATTACGACTACCGCCCGCTGATCCGCCGCACGATCGAACTCGGCGGGCATGTGAAGACCGGGCTTGAGCTGCATTACAGCCCCGACCGCAACCCGACGAACCTTGAACTGTTGCAAGAGGTGCAAGAGATTGCGCGCGAGGTGGGGCGCCCCATCGCCACGCAAGACGACGCACGGCGCATCTACAACATCACCTGACCGCCCGAACCCGCGCCAACATCATCCGCACCCCGGCCGAAAGGCCGGGGTTTTTCATTGGGCATCTGCGAGGCGGGCATTACGAATGATCGCCTCCTCCGCCCCGTTGATTCGGCGCGCAACCGGCAAGTTCTGCGCAGATTTTGAGCGGTTCTTGGCGCAACTCCAATGAAATCAAGGGATTCGGCTGACTGAACAATCGCGCATCGCTGTTGACATTTGTTCTGAACATTGCGAAATTTGATTTCAGAAATGTGCAGGCAGGAGGAGGTTCTGCATGGCCGAGATTTACGATCATACCGGTGCGCCGGTGAAACACGGGCGGGCGCGGGTCAATGGCATCCGCATGCATTACGTGACCGCAGGGCAGGGCGAACCGCTCCTCCTGTTACACGGCACGCCCAAGACCCATTTCTACTGGTACAAGCTGATCCCGCTGCTCACGCCGTATTTCACGGTGGTCGCTCCCGACCTGCGCGGCTTCGGCGATACCGACAAGCCGCCGGCCGAAGAGGGTTATGACAGCGTGACCAACGCCAAGGATGTGGCCGCGCTGATGACCCATCTGGGCCACGAAACATTCCACCTTCACGGCGAAGACCGTGGCGCGGAATTCGCCTATGCGCTGGCCGCCACCGAACGCGCCCGCGTCAAGACGCTGTCGTTCAGCGAGATGCTGCTGTCGGGCGAGGGGCTGGAAGAGTGGTCCAACTTCACCCCCGCGAACGTCTCGTCGCAGTTCGACCTGCGCGGCGTCTGGGTCTGGCACATCCCCTTCTTCTGGATCCCCCACCTGCCCGAGATGCTGATCACGGGCCGCGAGCGGGAATTCTGGGAGTTCTGGATCAAGGCCGAAACCTGGAACCCGAACGCCATCACCAACGAGGCGATCGACGAATGGATTGCCCGCCTTTCCGCCCCCGGCGGTCTGCGCGGCTGCCTTGAAACCTATCGCGCGGGCCTCAAGAACGCGCGCATCAATGCCGAGCTGAAGAAGTCGAAGCTCGATCTGCCCATCCTGACCATCGGCGCCCCCGAATTCTTCGGCGAGCTGGTGCGCGGGCAGATGGAGAACGTGGCCAAGGGCGTCGAACGGTCGGAAGTGTTCCAGGAATGCGGGCATAGCCTTGCACTGGAAGCGCCCGAGCGGCTGGCCCTGACGCTGCGCGAATTCATGCTCGACCGCAAGAAAGGTGCTGTCGCCGCGTCCTGACGCGGCGGCAACCGCCCTACCCAAAGTTCACCCCAAGTTTGGCGCGGCCCTCGGAGGATGAGGGAGGGTCCGTCACATCCATAAACCAGGAGGAAGACCCCCATGAAAGCCCTCAAACTCAAGAGCCTTGCGCTGGCGATGACCGTCGCCGTCGTGCCGGGCTTCGCACTTGCGGAAATCGCGGCCGATATCCAGCACCCCATGTGGTACAAGGAACCGTCTGCCAAGACGATGGAGCTTGCCAAGCTCGACAACCTCGACGGAGTCGTGGTGTCGGACGGCCAGCGCGGCGAGCCGGGTTTCCCCGCTTCGGACCTCAAACTGACCGACGCGCAGATCGAAAAGGTCAAGGCCGGCAACTTCACCGTCGCCATCTCGATGGGCTGGCTGGGTGACGACTGGGCAAGCCAGCAGCTTATCGGCCTCAAGGAAAACTTCGAAAAGCTGGGCATCAAGGTCGTTGCCGAAACCAACGCCAACTGGGACGACGCCAAGCAGATCGCCGACCTCGAAGCCATCTCGGTGCTCAAGCCCGACCTGCTCGTCTCGATCCCGCTGAACGGCCAGACCACCGCTTCGGCCTACAAGAAGATCTCGGAAGCCGGCACCAAGGTGGTGTTCATCGACCAGGCCGTCGACGGGATGGACCCGGGCAAGGACTATGCGGCGATCATCTCGTCCGACAACCTCGCGCTCGGCATGTATCTGGCCGACGCTCTGGCGGAATCGCTGGGTGGCAAGGGTGACGTCGCTGCGATGTATTTCGCCAACGACTTCTACGTGACCAACCTGCGCTACGAAGGCTTCATCGCCCGTGTCATGGCGAAATACCCCGAACTGAACGTCGTCGCCGCTGCCGGTCACAACGACCCGAACAAGGGGCAGGAAGTGGCGCAAGGCGTTCTCGCCCGCTTCCCGACTCTCGACGGGATGTATGCAAGCTGGTCGATCCCCGCGATGGGTGCCGTGACCGCCGCCAACGTTGCCGGTCGCACGCCCGCCGACTTCAAGATCGTGAACGAGAACTTCGACCAGATCGTCGCTCTCAACATGGCGCAGAACGGCTTCATCGCCGGTATCTCGTCGCAGCGCCCCTATGATCAGGGCACGGCCGAAGCCACCATCGGCGCGCTTGCGCTGATCGGCGAAACGACCCCGTCCTATGTCGTCGTGCCGCCGCTCAAGGTGACGCGCTCGACCCTGCCCGAGGGCTACAAGACGATCTACCGCGTCGATCTGCCCGCCGAAATGTCGGACGCGCTGTCGCAATAAGCGGCTTCGGGCGCGGCATGCTCCCTGCCGCGCCCCCCCTTTCCTTCTCTCGCCCCGAGGTTCGCCATGTCCACCCATGACTTTCTGGAAATGACCGATATCCGGAAGAGCTTTGGCAACGTGCCGGTGCTGAAGCGGGTCCACTTCCACCTGCGGCGTGGCGAGGTCCATGCCCTGATGGGCGGCAACGGCGCGGGCAAATCCACGCTGATGAAGATCTTGACCGGCGTTTACCAAAAGGACTCCGGCACCGTGCTGATCGACGGCCAGCCCGTCGACGTGGCAGACACGACTGCGGCGACGCGCGCCGGTATCGCGATGATATTCCAGGAATTCTCGCTGGTGCCAACGCTGACCGTGGCGCAGAACATCTGGCTGAAACGCGAACCGCGCATCGCCGGAACCCCGTTCATCGACAATTCCGAAATGGTGCGCCAGTCGCGCCTGCTCCTTCAGGAACTTGGTGTCGATGTCGACCCCGAAACACTGGTCGGCAACCTGAGCGTCGGCCTGATGCAGATTGTCGAAATCGCCAAGGCGCTGTCCAAGAACGCGCGCATTCTGGTCATGGACGAACCCACCTCCTCCCTGTCCGAAGCCGAGACCGAGGCGCTTTTCGTGCTGGTCCGCAAGCTCAAGGCCAGCGGCATCACCATCGTCTACATCTCGCACCGCATGGCCGAAATCCTGACCATCTGCGACCGCGTGACCGTCATGCGCGATGGCGAGACGGTGATGACCGAACCCTGCGCCCGCCTGACCGTCGAAGAGATCGTCGATGCCATGCTCGGCGCGGGCAACGCGGCCTCGTTCGAATGGCAGGACCGTGGCGACCGTCACGACACCGCGCCGATCCTGCAAGTCCGCAACCTGCGCCTTGCGACCCGCATCAACGACGTCAGCTTCGACATCCGCCCCGGCGAGATCGTGGGTCTTGCGGGCCTCATGGGGTCGGGCCGGACCGAAATTGCCGAAACCATCTTCGGCCGCCGCCCCGCCCTGTCGGGCGAGGTGGTCTTTGACGGCAAACCCGTGCGCGGTCAGGCCGATGCCATCGACCGTGGCATTGCGCTGGTGCCGGAAGACCGGCGCAAGATGGGCCTCGTCCTCGACCATTCGGTGCGGGACAACATCCTGCTTCCCAACCTCCAACGCTTCACCCGCCATTTCTTCGTGCGCGATGCCGAAGGCTTGCAGACCGTCAACCGCACCATCCGCGACCTGTCGATCAAGACCGACGGGCCGGACAAGCTGGCGCGGCTTCTGTCGGGCGGGAACCAGCAAAAGATCGTGCTTGGCAAGTGGCTTGCCCGTGGCCCGCGGCTTCTGATCCTGGACGAGCCGACGATCGGCGTGGACATCGGGGCCAAGTCCGAAATCGTCGATACCGTTCGCCGCATGGCCGATGCGGGGATGGCTGTTCTGGTGATCTCGTCCGAACTCGAAGAACTCATGGCGATCAGCGACCGCATCCTTGTGCTGCATGGCGGGCGCATCTCGCAGGAATTGAACCGCCGCAACGTGGCGTCTGAGGAGGAACTCCATCATGCAATCCAAGGCCACCGTGCCCAGCAGACCGACGCTGTCCATGCCTGATATCCAGTGGCAGAACTACGTCGTCTACATCTTCTTCGTCATCGTGCTCGCCTTCTTCGGCTTCACCATCGGCGACAGCGGATTCCTGAGCGTCACCAACCTGTTCAACATCGCCCGCACCACGGCGATGATCACGGTGATCGCCGTCGCCATGACCTTCGTCATCTCGGCGGGCGAGCTTGACCTGTCTGTCGGCTCGACCACGGCCCTCGCCGCGCTGGTCGCGGGGCTGGTGATGCAAGCGGGCCTACCCTGGCCGGTCGCGGTGGCTGCGGCCATCGGGTCGGGGCTTGCCGTGGGCCTTCTGAACGGGTTCTTCGTGACGATGATCGGAATTCCCTCGTTCCTCGTCACGCTCGGGATGATGCAATTCATCCGCGGTTTCGACATGCGCGTGACCTATACCAACCCCGTGTCCATCTCGAACCAGTCGTTCAACGGGTTGTTCGGATCGGGCTACGTGTTCGGCATTCCCTCGCTTCTCATCTGGTCGGTCGTGATCGCGTTGCTCGGGCATGTCGTACTGAAATACACCGGCTTCGGGCGCGAGATCCTTGCCACCGGCGGCAACCGCCAAGCGGCGGAATATTCGGGCGTGAAAACGCGGCGGGTGAAGTTCTACGCCTTCCTTCTGTCGGGCGCTGCTGCGGCGCTGGCGGGTCTGCTCTATTCGGGCATGATGCAGACGGCGCGCTTCAACTTTGGCGAAGGGGCCGAGCTGATGGCGATTGCCGCCGTGATCCTTGGCGGGACCAGCCTGTTCGGCGGCAAGGGCACGATCCTTGGCACCTTTGCAGGCTCGCTGCTCATCGGGACGATCAACAACGGTCTGATCATCATGGGCCTCGATGTGTCCGAGCAGATGATGATTTCGGGCGCGATCATCATCGTGGCCGTGGCCTTCGGCAAGAAACCGGGCGCCTGATCGTTCGGAACCGCCCCCGCAACGGTGGCCTGCGGGGGCAAGGTGGCCGGTCGCAAAGGGCAGGGGAAACCCTGCCCTTTCTTCATTGTGACTCAGGGTTCAGTCGGCCAGACGCTGTGTCGTGGCTTGCGCCAGAAGCACATTGTTCAGGCGGTGGCGGAAGCTGTCGGGCATCTGCCAATCGGGGTGGTTCCCCGCGAACACATCGAAAAAGCCGATGGCCGTGGCGGCATCCTGCGCCACGTTTTCCTTGAAGGTCCACCACTGCCGCAGGCTGAAGAATTCGGGCGCAAGGGTGGTTTCTGCGTTGAACTCCTGCTCGATCACCGCGGCGCGGACGTTCAGGCAAAAGAGTGTCAGGGCAAAGCCTTCGGGCCAGAAATATTCGGGCTGCGACAGGTCCGCGTTCGCAGGCAGCGGCCCCGCCTGCAAGGGCATCTCGCGCAACAGGTCCCGCAGCATGAGGCCCGAGACGAAATCGAAATAGGCCCGCCGCGCCGAGGCGTCCTTGGGCTTTTGCGCATCGACCTCGCGCAGCCAGTTGACGAAGATCTGCGCCAGCTTGCGGTCATCGACGGTGAAGCCCAGCCCCGTTTCGGCGCGCAGGTCTTCAAGCTGGCGGTCCAACGCCTGCCGGAACCAGCGCAGGCGGCGGATCGCATCGCGCAGCGGCTCGGCGGTTTCGGGCAGGTGGATGTCGATACGGTCAGACATGGTTGCGGAATTCGTCGAACAGGGCGGCAAGCCGCGTGGCGTCTTCGGCAGTGGCGGCAAGATCGGCCCGCAGCGCAAGGGCGATGTCCACGGCAGCGGGAAGCAGGCCGTGGAACTGGGCCGCATCGGCCAGCATGGCCAGAAGCACGGCAAAGACCGCCACACGCGCAGCCTCGGCAGGGGAAAGGGACATGTCCTCGGGCCAGATCGCCTCGCGCACCGCGTGATGGGCGGAAAGCGCAAGGAACAGCGCAGCCGCCGTGGCACTGTCCTTCTGCCCCGCGCCCGCCTCTGCCACCGATGCCCAAGCCCGCCGCGCCGCCGTTTCGCTGACGAGCGAGCTTTCCGCGCCAAGCTGCGCCAGCGCCGCCCGCAACCCGTCATGCGCGGCGGCGGCAAAGCGGGCCTCGCCCTCCGCCTCGGCCGCGTGGTCAAGGGGGGGCGGTGGCGCATCGTCGTCCAGCAGCGCATGGGCAAGGGCCGAAACACCCTGCTCCGCCTTCTGCCCGACCTTGAGCACGGTGCTCAGCGCCGCATCGGCCACACGGGCCGCCGGATCGGGCAAAACGTCAAGCGGCAGCGACTTCTGCAAGGTCCGCCCGCCGCGCTCCGCCACGAAGCGCAGGCTGCGGGCCATGTCCTTGAGAGGGGCCGGATCAAGACGCGGAAGGGTAGGGCGCGGGGTCATGGGTCTGTCCTTTGTCGGGCCAAGTCTAGCACCATGATCGGTGCCGAAACAGATGCGCGGGGCAGAAAAGCAAACACCCCGGACGGTGCCGGGGTGCTGTCGGGTCAGGCTCTGATATGCCGCCCGATCAGGGCGGCGACGGCATCGGGGTCTTCCATATGCGGCACATGGCCCACCCCCCGCATCAGATGCAGCGCCACCCCGCCGGGGGCGGCAAGCGCCTGTTTCCACGGCAGGATGCGGTCGTCGCGGCCCCAGACCATCAGCGTCGGCGCGGTGACGCGCTCCAGCGCTGCGGTCAGGTCGAAAGCCTGCACGCCATCGGGGAACAGAACTTCGGCCAACTCCTGCTGGGCGGCCCGCAATGCGGGGTCGATCCGCGCCAGCATCGCGGCCTTGGCGAAATCGTGGCTGATCCCGTCCGGCCGCGCGGTCAACCGCTTCAGCCAAGGTGCAAGGCTGTCTGCCGTGCTTGCCCGAGCGATGCCATTCAGCGCCGCGCCGTCGATTTCCGGTCCCAGACCGGCAGGCGCGATGAGCGACAGCGTCTTGATCTGGCGCGGGCGGATGTCGGCCAGCGCCAGGGACAGCGCCCCGCCAAGCGAATGGCCAAGCAGATGCACCGGACCTTCGGCGATGCGGTCGAAGGTCTGCACCAGAGCCTTGGCAAGTTCCGCAAAGCCACCGATGCGGCGCAGGGGCGAACGCCCGTGCGAGGGCAGGTCGATGCGGACGAGCGGCAGATCGCGCGGCAAGGCGCGCTCCAGCGCCATCCAGCCCGCGGAATCGGCGGCGAAGCCATGCACCAGAACCAGCGGGACGCCGTTCCCCTTGCGCGTGGTCACGTGCAGATCGCCCGCCTGCGGCGTCCAGTCCAGAGCATAGGCCGGAGCCGAGGGCGCAGGCTGCGCCGCGGGTGCCACTGCCGGAGCCTTGCGACGTGCGATCTCGGCCTCGACATCGTGGCGCTGGATCCGCCCGTTCGGTCCTGTGCCGGACAGTGCTGCCAACAGGATGCCATCCTCGCGGGCAAGACGCCGTGCGACGGGCGTGGCACGCGGCCCGTTCGCGGCCTCGGCCATGACGGGTGCGGACACGACGGGTGCGGCCACCGCCTCGGGTTTGGTCGCGGATGTGGAGGCGACGGCTTCGGACCTCGCCTCGGCGACCGGGGCAACAGCAGCGGGGGCGGGCGCGGGTGCGGCGGCAGGTGCGGCGGCTGCGGGGGCAGGGCCGACAGCCTCGCCCTCGGCGTAGATATAGGCCACGGGGCTACCCACGGGCACCGAAACCCCCGGTGCGGCAAGGATATGGTGCAGGGTTCCGCTTGCGGGGGCTTCCACCTCCATCGCCGCCTTGTCGGTTTCGATGTCGAAAAGGGCAGCCCCTTTCTTCACCGTCTCGCCTTCGGCCACATGCCATACGGCGAGTTTCCCCGACGCCATGTCCATGTCGACCTTGGGCATGATGACTTCGGTGGGCATCTCAGACCTCGCCCTTGGCCAGTTTGCGGGCGACGCTTTCGATGTCGGGCGATTGCGGCACGGCGGCGCGTTCCAGATCGGGGTTGTAGGGGATCGGCGCTTCCGCCCCGCCAAGCCGCTGGATCGGCGCGTCGAGATAGTCGAACGCCTCGCTTTCCGCGACCAGAGCCGAGATTTCGGCCCCCACGCCAAGCGTGCGCACGCCTTCGTAGACGCAAAGCAGTTTGCCGGTCTTCTTCACCGAAGCGATGATCGTCTCGCGGTCGAGCGGGCGCACGGTGCGCAGGTCGATCACCTCTGCTTCGATCCCTTCGGCGGCAAGCTTCGACGCCGCTTCAAGCGCCCGATGCACCATGATGGCCGATGCCACGATGGTCACATCCTTGCCCACCCGAACCACCGCCGCCTTGCCGATCGGGGTGGTGTAGTAGCCCTCGGGAACCTCGCCCTTCATCTTGTAAAGCAGCTTGTGCTCGAAGACGATCACCGGATCGGGGTCTTCCAGCGCGGCAAGAAGCATCCCCTTCGCCTCGGCGGGGGTCGAAGGCTGGACGACCTTCAGCCCCGGCACATGGCCGAACCACGCCTCGAACGACTGGCTGTGTTGCGCCGCAGCCCCCGTGCCCGAACCCGAAGGCATGCGGAACACGACCGGCACGGCAGCCTCGCCGCCCAGCATGTAGCGCAGCTTTGCGGCCTGATTGACAATCTGCTCCATCGCAAGCGCGGCGAAGTCCGAGAACTGGAATTCGTAGATGGGTTTGAGGCCCGTTAGCGCCGCACCCACGGCGACACCGGCACCGCCGAGTTCCGAGATCGGCGTATCCATCACGCGATCCTTGCCGAAACGGTCGACCAGATCGCCCGTGACCTGAAAGGCGCCGCCATAGGTGCCGATATCCTCGCCCATAAGGACGACCGTCGGGTCGCGCTCCAGCGCGATGGCCATCGCATCGCGGATGGCTTCGGCATAGCTCATCTCGCGGGTCTTGCTTCCGGCTTCTTTGATATGGGTCTGGGCGTTCATGCCGCGGCCTCCGCATGGACGAATTTGGTGACGTCGGTGATGGCGGGGGCGGGACCGGCCTTTGCGAATTCGATGCCCTGCGCCACGGCGTCCTTCGCTGCGGCTTCGACGGCTTCGGCCCCCGCTTCGTCCAGCACGCCATGCGCGATCAGTTCGGCGCGGAAGCGCTGGATCGGGTCGCGGCTCATCCAGTCCTCGATCTCGTCCTTGGTGCGGTAGCGGTTGCGGTCCGATTTGGAGTGTCCGCGCCAGCGGTAGGTGAGGTTCTCCACAAGGCTCGGCCCTTCGCCCGCACGGGCGCGGGCGATGGCGATGTGCAGCGCCTCGGCCACGGCGGAAAAGTCGTTGCCGTCCACCGTGACGCCCGGCATGGAGTAGGCGGCGGCGCGGTCGGAGATGTTGGGCACGGCGGTCGCATAGGCGGCAGCGGTCGACATGCCGTATTTGTTGTTCTCGCAGACGAAGATGACCGGCAGCTTCCAGATGGAGGCCATGTTCAGCGCCTCGTGGAACGCGCCCTCGTTGTTTGCGCCATCCCCGAAGAAGCAGACCGTCACGTCATCGCGGCCCAGCCGCTTGGCGGTCAGCCCCGCACCCACGGCAATGGGCAGGCCACCACCGACGATGCCGTTGGCACCAAGGTTGCCGGTCTTCACGTCCGCGATGTGCATCGACCCGCCGCGCCCGTGGCAATAGCCGGTTTCCTTGCCGAAGAATTCGGCGAACATCCGCCCCACATCCGCGCCCTTGGCGATGCAATGGCCGTGTCCGCGGTGGGTCGAGGTGATCTTGTCGGCGTCCGTCAGTTCCATGCAGGTGGCGACGGCGCTGGCTTCCTGACCGATGGACAGGTGCATCGTGCCGTGGATCAGGCCGCGCATGTAGCTTTCCTCGGCGCCTTCCTCGAACAGGCGGATGAGGTGCATCTTGCGCAGCGCCTCTTTCAGCGCCTCGGGCGAAAAGTGCCGTATGGCAAAGGGCAGGTTTTCCTGTGCGTCACGTGCCATGATCACACCTTCTCCAGCCCGTAGACCAGCTCGTCCTGCTTGGCGCGGAGAGCGGCGATCTTGCTGCCATCGGCCGGTTTGGCATTGGCATAGGTGATCAGCTCGCCCTTGCGGATCGGCGCGGTGACGGTGCCGCCTGCCAGCAATCCGCAGGGGATCGCCCCGTCCTTGCGGGCGGCTTGCGCTTCCATGACCCAGGCGCGGTAGCAGAATTCGCCGATCTGGTCCAAACGCTCGCCCACGGCCATGTCCTTTTTCGCCACGGCGCAAACCTCGGCCACGGGCTTGGCCAGCGGCACCATGTCGGCCTTGCCGTAAAGCACCACGCGGGCGCAGGTCAGCGGCACTTCGAGGCTGGTCAGGTGATAGGGGCGGTGGAAGGTGAAGTAGGGGCCTTTGCCCATTTTCAGGTCTTCCATCCGCTCCCAGATGCGGGGGTGGTCCATCTCGGCCACGACGAAGACGCCGGGGGCCACGCCCTTGCCGATGGAGTAATCGACGACCCCCACACGGTTCAGCACGCCGCCATCGGCCTTGGGCACGAGAACCTTGTTCAGCTCGTCCAGCGTGGCGGCGGGGCCGTGCATGCCGGCGACGTCGGGGACAAGGCCGGTCGCGTTGGCGATGGCGGCCATTTCCACCATCGTCTTCGAGCCGTCCACGAATTCCACCAGCATCCGCACGTTCATGTGCCGCCGGATCGCCTCTTCCTCATAGGCGGGGGGCATTGCGTCGATGTTGAGCGGGTTGTTCTTGCCCTTGCCTGCGGCCACGATGCGGTGGCCCATCGCGCTGACGAATTCGATCAGCTCCATGCAGGACGAAGGCTCGTCGCCCGCGCCAAGCGAATAGGTCACGCCCAGACGGTCGGCTTCGGATTTCAGGTAGGAGCCGATGGTCACGTCAGCTTCGACGTTCATCATCACCAGATGCTTGCCGTGCTCCATCGCGCGCAGGCCGATTTCGGCGCCCACGGCGGGGATGCCCGTGGCGTCGATCACCACGTCGATCAGGCCCGAATTCAGGATGGCATTGGCGTCCGAGGTGACGGCGATCTTGCCCGCCTCGATCGCGGCATTGACGGCATCGGTGGTCGCGGCTTCGCGGGAATGGCCCTTTTCGCGGAAGGCGATGTCTACGGCCTTGGTCGCGTTCGCGGGGTTCAGTTCCGAAATCGCGCCGATTTCGATGCCTTCCATATGGGCGACACGGGCGACGATATCCGTGCCCATCTCGCCCGAGCCGATCAGGCCGATGCGGACGGGGCGGCCGGTTTCGGCGCGCTTGCGAAGGTCGCGGGCAAGGCCGGTGGGGGCGACGTTGATGGGCATGGGTTTCCTCCTCTCGATCCGTGAGCCGGGTGCGGGATTCGGTCCGGCACTGCGGCGGGCATGGGGCGATTTAGCCCTTGAGGTGATCATTTGTCAAACTCAAAATAAAAATGTTCACGTAGAATGTTGCCGAAAAAAACGCAAAGACCCCGCATCAGCGGGACAAATCGAAACGAAATGCCAAGAATGCCTAGCCGCCGAGCAGCGTTGTCGCGGTGATCTCGTCGGTGATCAGGACGGTCGGGCGCAACAGCGCGATTCCGCCGCGAAGCGCGCCGATCTTTTCCGGCCCGCCCGAGGCGATGATCCGCTCGGGCGCACGGCACAGCGTGCCGATCGGCGCGCTCATGACCCTTGCGTTCAGGGGATGGTTCACCAACTGCCCGCGCGAGTCGAAGAAATTGTAAAGCAGGTTCCCGACGGCCCCGCTCCGTTCCAGCTCGTCCCGCACCTCGGGGGCAAAGGCTTCGTGGCGGGCGCGGGGGCCAAGAACTCCGCCCTGCGGCAGACCGCCGACCGACACCAGCACGGCATCCAGGGACTCGGTCATGCCGAGCGATTCCCCGATCCCGCAATGTTCGATCAGCCGCCGCTTCGTATCGGCATCATCGACGATGGCAGGCGCGGCGACGAGATAGCAGCGCGCCTTGAACAGACGGGCAAAGGCCCATGCGAATTCGGCCGGATTGTAATGCTCCACCGCCGAAATGCCGCCCAGCAGCGAGACGACGGTATCCGCCTGACCCGCTTCGACGAAATCCAGAGAATGGTGCAGCGTGCGCCCCCAGCCCACGCCGATCCGCGTCTCGGCCCGCATGAAGCTGCCGAGGAATGCGCCGGTCGCCGCACCGATGGCGACGGTCGGATCGGCGGCGGCTTCGGACAGGGGGGCGACGATCGCTTCGCGCAGGCCGTAGCGCTGCTCCAGCGCCAGTTCCAGACGCGGCAATTCCGCAATCTCGCGTGAGAGCGAGATGGAAACTTCGTGCATCGACCGTGCATCGGCAAGCAGCCGTGTGACCGTCACCCGCCCGATTCCCAGTTTCTCGGCAATCGCACCCTGTGTCATGTCCTCGGCGTAATACATCCACGCCACGCGCAGCCGCAGTCGGGACGAGCGCCGGCGGTTGGCCTCGGCCTCGACCGGCACGGCGCGTCCCCCCGCGTTCATGCGCTTTGCCGTTGCGGCAGAGCCGCGACCACGGTGGCGATCACGGTGGCGATCTCGGCCCGCACGGCTTCGCTGTCGCGTCCGGTCAGGCCGATCAGGCTGCGCCTGTGGATGATGTCGTCGATCCCGCCGACACGTTCGGTCGCGGCGATGTGGCGGATCTCCTCGACGGCAAAGTCGGGCAGCGTGCCAAGCATCGTCTCGCCCCGCCCGCGAAGGCTGAGCGCATAGCCTTCCGCCCGCGTGCCGTAGCGCCACATCAGGATGTTTGCCCGCGCTTCGGAGATGCCGCCGATGCGCGACAGGCGGGTTGCGTATGCGTCCTGCCCCGCCGCGTCCCGCGGAAAGCCGCGCCCGCCGCCGATGGCAAGTCCCTTGGTCGAAACCTTGCGCCTTGCGCCAAGGTCGGCCAGTGCCCGGTCCGCCGCGATCTCCGAAAAGGCACGAAAGGTCGTCCACTTCCCGCCGATCAGGCAATGCACCGGCACATCGGCGTCGGTCAGCCTGACCGTTGCAATCGAATGGTCGCGCGTGACCGATCCCACGTCTCCGTCGGCGCGGGGCAGCGGGCGCACCCCGCAGAAGCGCGTGACCACCTGTTCCGGCCGGATCGGGATATCGGGAAACACCTCGGCCACGGCCGCGCACAGGTAGCGCACCTCGTCATCCGAGCAGGAGGCGGTATCGGGGTCGGTCTGGGCGATGTCCGTCGCGCCGACCAGCACCTTTCCGGCAAAGGGGTAGATCAGGTTCACCCGCCCGTCGGGCGTGCCGAAATAGACCATCCGCCCGCCAAGCGCGGCCAGCAGATCGGGGCTGTCCACGATCAGGTGCGACCCGCGGCTTCCGCCCATCAGCGCCGTCTTCAGCCCCAGTTCCGCGTTGATCCGGTCGATCCACGCCCCGCCCGCGTTGATGATCACGCGGGCGCGGGCCCGCGTCGTCTGGCCCGCTGCATCGCGCCACGACAGCACATCGTCCGCCACGCCGCAGAGCGTGACATGGCTGTAGGCCCGCGCCTGGGGATTGGCGGCCTCGCCATCCAGCACCAGTTCCAGCCCCAGCCGTTCGGCATGGGTGATCTGGCCTTCGTAATACAGACCCGCTCCGGTGATGGAGCGTGCGATGCCGGGAAGCATCTGCCGCAACCCGCGCTTGCCCTTGATGCGATGGGTCGGCATCGCGCGGAGCGCCCGCCCGTAGATGTCGTAAAGCCGCAGGCCAAGCGCTGTGATCACAAGCCCGCGGTCGTTGATCCGCGCCTTGATGCCGAAGAACCGCGCCGCGGACCCGACGATCCCGCCCCAAAGCGACTTTACCGGCACCACGCATTCCAGCGGCAACACGTAATGCGGCGCGGTGGCAAGCAGCATGTTCCGCTCGCCCAGCGACTCGCGCACCAGCCGGAATTCCCCCGTTTCGAGGTATTTCAGCCCGCCATGCATCAGCCGCGACGATGCCGCCGAAGCGCCCTGACAGAAATCGCCGCGTTCCAGCAGCACCACCCGCAAACCCTGCAAGGCAAGGTCGCGGAAGGTGCCGCAGCCGTTGATGCCCGCACCAAGGATGATGACATCGACGTCCGCGATCTCAGGCATCTGCGATTGCCACCTTCATGGCTGCTCCGCTTTCCGCCATCGAGAATGCCGCATCGACTTCGCCAAGGCCATAGCGATGGGTGATCATGTCGCCCAGATCGAGCCGCCGGTCCGCAACCATGTGCAGCGCATCCTCGTAATCCTTGCGCGACAGCCCGAAAGCCCCCGTCAGGCGCAGTTCGTCATAATGGATCGCGTTCACATCCAGCGTGCCCAGCTCGCCCTTCGAAAAGCCCGCGAACAGACTGATGCGCCCGCCCTTTGCGGCCAGCCCGACCGCCTGCGTCGCAAGCGCGGGAATGCCGATGGCGCAGATCACCACATCGGCACCCAGACCGCGTGTCTCGGCAAGGATCGACTGCCGCAGATCGCCGGCCATCGGGTCCGTCACCGCATCCGCGCCTGCGGCGAGGGCGGCATTGCGCCGCGCCGCGTTCGGTTCGGACACGATCACCCGCCCCGCCCCGCGCAGCCGTGCGAGTTTCACATGCAGCGTCCCGATCGGCCCTGCGCCAAGGATGACCACCGTATCGCCCTGCCGCAAGCCGACCTTGTTCTGCCCGTTCAGCACGCAAGCCAGCGGTTCGATCAGCGCCGCCTCTTCGAAGCTCATCGAATCGGGCAGCAGGTGGACGTTGCCAAGCTCGACCGCACGCGCGGGGATGCGGATGTATTCCGCGAAAGCCCCGTCGATCTCGTAGCCGATGGCTTGCAGATCGGGGCAGAGGTTCTCGCGCCCGCGCTGGCATTGCGGGCAATGGCCGCAGGGAATGGCGGGGCAGACGCCGACGCGCTGCCCGGGGCGGAAGGGCGAGGGGCCGTCCGTCGCCACCACTTCGCCCGAGAATTCATGGCCGATGATCGAGGGGTAGCGGATGCCCGCCGTCTTGCGGCCGCGCAGGACGCGGATGTCCGTCCCGCAGATGGTCGCGGCCTTCACCCTCAGGATCAGATCGCCCGCTTCAGTGACCGGATCCGCCGCGACGCCAAGTTGCATGCGATTCGGTGCGTGTAGGATTGCTGCCTTCATGTACGCCTCCCTGCGTAATGAACAATCTGCACACAAGAATTACATTTGATCAACACTAATCTGCAAAAAATTGCGCCCTGATCCCCAAGGCGCTCACGCGGGCATAGGTGGGCTGCGCCCGTTATCCTCTGTTTGGCTTGGATTTGCCCGAGGACTGGAAAAGCGAACATTCATATTGACAGAATGCCAAATGTTCATTTACCTCAACTCGACAGCGGGGAGGAAGCGATGCGCTACGATTATGTTTCGGTAGGATTTTACACCTTTGACTGTCTGGGCTGGCCTGTTTCGGAGATTCCCGAAGGCGGCGGAACGGTCTTCATCGACGACCTGACCCTGGCCGTTTCGGGCGCAGCCGGAACCGCGGCGATCGTGGCGGCAAAGCTGGGGCTGAACACTTTGGCCGTTGGCGGCTACGGCCGCGACATGATGGGCGATTGGGCCGTTGGCCGCCTTGCCGATTTCGGGATCGACACGTCGGGTCTGCAGCGGCTCGAGGGGATTCCGACCTCGTCCTCCATCGTGCTGACGCGCAAGGACGGTTCGCGTCCGGCGCTGCATCTCAAGGGGGCGACGGGACATTTCGTGGTTCCCGAAGCGGACTACGACCGTGTGACCGACACGCGCGTCTTCCACCTTGGCGGGGTCGGTCTGATGGATGCGATGGACGGGCCGCGCAACGCGGCGGTCATGGCCCATGCCAAGGCGCGGGGCTGCATCACGACCGTTGACGTCTTTGCCGGTTCGCCCGCCGACCTGCCCGACGTTGCCGCCGTCCTGCCCTATACCGACTATTTCATCCCCTCGGTCGAAGAGGCCCATGCCCTGACCGGACTGACCGACCTCGACGAAATGGCGGCCTTCTTCATGGAGCGCGGCGCGGGTGCCTGCATCTTCACGCTGGGCGGCGACGGGGCCTATTACCGCGACAAGAAGGGGCTGACCTTCCGCATCCCCGCCTTCAACATCGACGTGCGCTGCACCTGCGGATGCGGCGATGTGTTCAACGCGGGTTTTGCCGCCGGCCTTCTGAACGGCATGTCGCCGCAGGACGCCGTCCGCCTCGCGCAGGCATCCTCGGCGCTGAACGCAACGGGATTGGGCAGTCAGGCGGGCGTCGTCTCGCTGGCAGACACGCTCGAATTCATGCGCGTCTGCTCGGTGCGCGCCGCCTGAGGGCGACACGACGGGTCCGGCATGCCCCAAAGCGTGCCGGGCCTTGAAGCGGGAAACATAATCACCCATTGTGCTACAAATGTCCAAGCTGATTGGGCAGAGGCGGAATGGGGGCAGAAGTGACGGCGATCGACGTGAACGAGGATGTAAAGACCCGCATCGCCTGGCTGTACTACGTCGAGGGCATGACCCAGGACGAAGTCGCAAACCTTGTCGGCATGAACCGTTCGCGGGTGCTTCGCATCCTTGCCGCCGCACGTCAGGACGGAACCGTCCAGATCCGTGTCACCACCCGCATGTCCCGCTGTGTCGAACTGGAGCGGCGGCTGGAAAGCCGCTGGAGCCTGACCCGCGCCATCGTGGTGCCGGAACCGCAGGACCCCGCCCAGCTTCGCGCCATCATCGGGGCCGAGGTCGGAGCCTATATGTCCGAAGCGGTCACGTCGAACATGACGGTCGGCCTCGGCTGGGGCAAGACACTGACCTCGGGTGTGCCTGCCATCGTGCCGCGCAGCGCGGACGGGGTGAAGGTTCTGGCCATGCTCGGCGGCCTGACCCGTGTGAGCGAGATCAACCCTTCTGAATTCGCGTGGCGCGTGGCCGACCGGCTTTCTGCCGAATGCTACATGCTGGCCGGTCCCGTCTATGCCCCCGACAAGCGCACCCGCGAGGCGCTGGTGAGCCATCCGGGCCTGTCCGAGGTCTTCGCCCGTGCGCAGACGCTGGACATGGCGGTCGTATCGGTCGGCGACCTGACCCCGCATTCCGTCTTTTCCGAATACGGCCTGCTCACGCGCGACGAAATCGCCTCGCTCGAAGCGGCGGGGGCGGTGGGCGACCTGTTGTGCCATTTCATCGACGCGGACGGCAATGTGATCGACCATCCCGTCAATGAACGGGTGCTTGCGGTCAATCCGCTGTCGCTGCGCGGAACGCGCCAGATCGTGCTTGCCTCGGGCGGCTGGCACAAGCTGACGGTGATCCGCGCCGCGCTGAAGCTGTTGCGGCCCACGGTGCTCATCGTGAACGAGCTGGTAGCCGAACGCCTCGCCGCCGAAGACCGCTAAGGGCGCGGCGCGGCGTCGGATGCCGATGAAGACCGTCTCGCCTTCGCGCTGCAACCGGATGTCGAAGCGGTAACGGCCAGCCCCCGCTGCGGTGGCAACCAATGTCTTGCGCCGGTCGGGGGATTCGATGGAGTTCAGCAACGGGCCGGTGGCATTGGCACCCGCCTCGTCGGGGAAATACATCCGTGTGTTCAGCCCGATGTTGATCCCCCCGCCACAAGCCACAGGTTCAGATGCGGTGCCTGAAGACGGCCCGCCCGCCCCGCTACCGCGCCGGGCCTGAGCGTGCGCAGCGACCAGATGCCGGTTTCGAAATCGGGGATAAGGCGGGCGAAGCCGCGAAAACCCTTGGTCACTTCGGCGCAGCGCGGGTCGCCTTCGAAATAAAGCTGGGTGATCAGCCGCTGGCTGAAGGACGGACCAAAGACCGATACGTGGATAGGCGCGGGCCGCCCCGCATTGGCGGAGTTCAGCCAAGGGTAGGGGCCGGGTTTGAGTGCGCGAAAGGCGCAATGTCCGGTCGCGCATGTGATATTCGGCGGGTTCCATGCTTTCCCCTTTCCGTTCCGTTCGGCAGGAATGGCCTCGGCGATACGGAAGGCCGAATTCCCCCGCGGCACGCCCGCATGGATCACGACATGGAGCAGCGCCTCGCGCATATCCTCGGCGCCGGTGCCCGTGGCGGCGGTGGCGCGCAGATGCAGGGCGAGTTCCTCGCCATTACCCAAAGCTGCCAGAAGCGCGATGGTCAGCATCGACCGCTCGCGCGGGGAGATGGTATCGCGTGAACAGACATGCCCCGTTGTGCAATGCGCGATCAGGGCGTCCCGCGCATGGCCAAGGCTCAGGCGGGGGCGGGTGCCGGCACGAGGATGGGCGCATCCTTCAGGTAATTGTGCTTCATGAATTCGAAGAAATTGTCCTGAAACTGGCGTGTATGGGCATGGGCCAACTGGTCCGCACGTTCCACATCCCTCCTGCGGATCGCCTCGAGCATTTCGTCATGCTCGTCGGTCAGCAGATATCCGCCCTGCTCCTTTTCGATGAACTCGAAATGCAGGTGCAGCATGCGCCGCCCCTGATTGAGCAGCCTTCCGTAGAACGAGCCGAGATAGGGGTTCTTCCCCGCATCGGCGATGGCCATGTGAAAATTCCTGTTCGCCTCGGACATGGCAAGATGGTTGCCCGTCCTGACCGCCGCCACGAATTGCTTCTGCCGCTTTGCGATGGCGGCAAGGTCGTCGTCGCTGCGCAATTCCGCCGCCAGACGGGTGTTCATGCGCTGTGCGATGTCCAGCGCCTCGACATATTTGGGAAAGCTCTGGATATCTATCGGAGCAACCATCGTGGACCGGTTCGCAAGGGTAACGACCAACTCGTCCCCTGCCAGCCGGATCAGCGCTTCGCGCACGGGCGAGCGGGACATGCCGAACCGCTCGGCCAAGGTCATTTCGTCCAGAAGCGCCCCGGGCGGCAGGGCCAGCGTCAGGATTTCGTCGCGCAGCGTCTCGTAGGCGAGCTTGACCCCCATCCCCTTGGCGCGCTTCGGTTCCTGCTCGTCTGACATCGCATCTTTCCCAACCGTTCGGCCGCAATCTATCGGCGGCATCGAGACGTGTCGACACGGGATATTTTGCGTTTGACCTGTCGGCTTGGTGTCGGCACAATGCATGCACAATCTCCGGCCTTGCGCGAATCCCCGTCGCCGCTTCCGGCCCGCCCCCCTGAATGCGGCCTCCGCATCGCAGGGCGAATCCCGATCAGCCGCCCTTCGGCGGCCCGCTTGAAAGGAACCACAATGCTCAAACTCTCCGGCGTGATGCCCGCCCTCGTCACCCCCTTCGACGCTGACGGCAAGATCGACTTCGCCGCCTTCGAAAAACACCTGACCATGCTGCGCGCGGCGGGTGTGTCGGGCTGGGTGCCTTGCGGGTCGTCGGGGGAATACAACCTCATGTCCGACGCCGAACGGGACAGCGTGCTGCAATTCGTCAAGGACTTCGCCAAACCGGGCGAGACGCTGATCGCCGGGACCAACGCACCCTCGACCGCAGGCGTGATCGCCAACACCAAGCGGGCCAAGGCGATGGGGTATCACGCCGTCCTTCTGGCCGTGCCCTTCTACACCAAACCCACACAGGCCGAAATCATCCGCCATTTCAACGCGGTAATCGACGCCACGGGCATGGATATCGTGCTCTACTCCTACCCCGGCAAGGACGGGGTCGAGATCGAGTATGAGGCGCTCGACGCGCTGGCCGACAATCCGCATGTCATCGGGATCAAGGAATCCTCGGGCGTGCTGCAACGCGCCATCGGCATCGCCACCCGCTATGCGGGGCGCATCCAGCTTGTCAGCGGCTCGGACGATATCGCATGGGACTTCATGCAGTGGGGGGCAGATTCGTGGATTTGCGGCCCCGCCAATTGCATGGCGAAACCCGTCTGCGAGATGGACGCCGCCTTCCGCGCCGGAAACCACGCCCGCGCCAAGGAGATCATGCAGGCCGTCTGGCCCGCCATGAACGTGCTGGAATCGGGCAAGTTCGTGCAGAAGCTGAAATACGGCTGCGAACTGCAGGGCAATCCGGTGGGCGAATGCCGCATGCCCTTCGGCCCGCTGACCGATGCGGAAAAGGCCGAATTCGCCGCCGCGATGCAGGTGGTCATCAACTGGAAATGACGTTCCGGTGTGCGGCAGCGGGGGGCCAGCCCCCCGCACCCCCCGGAGTATTTTGACCAAGGTGAACAGGGGAAGGCAAAGCCGGGCGCGCGGCGCAGGGGCGGTCTTTGGAGAACAGCATGGTAACGGTCGTCATCGGTGCGGGCATCATCGGCACCGCCATTGCCCATGATCTGCAAAAGCGCGGGCGTCAGGTCGTGCTGATCGACCGCGATGGCCCCGGCAAGGGCGCCTCCTTCGGCAATATGGCAAGCATCGCCGTGACCGAATTCATGCCCGCCTCGCGCCCCTCGGTCTGGCGGCAGATTCCCGGCTGGATGCTCGACCCCGAAGGGCCGGTCAGGGTGCGCCCTTCCTACATGCCGCGCCTCGTGCCGTGGTTCCTGCGCTTCCTCGCGGCATCGCGCCCGTCGAAACTGTGCGAGCTTGAGGCGCAGGGCGCCGCCCTCTGCGCCCGCGCCCTGCCCGACACCCTCGCCCTCCTGCGCGAAACGGGGCTGGAGCGCGAGATCAGCGACGAAGGCTGCCTGTCGCTCTACACCGACGAGGCCGAATTCAAAGCCGACCGCGACCATATCGAAATCCTCGAACGCTTCGGCTTCGAACACGAGGTGATCGGTCGCCAAGCCATCAAGGCGCTGGAACCCGAACTGTCGGACAAGATCGGCCTTGCCGTGCTTTTCCCGCAGAACCGTTCCATGAAAGACCCCTACAAGCTGGTCCTCGCCCTTGCGGAACGCTTCACCGCCCTCGGTGGCCGCATCGAAAAGGCCGAAGTGACGGGCTTCGTCCGCAATGACCGCATCCGCGAGGTCGTCCTGAAGGACGGCCGCCGCCTGCCCGTGGACGAGGTCGTCATTTGCGCCGGAGCCTTCAGCGCCAAACTCGCCGCCCAACTGGGCGAACCGATCCCGCTGGAAACCGAACGCGGCTACCACACCCAGATCATGGCACCGGGCATTTCGATGAAACACTCGATCATCTGGCCCGCCCGCGCCTTCATGGTCACACCGACCGCAGGCGGCATCCGCGTGGGTGGCACGGTGGAAATGGCGGGCCTGGACGCCGCCCCCGACTACCGCCGCGCCAAGGTCACGGTGAAACGGGCGAAAGAGGCGCTTCCGAACCTGATCTGCGACGACTTCACCGAATGGATGGGCCACCGCCCCGCCCTGCCGGATACCGTCCCGATCCTCTCGGCCTCGGCGAGGACCAAGGGGCTGTTCTACGCCACGGGCCACGGCCACCTCGGCCTGACCTATGCCGCCACCACCGCCCGCCTGATGGGCGAATTGGTGACGGGCGCCCAGCCTTCGCTTGACCTCGCGCCCTATCGCATCGACCGCTACTGAAAGGCCGCTCCATGCAGACCCGCCTCTACATTTGCGGCACAGGGATCGACCGGATCGACGGCGCGCAAGCCACCTTCACCGAAGCCCCCCGGGGCGGCTACAAGCATTCGGGCATCGGGCGCGAACCCGGGCATCGGGGCTTGGACGATTACCTCGAAACCGAGCAGTTCACGAAACCGACATCCGACCGGCCTCGCGGCTGGCATATCAAGGGCTGACCATGCGCTGGAACCGCACCATCCAGACCGTCGACGTGCATTGCGCGGGAGAGATCGGGCGCGTCATCACGGGAGGGGTGCTGAACATCCCCGGCACGACGATGGCCGAAAAGCTCCACCACCTGAACACGGTGGACGATGGCCTGCGCCGCTGGCTCTGCTCCGAACCGCGCTCGGCCCCTGCGGGATCCTTCTGCCTTCTCACGCCGCCTTGCGATCCGGCGGCGGATGCGGGGCTGATCATCCTGCAACCCGATCAGGCCCATGCCATGTCCGGCTCCAACGCCATGTGCGCGACGACCGCCTTGCTGGAAACCGGCATGATCCCGATGGTCGAACCCGAAAGCGTGGTCACGTTCGACACGGCGGCAGGGCTGGTGAGGGCCACCGCCACCTGTGAGGGCGGCAAGGTGGTCAAGGTCACGCTCGACATGCCCCCCGCCTTCGTGGCGAAACTCGACGCGACGGTCGAGACATCCGAATGGGGAACCCTCCGCTACGATCTCTGCTTCGGCGGGGTGTTCTATGCGCTGGTGGATGTGGACCAGATCGGCCTGACCATCGTGCCCGAAAACGCCCGCCAGCTTGCCATGACCGGGGTCGAACTGCGCAACCGCATCGCGGCTGTGGAAGCGGCCCCCCATCCGGTGACACCCGCCCTGAACGGGTTGGCCTATGTCATGTTCCGCTCCACCGATGCCGATGGCGCGCTGCGCACCTGCACCACGCTCCGCCCCGGCCGCGCCGACCGTTCGCCCTGCGGCACAGGGTCGAATTCCAACATGGCAACCCGCCATGCGCGGGGGACCGCGAAACCGGGCGACAGCGTCGTGTCCCGCTCCATCATCGGCGGAGAGTTCACGACCCGCTTCGTCGCCGAAACGACGGTCGGCCCCTATGCGGCCACGCAGAATCGCGTGTCTGGCCAATGCTGGATCTACGGCATCAGCCAGATCGGTCTGGACCCGACCGACCCCTTCCCCTCGGGGTTCACCCTGTCCGACACATGGGGTGGCTGACCATGCCTACCCTTGCAGGGCAGACCCTTCTCGTCACCGGCGCGACAGGCGCCATCGGCCAAGCGATCTGCAAGGCACTCGCCGCCGAAGGGGCCAGGGTGCTGATCCACTACGGCCGCAACCACGCAGCGGCCACGGCGCTTCTGTCGGCCATCGGGGGGCAGGGCGCAGTCCTTTGTGCCGACCTGACCGATCCCGCCGCCCCCGAGGCGCTCTGGACCGAGGCCGAGACGCATGGTCCCGTGACCGGCCTGATCAACAACGCGGGCATCCGCTCGGAAATCGGCGTCGACGCGCCCATGTCCGACTGGCAAACGGTCTGGGACCGCGAATTCCGCGTGAACTTCCATGCCGCCGCCGACCTGGCGAAATGCGCCATCCCGCATTTCCGCAAACATGGCGGGGGCCGCATCCTCAACATGGCCTCCCGCGCGGGCCAGCGCGGCTATTCCGCCAATGCGATGGCCTATGGCGCATCCAAGGCCGCGCTCATCAACCTCACCAAATCCGTGGCGCAAAGCTTCGGGGGCGAAGGCATCACCGCCCTCGCCCTCGCCCCCGGATGGGTGCGCACCGAGATGGCCGAAGCCTTCATCGCCCAGCACGGCGAAGCGGCGGCGCTTTCGGGCATCCCCGTGGGCCGCATGGCCGAACCGCAGGAAATCGGCGAACTCGCCGCCTTCCTTTTCCGCCCTTCGCAAGTCTCGCTCAACGGGGCGGTGATCGACGTCAACGGGGCCAGCTATCTGCGCTAAGGGGGACACCATGCGCTTTCAAGACAAATCCGTCATCGTCACGGGGGCCGCAGGCGGCATCGGCTCGGCCATCGCCACCCGCTTCGCCGCCGAAGGCGCGCGGGTCATCCTGACCGACGTCAACGCCGAAGGCGCCGAAACCGCCGCCGCCGCGATCCGCGCCACAGGGGGCCGCGCCCGCGCCTTCGCCGCCGACATCGCCACGGCCGAGGGGTGCCAATCCATTGTCGCCGACGCGATTGCGACCGAGGGCCGGATCGACGTGCTCTGCAACAACGCGGGCATCAACCGCCGCGGCCCGCTTCTGTCGCTCACCGCCGAAGACTGGCGTCTTTCCTTCGCCATCAACCTCGACGCCATGTTCCACACCTGTCAGGCAGCGCTCCCCCATATGATCGCCGCAGGCGGCGGGGCAATCGTCAACACCGCCTCGCAATGGGGCCTCCACCCCGCCCCGAACCACATCGCCTACAACGTGACCAAAGCCGCCGTGGCCAGCTTCACCCAGAACCTCGCCCGCGACTACGCGCCCCAGAAGATCCGCGTCAACGCCGTCTGCCCCGGCGAGATCCACACCCCCATGCTCGAAGCGGGCGTCAAACGCTCGGGCCGCACCATCGCCGACCTCGACAGGATGGTCCCCTTTGGCCGCATCGGCAAACCCGAAGAGGTCGCGGCGCTCGTAGCCTTCCTCGCCTCGGACGAAGCCGCCTTCATGTGCGGCTCGCTGGTCGAGATCACGGGCGCGCAGGCGGTCGCCTGAACGGCGCGGCCCGTTCAGCGGGCCGCCGCCAGCACCTTCTGCAACAGCGCTTCGGCATCGACAGGCGTCTCGGTATCGACTTCGACCACCGCGCCGATCCCCAGGGGCTTCGCCGCCTCGGCAAGCCGGACCAGTTCGGGCACATAATCCAGCCCCGGATGACCGGCAGGTCGCGTGGCGACCCGTGCCCCGTAACGCGCCCCCACGACTTCGGGACGGGCATGGCACCAGACCTCGGTCACATGCGCCACTCCGGCAACCTCCAGAAATCCCGCAAGCACCTCGGGCGGCTGAAAGCCGAACCACGCGTCCACGACAAAGGTCGTCTCGGGCGGATGCTGCGCGATCGTGTCGAAAATGGCCTGATAGGCCGCCCGCCCGTATCGCCGGTTCGTCGGCCTGTCCACGGGCGCGAATTCCAGCAGGAAAGGGTTCTTCAACGTATCCAGCGCAAGCAGCGGCCAGCCCGTCCGCTTGGCAATCAGCGCCGCGACGCCCGATTTCCCGGATGCGGGAACCCCGTTCACCAAGACGACCCGCCGCCCTGCCGGAAGGCTTGCCAGCGCAGCCCCGATCACCCCCGCATCATCCCCGAGCGCAGCGCCTGCGACGGGCGCGTCGAACCACGACCGCTCTGCGGGAACCAGCCCGAGCGCGCGCAGCGCCACCGGCCCCGCCCCGCCACCGACCAGTACCAGATCGGGCGCCACGCTTGTCACCAGCGATTCGATGGCGCGTCGCAGGGGGGCGGCCCATGCCACCAGAACCGCCCGCGCCACCGGATCCCGATCCGCCCGCTCCAAAAGGTCCTCGGCCCGCGTCGCGGCGGGCAATCCGGCCTCGGCCAGATGGGTGGCAAAGGCCGTGCCGGAACTTTCCGTCTCGACGCAGCCGCGCCGTCCGCACACGCAGCGCCGTCCCTCCGGCACCACCGGCAGATGCCCGAGCTGGCCCGCAGCCCCCTTGCCGCGCAGGATGCGCCCGCCTTCAAGGATCGCCCCGCCGATGCCGGTTCCGATGGTCAACAGCACGGCATTCCCGCGCCCGCGTGCCGCCCCGATCCGCGTCTCGCCCACGAGTGCCATGTTGGCGTCATTGTCGATCACCACGGGCAGGCCCGTCTCCGATGCCAGACGTTGCGCAAAAGGCAGGGTGGACAGGTCGACGTAACCGCCCGAAAGCACGACCTGCCGCGCGAAATCGACCTGACCGGGAACGCCCGCGCCGATGGCCACCGTGCCGCCATCCCGCAACCGCGCTGTCAGCGACAGGCACAGCGCAAGGCATCCCGCCGCGCTGCGATCCGTGGCTTCGGTGATCACCTCGAGAATGGCACCATCCGCCGCGATCCGTGCGGCGCGGATCTTGGTGCCGCCGATGTCGATGCCGATTGCGTTGCGTGTCATGCGTTACCCGCGCGGCATGTGCCGCCCGATGACGGCCTGAATCTCGCGCAGTCGTGGCAGGGCAACGTTCGTCAGCCGATCCTTCGTCACCCCGCGATCAAGCGAGATGCAATCCTTCCACAAGGACCGACCCGCGATCACCCCCGAGGCACCGTTCGCCATCGCCGTCTCCACCTGCCCGAGGAAGGTCGCATGGTCCACCCCCGCCGACAACACGGCCCAAGGCACGCCCGCGCACATCGCCGTCACATTCGCACAGGCCCGTGCCGTGCCGGGGAAGGGAATCTTCAGAAGCTTCGCCCCGAGATCGAGGCAGATCCTCGACCCCCCCTCGATGAGCGCGGGAACGGCGGCGGCATAGGCGGCCTTGTCCTCGTCCGGCAGCGCATAGGTCAGGAATTCGACCACGAGCAAAAGGTCCTCTGCCGCGAAATCGTCGATCACCTGTTTCAGCAGGGCGATGTTCTCCACATTGGCGGCCGGAGTGTCGCTGCGCAGGTAGACCATGATCTTCCCGCCGGTTCCGCCAAGTTCCCGCACCTTGCGTGCGGTGATACCCGGCACCAGCTTCGAGATGCGGTATCCCTCCGGCGTGCTGCCAAAGCCCGAATCATCCAGCCCCACCAGCAGCGCGGTCGAGCGGTGCAGCATCCCCTCGTCGATCATCGCGGGCAGCGCACAGACCGGATCGACCAGAACGGCGGTGGCATGGCGGGCCAGATGGGCGGCGATATCCATCTTCGTCTGCCCGAGGATGTCGGTCCCGATCTTCGCCTGTTCCTCGGGCGTTGCGCCAAGGATCGTGCGCATCCCGCCGCGCTGGTCGCAGGCGATGACCATCATCGCACCCTCGTCGCCGCAAATAAGCTGGTAGCCGCGCTTCTCGGCGGTGGTCATTCGGGTCATCGCGTCCTGCCTTTGCTTGCCAGTTGCCCCGCGGCCTGCGGAACGTTAAGCCCCGCGGCGCGACCTGCGGGAACTTTCCGTTGTCAGGCACAGCAGGGCTGCTATGGTATTGTGTAACACGTTGCTGAAAGGAATTGCAATCTGTCACAGATAGGCACTCCCGATGCCGGCGAGACGCGGGCTTTGATGCATACGGTGGCGAAACTGCACTACGTGGCAGACATGCCGCAGGTGCAGATCGCCAAGCAACTCGGCTTGTCCACCGCCACCATCTCGCGCCTTTTGCAACGGGCGCGGGCCGAAGGAATCGTGCGTATCGAAGTGCGCGATCTTGTCGTCCCCGACGCGCTGGGCGCGCAACTTGAACGCGAACTCGGCCTGCGCCGCGTTTCGGTGACAGAAACGTCCGGCGGAAACGCGGGTGTGGCCCTTGCCGCCCCCTTGGGCACGATGCTCAAGACGGCGAACCTCGGCCCCGGCGCGGTGCTTGCGCTTGGCTGGGGCAGGGCGGTCCGCGCCGTGCTCGAAGCGGGCCTGCCGCCGATGCCCGGTGTGCTTGTCGTGCCCGCCACGGGCGGGATGCAGCAGCACCACGCCCATTTCCAGATCAACGAATTTGCCCGTGTCGCAGCTGCACAGGCAGGCGGAACAGCGTTTTTCGTCCATGCCCCCTTCCTGCCCTCGCCCGACACCCGCGATCTTTTCCTTGCCGATCCCGCCATTGGCGAGGCGGTGGCGCTCTGGGGCCGGATCGACGTGGCGGTGGTCGGTGTGGGCCTGCCCCATGCGCTCAACGCACCCGATGCCAGTCTTGCCACCCCGTCCGAGCAACAACTGCTCAATGCGGCGGGGGATGTGATCCGCCACTACTTCGACGTGCAGGGAAAGCCCGTCGATTGGGAAGGCGCCGACCGCCTCATCGCGGTTTCGCCTGAACAACTCCGGCGTGCGCGTCTCTGCATCGGCGTCGCCTCGGGCGAGGCGAAGGCACCCTCCATCATCGGCGCCGCCCGCGCAGGGCTGATCAACGCCCTCGTGACCGACTCCGTCACGGCCCAGTCGATCCTCGACCGCCTTGCCGAAGGGATGTGAAATCCTTTTCGCAATCGCAGAAAATTATTGCTGCAAAAAATTTCTCTTGACCCAAGCCCGCACTCGGCTTTCATTTGAGCCACGTGAACCGGGTCCGGCGCGAAAGCCCAAAAGGGCGATTCCGGCCCAATGGGAGGAGAAAACATGAAACGTCGTTCGATTCTGGGGGCCGTCGCAGCGGCTTCGCTGACGCTCTCGCTCGGTATCGGTGCCGCGCAGGCGCAGGACAAGAAATTCACGATCGCCCTCATTCCGGGCCTGACCACCGACGCCTTCTACATCACCATGCAAAAGGGCGCGCAGGCTGCCGCCGATGCGCTTGGCGTGGAACTGGTGTTTCAGGGGGCTCCCGACTTCAACCCCGTGACGCAGGTTCCGGTGCTCGACGCGGTGATCGCCCGCGCTCCCGATGCCATCCTGATCGCGCCGACCGACACGACGCAGCTCGTCGAACCGCTGCGCAAGGCGCATGACGCGGGCATTCCCGTCATCACCGTCGATACCTTCATCGGCACCGGCCAATACCAGACCGGCGCGGGCGATGCCGACTTCCCGCTCGCCTACATCGCCTCCGACAACGTGCTCGGCGGCAAGATCGCGGCGCGGGCGCTGGCCAATGCCATCGGTGGCGCGGGCAAGGTCTATGTGTCGAACGTGAAGCCGGGCATCTCGACGACCGACCAGCGCGAAGCGGGCTTCAAGCAGGCGATGGCCGAGGAATTCCCCGACATCACCGTTCTGGAAACCCAGTTCAACGACAACGACGCCAACAAGGCCGCCTCGCAGCTTCAGGGCGTCCTTGCGCGTGAAACCGACCTCAAGGGCGTCTTCGGTGCCAACCTCTTCTCTGCCCTCGGTGCCGCGAACGGCGTGCAGCAGGCGGGCCAGACCGGCAACGTCAAGGTCGTCGCCTTCGACGCACCCGGCTCGATCGTCGACAACCTCTCGACCGGCCTCGTCGATGTGGCGATTGCCCAGCACCCCGCCGAAATCGGCTACTACGGCGTGGTCTCGGCCTATGCCCACCTGACCGGCAACTCCATTCCGGTCAGCATCGGCACGGGCTTCACCATCATCACCAAGGACAACGTGAGCGACCCGAACGTCGCGAAATACGTCTACTCGGAATGATCGAAGGCGCCCCCGCCCAAGCGGCGGGGGCAGTTTGCTCCCACGTCCAGCGCCCCGGTGCCCGGCATCACGCCACGGTTCCGGGGTTTGCCATCCCAGCCGACAGGACCGCCAAATGAACGAAGCGCCGCCCGCAAGCAGCGGACACGTCTCGCCCCCTGCTGACCATGCCGACAAATCCCGCACCCTCGTTCAGCGCATCGCGGACCTGCGGGCCTGGCTCTTCCTCGCCGCCCTCGTCGTCGGCTTCGAAATCTGGAGCCGCACGGCCTTTGGCGGCACCTTCATCTTCAACCCGTTCAACATCACCTCCATCGCCATCTTCGCGGTGGCCCCGCTGCTTCTGGCAACGGGCCAGACCTTCGTGATCATCTCGGGCGGGATCGACCTGTCGATGGGCTTCATCATGGGGCTTGCGGCGGTGGTCGCGGCGCATGTGATCAACTGGGCTGCCCCGACGATGGGCGAACCGATGGCCGTCCTTTTCGGCACGCTCGTCGCCGTCGCCATCGCCATGATCCCCGGTTTCGTCAACGGCCTCCTCGTCTCGCGCCTGCGCGTTCCTCCGTTCATCGGCACGCTCGGCATGTTCGGCGTGGCGCGGGGCGTGGCCTTCCTTCTGGCGGGCGGCACCACCGTTCCCGTCAAGAACGGCTTCTTCGCCGCGCTCGGCAACGGGCGCTTCCTCGGCATCCCGTGGATCGTGATCATCACCGCGCTCTTCGTTCTGGTGATGCACTACATCCTGAGCCAGACCCGCTTCGGCCAGCACAACTACGCCATCGGCGCCAACGAACAGGCCGCCCGCCGTGCAGGCATCGACATCAAGCGCCACCTCCTGCGCCTCTACATCCTGTCGGGCATCTGCGCGGGCCTTGCCGGAGTGCTCTACGCCGCCCGCTTCACCGCAGGGGCCGCGCAGGCGGGCGAACCGCTTCTCCTCGACTCTGTCGCTGCCGTGGTGATCGGCGGGGCCAGCCTTTTCGGCGGGTCCGGCACGATCTTCGGCACGGTCGCGGGCGCGCTCGTCATCGCCGTGATCCAGTACGGCCTCGTCTTCATCAACGTCGAACCCTTCTGGCAATTCATCTCGGTCGGCGTCGTCATCATCATCTCGGTCCTCATCGACCAAGCCCAGCGCCGCATTTCCGGAGGCCGCCAAAGTGAGTGACCAGCCGCTTCTCGAAACCCGCCACCTGTCCAAGAATTTCGGTCCAGTTCAGGCGCTTTCCGACCTGTCCATGCACGTCAACGCGGGCGAGGTCGTGGCGCTTGCAGGCGACAACGGCGCAGGCAAGACCACGCTGATCAAGGCGATCTCGGGCGTCTACCGCCCCTCGTCCGGCCAAGTGCTGCTCAAGGGACGCGAGGTCAGCTTCTCCTCGCCGCAGGAAGCCCGCGAAAGCGGCATCGAAACGATCTATCAGGACCTCGCCTTGGCGGACAACCTGTCCATCGGGGCCAATATCTTCCTTGGGCGCGAGCCGATGACGAAGAAGTTCGGCTTCCTGCCCGTGCTCGACCGCAAGAAGATGGCCGATGCCGCCCGAAGCACGATGGCCTTGCTCGACTTCCACGTGAACCGCCTCGACGCGCCCGTGTCCAACTTCTCGGGCGGGCAGCGGCAGGCGGTTGCCATCGGGCGTGCGGTCTATTGGAACGCACAGGTTCTCATCATGGACGAACCCACCGCCGCGCTCGGCGTGCCGGAACAGCGCAAGGTGATCAGCCTGATCCACCAGCTCAAGGCACAGGGGCGCGGCGTCATCTTCATCAGCCACAACCTGCAAGACATCTTCGCCGTTTCGGACCGCATCGTCGTCTTGCGCCGTGGCGTCATGGCGGGCGAACGCCGCATCAGCGACACCTCCCATGACGAGGTGGTCAAGCTCATGGTTGGCGGCTAAGCCCATCGGGGCGGACCACGATCCGCCCCACCCTGCAGCGACTGGCGACGAGGATAATATGCCCAAGAAACAAGACCGCCTCCTGCGTGTCGGCGTGCTCGGCTGCGGCCCCATCGCGCAGGCCGCCCATTTCGAAAGCTGCACCAAGGCGGCCAATGCCACGCTCTACGCCATTTGCGACGTGGCAGACGACCTGCGCGCACGCATGGCCGCGACCCATGCGCCCGAACGGCAATTCGCCGATTATGACGCCATGCTTGCCGATCCGGCGCTCGAAGCGGTGATCATCGCCACGTCGGACGCCTTCCACGTCCCCGCCGCCAAACGCGCACTGGAAGCGGGCAAGCATGTGCTCTGCGAAAAGCCCCTCGCCACTTCGGTGGAAGAGGCCGAAAGCCTCCGCGCCGCCGCCGCCGCTTCGGGTTGCGTGCTGCAAGTCGGCCATATGAAACGCTTCGACGCCGGACTGCAGGCCGCGAAATCCTTCATCGACGACGGCATGGGCGAGATGGTCGCGCTGAAAGCGTGGTATTGCGACAGCACCCACCGTTACCCCATGACCGACGCCGTCCAGCCGCTCATGGTCACAAGCCGCAACGCCCGCAAACCGGCGGGCGATCCGAAAGCCGATCTCGACCGTTACTACATGCTGGCTCACGGCAGCCATCTGGTCGATACCGCGCGCTACTTCGCCGGTCCCGTCACCGCAGTCGATGCCCGCCTTGCAAACCGCGGCGGGATGCGCTGCTGGTTCGTCGATGTCGAATTCGAAAACGGCACGCTCGGCCACCTTGACCTGACCGTCGCCGTACGGATGGACTGGCACGAGGGGTTCCAGATCTACGGCGCGAACGGCTCCATCCTCGGCAAGACCTATAACCCGTGGTATTACAAAAGCTCCGAGGTCGACATCTTCCACGAAAGCGCAGGCGAAAGCCGCCGCGTTCTCGGGGCGGACGGGCACTTTTACCGCCGCCAGCTCGAAGGCTTTGCCGACACCATCCTGAACGGCAGCCCGATGACGGGGGCCGATATCGAAGACGGCATCGCCTCGGTCCGTGCGATGGTCGCCATTGCGCAGTCCGTCCGCAGCGGAAAACCCGTCCGCATCGACGAAGCGGCAGGTCCGGTCTGATGCATCTGGGCATCTTCGCCAAGACCTTCGCAGGCACCGACCCGCTGACCGTGCTTTCCGCCGCCCGCGACGCGGGATACGCGACGGTGCAATGGAACATGGCCTGTTCGGGCCTGCCGTCCATGCCCGACGCGATCACCCCCGCCGAAACCGCTGCCATCCGCAGCGCCAGTGCGGCGACAGGCATCGCCATCGCCGCCGTCTCCGGCACCTACAACATGATCCACCCCGACCCCGTCCAACGTTCCATCGGCCTTGACCGGCTGTCGGTCCTGATCGCCCATGCCCGCGACATGGGAACCGGCCTTGTCACGCTTTGCACCGGCACCCGCCACCCGACCGACCAATGGGCGCACCACCCCGACAACGCCACGCCCGAAGCATGGCGCGACCTGCTCGGCGAAATGGCAAAAGCCTGCGAACTGGCCGAACGCCACGGCATCCGCCTTGGCATCGAACCCGAACTCGCCAATGTCGTGGACGGCGCCCCCCGCGCCCGCGCCCTGATCGACAGCCTGAAAAGCCCCGCCCTCGCCATCGTCCTCGACCCCGCCAACCTGTTCGAGGTGGCCCCTGACAGCGACCGCCGCGCCATCATCGCCACGGCCGTCGACACGCTCGCCGACCGCATCGTCATGGCCCATGCCAAAGACCGCCACCCCGATGGCACCTTTGCCACTGCGGGGCAGGGGGTGGTGGACTTTGCCGATTTCACCGCCCGGCTAAAGGCGGCGGGCTTCGACGGCGACCTCGTGACCCACGGGTTGACCGCGCCCGAAGCCCCCGCCGTGGCAGCTTTCCTGCGCGGGTTCCTGTGATGCCCGCCACCATCCTGCGCGACGGCCTGCGACTGGCCGTCCACGACGCGGGCGGCAGCGGCCTTCCGGTGATCTTCCAGCACGGCCTTTGCGGCGACGCCCGCCAGACATCCGAAGCCTTTCCCCAAGACCCCCGCCTGCGCTGCCTCACGCTCGAATGCCGCGGTCACGGCACCTCGGATTTCGACCCGCAGCCGAGCCTTGCGAAATTCACCGCCGATGTCGCGGCCCTGGCCGAGACGCTTGGCCGCCCCGTCCCCGTCGGCGGCATCTCGATGGGGGCCGCCATCGCCCTGCGGCTTGCGGTCACGCGGCCCGACCTCGTGTCGCGCCTGTTCCTGATCCGCCCCGCCTGGGGCTGCGACGCGGCACCGCCCAACATGGCCCCCAATGCCGAAGTCGGCCTCGCCCTCGTCCGCCTGCCCCTCGCCAAAGCGCGCGAGGCGTTCCGCTCTTCGGACACCGCCCGCTTGCTGGCCGGAGCCGCGCCCGACAACCTTGCCTCGCTCACATCCTTCTTCGACCGCAAGCCCGTCTCGCGCACCGCGATCCTGCTCAACACCATTTCCCGCGACGGTCCCGGCGTCACCCCCGCCGACCTGAAGGCGCTGGCGATCCCCGCCCTCGTCGCGGGCTGCGCCGAAGATGCGATCCATCCCCTTGCCCTGTCGCAAACCCTTGCCGCGATGATCCCCGCGGCAACCCACATCACCCTGCCGCCAAAAGGGCGCGACAAGCCCGCGCATATCGCAGCCCTCCATCACGCCCTTTCGGACTTTCTTACAAGGACATGACCATGCCCCGCCCCGCATCGAACTGGCTTTCCGCCCTGCCCACCGACCGGCTGGTCGCCGAATTCTCGGTCTGGTCTGCCGACCTGATCCGTCTGGCCGATGACATGGCCCGCATCCATCCCCATGCCGATATCCTGCATATCGACGTGGCCGACGGGGTCTTTGCCCCCGCCTTCCTGTTCTTCCCCGACCTCGTCGCCCGCATCCGCGAGGTGTCCGACCTGCCGATCCATGTGCACCTGATGGTCGACGATGCCGTGCTCCTGTCGCAGATCGACCAGTTCGCCGAAGCGGGGGCCGACCTCATCAGCCTGCACGTCGAAAATGCCAATGCGGGCGCGGCGCTCGACCGCATCGCCGGACACGGGCTACGGGCGGGCATGGTGCTGCGCGTCGAAACGCCCGTCTCGCGCGCCGCGCAATGGCTGGCGCGACTGGACATGCTGACGCTGCTCGGCACTGCCATCGGGGTGAAAGGTCAGGGCCTGAACCCCGCCGCCCCCGACCGCCTGCAGGAGGCAAAGGCGCTGATCGCCGCCACGGGCCGCCGCATCGTGCTTGCCGCCGATGGCGGCATCCGTGACACGACCGTCCCGCTGCTGCGGGGCGCCGGTGCGGAAACCGTCGTTCTCGGCTCCTTGGCTTTCGGCGCGCCCGATCTTGCCGACCGCATGCGCTGGCTTTCCGCGCTCGGCTGACCGCAAAAGCCCTGTCGCCCCCGCCTTGTCACGGGGGCGACAGGCACGTCATACCGCCAGACTGACCGCCCGCTGCGCTGCCGACGCTTCGGCAAGGTCGAGCAAGCGCTGCAACTCGGCCCCCCGCGCAAAGGTCGGGTCCGCCGCCGCCTCGCCACGGATCGCCGCGACGAAGCGCTGATAGATCGTCGGCACCGGCGGGCACTCGATCTCGGCCCATTCCGCCGATTTCAGATTGGGTTCGAAGCAGCCGAACAACCGGCTGACGTTCTTTTCCCACTGCACTTCCAGCCCGCCCTTGGTGCCATAGATCCGCAGGCGCAGGTCGTTCAGATGGCCCGACGCAAAACGCGTCGCTGCCACCGTCCCGATCGCCCCGTTCCCCAGCACGACCTGCATCGTCGCGCTGTCATTGGCGTCCAGCGTATACTCCCCGATCCTGCCCCCCGCGGCCTTGTCAAAGGTCGCCAGCCGGCACGAGATTTCCGCAGCAGGTTGCCCCGCGATGAACGTGGCAAAATCGAGGATGTGGATACCCACATCGCCCAGCACGCCCTTTGACCCATGCGCCGTGGACAGGCGCCAAAGCCACTGGCTTTCCTTGTCCCACGCCCCCCAGGCATCCTGCGTCAGCCAGCTTTGCAGATAGCTCGCCTCGAAATGCCGGATCGTGCCGATCGCCCCCTCGCGGACCAGCGCCGCCGCTTTTTGCAGGCTCGGCACGTTGCGATAGGACAGGTTCACCATATTCACCACGCCCGCCTTGGCCGCAGCTTCGGCCATCTCGCGGGCATGGGCTTCATTCGTCGCCAGCGGCTTTTCGCACAGCACGTGCTTGCCCGCGCCAAGAAAGGGCAGGGTGGTCGCGTAATGCGCGGCGTCGGGGGTCACATTGGTCACGGCGTCGAATTCACCCCAGGCAAGGGCGGCCTCCACGCTCGGGAACCCATGCGCGATCCCGTGGGCTTCCTGAAAGGCGGCAAGCTGTGCGGGGCGGGTGTCGATCCCCGCCACGACCTGCACGCCGTCGATGGCGGAAAACCCTTCGGCATGGTTGCGTGCCATGCCGCCGGTGCCGACGATCAACAGCCGGATCGGTTTGGCCATCACCGATACCCCTCTTCGCCATCATGGTGCAGGCGCGGCCCGCGCTCCACGATGGGTTCGAGTGCTGCGGTAACGGGGGTGTTGGGCGCATCGTTGGGATTGGCGATGCGCGGCATGGGGTTATAGGCCCAACGCACCGCATTGCTGATCACGCGTTGCACGTTGCCGTCGTGATAGGTCGGATAGGTTTCATGCCCCGGACGGAAGTAGAAGATGTTGCCCGCGCCGCGCCGGTAGGTCAGGCCCGAACGGAACACCTCGCCCCCCGCGAACCACGAGATGAAAACGGTTTCGAGCGGTTCGGGAACGCCGAAGGGTTCGCCGTACATCTCTTCATGCTCAAGCTCGAAATGGTCGGGCAACCCCTGCGCGATGGGGTGCTGGCGCGATGTGACCCAAAGCCGCTCCCGCTCGCCCGCCTCGCGCCACGTCAGGTTGCAGGGCGCGCCCATCAGCCGCTTGAAGGGTTTGGCGAAATGGGCCGAATGCAGGAAGATCATCCCCATGCCGCCCCAGACGGCGTTGCAGACGCGCTCGACGATCTCGTCCTGCACATCGCCATGCGCGGCATGGCCCCACCAGATCAGGACATCGGTTGCGGCAAGCTTCTCTGCCGTCAGCCCGTGTTCGGCGTCTTGCAGCGTCACGGTCGATGCACTGATCCCGTCCTGCGTGTTCAGCGCCTTGGCGATCGTGCCGTGCATCGTGTCGGGGTAGATCCCCGCCACGACCTTGTTCTTGCGTTCATGGACATTCTCGCCCCAGACGGTGACGCGGATGGTCATGTCAGTCTCCTTCTGCCCGCGATGCGGGGTATCTGTCTAGCGGATCGGCTTTCCGTCCGCGTCGAAGCGGTGGATGTTGGCGGCCTGCGGGTTAAGGCCCACGCGGGCACCCAGCGAAACCGCGAGCTTGCCGGACTGGCGCACGATCACCGGCTCGTCCGAGCCGATCTCAACGAACAGGTAATTGTCGGAGCCGAGGTCTTCGGCATGCACGACTTCGCCCGACCAGCGGGCACCGTCGGCGGGTGCAAGGTCGATATGTTCCGACCGGATGCCAAGCGTGGCGCAGTTCTCCGTCTCGGCGAAGGCACCGGTCAGGAAGTTCATCTTCGGACTGCCGATGAACCCCGCGACGAACAGCGAATTCGGACGTTCGTAAAGCTCGGCAGGCGTGCCGACCTGTTCCAGCCGCCCGTCGCGCAGCACGGCGATACGGTCGGCCAGTGTCATGGCTTCGACCTGATCGTGCGTCACGTAGATCATCGTCACATCCGACATCGAATGATGCAGCTTGGCGATCTCCAGACGCGTCTGCACGCGCAGGGCGGCGTCGAGGTTCGACAGCGGTTCGTCGAACAGGAACACGCGCGGATCGCGCACGATGGCCCGCCCGATGGCGACCCGCTGGCGTTGCCCGCCCGAAAGCTGCTTGGGCAAACGGTCGAGCAGGTGGTCGATCTGCAAAAGCTTCGCCGCATCGCGCACGCGGGCTTCGATCTCGGCCTTGGACGCTTTGGCCAGCTCCATGCCGAAGGCCATGTTGTCATAGACCTTCATGTGCGGATAAAGCGCGTAGCTCTGGAACACCATCGCGATGCCACGCTTTGACGGGACAAGGTCGTTCACCTTCTCTCCGTCAAAGGTCATGTCACCCGTGGTGATGTCCTCCAACCCCGAGATGAGGCGCAGAAGCGTGGACTTGCCGCAGCCCGAGGGGCCGACGAAGACCATGAACTCGCCCTTTTTGATATCAAGGTCGATTCCCTTGATCACCTGCACGGCGCCGTAGGATTTGGTGACGTTCTTCAGTTCGATCTTGGCCATGATGGGTCAGCCTTTCACGCCGCCGGCGGTCAGACCCGCCACGATCTTGCGTTGGAAAATGAGGACGAGGATGACGAGGGGGACGGTCACGATGACACTGGCCGCCATGATCGGCCCCCACGGGATTTCTTGCTGCGAGGCACCGGAAAGCAGACCGATGGCCACAGGCACGGTGCGCGTGGTTTCGGAACTGGTAAAGGTCAGGGCAAAGAGGAACTCGTTCCACGCACCGATAAAGGCGAGCAGCCCCGTCGTCACCAGCGCCGGCCACAGAAGCGGCATGAAGACGCGGGTGATGATGACCCAAGGGGTCGCCCCGTCGACGATGGCGGCCTCTTCGATCTCCACGGGCAGGTCACGCATGAAGGTGGTCAGCACCCAGACGGTGAAGGGCAGGGTAAAGATCGTATAGGACAGGATCATCGCCCAGGGCGTGTTGAAGATGCCAAGGAAGCGCACCAGCTCGAACAGCCCCGCCAGAACCGCGATCTGCGGGAACATCGACACGGCAAGGATCGTCATGAGGAGCAGCCCCCGCCCGCGAAAGCGCACCCGTGCCAGCGCGTAGGACGCGGTGACGGCAAGGAACAGCGCAAAGACGACAGTGGTCGTGGCGATGAACACCGAATTGCCGATGGACCGCACGAAGTTCCGACCCGTCATCACCTTGACGTAGTTGGACCAATCGAGCGAATGCGGCAGGTAGTTCACCTTGAACAACTCGGTCCCCGACGCGAAGCTTGTGACGATCGCGTAATAGAACGGGAACACCGAAAACAGCACGACCGCGACGACAAGCGCATAGAAAGAAACGGATTTGAGCGTTTTCATCGGTTGCTGTCTCCCGACAGGTCCACACGGCCAAGCCAGATGTAGAGCGAGACGAAGATGGCGAGGATCGCGAAGAGAAGCGTCGATTGCGCCGCGCCATAGGCGAATTTGTCGAAGTCGATCATGTTCTCGCGGCTGATCACCGACATGGTCTTGGTCGCCGCCGAGTTCGGGGTAAGGACGTAGACGAGGTCGAAGATGCGCAGCGCGTCGAGCATGCGGAAGATCACGGCGACCATCAGCGCGGGCCGGATCAGCGGCAGCGTCACCTTGAAGAACACCTTGACCGGATTGATGCCGTCCAGCTTTGCCGCCTCGTAGATGTCGCGCGGCACCATTTGCAGGCCGGCAAGGATCAGCAGCGCCATGAAGGGCGTGGTCTTCCAGATATCCACCATCAGCACGGCATACATCGCCGTGTCGGTGCTCGCGGTCCACGCGATCTTCTGTTCGATCAGGCCCACGCGCAGCATCATGTCGTTGATGATGCCGAACTGGTCATTCAGCATCCAGGCCCACATCTTGGCGGAAACGATCGTCGGGATCGCCCAAGGGATCAGGATGGCGGCACGCACCAGTCCGCGGCCGCGGAATTCGGCGTTCAACACCAGCGCCACGATCATGCCCAGGACGGTTTCGCAGATCACCGAGATGAAAGCGAAACGGACCGTGTTCCACACCGCGTTCCACCAGGCCGGATCGGCCAGCGTGCCGCGGAAGATCATCTTGCCCGAAGACAGGGTGCGGATGGACAGGTAATTGTCGAACCCGATCCACTTGCCCCCGTAAAGGTTGGACAGGGTGGTGTCGGTCATCGAAAACCAGATGGTACGCAACAAAGGCCAGGCCGCCACGCAGATCAAAGCGAAAAGCATCGGGGCGAGGAACCAGAAGGCGGCGCGCTGTCTCTGCTGTTGCAGGCTCAGGCCACCGGAGGCGCGGGCGCTAGGCATCGGTTTCGTCCTGTCGGAAGGGGAAAATGGGCGGGCGGTTCGTGACCGCCCGCCCCGTAAGGGTCGGGCCCCCTGGGAGGTTTACCAGCCCGAACCTTTCAGATCGTTGAGGTCGGCTTCCAGCACCTCGAGGTTCTCGGCAGCGGTGCCATTGCCCGACAGGGTGTCATGCACGGCGGACCAGAACTTGGCCGAAACTTCGTTGTATTTGCCCTTGGTCGGGGCCGACGGGCGCGGCACGGCCTGCAGGAACACGTCCTTCCAGCGCGGGATGATCGGCTGCTGCGCGGCGATATCGGCATCGTCATAGAGCGACACGATGGTCGGCAGGTTCGATTCCGAAAGGGCGCGGGCCTTCTGCGCCTCGGGACCGGCGAGGTAGAGCGCAAGGCTGATCGCCGCTTCCTGCTTGGTCGAATACTTCGACACAGCCACGTTCCAGCCGCCCAGCGTTGCCGCCGAGGTGGTGTTGTCGCCGCCGACCGGCAGCGGAGCCACGTCGAACAGACCCTTCACCGCCGAGTCGTCGCCATTGCCGAGGCCATAGGCATAGGGCCAGTTGCGCATGAAGACGGCATTGCCGGTCTGCCAGACGCCACGGGCTTCCTCTTCCTGATAGGCAAGGACGCCATCGGGGCTGATCGTGCCGACCCAGCCCTTGACCGTGTCGAGCGCCGCAGCAGCCTTTTCGTTGTTCACCGAAACGGTGCCATCGGGTTCGACAATCTGGCCGCCGCCGAAGGATTTGATCCATTCCAGCGCGTTGCAGGTCAGACCTTCATAGGCGTTGCCCTGCCAGACGAAGCCCCAGAGATCGGCCTTGCCCTCGGCGCGCTCGGCGTCCTGGATCTTCTGCGCGGTGGCAGTCAGCTCTTCCCAGGTCTTCGGAACGGACGCGCCGTGCTTTTCCAGCAGGTCCTTGCGGTAGTAGAGCGCGGGCGCATCGGTAAAGATCGGCAGCGCGACGAGCTTGCCGTTCACCGTCTGCGATTCGATGATCGACGGGAAGTGCGTCGGCGCAAGGTCCTTGGCCGCTTCGGTCAGGTCGACGAAGTGGTCGGCAAGCTGCGGCGCCCAGATCACGTCGGTCTGGTAAAGGTCAACGTCGGTGGTGCCGGCGGCCAGCCACAGACGGTATTGCGCGAACTGGTCGGTGGTCGAGGCGGGCATCGGCACCAGCGTGACGGTGTTGCCGGTCGCTTCTTCCCACGGCTTCACGAGGTTCTTGAAATTCTCGACCGCATTGCCGACGGCACCCGACACATAGAACAGCTCTTCGGCCGCGACGGGCGCAGCGCCGGACAAAGCGAGCAGGCAAGCCGCCATCGTTGACCGCATTGCTGCGGCCTTACCAGAATTCTTCATGATTTCCTCCCTTTGGGCTGCGGCCGCTTCCTCGGGGGCCGCATAATGTTCAGACATTCCGGAATGCCTTCCGAAACGCTTCGGAAAAGGTGGGCCAGTGCAGAGATTCTGTCAACTGGTTTTTCAAAGGGCTTTGGAAGCTATAGGGCGGCTGTCGAGACGCGCTCCTTAAAGTCAACATCGCCAATGACTTGCAGCTTTTCGACCCCCTCGCCACCCAGTGCTTCGACCAGTAGCCGCGCAAGCGGGTCCCAGCTCAGATGCAGCGCCGACTCGGTCACGGTCAGCGGCGGATGCATCGCTGCCGTCTCGGGTTCCGGCAGCAGATCGTCATGGGCGACGACCGAAACGTCCTGCGGAATGGCAAGCGACAACGCCCCCAAAGCCTCGTAGACGCCCTTGGCCAGCATCGTGTTGCCCGTGATGATGGCGGTCGGCCGCGTGGCAGGGTCCTGCATCAACTGGATCGTTTCGACCAGTCCCGCCCCGTGCTGCATCGGCCCGTAACGCAGCAGGTACGGGTCGAAAGGCACCCCCGCCGCCTGCAGCGCATCGCGGTAGCCCTGCGTCCGCGCCGCGCAATAGGACCGGTCCGCCATCCCGTTCAGAAAAGCGATCCGCCGATGTCCCAACCGGGTCAGATGCTGGGTAAGCCGATACCCGACCGCGTAATTGTCGATGTCGAAGAACGGGTGGTCATGCTGCCCCCCCGTCCGTCCGTGAACGACAAAGGGAACCCCGCGTTTTCTAAGGAATTCAATACGTTTGTCGTCGATCCGGGGCTCGACTATGACGAACCCGTCCAGCACCGAGCTGTCCACCAGCCGCCGGTGCACCGCCACGGGATCATCCGTCTCTTCGACGATGTGCAACAGAAACCGGATGTCGCGCTGGGCAAAACTGCGCGACAAGCCGCTGATCATCTGCACGAAAAGCGGATCACCCGCCGCATCGGCGGGCGCGGGGATCACAAGGCCCACGGTGCCGGACCGCCCCGTCGCCAGTTTTCGCGCCGAAAGGTTGGGGGCATAGTTCAAACGCTGCGCCGCGTCGCGCACGCGGTTGCGTGTCGCCTCGTTCACGTCGGAATGGCCGTTCAGCGCACGGCTGACCTGGGTGACGGACAATCCCAGATGCCTGCTCAGATCCTTGAGCGTAGCCACGGTGCACCGCCCCCCTTGTTAATCATGTCACACTGCGACCGCCCCGCCCTGCGGTCAAGACCCTTCCGAAGCGCTTTGGGGCGCGCTTCGTCCCGTCATTTCACCACGAAGCCGTGGGCAAAGGGGTCGCGGTCGTCGATGAAGATCGTGTTATACCCCGTCATCCGCGCCCATCCGGCGATGGAGGGGATGATCGCGGGCTTGCCCGCCACCTCTGCCGCCCGCTCGACCCGCCCCTTGAAGATCGAGCCGATGATGCTTTCGTGGTGGAAGTCGTCCCCCACCTTCAGCTTCCCCTTGGCGGCCAGTTGCGCCATGCGGGCCGAGGTTCCGGTGCCGCAGGGGCTGCGGTCGATGGCCTTGTCGCCATAGAACACCGCATTTCGGGCATGGGCGCCCGCGACCGTGGGCTTGCCCGTCCACATCACATGGCTCAGCCCGTTGATCGCCGGATGTTCGGGATGCACGAAACTGTATTTCGCATTCAGCGCCGCCCGCAGTTTCTGGCTCCACCCGATCAGCTCCGCCGCCGCATGGTTGCCCATGTCGGTGAAACAGGCCTGCGGTTCGACGATGGCGTAGAAATTCCCGCCATAGGCCACATCCACCGTCACCTCGCCCAAGCCTTCGACCTCGGCGCTCCAGCCTGTCGCATAAAGGAAGGACGGCACGTTGGTCAGCCGCACTTCCTCGACGAAGCGGCCTTCCTGCCGGAATTCGATATCCACCTTGCCCGCAGGCGCGTCGATGGACAGCCGCCCCGGCTCGCGCGGATGGATCAGCCCGTTCTCGATCCCCATCGTGATCGTCCCGATGGTGCCATGCCCGCACATCGGCAGACAGCCCGAGGTTTCGATGAACAGCACCGCCACATCGCAATCGGCACGGGTGGGCGGATAGAGGATCGACCCCGACATCATGTCATGCCCGCGCGGCTCGAACATCAGCCCCGTGCGGATCCAGTCGAACTCGCGCAGGAAATGCGCCCGCCGCTCCAGCATGTCGGCCCCTTCAAGCCGTGGCCCCCCGCCCGACACCAGCCGCACCGGATTGCCGCAGGTATGCCCGTCGATGCAGGAGAAAGTGTGAACGGCCATGTCGTGCTCCTTAAAATCTTTGCGGGCTGAACGGGGTCAGGTCGATGGCGGGCGGCGCATCCGCCAGCAAGTCCGCCACCAGCCGCGCCGAGCCCGCGCTTTGTGTCAGGCCAAGATGCCCGTGGCCGAAAGCGTAAACCACATTGCGCGACGCTTTCGCCCGCCCGATCGCAGGCAGGCTGTCGGGAAGTGACGGGCGGAAGCCCATCCACTGCACCCCGCCCGTGGTCCTAAGATCGGGCAGGAAGGTCTTGGCCTTGCGCAGCATCGCCTCTGACCGCTTGTAGTTCGGGGGCAGGTCCAGTCCGCCCAACTCCACCGCGCCCCCCACACGGATACCCGTCGACAGGCGCGAGATCACGAAACCATGCCCCCCGAACGTCACCTGCGTCCGCAAATCCAGCGCGTCGGGCGGCAGGGTGGTGTTGTAACCCCGCTCTGTCTCGAGCGGGATCGCCTCGCCAAGGCTCTGCGCGATGCGGTGCGAAAACGCCCCCGCCGCGACGACCACCCTGTCCGCGCTGATCCGTTCGCCGCCCATGACGACCTCGGCCCCGTCCGGCGTCGGCACGACCCCCGTCACCTCGGCAATCCGCATCACCCCGCCGTTCTCGCGGAAGGCTTCTGCCAGCGCCAGAACGTAAAGCTTCGGGTCCGCAATCGAATACCACCCCGGCGTGAATGTCCCATGCGTGAAGCGCGGCGCAAGTCCGGGCTGGACGCCTGCCATCTCGGCCGCCGTCATGTGGTGGAACTCGATCCCGTGCCGCTCGCGTGCAGCCCACCCGTCGAACGAGGCGCGGAATTCCGCCTCGCCCTCGTACACCTGCAGGTTCCCGCGCTTGGCCAGCATGTCGAAGGTTCCCGACAGCGCAAGGAACGGCTCCAGTTCCGCCTTCGACAGGTCCATCAACGCCGTCTGCGCGGCGGTCGAGGCCGCCACCGCCCGTGGCGAACAGGCCCGCCAGAAGCGATACATCCACGGCGCGATCCGCAGCGCGTAAGCTGGCGGCACCGACAGCGGACCCAACGGGTCGAGCAGCCAGCGCGGCGCTTTCCGCATGATCCCCGGCGAGGCGAGCGGCAGGATGTCGGTAAAGGCGAAGGCCCCCGCATTCCCCGCCGAAGCGCCCGCCGCCGGACCCTCGCGGTCGACGACCGTGACCGTCATCCCCCGCGACTGCGCCACCAGCGCCGCCGAAAGGCCGATCACCCCCGCCCCGATGACGACGACATGCACCATCGTCAGGCCGCGTAAGCCTTGTCCAGCTTGCCCGACCAATCCGCATACCATGCGTTGAACAGCGCGAACTGCTTTTCCACAAATCCCTGCTGCGCGGGCGACAGCGCATCGCTTTCGTTGAAATGCAGCCGGTAGGCGTCATCCCCCTTCAGCACCAGCATGTGCTTGAAGAACAGCACGAGGTCCGGCCCCGCATCCACCTCGGCCAGCACCTGCATCGCACTGTCCAGCTCGAACGCCAGCCGCCGCGCCGTGGCATCGCCCGCCGCCGCCGCCTTGCACAGCTTCACCAGATGCAGCACCTCGCGCGGGAAGACGTTGCCGATCCCCGTGATCGCCCCGTCCGCATTGCAGTTGACGTAGCCGTGGAACACGGCGGTATCCACGCCGATCATAAGCTTGATGTCGGCCGACCCCGAGGTGATCGCCTCGCCCGCATAGGACAGGTCTTTGAACCCGCCGAATTCCTTGAACCCGACAAGGTTCGGATGCTCGGCGCGGATCTGGAAGAACAGGTCCGCTTTGGTCGAATAGCCGTAATAGGGGCTGTTGTAGATCACCGCCGGCAGCTTCGGCGCGGCGGCGAGAATGGCCTTGAAATGCGCCTTCTGTGCCGCCGGAACCGTGCCACGCGACAACAGCCGCGGGATCACCATCAACCCGTGCGCGCCGACCTTCTGCGCATGGGCGGCCAGCGCCACGGCGGTCGCGGTGTTCACCGCCCCCGTGCCGACGACGACCTTGATCCCCGCCTTGACCAGCCGCTCGACCCCTTCCATCCGCTGCTCGTTGGTCAGAAGCGGCCAATCGCCCATCGACCCGCAATAGACCACCGCCGACATGCCCAGCCCGACCAGCTCCTTCGCCTTTTCGACCAGCTTGTCGAAATCGGGCGTGCGGTCCGCCTTGCAGGGGGTCATCAGGGCCGGAACGGTGCCGGTGAAAATGCTGGAATCCATGTGCCTCGCCTTTCGGGGGTTGAGTCGGGTGTCTCGGTGCCGCCTAGCATAAATCTAGCATTAAGTTTGTCGACAAGATTTTTCGTCGCAGGCGGACCCGCCCGCAGTCCTGCCTACAAGGGTACGTGTTGCCGCCGGTCGCGGGCGATCATGTCCTGGATCTGGCGCACGATCTTGTCGGCATGTTCGGTCGCCAGACTGTCGCACAGGGTCACGTCCCGCGCACGGATCGCGGCGATGATGGCCTCGTGCTCGACGATATAGGGGTGCGGGAGACGCGCCTCGAAATTCGGGTAGTAGTACATCCGCAGGATGCGCCGCCCTTCGTCCAGCAGGCGGATGAAAAGCTGGGTGTAATAGGAATTGCGCCCCGCCTCGGCAATTGCGACGTGGAAATCGCGGTTGCAGGTGATCATCCCCGCCGTATCCCCCGCCAGCACCGCCTTGGAAAAGGCCGCCTGCCGGCCCTCGACCAGCGCAAGGTCGCCTGCTTCGTGGAATTCCGCCGCAAGCCGAGTCGTCACCCGGTACATCAGCGTCAGCGCGTCAAAGAATGCGTAAAGGTTCGGAAAGTCGATCTGCGCCACGACGGTGGAACGGTTGGGCAGCATCGTGACCAACCCTTCTCCCGCCAGCCGCACCAGCGCCTCGCGCACCGGCGTGCGCGACATGGCGAAGCGCTCGGCCAACCCCGCCTCGTCCACCGGTTCGCCCGGCAAAAGGACGAGGTCGAGGATTTCGTCGCGCAAGATGTCATAGACCATCCTCGCCCCGACCCCCCGCTTGCGGTCCGTCGCCTCGGTCGCGTCCTGTCCTGTGTCGCTTGCGGCCATTTTTCCCTCAAACTTGTCGACAAAAAGGATACAAGACCTGCCCGAATGGGCAAGGGGCGTCCCTCCCGCGCCCGACCGGATAAGGCGACTCTCCCTTGCCGCGAACCGGAAATCGCAACAATCTTCGCGCCAATGGTGATGTCGTGTCCTGAGATTCAATCTATGGGTGTCGGCGCGAGCTGCGGTTTCGTACCACCTGCCCTTTGTTTTCTGCCCGAAATTGCGCCCCTTGCCGTATCCGAACTGTCGTGAACCGAATTTCACGACATGCCATCCGCCCCGGACACTGAAAATCGCGAATTGGTAAAATTTGCGGCATGGAAAGCGGGACTCCCGTATCGGTCAATCCGGCCTTACGAAATTCTTAAGTCATATTGGTGAAACTTGCGACATCCGCGCGGTCAAGGACAGCGTGGCAAAGTAGACATGCAGAGGGGGCGTGGGGTCACGTTAAGTGCAGGTCGTGTCCTGCGACGGCCAAGGCGGCGGCAGGGTCCGCGGTCGCTGGCCAAAGTGGGGCAGCGGGGTAAAAACCTGGGGCGTTCGCGTCGTTATAGAGACGTCGAAACGGTCAGGATACGCCGCAATGCACAGCCACAGCCCTGCCCCACGCTGCAGAACGCAGCGTAAAGCGGCCACCAGAACAGGGTGCCGCTGACCACCCTTACGGCTGCGACCGCACGGCACCGTTCCGCCGCGCTGCCTGCCTGCCCCTCCAGACCTGCACGCAGTCCGGCGTGTTTGTACGTTCAACGAAGTGACGAGTTCGAGTTATGGCCACCTATTACATCATCGCTGCGGGCGCCCCTGTCGGAACCACCGATCCGGGCAATGTGAACGGCTACCCGCAGGTGAACGCGGGCATCATCACCGCCCAACCCGGTGATGTCTTCGTCGTCGACGGCGGCCTGAACGCCAATACCACCATCCAGTTCGCCAATGGCCAGACCGGCGCGGTCCAGGTCCAGCTCAACCAGTCGATCACCGGCGTCACTGCGACCAACGGCCTTGCGCTGACCTTCAATTCCGGCATCGACGCCACCGTCGACATCGCCGCAGGCATAGACGCGGACCCCCTGCAACTCGTCGCCTCCTCGGCCAAAAGCCTGACCGTCAGCGCAGGGGCGAACGCCACCGTCGGCCTGATCACCGGCTCGTCCGGCACCGATACGGTCACGGCGGGCAACGGCGTGACCTTCAACGGCATCGTCATGGGCGACAGCAGCGTCGCCAACGTGACCGTCGGGCACGACGTGACGTTCAACAACCAGGTCACGATGAATGCGTCGGACACGCAGATGAACCTCACGGCGGGCGACCGTGCGGTGTTCAACTGCTCTGTCACCATGTCCGGCAACAACATGGACAAGACCGTCACGCTTGGTGCCGATGCCCGCATCAACGGATCGGTCAATCTCAGCGGCGACGGCACCTATTACGACAAGAACACCACGTCCTTCCTTGCGGGCGACGACCTGACGATCACGGGCAGCGCCACGCAGGCGTCGAACTACGCGATCAACAGCTTCGTCACCGGCGACAATGCCTCCATCGGCGGCACGGTCGACCTGCATTCCAACTATTCGGAAAACACGGTCAGCATCGGTGCGAATTCCGATGTCGGCACGTCGATCTACCTGAACTCGAACTACAGCGACAACGACCTGCGGATCGGCGACAACACCGTCGTCGGCCAAAGCGGTGTCGGTTCGATCTACATGAACTCGAACAACGCCGAGAACTGCCTCGCTTTGGGCAATTTCGTCACCGTCAAGGGCGACATCAACCTCGGCAGCAACACCACCCAGCAGCTCGTCCGCATCGGCGACAACCTGACCGTCACCTCCAGCCTCGTCTTCGGCGGCACCAATGCCAGCAACGGGGTCGAGATCGGGGCCAACCTCTCCGTGGGCGGCAACGTCTCGGGCAGCAACAACCCCGCGTCCGGCGTCACCGAATACATCAAGATCGGTGACGGCTGGTTTGTCGCGGGCCAGATCAACATGGCGGGCGGCAACGACAACCTCGTCCTCGGCTCCCCCTCCGCCACCGAAACCAGCCAGGTCATTTCGGGCGACGGGGCAACCGGCAACGGGGCCAGCATCGAAGCGCCGGTCGGTCAGGAAGCGGCCTTCGCCACCGCCGCCACCGCTGCGGGCTGGCGCCAGAACTCCGACGGATCGTGGAGCCCGACCGCCGCGAACCAGAACTTCTCCTTCAACAATTCCAGCTACCAGTTCCTCTGGTTCGACAAGGCGGTGGATGCCACCGCGGCCCCCAACTATTCCACCTGCGCCATCTTCACCGTCCCGAACGGCATCGTCGACGGCACGGTCGGCAACGACTCCCTCACCGGCACCTTCACCGACCGGGATGGCGACCAGATCGACGGCACCGACGGGCTCAACGACACCATCGTCGCGGGCGGCGGCAACGACACCGTCGACGGCGGCGCGGGCGACGACAGCATCGCGGGCGACGGCGCGACCCCCTTCGATCCGGTCACGAACCCGCTCGTAACCTTTACCAACAGCGACAACCTGCAAGACTCCAACGCGACCGAAGCGCTGAACTCCCGCGCGGTCGAACTCGTCCGCCTTGCCGACGGTTCGCTCGTCATGATCACGTCCGAAAATGGCGGCCCCACCGACGGGATCGCGGCCTACCGGATCGACAGCGACCCGAACTCCCCCACTTTCGGCCAGATCATCGGCACCACGCCCTCCAGCAGCGGCACCGGCGACCTGTCCGCAAGGATCTCCTCGCTCTCCGAATCCCTCAACGGCGCGGGCTTCGACAACATCCAGAGCATGGAGGCCGCGACCCTTTCGAATGGCAACACCTTCGTCTTTACCGCCGATGTCACGCAATCCACCATCGGCATCGCCCGGATCGGCGCGGGCGGAGCCTTGACCGAAGGCCCATCGCTCACCGCGCCCAACCTCGACGCGGTGCAAAGCCTTTCCTTCGTCACCGTGGGCGGCAACCCGATCCTGCTTGCCTATGCGGGGGGCAACTCCGACAGCCTGATCGCCTTTTCCGTCAACCCGGCCACAGGCGCACTGACCCAGCTCGACCGCGAACTGGATGGCAGTGGCACGACCGAAAACTTCCTCGGCGGCGGCACGGGCGAAAGCCCCAGCTTCGTCGAAGGCTTCACCAACAGCGCGGGCCAGACCTTCGTCCTCGTCGCGGGCAATGACGGGCTCCAGAACGGCATCTCGCTCTACACCCTCGACTCGGCGGGACAGCTCACCTTCCAGAACGCGCGCGGCGACGACCAGAACGGCGCTTCCGAAACCGATCCGCAGGGCAACAGCCTTGGCCGCGACCTGTTCACCCCCGCCAATTCGCAAACCGGCCTCGACGACAGCGCCGCCGCGACCTGGGCGGAAATCGGCGGCAAGACCTATGTCTTCGTCGGCGGCAACGACGACGATGTCACCATCTTCCGCGTCGACCCCGACCCGCGCAACGATGGCACCTTCGACCTTACGCTGGTCGGCCAGATCGACGATTACGTCACCGATATCAGCACGATGATCTTCGTGCCTTCGGGCAGCGGTGGCACCCTCGTCGTGGGTGGCGAGACCAGCGAAATCCGCTACGCCTCCGTCTCGGTCGATCCGGCAACGGGCATCGTGACCCTGACCGATCCGCTGACCCGTATCGTCGATGACGCCCCCGAACCGGGGGCCGAGATCTACGATTCCGAAGACCTCGCCTATGTGGACGGCGTCCTCGTCTCGGCTTCCGACGATGATGACGGCGTGGCGGTCATGACCGCCGAAACCACCACCTACACGCCGCTCGGCACCACCACGGGCGTTGCGGGCAACGATGCCCTCGCGGGTGGCACGGGGAACGACACGCTTGCGGGCGGCGATGCCAATGACACGCTGCTTGGTGACGCGGGCAACGACCGCCTCGATGGCGGGGCAGGGACCGACAGCCTTTCGGGCGGTGCAGGGGCCGACACCGTTTCAGGCGGCGCGGGCGACGACAGCTTGCTCCTCGCAGGCGCCGACAGCCTTTCCGGCGGCACGGGCGACGACCGTTTCACCCTCGACCCCACGGACACCGACGCCAACATCGCCGCCACCATCGACGGCGGCACCGATGGCACGCAGGGCGCGGGCGACGATACCGCCAACGGCAACGCGGGCGACATCCTCGACCTCGCCGCAGGCACCACGGGCCAGACCGTCACCTATGGCAGCAACCCGAAATCCGGCACCGTCAACGGCCTTGATGCCGATGCGGAAACGGACCTCACCTTCTCCGAAATCGAGAAGCTGCTGACAGGCACGGGCAGCGACAGCATCAACGGCACCGCAGCCACCGGAGCGATCGACGTCGACAGCGGCGCGGGCAACGACACGCTCACCGCAGGCAGCGGCAACGACACCCTGCTCTCGGGAACCGGCAATGACACCATCGCCGCAGGCACGGGCGACGATTCCGTCGATGCGGGCGATGGCAACGACACGGTCGATGCCTCCATCGGCAACGACACCGTCCTTGCAGGCGCGGGCAACGACTCCGTCCTCGGCGGCGCGGGCAACGATACGATCGACGGGGCCGAAGGCGATGACGTCATCGGCGGGGGCACCGGCAACGACACCGTCGCGGGCGGAGATGGCAACGACACGCTCGCCGGCAACGAAAACAATGACAGCCTGATCGGCGGCGATGGCAACGACAGCCTCGACGGCATGACCGATGACGACACGCTCGACGGCGGCCTCGGCACCGACACCCTCGTCGGCGGCGCGGGCAACGACAACCTGTCCGGCGCCACCGGCGACGATTCCCTGCGCGGCGGCCTCGGCCATGACACCGTCTCGGGCGGCGATGGCAACGACACGCTCGGCGGGAACGAGAACAACGACACCCTCGACGGTGGCCTCGGCAACGACAGCCTCGACGGCGGAACCGAGGATGACACCCTCTCTGGCGGTGACGGCAACGACACGCTGATCGGCGGCACGGGCAACGACAGCCTCGACGGCGGCTTGGGCAACGACACCCAGCGCGGCGGGATCGGCGACGACACCGTAACGGGCGGCGAAGGCAACGACACCCTCGCCGGCAACGAAGACAACGACCGCCTCTTCGGCGGCACGGGCAATGACAGCCTCGACGGTGGCAGCAGCAACGACAGCCTCGACGCGGGCGATGGCAACGACAGCCTGCAGGGCGGCACCGGCAACGACACGCTTCTGGGCGGCAGCGGCGACGACCTCTTCACCCTCACCACCGGCTTCGGCAACGACAGCATCACAGGCGGCGAGACAGGCGAAACCAACGGCGACACGCTCGACGGCTCCGCCCTTGCCGAAAACCTGACCGTCACCCTGTCCACCCCCGAATCCGGCACGCTGTCCGGTGCCTCTGGCACCACCAGCTTTGCCGAGATCGAAAAACTCCTCCTCGGCACGGGCAACGATACGGTCACAGGCTCCTCCGGTAACGACAGCCTCGACAGCGGCGCAGGCAACGATTCCCTTGCCGCCGGATCGGGCGCGGATTCGCTCGCAGGCGGCGCGGGCAACGGCACGCTCGACGGTGGCGCGGAAAATGACACCGTCGCAGGCGGCACGGGCAATGACAGCCTCGATGGCGGCACGGGCGACGACACGCTCGACGCAGGCGAAGGCAATGACACGCTCACAGGCGGCACGGGCAATGACACCCTCCTCGGCAGCGGCGGCGACGACACCTTCACCCTCGCCACCGCCTTCGGCAACGACAGCCTCACCGGCGGCGAAACGGGCGAGGTCGCGGGCGACACGCTCGACGCCTCCACCCTTACCGAAAGCCTGACCCTCACCCTCACCGCGGCCGAAACCGGCACCCTCTCGGGCGCATCCGGCACGGTCAGCTTCGCCGAAATCGAAAACATCATCCTCGGCACGGGCAATGACACGGTCACAGGCTCTTCCGGCAATGACAGCGTCGATGGCGGGGCGGGCAACGACTCGGTCGCGGGCGGCGCGGGCGACGATTCCCTCTCGGGCGGCGCTGGCAACGACAGCCTCGCAGGCGGCACGGGCAACGACACCCTCTCCGGCGGTGGCGGCGACGACACCTTCACCCTCGCCACAGGCTTCGGCACCGAAAGCATCGCAGGCGGCGAAACGGGCGAGGTGACGGGCGACACGCTCGACGCCTCCGCCCTGACCGAAACCCTGATCCTCTCGCTCGCCACGCCCGAATCCGGCACGCTGACAGGCGCCTCCGGCACCATCGCCTTTACCGAGGTCGAACGCGTCCTCCTCGGCTCCGGCAATGACACGATCACCGGCTCGTCCGGCAACGACAACCTCGATGGCGGCACGGGCAACGACTCGGTCGCGGGCGGCGCGGGTGACGACACCGTTGCAGGCGGCACGGGCAACGACACCGTCACAGGTGCCGATGGCAACGACACGGTCACAGGCGGCGACGGCACCGACAGCCTGGATGGCGGCGCGGGCAACGACACCGTCGACGGCGGCACGGGCGACGACACCCTTGCCGGCGACATCGGCAACGACAGCCTTGCAGGCGGCGATGCCAACGACAGCCTCGACGGCGGCCTTGGCGATGACACGCTCGCAGGCGATGCGGGCAACGACACGCTCATGGGCGGCGATGGCAACGACAGCCTCGCAGGCGGTGACGGTGCCGACAGCCTGAACGGCGGGGCAGGGGATGACACGCTTTCCGGCGGGGCAGGGGATGACGACTTCTTCCTCGGCGCAGGCGATGTGGCCTCTGGCGGCGCGGGCGACGACGAATTCCGCTTCGACCTGACGACCACGGGCGGCACGATCACCGTCACGGGCGGCGAGACGGACGAAGACCTGACCGACCCCACCAACAACCCCGCAGGCCGCACCGGCGACGTGCTCGACCTCACCGGCCTTGCCGAAGTGGTCGTGACCTATACCAACCCCGACCCGCTTACCGGCAAATCGGAAAGCGGCACCGCCACCTACACCAACGGCGCGGGCCAGACCGTCACCATCGCCTTCTCGGAAATCGAGACGGTCCTCCTCAGCCCCAACGGCTCCATCGACGGCACGCCCTCGGGCGACCTCATGACGCCCACAAGCGGCGCAGGCGGCACGCCCTTTGCCGATGCCCAAGGCGACCAGATCGACGGCAGCGATGGCAACGACGACCTGATCGCCGCAGGCGCGGGCAACGACACCGTCGACGCGGGCCAAGGCGCCGACACCGTGCTTGGCGGTCTGGGCAATGACAGCCTGTCGGGCAATGTCGGCAACGACGTGATCGACGGCGGCGCGAATGACGACACGCTTTCGGGCGGTGACGGCACCGACACGCTCGACGGCGGCACCGGCAACGACAGCCTTACGGGCGAGGCGGGCACCGACAGCCTCGCAGGCAGTGACGGCGAAGACACGCTTTCGGGCGGCGACGCCAACGACACGCTCGATGGCGACGCCGGAAACGACAGCCTTTCGGGCGATGCGGGCAACGACAGCCTGCTTGGCGGCGTCGGCGACGACACGCTGGCAGGGGGCGATGACAACGACACCCTTGCCGGTGGCACGGGGGCTGACAGCCTTGCCGGTGGCAAT
>JAIXZW010000002.1 GCA_027489375.1 Paracoccaceae bacterium | reverse complement strand
TGTCGCGTTGCCCTTAAATCCGGCACACGGCGCGTTGAGCGGCGTTTGTTGTCCTTAAATGTGACATTCAGACGCTATCTCGCCGGAGTTTTTCCCTGTTTCGCAGTACAATCCGGTCAACTGCTGCAAGAAGACGGGGTTCCTTTTCAAACGCACGAAGCAAGGCGACCCTTGCGTACCCATCGAGGCCAGCGCTGAACATGGCCGCCTTGACCAGTGGACGTGACTGAGCCACGGCGATGGCAGCAAGGCAGAAGAGTCTCACGTCGGGTCTGGGACTTTGAAGGGCAAAGGCCGTATCCGCGCGAACGGACTTGAGCGCCTTGGCATAGGTGGCCGCCCGCATGGCGCGTCGAAGTTTGTTGGCGCAGTTGGACGTCACCGCGCTTTCGAGCAACCCTGCCCCGCTTCGGGCACGACGCACCAGTTTTTCGGATGTTCGGCTGCGATCAGGCTGGATGAGGATCGAAAGGAGTCGGGTGCCGCAGATCTGGCAGTCGAATGCCCATAACTTCCGCCACTGTTTGAGCGCTATGCCACGCCGAGAGCAGTCGGGACATGACTGGAACGCGACCTGCGCCGTCATCAGGGTTTCGGTTTGAGTCATTGTCCCAAAGGTAAGAGATTGAACAGTTTCAGCGGCAACACGGGCCGCAATCGATATCTTTTCTGCAGTGGCCGCGTCCACCTCGACTTCAAAATCCAGCATGGCGACCTGTCGCGTATCGACTCCGATATGCGACATGAGTTCGTCGACCTCACAATGGTTGGTGACCGCCAGTCGCGTCAGCCATCCAGAAAGCAGCTCATCTGCAAGAGGTGCGACAGTTTTCGGCAACGGGCGCAGCTTCAAGCTCTGGCCTTCTCGAGCCGCCGCTGGGTATTCGCATGGCGCGACCAAACGGGCGTCCATTTAGCGACTGCATCGTCGGTGATGCATTCCTGGCCGGTGACGATTGCGTCGATGGATAGGTCCTTGACCAAGGAAAATATCCGCGAGGTCACCCCGCCGGTCAGCGCCAGTATCTGCTTGAGCGATTTAACCTTCAAATTGGACTTCTTCGCGAGCGGCATGGCCGCGATCAGGGTCTGGATCATGTCCGAGAACTCGGTATCGTCGCGCCAGTTTGGCAGGTGGTGTTCGTCCAGGCGTCGCGCGAGTTGGACATCGCCGCGAATGGCATCGACCGCTTCGCTGACTCCAAAGCAAACCAGCGATACCTCGAGTTCATTGCTGAGATAACGCAGAACATTCAGGAAGCGGCGTTGTTCGCGATGGGTTCCTGCGAGAAGGTTGTGGACTTCGTCGATCATGATCATCCGAAGCCCGAGGTCGCGAAGAAGGCCAACAACGCGGACCTCAAGCGAGGCGACACTCTGGGCCCGTAAGCTTAGCGCCGATGACGGAGCGCCGATAGCAGCGAGGATGTGCATATAGAACCGCCGCTCGTCCGGCGCTGGTGGTGCTTGCAAAAGAAGTAGCGCAGTGCGCGTGATACCTGATTCCGGATCGTATTCCGGCGCGTACCTGCGCGACAGGTTGCGGGCGATCATCGTTTTGCCGATGCCAGAGGCCCCATGCACGAGCAGGCCCGGCATTCGAGTCTGCCGTGGCATCTCGATGAGGCTATGGAGCCGGTCCAGCACTTGTTCGGCCCGCGGAAAACCGATCCAGATGTCCGATTGAATGAGGGCGATACGGCCGTCTTCTTCTTCTGTTTCTGCCCTCAATTCACCAGCGCTCCACCTTGAACATGGGCCGCGATGTATCACCCGTGTCGACCGGTCGCAGCCCCTCGGACGCCTGATCATCGGCAACCGAACCTTTCAATGAAGAATTCTTTTCTCGTGATCGTCGCTCAGCCTTGGTCAGCGCGCGGCTTTCACCCTCGATCTGACGTTGCTGCCGGATCAATTCGGCGAGGACCAATTCATTCGTGCCCACTTTCCCCATAGCCCGTGCCTTTTGCATGGCCTCTCGGTATTCCCAGAGCGACACCGGCGGGATTTCCAGATTGCGGTACCGTGCCTCGACGCATCTGCCGCCGTCCAGTTCGATCCAGACGGACGAGAGATCGCGGGGATCGTAGCGGACGACCACCTTTCCGTCCCGGCGACCGACATAGCCCGCGAGGGCGTCGGACCAGTAGCGCAGGTCGAACAGGTGGATGCCGTCACGACGTACCTGCCGCTGCTCACTTGGCAGGAAACTCACCCGAAACGCATCCATGTCGAAGGGGATGTCGCCGGACATTTCCTCGGCGAGCGCTTCCCACTTGGCGACAGGTGAGCAGCCAAGGCTCGAATGAATGCTGTTGTTGTAGCGACAGATTTCCAAGGCAAACCATCGATCGAATTCGCCCAAGGTCATCGCAGCCATGCCTTCGGCATCATAGCCCCCCTTGGCCACGACGGACGACTGCGTTGTTCCTGGCAAGAGATGTACCGCACCCATCATGGTCCCGATCAGCCGCTCGACATGCCCACCAAAGTGAGGGCTTCCCGGCGGTCGGTAGACCAGATTGATCCCCCATTCAGCGCATGCCGATTGAAAGGCAAGGGATCGAAAATCGCGGCCATTGTCGACGTGAATGCTGTGCGGCTTGCCTTGTGCAGGCCACGGGACAGCACACTCGAGGTCGGCCAGAAACTGTGCTTTGGGCGCGACAGCACGCGTTAGGCAAAGGGCCACCGAAAGGCGAGACGGCGCTTCAAAGCTGACGTGGTATCCCGTCACCATGCGCGTGGCGATGTCGATCGCTAAGGTCACCCAGGGCCGGCCGATGGGTTTGCGTTCGAAACTGTCGACAAGGATGATGTCCGCCGGTGTGTGATCAATCTGCACAACGTCCAGCGGTCGGTCTGATCTGTTCCTTCCCGTCACCGGCGCAAACTTCTGGCGCGCTGCCTTTGCGCCCTCGCGCGCTTTCATGACTTCGCGGGCATCCATTGCATCAAGCCGTCGCTGAACGGTTCGGCGCGTCGGGGGCTGAAGCCCCCGCTCAAGGCAGGCACTGCGGATTTCAGTCACAACTCGCGCCAGGCTGGGACGCTCTCGCCGAAGGTAGTATCGAGTCAAATGGTCTTCGATGATACCGTCGACATCACCGGGTACCATGACCGACCCCGTGGGTCGGCCGCGTTTGCGGGGAACAAGCGCGCTTGTCCGACCATCTTCTTCCGCAAGCCGTCGGATCCAGCGCCAGACAGTAGTCTTGCTGACGCCAAGCTCCCAGACTGCATCACGTATACCGCCCTCCAAGCTCCCGGTGCGATTGAGATACGCCTGTACAAGCGGTCGAAGGACCGATGCCCGGCGCAGCGCCTCAGCACCAACATCGCCACCTTCTTCGTCATGACCTTCTATCGCTGCCAACCGTCCAACCCCGTGAACCCTGTGTCAGCTTTAACGGCAAGAATGTCGGATTTAAAGGCAAAATACCATATTTAATGGCAAAATCGCCTCATTGATTTTGTTGACTTTCGTATACCGCATTTAAGGGCTACGCGACAGACAGGGCTGCGCGCAGGTCGTGCCATCTCTGCCCCATCTCTCGCTGTCGCCGCCGGTCGACAAGGCGGCCGCCAAGCATCGCGAAACCGGCGAAGGTGCCGAACAGCATCACATGCGCCAAGTCGCCGTTTGGCAGGATATGCGCCGCCGACCATATCCCGAGCGCCAGAAGCAGGGGATGCCGCGTCAGGCGGACGATTCCGGGGCGCGCCGGGTCGAACCGGTCATTTTGCGCGCCGCCGAAAGAAAAGGGGTTCGGTCGTGCAATTGCCAGCGACAGGATCACGCAGACCGGCAGCATCACGGCCAGCACGACATGGTTCTGCCACGGCGCCCAGTCCCAAAGCGGCACATAGGGCGCTCGACCCGCTGCCGCGATCAACCAGGCCAGCACGCCAAGTGAGAGAGCCGAATAGGCGATGCCAAAGCCTGCATGCCCCAGCCTTGCCGCCGCCCAGGGCCGCAACGGCGGGCGGATCGGAATGGAGTGGGTCAGGAAGAAGGCCCCGAAGGCAAAGGCGAATTCGTTCCAGCCCATGCCCAGTCAGATCCGTTTCGCAGGCGGCAGGCGCAGCAGAAACCGCCCGTACAGAACGGCATAGCCGCCAAAGGCCCCTATCCAAGCCACTCCGGCCAGGCTGTGCAGCGCCATCGCCTCATCGGTCCAGACCCCCGCGGCCACGCGCGCCAGGACAGCGGTGACCAGCGCCAGATAGATCGCCACCGTGCCGGGGCCTGCGTGCAACTCTTGCCCAGTATGGCCCAGGGTTGCACGCGTCATCACCGCGAGTGTCATCAACCCGACAGCGCCGCCCATCCAGAGATGCTGCGCCGCGGCCATGCCGAAGACACCCGGCATTAGGATCTCGGCCGCGAGCGCGATGGCCCCCAGAGGCAGGAAAGCATAACCAGCGTGCAGCACCAGGACGAGTGGCTCCGCCGCCGTGCGGATGCCCGCCCATCGCGCCAGTCGGATAGCATGCAGAGCACCTGCCAGCCCCAGCAAGACGGCGGTCACCAAGGACGTCGGCAGCGCGA
>JAIXZW010000016.1 GCA_027489375.1 Paracoccaceae bacterium | reverse complement strand
TGATGTTTCATTTCGGGATCTCCACTTGGCATAATCATGATGCCTCTGCTCTCAACCGCAGAAGGACACCCCGACATGACCTCCCCCTTCAACTCTCACCCCGGCGGCGCAGCCGCCGGGGCTGTCAACGGCCAAGCACTTGTTTCCGGTTATCATGCGGATAATCCCAACTTGTCTGCTGGCGCGCTCAGCGCGGCCCGGCATTTCCTGAAGTGGGTCACCGATCGGCATATCGCGATCAGGGATCTTGATACTGCGGCGATCAGTCGTTTTGCGCGACACCGCTGCCGGTGCGGCCGATATAGCGCCGCGCAGTTGCGGGACCCCGCTTACATCACCGAGGTCCGGAGGTTTCTTCGTTATCTGGAGGATACCGGCCATGTGGCCATTCCAGACGAGGTTGCCCGGCTTGGCCCGCATTTGGTCGGCTTTTCCGTGTGGCTTGCTGGCCAAGGTTACGGCAAGGTCACCTACAACTCCCGCATGAGTCAGGCGCGGCATTTTGCGGAATGGGCTCTGCAGCGACGTATTCCGGCCAGCCATATCGATATCGACGTGATCGAGCAGTTTGCCCATCACGACTGCCAGTGCGGGATAAAGACCAAACGCGGCAAGCGGGTCGAGGGCACCGGCAATAAGGACCGCCGCCGTGGTGCCCGCGCCTTCGTTTCTTTCCTCAGAGAGGAGGGGGTAATCCCGGTGGCCGTGTCCACGGAGTTACCGGCCGATCTACGCGTCGCCGATTTTGCCACTTGGCTGCGCCGGGAGCGCGGCGCCACGTCCGAGACGATCAGGCGCTATCAGCATGAGTTGGGCCGCTGGCTGACAAAGCTTGGATCCGAACCGCAGGGGATCACCGCTGCGGCCGTCCGCTCGATCGTTCTGGATCAAGGCGAGGACCGCTCCCGATCGTCAGTCCGCATGACGATAACAGTATTGCGCACATTCTTGCGTTTCATGATCGGCGAGGGGTTGTGTGCTCCGTCGCTGCTTCTTGCGGTGCCGTCAGGGGTGCGACGCAGGCTTTCGACCGTCCCAAAGACGATCTCGGCTTCGACCATCGAAGAGATCGTCGCGTCCTGCGGCACAGGCACAGCGGTCCAGGTGCGGGACCGCGCCATAATCCTTCTTCTCGCCCGGATGGCACTGCGGGCTGGCGATATCTGGCAACTCCGCCTCCGTGACATCGATTGGCGCGCGAGCAGGTTGCGATTGCACGGCAAAAGCCGACGTGGGGTATTCATGCCTTTGCCGCAAGACGTCGGTGATGCGCTGCTCGCCTATATCGAGGACGCCCGCCCGGTGGTTGCATCCGATCGGGTCTTCTTGCGCGTCCAAGCCCCTTTCACCGCATTTCGCTCATCCGCCGAGATCGCCGGTATCGTCTCTCGAGTCCTTTCCCGCGGCTGCTTCGTCGGCCTGCCGACCGGCGCACATGTGTTTCGGCATTCGCTGGCTTCGACATGGCTGCGCGGTGGGGCGGAACTGGATCAGATTGGGGCCGCGCTGCGCCACGCTTCACGCGACACAACCGCAATCTACGCCAAGGTCGATGTCGATATGCTGGCGGCCGTGGCCCAGCCTTGGCCGGGGTACGCAGCATGATGCATCGCCATGTCGACCGCTACATCAACATTCACCGCGCCCTAGGAAAGGGATTCAACAAACATGAGAAGTCTCTGCGCGAGTTCGCCGCATTTGCTGCTGACCGGACCGAACCGCATGTAACCGCAGCACTAATCCTCGAGTGGGCGGGCAGCGCGACCACGCCTAATTCTGCACAAGACCGGTATGATCAGGCCCGCGCCTTCGCGATGTTCCTGCATGCAGAGGACGTGCAGCACGAGGTTCCAGTCGAAGGATTGTTCGGCCGGTCAAAGCGCCGCCGACCCGCGCCCCACATCCTGTCGCAGAACCAGATCAACGGCATCCTGGCGGAGGCGCTGCTTGTTCCAGGCCTGACCCCGATCAGCCCGCAGACCTATCACACGCTGTTCGGATTGCTGGCCTCGACAGGTCTGCGCATCTCGGAAGCATTGTCCCTGCGTTGCGACGACCTGACGGAAGATGGCCTGATGATCCGCAAGGGCAAATTTGGCAAGAGCCGCCTCGTCCCTCTTCACGCCTCGACCCGTGCAGCGTTGGAGCGCTATCTCGATCAGCGGCGCATCGTCCGTGATGCCGGTCATGACCTTTTCGTGCTCGGGCACGGTCACGCACCGACGGCGACGAGAGCACATGTGGTCTTCGTACGGATCGTGCGCAAGCTCGGTTACCGCAATCCGACTGGTCCCGGCCCCCGGCTACATGATTTGCGCCATACCTTCGCGGTTCGGTCCCTGGAGACCTGCGGGAACGATCTGCAGTCGGTCCTGCGGCACATGCGGGCCCTGAGCACCTATCTCGGCCATGTCGATATCGCCAATACATATTGGTATCTCGAAGCCACCCCCGTCTTGTTGCAAATGATCGCGGCAAGTGCGGAAGAGACGTGGATCGGGGGTGAAGCATGACCCCGCTCGCGCCGGACCTGTCGGCTTTCCTGCAGAAGCATCTGCCCGATGAGCGTGGCGCCAGCCAACATACCATCGCCGCCTATGCCCACTCGTTCACACTCCTGCTGCGGTTTGCGGCCGCGCACGTTAAACGGCAGCCATCAGACCTTGCGATCGAGGATCTCGACGTCAGACTGATCAGGGCCTTTCTCGAGCACATCGAAGAGGGTCGAGCCAATACCGTGCGATCCCGCAATGCCCGGCTGGCAGCGATCAAGGCGTTTTTCCGCTTTCTTGAGCCACGGCGTCCTGCCTGCCTTGAGCAAGCGATGATGATCAGGGCGCTGCCCGTCAAGCGCACGGACGCAAAGCTGATCGACTACCTGACGAAGGAGGAGGTGCGCGCATTGCTTGCCGCTCCGGACGGCAGAGTGCCGGCTGGGCTGCGTGATCGGGCGATGCTTCATCTGGCCTACGCCGCAGGACTGCGGGCGTCTGAACTTCTCGCAGTTCGGTTGGACGATTTCCCGCGGGGCTCGTTCGCAAACATCCGGGTGCTTGGGAAGGGCCGTCGGGAGCGGGTGCTGCCGCTTTGGAAGGAGACCCAAGCTGCTATCCGGGCTTGGCTGGCCGTCCGTCCCAACGATGTCGGGCCGGAACTGTTCCTGAACCGCGATGGCGGCCCGATGACACGGGATGGTTTTGCCTACCGGCTCCGTCAACATGTTGCTGCAGCAGAACGCGCTACCCCTTCGATTGCCGACAAGCACGTGACCCCGCATGTGCTGCGGCACAGTTGCGCCATGCACACGCTTCAGGCCACGGGCGATGTCCGCAAGGTCGCGCTTTGGCTGGGTCATGCCAGCCTCCAGACGACCGAGATGTATTTGCGCGCGGACCCGACCGAGAAGTTGGCCCTTCTCGATGCGCATCATGCCCCACTGATCAAGCCCGGCAAGTTTCGGCCGCCGTCGGACAAGCTGATAGCAATACTCGCGGCCGCGACGAGTACGAAGACCCGGCAATGACCATCGCACCGTCCTGAGATCTTGCTGGCCCACATACTAGCAGCGTCCCGCACAGGGTGGGGCGCTGCTATTCCATCACATAGCCAAGTGCACGGTATCCCGACCGCCGTTTTGCGGCCATTCTCGCAAGCACAGGCACAGCACTGTCGACGTAATCCACGACCAGAACATCCTTCTTGCCGTCATGCTGTCGGTGCAGACGGCCAACATACTGCGCAAGCGTCCCCTTCCACGCGATCGGCATCGTCAGGAACAAGGTATCGAGCCGGGTGTCGTCAAACCCCTCCCCGATGTAGCGCCCTGTCGCAAGGATCAGCCGTTCCTCTTCATGAGGGACATTCAGCGCAGCGACGGCGGACTTGCGATCCTTCGCCGACATGCCGCCTCGCAGGACGACCAGATTCTTCGCAAACTTGGAGAACCGCTGCTGCAGGTAATCCAGATGGTCTTTGCGCTCGGTCAGCACGATCGGGGACCGCTTCGCCTCAAGAGATTTCAGCACATCATCAAAGATCTGATCATTTCGACCGTCGTCGTTAGCCAGAGCGGCATAGATCGCGGGCATCGATGGCCGTTCCGCCATCGCAAGCACTTCAGGCAGTTTGAACCGCGTATGACGCTCGCGCGCCCGATGCCGAATGCCGCTCTCAGCAGCCTGCGATCTGGCATGAACCTGATGCCGAACGGGCCCGCATTGCATGAAGATGATGGGATGGTGCCCGTCTTTTCGGGCGACGGTTGCCGACAAACCGACGACATAGCGCGCCTTCGTTCTGCGCGCGACAAGTTCAAAACTCGCCGCAGACAGGTGGTGGCATTCGTCGACGATCAACTGACCGTAGTCAGCCACGATGTCGTCGACCTCGCCGTTTCTGACCAGGCTCTGGATAAGCGCCACGTCAATCACGCCTGTCGGCTTCCGTCTTCCACCGCCAATTGTGCCGATTTGTTTGGGGTCGATCTGAAGGAAGGTTTTCAGCCGCTCAACCCACTGGTCGAGAAGTTCACGTCGATGCACCAAAACCAGCGTGTTTCGGGCGCGATAACCAATCAGGGCCGACGCGACAACGGTTTTGCCGAAGGCCGTGGTCGCGGCGAGCACGCCAGTATCATGCCCTATGAGCGCCTCGAAGGCGCGCCGTTGCGGGGGCCGAAGCTCACCAAGGAACTGAACCGTGTTCGGCAGCGGGGTTCCATCGCTGCGCTGGTCGTCCAGTTCTGCCTGCGCACCGTGTTCGGTCAGGACTTCAACCGCCTCATCAAAGCAGCCGCGAGGCAAGGCAATGTGGCGTGGGTGCAGCTCGGCACAGGAGACCACGCGAGGCTTTCCGAAGGTGGGCAGCCGCATCGCTTGCGCCCGATAGAACTCGGGGTTCTGGAAAGCTGCGACCCGTACCAATTGGGCAATCATCGCAGAGGGCAGCCCGGTTCGGTCAATGTAGAACTGATCTGCGACTGTTACCTTGATGTTTGGAGGAACCACCACGTCCGCAGGCTTTGCCTTCGGGCGTCGCGACGGCGACATTTTCCACGGCTCATCAGCGTCTTCATCATCAACCGGCATCCGGACGGCCAGCACCTGACCAGATGCCTCAGCAGCCGCAACAAGATCGGCTACCGCCTCCGCGGTCATCCGTGGCAGCGTCGACAGAAACGCCCACTGGTCTTCGTATGGCTGAAGATCCTGATCGAGGAAGACGCTATTGCCGACCCTCCGGGCACTGTGCTGGAGCGGCAGCGCGATCAGGTTTCCAAAGCCGCCAACGGGCATCGTATCCTGGTTCGGAAAGAGACGGTCATAGGAAGCAAATCCGATCTCTGGCCGTTTCTCCATGGTTTCCGTGATCAGTGCCGATCCAAGCTGGCGAGCCGCCCGAGCCGACACAGGTTCGGCGAAGAATATCCAGACATGGCCCCCATTGCCCGATCGGGACCGTTCCAGTGCAGCAGGCACACCCTTCGTCCGACAAGTTGCAAGCAGGGCACAGGCGTCCTCTGCCCAAGACGCCTTGTCAAAATCTGCTGCCAGGAACCAGCAGGTATCATCCCGCAGCAAAGGGTAAACGCCGGCCACGAAGTCAGCCGAAAGGCCCTCGCCGCCTCGCAGGTGTCGTTCGATGACGCTGGCATCGGGGGGTATGAACCGCTGATGCTTGCAGTCCCCGCATTTGACGGTCGGCTTTCCGCAGATGCCTTTGACCCATTCGTTGAAGCAGGCAGGCGAATAGCCGGCGCGTCCTGTCTTGCGGTTTTCCCATCGCATCGGGAACACGTCGGGACGGCCAGCAAATAGGTTGCGGAACAGTTCGACCTTTTCGCCCGACGTCGACATGTTGGTGACGGGAGCATCTTCAAAGGATGGGCGTTTGCCTTGTGCGGCCATTTCTGCGGTTTGCTGGGCCTCCAGCGCCGAAAGCTCCTGCAGAAGCTGACGTTGTTCCGCATCAAGCTCGGCCAGCCGTGCCCGAACCCTGGCCATTTCTGTTTCTGTCCCGCTCCTGTCCGCCACCCGTGATTTCCGCCAGGTTGTCCCGTCACTCCGACCATAACGGTCAAACGGCCCTTTCGTAAGCTTGCCTCTGCTTCCGGCGGCTGCGCCGCCGGGGTGAGAGTTGAAGGGGGAGGTCATGTCGGGGTGTCCTTCTGCGGTTGAGAGCAGAGGCATCATGATTATGCCAAGTGGAGATCCCGAAATGAAACATCA
>JAIXZW010000019.1 GCA_027489375.1 Paracoccaceae bacterium | reverse complement strand
CTGACGAGCACCTATACCGGCATCGTCATGGCCCACGCGACGCTGGGCATCCCCTTCGTCATCATCACCGTGACCGCGACGCTGTCGGGCTTCGACCAGAGCCTGATCCGCGCCGGTGCCTCGCTCGGCGCATCGCCCTCGCGCACCTTCTTCAAGGTGGTGCTGCCGCTGATCACGCCGGGCGTGGTGTCGGGTGCCCTCTTCGCCTTCGTCACCAGCTTCGACGAGGTCGTCGCCGTCCTCTTCATCGCAGGACCCGAACAGCAGACGATCCCCCGCCAGATGTGGAACGGCATCCGCGAAGCCATCAGCCCCGCCATCCTCGCCGTCGCAACCATCCTCGTCATCATCTCCATCGCCCTCCTCGCAACCGTCGAACTCCTGCGCAGAAGAAGCGAAAAACTCAGGGGCGTCACGCCGGCGTGAGGGGAAGGCCCGCCTTGGCCAGCATGTCGAGAAAGACGCACTGGTGCCCGTCCTGCACATAGCGCGGCATGAAGGCGGGCGTGACCGTCGAGATGCGGAGGTCGGGCCTTTCGCGCAGGATGTCGGCCACGGTCTGCCCGGCCTCGTCCCGAAGACCGAGTGCAGCTGCGGCGGCGGCGCGGATCAGGGCGCCGCGCAGGAGGCCCGGCTTTTCGCGCATCACGCGGCGGGCGTTTTCCAGCGCTTCGGCATAGTTTCCGGCGGCGAATTGCGCCACCGCGATGGAATGGTAGCGCCAGAAACTGACCACGTCGTCGGCGCTGAGGCGGATCGCCTCGTCGCATTCGGCAATGGCTTCGCTGACATAGCCGAGCAGGGCGTAATGTTCGGCCAGATCTGAATGGAGCGTGCAATAAAGCGGGTTGAGGCGGATCGCATAGCGCAGTTCCTCGATCGCGGCTTCGTGCTGGTCCGCATTGCCCAAGGCCCATGCCAGAACGCAGCGGGCAAAGACATCATCCGGCACCGCACGCGCCACCCGACGGGCAAGCTCCACCGCCCGCCCGTAGACTGCCGGTTCGCGGGGAAGGACGCCTTGCACCATGCTTCCCGACAGGGCAAGCGACAGCATCCTCTGGGCGCGCAGACTGGACGGGTCGAGACTTAGCGCCTCTTCGCAAAGCCGGACGGCATCGCGCAGGGACCCGGCCGTCAATTCGTAATAGCGCGAATGCGCCCGCAGGACGAGCAGGCGCACGGGATGGTCGTCGGCAGGCAGCAAGTCCTGCAATTTCCAGCCCGCCTGAAGGATTTCGAACCGCGTCGACAGCGCAACGGACTGGCTGACGGCATGCAAGAGATCGAGCTGATCCGACACGGTGCCGCGGAACCTTTCGCCCGACAGGTTCTGCCCGCTTTCGGCATCGACAAGGCGCACGATGATTTCGATGCGCCCGCCCTGTTCCATCATACTGCCGGTCAGGACGAAATCTGCCGGCGGTTGCGAACGGCCTTCTTCCGCCTCGCGCACGACCGCCACTTCGCGCATATGCGAAAGTTCGATCACGATCGCCTCGAACAGCCCTTCGAGGTAGCGGGAATGGGCCGCTTCGGTCGAAAGGTTGGCAAAGCGTGTCACGCGCACGACAGGCTTTGCCCTGCCCTGCGCGGCGGGCGCGGGATGGGCCGGGGTCGCCCCTGCAGGCAAGCCGTCGAGCACGCGGCGGCGGATGCGTTCGGTTTCCGGGCTGGGCGTCACGCCATATTCGCGCGACATCATCTGCTTGCAGGTTTCGTAAAGCCGCAGCGCCTGATCCCGCTGGCCCAGCGCGGCATGCAGTTCCATCCCAAGCTGATAGGTCGCCTCGCGCAGCGGATCTACGGAGACAAGGCGGGGAAAGAGTGCCAGCCCCTGCTCCGCCGGAGCGCTGCGCACATGGAAATGCATTGCCTGTGCCGCGCGGGCAACGAGCGTCTCGCGCAGGTTGGCGGCCCAATCCTCGAACACCTGACTGCCCGAATAGAACCCGTCGAGGAATGGCCCCCTGTAAACCTCGGCCACCAGGGCGGCCTTGGCCGGTTCGTCGGCAAGGTCGAGCAGGTGCTGCGCATCGCAATGCGACCGCCCCGCCTCAAGCGCGATCATGTCACGGTCGGCGACAAGCAGATGCCTCCCCGCATCGCCGAGGAGGGAACGGATCACCGCCAAGGTCTGGCGCAACGAATTGCGGGCCTGCACGCTGTCACGGTCGGGCCAAAGCAGGTCGGCCAGACGGTCGCGCGGCGCACGCCCGCCGGAAACAGAGAGATAGACGAGAAGCGCAAAGGCCTTGCGCCCAAGCTTCGGCAATGGCTGGCCGGACGCATCAACAAGCGACCAGTCGCCCAGCGTGCGCAAATGGCAAATGCGATATGCGGCCTCGTCCTTGATGGGCGCGATCCTTTCCGCAAATGATTCAAAGCAATGTCTCAACTAATCCTAAGATTGTTTTGGACCCAGCCGAGTCTGTCAATCCATCGCCAAAGGCATGGCCCCGAAATCCGGCAAGAAACCCGAAACTAACGCACGAATAACGCAGGAATTGCGCCGCGTTGCGCCGTCGCTTGCGCGGCAGGCCCGTGCCGTTGCGTCACCCTAGCGCTGGCCTAACGCCACCTGTGCCATCGTTCAGGCATTGGAAACGACAGGCCGCCTGCGACACAGGCGCGCTTGGGGAGGTCATTATGCACCACGGATATGAACTGACTCTGGCGACCCCGACCCGCCGCTTTGCCCGCTCGCTCGACGAATTGAACCCCGAAATCGCGGAACATGCCGCCTTGTTGGCAGCCGTCCATGCCGAATTGGCCGAGCGCCCGCGGCGGCGGATCAGTATTTCCCTGCTCGGCTTCGTCTTCGTAGCCGGTGTGGTTGTCGGGCAGGGTCTGGCCTTCACATGACGCTGCGCATTCTGGCGGCGGCGGTCGCTGGCCTTTTGGCCTGCCCTGCGCCCCAGGCGCGGGCCGATTGTGCGGATGTGGGCCTCGTGCTGGCAATCGACGCTTCGGGCAGCATCAGCGGGACCGAATTCGACATCCAGCGCCAGGGCTATGCCACGGCACTTCTGGCACCGCCCGTCACACTGGCCTTTGCCGAAGCGGGGGTCGTGGACGTGGCTGCAGTCTTCTGGGGCGACAGCAGCTACCAACCGCAGGTGGTGCCGTGGCATCGCATCACCTCGGCAGCCGACCTCGCCCGTTTTTCGGCAGCGCTTCTGGCCGCACCGCGGCAGATGTCGGGGGATACGCATATCGGCAACGGGCTTGCGGCGGCGATGGCGCTGTTCGAAGCTGCCGGCCATTGTTCGGAGCGGCAATTGATCGACCTTTCGGGCGATGGCCGCGCCTCGTTCGAGACGGGGCGAAAACCCGTCATCTCGCTTGCCGTGGCACGGGCACACGCCGAACGGAAGGGGATCACCGTCAACGCGCTGGCGATCACCACGGAAGACGCCGAATTGCCCCGCTACTACGCGGACAACCTGATCAGCGGACCCTTCGCCTTTGTGCTGCATGTCGACGGACTGGAAAGTTTCGGCGCGGCCATGACGCAAAAGCTGATGCGCGAACTGCTTGCCGGAGGTCCGGGAACGGTGCCGCAGCAGGACAAGCCGGGTTGACTATGGATCGGGTCCGTCAAGCAGCGGATCGGGCTGGGCTACGGCGGCAAGGCGGGCATAATCCGTCACCGTGACGCGCGTGCCCAGCACCGTCACGCCATCGGCCTCCAGAAGCCGCAGCGTGCGCGACAGATTTTCGGGAGTCATCCCGAGGTATGAGGCGATAAGCCGCTTTTCCACCGGCAGATCGAAACATTGCCGTGGCGCGACTCGGCGCAGGTGTTTGACCAGATAGGCCGCCACCCTCTCGCGCGAGGAGCGGAGCTTCAGACCTTTCGCGTGGCGCACCACCGCACGGTAACAGCCCGCAAGCTCGTTGATCGTGGACACCGCGAATTCGGGATCGCGCCGGAACACGGCCCGCAGATCGGGGGCGGGGATCAGGATGATCCGCGATTTTTCCAGCGTCCGCGCCGACATCAGGTAAGGCGCATCCTTGATGCAGGCCGCAAGGATGAAGGTGCCCACCGGCTGCACCAGCGCCATCGTACAGGACTGCCCGCCCCATTCGGCAAACAACTCCACCGCGCCTTCGACGACGATGTGCAGAAAATCGGCCGGATCGCCCTGATGGATCAACTCGACTCCGGCGGGGAAGTTCTGCGCATAGGCGCCCTGCATCAACTGTTCGAAATTTGCCTGAAGCATCTCGCTGAACAGCGGCAGGTGGCGAATCTCGGGCAGATCGCTGGGGCGCATCGGATCACTCCACTTGGGACGGGACTGAAATTCAACATGACTTGATCAAAGTCAATCTTAAGAAAGATTAATGTTGCCCGCTGATATGATTGATATTTGTCAATTTAATGAAAAATAATCGCAGCACCCGACTTTCAGAAGCAGTCTAAAAAAATCATGTTTGGGATTCATGAAGAATTTTTTTCAATTATTTCATTATACTATATGGAATCCCGCCACCTGCGACCGACACTCGGTCCGAAAATTGCGCCCTTCTCGCTTGGATTGATCGAAATCAAGGCGCTCTGCGCCGCAGCATGCGATTGGCTAGACGAAATTAACGGAAATCACCAATGTCGCCCGCCCGTCTGCTTGCTGTCTTCGCGCTACTGCTTTTCGCAGCGCTTCCCGCTCGGGCCGAGAGCTTCCTGCAAAAGCTCCTTCCCGACGTGCCCGCAGCCGAGCTGGTGGCAGGCGCGGACGGCTTCGGCGCGATCCGTGACGATCTCGCCGCCGCGCCCGTGCTCAAGGGCGGGCAGCAGGTGGGCTGGGCCTTCGTCACCTCGGATTTCGTCGGCACCACGGGTTATTCCGGCAAGCCGATCCACACGATGGTCGCCATCGACGACACGGCGCATGTGATCGGCGTAAAGCTGGTCAAACACTCCGAACCCATCGTCCTGATCGGCATCCCCGATGCCAAGGTCAAGGCGATGGTGGCGGGCTATGTCGGCCTCGATCTGGTGGCCGAAGCGGCCTCGGGCGGGTCGTCCCATGATGTGGACATCATCTCGGGCGCGACCGTGACCGTCATGGTGATCGACGATTCCATCGTGCGCTCGGGACTGAAGGTCGCCCGCGCCCTCGGCCTTGGCGGGTTGAAACCCGAAGCCGCCGCCACGGGGCCGCAGTTCGAGATCAACCCCGACACCGCCGCCCCCGCAAGCTGGACGCAGATGGAGGGCGACGGCACCCTGCGCCGCCTCTCGCTCGACGTAGGGCAGGTGAACGCCGCCTTCGCCGCGTTGGTAGACAAGCGCGCCGCCGCCCGCCCCCAACCCGAACCGCCCGAAACCACATTCGTCGAGATGCAGACCGCCCTCGTCTCGGTCCCCGCCATCGGCAAGGCGATCCTGGGCGAAAGCGAGAACGCCAACCTGCAAGGCTGGCTGCAAAAGGGCGACCAAGCCATCGTCATCGTCGGGCGCGGTCTCTACAGCTTCAAAGGGTCGGGCTACGTGCGCGGCGGCATCTTCGACCGGATCGTGCTGATACAGGACGATGTGTCCGTGCGCTTCCGCGACAAGATGCACCGCCGCCTTGTCGCCGTCGCCACCCCCGACGCGCCCGACTTTGCCGAAGCCGACATCTTCAAAATACCCGCCGACACGGGCTTCGACCCCGCCAAACCCTTCCGCATCCAGCTTCTGGTGCAACGCGCGGTGGGGCCGGTGGAGAAACTCTTCACCACCTTCGACCTCGGCTACCAGCTTCCCGCGCAATACCTGCGCCCCGTGGCAGCCGCCGCGCCCCCCGCGCCGAACCCCGCCGAAGCGGTCGCAGCACAAGAGGAAACCTCGGCCCAAGCCGACCTTTGGAAGAAAATCTGGCTCGGATCAAAGCTCGAGATCGGCGTCCTCGCCGCGATGCTGCTGGTGCTGACGGGCGTGTTCTTCTTCCAGGGCTTCGCCACGCGGAATGAACGGGCCTTCTTCTGGTTCCGCATGTCTTTCCTGACGGTGACGCTCGTCTTTCTCGGCTGGCATGCCAACGCCCAACTGTCGGTCGTCAACCTGATGGCCCTGTTCGGTGCGCTGGTGTCGGGCTTCTCGTGGCAGGCGTTCCTGCTTGACCCGCTCACCTTCATCCTGTGGTTCGCGGTGGCCGCCGCCCTGCTGTTCTGGGGACGCGGCGCCTATTGCGGCTGGCTCTGCCCCTTCGGCGCGCTGCAAGAGATCACGAACAAGATCGCCCGCGCCCTGCATGTGCCGCAATGGACCCTGCCTTGGGGTCTGCACGAACGGCTCTGGCCCGTGAAATACATGATCTTCCTCGGCCTTTTCGGCGCAAGCCTGATGAGCATCGAACAGGCCGAACATCTGGCCGAGGTCGAACCCTTCAAGACCGCGATCATCCTGAAATTCGTCCGCGCATGGCCCTTCGTTGTCTACGCCGTGGGCCTGCTCGCGGCGGGGCTGTTCGTCGAACGCTTCTACTGCCGCTACCTTTGCCCGCTTGGCGCGGCACTGGCGATCCCCGCCCGCCTGCGGATGTTCGACTGGCTCAAGCGCTACCACGAATGCGGCAACCCCTGCCAGACCTGCGCCAACCAATGCCCCGTTCAGGCGATCCACCCCACGGGCGAGATCAACCCGAACGAATGCGTGAACTGCCTGCACTGTCAGGTGCTCTACCAGTCCAAGACCACCTGCCCCGTGGTCATCAAGAAACTCAAACGGCGCGAGACGACTGGGGTCCCCGACCTCAAGCCGATCCCGCGCAACCATCCCAACGCAAAACCCGTTTCCAACTGAAAGGACAGATCATGTCAGAGGAAATGAAAACCGGCATCTCTCGCCGTGGCCTTCTGGGCGCAACCGCCGGGGGCGCGGCCCTCGCCGGCACCTTCGGCGGGCGCCTCGCGCTCGGCTCGGGGTCCGTGGGGCTTTCCGCCCTTGCCGCAGGGGCCGCCGCCGCTGCCGAGGCGAGCATCGAAGTCGCCCCCGGCATGCTGGACGAATATTACGGCTTCTGGTCCTCGGGCCAGACGGGCGAGATGCGCATCCTCGGCATCCCCTCGATGCGCGAACTGATGCGCGTTCCGGTGTTCAACCGCTGCTCGGCCACGGGCTGGGGCGAGACGAATGAATCGATCCGCATCCACCAGCGGACGATGACCGAAAAGACCAAGAAGCTCCTCGCCGCCAATGGCAAGAAGGTCCACGACAACGGCGACCTGCACCACGTCCACATGTCCTTTACCGAAGGCAAGTATGACGGCCGCTTCCTCTACATGAACGACAAGGCCAACACCCGCGTCGCCCGCGTGCGCGGTGACGTGATGAAATGCGATGCCATCCTCGAAATTCCGAACGCCAAGGGCATCCACGGCCTGCGCCCGCAGAAATGGCCCCGCACCAACTATGTCTTCTGCAACGGCGAAGACGAAGCCCCGCTCGTCAATGACGGCACCACGATGGGCGATGTGGCGACCTATGTGAACGTCTTCACCGCCGTCGATGCCGACAAATGGGATGTCGCATGGCAGGTGCTGGTGTCCGGCAACCTCGACAACACCGATGCGGACTATGAGGGCAAATGGGCCTTCTCCACTTCCTACAACTCGGAAATGGGGATGAACCTTGCCGACATGACGGCCTCCGAAATGGACCACGTCGTCGTCTTCAACATTGCCGAGATCGAAAAGGGCATCGCTTCCGGCGATTTCCAAGAGGTGAACGGCGTCAAGGTCATCGACGGGCGCAAGGGCCAGAACAAGAACTACACCCGTTACATCCCCGTGGCGAACAACCCCCACGGCTGCAACATGGCCCCCGACAAGAAGCACCTCTGCATCGGCGGGAAACTCTCGCCCACCGTCACGGTGATCGACGTGACCAAGCTGCAGACCATCTTCGACACCGATGCCGACCCGCGCTCGGTCGTGGTGGCGGAACCGGAACTCGGCCTCGGCCCGCTGCACAACGCCTTCGACGGGCAGGGCAATGTCTACACCTCGCTCTTCCTCGACAGTCAGGTCGTCAAATGGAACATCGAAAAGGCCATCGCCGCCTATAACGGCGAACAGGTCGATCCGATCCTCGACAAGGTCGACGTGCAATACCAGCCCGGCCACCTGAAAACCTCGATGGGCGAGACGCTGGAAGCCGATGGCAAATGGCTCGTCTGCCTCTGCAAATTCTCGAAGGACCGCTTCCTGAACGTCGGCCCGCTGAAGCCCGAGAATGACCAGCTCATCGACATTTCGGGCGACAAGATGAAGGTCGTCCACGATGGCCCGAACTTCGCCGAACCGCATGACGCAATCGCCGTCCATGCCTCGAAGATGACGAACATCAAATCCGTCTGGGACCGCCAGGATCCGATGTGGGCCGAAACCCGCAAGCAGGCCGAAGCGGACGGGATCAACCTTGACGACTGGCAGGATACCGTCATCCGCGACAAGGACGACCCGACCAAGGTCCGCGTCTACATGTCGAGCCAGGCGCCCAACTACGCGCTCGAATCCTTCACCGTGAAGGAAGGCGACGAGGTGACGGTCATCATCACCAACCTCGACGACATCGACGACCTGACCCACGGCTTCACGATGGGCAACCACGGCGTCGCGATGGAGATCGGGCCGCAGGCTACAGCGTCCGTCACCTTTGTCGCGGCGGCGGCAGGGGTCTACTGGTATTACTGCCAGTGGTTCTGCCACGCGCTGCACATGGAAATGCGCGGCCGCATGTTCGTCGAACCGAAGGCCGCCTGACCCATGCGCGTCCTGCCCCTGATCCTGACGCTTCTCGCCTCGCCGCTTCTTGCGGCGGAACGGGACGTGCCGCCGGGGGCGGGCACGCTGGCCGCAGCCATCGCCGGATCGTCCCCCGGCGATGTGCTGCGGCTGACGGGCGGGGCCTATCTCGGCCCCGTAACCATCGACCGTTCCCTGACGCTGCAAGGTCCTCCCACCGCCGTCATCGACGGGCAGGGGCAGGGAACGGTCGTCTCCATCACCGCCGATGACGTCACGCTGCGCGGGCTGACGGTCACGGGTTCGGGGTCGCAAAACCAGAACCTCGACGCAGGGATCAAGATCGTCAAAGGCGCCGACCGCGCGCTGGTCGAGGGCAACACCCTTTCGGGCAACATGCACGGCATCGACGTCCACGGCAGCCACGACAGCACCGTGCGCGGCAACACGATCCTTGGCCGCCAGAACCCCCGCATGATCGAACGCGGCAACGGCATCTACGTCTGGAACGCGCCGGGAACGGTGGTCGAGGGCAACTCGGTCCGCTGGGGCCGCGACGGCATCTTCTCCAACGCCTCGCGCAAGGGGACATACCGCAACAACCTGTTCCGCGACCTGCGCTTTGCGGTGCATTACATGTATACCAACGACTCGACGGTTCAGGGCAACGTGTCGGTCGGCAACCACCTCGGCTTTGCGATCATGTTCTCGGACCGCGTGGTGGTGAAGGACAACCTGTCCCTGAACGACCGCGACCACGGGCTGATGCTGAACTATGCCAACAGCGCCGATGTGTCGGGCAACCTGATCCGCGGCGGGCAGAAGAAATGCCTCTTCATCTACAACGCCCACAAGAACCTGATCTTCGACAACCGCTTCCAGGGCTGCGGCATCGGCATCCACTTCACCGCAGGGTCCGAGCGCAACGTGATGACCGGCAACGCCTTCGTTGGCAACCGGATGCAGGTCAAATACGTCGGCACCCGCCATATGGAATGGAGCCATGACGGCCACGGCAACTACTGGTCCGACCACCCCGCCTATGACCTGGACGGCGACGGCATCGCCGATGGCGTCTTCCGCCCGAATGACATGATGGACCAGATCCTCTGGTCGCAACCCGCCGCAGCCCTTCTGATCGGCGCGCCCGCCGTGCAACTGATCCGCTGGAGCCAATCCAGCTTTCCCGCAACGCTTCCGGGCGGGGTGGTCGACAGCTTCCCGCTGATGTCCCCGCCCGACATCCCCGTCCCGTCCGATATCGCAGGCTATGAGGCCGAAACCACCGGTCGCTGGCCGCAAGGAAACATCTATGACACCGACACTGACGATATCGAAACTCAGTAAACGCTGGGGCGAGGTCGCAGCCCTGACGGACGTGTCCTTCACCATCGCCGCGGGCGAGCGGGTGGCGCTTCTGGGCCATAACGGCGCGGGCAAGTCGACGATGATGAAGATCATCCTCGGCCTGATCCCCGCTTCGGGCGGCGAGGTGTCGATCTGCGGCGCAGCACCCGGTTCGGCCCTTGCGCGGCAACAGGTGGCTTACCTGCCCGAAAACGTGGCCTTCCACCCCGCGCTGACGGGGCTCGAACACCTCGGCCATTACCTGCGCCTGCGCGGGGAACGTGCGGCCCTTGCCCCCGCGCTGCTCGACCGCGTGGGGCTGGGCCATGCGGCCAAGCGCCGTGTCGGCACCTATTCCAAGGGCATGCGCCAGCGCGTCGGCCTTGCCCAAGCCCTGATCGGCCACCCGAAGCTTCTGGTGCTGGACGAACCCACCTCCGGCCTCGACCCCGTCTCGCGCCGCGATTTCTACGCGCTGCTCGACGAACTGGCCGCCACGGGTGCCTCCATCCTCCTCTCCTCCCACGCACTGACCGAGGTCGAGGCGCGGACCGACCGCATCGTCATCCTGTCCAAGGGGCGGATGGTGGCGACGGGCAGCCTGTCCGACCTGCGGGCCAAGGCCGACCTGCCCGTGTCGATCCACGTCTCGGCGATCAACGGCTATGCAAGCGACCTTGCCGCCGCCCTTCCGCAAGCCATCCGCACGGGAAGCGAATTGCGTCTGACCTGCCGCCCCGACGAAAAGCTCCCCCTCCTCGCCCGCATTTCCGACCTGCGCCCCAAGGTGGCGGATATCGAAATCGTGCCGCCCTCGCTCGAGGATATCTACAGCCATTACAGCAAAAGGGACGGGCAATGACCCCTCACCGTATCCTTGCCACCGCTTCCACCGAATTCCGCATCGCGCTCCGCAACCGTTGGGTGGCGATTGCCGTGGTGCTTATGCTCGTCTTTTCGCTCGTCCTTGCCGCCGCTGGCTCCGCGCCGACGGGCGGGGTGGGGGTCGACCGCCTTTCCGTCACCGTGGCCTCGCTCACCTCGCTTGCGGTCTATCTCGTGCCGCTCGTCGCCCTGCTCATGTCCTTCGACGCCATTGCGGGAGAGGTGGAGCGGGGAACCCTCTCGCTCATCCTCGCCTATCCCGTGGCGCGGGCCGAAATCCTTGGCGGCAAGCTGCTGGCCCATCTGGCCGTGCTGGCGCTCGCGGTGACGGCGGGCTACGGCGCGGCAGCCATCGCGGCCTTCGCCACCGATGCCAACGCCGCCCAAGGGCTGTCCGCGCTCTGGCGGCTGACATGGACCTCGATCCTTCTGGGCGCGACCTTCCTTGGCGCGGGCTATGCGCTTTCGGCCCTCAGCCGTCGCCCCTCGGGTGCGGCGGGGCTGGCCGTGGGGCTGTGGCTCGGCCTTGTCGTGCTTTACGACCTCGGCCTTCTTGCGGGGGTGGTGGCCGACGATGGCGGGGCATTCACCCTGTCGCTCTTTCCCAAGCTGCTGCTCGTGAACCCCGCCGATGCCTTCCGGCTTTACAACCTCGCCGCCTCGCAGGCGACCGCTGCCGCTGCTGGCGTGGGCGGGGCGGCAACGACCATCCCGCTCTGGCACTCGGCGCTCTCCCTCGTCCTTTGGCCCGTCGCCGCACTCGGCCTCGCCATCTTCGCCTTCCGCAAGGTCACACCATGAAAAAAGCCCTCATCCTCATCCTCATCCTCGCCGCCTGCCGCGAAGAGACCGCTCAGGCCACCGATCCCGTGGCCCTGACCGCCGATGCCATCGACCACTATTGCCAGATGAACGTGACCGAACACTCCGGCCCCAAGGGGCAGGTCCATCTCGAAGGCCTGCCCGAAGCGCCGCTCTTCTTTGCCCAGATCCGCGATACGGTGGCCTATGCACGCATGCCCGAACAGACGCACCGCATCCTTGCCATCTGGGTCAACGACATGGGTGCCGACGGGGCCACTTGGGACGAACCGGGAGCCACGAACTGGATCGACGCGCAAACGGCGGTCTATGTGATCGGCTCGTCGAAACTGGGCGGCATGGGGTCGCCGGAACTCGTCCCCTTCTCCGACCCCGCCAAGGCCGCAGCCTTTGCCGCCACCAACGGCGGCAAGGTAGTGACGCTGGCCGAGGTGCCGGACAGCGCCGTGATCCCGCCCGACGAACCCGAAGCCGCCGTTGCCGAAGATGACGATTACTCCGACCGCCTGAAATCGCTGTCGCACCACCACCAGCACACGGGGGGCTGACGCCATGACCACACGCCGCCGCTTCCTGATGATCGCCGCCGCCGCAATGGCCACAGGCACCGCCGCCCGCGCCGCCCCCTTCGTCTGGCAGGGCGCCGCCCTTGGCGCCCGCGCCACGATCCGCCTGACCCACCCGAAGGCCGCCGAAATCACCGCCCGCGCCGCGGCGGAAATCGAACGGCTGGAGCAGGTGTTCAGCCTCTACCGAGCCAATTCGGCGCTGAGCCAACTCAACACCCGAAGCCGCCTCGACGCGCCACCCTTCGAGCTGCTGGAATGCCTGACCCTCTCGGCCAGCGTCCACCGCGCGACGGGTGGCCTGTTCGACCCCACCGTGCAGCGCCTTTGGCAGGCCCATGCCGAAGCCGCCGAGGCAGGGCGTGACCTGACGGAAGGCGACCGCCAAGCCACCCTCGCCCTGACCGGATGGCAGGGTGTCACGCTGGACGAATCCGCCATCACCCTGCGCCCGCGGATGGCGCTGACCCTCAACGGCATCGCCCAAGGCTACATCGCCGACCGCATCGCCGCCCTGCTCGAGGCCGAAGGCCTGACCGACATCCTGATCGACACGGGCGAGTTCCGCGCTCTGGGCCAGAACCCCGCAGGCGGGGACTGGCCCGTCACCCTTGCCCCCGAAGGGCGCAGGATCGGCCTTGCCGACCGCGCGCTTGCGACCTCGGCCCCGCTTGGCACCGTCTTCGATGCGGCGGGCAAGGTCGGCCACATCCTGAACCCCGCCACGGGCGAACCCGCCCCTGCGGTCTGGCAGGCCGTGTCGGTCTCGGCCCCCTCGGCCGCTCTGGCCGATGCGCTGTCCACGGCGGCCTGCCTCATGCCCGACCGCGCGGCGATCGAGGCCGCACTCTCCCGCTTTCCCCGAACGCGGCTCGAAGCCGCCCTACCCGTCTGAAAGGATTTCCCATGAAACCCCTCTTGACCGCAGCGCTTCTGGCGCTTGCCACCCTGCCCGTCCATGCCGGTGACGCCGCCAAGGGCGAAGCCGATTTCAAGAAATGCCGCGCCTGCCATTCCGCCATCGCCCCCGATGGCACCGCCGTGCAAAAGGGCGGCAAGACCGCACCCAACCTTTTCGGCGTCCTGGGCCGCCCCGTCGCCTCGGCCGACTTCGCCTATGGCGAATCGATCAAGGCCGTAGGGGCCAAGGGCACCGTCTGGGACGAAGCCCTGCTTGCGGCCTACATCACCGACCCGACCGCATGGCTCAAGGAACAGACGGGCGATCCGGCGGCCAAGGCCAAGATGACCTTCAAACTGACCAAGGGGGCCGAGGATATGGCGGCCTACCTCGCCAGCCTGAAATGAGCAGTCGCGGCGCGGGCCACCGCCCGCGCCGCTACCTTGCGCCGATGTGCTTGGCGATCTCGACAAAGGCCCGCACCTGATTTGAACGGTTCGACCGCTTCCAGACAAGGATGGTGCGGTTGCGGAAGGCGGGGTGCATGATCTGGCGCACCTCGACCGTGCGGCCAAGAAACCCGATCAGGCTTTCGGGATAGATCGTCACCCCCAACCCCGCCGCGACCAGCCCGATCAGCGCCAGCGTGTTCGACGCCTCGAGCGTGACTTTCAGCGCCACCCCCTCGGCGCTGAACAGGTCGTTCAGCCGCCAGCGGTATTCGTCCCATTCCCGCATGTCGCCAAGGATCATGTCCTGCCCGATCAGGTCTTGCGGCGTGATGTTGGGCAAGAGCAACAACGGATGGCTGCGCGGCGTCACCACGTAAAGCGGCTCCGACGACAGCGCGACCGAATGGTAATCGGGGTGGTCGAACGGGCCGATCATATAGCCAAGGTCGATCTCGTCATTGGCCAGCGCGATCTTCTGCCCCTGTGTGCGGATATAGCTCAGCCGCATGTCCACATGCGGATGCACCTGCCGGAAACGCGCGACGGCGGCGGGCATCAATTCGGTCGCGGCAAAGGCCATATAGGCGACCCGCAACTGCCCCGCCTTGCCCTCGGCGATGCGGCGGGCGGCTTGGACCGACTCTTCGTAGCGGCGCATCAGATGGGCATTGTCCTCGTAGAAACTGCGCCCCGCCTGCGTCAGCGACACCTCGCGCGTTGACCGCTCCAACAGGCGGAACCCCAACAGATGCTCAAGCTTCTGGATGCGCCGCGTCAGCGCCGACTGGTCCAGATGCAGCCGTTCCGCGCTGCGGCGAAAGTTCAGCTCCTCGGCCAGCACAAGGAAAGACTGCACCGTATCCAGCCCCGCCAATTCCCGCATATGCGCCCCGCTTCCAGTGATGCACCCAGCGCATCAATATTTGCCCATATGCCATTTCACAGCAAGCCATCCTTTCGCGATCATCCCTGTCAGAGCGGCATTTCCCAACACGGCAAGGGAAAGGCGAAAGCTCGCAGTCACAGGACGGGCATGGCGCCCGCCGCATCAACGACAGGAGAACCCGCCATGAGCGACGTCGACACCAAGGAACTTGACCGCCTGCTGCAAGCCGCCTTCGACACGGCCAGCAAGCTTTACCAACAGCGCGGCTTCCAGCGCCGCGTCGGCTTTGGCAAGCGCCCCGCGCTGGTCAGCGTCGACCTTGCCAACGCATGGACCCGCCCCGGCAACCCCTTCACCTGCGATCAGGAGAAGATGGACAACGAGATCATCCCCGGCATGCAGGCGCTGCTGAAAGCCTTCCGCGCCGCGCATCTGCCGGTGATCCATGTGACCACCGCCTATGAAATCACCGACCGCAACGCCGATTTCACCGACATGGGCCTGTGGCACAACAAGATCCCCGTCGATGTCGTGAACCTGAAAGACAAAGACCTCTGGGCCATCGACAGCCGCATCGCCCCGATCGACGGCGAATACACGCTGCTGAAAAAGCGCGCCTCGGCCTTCCACGGCACCGAACTCGCCGGCATCCTGCGCGCCAACAACGTCGACACGATCCTCGTGACCGGCGTCACCGCCTGCGCCTGCGTCCGCCAGACCATCTGCGACGGCCTTGCCGACGGCTTCCGCCCCATCGCGGTCAAAGAGGCCATCGGCGACCGCGTGCCGGGTGCCGTGGCGTGGAACCTCTTCGACATCGACGCCAAGTTCGGCGACGTCGAAACGGTCGAGACCTGCGTGAACTACGTCAACGGCCTCGCCGCGCAGAAGATCGCCGCCGAGTGACCTGACCAAAGCGCCAGACCCGCATCGGGCGGGTCTGGCCGACCACCGCCCGTCAGAGGCGGAAGCCAGCCACAGCAGGAGAGAGAACATGGCCAGAATTGGCGTCGACGTCGGAGGGACGAACACCGATCTCGTCCTCGAATGCACCAAGGGGGTGTTCTACCACAAAGTCCCCACCACGCTGAAAAACCAGTCCATCGGCGTCGTGCAGGGCGTGCAGGGCATCTGCAACATGGCGGGCATCGACCCCGCCGAGGTGGATGTGATCGTCCACGGCACCACCACCGCGACCAACATCACCATCGAGCATAACGGCTCGGAATGCGGGATGATCACGACCGAAGGCTTCCGCGACATCCTGCACATCGGCCGCCACAAACGGCCCTACAACTTCTCGCTGCATTTCGACGTGCCGTGGCAAAGCCAGCCGCTGGTGAAACGCCGCAACCGCATTTCCGTGCGCGAACGCATCCTGCCGCCGACGGGCGAAATCGAAACCCCGCTTGACGAACAGGCCGTCCGCGACGCCTGCGCCGTGTTCCGCAAACGCGGGATCAATTCGGTCGTCATCGGTTTCATGTTCGCCTTCCTGAACGACAGCCACGAACGCCGCGCCAAGGAAATCGTGCTGGAAGAAATGCCCGACGCCTATGTCACGCTCTCGTCCGAAGTGGCCAACGTGATGCGCGAATACGAACGTTTCTCGACCGCCGCGATGAACTGCTACGTCGGTCCCAAGACCGCCTTTTACCTGCGCGACCTCGACGCCCGCCTGCGCGAGGCGGGGGTGATGTCGAAACTGCGGATCATGCAGTCGAACGGCGGGGTCTCCACCGTCGAAGCCTGCGCCAAACGGCCCATCCGCATCCTGATGTCCGGCCCCGCGGGCGGCGTCATCGGCGGCGCGTCCGAGGGCGGCATGGCCGGAGTCGCCAATATCATCACCGTCGATATCGGCGGCACCTCGGCCGACATCTCGACCATTCCGGCAGGCGAGGTGAAGATCATGAACCCGCGCGATACCTATGTCTCGGGCCATCCGGTCCTGACGCCGATGATCGACCTTGTCACCATCGGCGCGGGCGGCGGCTCGGTCGCTTTCATCGACGAGGCGGGCGCTTTCCACGTCGGCCCGCGCTCGGCAGGGTCGGAACCCGGCCCCGCCTGCTACGGGCGCGGCGGGGTGGAGCCCACCGTGACCGACGCGCAGATCGTGCTGGGACGGCTCGACCCCGACATGGCGCTTGGCGGCGACCTCAAGCTTGACGCCAGCCTGTCCTACAAGGCCATCGAAGAGAAAATCGCCCGCCCGCTGGGCATGACCGTCAAGGAAGCCGCCCTTGGCATCATCAAGATCATCAACAACAACATGGCCCTCGCGATCCGCTCCAACTCGGTCGCGCGCGGCGTCGACCCGCGCGAGTTTTCCATCATGCCCTTTGGCGGTGCCGGCCCCCTGCACGGCGTCGCACTGGCCGAGGCGATGGCCTGCCGCGATGTGATCGTCCCCGTCGCCCCCGGCATCACCGCCGCCGTGGGCCTGCTGAAAACCGACCTGCAATACGAACACACCGAAGCGGTGATCGTCGAGTTGAACAAGGCGGGGGCGGCAGAATTCGCCCGCATCAACGCCGCCACCGCCGCGCTGCGCGACCGCGTGACCGAAGAACTCGACAGCGACGGCATCCCCCGCGACCAGCAACGCCTGACCGTCGTCGCCGAGTGCCGCTACCACGGCCAGGGGTTCGAACTGCGCGCCGACATGCCCGTGGGCGCGGTCACGGCGGCCAACGTCAAGACCATCGCCGACAGCTTCCACGACCAGCACCAGCAAGACTACGGCTACAGCTACCGCGACGCCGAGGTGGAACTGATCACCCTGCGCGCCATCGGCTCGGCCTCGGTCCGGCGGATCGAGATTCCGACGATCGCCAAGACCGACGGCTCCAGCATCGACCGCGCGCTGATGTTCGTGCGCGCCACCACCTTTGACGATGGCCGCACGCTGGAAACCCCGCGCTACGACCGCACCAAACTGTTCGCGGGCGACCGCGTCCCCGGCCCCGCCCTGCTGCACCAGCACAACGCGACGACCCTCGTGCCGCCCGGCTACGTGGCCGAAACGCTCGACTACGGCAACACCCGCATCCGTGCCATCGGCGCATAAGGAGGACGACAGATGAACCTGATTTCCCCGACCGCCGTCACCGTCGATCCGATCACGCTGCAAGTGATCCGTGGCAGCTTTGAAACCATCGCCGAAGAGATGGGCCATGTGCTCTACCGCATGTCCTTTTCCTCGATCATCCGCGAAAGCCAGGACCTTGGCGCGGGCCTGTTCGACGTGAATTTCAACACCCTGTGCGAGTCGGAATCCACCCCGATGCACATCGGCTCGATCCCCGCCTATCTGCGCGGGATCGACCAGACGCTGGAAGATGGCGAATGGTATGACGGCGATGTCGTCGTTCACAACCACCCCTATTACGGATCGAGCCACACACCCGACCTCGCCATCGTCGTTCCGGTTTTCTATCAGGACCGGCTTGTCGGCTTTGCCGGAAACACCGCCCACCATGTCGACATCGGCGCGGCGACACCGGGCCTCATCATCGACGTCCCCGACGTCTTTGCCGAAGGTATGCTCTTTGCCGGAACCAAGCTTTACCGCAAGGGCCAGCCCAACAACGCCATGTGGAACTACATCCGCCGCAACAGCCGCGCGGCGGGGCAGTTGGTCATGGATATCGAAGCGCAGGTCGCCTCGGCCCGCCTGGGTGCGAAACGCTTCGTCGAACTGCTTGAGAAATACGGCGAGGACATGGTTTTCGCCGCCGCCAACCAGCTTATGGACTATGCCGAGCGCATGACCCGCCAGCGCATCAGCGAAATCCCCGATGGCGATTACTCCGCCGAAGGCTGGCTCGATGACGATGGCCGCAACCGCGACAAGCGGCTCAAGGTCAAGGTCACGATCCGCGTCCGCGGCGACGAGGTCGAGGTGGACCTGACAGGCTCCGCCGACCAGACGCCCACCGCCTACAACGTGCCCTTCGAGGGGTCGACCAAGGTCGCGGCCTATGCGGGTTTCCGCAAGCTGCTGCTGGACGCCGCGACATCGGACCTGCGCGTGCCGTCGAACGAAGGGTCGTTCCGCCCGATCAAGGTGACTGCCCCCTTGGGGTCGATCTTCAACCCCAAGGCACCCGCGTCAGCCGAGGCCCGCTTCACCCAGTGCAACCGCATGATCGACCTGATCATCCGCGCCCTTGCCCCCGTGATGCCCGACCGCGTGATCGCGGGCTCTTCCGCCTCGATCAGCTTCGCCGCCTATTCGGGCCTGCGCCCCTCGGGCGACTACTGGGTGTTCCTCGAGGTGAACGAAGGCGCCTACGGCGGCCGCCCCCGTTCCGACGGTCCCGACAGCATCGACAACCTGATGGCCAACACGCGCAACAACCCGCTCGAAGATCTTGCGATGCATATCCCGATGATCTGCGACCGCTACGAATTGCGCGACGACATGCCCCCCGGCGCGGGCGAGTTTCGCGGCGGGATCGGCGTGGTCAAATCGCAGCGCGTGCTGACGCCCGCCTTCATCACCCACGAATCCGAACGCCACCACGACGCGCCTTGGGGCATCTTCGGCGGGCATGACGGGGTGGTGGGGCGCTGCACCATCACCAACCCCGCCCGCCCCGGCGAGGAACGCGAGATGTTCTCGAAGTTCTCGGGCCTCGCGGTCGAAGCCAATGACGTCATGACCTATTACAGCCCCAACGGCGGCGGCTACGGCGATCCGCTGAACCGCCCGCCGGTCAAGGTGCTGGAAGATGTCCTCGACGGCTTTTGCAGCGTCGACCACGCCCGCACGGTTTACGGCGTGGCGGTGAACCTCGACACCGAGACGGTGGATATGGCGGCCACCGAAAAGCTGCGGCAGGCACTGCGCCGGACCTGATCCCTGTGGCGCCTCCCCGCGCTGCACAAACTGGCCGGCCGCTCCCATGGCCGGCCTTTTTTCATGCCCGCATATCAGCTTGCGTGCAAAGGCACTTCCGCCCCCCGCCCCGCCCCGTTAGCTTGGGGCAAAGGAAGCACGGGTTGCCCATGTCCGCCTATACCGTCACCATCCCCCGCCTTGAAACCGAACGGCTGCTGATGCGCGAATACCGCCAGTCGGATTTCGACGACTTCGCCGCCTTTTACGATACCGAACGCTCGCATTTCATCGGCGGCCCGCTGACCCGCGAAATGGCTTGGCGCGGCCTTGCCACGCATCTCGGGCATTGGGCGCTGCGCGGCTACGGCTTCTGGGCGGTCGAGGAAAAGGCAACGGGACGGTTCTGCGGCCATGTCGGCCTCTGGTTCCCCGAGGGCTGGTTCGCGCCCGAAGTCGGCTGGGTCATGATGCACCACGCCGAAGGGCGCGGCGTGGCGCAGGAAGCCGCCCTTGCCGCCCGCGACTATGCCTATGGCACCCTCGGCTGGACCACGGCGGTCAGCATGATCGACCCCGCCAACGCCCGCTCCATCCGCCTTGCCGAACGGCTGGGCTGCGGGTTCGAGGGGGTGTTCGACCACAGCCGCCTCGGCCCGATGGAAATCTGGCGTCACCCCGCACCCTGAGGAACCGACATGACCAAAGCACAGGCTACCAGCGTCACCCACATAGACGACGACCGCTTCAAAGTCACCGAATGGCGCTTTGCGGCGGGGGCGGAAACGGGCTGGCATGTCCACGGGCATGATTACGTCATCGTGCCGCTGACCGATGGCACGCTTGGCCTCGACATCCCCGACGGCGCGCCTTTTACCGCCACGCTGACCCAAGGCGTTCCCTATTCCCGCCGCGAAGGGGTGCATCACAACGTCACCAACGCAGGCAACGCCCCGCTTTCATTCCTTGAAATCGAAACCGTCGCCGACGCCACCGCCCACCGCCGCCGCGACACGCTTGTCCGCTTCATGGCGGCGTGGAACGCCCGCGATGTCGATGCGCTGATGGCCTGCATGGCCGAAGACTGCGCCTTTCACGCCTCGGCCGGTCCCGATGCCGAAGGCCGCCGCTTCACCGGGCGCGAGGCCGTGCGCGCCTCATACGCCGCGATGTTCGAGACATTCCCCCAGGCGGCATGGACCGCCGACAGCCACCACGTCGCGGGCGACACGGGCCTGTCGGAATGGCGCTTTGTCGGCACCGACAAGACGGGAAAGCAGGTCGACGTGCAGGGCTGCGACATCTTCCGCTTTTCAGGCGATCTCATCGCGCTGAAGGACAGCTACCGCAAGAACCGGACCTAGAGCTTCCGGTTATAGCGGATAAAGGGCGTCACCTGTGCGATGCGGTCATAAAGCTTGCGCGCCTCGGTGTTGAAATCCTGCGTCAGCCAATAGACGGCGGGGGTGCCATTGGCATCGGCGGCGGCATAGACCGCCTCGATCAAGGCCCGTCCGACACCCTGACCCCGCACCGACGGGTCGGCGTAAAGGTCTTGCAGGTAGCAGATGTTCTCGATCTTCCAGCAATGCCGGTGGAACAGGTAATGCACCAGCCCGACGGGGCGACCATCCACCTCGGCGATCAGGCAGGTGAAATCCTGCGGATCATCCCCGATCAGACGGGCAAATGTGCTGTCATAGACCGCCTGCGGCACGGTGGTCTTGTAATAGTCAAGATAGCCGGTCCAAAGCCGGTCCCAGTCGGCACGGTCTTCGGGGCGCAGGGGGCGGATGGTGGTCATGTCGTCCTCGTCGGGGAAAGGAAACGCCGCATCGAACGGCCAAGGTCTTCGGGCCGGTAGCCGCGCCCGATGAATACGATCACATTGTCGCTGCGGCTTACACCCTGTTCCGGCAGGATTTCCGGCGATTGCACCACCTTGCGCACGGTCTGCAACAGCAACCGCCCCGCAGGGGTCCTGAGCACGCCTTTCACCCGCACCAGATCATCCCCCCGCGCATGCAAGAGCGCGGAAAGCCACAGGGTAAAGGCCGACCAGTCAAGATCCTCGGGCAATGCAACCTGCGTGGGCTGGATCGGCCCCCGCGCATCCTCACCGCCAAGGTCCGGCAGCGGGACGGGCATCGCATCGGCGGACAAGGCGGGCAAAGCGGCCTCCACCCCCAGCACTGCCGCCGAAACCGTGGCATGTCCGTTCAGCGTCGCCAGCGTGGCGCGCAATGTTGCCAGTGCCGCAGGCGCGCAGGCATCGGTCTTGGTCAGGACCATCCGGTCCGCCGCCCCCACCTGCCGCCGCCCCAATGGCTCGGTCGCCAGTTGCGCCAGCGCGTGCAGCGCATCGACCGCGACCACCGTTTCCTCGACGACGATGTGGTTGACCAACACGGGGTCGCCCTGAATCGCCGCGACAATCGCCGCCGGATCGGCCAGTCCGCTGGTTTCCAGCACGATCCGCTCAAGCCGCGCCTCGGTTGCGGAAAGGCGGCTGCGGGCATCGCAAAGCCGCCGTAGCGCCGCGATCATCTCTTCGCGCCCGACGCAGCAGCAACATCCACCCGCCAGCAGGGTCATCCCCTCGGCCCCGACCAGAAGCGCGTCGTCCACGGGGGTTTCGGCGGCCTCGTTCACCACGACATGCACCCGCGGGCCGAACGCCCCCACATGCAACTGGTGCCGCAGCCATGTCGTCTTGCCGGACCCCAGATAGCCGCCCAGCAGCGTCAGGCGCAGGCGCGTGTCAGAGGTCATCCAGATACCGCGGATCGAGCGGGTCGATGGGCGCACCGCGCAGCCGCTCGGCCTCGGCCCAGACTTCGGACAGGTTGTGCACGATACTGCTTGCCCCCGCCATCGTGCCAAGCTGGATGCCCGGCACGACGCCACCGTCATGCGCGGTCAGGCCATAGGGGCGCAGGATGTCATCCAGCACCCGCGCGCGATGGAACCGCGCGCGCAGGCGGTCGCTCGGGGTGGCCGCTCCGGCCTCGGTCCAGTGGCCGGGGGCGGCGGGATTGCCGCAGGCGTTGCACATCATGGCCTCCACGGGGGAAGCGGGGGGCGCCGACGCCCCCCGCCAAAGATCAGATCACTTCGGGGCGCTTGCCGCCTGCGAAAGGATACCGCTTGCGGAAATCATTGGCGATGTCTTCGAACGTCGCCCATTCCACACCCGAATGCTTCGAGATGTATTCGATCAGCCGCTCAAGCATCAGCAGCACCTGCGGACGACCCGCCACATCGGGGTGGATGGTGAATGCGAAAACCGCATAATCCATCTCGCGGTAGACCCAGTCGAACTGGTCGCGCCACATTTCCTCGATATCGCGCGGGTTGACGAACCCGTGGCTGTTCGGGGCCTTCTTCATGAACATCATCGGCGGAAGGTCGTCGACATACCAGTTGGCCGCGATATCCACGAGGTCGATTTCCGTGCCATGCTTCAGCGGGTGCATCCAGTCCTTGGCGGATTTGGAATAGTCGATGGTATTCCAGCTGTCCCCCACGCGGGCATAGAAGGGCTGGAAGTCGCGGTAGCCCTGGCTGTGGTCATAGGTGAAGCCGTGCTTCAAAAGCAGCGCGGCGGTCGAATTCGACATCTCCCACCACGGCGCCACATAGCCGCGCGGAGCCTGTCCGGTCAGACCCTTGATCAGCTCGATCGACTTGACCAGAACGTCCTCTTCCTGCGTGGGCGTCATGGCGATCGGGTTTTCGTGCAGGTAGCCATGCGCACCGACCTCGTGACCGTCCTTGACGATCATCTCCATTTCCTTGGGGAAGGTCTCAAGGCTGTGCCCCGGAATGAAGAACGAGGTCTTGAGGTCGTATTTCTTGAACAAGCGCAGCAGGCGCGGCACGCCCACTTCGGTTGCAAAGATGCCGCGCTGGATGTCGGACGGGCTGTCGCCGCCGCCGTAAGACCCGATCCAGCCCGCCACCGAGTCGATGTCGGTGCCGAAGGCACACATGATCTTTTTCGCCATCAGTCTTTCCTCCTGTTGAGAAGTCGTCGTTTTTCGTTACGCGGCCCTAGCCGCGGATCGTCGATTCAAGCGCAAGTCCCGCCGCCAACAACGCCGCATCGCGGCCGTGGCGGGCGCAGACCATCAACCCCGTCGGCATCCCGCCAGCGTCGGCCCCGTTCGGGATCGACAACCCGCACCAGTCGAGGAAGTTGCCGATGGCCGTATGGCGCAGCGTGCGGAAGTTGTGGTGGAAGAACACCTCCACATCCGCCTCGAGCGGCGCGATGGGCATGGCCACGCTGGGGGTCGTCGGGCAGATCAGCAGCGCGTCGCCCAGCAGGCCATTCACCCTTGCGATCATTGCCGCACGGCTGCGATGCAGGCGGATCAGATCGACCGCCGTCATCTTCTCGCCCATGCGGATGCGGCGCACGACGCGGGCGTCCATCTTCGCTTCGTCGGGTCCGTGCAGACGGTCCCAATGGATGTCCATCGCCTCGGCCGAGGCCAGCGGGCCATAGCGCCCCATCAACTCGACCGTCTCGCGCAGCTCCGGCAGGGCGATCCGGCGCACCCGCGCACCCGCCGCACCCAGACGCGCAACCGTCGCATCAAAGGCTTCGGCAACGGCGGGGTCCAGATCGTCGAACATCACCGCATCGGGCACCACGAAATCCAGCGCCGCCACATCGGCAGGCCCGACCGCAGGGGCCGCCAAGCCGCGCAACGCGGCATCGGCCAGAACGCAATCCTCGACCGTATTCGCAAGCGGCCCCAGCGTATCAAGCGTGGGCGACAGCGGGAAAACCCCACCCATCGGGTGATGGCCGGTCGATGTCTTGTAACCGACCACCCCGTTGAAGGCGGCGGGAATCCGGATCGACCCGCCCGTATCGGTGCCGATGGACAGGGGCACGATCCCCGCCGCCACCACCGCCCCGCTGCCCGACGAAGACCCGCCCGGCGAACGTGCGACCTTCGGATCACGCGGGTTGCGCGGCGTGCCGTAATGCGGGTTAAGGCCAATGCCGGAATAGGCGAATTCGGTCATGTTCACCGCCCCCACCGTCACAAGCCCCGCCCGCATTCCCGCCCGCACCAAGGCGGCATCCGCAACGGCAGGCGCCGCCCCGCGCAGCACGGCAGACCCCGCGGCCGTGACCGTGCCCTTCAGGTCGAACAGGTCTTTCCATGCCAGCGGCACGCCATCCAGCAAACTTGCGGGGTTTCCCGCCCGCAGCCTTTCGCGGGCGGCGCGGGCCTCGGCCTCGGCGCGGTCGCGGGTCAGTCGGATGAACAGCGCATCGTCGCCGTGGGCGGTGATGCGGTCGTAAACCTCGGCCACCAGTTCCACGGGGTCCTTGCGCCCCGTGCGCAGATCATCGGCCAGTGCCTTTGCGGTTTCTGCCATGATCTTACTGCGCGATCAGCGTGGTATCCGCAGGGTTCCACGCGACATAGCCCGCAGCCCCTGCCCGCAACGTATCGCGATACTTGTCCGCATGGCCTTCGAGCGAGACACTCTCGCCGCTCGGCAGGGTCATGCCGATTTGCAGGATATGCCCGACAAGCTGCAAGCGGTTGATCTGGCACGGCACCACATTGCCATGCTTGGCGCGCACCTCCGCCTCGGCCATCGAACCGGGCAGGACGTTCATCGCCTCGGCAGGCAGCACGATAGACGCCGACGCCCCCGTGGTGATCGACGCCGCCGGCGGTTCGGCCACCAAAGCGCCAAAGGGGGTGTCAAGGCTGACCGCCCCGCCCTCGACGTTCCGCACCTTGCCGGAAATCAGAGTGTTGGCGCCGATGAAACGGGCGACGAAAATGCTTTGCGGGCGGGTGTAAAGCTCGCGCGGGGGGCTGATCTGTTCCACGCGGCCCGCGTTCATCACCACGATCCGGTCCGACAGCGCCAAGGCTTCCGATTGCGCATGGGTCACGAAGACAAAGGTGATCCCAAGGTCGCGCTGCAACAGCTTCAATTCGTTCTGGATCGACTTTCGCAGGTTCGCGTCCAGCGCGCCCAGCGGTTCGTCAAGCAGCAGGATATCGGGTTCCACCACAAGTGACCGCGCCAGCGCGATCCGCTGCCGCTGCCCGCCCGAAAGCCGCGTCGGGCGCACGTTCGCCACCTCGGTCAGGCCCAGCTTGTCGAGGATGCGGTCCACCTTCCGGTTCGCCTCGGCCACCGGCAACTGCTTGACCTCAAGCCCGAACATCACGTTCTGGCGCACCGTCATATGCGGAAACAGCGCGTAATTCTGGAAGATCATCGACGTCGGGCGCTTTTCCGGCTGCAAGTCGTTCACCCGCTTGCCGCGGATCAGCAAATCGCCCGAGGTGATCGATTCAAACCCCGCGATCATGCGCAGCGTCGTGGTCTTGCCGCAGCCCGACGGGCCAAGGAAGGCGATGAACTCGCCCTTGTCCACATCGAGGTTGAAGTCGATCACGGCAGGCGTGCCGTTGTCGTAAACCTTGCCGATGTGCGAAAGCTGCAGGTCGTAGGCCACTGGAAAGTCCCCGTTTGTCGTTGGGTGTGGCCGGAGCAATCTGCCCCGGCCACGGTTTCAGGCTTGGATCAGGCCGACAGGAATTCGTCCCACTTCGAGATGAGCAGGTCGTATTCATCCGGCCACTGGTGCCAGTAGGCGACGTTGGCCGCACGGGTTGCCAGCGAGCCGCCATCGCGCAGATCGCCTTCCTTGATGCCGCGCTCTTCCGCGCCGACCCACGGTGCGCCCTCGTACCAGAAGGCGTACTTCTCGGGGGCCATGACCGATTTGACCTTGTCGTTGGGCGAATAGTAGCCCTGTTCCGACACGGCCACCGCCGGACCACCCGACAGCCAGTAATCGGCATAGGCGGTCACGGCATCGAGGTTGGGCGAGGATTTCAGCGCCGAGACGCCGATGGCCCATCCGCGGTAGCCGTTCTTCATCGTGGCATAAGAGCACTGGACGCCCTGTGCCTTGACGGCCATGACGGCGGGCTGCCACGCGTCGGCAAGGATCATCTCGCCCGATGCCAGAAGGTTCACGAGTTCGCCGAAGTCACCCCACAGGGCGCGGAACTGGCCTTCCTTCTTCTTCGCGATCAGGAACTTCGACGCCTCTTCGATCGCCGCCGCATCCGGGTTGCCCGGGTTCGGCACTTCCAGCAGACCCATTTCGTTCATCGCCATGATGGCCTGACCGAAAGCGATCAGCGGGTCGACGTTCAGACCGGTCTTGCCCTTGAACTTCGGATCGAAGAGCGACGACCACATCGCCGCCTCTTCCGCATCGACGAGGTCGGGACGGAAGCCGATGGAGTCGAAGTTGTAGACGGTCGGCACCATGTTCAGCGCGGTCTGGGATTCGTCGGTCCAGATTTGGCCGACGATCTGGGCGCGGGCTTCCCACTTGTCCGACGGCTTGAGGAAGCTTTCCCCGACGCCCGTCCAGTTCGTCAGGTTCTTCGTCTCGATAGGCGAGACAAGGCCCGTCTGCACGATCGACGGCAGACGCTCGCCGATGGTTTCCCAGCAGTCATACGCGGTGGAACCCGACAGCAGTTCGGTCTGGGTGTTGGGGAAGATGTCGGCCTTGCCCGACACTGCCTTCACGCCCGAAGCCGCCTTGAAGTCGTTCAGGATACGCTCTTGCACAGTCACCGAAAGACCGACCGTGCGCAGCTCCTGCGAGGCGAGGTCGGCTGCAAAAGCCTGCTGCGCGCCAAGGAAGGGCATCCCCCCTGCGGCGATGGCGGCTGTGCCTGCGGTGCCTTGCAGGAACTTGCGCCGTGACAGCGACATATCGTTCATCTTCTACCTCCTGTTACGTCTGTTGCGTTTCGTCTTCTTCTTAGTGTCCCGTCCGGCTCAGTAGCGCCCGACGAGCAGTCCCCCGTCCACGACCACGACCTGTCCTGTCATGTATCGGGCGCCGTTGGATGCGAGAAAAAGGATCACATCGGCGATTTCATCCGGCTCGCCGATGCGGCCCATCGGGATGAATTCGCCCGCCTTGGCCGCCCCTTCGGGACCAAGCGAGTTCTCCTTCGATAACAGTTGCGCGGTGCGGATGTAGCCCGGCGCCACGCCGTTCACGCGGATGCCTTCCTTGGCCAGTTCGACGGCAAGCCCGCGCACCAGCCCCACCACGCCGGATTTCGCGGCCGAATAGTGGACATGTTCATCCCAGCCGTAGGCCACGCCCATGATCGACGACAGCGCGACGATCGCACCCTTCTTGCGGGCCTTCATCCCGGCCAGCGCAGGGCGGATCACGCGGAAGATTCCCTTCAGGTCGATGTCGAAGGTGTGGTCCCACTTCTCGTCGGTCAGCGCGGGCAGCGGCACCTTGTGGGCGATGCCCGCATTGGCGACGATCACGTCGATACCGCCCCGCGCAGCCTCGATCTTTGCCACCAGCGCATCGGCATCCGCGGTCGAACGCACGTCAAGCCGGTGGTATTCCGCGCTGCCACCCGCGGCCTTGATTTCGGCAACCACGGCCTGCCCTTCGGCATCCAGAACGTCGGTCACGACGACATGGTGCCCCGCCTTGGCAAAGGCGAGCGCGGCAGACCGGCCAATGCCGATCCCTGCGCCGGTGATGAGGACGGTTTCGCTCATAGCATCACATCTCCGGAATTCGGCCCCAGCGTCTGGCCGACGAACAGCGACGCGGCGGGCGAGCAAAGGAAGGAAACGGCCTCGGCCACCTCTTCGGGTTCGCCGAAGCGGCCCAGCGGCAGTTCGGCGGCCTTGGCGCGGCGCCAGTCTTCCGACAGGCTGCGCACCAGCGGCGTGTTGATCGGTCCGGGTGCCACGGCATTCACGCGCACACCCTGCGCCGACACCTCGCGCGCCAGGGCCTTGGTCATGCCGATGATCCCCGCCTTGGCCGCGGAATAATGCACCAGCTCCACCCCGCCGATCTGGCCAAGCTGCGAGGCGACGTTGACCACCACGCCAGACTTCCGCGCCAGCATGCCGCCGATCACCGCACGGGTGCACAGGAACGTGCCGCGCAGATGCACCGCGATCATGCGGTCGAAATCCTCGACCGTCAGGTCATCGAACCGCGCCTGATGCACGTGGCCTGCGCAGTTCACCAGATGGGTCACGGGTCCGAAAGCGGCTTCCGTTTCCGCGACCATCGCCGCAACGTCGCCCGCATCCGACACGTCGCCACCCGTGCTCCGCGCCCTCATCCCGATTTCCGACGCCACCGCACTTGCCGCAGCGGCACGGAAATCGTTCACCATCACGCTGTAGCCATCCGCCGCCAGACGCAGCGCGATGGCCCGCCCGATGCCAGACCCCGCGCCGGTGACGATGGCCGTCCCTGCCGTGGTCATGCAATGTCCTCCTGCATCGCCATCTTCTTGGCGCGGCGAACCGACATCGCCATCAGGATGCCGTAGACCGACAAGAGCGCAAAGGAGAACAGCGTGGTCAGCACCCCGAAGGCAAAGATGTTGGGGTGGATCTCGACCGAGAAGGTGCCATAAATCGCCAACGGCAACGTCTGGTCACGCCCCGATGCGAACAGCGTGCGCGGGAATTCGTCCAGACTCAGCGTAAAGGCAAAAAGCATCGCCGACAGGACGCCCGGAAAGATCAGAGGGAACGTGACCTTGCGAAAGGTCGTCCACGGATCGACACCCAGCGACCATGCCGCCTCTTCCACCGATGAGTCGAACCTGTTCAGGATCGCCAGCATCACAAGGAAGGCGAAGGGGAACGTATAGGCGACATGGGTTGCAAAGGCGGTCGTATACCAGTGCCGCTCGATCCCGATGATGTTGTTTGCCAGAAGCGACGTGCCAAGCCCCGTCAGCACGCCCGGCACCATCATGCCCAGCACGATCAGGTAGAACACCACGGCCGATCCCTTGAAGTTCCGCCGGAAGGCCTGTGCCGACATGACACCGAGCACCGTCGATACCACCATCGTCATCAGCGCAAGCACGAGCGACCGGATCAGCGCCTCGCCAAAGGGCAGCGGGGCAACGCGGGACGGCGGGGTCAGGCCGAAGATCTGGCGGTACCAATAGGTCGACCATTCGATGATCGGGAACTGCGGTCCTCCATCCGGCCCCTGCTGGAACGAGATGATCGTCAGCACCACGAAGGGGCCATAGAGGAACAGCACGAAAAGCGCGACATAGACGCCAAGCGCGGGTTTGATGATACGCGATTCCATGACTTACAGCTCCCGCTTCAGATCGACGATGCGCAGGAAACCGGCGATCACGATGCCCATCACGACGGTCAGCACCACGCCCACGACCGAGGCCATCGCCCATTTCAGCGACCCCACCTGCGTCACGATGATGTTGCCCAAAAGGTTGACCTTGCGGCCCGACAGGGCACCCGAGGTGGCGAACTCCCCCAGAACCATGACCGACACGAAAATCGCGCCGACGACGACCCCGGGCAGGGAAAGCGGGAAGATGATCTTCCAGAAAATGCGCCCGAAGCCCGCGCCCAGATCGCGCGCCGCCTCGATGATGTTGCGGTCGATCCTGCTCAGCATGAAGGCGATGGGGCCGACCATGAACACGCAGTATATCTGCGTCATGCCGATGATGACCGACAGTTCGGTGAACAGCAGAACCTCGATGGGTTGCTGGATGATGCCGAGCTTCATCAGGACGATGTTGATCGCGCCCTCCTTGCCCAGCATCGGCCGCCACGCCAGAACGCGGATCAGGAACGAGGTCCAGAACGGAATGACGCAGATGACCAGAAGCACGGTCGAAAGGGTCTTGGACTTCACGAACAGCCCGACGAAAAGCGCGGTCGGATAGCCCACGATGAAGGTCGTCGCCAGCACGATCAGCCAGATGCGGATCGTGGTCCAGAGCGAGCCTGTGTAGGTGTCCGAGGTGAAGAACTGCTTCCAGCTTGCCAGCGTCGGATCGGACGAGATGTTGAAGGTCGTCTGCGTCCAGAACGAGACGTAGACGATCATGGCGATCGGCACGACAAGGAAAAGCGACATCCAGACGATGCCGGGGATCAGCAGCCAGCGGGTGACTTTGGACTGGCGGTCCTGAATGGTGACGGTGCTGGTCATCAGCCTGCCTCGCGGCCAAAGACGATGGCCTGTTCGGGGTTCCAGGTCAGCAGGTAATCCTGCCGGGGTTCATAGGTATCGGGCGCGCCAAGGCTCAGATGGTGCTCCATCTCGATCAGATGTCCGTGGCCCGCATCGAAGAAGTTCATCACCGACGAGCCAAGGTATTCGGACGCGATAAAGGTCGCCCGCAGCTTTGGCCCGTCCGTGCTTGCCGACGCGGGCAGGACCTTCATGCGGTCATAGCGCACGGCATAGACATCGCGGTTCGCACGCGTTGCCTGCGGCACCGCGGCCGTGCCGAAAGCCCCCGTAAAGCTGCCCCGCGAAAGGCTACCGTCGAACAGGTTGAAACGGTTGAGGAAATGCGCAACGTCCGGCGACGCGGGCCGGTCGTAGATTTCGCCCGGGGTGCCGGTCTGGATGATCGTTCCACGATCCAGAACGACCACGCGATCACCCATCGCAAGGGCTTCCGTCTCGCTTCCCGTGACATGCAGGAAGGTCACGCCCAGCCTTTCGCGGATGGCACGCAATTCGTTCCGCATCCGGCCACGCAGGTTCGCATCCAGCGCGCCAAGCGGTTCGTCCAGCAACACGAGCTTCGGGCGCATCGCAAGGGTCCGCGCCAGCGCCACCCGCTGCCGCTGCCCGCCCGAAATCTGGTCGACCCCGCGCCCCTCCATGCCCGACAGACCGACAAGGTCGATCATCTCGACGGCACGGCGCTCGATCTCGGCGGAACTCAGCCCCGATTTGCCGTGGGTCAGCCCGAAGCCGACGTTCTGGATCACCGTCAGATGCGGAAAGAGGGCGAAGTTCTGGAAGACGAAGCCGATCCCGCGCTCGTGCGCGGGGACGTTGGTGATGTCGCGCCCCTCGAAATGGACACGCCCCGCTTCAGGTGCCTCGAACCCCGCGATCACGCGCAGCAGCGTGGTCTTGCCCGACCCCGAAGGGCCAAGGAACGACAGGTATTCGTTCGCGCCCACCTCGAGCGTCGCGTTGTTGAGCGCGACCAAATCGCCATAGCGTTTCGTCACGCCGTCGAGTCTGAAGACCGCCGTGTCCACCGTCACCTCGCCTGAAGTTCGACCCGCCCTCGATGGGACCGGCCTGTTTTTTTGGTCAGAAGCGGGGGCTGCCAGTCCGGCGATTCACCCCGTTAAAACTGTACTTCGTATAACATAGGTGGTTTTTCTATCTGTCAACAGGTTATTAAATTGCTCGATTGGTCAAAAAACAGCAAGTAAACCCAAAAATTCGCCCAAAAAGCGACCAAGACGCCAACGCCTTGGGGGTATGAATTTGTATCTTGCGTACTACAACCGTTTTACTGAGGACTGAGATACGGCGCGAAGGCACCCGTCTCCTTGATCACAGCGACGATCTTCATGCGGGCCAGATATCGTCGGGCCGTGATGGACAGGTGATAACGAAGATATTCACAAGCAGAATCAATGGGATGGTGGGTAATCAGATCAAGCAGGGTCTGATATTGCTCTATCGTGTCCTCATCCCTCGGCAGGCCAAGCAGGATCAGGGCGCGGTCCACCGCCGACAGCAGCAGCCGGTTTGACCGGATCATCTCGACCAAGGCTGTGTTTGGTGCCTGCGCAATGCAAAGTTCCATGAGCGCATCCCCCAGAAACTGGGGCGTGATCCCGGGGTCGTTCCCGACACGTTCAAGCAAATCCTCGACTTCGGCATATCGGATATGCGGACCGGCAAGGCGCAGCGCGGCGGGTTCGACGATCTCGCGCAGCTCGAATTTCTCGCGCACGGTGCGGGCGGTCAGGGGTCCGGCGATCCAGTGCGAGCTTTGGCTTTTGCGAATCAGCCCCCGCTCCTGCAACCGCGCCAACACGTCGCGCACCACGGTCCGGCTGACGCCGAGGTGATCGGCAAGCTCCGTCTCGACGATGCGGAACTCTCCGAAAATCTGGCACGAGGCGACCTCCTCTTCCACCTGATCATAGACATGCCGCCAGGTCCCGCGCGTCTGCAGCGCCTCGTCCACCACTTGCGGAATGTCCAGCGACAGGTCGCGGATATCGCGCCGGATGGGAACCACCCCGCCCAGCCCGCTCCCCACGAGATAGCCGCGCCCGTCGAAGCGGTGGATCAACCCCTCCTCCAGCAACTGGCGCAGCGCCGACTGGACCGGCACGCGGCTGGTCTGCATCACCGCCGCGATCGGCCCTTCGAGCAGGACGAATCCTTGCGGCAGCACGCCGGACAGGATGTTTTCGCGCAAGACCCGCCCGATCAGCTCGTATCGGGGCTCCTGCGCCAGAGGGTTGACCGAACGGATCATGCTGCGACCCCTTCGTTCACGCGGCGGACGAACCTGTCCCATGCCCGTGCGGCATAGTTGTATTCGTCCATGACCGTGTTCCAGATGACGATCCGGCGAGCGCGGTCGACATAGGGGCCACCCGCCCGCCGTCCGCCCGCCGAAACCGCCACCTCGCCATCCGGCCCGGCAAGGTCACGCGATGCCGCAGCCCCTTCGTACCAATAGGACCATTCCTCGGGGGCAAGCCATTCCCGCGCCCGTTGCGGGTTCGAGATATAATATCCCTGCCGCGCCATCACGGCACCGGCATAACCCGAAAGCCACCAGTTCAGGTATTCATAGGCCATGTCCAGTTCGGCCCCGCGCAGATGCCGCGACAGGCTCCCCCCGCCATGCCACGCGCGATACCCCTCGGAGGGCGCGGATTCGACGAAATGCGACCGCGCCTTGCGCAGCTTGCCATAGACCGGCGACCACATGCTTTGCACGGCGACCGCCCCTTGCTCGGCCAGTTCCGCCGCCTCCAGACCGTCGCGCCACGTGCCGCGGAAAAACCCTTCGGCGCGGCGATCCTCGAGCAGCGTCATGAGAGCGTTGATCTCGTCGATCGTCATATTGCCGATATCGGCGAATTCGAGCGCGCCGGAAGCTTCCGCCGCCAGTGCCGCGTCGAAAAAGCCGATGGCGGGTTCGTCGACCAGCGCGATCCGCCCCTTGGCGCGACGGTCAAGCAGCCACGCCCAGCTTGGCCGGACATCCGGCCCCTCGCCGAAAATGCGCGAGTCGTAGCCGAAACTGTCCATATTGTGCACGGTCGGCAGCATGCTGATGTAGCGCGACGGTTTGGGTCCCAGAAAGCCGCCGGGCTGAACGTACAGTTTCTTGGCCGGAGCATCGCCCCGACCGCGTCCCGCGTATTTGCTCACCCCGCCGAGTTTGGCGAGGTCCGAGATATTGTCCCATTCCGGAATGCGGTTGATGTCGATGGGCTGAAGCGCCCCCCAGAACCACACGATATCAAGGTTGTGGAAGCACTGCTCGTAGACATCGTAGCTTTCCGGCTCCATCGCCGCGCGCCGCTGGCAAGACAGGAAATCCATCTTCTCGAAGTCGAGTTCGAACCCCAGTTCCTCTTTCGCCTTTTCCCGCACGGGGCGCAAAAGGGTGATCGACGTGCCAAGCACACGCAGTTTCCGCCGTGGAATCGTCGGCGGGGCGGCAAGATCGGCTTGGGCTTGGTCCTTCATCGGGTCACTCGCTCTGGGTGGCGGGGGGCGTGTCCTCCCCCGCCTGTTTCGGTCGCCTCCTTCAGACCAGCGCGGCGGTGATCGCGTCAAGCACGGCCTTGCGGTCGTGCCGCGCCTGCAGCGCCTCTTGCATCGTCACTTTCACGAAACGGGTCGGCGTATGCGGCTGCAATTGACCGATCAGGTCCATGTCCGCCGAAACGACCGTTCCGACCATGAAATACCCGCCGCCCGACACCGCATCGCGGTGCAGCACGATAGGCTCCGTCCCCCCGGGCACCTGCACCGAGCCATAGGGGTAACAGGCGTCCACGATGTTCGACGGATCGGACCCCGCGCCAAAGGGCTGTTCACGGTCCACGAATTCCAAAGGTCGCCCCGCCTTGAAACGATAGCCGATGCGGTCTGCCTCGGGTGCGACCTTCCACGTGTCCTCGAAGAAGTTACGCCCCGCCGCTTCGGTGATGCGGTGCCAGTAAAGCCCCGGCAGCATCCGCAATTCGGCAGGCATTCCCGGCTTGCGGCGCAGGTTTTCGGGCAGGGTCCGCCCCTCGGCCACGGCTTTCCCCGCCCCCACGGGCAACTGGTCGCCCGCTTCCAGCTTGCGTCCCTTGAACCCGCCCAGCACGCCGAGCGTATAGGTCGAGCGCGAACCGAGAACGACAGGCACGTCGATCCCGCCCGACACGGCGATATAGGCCCGCGCCCCTGCCTTCAGGAAGCCGAAGCTCAGGACCTGCCCCTTCTTCACCCTGAACGAAGTCCAGCCTGCACGCTCTTCGCCATCCACCTTCGGCGGCATGTCGGCCCCCGTCACGGCAACGGTTGCATCGGCGGTGAATTCAAGCTCCGGCCCCATGAACACGGCTTCCAGCACCGCATCCCCCGCCGCGTTCCCGACCAGCAGGTTGGCTGCGGCCAGCGACAGCGTATCCATCCCGCCCGAGGTGGGAATCCCGATGTGGTAATATCCGGGGCGGCCAAGGTCCTGAACCGTGGTGGAAAGGCCCGGCTTGATGACGTTAATGGCCATTGAGCGCCTCCATGATGCGGGCATTGGTGCCGTCGATGTCTTTCTGGAACTCGGTGAGCGAGAACGTGACCGGCGCGATGCGCGGCATCCAGCGGCCCGCGTCCACTTCGGCGACCGTATGGTCGTATTCGGCGCGGTCGATGGGCTTCCACTTCACGATGTCGCCGGGGCTGAACAGACACATGAAGTCGCGCAGGTAAGGCACCGTCTGGTTCGGATCATAGATCGGCATCGGCGTGATGCCGAACATCTGGTAGCCCCCCGCCCCGCGCACGGAATAGATGCAGGCAAAGCAGCCGCCATGCCCCACGGTCAGCCGCGGCGTATCGGTGCGCGGGCGCAGGTATTTCGGCGACTGGATCTGCCGCTTGCGGTCCACCATCTGGTAAAGGAACGGCAAACCCGCCACGAAGCCCACCATCGACACGAACCACGGCGCGCCGGAATGGGCCTTAACGAACCCGTCCACACCGTCGAGGTTGTTGATCCGCGCCGTGTATTCGATGTCGGTCGAGGTCGGGTCCTGATGCCTTTCGCGGAACCGCATCAGCGTCTCGTGCGTCCACGGATCGTTATACAGGACCGGCACTTCGATGATCCGCGTCTGCAAGGTCGGCGCCGCCGATTGGGCAACCGCTTCCAGCTTTTTCAACTCGGCCATCATATCGTCGGGCGAGATCACGTCAGGATCGAACCGCACCTGAAACGACGCGTTGGCGGGGCAAATCTCGGTCACGCCCTTGATCTTGGCCTCGCGCAGGGCGCTGGTGATCGACATGCCCTTGAAAAAGGCTTCAAGCGACATTTCCTCATCGCATTCGACAAAGATGTGCTCGTCGCCGCCAAAGGAGTATCTGGTCTTCATTCCGGGGTCTCCTCAAGCCGGTGTGCGTTCCGCTCTAGCCAGGGTTCCAGCCAGCGCGTGTGGAAAGCGGCCTCGGCGACCTCGGGGTCGCGGGCCAAAAGCATATGCAGGGGCCGTGTCGTCGGCAGCCCCTCGACCGCCAGTTCGTCCAAAGCGCGGCGCATGCGGGCGATGGCCGACGCGCGGTCCTCGTCCCAGACGATCAGCTTTCCCAAGAGCGAGTCGTAGAACGGCGGCACGGTATAGCCCTGATACAGCATCGTATCGAACCGTACCCCCGCCCCCCCCGGCACGCGCAAAGCCGAAATCGTGCCCGGCGCGGGCGCGAAACCCTTGGCGGGGTCCTCGGCACAGATGCGGACCTCGATGGCATGGCCCGTCAGGCGGATATCCTCTTGCCGGTAGCGCAGCGGCTCTCCGCCCGCGATGCGGATCATCTCGCGCACAAGATCGACGGCCGTCACCATCTCGGTCACGGGATGCTCGACCTGTATGCGCGTGTTCATCTCGATGAAATAGAACTGCCCCGACGCATCGTCATAAAGGTATTCCAGCGTCCCCGCCCCGCGATAGCCCACCGCTTCCGCAAGGGCGACGGCCGATGCGCAAAGCCGTTCCCGCATCGCCTGCGGCAGGGTGGCCGAGGGCGCTTCCTCCCAGACCTTCTGGCGGCGGCGTTGCAGCGAACATTCGCGTTCGAAGAAATGCACGGCGCGGGTGCCGTCGCCCAGAACCTGCACCTCGATATGGCGGGCGCGTTCGATGACCTTTTCCATATAAAGGCCACCGTCGCCAAAGGCCGCCTTGGCCTCGGCACTGGCCTGCGGCATCAGGCGCTCGAATTCTTCCATGTCATGGGCGATGCGGATACCGCGCCCCCCGCCCCCTGCGGCGGCCTTGATCATAACGGGGAATCCGATGGCCAGCGCCACGGCGCGGGCCTGATCGGGGTCGTCGATCCGCCCGTCCGACCCCGGCACCACCGGCACCCCCGCCGACTCGGCGGCGATGCGGGCGGCGACCTTGTCGCCCATCACGCGGATGCTGTCGCCCTTCGGCCCGACCCAGACCATCCCCGCCGCTTCCACCGCATCGGCAAAATCGGCGTTCTCGGCCAGAAAGCCGTAACCCGGATGCACCGCATCCGCCCCGGTCAGGCGGGCGGCTTCCAGAATGGCCTCGATCTTCAGATAGGACTTCGACGCCGCAGGCGGACCGATCGGCACCGCCTCATCCGCCAGTTTCACTGCCAGACTGTCCGCATCGGCCAGACTGTGAACAGCCACCGTCCTGATGCCCAATTCCTTGGCGGCGCGGATGATCCGCACCGCGATCTCGCCCCGATTGGCGACGAGAAGTTTGCGGATTGCCATCGCTCAGCCCAACTCGACCAGCGGTTGCCCCGCCATCACGGGTTCCTCGTCATCCGCCGGAAAGCCGGTGATCACCCCGTCCTGATCGGCGGCCACCTCGTTGAAGGACTTCATTACCTCGATCAGGCCGATCACATCGCCCACCTTGACCGCATCGCCCACCTCTTTGAACACGGGCTTGTCGGGCGAGGGGCGGCGATAGAACGTGCCGGGCAGGGGCGAGAGGATTTGCTTTGCCATGTATATGCTCCTTTTCGGGTTCAGGCAGCCGGTTTGACCGCAGCGCGCACGGCTTGGGCCACCTGCACGGCGTTTGGGGTGTCGGAATGCACGCAGATCGCATCGGCGCGCACGGGCACGTCGACGCCGCCGACCGACCGCACGCGGCCCTCGCGCATCGCCCGCAGACAGGCGGTTGCGGCGGCCTCGGGATCGGTCGCGGCATGTTCGCGGGTGATGATCAACCCGCCCTGATCGTTGTAATCAAGGTCGGCGTAGAATTCCGACACGAAGCCATGCCCCCGCGCGGTATAGACGCTTTCGTGCAGCGTTCCGGCCATGCCGTAAAGCGGCACGCGGAAAATGTCGGCCACATCGGCGACCGCATGGGCCACATCCTCCATCCGCGCCGCCATGCCGTATAGCGACCCGTGCGGCTTGATGTGGTTCAGCACCATCCCTTCGGCGTCCAGAAACCCCTTCAACGCGCCGATCTGGTAGATCATGCAATTGACCAGTTCCTCGCGCCCGATCTTCATCTCGCGCCGCCCGAACCCCTGCAGGTCCGGCAGCGACGGATGCGCCCCCACCTTCACCCCGCATTGCTTGGCAAGCTGCACCGTCCGCCGCATGTGGTTGAAGTCCGACGCATGGAAACCGCAGGCCACGTTCGCCACGTCGATCAGCGGCATCAGCCCCTCGTCGTCGCCGATGCGGTAAAGGCCGAAGCCTTCGCCCATGTCGCAGTTGATGATCGTCATGCCGTCCCCCCCGTATAGTCGAGCAGATAGACACCCGACTCCGTCAGTTCCGCCTTCCAGCCCGGCTCCACCACCAGCGTGGTCGTGACCTCTTCGATCACGGCAGGGCCGATGATCCGGTCGCCCGCGCCAAGCTTCTCGCCCGTGTAGACCGGCGTTTCCTGCGCCTTGCCATCCGCCGCGAAGATCATCGCCCGCGTTCCGGCCAGCGCCTTGTCCGCGCCTGCACCCTTGGGAATGCTCATCCGGCGCGGCCTGTCCACGCGCCCCGAAATCGCGCTTTCCACGTTCACCACTTCCACCACGCTTCCCGGCTCGGAATAGGTGTAAAGCTCTTCGTGCCGGGCATGGAACGCCGCCTTCAGTTGCTCCAGCGCTGCTTCGTCCAGCGCGAAGGGATCGACGTCGACGGTGCATTCATGCACTTGTCCCACGTAGCGCATATCGAGGCTGCGTCGAATCGAAATGCGGTCCTCGGTGAAACCGTCCTTCTTCAGGTCCTCGATCCCCCGCGCTTCCAGCCCCTTGAACAGCCCGTCCAGCTTGGCCGCTGCCGCCGCCCCTTCAAGCCGCACGGGGGCGGGGGCCATGTAATTGTACTTCACGTCCGAAATGATCTGGCCGTAAGCGCAAAGCCCCGAGGCGAGTTTCGACACAAGCACACGCCGGATGCCCATTTCCCGCGCCAGCGCGGTGATATGCGCGCCGGTCGCCCCGCCCGCGCAATTCAGCACGAAGTCGCGCGGGTCGTAACCCCGCTCGACCGACACACGGCGGATGGCGTTGACCATGTTGTTGTTGACGATGGTGAACATGCCGTAAGCCGCCTGCTCCACCGTCAGCGACAGCGGCTTGGAAAGGTTCGCGTCGATGGCCTTGCGCGCCTTGTCCACCGCCAGAGGCAGACGCCCGCCCACCAGCCCGTCGGGGTTCAGATAGCCGAGGACGAGGTTGGCATCCGTCGTCGTCGGCTTGTCGCCGCCCTGGTCATAGCAGGCCGGTCCCGGCTCCGACCCCGCCGACTGCGGACCCATCTGCAAAAGACCCATGCTGTCGATCCAGCCGATCGACCCGCCACCCGCACCCAGCGTTTCCACCTGGATCATCGGAATCCCGATGCGGTAGCGCAGGAAGTCGATGTTTTTCGACACATTCGCCCGCCCGTCCCGCGTCAGCGTGATGTCGAACGACGTCCCGCCCATGTCGACGGTGATGATGTTCTTCAGGTCCCACGGCTCGCCGATGTAAAGCGCCGCCTGCGGGGCCGATGCAGGGCCGGAATTGATGGCGTAGACCGACTGGTCCGACACCACCGACCCCAGCGCAAGCCCGCCATTGGACTGGAAGTAGCGCACGGGGTTCTTCGCCCCCAACTGCCGGAAATATCCGTCCACCGCTTCGACATAGCGCGACAGGATCGGCGCAAGATAGGCATTCACGATCGCGGTCGAGGTGCGGGTGTATTCGCGCACCTGCGGGTAAAGCAGACTGCCGACCGTCAGGCGCACGCCGGGCATCATCTCGCGCACGATCTCGGCCGCGCGGATTTCGTGCTCGGGGTGCAGGACCGACCAGACGAAACTGATGGCGACCGAATCCACGCCTTCGCGCAGGAAATGGCGGCAGGCGTCGCGCACGTCCTCTTCGTGCAGCGGCGTGTGCACGGCACCGGTCGAAACCACGCGCTCGCGCACGCCACGCCGCAGGTAGCGCGGCACCAGCATGCGGGCCGGCGGATATTCGGGGTCGTAGCGATAGCCGTCCTCTTTGTGGCCCAGACGGATTTCGATGCTGTCCTCGTGCCCCGCGGTGGCGATCAGCCCCGTCCGCGCGCCCTTGTGCTGGATCAGCGCGTTCAGACCCACGGTCGTCCCGTTGATGCACAGATCGGCGTTCGAGACGATCTCGGTCGCGGTGATCCCCGTCTCCTCCTCGATCAGCGCAAGCCCGTTGCGGATGGCTTGGGTCGGGTCCTGCGGGGTCGAGAGCGCCTTGAAGATGCGCACCTCTCCCGTGCGGTCGGCAAGGATGAAGTCGGTGAACGTGCCGCCGGCGTCGATGCCCAGACGATAGGTGTTCTGCATGGTCTTTGTCCTTTGTCGGGCTGGATCAGGCGGCGCTTGCGCGCAGCGCGGCGGTTGCGGCGGCATCGACCGCCAGCGTCTCGCGGTCGGTGATCACCACGCCATAGTCGAGCCGCGCCCCTTCGAGGCTGACCAGACCGTTGCGCACATCCTCCACGACCTTCTGGACATCGCGCTCGAACGCATTGCCATAGCCCCCGCCACCCGGGTTCTTGTTCGCGGCCCGCTCTCCGGGCTGGATGGTTTCGATCACGTTGTCGGTGATGATCTGCGTCGATCCGTTGCGGGTGACTTCCAGCCGCCCGACCTTTTTCGACACCATCGCCGATTTCGCCCCCGCCGCCCCCATCGCGGGGATGCGACGCCCCTCGCCGAAAGTGATCAGCGTCATCGGCGTATCCAGCGGCTCCACTTCCCAGCAGGTGCCCGATCCGCCGCGGTTCTTGCCCGCCCCGCCGCTGTCCTCCATCAACGAATAACGGTGGATGATGATGGGATAGCTGTGTTCCAGCATCTCGATATCGCCGCTGGTCAACGCCCCGAAGCAGCACTCCGGCCCCACCGCGTGCCAGCCGTCCGCCTGCGCCGTGGCCCCCGCCCCCGAGATGATCGAGGCGAGCACCATCGTCACATATTCCTCGTCATGCCGCTTGTCCCAGCCCGCGATGTTGCAGCCGTTGGCATGGCCCCAGCTTGCCGAAACCTTGTGCGGCGCCGCCTGTTCAAAGGCGAGCCGCACGGCATCCGTCAACGTCTCCATCGGCGTCGTCGTGCAGTTCATGTGCGGCGCGGGCGACTTGGCGTTGCACAGCGTGCCCTTGGGGCCCATGTCGGTGCTGACGCAGCGATACAACCCTTCGTTATAGGGCGGCGGAAGCTGGGCGAACATCATCAGGCCAAGGTAGACGCCCGAATGGCTGTTCCCTTCGTAGCTGTTGATGAAATAGGGGATTTGCGGCGGTGACTGGATGGCGATGTGGCACCCGTCGCCCTTGATCGTCACGGTGGCGGTGATCTCGAAATCGCCGTAACCGTGGCCCGCATCCTCAAGAATGGCCGTGCCGGTATAGGTTCCGTCCGGCACTTCGGCGATCAGGCTGCGCATATGGTGCTCGGCCATGTCGAGCAGTTCTGCGATGCACTCCTGAACCATCGCCTTGCCGTATTTGTCCATCAGCCGCTTCAGGTTGCGCGCGCCCACCTGACAAGCGCCGATCAGCGCGTTGAAATCGCCCTCCTGATCCCGCCGTGCCCGCATGTTCGACAAAAGCAGGTTCATCACGTCATGCCGCGGCTTGCCCTTGTCCCACAGCTTGATCGGCGGGATGCGCAGCCCCTCGGCATAGATCTCGGTGGCGTTGGGGTTGTATCCCGCAGGCACCGGCCCGCCGATATCGGTCAGGTGGCCCTTGCAGACGGTCCAAAAGACCAGCTCCCCCTCGTAGAACACGGGCATGTACATGCAGGTGTCGATGATATGCGACCCGCCATAGGCCGGATCGTTGTGCAGCATCAGGTCGCCGTCGTGGATGTCGCCCTCGAAATACTTCGCCACCGACTTCATCGCGGGGATCAGCGAGCCGAGGTGGATCGGAATGTCCTGCCCTTGCAGGATCATCTCGGGCGCATGGTTGAACAGCGCGGTGGAATAGTCATGCGCAAGGTTGAAGACCGAGGATCGCGCCGTCTGCTCCAGCGCCAGCGTCATCTCGCGCTGGGTCGTCTCCAGCACACCGCGCACCACCGAAAGCGTGATCGGATCGACATTCCGTCTGGCCATGAGCATCTCCTGTTGGCTTGCCGGACTCCGGCCACAGGACACCGCCTCCCGCCTTCGGGCGGGGGATTGGCAGCACTCCCTGTCTCCGGCCGAATCCCGGCCTTGTCATTCATTGCCTGTCAGGTTGCCCCCTTCCCCGCCCCCCGTCTTGACGATCCGCGCACAAGCATTTGTCACCCAGCGCGCCCGAGTGCTGCTTTCGCCAAAGAAGAAGGCTTCTCATATCTGTCATGCCGCCACGGAATTGACTTCTGGCGGACAAAGACGATCATTGTGGCCCACACACATGCGGCGGTCGGGGATTCCCACGTGACGAACCGGATGCACAGCACGGACCTTCTGCCTGCATCGGCCCGCGCCGATCACTGGAACGCTGTCATCGCGCAGGCCTATTTCCCGCTCGACCTCACCTTCCGCGACGCCGCCCGCTTCGAAGGGCGGCTCGAAATCGGCCATCTGGGCGAATTGTCCTTGTCGCGGCTCCAGACCGAAGCCGTGCAATACGAACGCCACCGCCGCCACATCTCGCGCGAGACCGAGGAGCAATACCTCATCACCATCCCGCGCCGGTCCCCCGTGGAGTTCCGCCAGTCGGGGCGCGAGGTGCGCTGCGACCCCGGCGGCTTCATCCTCGAACGGGGGGACGAACCCTACCGGTTCAGCTATGGCGCGGCGAACGACCTTTGCGTGATCAAGGTGGCAAAGCCGATCCTGTCGGAAAAGCTGCGCAACCCCGACCGCTACTGCGCGCTGGTCTTCAACGGACGCGAAGGGATCGGCTCGCTGTTCACGACGATGGCGCAGCAGATCCAGCACCAGACCGCGACGGGCGCGATCGGGGATCCTCTGGCAGCGAACGTGCTTGGCCGCCACCTCGTCGACCTGCTCGCCCTCTCGCTCGACCGCAGCAGCGACGTGGAACAGGGTGCAGGCTCATCGGTGCGCGACGCGCATCGCCGCCGCGCCCAGTCGGTGATCCTGTCGCAACTGTCCAACCCCGACCTCTCGCCCGAACTGGTGGCCGAGCGTGTCGGCATTTCGAAACGCTACCTGCACGAACTCTTTGCCGAGGTGAATTGCACCGTCTCGCAATTCGTGCGCGAACAGCGCCTGCGCGCGGCGCGCGACCTTTTGCAGATGCCGAACTGCGGCCCGATGTCGGACATCGCCTACCGCTTCGGCTTTTCCGATCAGGCGCAGTTTTCCCGCCTGTTCAAGGCGATGTTCGGCCAGACGCCCAGCAGCTACCGCGCCAGCGTCACGCCCTAAACGGCCCTTCCTGCCATCGTGACCGGACCGCCCGAACGCCGCACGCGCAGGGCCAACCCGTCGCCGTCCCGATGCGCCTCGACCACCGCGTCCTGCCCCAGTGTCAGCGGCGACAGCCCGCGATAGCTGAACACCGCAGGCTCCCGCCCCAGCACCCGCGCGGCCAGAACCATCATCGCCACCGCCTGCAACGGGCCATGCACCACCAGCCCGGCATAACCCTCGACACCCCGCGCATAATCGGCGTCGTAATGGATGCGATGCCCGTTGAAGGTCAGCGCCGAAAAACGGAACAGGCGCACGGGATCGGCCAGCAGCGGCATTTCGGCCAAGGGCGGGCCAAGGTCCGGCGCATCGGGATAGATCACCGCAGGCGCACCGGCGGCAGGGTCCTCGCGATACACCAGATCCTGCCGTTCCGACACGATCACCTTCCCGCCGACACTGTAATCATGCCGCACCGACACAAAAATCAGCGGCCCCGTGGACCCCGTCTTTTCCGAAATCCGCTCGATCCGGCTGTCGCGCACCACCGCGTCGCCCACGTGGAACACGCCGCGAAAAGCGACCTCGCCCCCCGCCCACATCCGCCGTTTCAACGGCAGCGGCGGCAGCTCCAACCCCAGCCGCGGATGCCCGTCCCGCCCCAGATCGGCGGGCGGATAGGCATCCGGCGACAGGGTCCAGAACATGCCCGGCGGCACTTCGCCAACGGCAAGGTCAGGCAGGGCTGCACGATATTGCGCGACCAGTCGCGGCGAGACTGTATCCTCCCGCCGCGACCCGCGCCCGATCCAGTCGTCAAACGCGCCCAAAAGCGCCTCCCCTCACGGCAGTGGCCACTTCGGATCGACCAGCCCCATCGGATAGGCATGGCCGAAATCCAGCGGCGGCTGGATCACATACTTCCGGTCGAACGGCAGCCAAGGATACGCCACCCCCGACCGCACGATATAGGGCCAGTCGGGATGCGCAAAGATCGGCCGCCCCAGCGCCACCATATCCGCCGCCCCCGAGGTCAGCGCCGTTTCCGCCTGCGCCCCCTCGGCAATACCGCCATTCGTGATCATCGGCTTGCCCGAGGCACGCTTCAGCACGGTGGGCATCGGCGTCGGATCGGCGGGGAAGCGGTTGTCGAGGTAGTTGAAACTCGCCCAGTGCAGCGCGTCATAGGCCGACTCCTTCAGCGCCGCCCCGATGGCCTCGGCATAGGCCGTGCCGCCCGGCCAAGCGCCGGTGAAATCGTCCACCCCGTCCTGCGACAGACGCAGGATCAGCAGCTTGTCCGGCCCGATGGCGGCGCGGATCTTCTCGCCCACCAGCTTGGCGAAACGCACGTTGTTTTCGGGGCTGCCGCCGAAGTCATCCGTGCGCAGGTTGGTTTTCGGCGTGATGAACTGCCACAGCAGATAGCCGTTCGCGCCATGCACCTCGACCCCGTCAGCCCCCGCCTCGACCGCCCGCCTGGCCCCCGCGGCAAAACCGTCGGCCACAGCGTGCAATTCCTCGACCGACAATTCCCGCGCCTTGCCGAATGTCACCTTGGGCCAGTCGCCCGCAATGTTGCGGATGGTCTTTTCGTAGTCATTGTCGGTGTAAAGCGTCCACCCCCCGCTTTGCGTGGCCGAGGCGCTGACCGGCGGCTCCCCCCCCAGCGTGCGCGGGTCGCAGACGCGGCCGCCATGCATCAACTGGATCACGATTTTCGCGCCATGCTCATGCACCGCGTCGCAAACCCGCTTCCACCCCGCCACATGGGCGGCATTGGCGATGCCCGGTTGCGACAGATAGGCCCGCGACTGGAACGCGTCCTGCTCATAGGTGCCTTCGGTCACGATCAGCCCAAGCCCGCCCCGCGCACGGCGGGCGTAATAGGCGACCATCTCGTCGGTCGGCGTGCCATCGGCATCGGCCATCTGCCGCGTCAACGGCGCCATTGCGATGCGGTTTCGTAGCGTCACGCGACCAAGCGTCACGGGTGAGAAAAGTGTCGGAAAGGCTTCGGTCACGTCTGGTTCCCCCTCTTACAACCGTCCGGCCCATGCACCGGAGCGGACAAGTTCCGAAATCTGCGCGCGGATCAGCCGGACGACCGCCTTGGTGACGGGTGCGGCGGCCCGGTGCGGCGCATGGGCAAGGATCAGTTCGCGGCTGATCACCGGCGTGATCCGCTGCGCCACCAGCTTTCCTGCCGCCAGCTCGCGGCTCACCCCCGTCAAGGGCAGGATCGTCCTGATCCCGCCCGTCCCCACCAGATCGTGGATCGTGGGCAGCGTCTCAAGCTCGATCGCCACGTTCAGCGTGACCCCCGCCTTGGCCGCCGCCTCCTCGACCAGCACGCGCAAACCGTGGGGCTGACCGGGCAGGACCAACTCCTCGCCCGCCAGCTCCTCCATCGACACCGCACCACCGCCGCCGATCACCGGCGCATCGGGGGCCGAAATCAGGAACATGTCCTCGAACAGCAGGTGCTCGGCGTCCAGCAGCGCGCTCGACTTCATCTTGTACAGCACCGCAAGGTCGACCTTGCCCGCCGCCAGCCAGTCGGCCACATGCCCGCTGAACCCCTCCATCACCCGCATCCGCACGCGCGGCAATTCCGCCCGTATCTGCCGCAGCAGCGGCGCCAGCAGCACCAACCCGACCGAAGGGGGCACGGCAAGCTTCACCGTCCCGTCCAACTCTCCGGCCGAGGCGCGCATGTCCTGCCGCAGCGCCTCTCGCTCGGCGAGTATGCCCCGCGCACGGGTCAGGAACACCTCGCCCGCATCGGTCAGCACCACGCCGCGCCCGTTGCGATAGAACAGCGCGGTGCCAAGCTCGGCTTCCAGATCGCGCACGCGACGGCTGAGCGCCGATTGCGCCATGTTGTTCTGCAAGGCCGATTTGGTGAAACTCCCCGTCTCGGCGATGCTGACGAAATAGTGCAGGTCCAGAAACTCCACCGCTTACGCAGCCCGCATCCGCGCCCGCAGCGCATCTGTTGCGGCAGCGTCCAGACCCCAGCCATAGCCGTTCTTCACCGGCTGGAAGACCACCCCGTAAACCTCCCGCGCGTGATCGGGCGTGATGTATCCGTCCAGAAGATCATCCAGCACCTTGGCTGGATCGCGGTTCAGCGGATGGCCGTAGCCGCCGCCGCAGGGCGACAGATAGGTCACGACATCCCCCAACTCGGCGCGCATCCCCGAGAATTTCGCGTCCACGTCCCGCGCAGGCGCGCCGCTCACGGGGTTTTCGATCCGCACGATGGCGGTCGCCCCCTCATGCCCGCCGAAAATGCCCCAAGGCGTGTCCTCGTTGCGGTCGCTCTCATGCGTCATGAACCCCGGCGTCAGGAATCGCTGCGATTTCACTACGCCCATCCCGCCGCGATATTCCCCCGCACCGGGGAACACATCGTCGCGGATTTCGTAGCGGTCGCAGATCATCGGCAGATGCATGCCAAGGTCTTCCAGCGGGTTGTTGCGCGTATTCCGCATCAATTCCTCGATCGTATCCGGCCCGTCCGAACGCGGACGTGCGCCCATCGCGGCTTCGTTCACCTCGATCAGCACCCAATAGTCCCCGTTGTCCCGAAGCCCCGAGTAAGAGGCGAACGACAGGCAGGCCGCGTTTCCGGCGGTGCATTTGTCGGGCAACACGGGCGCCAGCGCCTTGATGATCAGATCGACCACGCGCTGTATCTGGTTGAACCGCGCCTCGCAGGCGGCAGGTGCTATGGGGTTGAAGATCGACCCGAGCGGCGCCGTCACCTTGACCGGGCGGAACGACCCCTCGTTCTGCGGGATGTATTCCTGATGCGTATAGGTATCCAGAAGCAGCGCACGGAAGGCAAAGTAGCAGGCAACCTTGGTCGACCCCTCGAAAGGCACGTTGAACGCCGTGGGCACCTGCGGCGACGACCCCGTAAGGTCGACCTCCACATCATCGCCCCGCACCCGCACCGTCACCTTGATCGGCAGGCGCACCCCGCGCGTGCGGCCGTCGTCATCCATGAACCCCTCGGCGGTATAGTCGCCATCGGGTATCTTTGCGATCTCGCGCCGCAGCATGGTTTCCGAATAATCCATCAACTGCTTGGCGGCCTGTTCCACCGTGTCGCGGCCATAGGTGTCCATCAACTCGCAATACCGCTTCACCCCCAACTCGGCCGAGGCGATCTGCGCTTCAAGGTCGCGCATCACCAGACCCGGCACCCGCGTATTGCCGCTGATGTAGCGCCACAGCGTGTCATTGCGCTTTCCCGCCTCGAACAGCTTCAACCCGTTCAGAAGCATCCCTTCGGCAAAGACATCCGGCACGTCGATGATCAGCCCCGGCGTCGCCGCCCCGATATCCAGATGGTGCGCCGTATTGGCCGAAAAGCCGACCAGTTCGCCACGGTAGAAGATCGGCATGACAATCCCGATGTCGGGCGAATGGCTGGCACCGTAATAGGGGTGGTTGTGGATCACAACATCCCCCTCGCGCCAGTCGCTCTTGGGGATGCTCTTCTCGATCCCGCGCATGTAACCGGGGATCGACCCGATGTGCATCGGCGTGGAATCGCTTTCGCACAGCGTGTTGTAATCCAGATCGAACAACCCCGCGCCAAGGTCCTGGCTTTCGCGGATGATCGACGAATAGGACATGCGATACAGCACGTTCCCCATCTGCTCGGCGATGGCATGAAGCGCCCCGCCGATAACCTGAAGCGTGATCGGATCTATGGTCTTGGACATGATCTCAGGCCCCCTCGGTCGCACGGGCGATCACCAGATCGCCGAGTTTCATCACCGTCGCGGCAAAGCCCGGCGGCACGATGGTGGTGGAATTCTGCTGCACGATCACCGCAGGCCCGACGACGATATCCTGCGCCCGCAGTTTCAGCCTGTCGAAACGCGGCGTCTGGATCGTCTCGCCATCGTCAAAGGTGGTGGGCCGCGCGTAAAGCGCCGCCTCCGAAGGATTGCGCCGCCCGCCCTTGTCCAGCAGCGGCAAGCGCAGCGTGTCCGACAGGGACGAACCGATCACCCGCAGCGTCACCATCTGCACGCCCTGATCCTCGAAGGCATGCCCGTATTCGGTGCGATGCACGGCAAAGAAGCGCCGCGCCATCTCTTGCGCCGTCGCGGCGGTGAACGGACCCTCGGGCACCGCCACCCGCAATTCGAACCCTTGCCCGACATAGCGGCATTCCGCGACCCGCTCGAACCGCTGCCCCTCGGGGGCGATCCCGTCCGCCGCCAGTTGCGCCGCCGCTTCCGCCTGCAAACGGTCGAACACCGCATTGACCGTGGCGAAATCCGCCTCCGTCCCCGATTGAAGGATCGTCAGCGACGACTGCGTGAATTCGTAGCGCGGCTCCGTCACCAAAAGCCCCATCGCCGCCGTGATGCCGGGATGCAGCGGCGCGATCACGTTCTTGGCCGCGATCATCTGGCCCAGCGCCACACCATGCAGCGGCCCCGCCCCGCCGAATGCCATCAGGCTGTAATTGCGCGGATCTATCCCCCGAGCGACCGAGTTCGAAGCAATCGCCAGCGCCATGTTGTTGTTGATGATCCGCAACACGCCCAACGCGGCATCCTTCACGCTCAAACCCAAAGGTTCCGCCAGATGGGTGCGGATCGCCTGCTCCGACAGCGCCGCGTCGATGTGCAATCCGCCGCCAAGGAAATGCTCGGGGTCAAGCCGTCCGAGAACCACCTGCGCATCCGTCACCGTGGGCTGCGTGCCGCCCCGCCCGTAGCAAGCCGGTCCCGGTTCGGCCCCCGCCGATTTCGGCCCGACACGGAACGCGCCGCCGCTGTCGACATAGGCGATGGACCCGCCCCCCGCGCCGATGGCGTCGATGTCGATCATCGGCACCAGCACGGGCATGTGCGCAACCTCGGTGTCACGCGGATTCTTGATCGTCAGCTCTCCGCCACGGATCACGCTGATGTCCGCCGACGTTCCGCCGATGTCGATGGTGATGATCTCGCGCTGGTCGCAGGCCTCGCCCGTCCAGCGCCCGCCGATCACCCCGCCCGCAGGACCGGACAGCAGCAGCCCCACGGGGTTGCGGCTCGCCTGTTCCACCGTGGTCACGCCACCGTTCGACTGCATGATGCGGACATAGGCGCTCACCCCCGCCTCGGCCAGACGCCGCTTCAGGTTGTCCAGATACCGCGCCACCTTCGGCCCGATATAGGCGTTCATCGCGGCGGTCGAGAACCGCTCGTATTCGCGGATCGTATTCACCACTTCGGACGAGGTGCAGACAAATGCATCCGGCAGCACCCGCCGCACGATCTCCGCCGCCTTCATCTCGTGATCGGGATTGAGGAAGGAATACAGGAACCCGATCATCACGGCATCCAGCCCGCGCTCGGCGAACAGTTCCGCCGCCTGCTCGACCTGATCCAGCGCCAGCGCGGTTTCCACCCGACCGCTCGGCGGCAGGACGCGTTCGTCCACCACGATCCGGTTGCGCCGCTTGATCAGGGGCGCGCTTTGCCACGGCACATCGAATTGCAGGCTGAAGTTATGCGGCCGCTTGTGCCGCCCCATGTGCAGGATGTCACGGAAACCGCGCGTGGTGATCATCCCCACCTCGGCCCCGTTGCGTTCGATGACGATGTTGGTGGCAACCGTGGTGCCGTGGAACAGCGCGTCGATCTGTGACGGCTGCACGCCCGCGATGGCGCACAACTCGACCACGCCCTGCACCACCGCGATCGACTGGTCCGCGATGGTGGACGACACCTTGTGCGTGAACACCCGCTGCCTGCCGCCCGCTTCGACCTGTTCAAGCACAAGGTCCGTGAACGTCCCGCCGACATCGACACCGACACGTATCATCCCACACCCCCGCTGTTATCTTGTTACCGCGATTGAGACATGGAAGCCGCCCGCCACAAAGCGGATTTTGCATACCGAAAATTCCGCAGCGCATAAACAAACCGGCCCCGCGCAACATCGCACGGGGCCGAATCTCCAAGCTTTCTAGGTGTTTACCCGTTGGGAAATGCGCAACGGGCACGGCCCCGACCTGATCCATGCGCCTGCGAGATATCTGCTTTCGCCAATGATCCCCGGTCAGTGCACAAGATACACTCCGCTTCAGACCTCGGGCGGCAGGATCGCCCCCGTCCGCTCGGTGATCAGCCGGTAATGTTCCGGCCTGCGGTGGCGGGCGAAATTGAAGATCGTTTCTTTGTAGATGCGCCCCATGTCGAGATCGCATTTCGCGGTGATCACCTCGTCCCCGACCGTCACCGCCTGCGCCACGATCTCGCCCGAGGGTGCGACGATCACGCTTTGGCCGCCCATCTTCGACCCCTCCTCGGTCCCGCATTTCGCGGTGCCGACGACCCATGTCGCGTTCTGGTAAGCCCCCGCCTGCATCGACAGGTGGTTGTGGAACAGCGTCAGACTGTTCACAGCCTCATCCCCCGTATGGTCAAAGGGCGTGTTGTAACCCAGCATGACCATGTCCACCCCCTGCAACCCCATGACGCGATAGGTTTCGGGCCAGCGCCTGTCATTGCAGATCGCCATTCCCATCACCCCGCCGAACCCGCGAAAGACGGGAAAGCCAAGGTTCCCCGGCTCGAAATACCGCTTCTCCAGATGCTGGAACGCCCGCCCCGCCTGCGGCACGTCATGGCCGGGCAGATGCACCTTGCGGTATTTCCCGATGATCCGCCCCGTGGCATCCACAAGGATCGAGGTGTTGAACCGCCGCTTCACCCCGCCTTCCACCACCAGCTCGGCATAGCCGAGGTTGAAGCCGATCCCCAGCCGCTTCGCCTCGTCAAACAACGGCTGCGTCGCGGCCGAGGGCATCTCGGCCTCGTAAAATGTATCAAGCTCCGCCTCGTCCTCGATCATCCAGCGCGGAAAGAACGTGGTCAGCGCAAGCTCAGTAAAGACGACCAGTTCCGCCCCCCGCGCCTTGGCCTCGCGCATCATCTCGACCAGACGCCGCACCGTATCGGCACGGGTTTCGGACCGCGCAATCGGTCCCATCTGCGCCGCCGCCGTGATCAGATGCCGTTCCATGCCGGACCCCCTTGGTTATGAAAACTCCTGACGCAACGCCGCGCCATGCTGCCCCTTCGCTGGCACTGGCCCCGTGCCGATCCCGCCATCGGCAAAACGCACCCCGCGCCCCATCATCGTGACGGGGCCGGTGGGGCTGTCCACCGTCACATGCCGCGCCTGCGGATGCGCCTGCAAATCCGTCAGGTCCGACACCCGCCCGCAGGCGATGCCCGCCGCCTCCAGCAGACGAACCGCCGCCTCGCGGTCATGCGTGGCCAGAACCGGCGCGATCATCGCCTCGACCTCGGCCCGATGCGCGACGCGGGCCACGTTCGTCGCGTAGCGCGGGTCCTGCCCCAATTCGGGCCGTCCCAACACCTGCGCGGCCAGCGCCACCCACTCGCGGTCGCTCTGCACCGCCATCAACACCTCGCGCCCGTCCGCGCAGGCGAATGCCCCATAGGGCGCAATCGACGGATGCCGCACGCCCACCCGCGCGGGGGCCGCCCCGCCATAGGCGGCTTGCAGATAAGGCACGTTCATCCAGTCGGCCATCGTATGGAACAGCGACACCTCGACCAGCCGCCCCTGCCCCGTCCGTCCGCGTGCGATCAGGGATTGCAACACCCCCGCAAAGGCCGTCTCGCCCGCCGCGATGTCGCAGACCGAAATCCCCACCCGCGCCGCACCCTCGGGCGTGCCGTTGATCGACAACAGCCCGCTTTCGCCTTGGATCAGCATGTCATAGGCCTTGGCGTCACGATAAGGCCCGTCCTCGCCATAGCCGGAAATCGACACATAGATCAGCGCCGGATGCGCCGCCCGCATCGCCTCGGCCCCCACGCCCAGCCGATCCGCCGCACCGGGGGCAAGGTTCTGCACGAAGACATCAGCCTTCCCGACCATCCGCCGGAGCAGCGCCAGATCATCCCCCTGCCGCAGGTCAAGGCAGATCGACTCTTTCCCGCGGTTGATCCAGACGAAATAGGCGCTTTCGCCATGCACCAGCCGGTCGTAACCGCGTGCGAAATCCCCTTCGGGCCGCTCGACCTTGATCACCCGCGCACCCGCATCGGCCAGCCGTGCCGTGGCCAGCGGTGCCGCCACCGCCTGCTCGAGCGAGACGACAAGCACCCCCTCCAGATCGCGGCTCATGCCCCCGCCCCGTAGCTTTTCGGCAGGCCGAGCACCTGCTCGGCGATGTAGCACAGGATCAGGTTGGTGCTGATCGGGGCCACCTGATAAAGCCGCGCCTCGCGGAACTTGCGCTCGACATCGTATTCCTCGGCAAAGCCGAAACCGCCGTGGGTTTGCAGACAGGCTTCCGCCGCCTCCCAGCTTGCATCCGCGGCCAGCATCTTGGCGGTGTTCGCCTCGACCCCCGGATTTTCGCCCGCGTCATAGCTGCCTGCCGCGCGGTAGACGATGGCCTCGGCGGCCAGCATATGCGCGTATGCCTTGGCAAGCGGGAACTGCACCCCCTGGTTCTTCCCGATCGGCGCGCCGAAGACCTTGCGCTCGCGGGCATAGGCCGCGCCCTTTTCGATGAACCATTTCGCGTCACCGATGCATTCGGCGGCAATCAGGATGCGTTCGGAATTCATCCCCGACAGGATATAACGGAACCCCTTGCCCTCCTCCCCCACCAGCGCATCGGCGGGAATGCGGACCTCCTCGAAGAACACCTCGGTCGTGGCATGGTTCATCATCGTGCGGATGGGCCGGATGGTGATGCCATTCCCCACCAGCCCCCGCAGATCGACCAGAAACACCGAAAGCCCGTCCGTCCGCGATGCCGCCTGATCGCGTGGCGTAGTCCGCGCCAGCAGCACCATGAGGTCGGAATGCTCTGCCCGACTGGTCCAGAGCTTCTGGCCGTTGATGACCCAACTGTCCCCGTCCCGCCGCGCCGTGGTTTGCAGCGACAGCGTGTCGGTCCCGCTGGTCGGTTCGGTCACGCCAAAGGCCTGCAACCGCAACCGGCCCGCCGCGATCTCCGGCAGGTAGCGGCGTTTCTGCGCCTCGGACCCGTGCCGCAACACCGTGCCCATCGTATACATCTGCGCATGGCACGCCGCCGCATTGCACCCCTGCCGGTGGATTTCCTCAAGGATCACCGCAGCCGCCGTCAGGTTCAGTCCCGATCCGCCATAGGCTTCGGGGATCATCGCGCCAAGCCAGCCTTCGCGCATCAGCGCTGCCACGAACGCTTCGGGATAAGCCCGCCGCGCATCCAGATCGCGCCAATAACTGCCCGGAAATCCGGCACAGACCGCGGCGACCCCGTGCCGGAGATCGTCATATTCTGCGGTGGGGTGGAAGCTCATGGCGCACTCCGTCTGTCTTGCCCTTTGGTGACAGGAAAGGCGGGGCGAGGGAAATAATATCCCGCGCATGCAGATATCGCGCCCCGTCATGGCAACGGGGTCAGGCCAGCCGCAAAACGCAAATCCTCTCGTGAGAGGGCGAAGCGGACTACCGCCGCTTGCGTTCGACCTTGCGCTTCACCTTGCGCTCCTTGGCGGCGAACTTCCCCGGTTTGCGCGGGGCATAGCGCCCGCGCGGCCCCGCCTTGCCCTGCGGCAGGGCGTCGCCCTCCAGCGTCAGCAATTCCAGCACCAGCCCGCCGGTCACGGGTATCGCCTCGGACAGCCGCACGGTCACGCGCTGCCCGATGCCGATGGTCAGCCCCGTATCGGCCCCCATCAGCGTCTGGCTGTCCTGATCGTAATGGAAGAACTCGCGCCCCAGATCGCGGATCGGGATCAACCCGTCCGCCCCCGTCTCGTCCAGCTTCACGAAGACGCCGAACCGCTGCACACCCGAAATCCGCCCCGCGAATTCCGCCCCCACGCGGTCGGACAGATAGGCGGCAAGGTAACGGTCGGTCGTATCCCGCTCCGCCGCCATCGACCGGCGCTCCGCATCGGAAATCAGCTTCGCCGTCTCTTCCAGCGCCTCGATATCCTGCGCCGAAAGCCCGTCATCGCCCCAGCCATGCCCCGCGACCAGCGCCCGATGCACGATCAGGTCCGAATACCGCCGGATGGGCGAGGTGAAATGCGCATAACTCCGCAGCGCCAACCCGAAATGCCCGAAATTCTGCGGGTGGTAATAGGCCTGCGTCATCGACCGCAGCGTGGTGATGTTCAAAAGCTCGTCGAACTCCGTCCCCTCGGCCTGCGACAGCAGCCGGTTCAGATGCGCCGTCTTCAGAACCTGCCCCTTGGCAAGGCTGAAGCCCGAAGCCTCGGCCACCTCGCGCAGCGCATCCAGCTTTTCGATGCTCGGCTCTTCATGCACGCGGAAGAGAAGCGGCTTCTTCAACCGCGTCAATTCCTCGGCTGCGGCCACGTTGGCCAGGATCATGAACTCTTCGATCAGCTTGTGCGCGTCGAAGCGTTCGCGGAAATCGACCGACAGGACCTTGCCCTCCTCGGACAGCACGATCTTGCGCTCCGGCAGGTCGAGGTCGAGCGGCTGGCGCACCGCGCGTGCCTTCTTCGCCGCCTCATAGGCGGCATAAAGCGGCGCGATCACCCGCCCCATCAATGCGGCACAGCGCGGGTTCGGGCGGCCATCGGCAGCCTCCTGCACCTCGCCGTAATGCAACGAGGCGACCGAGCGCATCATGCCCCGCACGAAACGGTGCCCGATCTTCACCCCGTCCACGTCCAGCTTCATCCGAACGGCAAGGCAGGGCCGGTCCACCCCTTCGTGCAGGCTGCAAAGATCACCCGAAAGCGTATCGGGCAGCATCGGCACCACACGGTCGGGGAAATAGGTCGAGTTGCCGCGCTTCCTCGCCTCGCGGTCAAGCTTCGATCCGGGGCGCACGTAATGCGCCACATCGGCAATCGCCACCCAGACGATATGCCCGCCCGGGTTGGCGGTGTCGGTGTCGGCCTCGGCATAGACCGCGTCGTCATGGTCGCGGGCATCGGACGGGTCGATGGTGACAAGCGGCAGATCGCGCAAATCCTCGCGCTGGCCCATCGGCGCGGGCTTGGCCGCATCCGCTTCGGCAAGGACGGCATCGGGAAACTGGTCGGGGATGCCATGCTGGTGGATGGCGATCAGGCTGACCGCACGCGGTCCCATCGGATCACCCAGCCGCGTGATGATCCGCGCCTGCGGCAGACCCAGGCGCTTCGGTCCCGTCTGCTCGGCCTCGACCAATTCGCCATCGCGCGCGCCTGCCGTGAAATCGCGCGCCACGCGCCATTCCTTGTCGGCCCCCTTGTCGATGGGAACGATCCGCCCGCCTTCGGTTTCGGCGCGGAAGATGCCCAGCACGCGGGTGGGGTTGCTGCCCAACTGGCGGATCAGCCGCGCCTCGTATTCGTAATCGTCCAGATCGACCTTGGCCAAACGCCCAAGGATGCGGTCCCCCGCTCCCAGCGCCGGATCGCCCTTTTTCGGGATGAACAGGATGCGCGGGGCATCCCCCTCGCCCTGCCATTCCATCGGACGCAGGAAAAGGTCGCCCGCCGCATCGGGCGGCAGCACCGTAAGCAGCGTCACCGGCGGCAGCGTCCCCGCCTCGCGATAGGCGCGGCGCTTCTTGACCACGCCACCCTCATCCTCCAGCTCGCGCAGGATGCGTTTCAACTCGATGCGCGCCGCCCCCTTGATGCCGAAGGCCTTGGCGATGTCGCGCTTGGCCCCGAGCTGCGGGTTTTCGGCGATCCACTGGCGGATCTGGTCTTTGGTGGGCAGTTGTTCCATCCCCACGGGTTAACATGGCCCTGCGGCAAAGGCCACATTCGACCGCCAACCGCTCTTGGCGCGGCGCAGAGAGGTGCCGCCCTCTGCGCCGCCCCGCCGCGCCTCTACACGACCCGCTGCACCGATTCGGGCGCCGCGGCGTGCCGCATCGCCTGCGCGCCCGAAAGCGACAGGCACGCCGTCAATTTCTGGCAACGCCCCACTGCGGTCTGGCACATCTCGACCATCGGCCGCGCCTCCACCCGCTGCGCCAACAACTCGTGCAGCATCGCCAGCGCGAACAATTCATCCGTCAGGCCGACCGTAATCTCGTCAATCCGCTTCTTGTTCAATTCGTCCTCCAATCATTGCCGGTAAATGCCCGGAATCACCGCAAGCCAAGTGTGACAGCATTTGGATTTCCCTCACGCGCACCCATGATCATCCGTCTCGACCATTCGGATATGATTTTATCAAAAGGATAAAATGGCCGCGGCGTCAGTGCGGTCAGGTTGCGATGGCCTTCCCGAAATACAACCCAAGGCAGCACGCGATGCGCAAAACCGTCAATGCCGCCAAAGGTGTATCGTTGCCTCCGCCTCGTTTGTGCCGACCTGCGCCATATCTCCGCTTCGGGCCTGCAACAGGGCGACGGTCAAGGCCTGACAGCGCTCCACCGTTTCGATGCACAGCTCGACCATCTCGCGGGTGTCAAAGGGCGCCTGCCGCATCATCTCGTGCATGGCCGAAAGCACGAGCAATTGGTCAGCCAGATCGGCGGCGATGTCTCGGGAATCAAATGCGGTCATGTGGAAATCCATTTCAATCTGACAGGTACATCGGGCGCGAAATACCGCCCGCAGTTGATTATGGTTTACCGACACATGTTTTGAAAGCCGACACGCCGCGCCCAAAAGGCTATGTTTGCGCAAAAGGATGGCTTCACCCATCCGCAGCCACCCCGCGAAGCAACGGCTTGACAGACTCACCGGAGTTATGACACCGATGTCATGACACCGATGTCACCGCATCGGACAGCACGGCAGGACCCGCTCCACCGTCTGGCATTCTTGGGAGGTGAGCCGGATTGTCGACCATCTACGATGTCGCGCATCGCGCCGGCGTTTCGCCCAAAACGGTCAGCCGCGTGCTGAACGGCGACGGGCCGGTCGGCGACCGCACCCGCGAGGCGGTCGAAACCGCGATGCGCGACCTCGGCTATGTGCGGTCCAATGCGGCACGGATGATGCGGGCGCAGAAGTCCGGCATCATCGGGCTGATCACGGGCGCGATCTCGACCCGCAACCAACCCTCCCTGCAACAGGGCCTGCCCGATCTTTTCATCGTCCAGGGCATCCAGCGTGCGCTTGAATCCTCGGGGATGACGGTGATGATCGCCGATACGGCGGGCCGCAAGGATCGCGTGCCGCATCTGATCGACACCTTCCTGTCGCATCGCGTCGAAGGGCTGATCTACGTCGCCGAATACCATCAGGAAGTGAACCTTCCGCAACTTCCCGAGGACACCCCGCTCGTTCTGGCGAACTGCTTCGACAGCCGCGGAACCGTGTCCGTCCTGCCCGACGACCGCCGCCTCCAGCATGATCTGGTGCGCAGACTGATCGCCGCGGGCCACCGCCGCATCGCCTATCTTGCGCTGCGCCCCGAAATGGTCGCAGGCCGCCTGCGCCCGCTCGGCTACCGTGACGCGCTCGCCGAAGAGGGCATTGCGCAGGACCCCGCACTTGTCGCCCACGTGGATTTCGACCAGCAGGAAATCGGCCCGCAGCTTTTGTGGGACAGCATCGACCGCATGCTCCGCCTCGACCAGCCGCCGACCGTCATCTGCTGCGGCAACGACCAGATGGCGATGATGGTCTACGGCATCCTGCGCTCGATGGGCCGCAAACTGCCCGACGAGATCGGCGTCGCCGGTTTCGACAATTACCGCGCCATCGCCGAAACGCTCTACCCGCCGCTCACCACGGTCGAATTGCCCTACAACGCCATCGGCGTTCGGGCGGGCGAACGGCTCATGGCCCTGATTTCCGGCGAGGGCCGGGATGATCGCGCGCCGGTCCTCGTGGCCGGACCGGTCCATTGGCGTGGCTCGGTCCCCGAGCTGCGCCCCGAAAATGTTGTGACGTTTAAAACCCTAAGGGAGGACTAGGAATGAACGCCTTCAAACTCGCGGCTTCGGTCGCGGTCATGGCATGGGCGTCTGCGGCGCATTCTGCCGAGACGTTGACGATGTGGTATCACGGCGCCGGAAACGAGGTCGAGAGCAAGATCATCAACCAGATCATCACCGACTTCAACGGAAGCCAGTCCGACTGGAAGGTTGAACTGCAAAGCTTCCCGCAAGCCGCCTATAACGACTCGGTCGTCGCGGGCGCACTGGCGGGCAACCTGCCCGACATCCTCGACGTCGACGGCCCGAACATGCCGAACTGGGCATGGGCAGGCTACATGCAGCCGCTCAAGATCGACGAGACCAAGATCGCCAACTTCCTCCCCGGCACCAAGGGCGTGTGGAACGGCCAGCTTTACTCCATCGGCCTGTGGGACGCCGCCGTCGCGCTCGTCACCCGCAAATCCACGCTGGAAGAGCTGAAGCTGCGCACCCCGACCGTGGACGCGCCGTGGACCAAGGACGAATTCATGGCCGCACTCGATGCCGCCAAGGCGTCGGGCAAATGGGAATACGCGCTCGACCTCGGCACGGCATGGACGGGGGAATGGTATCCCTACGCCTTCTCGCCCTTCCTGCAGTCCTTCGGCGGCGACATCGTGGACCGCTCCACCTACAAGACGGCCGAAGGCGCGCTGAACGGCGATGCCGCTCTGGCCTTCGGCGAATGGTGGCAGGGTCTGTTCAAGAACGGCTACGCCCAGGCGACGCAAGACCCCGCCGACCGTGACGGAGGTTTCGCCGCAGGCAAATACGCCTTCTCGTGGAACGGCAACTGGGCAGCCCTCGGCGCGCTCTCTGCCTTTGAAGACACCGTCTTCCTGCCCGCGCCCGACTTTGGCAACGGGCCGAAAATCGGTGCCGCCTCGTGGCAGTTCGGCGTGTCCGCCAATTCGAAGCACCCCGAAGGCGCTGCCGCCTTCATCGAATTCGCGCTTCAGGACAAATACCTCGCCGACTTCTCCAACGGCATCGGCCTGATCCCCGCCACGCCCACCGCGGCGGCGATGGTCGACAACTACAAAGAGGGCGGCCCGCTCGCCGTCTTCGCCGACTACTCGAACAAGTCCGGCCTCGTTCGTCCGGTGACGCCGGGCTATCTGGTGCAAGCCAAGGTCTTCGAAAAGGCCGCGGCCGACATCGCCAACGGTGCGGACGTTGCCGCAACGCTCGACGCCGCCGTGGACGAGATCAACGCCGATATCGAGAAAAACAACGGCTACGGCCACTGATCGGCCTTCCTCCGGCACGGGCGACCGTGCCGGAGCAGGGAACCGACACGAAACCGGAAGAGCGGTCACGCACCGCTCTCCCTTTCCCCACCTTTCCGGCACGGAGGCGACGATGGCGTCACGGTTCACCGTATCGAACAGGACTGGTTGGCTGATGGCCGGTCCTGCCGTTCTTCTGATCGCGGGTTTCGTGATCCTGCCCTTCCTGCTTGCGGTCGGCCTGTCCTTCACCAACCAGCGCCTCGTATCGCCCAACCCGACAGAGTTCGTCGGGCTTGCGAATTACAACCAGCTCCTCGACCTCGCCCTGCTGACGGTCGAACCGCTAAAGGACGATGCGGGCCAGACCGTGCTCAAGGACGGCGTGCCCGAATATCCGCCGATCCGCAGCCTCACCCGCAACAACCCCGACCGCCCCGACCTCAACGGCATGCGCGAGTGGTTCAGCTTTTCCTCGGGCGGCGATGCGCGCTTGGTCGTGCTTGCCCGCGATGTGGTCTTCATGAAGGCGATCGTGAACACCTTCACCTTCGTCATCGTCGTCGCCCCCGTTCAGGCCGGCCTTGCCCTCTGCCTCGCGCTGCTGATCAACCAGAGGCTCAAGGGCATCAACATCTTCCGCGCCATCTATTTCATGCCGGTCGTCGTATCGATCGTCGTCGTCTCGCTGCTCTGGCGGCTGATCTACGACGGCCAGTCCGGCCTGCTGAACAACCTGCTCGGCACGCTCAGCTTCGGGATGATCCCGCCCATCGACTGGCTCGGCAATCCGTCCACCGCGCTCGGCTCGATCATCGCCATGTCGATCTGGCAGGCGGTCGGCTTCCACATGGTCATCTGGCTTTCGGGCCTGCAAACCATCAGCCCCACCCTCTACGAGGCCGCCGCGATCGAAGGCGCGTCGAAATGGCAGGTGTTCCGCTACATCACATGGCCCGGCCTGCGGAACACGGCGGTGCTGATCCTCATCGTCATCACCATGCAGGCCTTCGGCCTCTTCGCGCAGATCGACGTGATGACGAACGGCGGCCCGCTCGACAGCACGCATACCATCGTGTTCCAGGCCATCGAGCGCGGCTATGGCAAACAGGACATCTCGGGCGGGTCTACCATCTCGGTGATCCTCTTCGTGATCGTCCTTTCGATTTCCCTCATCCAACGCTGGCTCACACGGGAGAAAAGCTGATGGCCCTCATCTCGCCCGACAACCGTGGCTTGCGGCTTGCCACGCGCTATGCGGTTCTGGTGCTGATCGCGGTGATCTTCATCTTCCCGCTCGTCTTCATGCTGATGTCGAGCCTCAAGCCCGACCAGCAATTGCTCTTGGACTCCGGCTCGCTCCGCGCCTTCATGCCGGTGGGGGACATCAGCCTTGAAAACTATTCCGCCGCCTTCCGGCGCGCGCCGGTCGCCACCTTCATCTTCAACTCGGTGCTGGTGACGGGCATCACGGTCGTCCTCTCGCTCGCAATCTGCTCCGCGGCGGGCTTCGCCTTCGTCTTCGTCAACTGGAAGGGACGCGGGGTCATGCTCTCGATCCTGCTTGCCACGCTGATCATCCCGTTCGAGACGACGGCCATCCCCCTCCTCCTGCTCGCGTCGAAATTGCCGTGGATCGGGCTGGACGGGATCACGTGGGGCTGGCTCAATTCCTACCGCGTGCAGATCGTGCCTTTCATCGCGGACGGGCTGACCATCTACCTCTTCGTGCAATACTTCAAAGACCTGCCCCACGAACTCGTCGAAGCCGCGCGCGTCGAAGGGGCGAGCTGGCCGCAGATCTACCGCAAGATCGTCATGCCGCTTTCCGGCCCGATCCTCGCCACGGCGGCGATCCTCAAGTTCCTCGTGATGTACAACCAGTATCTCTGGCCGCTCATGGTCACGCAGGAGGAAGGCTACCGCCCCGTCATGGTGGGCCTGCAATACTTCTTCCAGCTCAACGTCGCATGGGGCGAGGTGATGGCCTACCTCTCCATGATCACCGTCCCCGTGCTCGCCTTCTACCTTTACCTGCAAAAAGCCTTCATCGCGTCGATCGCATCGACAGGCGTGAAGGGCTGAGGAGACGAAAAATGGTCATCGCAATCGACGGCAAATGGATCTGGGACAGTTGGTACGTCAAGGACGGCGCCACCTATCACGGCTATTTCCTGCAGGCCGAGACAAGCCTGATCGACCCTGATCTGCGGCACCTGAACGTGACGCAGGGCCATGCCACCTCGACCGATCTGGTGAACTGGACGCATCTGGGCACCACCTTCACCCCGCAGCGCAACGGCGCGGCATGGGATGACAGCACGACATGGACAGGCTCCGTCGTGCGCGGCGACGACGGGCTTTGGCACCTGTTCTACACCGGCACGAAAAAGGCCGAACAGTCGCTCTACCAACGCATCGGCCACGCCACCTCGACCGACCTGCACAACTGGACCCGCGTCGGCGACGGCCTCTGCCTCGACATCGCGGGGCCGAATGCCGACTGCTACGAAATCGACCATGCCGTCGGCCATTGGCACGACCGCGCCATGCGCGACCCCTGGGTCATGCGCGACCCCGACGGCAAGGGCTGGCTGATGTATTTCACCGCCCGCGTTCCCGGCGTGCCCGAACCCAACGCAGGCGGCGCCATCGGCTTCGCCACCTCGCCCGACCTCGTCACATGGGAACTCCAGCCCCCCGTCTTCCACGGCGGTTTCGGCCAGCTCGAAGTGCCCCAGGTGTTTCAGGTCGGCTCGCGCTGGTATTGCCTGTTCTGCACCTCGTCGCAGCACTGGTCGGAACAGTATCGCCGCGACAATCCCGAAAGCCCCGTCACCGGCAACCACTATCTCGTGGCCGACCATCCCCGTGGCCCGTGGCGCATCGCCCCCGGCCCGTTCTTCGACGGGGCCGAACCCTGCCGCCGCTACGCCGCACGCATCGTCGACGGGCCGGACGGCCTTGTCATCCTCGGCTTCGCCGATGGCGGCAAAGACCGTTTCGGCGGCTACGTGATGGACCCCGAACCCGTGACCGTCGGCCCCGAAGGGCTGCTGCGGGTCACGCCCCGTTCCCTTGCTGCGGAGTAGGTCATGGCCAGCATCACCCTGCGCGACGTGCGCAAAAGCTACGGCAACGCCCATGTGATCAAGGGTGTCGACATCGACATCCAGGATGGCGAATTCTGCGTCTTCGTCGGCCCATCCGGCTGCGGCAAATCAACCCTCCTGCGCATGATCGCGGGACTCGAGGACATCACCTCGGGCAGCCTCGCCATCGGCGATACCGTGGTGAACGACCTGCCCCCCGCCCAGCGCGGCGTGGCGATGGTGTTCCAAAGCTACGCCATCTTCCCCCACATGACCGTGCGCGAGAACGTGGCCTTCGGGCTGACCATCGCCGGTGCGAGCAAGGCCGAAAAGGACGCCAAGGTCGCCGAAGCCGCCCGCATCCTGCAAATGGAACATCTCCTCGACCGCCGGCCCAGCCAGCTTTCCGGCGGCCAACGCCAGCGCGTCGCCATCGGCCGCGCCATCGTCCGCAAGCCCGAGGTCTTCCTGTTCGACGAACCGCTCTCGAACCTCGACGCCGCCTTGCGCATGGACATGCGGATGGAGATCGGCAAGCTCCACCAGCAGCTTGGCGCAACCATGATCTACGTGACCCACGATCAGGTCGAAGCCATGACCCTTGCCGACAAGATCGTCGTCCTGCGCGATGGCAAGGTCATGCAGATCGGCGCGCCGATGGATCTTTACCACGACCCCGCCAACCTGTTCGTGGCGGGCTTCCTCGGCGCACCCTCGATGAATTTCATCGACGTGACGGTCAAGGCGGTGAACGGCAACAGCGCGCTCGTCTTCAACGACGCGCTCGATCCGGTCGAAGTCTCGGCCCGCCGCGGCCCGTTCCGCGTGGGCGACCGCGCCATCCTCGGCCTGCGCCCGCAATACCTCTCCATCGCCGAAGGTCCCGGCAAATTGCATGGCACCGTGGCGCTGACCGAACGTCTCGGCGCGGAAACCGTGGTCGAAGTGGCCCTGCGCAACGGCAAGGCGGTGATCGCCGCGCTGTCCCACGATGCGGTCTACCCGATCGGAAGCGCCGTCGATCTCGGCTTCGACCCCGCGCAGGCGCATCTCTTCCAACCCGAGGAGTGATCCCGCGCCACGCGCCTAACCGCGCCGCAACCGCCGCGCCATGCGGGACACGTTCCGCATGGCCGACGCGCGCAGCGCGAGTCCCGTCGCCCGCGGGTCCATCAGGCGGAACCAGCTTGCCAGCACCCGTCCGACCCCGCGCCCCGACTTCATCTCGTGCAGCAGGGGGCGGGCGACCGCCGCCAGCACCGCCGCACGATCCGCCCGCCCGCCCGCCGCATCGCGCAGCGCGCCAAGGATGTCCCTCGATCCCGTAACCTCGTCGATGCCATAGCGCGACCCGAGCAGCCCCGACAGAACCGTCAGCGCCGCCTCGTCGAGCGGCTCGTCGCGTTGTATCGCAAGCGCCGCCCGCAGGTCTTCCAGCGCCATCGGCCACAGCTTGTTCCGCCCCGCGATCACCGCCCGCTGCACAAGCGCAAGTCGCCGCTCCCGCACCGTCAGCACACGCTCCGTCAGGGGCGGGGCCTCCAGATAGGCCGCCAAGGGCAACCGCTCCAGCAGACCTCCGATGATATAGGCGTCATGCGCGATCCATTTCGCCACCCGCTCGGCCTCGCCATAGCGGTTCTCCAGCGGCCCGCGCAGCCCGTCATGCTGGCGCTGGCGAAGCACGACAGGATCGACCGCCGCCACCGGTCCCTGCTGCGCCACGTGCAGATGCAGATAATAGTCGACCGAAGCAAAGATCGTCGTATCGAAGGGGCGCACCGCCTCCATCGCATCACGGCGGACCATCACGCAAGGATGGCCCGTAACGAAACACCCCTCCATCAGCCGGATGAAAAACGGGCGGCTGTCTTCGGGATAGTCCAGCAACGCCTCGCGCAGGGACGCACCCTCGCCGCTGAACTTCGTCATGCGACCGTAACTCATCACGATTTCGGGGTTCGCCGCAAACGGGGCGGCAAGGTCGCGGATCGCATCGGGCGGCGCGATGTCGTCATCATCCATGATCCAGACGAGGTCGCCCCCCACATGGTCCAAACCCGTGGCGATGGCAGTCAGCTTGCCCGCGTTCTCCTGCCGCAGATAGGTCACGGCCGCGCCAAAGCCCTCCACGATCGCAGCCGTTCCGTCCGTAGACCCGTCGTCCACCACCACGATCTCCAGCGCCGGATGGCTCTGGCTCAAAATCGACCCGATCGCCTCGGCAATGTAGCGCGCCCTGTTGTAGGTCGGCAGGATCACCGAAACCGATGGCTTGGCTTGCATCCCTGTCCCTTTCCTTGAATCTCGCAGACCAACGCACCCACGCCGGACAGGTTCACATCCTTCGCCCGAACCGGCATGAATTTGCTCCCGATCAATCCGCCCCCACCCCGGCGCAGACCGGGGCACCCCGCCACCGCCCCGACCGCAAGGCACCGAAACCGTCTTCCAAGCGCCAATAAGGTCAAAGAACGCGCGCGGAGGGCGGCGGTGTGGGTAAGGCCGGATGGAACGCGAAAAGCCGCCCCGGAAGACATGCATTCACGGTGTCCGTTGAAACGCCATCAAGGCGCTAAAAGGGGTTTGCCCTTGACAGGACCGTCAAATTAATTTGTGCGTTAATCGTTAATAAAATATGAGCCATGTTATGCGGAAAACGTTTGAACGGATCGGTTATTATACGTCCAAAAGTTTTAATTCACTTATCGGAAGTGATAAAAACATCCAAACGGTTCATTTCCTTCACATCGGAAAGAATGCCGGCACCCAGATCGGACATATTCTCGATCAGGTCAATCAAAGCCAGGAACGCGTGCGGTTCGAAAAGCACTCACACGGGGTCCAACTTAAATCCTTGCCGCAAGACGATGGGTTTTTCTTCAGCATCCGTGACCCTGCCGCGCGGTTTCGCTCCGGTTTTTACAGCCGCAAACGCATGGGAAAGCCCCGCATCTACAAAGCTTGGTCGCCACACGAATCACGGCTTTTCGATGAGTTCGAGCATGCGAACGATCTTGCCGAAAGCCTGTACGACGAAGGACCGCGGGGCCGGGCCGCGCTATGCGCCATGCTGTCGATCGGACATCTGGGCCGCGGCCAGGTGGATTGGTTCAAGGGAAGCGGATTCTTCTTCGACTTGCGCCCGCCTGCCTGGATTATCCGCCAAGAGAACTTGCGCGCGGATATGGAAACCCTCTTGCGCCGATTGGGCCTCGACTGCGATTTTTCCGTGAGTACGGATCCGGTGACGGCCCATACGAACGACTATTCCCAAATTCCGCGCCTTTCCGAAAAAGCCATCGACAACCTGAAACGCTGGCATGCCCCCGATTACGCTTTCTATCGCCAGTGCCAAGACTGGATGGCCGCCCAGTCCGAACCTGCCCTTTAAAACCGGCATGCCGGAAACGCACCGCATTGGACGGCTTCGGCACCAGCCGTGATGACCCCTGCCTGAGAGGCGCTTTGCGCGCCACCCCATCGCTGGCAATTGACTGGATATGATGGCGGATGAAGGGGGACCAGTAGCGAACTCTCTCCGTGAAATGTCTCTACCAAGGCCGGCTCGAACTGCTTGCCACAATTACTTCAGAGCTTTTCGATCATTTCCGGAACGAGGGTGAACAAATCGCCGACCAGACCGTAATCGGCGACCTGGAAGATCGGCGCTTCCTCGTCCTTGTTGATGGCGACGATGACTTTGCTGTCTTTCATCCCCGCAAGGTGCTGGATCGCGCCCGAAATGCCGAGGGCGATGTACAGCGTGGGGGCCACCACCTTGCCGGTCTGGCCGACCTGCCAGTCGTTCGGCGCATAGCCCGAGTCGACAGCCGCGCGCGAAGCACCGACGGCAGCGCCCAGCTTGTCGGCCAGCTTTTCGACCAGCGCAAAGTTTTCCTGGCTTCCAAGCCCACGCCCGCCCGACACGACGATCCCAGCCGAGGTCAGTTCGGGACGGTCGCTCGTCGCCACCTTGTCCTCGACCCAAACCGACAGCGACCCGTCAGCGGCGACAGCCACCTTCTCGACAGCCGCAGACCCGCCAGCGCCGACGGCGATGAAGCCCGCGGTCCGCACGGTCAGTACCTTTTTGCCGTCCGACGATTTCACCGTCTGCATGGCGTTTCCGGCGTAGATCGGACGCTCGAAGGTGCCCTCGTCGATCACGGCGGTCACGTCCGAAATCACCATCACGTCCAGCAGGGCGGCAACACGCGGCATCACGTTCTTGCAGAACGCGGTCGCGGCACCGGCGATGTGGCTGTAGTTGCCCGACAGGGCCACGATCAGCGCGGCAGTCGCTTCGGCCATGCCGTGGCAATAGGCGTGGTCTTCGGCGAACAGCACCTTGGACACGCCCGACAGCTTGGCAGCCTCGGCAGCCGCAGCGTCACCGCCCGTGCCTGCGACCAGCACATGCACCTCGCCAAGCGAGGCGACAGCGGCCAGCGTCTTGGCCACGGCATCTGTTGCCAGTTGGCCGTCATTCACATCGGCAAGAAGAAGAACGGCCATCAGATCACCCCAGCTTCGTCTTTGAGTTTCGCGATCAGCTCGGCCACCGAGCCGACCTTGACGCCCGCCTTGCGGCCCGCAGGTTCCACCGTCTTGACCACCGTCAGGCGCGGAGCAACGTCCACGCCGTAATCGGCGGGGGTTTTCATTGCCAAGGGCTTGGCCTTGGCCTTCATGATGTTCGGCAAGCTCGCATAGCGCGGTTCGTTCAGGCGCAGGTCGACCGAGATGATCGTGGGCATCTTGACCGCGATGGTCTGAAGCCCGCCGTCAACCTCGCGCGTCACCTTGGCCGTATCGCCCTCGATCGTCACTTCCGAGGCAAAGGTCGCCTGCGACCAGCCGAGCAGCGCCGACAGCATCTGCCCCGTCGCGTTCATGTCGTTGTCGATGGCCTGCTTGCCGCAGAGCACCAGACCCGGACCCTCTTCCTTCACCACGGCGGCCAGCAGCTTGGCAACCGAGAGCGGTTCGATGTCCGTATGCACATCCGCCGCGGCCTCGATCAGGATGGCGCGGTCAGCCCCCATCGCCAAAGCCGTTCGCAGCGTCTCTTGGCTTTGCTTCACGCCAATCGACACGACGACGACTTCGGTCGCGATGCCCTTCTCGCGCAAACGGATCGCCTCTTCGACAGCGATCTCGTCAAACGGGTTCATCGACATCTTCACATTGGCCAGATCGACGCCCGATCCGTCCGCCTTGACGCGGACCTTCACGTTATAGTCGATCACCCGTTTGACAGGCACCAGAACCTTCATCTTGGTTCTCCCTTGAATGTCAGCAGTAGCGGCGGAAGCGGTCAACGATCACATCAAGCACATCGGCCGGATCGCGCTTCCACCAGTTTTCGGCCGAAAACACCTCGACCTCGCACAAGCCACGATAATCCCCGACATCCTCGACTGCCTGGCGGATGGCGCGCAGGTCGGCCACGCCGTCGCCCATCATGCCACGGTCGAGAAGCATGTGGCCGGTGTTTTCCAGCCAGTCGCACAGGTGGTAGCCCAGCACCCTGCCCCGCGCGGCGGCGAGGCTCGCGGCAAGCGAGCGGTCCCACCAGACATGGTAGACATCGACCGCGATGCCGACATTCGGCGCGGCGACCCTGTCGCAGACCGCCAAGGCATCGGCGACAGTGAAAAGGCAGGTCCGGTTGCCCCCGAACATCGGGTTGAGCGGTTCCAACGCCAGTGAAACGCCCGCCGCGGCGGCAACGGGTGCGATGGCTGCGACCCGTTCGGCCAAGCGTTTCTGCGTCTCGATCACACCCTTGCTGTCGGGTTCGGTGCCTCCGGTCACGATGGTCAGCACCGGAGCGCCGAGATCCGCCGCCATTTCGATCGCGGCGTGAAGGTCGCTGGCATCTCGGGGCGCCTCGCGCCCGACCAGATAGGGCGTGCGGCACAGTCCGACGACCTGCATCCCCGCCGACCGCACGCGGTTGCCGATCTCGACCGCACGGGCGCCGATCTCGCGCCTCCAGAAGACAATCCCGCCATAGCCCCGCGCGGCGCAGGCATCAATCACGCGTTCGGGCGACCACCCGGCCCCTGCACCGTCCAAGTTGTGGCCCAAGCTTGCAGTGTTCAGCGCAAGGGCCGAGTGGTCAACCGTGAAGTCCCTCACATCACACCCCGTAGAGTGCGAGGAGTTTCTTCATCCGCTCCACCGCAAGGTCAGGCTGACGCAAGAGGCCCGCACCATCCGCCAGCCGGAACACTTCGGTGAAATAGGGAAGCGGCCGCATCGCCTGCGCGCCGTTCAGCATGATGAAATGGTCCTGAAACCCGTTGAGCCACGCAAGAAAGACCACGCCCGTCTTGTAGAACTGGGTGGGCGCCCGAAAGATCAGACGGGCAAGCGGCACGGTCGGATCGAGCGTTGCGCGGAATCCGGCTGCATCGCCCTGACCAAGTTGGCCAACGGCATGCGCCGCCGCAGGAGCAAGCGGGTCGAAGATGCCCAGAAGCGCGTGGCTGAACCCCTGCGCATCGCCTTGGATCAGTTCGGGATAGTTGAAATCGTCGCCCGTATACATCTTCACCCCCGCAGGCAGGCGGCGGCGCATGGCGATTTCCTTGTCCTTGTCCAGAAGGCTGATCTTGATCCCGTCCACCTTGGACCGGTTGCGGTCGATCACCTCCAGCGCGGTTTCCAGCGCGTCCTCGAAACTGCTGCCGCCCCAATATCCTGCCAGTTGCGGATCGAACATCTCGCCCAGCCAGTGCAGGATCACCGGACGATCGCAGGCCGCAAGCACGCGGTCATAAACATGAAGGTAATCCGCCGGTCCCTTGGCCACGCGTGCCAGCGCACGGCTGGCCATCAGAATGATGCGCGCATCGAGTTTCTGGATCGCATCGACCTGTTCCAGATAGGCGCGGATCACATCGTCCAGCGAGCGGGCAGCGGCGGGGTCCAGATGGTCTGTGCCGCAGCCATTGGCCACCAACGCTTCCGGCACTTCGGACCGCGTGCGGCGGATCAGCTCCAGCGCACCCTGCCAATCGAGACCCATGCCGCGCTGCGCGGTATCCATCGCCTCGGCGATGCCGAGACCAAGCCCGGACAGGTAGCGGCGAAAGTCCATCGTACGATCCCAATCCACCGTTGCCCGCCCCGAAGGATCGTTCGCGGTGAAAGGGTCGGCTACGACATGGGCCGCCGAATAGACCGTTCGCACCGCGTTCGGGGACAGTTTTCCCTCGGGTAAAGGCGTGCCGGTCAGGGTGTAATCCGACAGTCGACCCCGGGTGTCGGGAAGGGCGATCTTCATGGGATGGACCTTTCAGAAGCGGGGAACCAGCATCCCGGCATCCGCCGAAATCGCCTGACCCGTGGTGTAGGGAAGTTTGCCCGAAGCAAGTGATGCGATGATCGCGCCCATATCCTCGGGTTGGCCGACGCGGGGAAAAAGGGTCAGCCCCTCTTCGGCGCGTTTGCGATACATCTCGATGACCGGCGCGGTCATGTCCGTTGCGATCAAACCGGGCTGGACGTCGTAGACGGCGATATTCTCGGGGCCAAGCCGCACGGCAAGCGTCTTGGACACCATCGCGGCGGCCGCCTTGCTGGCGCAATATTCCGACCGTTGTACCGCCACCGCCACCGCATTGGACGAGGTGACGTTGACGATGGAATGGAACTGTGCCGCGGGGCGCGGGCGGGACAGCAGGCGGCGGGCAAAGGCTTGCGACAGGAAGAACATCGCCTTGGTATTGATGGTCAGGCAGCGGTCCCAGCTTGCCTCGGTCACGTCGAGCAGATCGCCACGGCTCAGCACACCGACACCCGCATTGTTCACCAGCGTCGTCAGCGGGCCGAGTGCCGCCTCGATACGCGCAAGTTCGCTGTCATGGCGGGCGATGTCGGAGACGTCGAACGGGGCGGCGACGACTGGAACGCCGATTGCCGTGATCCGGTCGACCGCGCGCGACAACTCGTCATCGGCCACGGGTCCGTTGAGGGCGATCGAGAACCCCTCGCGCGCCAAGGCTTCGGCCGTGGCAAGTCCGATCCCGCGGGACGATCCGGTGACGAGGGCGACACCGCTCATGCGCGGGCACCTTTCTTCAGCAGCTCGCGCGCGATGATCATGCGCTGGATCTGGTTCGTGCCTTCGTAGATCTGGCAGATTTTCGCATCGCGATAGAGGCGTTCCACCTCGAACCCGCGGATATAGCCCGAACCGCCAAAGACCTGCACGGCATCGGCGGTGCGGGCCACCGCCATGTCGCCCGCGAAGCATTTTGCCATCGAGCAGGATTTGGTTGCATCCTGCCCCGCGTCGATCTTGCTGGCGGCAGAATGGACCAGCAGGCGGGCGGCCTCGATATCCTTGGCCATGTCGGCCAAAAGCCATTGGACGCCCTGAAATTCCGCGATCTGCTTGCCGAATTGCTTACGGGTCGCGGCGTAATCCACCGCCGCCTCCAACCCCGCCTGCGCGATGCCTACGGCCAGCGCCGCGATGCCGACGCGGCCCTTGTCCAGCACGCTCATCATCATATGGAAACCACGCCCCGCCTCGCCCAGAAGCGCGTCGGCCCCAAGGCGCACGTCCGAGAAATTCAGCGCGCCGACCTGGCTCGCCCTTTGGCCCATCTTGTGTTCCTTCGGGCCGCGCTCGACGCCCTTGGCGTGAAGATCGACAATGAAGATCGACATGCCACGGTTGCCCGCTTCCTTGTCGGTGCGGGCAAGCACGAAGCCGTAGTCGGCAACGGGGGCGTTGTGGATCCAGATCTTGCCGCCGTTCAGACACCAGCCGTCGCCGTCACGTTCGGCAGTGGTGCGGATGCCGGAAACATCGGTTCCCGCCTCGGGTTCGGTGATGCAATAGGCGACCTTGGCGCGCATCGACAGCACTTCGGGCAACAGCTTGCGCTGCGTTTCGGTGCCGTGGCGGACCAGCAGGGTCGAGATCAGCTCGACCAGCCCGCACTGGTCGGCCACGCTGGCATAACCGCGCGACAGTTCTTCCATGACCACGGCATAGGTGAGCGTGTCGAACCCAGGCCCGCCCATCGCTTCGGGAACGCCGATACCGAAAAGGCCAAGCTTTGCCATCTCGTCATAGATTTCCGACGGGAAGCGTTCATCCCTGTCCAGCGCCTCTGCCACGGGGCGGATGACATCGTCGGCAAAGGCCCGCGCCATTTCGCGCACCTGCAATTGCATGTCGGTCAGATACATGGGCATCCATCCATTTAGTAACTATCCAGTTACATAAATGAACTGCCGGATTTCGGTCAAGCGGATTTTCGGAAACTCGCTCTTTTTCCTTGCGGCAAGGGCCGGACACTGGCAACAATGCACCGTATGGTTACTTACGGGAGGACAGGATGCAACCGGGAACCCAGCGGAAATTCGGGCGAGTCGACCTGAGCGTTTCGGCCTTTGCCTTTGGCACGGCGCCCGTCGGCAACATCTTTGCCGAAATCGACGAAGCCACTTCGGACGCGATGTTCCAGAAGGCATGGGACTCGGGGGTGCGCTTTTACGACACCGCGCCGATGTATGGACATGGGCTGTCGGAACTGCGGACCGGTCAGTCGCTGCGCTGGAAAAAGCGGGACGATTTCGTTCTGTCGTCAAAGGTGGGCCGCGTGCTGCATCCGGCGAAACGCGAATCGATCAATTTCGCGCCTTGGGTCAATGCCGCCCCCTTCACGATGGAATTCGACTACAGCTATGACGGCACACTGCGGTCTTTCGACGACAGCCTGCAACGCATGGCGCTGGAGCGTATGGATATCGTCTTCATCCATGACATCGACGTTTTCACCCGTGGCAAGGACCAGCCCGAGGTGTTCAAGCAGGCGATGGACGGCTGCTACCGCGCCCTCGAACGGCTGCGCGAGGAAAAACTGGTCAAGGCCATCGGCGTCGGCGTGAACGAATGGGAGGTCTGCCACGAAGCGTTGAAGCAACGCGATTTCGACTGCTTCCTGCTGGCAGGGCGCTACACGCTTCTGGAACAGGATTCGCTGAACGAATTCCTTCCCCTGTGCGAGGCGCGGGGAGCGGCGGTGCTGGTGGGTGGCGGTTTCAATTCGGGCATCCTTGCCACGGGGGCAAAGGCAGGGGCGAAATACAATTACGCGCCCGCGCCTGCGGATATCATGGAAAAGGTGGCAAAGATCGAAGCGGTCTGCGCCGAATACAAGGTGCCGCTGCCCGCCGCCGCGCTGCAATTCGTGGTGGCGCATCCGGCGGTTCCGTCCTTTTGCGCGGGAACGCGGACCGTGGCGCAGCTTGAGCAGAACCTTGCCTGGTTCAGCCATCCGATCCCGCCGGAATTCTGGGCAACGCTGAAGTCGCGCGGACTGCTGCGCGAAGACGCGCCGGTTCCTGCATGAGGGGGCGCAGCCTGCCCGCCGGTGACTACGGTTTCGGCGATCTTCGGATCGCCGACCGCGTCGAAACCGAAAGCGAAACGATTACCGCCGCACGCGTCGACGCCTTTGCCGATCTGACCGGCGACCGTTTCGCTATCCACATGTCGGACGAAGCGGCCCAGTTCGCCGGATTTCGCGGGCGCGTGGCGCATGGGCTGTTGGTGTTGTCGATGATCGACGGGCTGAAGAACCGCGCGCCCGCGCAGTTCAGGGCGATTGCCTCGCTCGGCTGGGACTGGTCCTTCTCGCGGCCCGTTCTGGTGGATGACAGCGTCAGGGCGGTCTTTTCCGTGCAGTCCAAGCGCGCCACAAGCGACGGGCGGCGCGGGATACTCTCGCTGGGTGTAGAGGTGAGCAACCAGCGGGGCGAGATGGTCCAGCTTGGCCGCAACAAGCTGATGGTCTGGCGGTAGACGCGGCGACTACCGGATCAGGATGGCGCGGAAGTCGTTGACATTGGTTCCCGTCGGCCCGGGTGCGAAGAGGTCGTCCAGCGCGGCAAAGGCGGTGTAGGCATCGTTACCCGCAAGCAGCGCGGCAGGGTCATGGCCCAAGGTCCGCAGTCGGCCCGCCGAGCCTCCGTCGCCAAAGGCTCCGGCATTGTCCTCGGACCCGTCAATCCCGTCGGTATCTGCGGCAAGCGCCGAGAAACCGACGCCTTCGGCAGAGAGCGCGAGCGACAGCAGAAATTCGCTGTTGCGCCCGCCGCGCCCGGTGCCGCGCAGGGTGACGGTGGTTTCCCCCCCCGACAGGATCACGACAGGCGGCACAAAGGGGCGGTGACGCGTTGCCACCTCGCGTGCGATGGCGGCATGGACGCGGGCGACATCGCGCGACTCGCCCTCGATCGCGTCGGAAAGGATCACGGCAGGGACGCCCGCCACCTGCGCCCGCGCCGCCGCCGCCTCGAGTGACAGTCGGGCCGAGGCGATGACATGCACCTCGTTTCCGGCGAACACAGGATCGTCGGGCCGTGGCGCGGCCCCCGCATCGGCTGCGAACCAGTCGGCAAGATGGGGTGGCAGGTCGATCCGCCACGCCGACACCAGGGCGCGGGCGGTCGCACGGTCGGTCCCGTCCGGCACCGTGGGGCCAGAGGCGACCTGCGCCGGATCATCCCCCGGCACATCGGACACGACCAGACTGACGACACGGGCGGGATGGCAAGCGGCGGCCAGCCTGCCACCTTTGATCCCCGACACCTGTTTGCGGATCGCGTTCATCACCGCAATCGGCGCGCCGGATGCCAGAAGGGCGCGGTTCAGCGCCGCCTCGTCGGCCAGCGTCAGACCGTCGGGCGGGCAGGGCAAAAGCGCAGACCCCCCGCCACAGATCAGCGCGATGACCAGATCATCCGCGGTCAATCCGCGCACGGCATCGAAAAGGGCCGCACTCGCGGCAAGGCCCGCCTCGTCCGGCACGGGATGGGCCGCTTCGATCACGCGGATGGACCGCGTGGGGCAGGCATAGCCGTAACGGGTGACGACAACGCCCTGAAGCGGGCCGTCCCAAAGCCGTTCCAACGCGGCGGCAAGTTGCGCCGCGCCCTTGCCCGCGCCGATGACCACGACCCGCCCCTTGGGCCGCGCGGGTAGATGTGCCGCCAGCGCCCTTTCAGGATCCGCCGCAGCCACGGCAGCATCGAAAAGCGCGGTCAGGAAATCACGGTCAGCATCGATCACAGTTCAACATCCGCGACAAAGACGCCATCGGCCCCACCCTCAAGCTCGGCCACGATCATTGCACCGATGGCCTGATGGACCGTATCCGCAAGATAGGCATCGCGGGTGGCGGTGTCGCGGAAATCGAACCAGAACACATCGTCGAAGCCGCGCACCAACGGGGTTTCCACCGAGATGTTGGCAAAACTGCGAAAGTCCAGAATCCCGTCGATCCGTCCGCGAAGTGCGGCAAGGTCGTCGTATAGCGCCTGCTTGGTTGCGGCGGGGGTTCCCTTGCGGAAGCGCAGCGCGACGATGTGTCGGATCATGTCATTCCTCCTGCCCGTAACAGGGCTGACGCTTTTCGCGGAAGGCCGCGAGCCCCTCGGCCAGATCGGGCGATGCGGCGGCGATGGTTCCGGCAAAGGATTCAAGAACCCTTGCTGTCTCTTCCCCCTCGGCAGCGTTGACGAGCATCTTGGTCAATTCCGTCGCGCGGGGCGCGCGTGAAAGCACACGCGCCGCGATGGTTTCGGCGGCAGCGATGCCTTCGCCCCGCGCCACGACCTGATCGACAAGGCCAAGGCGGGCCGCATCCTCGGCACCGAAGGTTTCGCCAAACAGCGCCATCCGCCGCACGATCTGGCTGCCAAAGCGGCGCACCGCCCGTTGCGTGCCGGACCAGCCGGGGATGATCCCCAGCGCCGTTTCGGGCTGGCCGATCCTGACATGCGCCTCGGCAATGCGAAGGTCGGCGCAGGCGGCAAGCTCAAGCCCACCGCCCAGACAATGCCCGTTCAGCACGGCAATCAGCGGAACGGAAAGCCGGGCGAGCGCATCGAACGCCGCGTGACCGTCGCGCACCCAATGGCGGCCGAAATCCTCGGGCGACCAGCCGGACCATGCGGAAATATCGCCGCCTGCGGAAAAGGATTTGTCCCCTTCCCCCGTCATGATCGCCACGCGGACGGTCGAGTGTTCGATCTGGCGGCAAAGTCCGACGATGGCATCGACCATTCCGGCGTCGAGCGCGTTCAGCTTGTCGGCACGCCGGATCGTCAGCCGCGCAATCCCGCCGCCAATGTCCAGCGTGATCCGCCCCGTCGTCACAGCACCAAACCCATCGGTGCCGGATCGAACAGGCGCGCGTCCATCTGGCGCAGGTCCGCCGCCACGCCAAGCGGGGTGGCCGCCTGATCCAGAACGTCGCGCTGCAAGTCCAGGCCCGGCGCGATTTCCGTGACGACCAGCCCGCTGTCCATCAGACGGATCACGCAGCGTTCGGTCACATAAGTCACTTCCTGCCCCTGCCTGCGCGCGCGCTGGCCCGAAAAGCTGACCTGATCGACCTTTGGCACGAATTTGGCGATCTTGCCTTCTTTGTCGATCACAAGGCGGCCGTCCTCGATCCGCATTTTGGCGCCGGCGTTGAAATTGCCTGAAAAGACGATCTTGCGTGCCCGCGAGGTGATGTCGACGAACCCGCCCGCCCCTGCCGTCCGGTGCGGCGTGGCCGACAGGCGGCTGACGTTGACCGACCCCTCGGCGTCGATTTCAAGGAAGGAGAGAAGCGAACAGTCAAAGCCGCCGGCCTGGAAATAGATGAACTGGTGCGGCGAGGCGACGAAAGCCTCGGCATTGGCGGCGCAGCCGAATTTGAAATCGAGCAGCGGAACACCCCCGACCGCGCCCTGTTCGATGACCCATGTCACAGCACCGTGCCGCCCCTCTTCCAGCAAGACGCGCGGCACGTTGGCCGAGATGCCGAAACCGATGTTGACGGCCCAACCCGCCTGCAACTCCATCGCGACGCGGCGGGCGATGACCTTGGCGGGGTTGAATTCGGGCAGGCGGAAGCTGTGCAGCGGGCGGAACAATTCGCCCGAAATCGCCGGATCATAGGCGGTCGCCGTGGTCTGCAACTGATCGGGTGCCTCGACGATGATGTCGACAAGGATGCCCGGAACACGGACGTCATGCGGTTTCAGCGTGCCTTGCGCCGCCACGCGGCGGACCTGCGCGATGACCAGACCGCCGCAGTTCCGCGCGGCCAGCGCCATTTCCATCGCGCCAAGGGTCGCGCCCTCTTGTTCAAAGGTGAGATTGCCGTTTTCGTCCGCCGTGCTGGCGCGGATGATCGCCACATCGGGGCGCAGCGCCGGAAAGTGCAACCATGTGTCGCCGTCAAACTCCACTCGCCGGACCAGCGGCGCATTCCTTGCGCTGGCATTCATCGCGCAGCCGTCCTGTTCGGGATCGACAAAGGTTTCCATGCCGACCTTGGTCAGCACGCCGGGCCGTTGCGCCGCACCTTCGCGCAGCATGTCGAAGATGATGCCCGACGGCACGTTCCACGCCGCCACATCCTCGGCCAGTATGCGCTGCCAGATCAGCGGCGGTTCGGCATTGGTCGGACCCGACGGATAGGACCCGCCGATGATGCGCGTAATCATCCCCTTGTGGGCTAGGTGATCGACGCCCTTCGTGCCGAACATGTCCCCCGCCGCGATGGGGTGGATCATCGTCAATCCGCTTGGCGCAGCTTCGGCAACGAAGCGTTCGCCCAAGGCCTTCAGCACATCGTCAGGGCAGAGCAGCCCCGAAGAAGAGTTCACTGCCACCGTCGCCCCATCCGCGATCAGACGCACGGCTTCGGCGGCTGTCCTGATTTTTGACACGGCAGATCCCCTCATCAGTTGGCATTAAGTAACTAACCGGTTATAAACATAACCGTGGAGGATCACCGTTTTCAAGGGCAAAAAACTCGCCCTCGGATGACAGCGTGATTTCGCGGCAAACAGGAGGAGCGACGATGAACATCACTTTTCAAAAGACCCACCAGCGCAGCTTCGGAACCTTTCCGTTGAAGGGCGAAACCCTGCGTTCGGCCATTCTGGCGGCGGTCGAAGCGGGGTATCGGGCGTTTGACACCGCACAGATGTATCAAAATGAAGCCGATACCGGCGCAGCGCTTGCCGAATGCGGGATCGACCGCGACGACCTCTGCATCACCACCAAGGTCGGGATCGAGAACTTCACCGTCGACCGCTTCCTGCCTTCGGTCGAGGAATCGATTCGCGCCCTGCGGGTCGAGCGGGTCGATGTCCTGCTGCTGCATTGGCCGATGCCCGGCGGGGACATACGCCCTTCGCTCGAACTGTTGCAAAAGGCGCGGGATCGCGGGCTTGCCGCGCATATCGGCGTGTCGAATTACACCGCGCAGATGATGCACGAAGCACGGCGCATGATCGACGCGCCCCTTGTGACCAATCAGGTCGAATTCCACCCGCTGCTCGACCAGTCGCGCCTTTTGGCGGCGGCTTCGGAAACGGGCATTCCGCTCGCCTCCTACTGTTCGGTCGCGCGGGGCGAGGTGTTCAAATATCCGCTCTTTGCCGAAATCGGCGCAGGCTATTGCAAGTCCGCAGCGCAAGTCGTCTTGCGCTGGATTTTGCAAAAGGGGGTCACGATCAACACCATGTCGACCAAGCCCGAAAACATCCGCGCCAATTTCGACGTGATGGATTTTACGCTCTCCTCTATCGACATGGCGCGCATCGATGCGATGACGGCAACAGGCTACCGGATCGTGGGCAAAAACCTTGTCCCCTACGCGCCGGACTTCGACTGAAACGAAAAGGGGCGGCACATATGCCGCCCCGCTCCGATGCACCGCCAGACAGGGAGGAAGTCTAGCGGTTGCCGCGGATAAGGTCCGCCGCCCGTTCCGCGATCATGATCGAGGGGGCGTTGGTGTTGGACCCGACAAGCGAGGGCATGGTCGAACTGTCGCAGATGCGCAGCCCGTCCAGCCCGTGAACCCGCAACGCGGGATCGACGACCGACATGGCATCCTTGCCCATCTTGCAAGTGCAGGTCGGATGATAGGACGTGCGGCCATACTGGCGGGCATAGGCTTCGTACTCTGCCTGCGTCCTGACCGATGCATCGGGAAAGCGGATGTCGCGGATGTATTTGGCAAGGCTCGGCTGGCTGAAAATCTCGCGGCTGATCTTTACGCCCTCGACCGACACCCGCAGGTCATCAGGATCGCCAAGGAAGTTGGGGTCGATCACCGGCATCTCCCGCGGATCGGCCGAGCGCAGCGTGACCGTCCCCCGCGCCTTGGGCCGCAGGGTGTAACTGTTCAGCGTGATGCCCGATGCCCCCTTGCGCACACCCGGCACCCCCGCTTCGGCCCCGGCACCTGCAAGGAAGTGGAATTGCAGATCGGGGGCCGCCCCCGCACCCGCACCGCCCGAATGCCAGAAGGCCCCGCCTTCGACCACGTTCGACGTCACCGGACCCGAATTGAACAGCACATATTGCAACCCCGCCCAAAGCGCGCGGTGCGGGCGATTGTATTTGTCCAGACTGTCATGGCCCTTCAATTCGGCCACGATATCGATCCCGAAATGATCGTTCAGGTTCTGGCCCACACCGGCAAGATCCTGAACCACGTCGATCCCGTGGCGGCGCAGATCGGCGGCGGGGCCGATGCCCGACAGCATCATCAGCTTCGGGCTTCCGATCGCCCCCGAGGTGACGATGACCTCGGCCGAGGCATGGGCCGTTTCGATCTTGCCGCCAACCTCATATTCCACACCGACCGCCCGCCGCCCCTCGATGCGCAGCCGCAGCACCAAGGCTCCAGTCACAACGGTCAGGTTCGGACGCCCCAGCGCGGGCCGCAGGTAACCGACCGCCGCCGAGCAGCGGCGGTTGTTGCGCGTGGTGGTCTGGTAGATCCCCGCGCCCTCTTGCTGCGCCCCGTTGAAATCGGGGTTGTAGGGCAGGCCAAGTTCCTGACAGCTTTTGACAAAGGCAAGCGACATGGGGTTCGGGTCGGGGATGTTCGACACGCCCAAGGGGCCATCGGTTCCGTGCCACGCGCCCGACAGGACCGCGTTTCCTTCGGAGCGGAGGAAATACTTCTGGATATCCTTGAACGCCCAGCCCTCGGCACCCTCTTCGGTGGCCCAGCGGTCATAATCCGACGGGTGGCCACGGGTGAAGATCTCGGCGTTGATCGACGAGCCGCCGCCCAGAACGCGGGCCTGCGCATAGGGGATTTCGCGCATGTTGGCGTGCTTTTGCGGCGCGGTCGTCAGCCCCCAGGTCAGCGGGCCGGTGGTCATTTTCGCAAAACCCACGGGCATGTGGATCAACGGGTGGCTGTCCTTGCCCCCCGCCTCAATCAGACAGACGCTTGCGGCGCTGTCTTCGGACAGGCGCGCGGCAAGGACGCACCCCGCCGAACCGCCACCGACGATGACGTAATCATACCCTTTGGCCATGTCACTTGATCCAGTGGTTGCGTTTGCCGGTGTCGATATGGACCGATTTCACCTGCGTGTATTCCTCGACGCCATAGGTTCCGGCCTCGCGGCCCCAACCCGATTGCTTGAACCCGCCCAGCGGCATCTCGGGACCGCCGGCCATGATGCAGTTGACCCAGAACCGCCCTGCCCGCACGCGTCGCGAAACGTTCAGCGCGGTGTCGATGTTCTTCGTCCAGACCGACGCTGCCAGACCGTAAACCGTGTCATTCGCAAGCGCGATGGCCTCTTCGGTGGTCGAGAAGCTGAACGACGACAGGACAGGCCCGAAAATCTCGTCCCGTCCGATGGACATGGCCGGCGTCACGCCCGAAAACAGGGTGGGCGCGATATAGCTGCCACGACCCTGATCCAATGCGCCGCCGCCCGTCAGCAGTTTGGCCCCTTCGGCCTTGCCTTTGGCGATATAGGACAGGATTGTCTCGTTCTGCGCATCCGTCGTGATCGCACCCACTTGCGTGTTTTCGTCGAGCGGATCCCCCACCACGATCTTCTTCATCTTCTCGGCAAGGATCGCTTCGAACTCGGCCGCCACGCGGTGATCGACGATCAGGCGGCTGGACGAGACGCAGCACTGGCCCGTGTTGAAGCTGATGCCGAATGCCGCGCCGTCGGCGGCATCTTCCAGATCGGCATCGGCAAAGACGATGATCGGGTTCTTGCCGCCCAGTTCCAGACCCAACTTCTTGAAATTGCTATCGGCGGCGGCATGGACGACCGAACGGCCGACGGCGGTCGAACCGGTAAAGGATAGCATGTCCACGTCGGGATGTTCGGTCAGCGCCTGCCCGATGGTGCGCCCCGATCCGGTCACGACGTTGTAGACGCCCTTGGGCAACCCCGCCTCGGCCAGAACCTCGGCCAGGATCAGGGTGGTGGCGCTGGTCACTTCCGAGGGTTTGACCACCATTGTGCAACCCGAGGCGAGGATGAACGGCACCCGTTCGCACAGGATGAGGAAGGGGAAGTTCCACGGCGTGATCAGCCCGACGACCCCGACGGGTTCGCGCAGGACCATGCCGAAAAGACTGTCGCCAAGGCTGTTGAAACTGTCGCCATGCAGCAGACGGGCCGCACCCGCCCCGACCTCGAAACAGGCGATGCAATGGTCGATCTCGCCCCGCGCCTGCGCGATGGGCTTGCCGTTTTCCAGCACCTCCCAATAGGCGATTTCGTCGCGGCGGCGGCGCAGGATGTCGGCGGCGCGCAGCAGCACCCCCGCCCGTTCCGCGCCCGACAGGCCCGCCCAACTGCGGTCCTCGAACGCCCGCCGCGCAGCGGCAACGGCGGCGTCGAGGTCGGCCACCGTGCATTTCGGGATGCGCGTCACGGCCACGCCATGACCGGGTGACGCGCGCTCGAACATCTCGCGCCCGCCATGCCAGCCGCCATCCATCCAGAAACCGAATTCGCGCGGGGCTTCCGGCAGGCTGTGTGAAGTCGTGCGCTTGTCCATCGGGTCTATTCCTTAGTGCGATCTTTGCCGAAACGTCATTACCTGCAACCGGACCGTCAGGCCCGGACCTCAGCCCACCACGATCTGCGTTTTCAGATCGGCCTGCCGGTCGGCCAGCGTGTCAAAGGCGGTCTGGATATCGGCCAGCGCGAAACTGGCACCGGTAAAGGCGGCCGTGCGGAACCTGCCATGCGCCAGCAGGGTCAGGGCATCGTGCATATCCTCGCCCATCCCCGCCACGCTGCCCTTTACGCTGTTCTCTTGCAGCACCGTGTTCAGGATGTTGATCCCGACCTCTTCCGATGGTCCGGTGATACCGAAAAAGGCGACATGGCCGCCCTTGCGGATCAGCTCGAACGCCAGCGCATAAAGACGCGCGGACCCGACGCTTTCGATCACCAGATCGGCACCGCGCCCGCCGGTCCGCGCCAGAACCTCGGCCCTCAGGCGGGCGGGATCGCTGATGGCGGCGTCGGCCCCTGCCTCCAGCGCCATGCGGCAGCGATCCTCGCTCAGGTCGGCAACGATGATCGGCGCGGCCCCGCAGAGGCGCAGCATCTGCACATGCAGGTTGCCGATGGGTCCGGCCCCCAGAACCACCGCCGATTGCCCGAACCCCACCCGCGCCTTGCGCGCGGCCCGCACCACGCAGGCGACGGGTTCGACCAGCGCCTGCAACTCGGCCGGCATATCCTCCGGCACGGGAATGACCAGCCGCGCGGGCACCGCGACATATTCGGCAAAGGCCCCATCCCGCCCGATGCCAAGCTGCGTCATCGTCGGGCAGTTCAGCACCTCGTTCCGGCGGCACCAGTAGCAGGTGCCGCAACCGATGTTGATATCGGCCACGCAGGGCTGGCCTTCGACCAGATGGCGCACATCCTTACCGACTGCCGCAACCGTGCCGCAGAATTCGTGTCCGGGAACAAGCGGCAGACGGTCGGCGGCATAGTGACCGTTAAAGATATGAACATCGGTCCCGCAAATCCCGACCCGCCTGATGCGAACCAGAACTTCGTCGTGGCCAAGGGGGGGAATGTCAACCTCGGCCAGTTCGAACCTGCGCGGGGCGACCAGAACGGCGGCAAGCATCTTGTCCATCACTTCACCGTGCGCAGCTTCGAGCGGTCGATGGTCAGCGCGATTGCCGCGATCAACACCAGACCAAAGACCATCTGCTGCTGCGTCGCCTGCACCCCGAAATACAGCATCGAGGCGCGGATCACCGCCACGATCAGCGTGCCGATTGCCGTATTCAGCACCCCCCCGACACCGCCCGTCAGCGGCGTGCCACCCACAAGCACGGCGACGATGGCCGGAAGCAGGAAGCCGTTGGCAATCGTGGGTGCGCCCCCCGACAGCTTGACGCTGAACAGCAGCCCCGCCACCGCCGCCAAGGCCCCTGAAATCGCAAAGGCAAGCATCTTGTAGCGCGTCACGTTCAGCCCCGAGGCCGCAGCGGCGAGTTCGCCCGCCCCCACCGCCTTGAGCGCGCGCCCCAGCACCGTGCGGCGTTCGATGAACAGGCACAGCGCCAGCAGGCCCGCCGCGATGAACAACTCGTTCGGGATGATCCCCGTGCGCCCGATCATCCAGCCGAAAAGGGCATTGCGCTGTTCGGCATCCATGTTGAGCGCGCGGTTGCCCGACAGCCATTGCGCCACCGAAAAGCACACCCCGCCCACAGCCAGCGTCGATATGAACGACGGCACGAACAATTTCGTCGTCACATAGCCCGACAAAAGCCCCAGCGCAAAGCCAAGGCCCACGCAAACCACCGCGACCCAAAGGCCAAGGCTCGCCAGATAGACCGAGGCGACAACCGTAATCATGTTCGCCATCGACTGGGCCGAAAGATCGATACCGCCGATATAGATCGCAAAGGTCAGACCCAGCGCCATAATGAAAAGCGGCACAATGTCGCCAGCCAGTTCGAGCAGGTTCGCAGGTTTGAGAAAGTTGGAATCCGTCATCCCGACGAATGCCACAAGGACGATAAGGGTGATCCACGGCAGATGTGGCTTCAATCGTTGCAGGTCCATCTTGTCCCCCGTCAGATCATGTAATGCAAAAGGTCGAACAGCGAGGGCTTGGCCCCCGGCTGGCAGTCGAACCTTTGCTGGATCGCGCCGTCCTTCAGCACGATGATGCTGTGCGACAACCCGATAGCCTCTTCGAGCGTATCCGCCACAAGGATCACGCCCACGCCATCGTCGGACATGTCGCGGATCATCTCGTAGACATCCTCCTTCGCCCCGATGTCGAGGCCGCGCGTCGGGTGGTCGAGCAGCATGATGTCCGACCCGCCCGACCGCCATTTGGACAGCACGACCTTTTGCTGGTTGCCCCCCGACAGGTTGCCGCAATCGGCCAGTTCGGAATGCGCCTTGATCGACAGCTTGCCGATCCAGTCGCGCGCCAGCGCCTTTTCGGCGGCCACGTTCAGCACGCCTGCGCGGGAATAGCGCCCCATCTGCGACAGCGTCATGTTCTCGAACACGTTCATCCCCGCGACGATGCCCTCGATCTTGCGTTCGCGCGGGACATAGCCGACCCCCGCCGCAACGGCGCCCTGCGGGTTGAAGGCGCCGACCGCCTGCCCCTTGATCTTCAGCGCACCCGAAACGGGTGTCCGCATGCCGTAGATCGTTCGCAGAATCGCCTCGCGCCCCGATCCTTCGGTGCCGACAAGGCACAGCACCTCGCCCGCATGCAGTTTCAGGCTGATGTCGCTGATCCGTCCGGGAAGCGAGATGCCGTCGAGTTCCAGCAGCACCTTGGACGCGTCAAATGGCTTTTGCCGCTGTTCGCGGTAATATTCACGGTCGACGTTGCGGCCGACCATCTTGTGCTGGATTTCCTCGACCGTGGCGCCACCTTGCGGAACCACATCCACCACCGCCCCGTCCTTCATCACATAGATACGGTCCGAAAGTTTCATCACCTCGTCCATGCGGTGACTGACGAAGATGAACGACGCCCGCTTGGTCAATTCGCGGACGATGGCGAAAAGCATCTTCACCTCGTCCTCGGCCAGAACGCTGGTCGGTTCGTCCAACAGGATGACCAGGTCGCCATCGACCCGCTCTTCCAGCGTCAGCACCTTGGCCAGTTCAACAAGCTGGCGCTGCGCAAAGGACAGGGCCGAGGTGACGGTGGCGGGGTCGATATCAAGCTTGACCTTGGCAAGCTGCATCTTCGCCGCCGCGGCCATCGCCTTCCAGTTGATGACGCCCAAGCGCACGAATTGCGCCTCGTATCCAAGGTAGATGTTCTCCATCACGGTCAGATTCGGGATCAGCGACTGCTCCTGAAAGACCATGCCGATGCCCTTTTCCATCGCCTGACGCGGGTTCTGGAAACGCACGGCCTTGCCGTCGATGGTGATGGCGCCGCCGTCCGGCTGGTAGGCCCCGTAGATCACCTTCATCAGGGTGGATTTTCCGGCCCCGTTCTCGCCCACCAGCCCGACGATCTCGCCGCGCCGGATTTCGAAATCCACCGCCTTCAGCGCATGGACACCGGGGAATTTCTTGTCGACCGCCTTGAGTGCATACATCGCGGCCTCCTATTTCACGAAGCTGATGGAACGGCGGTCGGTCGACAGGACGACGGCGACGATCACCAGAAGCCCCAGCACCCCGTCCTGAAGGAAGTCCGGCAAGCCGATCACCACCATTCCGTTGTTGATGACATTGACGATCAGCACGCCGACGACCGTATTCCAGACCCCGCCGATGCCACCCCATAGCGCCACCCCGCCAACCACGACCGAGGTGATCGAGATGAACATGAAATTCGCGCCGCTGACGGATTCCGCCTGACCCAGCTTGGCGACCTGAAGGATGCCTGCGACCGCATAGAACATTCCGGCTAGCACGAAGCCCATGATCCGCACGCGCCGCACGTTCAGCCCCGAGGCGTGGGCCAGTTCCTCGCCCCCGCCGACGGCGTAAAAGTTGCGGCCCAGCGTGGTATGCGACTGGATGAACCATGCCAGCAGGACGAAACCGCCGACGACATAGACCATCAGCGGAAAGCCCGCGATGCGCCATGTCAGAAGGGCGCGGAAGGTGTCGTCGTCAATCTTCACGATATCGCCGCCTGTCACCAGAACGGCCGCCCCCGTGCCAACGAAACCGATCGCAAGGCTTGCCATAAAGGACGGGATGCGCAGCTTCACATGGACCAGCCCGTTGACGAAGCCGATGGCTGCGCCAAGCAGCAGGATCAACGGCATCGCAACCCATCCGCCCACCGCCAACGTCCCGCCCGTGGCAAGGAACAGAAAGCAGAAAAGAACTGCCGTCAGCCCGACAGTGCCTTCCATCGAAAGGTCGATGGACCCCATGACGATGATGAAAGTAACCCCGATCGCGACCATAAGCGCGGGCGCTGCAGCCACGGTGATGCGGGCAAAATTCCGCTGCGAGAAGAAGGCCGGATTGATGGCCGTAAACAGGATGACAAGGCCGATAAGCACCATAAGCGGCGCCCAGCGGATTGCATTCTCCCGTGTCAGATATCGATTCACCCTGCCCTCCCTTGGCGGTCCCCTTCGCCGAAGGGGATAGAATGGGGGCGACCGGTTTGCGACCAGTCGCCCCGTCTGCGCGCGTCAGTTACTTGTAGACGATGGGCCCGTTCGACGGCCCCCAGAAATCCGTCCAGTCATAGCTCGGGACGTTGTCGAGATACTTGGCTTTGAAATCGGCTGCGTCCTTGGCGGTGACAAGGATCGTCGGCCCGTAGAACTCGCGGTGTTCGTTCGGCTCTTCGCTGGGTTTGAAGGTGCCGATGGCCGCGTGATAGGCCAGCGCAAGGGTGATACCGCCACCCCAATGCGGGTTGGTGAACACGGTTGCCAGAAGATCGCCGTCCATCACCATCTGCACCGCTTCGGGGTTGCCGTCATAGGCGACGATCGGCATGCCCTCGATCCCTTCGGCCTTGAGCGCCTCCATCACTCCATAGGCGATGTTGTCGTTGGCGCAATGGACGCCCGTGATCTTGTCGCCGTATTTCGTCAGGAAGCTCGCCATCAATTCGGCCGCCTTGGTGGTGTCCCAATCGGCAGGCTGGGCGTCGAGCAGTTCGATATCGGGATAGTCTTTTAACGCGTTCTTCAACCCGTTCAGACGCTCGATGGCCGGATTGTTCGCCGCGATCCCGCCAAGGTGGACGACGCCACCCTTGCCGCCCATCGCTTCGAACAGGATGCGTGCGGTTTCTTCGGCGGGCTTTTCGTCCGACCACGACATGTGGCTGACCCAGTTGTCGCCAAAGTCCCACGGGTGGGCATCGTCGGTCTTGTTCCAGATGGTCGAGACATAGCCGCCCGCCGCCTGCGCCGCTTCGGCCACGGGGCGCGCGTTGGGGCTATCGTTCGCATCGCAGGCAATGGCGCAGGCGCCGTTGTTCTTGGCAAGGAACGCCTTGATATCGGCCAGCGATTTTTCCGACGACCCTTCGTTGATGAGCGAGGTCATCGCATCCTTCGGCTTGCCAAGCGACTCGGTAAAGGCCTCGCCGCCCGAGACGATGGAGTTCCAATAGGCGCTTGCGCGATCACGATAGGACCAAGCGAGAGCCGGGTCCGTCGCAGCACGCGCCATGCCACCGCCGAAGACGCCGGGCATCGCCGCCGTAGTCAGACCCGCAGCCGATGCGAACAGGAAGTTCCGGCGGCTGAGCGTTTCGCGTTCGATGAAATCCTTGATGAATGTAGACACGTGGTCCTCCTCCCCTGTTTTCCTACAATCTCGCCAGCCGGACGAGGTGCCCGCGGCGGCCGAAAGTGGGGGACGCGAACGGCATCTCCTCACTTAACGCACTAACTAGTTACTTTTTTACGTCGAAGTGAGTCAAGCAAATTTCTTGACGCGCCCGCTCCTTTGACAGATGCCTTTGCTTTAGGAAGACCGATGAGCCAGAGTGGCTTGGTTGCGACCGCAGACGGCCAAGCGGTCATGGGAGAAGTTATGGACTCGACACCTGCCTCCGCGACGCCGGCCAAGAAACCGCGGATCCGCGATGCCGAAGCGACCAAGGCCCGCATCCTTGACGCGGCAAAAAAAGAGTTTGCCAAGAATGGCTTGGGCGGCGCCCGCGTCGATGTGATCGCGGAAAAGGCCCGCGCGAACAAGCGGATGATTTACCACTATTTCGAGTCGAAAGAGGGCCTGTTCCAGACGGTTCTCGAGAACGCTTATGTCGATATTCGGACCGCCGAACTGAAGCTCAACCTCGACCATCTAGAACCGCGTGAGGCGCTAGAACGGCTGGTCAGATTCACTTGGGAATACTACCAAAAGAACCCTGAATTCATCACGCTGGTAAACAGCGAGAACCTGCATCGGGCCAAGCACCTGAAGAAGTCCGAAGTGATCAAGGTCTACAGCCGCAAGTTCGTGTCGATGGTGACGACGATCCTTGAACGCGGCGTTTCAACGGGCGTTTTCCGACAAGGCATCGATCCGGTCCAACTCAACATCACCATCGCGGCCATCGGATATTACTACCTGACCAACCGTTTCACAGGCTCGATCGTTTTCGAGCGGGATTTGATGGCGAAAGAGGCTCTGGAAGAACGGCTGCGCTTCAACATCGACACGATCCTGCGGCTAGTTTCAGTCTGACGAAAAATACGTCCGACAAAGCCCCAGGGTCCGAAGTAGCAACTGCGCCTTGGGGTCAGGCCTCGTTCTTGTTTCATAGCCAGAACATGACGATTGCGGCGAGCGCGACGGCGGAGAGGAAGACCTTCGGGCACCGGTCGTAGCGGGTGGCAACCCGAGGCCAGTCCTTTAGCCGCCCGAACATGATCTCGATCCAGTTGCGGCGTTTGTAGCGGCGCTTGTCGTGCCTGGTGGGCATAGCGCGCGACTTCCGGCCCGGGATGCAGGGCTTTATCCCCTTATCTTTCAACGCATCGCTGAACCAGTTGGCATCGTAACCCCGGTCGGCCAGCAGCCACTCCGCCTTTGGCAAACCGGTCGGCAGCGCAGCTGCCCCGGTGTAGTCGCTGACCTGACCTGCGGTCATGAAGAACCGGATCGGACGACCTTCCGCATCGGTGACGGCGTGCAGTTTGGTGTTCATGCCACCCTTGGTTCGGCCGATCAGGCGGCCCCTTTGGTCATCAGGCCCCCCTTTTTCGACCGCAGGCTGGTCGCCGTGCGGTGTGCCTTCAGGTAGGTCGCGTCGATCATCACCGTCTTTGGAACCGCCGCTTCGGAGGCCAGCCCCTCCATGATCCGGGCGAAGAACCCCATGTCCCCCCACCGCTTCCAACGATTGTATAACGTCTTCGGCGGGCCATACTCCCGGGGCGCATCGCACCAGCGCAAGCCATTGCGATTGATGAAGGCTATACCACTCAACACACGCCGGTCATCAACACGCGGCTTCCCGTGGCTCTCGGGAAAAAAGGGGTCAAGCTGCGCCATCTGCGCGTCCGTCAGCCAAAAAAGGTCGCTCATCGGTCAGTTTCCTTGCGGAGGCTGAATCACACCGAGAACGCATAATAAATTGGTCCTAACCCTCGGCTCAGAACTGTCCAGGGGCATCACGATCCCCGAAATGCATTGCGATAGGCCGAAGGCGTGATCCCTCGCGCTTGCCGGAATCGCCGAGCGAAATCGGCCGCGTCGCAAAATCCGCAATCGTCCGCGATACGAGCGATCTGGGCCTCGGATTGCACTAGCATCTGGCAAGCCCGCCCCATACGCAGCTGCGCGACATAGGCGCTGATCGACATGCGAGTGCTGCGTCTAAATACTCGTTGCAACTGGCTTTCTGTCAGGTGGACGAGATCGCAAAGCGGTTGCAGCCGCAGGGGCTGATCGTAATGGCTATGCAGGTGATCCAGGACCTTTTGCAGACGGAGTTTATCACGCGGCAGGTCGCTGACCGAAACTTCCCCGCTGGCCAAAGGCATCCGATCGGGCGCAATGGAAAGCTCGGCAAGAAGCGACTGCAGGGCCATGACCTGCGCCAAGGCGTCCAGATGGACCAATTCCAAGATCCTGCAGCGCAGACGATCTGCCGTTGCAGACCCGAAACGGAGCCCCCGCCGCGCCTGCATTAGCAGGCCGGAAACCGGTCCAAGTTCCGGCACCACACGGATCAGGCCCTCGATCCAGCCTTGTGCGAACCATGAAACGACGGCGCGGTGCTGGCCTGCCTCTCCGACTAGCGCCCGGGACTGGAAAGCGTGCGGCACATTCGGTGCGATCAGCACAAGGTCGCCGTCCTCATACTGCCCGACGTGGTCGCCCACAAAGCGCATGCCACGGCTGCCCACCGTAAGGGTCAGTTCGAACTCCGGGTGATAGTGCCAGTTGAAGGGAAACTCCGGTAGGCGGCGATCGAATACCAGCATCGAGCGATCCGGTGGGATCGTCACAGTCTCGAAATAGGGCGGCGCTATGGGCATTGCGTATCATACAATATGCGGAATGCGGCAATCATACAAGTTTTTGCGGCGGCGGGGAATATCGGATCGGCGCTGGACTTGGCATCAAGAGCAGGAAAAGGAGACATGAGCATGCAGACGATCAAGGCAGATATCGCGATCATCGGCTCGGGCGTTGGCGGCTCTGCAGTCGCGCATCAGCTTGCGGGCACTGGCGCGAAAATCCTTATTCTCGAACGGGGAGATTTCCTGCCGAAAGAGCCGCAGAACAGCGATGCAGAGGCGGTCTTCTTGCAAGCTCGCTACAAGACCCGCGACGAATGGGTCGATGGTAGGGGCAAGAGCTATCGTCCGGGCCAGTATTACTATGTCGGCGGCCACACGAAATTCTACGGCACCGCCATGTTTAGGTTCCGGGAGAGCGATTTCCGGGAAGTCGAGATCGACGGCGCCACCTCGCCGGCTTGGCCGATGACCTATGCCGATCTGGCGCCCTACTATGCCGAGGCCGAGAGGCTTTATGGGGTGCGTGGTCAGGTCGGGATGGACCCGACGGACCCGCCGCGCGCTCCCTTTCCGCATCAGGCCATTCCGCATGAGCCCGTGATCGCCCGACTCGCGCAACAGCTGGTCGCCCAGGGACTGCGGCCGTTTCACATGCCATCGGCGGTGGATTACGGCCCGGGCGGCACTTGCATCCGATGCGGCACCTGCGACGCCTTCGCCTGCCAGTCTGACGCCAAGGGCGATGCGGAAACCCGGGTCTTGAGACCGCTTCTGTCCCATCCTGACATCTGGCTGGAACGCGGCAGCGAAGTGACGCGCCTTATCGCCGACGAGGCCGGCCAACGCATCGTCGCGGCCGAGGTTCGGCGAGGGGGCGAGACGTTGCGCATCGAGGCCCAGACCTTCGTTCTTTCCGCCGGGGCCATAAATTCTGCGCTAGTCCTGCTCCGGTCCGCCTGCGAGGCGGCTCCAAATGGGCTTGCCAACCGTTCCGGGGTCGTGGGGCGCTATCTGATGAACCACCACCTGACCGGACTGATGGGTGTGAACCCTTTCGCGCGAAACGACACGAAGTTTCCTAAGACACTGTCCGTGAACGATTTCTATCACGGCCTGCCCGGCGATCCGGACGCCCGCGGCAACATGCAGATGTTAGGCAACATCCGGGGTGAGATGATCCGTTCGGCCTATCCCGCGGTACCGCGACCTTTGGCCAACTGGCTGGGGCGGCATTCGGTGGACATGCTGGCCATGTCGGAGGACCTGCCGAACCTCGACAGCCGTGTCCGACTGCGCGGCGATGGCCGTGTCGAGGTCGATTACCGCCCCGGCGGCACCACCGCACATCACCGTTTCGTTGCCCACGTGCGGGCCATCCTGCGGCGTGCCGGTTTTCCGATTGTCCTGCGCCACAGCTTTGGCATTCAGGCACCTTCGCATCAATGCGGAACGGTGCGGATGGGCGATGACCCCGCAACCTCGGCGCTGGACGCGCTTTGCCGCGCACATGACCATCCGAACCTGCATGTGGTGGATGCAGGGTTCTTCCCCTCTTCCGCTGCGCTGAACCCGGCACTGACCATCGCGGCACAGGCACTGCGGGTCGGGGCACATCTGCGCGACAACCGCACTCTCTGACTTTAAAGGACCGATCCCATGAACTTTCTCCTGCCGATCACCGGCTCTTTCGCCCAGCCCGCTGCCGAGAACCCCACGGTCGCGATGATCGAGGCAGCCTTCGCCCATCACGGTCTTGATTGGCGCTATCTGAATATGGAGGTCACACCCTCCGACCTTGGCGATGCAGTGCGCGGTGCGCGGGCAATGGGCTGGCAGGGGTTCAACTGTTCCATCCCGCACAAAGTTGCGGTGATCACGCATCTGGACGGGCTGGGGCAATCGGCCGAGATAATTGGGGCAGTTAACACCATCGTCCGGGTAGGCGACAGGCTCATCGGCGAGAACACCGACGGTCGCGGCTTCGTCGCCGCATTACGCGAGGTGGTGGACCCAAAAGGCAAATCGGTGGTGCTGTTTGGCGCAGGCGGGGCAGCACGAGCCGTAGCAGTCGAGATGGCGCTGGCCGGTGCCGCGCGGATCCTGATTGTCAACCGCTCTGCGGCGCGGGCGGAAGAAGTCGTGGCTCTGCTAAATGCCCGCACGCCCGCAACGGCAAGCTATGCAGCTTGGACAGGTCCATTCGCAGTGCCGAGAGACACCAACATCGTGATCCACGCCACCTCGGTCGGGCTTTACCCAGATGTCGAGGCGATGCCAGACATCGATACGGGCAGCTTGACGCCGGACATGGTGGTGGCCGATGGTATCCACAATCCGCCCGTGACCCGCCTCTTGCAGGCAGCACAGGCGCAGGGCTGCCGAACGGTCGACGGGCTGGGAATGCTAGTTCAGCAAGGGGTGATCGGCATCAAATACTGGACTGGTGTCGATGCCGACCCGAAAGTGATGCGGCAGGCGCTGCTCGACCTCGGACTGTAGACCAGGTAATAGATGCAGGCCACCTCTGCTTGAAATTGCTTCTGGCAGCGGTGGCTGTTCACATTCACACACTGTCCGCCTTCATCGCCCATGGAACGGTTTAGCGTGATTGCGTAGTGGAAAGTTTGGGGCTCATCTTGACCCAATTGGAGTTGAAGATGAGAAAGAACCCCGTGACGACGAAGGCCCCTGCCGAGCAGGTGGTGAAGGACATCCGGCGTGCGACGCGAAAGTTGCATTCGTCCGAGGAGAAGATCCGGATCGTGCTATCCGGCCTTCGTGGCGAAGACAGCATAGCCGAGCTGTGCCGCAAGGAAGGGATCGCCCAGAGCCTTTATTACAGCTGGTCGAAGGAATTTCTCGAGGCCGGCAAGAAGCGGCTGGCCGGCGATACGGCCCGCCAGGTGTGAGGAGGATCAGAAAACGATCCGGGGGATCGTTTTCCCGACGGTCGACAGGCGAGGTGAAGGATCTGCGCGCCGAGGCTTTGGCGCTGAAGGAACTGGTGGCCGATCTCAGCCTTGAAAACCGTCTGCTCAAAAAAAACATGACCGGGGCTGGGGGCGACCACGAATGAGATACCCAGCCGCTGAGAAGCTCGAAATCATCCGGCTGGTGGAGCAATCGCATCTGTCCGTCAGGGGCACCCTGTCCAAGATCAGCATCCCACCCACCACGTTTTACCGGTGGTATGACCGCTTCGTCGAACATGGGCCCGAGGGGTTGGAGGACAGGCTCTCTTCCCCTTCTCGGGTCTGGAACCGCATCCCCGATCAGGTGCGGAACCAGATCGTCACCTTGGCGCTGGACGAGCCGGAACTGTCGCCGCGCGAGTTGGCCGTCAAGTTCGCCGATAAAGAAAAGTATTTTGTGTCAGAGGCTTAGATCTACCGGCTGCTCAAATCCCACGACCTGATCACCAGCCCGGCCTATATCGTCATCAAGGCGGCAGATGAGTTCAAGGACAAGACGGTAGCGCCAAACCAGATGTGGCAGACCGACTTCACCTATCTCAAGGTCATCGGCTGGGGCTGGTTTTACCTGTCCACGATCCTCGACGACTATTCCCGCTACATCATGGGCTGGAAACTCTGCGGCATCATGCGGGCCGAGGATGTCACCGACACGCTCGACATCGCGTTGGCCGCATCAGGCTGCGACAGCGCCAGGGTTCTGCACAAACCGCGCCTGCTTAGCGATAATGGCTCGTCCTACATCGCTGACGATCTAGCCAAATACCCCGAAGACAAAGGCATGAAACATGTTCGCGGCGCGCCGATGCATCCCCAGACCCAGGGCAAAATCGAGCGCTGGCACCAGACCCTGAAGAACCGCGTCCTGCTCGAAAACTACTTCCTCGTGGGCGAACTTGAGGCCGCAATCGCCGCCTTCATCGACCACTACAACAACCGTCGTTACCATGAGAGCATCGGCAACCTGACCCCGGCTGACGTCTACTTCGGGCGCGGCGAAAACATCCTAGCCGAAAGGAAGCGCATCAAACACCAAACCATCCAAAACCGCCGCTTGAACCATCAGCGTCAAGCAGCATAGCCCGAAACCGATGGGTCCGAGCTCTCCGCTCCAAAATCAGACCTGCTGTTCAAAATCATTCGGCGACGGACGGCGGAATACGTCACAATCGCAACATGTATATTCTCTCTTGTCCGAAATCGACGCTGCACACGGACACCGATATAGTTCCAAAGAGATGGCGGCCGAAGAGCATACGACACAACGTCACGCAGGAAGAAAATCACAAGGCAAACTTCACACGGATTTATCCGATCTTCACGGCGTCTTTGCTGGTCAGGTCAGACCAACAGGCGGCGGTCGGTCACGGGAAGGTGGCGGAGCATGTCTGCGTCGATGCCGCGGCCGAAGGCGCGGGGTTCCAGCCGCACTGTCTCACCAGTTCTGGCGGCCTCGTCGATGGCCAGAAGGGCGCGCATGTCGGCGAGACCTTCTTCGCCATCGGCCTCGGGTGCGATGCCTTGCTCGATGCAATCCGAGAAATAGGCGATCTGGCCCGCGAAGTGGTCGACCTGACGGAAGGTCTGGCGTTGCTCGTTTCCTGGCGTGCGCACCGTCATTTGCAGAACGGAGTCGAACTTGAACGCGGGGTCGAGGATCAGCTCGGCCTTCGATCCGACGATGCGGATCGTTTCCGTCTCGGCCGAGCCGAAGGAGCAGAAGAATTGCGCCAACCGGTCGCCGGGAAAACGCAAGGTCACGGCAAGGCTCGCGTCGATCTCTGAAAAGCGCGGATCGGCGGCAGGGCGGCTGGACATCGCCTGCACGGCGACGGGTTCGGCGGCAAAGACATGGCGCGCGGCATTCAGGCAGTAGACCCCGACATCCGGCAGCGCCCCGCCCCAGTGGCCCGCTTTCAGCCGGTGGTTGCCCATTTGCGTCTGGAAGCCGAAGGTTGCCCCGAAATAGACCGCATCTCCGATGGCCCCGTGACGCACGGCGTCGATCATCGCATGGGTGCCGGGTTCGTTGTGCAGGCGGTAGGCGGTCATCAAGTAACGGCCGCTTTCACGCGCGGCCGCAACCATCGCCTCGCTTTCGGCCATGCTGACGGCAAGCGGCTTTTCCACCATGACATGCTTGCCCGCCCGCAAGGCGCGGATGGCATAGTCCGCGTGCATGGAATTCGGCAAAGCGATGTAGACCGCGTCGATCCGGTCGCTCGCCAGAAGCGCGTCGTATCCGGCGTAATCCACGACCTCCGGGACGCCGTGGAAATCAGCCAACCTTTGCGCGGCATCAGCGCTGCCGGATACGATCGCCTGCATGCGCGAGTTTCCGGTCGTGGCGACCGCAGGCATGAACGCTTCCTGCGAAATCCAGCCAGCGCCGACGACGGCGTATCTGATCATGTTGTGCCTTTGATTTGATGGGGGGGGCGCGCCTTCCGGCGCACCCGTCAGGCCGCCTTGGCCGGTTTCTTGCCCATGATGATCATCCCGAGGATGTCGTCATCGGTAACATCGTCAACCTTGACGGTCCCGACGAGTTGCCCGTTCTTCATGACGCAGGCCCGGTCGCACAGCTTCATGACGTTGTGGATGTCATGCTCGATCAGGAAGATGCCCAAGCCTTGCGCCTTCAACTCTTGGATGAGTTCGGCCACCATCTGCGTTTCGTGCGGGCCAAGCGCGGCGGTCGGTTCGTCCATGATCAGGATCTTGGCGTTGAAATAGACCGCCCGCGCGATAGCGACCGACTGGCGCTGACCGCCCGACAGAGCCGAAACCGGCACGTTGAACTTGCGGAAGTTGGGGTTGAGGCGACCCATGATCTTGCGGGTCTCGGCCTCCATCTTGGCATCGTTCATCAGGCCGTTCGCCATGATCTCGCGCCCGAGGAACAGGTTCGAGGCGGCGTCGAGGTTATCCGCCAGCGCGAGCGTCTGGTAGATCGTCTCGATGTTCTGCGCCCGTGCATCGCGCGGGTTGCGGATTTCGACCTTTTCGCCGTTGATCAGGATCTCGCCGTGGTCGGCCTGATAGGCTCCGGCCAAAATCTTGATGAGCGTCGATTTGCCCGCGCCGTTGTGGCCCAAGAGGCCCACGACCTCGCCGGGGTAAAGGTCGATCGACACATGGTCCACGGCCTTGACGCCACCGAAGGCGATCGAGATGTCGCGCATCTCGACGAGGGGAGTGCGGGTGTTGCTCATTTCGTCAGCCCCATGCGCTTGCGATAGATGATGTCGACCCAGACCGCGATCACGAGGACAAGCCCCACGACGACGTTCTGGAAGGGGGTGTCCACGCCGACCATTGCCATGCCCGATTGCAGCGACTGCATGATCAGGGCACCCAGAACCGCGCCATAGATCGTGCCGACGCCTCCGGCCAGTGCCGTGCCACCGATCACGGCGGCAGCGATCACGCGCAATTCTTCCAGCATCCCGATGTCATTGCCGTGGCTTTGCAGGCGGGCTTGGGCAATGAGGGCGGCCAGACCGCAGAGGAACCCCATCAGCGCGAAGATCTTGACCGTCAGCGCACGGGTGTTGATGCCCGACAGTTCCGCTGCGTCGGGGTTGCCGCCCATAGCAAAGATATAGCGGCCAAGGCGGGTCTTGCGGGCGGTGATGGTCATGCCCACCGCGACGACGATCAGGATGATGACCGAGATCGGCAGACCATGCATGGCGGTGTAGCCTTCGGGCATCACCTCGCCCCGCGCCTCGAACAGGCGTTTCAGCTTGGCCTCGGGCACCGGATAGCGCGACAGCCATGTGACGAAGAGCATGATCGCGCCGACGACCATCGCCATCATCACGCCTTCGGCCCAGACGGGTTTGACGACGAAGCCGTGGCTTTGCTTGTTGCGCCGCGCCGAGAGCAGGCCAAGAACCGCAGCCACCGACGCGATCAGGCCAAGGACGAGGCTGACAGGCGCGCCCAGAACACCTTCGGTGCCGCCGAACATCAACAGATGCGGGTCGGTCAGGGAAACCGACTGACCATTTGTCGTATACCAGTTGACGTTGCGCCAGACGAACAACCCGCCCAGCGTGACGATGAAAGACGGGATACGCTGATAGCCGACCAGCCAACCGGTGATCGCGCCCATGCCGGTGCCGACGGCAAAGCCGAGGATGATGGTCACGACCAGAATGACGGGGCTGCCGTATTCCAGACCCATCGCCTGCGGCAGCCAGGTGGCCTGGCTCATCGCCATGACGGCGGAACACATGGCCAGCATCGAACCGACCGACAGGTCGATCTGGCGCGCGACGATCACGAAGACCATACCACAAGCCATGATCGCCACAGGCACGGCCTGAACGGAAATGTTGAAGACGTTGCGCGGACTGACGAAGGTGCCGCCCGTCCAGATGGTGAAGACGAGCGCAATCGCGGCGAAAGCGACGAGCATCCCGAGAAGCCGGACATCGAGTTCCAGCGTGTCGATGATGCCACGCTTCTGCGCGGGCGCAGTGGCTACCTGCCCGGTGTCAGTCATGTCAGTTTCTCCTCCCCTCGGGCTACCGCACGGGCAGTCCCGTCCGTTTTGAGCGCGGCGTCCCGATGAACGGGACGCCGCAATCTTCAGTCCGTCAACTTATTTGCAGACGGCAACTTCGCCAGTGACGCCAGCGCAGAGCACGTCCTTGGCAATCCAGCCCGCGTCGAGAACCACGTTCAGGTTGTCCTTGGTGATCGGAACCGGCTTCAGGAAGACCGAGGTCAGTTCTTTACCACCCGGCGAGGTGAATTTTGCAGCGCCTTCGACAGCGTCCATCGCGGTGCCACCGGCCAGAGCGACGGCGATCTCACCGGCGGCCTTGCCCAATGCGCGGCTGTCTTTCCACACCGAAACGGTCTGGGTGCCGAGAGCCACACGGTTCAGAGCGGCCATGTCGCCGTCCTGACCCGAAACCGGGATACCGGCCATGCCCTGCGCGGTCAGCGCGGCTACAACGCCACCGGCGGTGCCGTCGTTCGAAGCGACCACGGCGTCAACGCCGTTGTTCGTCTCGGTCAGGATCTGTTCCATGTTCTTCTGGGCGTTGGCGGGCTGCCAGTCTTCGGTGTAAGCCTCGCCGACGATGGTGATGTCACCGGCGTCGATTGCCGCCTGCAGCACTTCCTGCTGGCCACCGCGCAGGAAGTCTGCGTTCGGGTCAACCGGCGAGCCTTTGATCATGACGTAGCGGCCCTTGGGGGCAGCTTCCAGAACGGCGCGGGCCTGCATACGGCCGACTTCGACGTTGTCGAAGGTCAGATAGAAGGCGCGCGGATCGTCGATCATGCGGTCGTAGCCGACGACCGGAATGCCCGCGTCCTGGGCGGCGTCGAGGGCCGGCCCGATCGAGGCGGAGTCTTGTGCGAGGATGATCAGAGCCGAGCAGCCCTGCGTGATCATGCCTTCGATATCGGCCAGCTGCTTGGTGGCCGAGGTCTGGGCATCAGCCGAGATGTATTCCGCACCAGCGGCGTCGAGCGCACCCTTGATCGCGGCTTCGTCGGTCTTCCAGCGCTCTTCGCGGAAGTTCGACCAGCTCACGCAAACCTTGAGATCGGCGGCCGAGGCTGCGGACGTCAAGCTGGCAATCGCGACCGATGCGAGCAGCAGAGTCTTTTTCATTCGTATTCCTCCCTTGGAATCACCGGCTCCCTTGGCCGGATGGCGACTTTCGCCTGCGAGTATCAAATGCGGTTCCAATTGTTTTGTCAATTTTTGTTTTTGGCAATTTTTCTTGCAAAGCCATTTTCATTGCATTGCGAGATGCACCACGCCCGAACCGCAGGGACGTGGCGCCGCTGCGTGGTTCGTCAGGCCGCCTTGGGAAGCAAGGCGCCCACATATTCAAGGCTGGCGCGCAGGCGCGACATCAGGTCGGGGTCCTGCTGGACCGTCGTGCTGAACGGCTCCATCGAGACGAACCCCTTGTATCCGGAGGCAAAAAGGCTGCGCAGTTGCGCGACATTTCCCACGCGGTCGTCGATGAAGATCAGCCCGCGATCCGGTTCGGTCAGGTCGGCGGGGCCGAGGTCGGCGCGTGAAATGCCCGACATATGCGCCAGACCGATGCGGTCGGGGAAAAGCTGCGTGTCGCCGCAACGGAAGAACTGGAACGTGTCATAACACAATTCATACGCGTCCCAGCCGTCGATATCGGTGACAGCGGCAACGGCCATATCCTGCCGTTTCATGGTCGACCCTCTCATTCCAAGAGGCTCCACGTAACCGGTCACGCCATGCGCCTGCAAAATCGGGCGCAACTGACGCAACCCGTCGCGCAGGTTGCGTTCGGCCTCGGCCTCGGTCCAGCCATTGTCCTCGTTATGGACAGGGCACAGCACCACACCGGGCGCGCCAAGGGCGGCGGCATAGGCGATGATCGCCTCGGCTTCTTTCGCCCGATCCGGCGTCCATTCGTTGAAGCGTTGCAGGGCGTTCACCGAAGCCACCGCCAGCCCTGCGGCATCAAGCTTCGCCTTTACCTCCGCCGCCGGCGTGCCATCGGCAAATTCGCGGCCCTCGATGTCGTTGCGGATTTCAACGGCATGCACACCTGCCGCCATGGCAAGCTGGATGAAATCATCGAGCGGCAGTTGCGGCGCACAGGTCCGGTTGAGGGCGAAGCGGATCGACATGGGACTGGCTTTCTGTTCGGTATATCGGTGAATCAGGCGTAGAGGGCAGGCCGCGCTCCGAGGAAAAGCTGCGCCTTGGACCCGGTCTGCAATGCGGTGACAACTTGTTCTGCAACAGCCGTTGCAACGTATCCGTCCCAGGCCGAAGCGCCCGTCGGAACCCCGCTGGAAGCAGAGTCGACCCATGCCCGCATCTGGATGCGATAGGCATCGGCAAAGCGCGGCACCCAGTTGGCGGGGAAACCATGTCCATGCTGGCGCGCGCGGTTCATCAGCGTGACCGTGGGAGCTGCCATCTCGACCGTGCCTTCGCGCCCGACCATCTGGGCGTGGACGTGATAGCCGTAATGCGCATTCATGAAGACCTCGGTCGAGACGATCTCGCCCTTGTCCGTCTCCATCGTGATCATCAGCGGGTCGCCGCCGGGGGCGGAATGCACGATGGCCGAGACGAGTTCGGACCCGAGCAGCCAGCGGCTGATGTCGATTTCGTGCACGAAGGAATTCGTAACGGCCATCGGACCCGTAAACCAGTCGGGTGCGGCGGCGTTGCGGTGGATGTTGTGCAAGACCACAGGTGCACCGATCCCGCCCGCATTCCTCACCGCTTGCATCTCGGCATAGGCCGGATCGAAACGGCGCATGTAGCCGATCTGCAAAAGGCGTTTGCCGCCCGCCACTTCGGCATCGACGATGGAGAGCGCCTCGGCCGCGGTAGACGCCAGCGGTTTTTCGCACAGCGCGGGTTTGCCCTCGGCAAGACAGGCCAGCGCCAGCCCCGCATGCGTAACATCGGGCGAGGCGATCACGACCGCCTCCACCCCGCTTGCAGCGATCAGGGCCAGCGGGTCGGAAAAGACCTGCGCGTCGCCTGCAAGCACCTGCGCCCGATCTGCATCGGCATCGCAAATCGCCACGACACGCGCGCCGCCCGTTTCCTCGCGCAAGAGGCGCAGATGTTCCGCGCCCATCACGCCCAGACCGATGACCCCGACCGACAGCGTCATTTCACATCAAGCCAAGCTTGCGCCGCCGACGACCGCTGGATGGTCTCCACCAGCGTCTGGATGCGAAGGCCCGCGCGGAAGTTGAACGGTTCCGGCGCTTTGCCCGCGATGGCGTTGATGTAGCCCGCGACCTCGATGGCCTTCAAATCGTTGAAGCCGATCTGGTGGCCCGCCGCGACGCAGAACAGGCCATAGGGCGGGTGGTCGGGGCTGGCCTCGATCCGGCGGAAACCCTGGCGGCCCTTGGCATCGGCGGTCGAGAAGAAATGCAGTTCGTTGAACCGTTCCTGACTGAAGGCCAATGCGCCCTTGGTGCCGTAAACCTCGAAATCGTGCTGCATCTTGCGACCCGTGGCGATCCAGTTCCCCTCGATGCTGCCGGTCGCGCCGTTATCGAACCGCAGGAAGGCGCGGCCCACGTCATCGACCGTAACCGCCTTGCGCCCGCCGCGTCCGTCGGGGCGTTCGGCGATCATGGTGATGCAATCGCCCATCACGCGGGTGATCGGCCCGCACAGGAATTCCGCCGTTGCCAGAGCGTGCGACCCGATGTCGGCGAGCGCCCCGCCACCTGCCGGATCGTGGCGGAAGGTGTAGTTGCCCGCCGGATCGGCCATGTAATCTTCACAATGGATGCCGCGATATCCACGTATCTCGCCCAACTCGCCGCCCGCGATCATGTCGCGCGCAAGGGCCAGCATCGGGTTGCACAGGTAGTTGAAACCGACTTGCGTCTTCACGCCCTTGGCTTCGGCGGCCAGCGTCATTTCCAGAGCATCAACGGCCAGCGGGGCCAACGGCTTTTCGCAATAGACATGCTTACCGGCGGCAATCGCGGCCAGCGACATTTCCTTGTGCAAGGCATTCGGCGCGGTGATCGACACAAGGTCGATCTCGGGGTTCGCCATGATCGTGCGCCAGTCACTCGTCGCATGGGCAAAGCCCAGCGTCTGACGGGCACGTTCCGCTGCCTCATCCGTGATGTCGGCCACGGTGTGCAGTTCCAGATCGAACGGCAGCTCGAACACGCGCGGAGCCGAGGTGAAGCCGAAGACATGGGCCTTGCCCATGAAGCCCGTTCCGATCAGGCCGATCCGCAATTTGGGTTTTGTCATTTCACAAGTTCCTTTGCGCCCGTCAGGGCCGCGGCATTGACGACAAGCGCCGGATCGAGGTGTCCGGCAAAGAAATCGAGCACGTTCTGCACCGAAGAGACGGCCATACGCTCTGCCGCCTCGGCGGTCAGGCCCGCGGTGTGCGGTGTCAGGATCACCTGATCAAAGGCCAGAAGCGGGTGGTCGGGCGCGGGCGGTTCTGCGTCGAATACATCCAGAGCTGCGGCGGCAATCTGCCCCGACCGCAACGCATCGGCCAGCGCCGCCTCGTCCACGATCCCACCGCGCGCGGTGTTCACGATGATCGCCCCGCGCTTCATCGACGCGATCTCTGCCGTCCCGATGATCGGCTTGTCCGCCTTGGGGATGTGCACCGAAACGAAGTCGGCTGCCGCCAATCCGGCCAAAAGATCGCCCGCATCGGCAACCTGCCCTTCGGGCCAGCCCTTGGCCGCAAGATAGGGGTCATAGGCCATGATCTTCATGCCGAAAGCCGATGCCATCACCGCCAGATGCCGACCGATCCGGCCATAGCCGATGATCAAAAGCGTCTTTCCCGACACCTCGCCCTGTTCCAGCTTGTTGCGCCAGCCCCAAGGCCCGTTCCGCACGGCGCGGTCCGACCGCACCAACTGCTTGGCGCAGGCAAGGATCTGCATCATCGCGTGTTCGGCCACGGAAACCGAGTTCACATCGCCGACGATGCACAGCGGAATCCCCCGCGCGTTCAGCGCCTTCACATCCACCGCATCATAGCCGACCCCGTGGCGCGACACGATCTGCACCTTGGCGGCTTTCGCCACGCTGGCCGCCGTCATCGGCTGGGTGCGGATCACCATGCCGTCCGCCTGCTCCAGATAGGGCTGGTAGCTTTCTTCGCTGATCTCCTCGACATGGGTGTAGGTGACACCCGTCGTCGCATCGAGCAGGGCCAGCCCCGCGGGGTGCAGCTTTCCGGCGATCAGGATATGCGGCATCAGTAGCCCCCCTTTTCCGTCTTTCCGGTCACGCCATCCGTCAACTTGCGGAATCCCGCCACGGCAGCCCCTGCGGCAGCGGCGAGGAAACGGCTGTCGCCCCCCACGGTCGTCATATCGAACCCCCAGCCGATGGCGCGGGCGGCGTATTCCGGCGTGCCACAGTGCAGGGCGGCGCGGATGCCGTTCTTCTTGCAGGCCGCAAGGATCGTTTGCAACGCCGCGATCATCTCGGGTTCTTCGCGGTCGAAACCGGGGGCAAGGCGGCCTTGAGTCAACGACAACGTCAGGTCGGCGGGGCCGACGTAGATACCGTCAAGACCGGGCGTCGCCGCGATGGCGTCAAGGTTCGCCATCCCGTCCGCCGTTTCGATCATGGCGAAAGCAAGCATGTTGTCGTTCGCCTCGCCCGCGTAATTCGCGCCCGCCGCAAAGGACACGCGGGTCGGCCCGAAACTGCGCTGCCCGTGCGGGGGATAGCGCAGATAGCTGACGAAACGGGCGGCATCCTCGGCATTGTTCACCATCGGGCAGATGATGCCGTAAGCCCCCGCATCCAGCGCCTTCATGATGATGCCCGGCTCGTTCCACGGCACGCGGGCCATCAACGTGGCCCCGCTGGCCCGCATCGCCTGAAACATCGGCAGGACGCTGGAATAATCCAGTGCCCCGTGCTGCATGTCGATGGTGATGCTGTCAAACCCCTGCGCCGCCATGATCTCGGCGGTGAACGGGTTGCCGATGCTGCACCAGCCGTTGATCGTGGGCTTGCCTGCGGCCCACAGCGCTTTCAGCTTGTTCGGTATCATGCCCACACCATCTGGCTGGATTTGACGTCGAGGTAATCGCGGATGCCTTCGATCCCGCCTTCGCGGCCCATGCCGGAGTGATTGGTGCCACCGAAGGGGGCTTCCGATGCGGCCATCGCAAAGGAGTTGATCCCCACCATGCCAGCCTTGAGCGCGGCCACCGTGCGGCGGGCGCGGGCGGGGTTGGTGGTAAAGGCATAGGCCGACAGACCCATGTCGCAGGCGTTGGCGCGGGCCAAAACCTCGTCCTCGGTCGAGAACGGGGTGATTGCGGCGATGGGACCGAAGTTTTCGTCCGCCATCACGCCCATGTCGTCGGTGCATCCGGTCAGAACGGTGGGTTCATAGAAATGCCCCGCGTTGAACCCCTGCGCCCGCGCACCGCCGGTCACAACCTTGGCCCCCGCCTGCACGGCACCGGCCACGATCTTCTCCATTTCGGCCAGACGGCCCGCATTGATCAGCGGCCCCATGCCCACACTCGGGTCCAGCCCGTCGCCCAGCTTGATCGCCTTGGCGCGGGTCACGAAGCCTTCGACGAAGGCGTCGTGCAGGCGTTCATGCACATAGAAACGGTCGCCGGTGACGCAGACCTGACCGGCATTGGCGAACTTGGTCGGCACCGCCATGTTCAGCGCATAGTCCAGATCGGCGTCGTCATAGACGATGACGGGGGCATTGCCGCCCAACTCCATCGACACCTTCTTCAACGTTGCCGCCGCGTCGCGGATCATCTGCTGGCCAACACGGGTGGATCCGGTCAACGACACCTTCCGCACCGATTTCGCGGCCATGATCGGCGCGTAGGTGGCAGTGGTCGGACCGACAACCAGATTGACTGCGCCGGCGGGCAAGCCCCCCGCACGGCAGCAGTCAACCATGACCATCGCCACGCCCGGAGTCTGGGAGGAGGGGCGCAGGATGGTCGCACAGCCTGCTGCAAGGGCGGGGGCCACCTTCCTTGCGATCAGGGCTGCGGGAAAGTTCCATGCGGTAAAGGCCGCGACGATGCCGACAGGTTCATGGTGAACCTCGAACCGCCCGCCCGGCACGCGGCTTTCGATGATGCGGCCATAGATGCGGCGGGCCTCTTCGGCATACCAGCGGAACTGGTCGATCGACAGGCCCCATTCCCGACCGGATTGGGCGATGGGCTTGCCGGTTTCCAGCGAAATCATCCGCGCCGCCTCATCCGTGCGGCGGATCATCTCGTCGGCGATGCGGTGCAGGATATCGGCGCGCTCGAAGGCGGGCGTCGCCGACCATGCCTTGAACCCTGACGCTGCGGCAGCAATCGCCGCTTCCGTGTCTGCGACCGATGCCACCGGGCAATCACCCAAGGATTGCTCGGTGACGGGGCTGAACACGGGCGCGGTCGCCCCCGTGACACTGGCCTGCCACTGTCCAGCGATGAATAGACCGAAGCGGGAATACATCAGTTCAACTCCTTAACGGCGACGACGCGCCCTTCGGTGATCGACTTCAAGGCAGCTTCGGCCAGAACCAGCGCCAGACGGCCATCCTCGAACCCGACCGAAGGGGCGCGGCCCGTCTCGACCGCATCGACGAATTCCGAAATCTCGGCGTCAAACGCCTCGCGGTAGCGCTCGATGAAAAAGTTGAGCAATGGCTCGGCGCGGTCGGTGAAATCAGCCTTGTGCAGCGTCATCTCGTGCGCGCGGCGGTTTTCTGACAGGGCCATCCCCTTGGTGCCAAGCGCCTCAACCCGCTGGTCGTATCCGTAAACCGCCTGCCGCGAGTTATTGATGATCGCCTGTTTGCCGCTCGCCGTTTTCAGAACAACCGTGACCGTGTCGTAATCCCCCAGCTTGTCCATCAGCGCCGGATCGACCAGCCGCGAACCGGTGGCAAAGACTTCCGTCACCTCTTCGCCCAGAATGAAGCGAGCCATGTCGAGGTCGTGGATCGTCATGTCGCGCAAAATCCCGCCCGACACGGCGGTATAGGCGGGCGGCGGCATCCCCGGATCGCGCGAGGTGATGACGACCTGATGCAATTCGCCGATCTCGCCCGATGTGATGGCGCGGCGCACGGCGGCATGGCCCGGATCGAAGCGGCGCACGAAGCCAAGCTGGATCGCGACCTTGGTGCCTGCAATGGTCGTTGCACAGCGGTTCACCCGCTCAAGGCTCAGGTCGATGGGCTTTTCGCACAACACAGGCTTGCCCGCCGCAACAGCCAGCTCCAGAAGGTCGGCATGGGTGTCGGTCGCCGTGGCAATAAGGACTGCATCGACATCCGCAGAAGCGAATACCGCTTCGGCGGAACCAAAGACCTGCGCACCCGTCTTGGCGGCCACCGCCTGCGCGGCCGGGGCATGGATGTCGAACACTCCCGCCAGCACGGCCCGCGGATGGGCGGCGATGTTTGCGGCGTGCATCACGCCGATGCGCCCGCAGCCGAGCACAGCGATCCGGATCATGTCTTTTCCTCCCGATTCAGTCATTGCAATATTCATTGCGTTAAACACCTATTGTCAACATACAATGCGCGATATTATGGTCGCGACCAAGATTGAGGGAGGAGACCCTATGGAACACTCGACGATTCGCCTGACGATGGCGCAGGCCGTGGTGCGTTGGTTGACGGTGCAGTTCACGGAAATCGACGGCCAGCGCGTGCCGCTCTTCGCCGGAGTTTTCGGCATCTTCGGCCACGGCAACGTGACCTGCCTGTCCGAAGCTCTCGAAGCCGTGCAGGACCAACTTCCCACATGGCGCGGCCAGAACGAACAGTCGATGGCGCTGGCCGCCATCGGCTTTGCCAAGGCCAAGCGGCGGCGCCAGATCATGATCGCCACCTCCTCCATCGGGCCGGGCGCACTGAACATGGTGACGGCGGCGGGCACGGCCCATGCCAACCGCCTGCCGCTGCTGCTGATCGCAGGGGATACGTTCAACAACCGCCTGCCCGATCCGGTGCTGCAACAGGTCGAACACTTCAACAACCCGACCACGACGGTGAACGACGCGTTCAAATCCGTGACCCGCTACTGGGACCGCATCACCCATCCGGCGCAGATCATCTCGTCCCTGCCGCAGGCCGTGGCCGCGATGCTCGACCCCGCCGATTGCGGCCCCGCCTTCATCGGCCTGCCGCAGGACACGCAGGAAATCGCATTCGACTATCCGGCCGTGTTCTTCGAACCCCGCGTCTGGGCCATTCCCCGCCCGCGTCCCGACCGCAGCACGATCGCCGAAGCGGCGGCACTGCTCAAAACCGCCAAGAAGCCGCTGATCATCGCAGGCGGCGGCGTGCGCTATTCGGGCGCGGAAACCGCCCTTGCCAAATTCGCGGCCGAGCGCGGCATTCCCGTGGTCGAAACCATCGCGGGCAAGGGCGCGCTGACCCATCACCACCCCGTCCATGCCGGCCCCATCGGCATCATCGGCTCCACCTCGGCCAACACCCTGGCCGCCGAGGCGGATGTGATCCTGTCCATCGGCACGCGTTTGCAGGATTTCACCACCGGCTCGTGGACCGCCTTCTCCAAGACTGCCCGCTTCATCTCGATCAACGCCGCCCGCTTCGACGCGATCAAGCACCGCGCCCTTGCCGTGGTGAGCGATGCGCTCGAAGGGATCGACGAACTCGACGCCGCCCTTGGCGCGTGGAAAGCACCAAAGACCCACCTGCCCCGCGCCAAGGCGCTTTTCGCGGAATGGGACGCCCTGCTTGACGACCACCAGACCCCGACCAACGCGCCCGTCCCGACCTATGCACAGGTGGTGAACGTGGTGAACGCGGCGGCCGGAGAGAAAGACACGCTGATCGCCGCCGCAGGTGGCATCCCGGGCGAGGTGGCCAAGGGCTGGCGCGTCAAGGCGCCGAACACCTTCGATCTGGAATTCGGCTTCTCCTGCATGGGATACGAAATCGCGGCAGGCTGGGGCTGCGCCATGGCCCAATCCGGCCCCGGTGCCGTGGGTGGTACGCCCATCGTCATGCTGGGTGACGGCACCTATATGATGATGAACTCGGACATCTATTCCACCGTGCTTTCGGGCCACAAGATGATCGTCGTCGTCTGCGACAATGGCGGCTATGCTGTCATCAGCCGCCTGCAACAGTTCAAGGGTGTCCCCGGCTTCAACAACCTGCTGAAAGACTGCCGCATCCAGAACGCAGACGCCCCGCTTCACGTCGATTTCGCGGCCCATGCCGCCTCGATGGGGGCCGCCACGCGCCATTGCGAAAGCCTTGCCGATCTGGAAGCGGCAATGGAATGGGCCAAGGGGAATGACCGCACCACCGTCATTTCCATCGTGACCGATGCCTATGCCTGGGTGCCGGGCGATGCCGATTGGGATGTGGGCGTGCCGGAAGTGTCGGACCGCGCAAGCGTCAACAAGGCCCGCGCCCATCAGGAAGAAATCCGCGCAAAACAGCGCGTTGGAGTGTGAGAAAGACTATGAAAGCCAAACTTGGTATCGCCCCGATCGCATGGTGGAACGACGACCTCGCCGAACTCTCGGACGATGTGAGCCTTGAGGAATGTCTGCGCCAAGCCTCGGTCGCAGGCTTCACGGGGATGGAGACGGGCCGCCGCTTCCCGATGGACATGGCCGAACTTGGCCCGATCCTGAAGAAATACGGCATTTCCGTCTGCGGGGGCTGGTTTTCCGGCTTGCTGCTCGACGGGGATATCGAGGTCGAGAAAGACCGCGTTGCAGCCCAGCACGCCTTCTTCAAGGCCGCAGGCGCGCCCTGCATCGTCTATGGCGAAACCGCGCGGTCGGTTCAGGGCATCAAATCGGCCCCCCTCGCCACCAAACCCAAACTGACCGAGGCCGAAATGGCCGTCTATGGCCGCAAGGTCAGTGATTTCGCCGATTGGTGCGCCGCCAACGGCATGCCGATCAGCTATCACCACCACATGGCAGCGGCGGTCGAAACGGAAGCCGAGCTTGACCTGTTCATGAAGCATTCCACCGTGCCGTTGCTCTTTGACGCGGGCCACATGGCCTTTGCCGGCGGCGATGTGCTGCGCGTGATCGACACGCATCACGCCCGCATTACCCACGTCCACACCAAGGACATCCGCCGTTCTGTGGTAGATGCGCTGGACCGCACGAAAGAATCCTTCCTCGATGCCGTCGTGAAAGGAGCCTTCACCGTTCCGGGCGATGGCAGCCTCGATTTCGAAGCCATCGTCAAAGCCTGCGCCAAGCACGGCTACGAAGGCTGGTTCGTCGTCGAAGCCGAACAGGACCCCAAGGTCTCGCCCCCGCTGGAAATGGCCCAGAAAGGCCACAAGGAACTCCTGCGCGTGATGGCAGCCGCCGGTTACGAGGTCGTGCAGTGACCACATTCTCGGGGAACCGCATGGACGGAAAAATCTGCGTCGTCACCGGGGCGACGCAGGGTCTCGGTGCGGCCATTGCACGCCGCCTTGCCGCGGCAGGCGCGGCAGGCATCGTCATCACGGGCCGCAATGCCGAGCGCGGCGCACATGTCGCCCGCGAGATTGCCGAAGCGCACGGAATCTGGGCGCATTTTCTGCAAGCGGACTTCGGACAGATCGAAGATTGCCGCAGGGTGATCGCCGAAACCGACCGCCTGTTCGGGCGCATCGACGTTCTGGTGAACGCGGGTGCCTCGACCGCGCGCGGCACCATCGTCGACACCACGCCGGAAACCTTTGACGAGCTGTTCTCGACCAACGTGCGCGGCCCCTATTTCCTGATGCAGGAAGCGATCAAGCTGATGATCGCCAAGGGCATCGAAGGGGCAATCTGCAACATCGGCTCGATTTCGGCGCTCGCAGGCCAACCCTTCATCAACGCCTATTGCGCCTCCAAAGGCGCACTGACAACGCTGACCGCCAACACCGCCTTTTCGGTAATGGCCAACCGCATCCGCGTGAACCAGTTGAACGTGGGCTGGATGGCATCCGACCATGAACGCGAGATTCAGGCCGCAGGCGGCGATGCCGACTGGGAAGCCAAGGCCGCGGCCTCGCTGCCCTTCGGCCGCCTCGTCGATCCGGCCGAGGCGGCGCGGGCGGTAAACTTCCTCGTGTCCGACGACGCAGGGCTGATGACCGGGGCAATCGTGAATTTCGACCAGTCGGTCTGGGGCGCGGTCGCAGGCGGCATGCCCGTGCCGGAAGGACCGATGCAACTGCCATCGTGACCGACGGGGGCGCGGGCAACCGCGCCCTTCGCTTTTACGGCCCCGTCACCACCGGAATGCGCGGATCGGTGCTGTTCTTTTGCAGACGCGCGGCAAGTGCAACGCAAAGCGCCTGCGCCAGACACATGGGTGCCGCAAGGCTGCGCGAGAACGTGTATTCGTGTTCCGGCACCGCAAACAATATCTTCGCCGTCTTGGCATAGGGTGACAGCGTGCTGTCGGTGATGGCAACGATCGGCACACCCCGTCCAGCCGTCTCCTCTGCCACATTCACCACCTCGGTCGCGTAAAAGCGGAAGGACACGACGAACAGCATATCCGTCGGCCGCGCCACCTTGGCCATATGGGTGGCAAGCCCGCCGCCCGCATCAAGGAGCACGGTGCGCTTGCCGAGCATGGTCAGGACGTAACGGAGCAACTCGACCACAGGGGCCGACCGCAACTGCCCGACCAGATAGATCGTATCCGACGCCTCCATCAGCGCCGCAGCGTCGGCCAATTGCCCTGCGTCCATGTTGGCAAGCAAGTCCTGCAACGACGCCACATCCCGCGTCACCAGATCGGCAAGGAAGCCCAACTCGCCCTCGCGCGCCCCGCCCAGCTCCGCCTCGAGCGCCCGCACCCGCGCATCGAACCCCGGTGCCGCCGTCGACAGCCGCCGCTGGAACACGGCCTGAAGCTCCTTGAAGCCCTTGTAACCCAGCGATTGCGCATAACGCACGAAGCTCGACGCATGGATCCCGCACTTCGCCCCGATGGCATTCACCGACAGCACCGCAACGTCATTCGGGTTCTGCGTCAGGTAAAGCGCGATCCGCTGGTAGGATTTGCTCATATCCTCGTAGCGGTCATGGATCAGCTTGATCAGTTCTTCATAGGTTTCTGGCGGGCGGTAAGAGGCCATGTGTCACGTCCAAAGCTCGCGGGCAAAAAATCCGCCCCTTGCCATCAATCCACCACCCGCAGCGAAACTTGTCAAACGGATTGCAATGCAGTTTTCAGTGCATTGCGGCGCGTTGCGGGAGGTCGACAGTCATAGGTATTGACACCTCGACAGCCTGAAAGCGACGTCAGCTCCGATTGAGGTGCCCTTGACGCGCACTGACTACGTGAGATCTGTTCCATTCTGCGGTCTTCGCCAACCTCCGCTAAGGGCCGATCACGGCGCTACTCAAAAGCATCTAGGACCTCCCTTGGCGTCCTAACAGCGGAACGAACCCGACGTTGACTACTGGCCTCGTCAAGTGCATCTGCCCGCCAATCCACCGTTCGAACGTCATGCCAGAGCGCGTCCAGTCGACCGGCCATATCATGCGCGTTTTGTAGCTCAGCGTCGTCACCCATTCGGTGGCACAAAAAGACGCTGGGTCAGATCGACCAACCTATTAAAATCGCGAGACAATTTCTGACCGCCCTTCTTCACGTGAAAGTCGCTCGGAAAGAGACGCGGGCAGTTTAGAGACCGATTTCCGGCGGTTCGGCAGTCTCCGAAAGTCGCTCGCCTCCGTAAAGCCCTTGGAAACCAAAAGAAAAAAGCGCCCCTCGGGGTACTCTGTCGGATTTCGAAACGTGTAATGGCGGAGCCGAAGCCCGCCATTGTGGGGTTACACCCCGTTGCATCCCGTCTTGGCTGGAACCAATAAAATATAGGGAAAAAACCCTATTCGCCCGCTTGCCTGTAATTGCCCGTTGCATCCCGTCTTATCCTGTGATTCTCTCTTGGATGGGTAGGATGGAAGGTAAGCAAGATGCCGAAGGTAGCCGGGGAACTTGGACCGCTCGACGTTAAGCGCCTCGCCCATGCGGGCGGCAAGTCTAACGCGATGGTTGCCGTTGGCGGGGTGGCTGGCCTTTACCTTCAAATCACCCCGAATGGCGGCAAGACTTGGGTGTTGCGTGTCAGGGTAGGGGCGAAGCGCCGCGACATTGGCCTTGGCGGCTTCCCGACCGTGACCCTATCCCAAGCCCGCGAAAAGGCCCGCTCTGCCCGCGACAAGATCGAAGGCGGGATTGACCCGGTAGAGGAACGCAAAGCCGCGAAGGCCGCGCTTGTGATGGCCCAGCGCCGGGGCCTTTTGTTCAAGGATGCCGTTGATAAGGCGCTTGCCGCCAAGCTCGACGCCTTCCGCAACGAAAAGCACCGCGACCAATGGCGCAACACGCTTGTGCAATATGCCATGCCAGAACTTGGGGCGCTGCCCGTGCAGGACATTGATACTGCCGCCGTCCTTCGCGTCTTGCAGCCGATCTGGGCGACCAAGACCGAAACCGCGACCCGCGTTAGAGGCCGCATTGAAGCCGTGCTTTCTTGGGCGACCGTGGCAGGCCATAGGACAGGCGACAATCCGGCCCGCTGGGGCGGCAACCTGAAAGAGCTGCTTCCCGCACCGAGCAAGATTGCGGTTGAAGGCAACCACCCTGCCCTTTCGTTGGATGATGCCCCGCGTTGGTTTGCCGCTCTGCAAAAGCGCGAAGGCTTCGGGGCGCGGGCGTTGGAGTTTGCGGCCTTGACCGCCGCCCGCTCTGGCGAAGTGCGGGGCGCGGCATGGGATGAAATAGACCTAGAGCGCGGGCTATGGGTTATCCCTGCCCAGCGCATGAAGATGAAAAAGGAACATCGCGTTCCGCTTTCAAAAGCGGCTGTTGATATGCTGGAAGCACTGCCCAAGCTCGACGGGAACCCGCTGGTTTTCCCCGCCGCCCGTGGGGGTATGCTGTCCGATATGACCCTTTCGGCCACTATGCGCCGGATGCACGAAAGCGCCGAAGCCGAAGGGGCTGGAGGGTTTATCGACCGCGTAAGCAAGCGCCCAGCCGTTCCGCATGGCCTTCGCTCGACGTTCCGCGATTGGGCGGCAGAGCGCACCAACTATGCGGGCGAAATGGCCGAAGTCGCGCTAGCGCACCGCATTAGCAGCGCAGTCGAAGCGGCTTACCGCCGTGGCGACATGATCGAAAAGCGCCGCGCCATGATGGCCGCTTGGGCGGGCTTCCTGAGCGGGGCCGAAGTGGAACGCGGTAAAGTGGTGGAGTTTCGCTAATGTGGTGTCCAGAAGGCTATGTGACGCTTAGTGAAATATTGGCTCAGTTCGCTTGGGATTGCGACCTAGTCCCAACCGGCCAAGGCCGCCCCGGGGATTACGAAATGGACGGGGAGTTATTGCCAGCTTTCTTGGACGGCATCGAACATATTGCCTATCGAAACTGGCTATTTGCTGTTTTCTTGAAGAACTTTGAGCGGCATATCCGCGTGTGTTTGGCGTCTGGTTCTCTTGTTCGACTGGCTCCACGCGCATTTTGGTTTTCATCACCAACTGACTTAAGCGACTTGCATTACTTGGATGGCTTTCCAGAAGACTACCAAAATCGGCAAAAGCTCGCACAGTGGATTTATTTCCACATAGACTTAGAGAACGGCACTGTAAAAGACAAGAAAGGCGGTATGTTACATCAAATTTCGGGGTTGCCGCTCTGTGTGCCGGACAATGCACTACCCGTGCCGCTTGATGGCTTGACGGAGTGGCTTTTAGAGAAAGGGCGAAGCAAGGCAATTATTCTCAAATCTGGGAAGCCGCCCGCTTGGTCTAGCGCCGAAACCGCACAATTAATTGTCGAAGCGTTCCGAAAACGGAGATTCGCAAACAGGGCGGAAGCAAAACGTCTTTTTGGCAAAGATATGCCTGTTCTTGCTTGGAAGGCATTATGGAAGGAAGCGACCGCCATTGAACCTAGCCTGTCGCGACCCGGTCCTAAGTAATCGAAAACAGTTCGGAACTTTTATCGGTTTTCGTTCCGATTATCGCGCCTCAACATCATCCCATCGCACCACGCATAGGGATGCATCATCATGGCGAAACGCGCAAAGACCGACCTTAACCGCTCTGCTTACGTTGCGGATACCGACCTTGCCACACACTTCGGTGTAAGCCGCGCAACGATTTGGCGCTGGGCAAGTGAAGGCAATTTTCCGACCCCCGTGAAGTTGTCACCGCAAATCACCCGCTGGCGCTGGGCCGATGTAGAAGCTTGGGAAGCTTCGCATTCGGTAGCCGCCTAAACGAAACCCCGCCGAGGCAACGGCGGGGCGGTAATCGTTTGGGCAAGCTTCGCAGAACTCAAGGATACCGCACCCCGCCCCGGCAATCAATAACCGAGGCTAAGCAGATGAAAAAGAGCGGCTGGTTTTCAAGCCCCACCCAAGTTTACTGGACATGCGCGGCCCTTCTCGAAGGGCGCGAAATCACGCACCGCGACGAAATAGGCGAGGCCAAAGGATGGCGGCTAGCTTCGATCTGTGAACGGCTGCGAAAGCATTTCGGCTGGCCTATCCAAGTGCGCTACGCCGCGCCGGAGAATATCGCGCATTACAGCCTTCCCGCTGGCACCGACCGCGCCGCGCTTCGCTACCCGCCCAGCGCCGCTGCATTGGCGAAAGGGGGTGACGCATGAGCGCCCTTCGCCTTGCCCGCCTTCGTGCCTTGCTGGGTCTGTCTGGCCCGCTGGCAGGCGTCCTAGCGCCCTTGGTGTATGGGGAGGGCCGCGAATGAACGTGACCCCCTTTCCGCTTCGCAAAGGCTGGGTGCAGCCTGTCGTTGAAATCTATGCGCCAAGCCAAACGGCAACGGGGCTTTACGAAGTCTTTATTTGGCAGAACCGCGACCGCAACGAGGGCTTCATGGCCCGCGTCCCAGAATTGAAGGACGCCCTAAAGATACTCGAAATTGTTAAAGCCGCGTCAAGGAAGGGCAAGGCATGAACGAAGCCGTAGCAATTCCGACCGAAAGCAGCCTGACCCACATTCCCGCCCAAGTCGCGGCAAGCTGGGCGCGGGCGGGCTTCCCTGTGTTTCCGTGCCGCCATGTTCCAGAGGAATGGCGGGGCGAATTGAAAAAAGCAAAGACGCCGCTCACTGACCACGGCTTCAAGGATGCAACGACCGACCTGCAAACAATCGCGGATTGGTGGCGGCGGTTTCCCCATGCCCTTGTGGGGCTTGCCACCGGCTCTGCAAGCGGGCTTTTCGTTGTCGATCTGGACATAGACAAGACAACTGGCGAAACCACCGGGGAGGCTTCCCTAGCCGCGCTGGGCCTGTCGCACCTAATCGGAACCGTGCCAACGGTTGCCACACCGAGCGGCGGCTTTCACCTGTATTTCCGTGATTGCGGCTTTCGCTGCATCACCGCCGATAAGTCGCCTATCTTGGGCGCGGGGATCGATACGCGAGGGGATGGCGGTTATATCATCGCCCCCGGCTCTGTAACGCCGCAGGGGGCCTATTCGCTAATCAATGGCCCGTTGCGGCTGGAAGCCCTTACAGGCGTTCCTGAGGCCATTGCAGAGCGTCTACGCGCCCACGAGGGGGCGAAGCTTGCAAGGGCAAGCGCACCCGACCCCATGCAGGGGGCTTTCCGTATCGATACGGGGACAACCGCTTACGCAAGCGACCGCGCCCTAAAGGCAGGGGAATCGGAGGTTGCCGACATTGTGGGCTATATCAGCCCCGATTGCGGCTATGGCGATTGGGTGACCGTCCTAATGGGCCTTCACGCCCATTTTGGCGGCAACGGGGCGGGGCTTGAATTAGCCGACCGATGGAGCAGCCAGGGGACGAAATACCGTCCGGGCGAAGTCGCGGAAAAGTGGCGCGGCTTTGAAGCGGGCGGGGGAACAAGCTGGGGAAGCGTTTGCCACCTTGCGCGGCAATACGGGGCCGATCTGTCCGAAATATCGCGCCGCCACCGTAGCAAATCGGAAACGGGCGGGAACGCTCGACAATCGGAAGCGGGCGCACCCGCGCAAACAACCGCTGAAGACCCGCCGCCGCCCGTTACAATTCGCGCCTTTGAGGCTTGGAAGCAGCTCGACCCCGCGACAATCCCGCGTATCCGCTTTGTGTATGGCGATGCCTACGCCGCTGGATACGTCACAGTCACCTTTGCCGCCCCTAAGACGGGCAAGAGCTTGCTAGGCATCGCCGAGGCCATAGACGCGACAACGGGGCGGGGCTTCCTGTCTGGCCGCACCGCCGAACCGCAAGCCGTGCTTTATTACAATGCCGAGGATGACCAAGACGTTTTGAACGCGCGGGCTTGGGCTGTCTTAGGGGCAAACGGTATCCCCGAAGATGAAGTAATCGGGCGTTTCTTTCCCGTTTCAGGTATCGCTGATGACCGCCAGCTTGTGCTTATCCGGGGCGAGAAAAACGAAATCAACGAAGCCGCCTTTTCGTTTCTGGCAGAGACGATAACGCGCAACCGTATCGCCTTGGCTATCTTCGACCCATTGCAAGACCTGTCGGAAAGCCCCGAAACCAACGAAGCCTTCCGCGCCCTTGGGAAACGCCTTCGCAGGCTTGCCCATGACACGGGCGTTGCAATCGGGATTGTCCACCATACCCGCAAGCCTTCGGCTGGGGTGCAGCCCACGCTAGATGATGGCCGAGGCGGTGGCGCCTTGCGCGGGGTGGCCCGCTTCAACCGCTTGCTTGTGCCGATGACCGAGGGCGAGGGGGCGCAGGCGGGCGTTGATGACTTCCGCTATTTCTTCCGTATCGGGGAAATGGAAAGCAACCTTGCGCCGCCTTCCTCTGACCGTAACCGCTGGTTTCAGAAGATCGGGGTGGAGATAGGCAACGGGGCGCAATATCCGACTATCCGCCCTTGGGTGTGGCCCGATGCCTTCGGGGGCGTGACCGTCAACGATGCCCGCCAAGTCAGGGCCGCGATAGCGAAGCGGGCAGACGAGGGCGAACCCACACGGGAAAACGTGCAAGCCAACAACTGGGCGGGCTTGGTGGTTGCCGAGGTGCTTGGCTTGAATCTTGCAAAGACGAGCGACAAGGCCCGCGTCAAAACCATGCTTCGCAAGTGGATCGATACGGGCGTTTTGTCTGTCGAAAAGATTAGGACTGAGAAGGGCAAAGACGTTCCCCACATCTTCCTAGGCCCCAATGACCTTAGCGGGGATGAATGATGTTTTCCCCACTTACCCCCACCTTCCCCCACCTTGCCCCCGCCTTGCCTATTCACCAACAAATCCACCCCCACCCCCACCTTCTTATGGGGTGTGGGGTGGGGGTGGGGAGAGTGCAGAGCAAGCGCCGTTTTCCCCACCTTACCCCCACCTTGCCAATGGCAGGCTTGGGGGAGTTAGTTTCGCCGCGCCCTGAAACTGCGACCCGTTAACCCGTCTGTGGCCCCCCAAATAGACGCGCCCAGCGCCACGACAGCGAAGGATAGCCGCCATGCCAGCACCTGACCCGCACGGGGTGGATATTGGCCTAGATGGCCCGCTGTCGCTCTTGGTAGAGCATTGGGCTTGTGGCAACCGCAGGCACCGAAACGACCGCGCCAAGCGCATCATGCAAAACCTTTTGCGGGCGCAATGGTGTTGCATCGAATGCGGGGATTACGTGCCGATCTATCGCCGGGCGGATGCCGTGTATTGCCGCACAGGATGCCGCAAGAAAGCCGCTCGACGCCGCAAAGCCGATAGGGCGCTTTCCGTTATCATGGAAAGGAAGGCTAGGTGGTGAAGCGCGGCCCTTGCATCACCGGGGCAGAGCTTCGCGCCCATAGGATTGCGGCGGGGCTTACGCAAGCCGCTCTTGCTGCCCTGACAGGCTTTGAACGGGGCGCGGTATGGTATTGGGAACGCAAATCGGTTGTGCCACTTCGGGAAGTCGCCCCCAGCCGTTTTGCAAAGGCGTTGGGCATGAATGTGTTGGATTATTGCGCCCCAAATGCGCGCGCGCGATTATGGGGTGTTAGGGGCGATAGCGTTACCAATACGCGCCCGCGCGGGGCATGGGGTGTTATGCCCGACCCGCTGCAAGACAGGCTCGACGCGCAAGCCGCCGCCGATCTGCAAAGGCTCGAAGCGAAAGGGGCAGAGCGCCGCGCAAAGGCCCGCGTTACATGCGGGGCAAAGACACGGGCAGGCCACCCATGCGGGCAAAAGAGCGAACCCGGCAAGCGCCGCTGCAAATGGCACGGCGGCAAATCGACGGGGCCTAAGACGCCGGAAGGAAGGGAGAGGATTGCCGAAGCCCAGCGCCGAAGGTGGGCTTCATTCCGAAGCGCACGGGAATGCGGCCTGTAGCGCAAGTTGAACCTGAATGCGGGCGCTGCCGTGCCTTTCGGCGGGGTTGTTACGAAGGTAAAGCATCACAACGTCACGATACTGACCAAGTGTAGCATCGGCGGGAAGACAGAAGCCCAGAAGGGTGTTGCCCATACTGTCAGCTTCGGCGGCATTTTTGCCTGACGCGAGAAGGGGTGCGGCTATGCCCCATTTCATGCCTTCAATAACGCCGCTTACATAGCCTACGCAGTAGCCAGTTTGCGCTTCGCTGTCTGTGGCTTCGCAAAATGTGAGCAAATCGTTACCTGTCATGTTGTCGGCCTGAGCAGCCAACGGCACTGATAGGCACCCTATCAAAACTATCTTGCAGCGCATCATACCCCCTTTTGCTCGAAGCCTTCGCCCGTAGCATAGCCGCAAGGCCCGCTCGGCTGTCCAGTCCTATCGGGATGGTCCCTTTTTTGCTTCAACCCTTCGCGCCGCCCTTCAAAGCAACCCCCGCGCCAAGCGCGACCGCGCCCGCGTCTAGGAACTGGACGCCCTGAGCTTCAAGCGCCTTCCGCAAGGCTTCGGCTGTGGAGTGCTGCAAGCCGCTCTTGCCCGTTTCGAAGCGGCTAATGGTGGTGAACGACACGCCCGCAAGCTCTGCCAGTTCCCGCACCCCTAGGCCCAGCGCAGCCCGCGCCATTCTGATCTGTTCCGGCTTCATTCGCTTACCTTGTTGCATAAAACGCTAACAGGGTTATTGACACACCCCTAGCGTTACCCCATATATGCTACACGGTAAGCGAAAACGCAAACGGAGTAACTGCAATGACCTTCAACCGCGCTGAAATCTTCCGCCTCGCTTGGGTCTGGGCAAAGCAGGAAGCATGGTCGCGCCGGTTGCCGAAGGGCGGGGCGCGGGCGATGTTTGCCGCCTGCCTTCGCAAGGCTTGGGCTTTCCACAAAGACGCCGCCGCCCGCGCCCGCGCTGCAATGCCCAGCGCCTTTGCTTCCCTGTCGGTTGCCGCTCTGCAAACTGCCGTGGCGGTAGAGGAAGCTTGCGACCGTCTTGGCTGGGCGGGGATTGAACGCCTGTCCGAAATGCGCCGCGAGCTCTATTCCCGCGCCGCCTAACCAACCACCAACAAAGAGGATTAAATGCAGACTGAAATCATGCGCCGCTTTCTCGAATGGCAAGCCGCAGAACGCCGTGCCAGCCTCCCCGAAGCCGACGAAGAAACGACCGATAAGCTAGCCAACGAAGCCTGCAAGTTGGCCGATGAAATGGCGGCCTTGCCCAGCACAAGCGCAGCAGACTTCGCCCTGAAAATGTGCGCCGTTACCGCATTCGGGGTTTTTGACCTGCCGAGCAAGGAAGCCGCCCCCTTGTTTTGGCAGGAAGCTGAAACGCTTGCCCGCAACCTGACCTTGCCGCCCGAAGGCGAGGCCGCACAAAGCGCTATAACGTCCAAGTTTCGGGAAGCATATGAAAACGGAGAGGCCGCAATCATGCGGGCGGTTGGCCTGTCGGCTGCGCTGTATGAGCTTGCGACCGAAGCGAAGGACTTGAACGGCACCACCCCTCTAGGCCATGCGCTGTTAACGCTAATGGACACGCTGGCCGAAACGGTGAAGCGCATTGCCGATCTGCATACCGAGGAATGGAACGCTGCAAGGGCTGGCTAGGCCCGACTTTCTCTCAATGCAGCGAAACCGAAGGCCCCGCCCAGCGCGGGGCTTTTGCTTTCCGCCCCGTTTCATATCGGGGGGTAACGGAGGCGTAGGGGGGGGGGTAAGAAGCCTACAGCCTTTCATCGGCGGGACCGCCGCCTTCATCTTGCTGACATAAACGGCACGAAAAAACCTTTCACCCCCGCTCGACCTATCCGCAAAGACGGAAAGCGCGACACGGTAAGATTGCGGTAAGGTTTGGCGCGACCGCCCTAAGATTGCCCTAAGGCCGCGCTGGGCGTTTTCCGAAAGCAGGATACCCCGCGCCCAACTTCGCGCCCGACAAATCAAACGGAAATCAAAGCAGCCGACCGAACCGCGACGAAGCGCCAAGCGTTTTCAGGTTGATGGGTTTGAAGATGGGTAACGCGCCAAAACCCTCTATTTATGTAATGAAATCAAAGGTGGGTGGCGGAGCCGAAGGGATTCGAACCCTCGAGACGGTTCCCCGTCTGCACCCTTAGCAGGGGTGTGCCTTCGACCACTCGGCCACAGCTCCGCTGACCGCAATAACGGGGGTGTCGGGGGCGTGCAAGGGGTTATGGTGACTTCGGTGGCATGACGGGAGAAATCGGGGCGGGTCGGGGGGATTTCGCGGCCGCTCGGCCCGCTGGCTTGGCGGGTTGTGACGCGACCGTCACGCGCTTCGTGGCGGCATCCGTGACAGGCGCGCCGAAAACGGCCAGAAACGCCTCGATCTGTTCCGCGTCCAACATGGACCCACTCGCACCAGATGACAGGCAAAGCCCTGCCGCACCGGGGTTCATCCTGCGCCGCGGCATCCTGCGCCGCAAGAGAAATGCCGCCTCCCTGCGTCAGGAAACCCCGGACGGGCCAAAACGGCGCGCAAGCGGACGCGAATGCCCGAAAATACGCCGCCTCAGCCGCTGAACAGGAAATGCAGGACGTCGCCGTCCTTGACCTCGTAGGTCTTGCCTTCGACGCGGAACTTGCCCGCCTCCTTGGCTCCCGCCTCGCCGTTTCCGGAGATGTAATCCTCAAAGGCGATGGTCTCGGCGCGGATGAAACCCTTTTCGAAATCGCCGTGGATCACCCCCGCCGCACGCGGCGCAAGCCAGCCCGCCTCGATCGTCCAGGCGCGGGCCTCCTTCGGGCCGACGGTGAAATAGGTCCGCAGCCCCAGAAGCGCGTAGCCCGCCTTGATCAGACGGTCCAGCCCCGCCTCGTGCAGCCCCATTTCCTCAAGGAACATGGCCGCTTCGTCCTCGGCCAACTGGCTGATCTCTTCCTCGATGCGGGCCGAGATCACCACCGTCGCCGCCCCTTGGGCCGCGGCCATCTTCGCCACGCGCTCGGACTGGCTGTTGCCCTTGGCGGCGCAGGATTCCTCGACGTTGCAGACGTAAAGCACGGGCTTCGCGGTCAAGAGCTGCAGCATCCGCCACTGCCGCTCGTCCTCGGCATCGACCTTCACGGTGCGGGCGGGCTTGCCATCGTTCAGCGCCGCCTGCGCCGCGCGCAACAGACGGTCCTGATCCAGAACCTCCTGATCCCCGCCGCGCAGCTTCTTGGCAAGGTTGGTCAACCGCCGCTCGACCGACTCGAGGTCGGCCAGCATCAACTCGGTCTCGATCGTCTCGGCATCGGCCACGGGGTCGATCCGGCCTTCGACATGGGTGATGTCGCCATCCTCGAAGCAGCGCAGCACATGGGCGATGGCGTCACATTCGCGGATATTGGCAAGGAACTGGTTGCCCAACCCCTCGCCCTTGGATGCACCGCGCACCAGACCGGCGATATCGACAAAGGTCATGCGCGTCGGGATGATCTGCTTCGATCCGGCAATCGCGGCCAGCTTGTCAAGCCGCGCATCGGGAACCGCCACCTCGCCCACGTTGGGTTCGATGGTGCAAAAGGGAAAGTTCGCGGCCTGCGCGGCAGCGGTGCGCGTCAGCGCGTTGAACAGGGTCGATTTGCCGACATTCGGCAGACCCACGATCCCCATCTTGAAACCCATCGCGCCGCACTCCGTTGTCCTGAACGGGCCGCTTCTAGTTTGCGCGGGCGGGGTTATCAAGTTCCCCGACTCGGGCCTTCGGGCGTATCCTGCATCCATGCCACGCAAAGGAGGTGTCCATGCCCATTCCCTACATCCATTTCCAAGGCCACTGCGCCGAGGCGCTCGCCTTCTACGCCGATGTCTTCGGGGCCGAAGACCTGTCGATGATGCGCTATTCCGATGCCCCCGACATGGACGACACCCTGCGCGATCCGACCCGCGTGATCCACGGCCAGCTGACCCTGCCCGATGGCGTGCTCATGGCCTCCGACTACCCGCCGGGGATGGCGGGCGATGCGCAAGGCGCCGTCTCGATCATGACCGTGGCCGATACGGTGAGCGAGGGAAAACGCCTCTTCAACGCCCTCTCCGCAGGCGGGGCGGTGATCCAGGACTATGGCCCCAGCTTCTTTTCGCGCGGCTTCGGCATGCTGAAAGACCGCTACGGCACGCATTGGATGATTTCGGTCACGCCGGAAGAGCCGCTCGATGCCACGGCAGACGCCTGACCGCGCAGGGGCGGGTTGATCTTTCCCGCCCGCCCGTGCGAAACCCGCTTTGGTGTAAACGGGCGGGGCAGACATGACCAGAATCGACGCAACCTTCGCGCGGCTCAAGGCCGAGGGCAAAAAGGCCTTCGTCTCCTATATCATGGGCGGCGATCCCGACCCCGAAACCTGCCTCGAGCTGATGCTCGGCCTGCCCAGGGCGGGCGTGGACATCATCGAACTCGGCATGCCCTTCACCGACCCGATGGCCGATGGCCCGACGATCCAGCTTGCCGGACAGCGCGCGCTGGAAATCGGCATGACGACCGACCGCCTGCTCGACATGGTCCGCGCCTTCCGCGCCAAGGATGCGACGACCCCCATCGTGATGATGGGCTATTACAACCCGATCTATTCCCGCGGCGTCGACCGCTTCCTGACCGAGGCGAAAGAGGCGGGCATCGACGGTCTGATCGTCGTCGACCTTCCGCCCGAAGAAGACGAGGAACTGTGCATCCCCGCGCAAAAGGCGGGTCTCAACTTCATCCGCCTTGCGACCCCCACGACCGATGCGAAACGCCTGCCCAAGGTGCTGCAAAACACCTCCGGCTTCGTCTATTACGTCTCGATCACCGGCATCACCGGCGCAGCCGCCGCACAGGCCACCGATGTCGGTCCCGAAGTCGCCCGCATCAAGGCCGCGACCGATCTGCCCGTGATCGTGGGCTTCGGCATCAACACGCCCGAAGCGGCCCGCACCATCGCCAGCGTGGCGGATGGCTGCGTGGTGGGATCGGCCATCGTCAAGGAAATCGGCGCGAAACGTGCGGTGCCGGACGTTCTGTCCTTCGTCGCCTCGCTCGCGGCGGGGGCACATTCGGCCTGACCTCCGGGTCAGGCCCGCCCGTCAGTCCCCGCGCACCGCTTCCATCGCGGCCCGCAGCGCGAACAGCGCCTGCCGCAGCGGGGCAAGGCTTTCTTCGGTCACGGACCGGCCCAGCGCCGCCAGATCAGGCTCCAGCGCGGTGATCGCCACGCCCCGCAGCGTCCGCCCCTTGGGCGTCAGCCAGACCAGCTTCGACCGCCCGTCGCGCGGGTTCGGTTCGATCCGCACCAGCCCGTGCTTTTCCAGCACGATCAGCGTGTGCGTCATCGAGGTTTTCGGCACTTCGAAAGTCCGCGCCAGCGCCACGGGGGTCTGCCCCTCGCCGGCAAGATAAAGGTGGTTCAGCACCGCGAATTGCGACCACTGGAACCCCTTGGGCAGGCGCGCCTCCACCAGTGCGCGCACCATCTGGTCGAATGCACTCACCTCGGCGAAAAAGCCGAGAAAGGCCGCGCCGTCGTCTTTACCCTGATCCATACACTCGTCCTTGGTTCGTTACCGCACCAAGCCGTCCGAACCTGAACGATGTGGTGCCATCCCGAACCTCGTTAGATTGCGCGGAACCGCAGGAATATCTGGCCAGAGGCACAGCATGCCCCGCCCAGAGGCACGCCATAACACCTTTCGGATGGGGCCACTTGCGGGTTTCGCGGGGCATTGGTAAGGATATCTAACCAATCAGCGAAAGTTGCCGCCATGACCGTCATCACCTGCATCGACGACCTCAAGCGCCTGCACAAGCGCCGCACGCCGAAGATGTTCTTCGACTATTGCGAAAGCGGCAGCTACACCGAACAGACCTTCCGCGAGAATACGACCGATTTCGCCAAGCTCCGCCTCCGCCAGAAGGTCGCGGTGGATATGGATGGCCGCTCCACCACCAGCACGATGATCGGCGAACCCGTGGCCATGCCCGTGGCCCTCGCCCCCGTCGGCATGACCGGCATGCAAAGGGCGGATGGCGAGATCAAGGCCGCCCGCGCCGCCGAGAAATTCGGCGTCCCCTTCACGCTTTCGACCATGTCGATCTGCTCCATCGAGGACATCGCCGAACACACGAAGAAACCCTTCTGGTTCCAGCTTTACGTGATGAAGGACGAGGAATTCGTCGACAGCGCCATCGAACGCGCCCGCGCTGCGGGCTGCTCGGCGCTCGTTCTCACGCTCGATCTGCAAATCCTCGGGCAGCGGCACAAGGATCTGAAGAACGGCCTGACCGCCCCGCCCAGGATGACGCTCCGCAACATCCTCGACATGGCGATCCGCCCGCAATGGTCGATGGAAATGCTCGCCACGAAGCGCCGCACCTTCCGCAACATCGTGGGCCACGCCAAAGGCGTCGGCGACCTGTCCAGCCTGATGAGCTGGACCTCGGAACAGTTCGACCCGCATCTCGACTGGACCAAGATCGCCCGCATCCGCGACCAATGGGGCGGCAAGCTGATCCTGAAAGGCATCCTCGACGAAGACGACGCCCGCCTCGCCGCCGATTTCGGGGCCGATGCCATCATCGTCTCGAACCACGGGGGGCGGCAACTCGACGGCGCGCTCTCGGCCATCCGCATGCTCCCCCGCATCGCCCGCGCCGTGGGCGACAAGACCGAAGTGTTCATGGATTCCGGCATCCGCTCCGGTCAGGACGTGCTGAAAGCCCTCGCCCTCGGCGCCAAAGGCACCTTCATCGGCCGCGCCTATATCCACGGCCTCGGCGCGATGGGCGAAGCCGGTGTCACGACCGCGCTCGAGGTGATCCGCAAGGAACTCGACATCACGATGGCGCTCTGCGGCGAGAAATCGGTGCAGAACCTCTCCCGCGCCAACCTGCTGGTTCCGGCAGATTTCGAAGGCAACTGGGCCTGAGGCGTCGCAGCGGGGGGTTTCACACCCCCCGCACCCCCCGTGGGATATTTGGGCGAGCGTGAAAGGGTCAATAAGCCTTCTGCCGCGCCATCAAGGGCGCGAGGACGAGGACTGTCATAAGCATCACCGCCGCAAAGACAAAGGCGAAGCGCAGCCCGAAGGTTCCGGCAAGAAAGCCCAGCATGGGCGGGCCGAAGAAATAGCCGAAATAGCCGAACAGCGTGGCCCGCGCGACCGCCCGCGCCCGCGCCTCGGCTTCCGAAAGCCGCCCCACCAGCGAAAAGGCCGTGGGCGCGATGACGGACGACCCGATCCCCATCACGATGAACCCCGCATAGGCCATGACCGGGCTGATCGCCATCGCCGCGACCAGCGCCCCGCTTGCCGACAGCAGCGCCCCGCCCATCAGCACCCGCGCAGGGTCGAGCTTCGTCACCAGCCCCTGACCCGCCAGACGCGACAGCCCCATCGTCAGCGCCAGCGCCGCCGGTCCCATCGCGCCCTGCTCGGGCGATCCGCCCAGCGTCTTTTCGATATGCAGCGCCGACCAGTTCTCGGCCGCGTTTTCGGTCAGAAAGGCGATCAGCACGATCCCGCCCCCCACCACCGGCACCCAGCCCAGCGCCGATGCCGCCTTGGACCCCTTGGGTTTCAGCAGGCCCTCGATCGTCCCGTCCCGCTCCCACGCCATCAGCGCGAAGACACCGGCCAGCACGGCGCAGCTTCCCATGACCCAAGGCGGCGTCCATTCCGCCCCGCGCATCGCCCCCGTGACCAGCGCGCCCCCCGCATAGCCGAAGCTATAGGCCGCATGGCACAGGTTCATCAGATGCAACCCGCGATCGTTCTCCAGCGCCGCCACGCGGGCGTTCATCAGCACATCCGTCAGCCCCGTCGCGGCGCCTGCGCACATCATCGCCAGCGGAAAGGCCCAGACCACCGTCACCTGCCCCGGCAGGGCAAAGGCCGCCGCCATGAGCAGCGCCGCCACCGGCACCGCCACCCGCCCCAGCCACGCGCCGATCAGCGGGGCCAGCAACATGGCGATCACCGCCGCCAAGGGTGTGGGCAACAGGATCAGCCCCAGCCGCGTCTCGTCCACGCCCACCTGATCCTTGAGGTCCGGCAGCACCGCGGCAAAGGTGCCCCAAAGCACCCCCATCGCGGCAAAGGCGGCAACCGGCGCGCGCGCGACGGCAAGGGTGCGAAGGAAGGACATGGGTTGAAACTCCTGTCCTGTGCAGCTAGGCCGCCCGCCCGAAACCGGCAAGCCTGCGCGCGACACCCCCCGACCATCCGCGACAGCGCCCCCTTTTCCGGCTTTCCTTCACGCCGAATCGCGGCTATAGCCCCCCGGTCGCGTCGCACACCCTTGGAGGGCGGCGGACTTATACATTGGAGAATGACTATGGCACACGAGATCCCGGATCTTCTGGCTGTGGTGCGGACGGGGACAGGCAAGGGGGCCGCTCGTCAAGCTCGTCGTGAGGGCAACGTACCTGGCATCATCTATGGCGATGGCAAAGAGCCGACGCCGATCAACCTGAACTACAACTACCTGCTCAAGCGTCTGCGTCAGGGCCGCTTCCTGCAAACCCTCTTCAACCTCAAGGTCGAAGGCGGCGAGGAAGTGCACGTGATCTGCCGCGGCGTGCAGCGCGATGTGGTCAAGGACCTTCCGACCCACGTCGACTTCATGCGCATCCATGACGAATCGCGCATCAACCTCTTCATCCACGTGAACTTCGACAACGCCGCGGCTTCGCCCGGCATCAAGCGCGGCGGCACCCTGACCGTCGTGCGCGCCGAAGTCGAACTCGAGGTGCTGGCCGGTGACATCCCCGACCACATCACCGTGGACCTGACCGGCAAGCAGATCGGCGACGTCATCCACATCAACGACGTGGTCCTGCCCGCCGGCGCCAAGCCGACGATCAACCGCAACTTCGTGATCGCCAAGATCGACGCTCCGTCGGGTCTGGTCGCTTCCGAAGCCGAGTGATCGGTCCGACAGTCTGACGAAAGGGCGCGGGGGCAACCCTGCGCCCTTTTCCTTTGCGCGGCAGCCTAGCGGCCCAGACGCTGCGCGAAGGACCGCGCCTCTGCCGGCGCGTGGCCAAGCCCGCCGGGACCGAAGACCGACGCCAGATCAAGCTCGGGAAACCGCTCCGCCGCCAGAACGGCAAGCGGCCTGCCCGTGGCCTGCGCCGCCTTGCACAGCGCCTTTACCTCGGCCTGCGCCTCGGGGCGCGGCACCTGCGCGGCAAGCGCAAAGGTGAGGGACTCGGCATGGATCAGGCCAAGCCCGCCTTCAAGCTGCACCCGCATCGCAGCCGCATCCGGCGCGATCCCCGCCATCATCCCCTCGGCCACCGCAAGCATGCGGCCGGTCGAGATGCACATCTGCGGCAAAGTCAGCCATTCGGTGAACCACGCCGCACCGTCGCGCTGCTGCCGGTGCAGACCCGCGCCCTGCATCGTGGCCGCCAGCCCGATCACCTGACGCGCCAAGGCCACCAGAACCGAAGCCGCGACAGGGTTCTGCTTCTGCGGCATGGTCGAAGACGCGCCCCCCGCCGCAAGCGTCACCTCGGCCAGCCCCGATTGCGCCAGCAGGATCACGTCCTCGCCCATCTTGCCAAGACTGCCCGCCAGCCCCGCCGCGAACCCTGCCAGACGCGCCATGCCCGAGCGGTCGCTGTGCCAGCTGTGACCCGGATCGGCCAACCCCAGCGCCTCGGCCAGCCGCGCCCGGACCTCCGGCCCCTTGTCGCCCATCGCCGACAGCGTGCCCGCCGCGCCGGACAGCGACAGCACCAGAACCGCCTTGCGCAGATCGGCAATCGCGCCGCGCCATTCCAGCAGCGGCCAGCCCCAGCCCGCGACGACCGCGCCGAAACTCGTCGGCGTCGCGGCCTGCCCAAAGGTCCGCGCCGCCATCGGCAGGTCAGCATGATCCCGCGCCAGCACGGCAAGCCGCGCCAGCAGCGCCTCGGTCCGCGCCTCCCATATGTCCAGAACCCGCCGCAAACGCAGGCTCAGGGCCGTGTCCATGATGTCCTGACTGGTCGCGCCCCAATGCAGGTATTGCATGGGTTCGGGCGCCTCCGCCACCTTGCGGAAAGCCGCCAGAAAGGCGGGCACCGGCACGCCGTTGACCGCCGTCTCGCCCGCAAGCCCCGCAGGATCTATCTGCACCTCGTGCGCCGCCCGGGCGATGAAGGCCGCCGCATCCTGCGGGATCAGCCCCGCCTCGCCCTGCACCTTGGCAAGCGCGGCTTCCACGATCAGCATGGCCCGCAATTCGGCGCTGTCGGTGAACAGCCGCGCCATGTCCTCGTCGCTGAAAAGCTGGCGGTAGATCGCGCTGTCGGCTGGGCTGGCTGGCATTCGGTCCTCGGCTGGGCAGTTGGGGATCAACGGGGAACGCCATGCCCCGCGGCAGGACGCAAGACGACTCCTGCACCTTGCCCGCCCCCGCGCCAAGACCCTTTTGCGGATCCCCGCCCCGCATCCCCCTTGGGACAAAGGAACCGAACCCGCACCTCCGGCAACCAGAGGCCCGCCGCGAGGGTGTTTTGGCCCGACCTAGTCCTCGGCACGGATCAACGGCCCGCCCGGAAGGCTGCGGGCAAAGGCCATCGTTTCGGGATCGACAAGGTTCGACCGCTTGTTGCGCGCACTCGCCACCGCATGTTCACGCATCCGCGCCTCGGCCCGATGGGGCTGCCGCGCGCGAACGGCATCCAGAACGTCCTGATGGTCGGCGTGGGCCAGCGCAAGCTGCCGCTGCGCCTTTGCCGGATCCGCCCGCTCGAAGATCACCGCCGAAGGCGATACAAGCGGCAACCGCGCCATCTGCTCCGACGCGATCTTCAGCGCCCAATTGCCCGACGCCTCGATCAGAAGGTCATGGAAACGCTGGTTCAACGCGCTCCATTCCCGCTGCTCGGCCTCGCTCCGCGCCCCGCCTGCGACCAGCACCGCCGACCAGTCCATAAGCGCGCCAAGCGCCGCATCCGTCGCTGCCGTCAACCCGCGCTCGGCCGCCTGCCGGACCGCCATCGCCTCCAGTTCGCCGCGCACCTCGATCGCATCGCAAATCTGCTGGATGGTGAAATGCCGCACCTTGCTGCCACGGTTCGGTTCCCGCGTCAGAAGCCCCTCGTTTTCCAGACTGCTCATCGCCAGCCTCGCGATGGTGCGCGACACGCCAAATTCTTCGGCCACGGTCGCCTCGCGCAGCTTGGCATCGGGGGTGAATGCGCCGCTCAGAACGCGGTGACGCAACGCCTCCGTCGCCTCATCCAAAGCCAAGGTCACGGCAAATCCTCCACCCCGATGGAGCAAGCCTAACGCCCCGACCCGAAGCCTGTCCAGCAGCCCCGTCAGGCCCGCGCCATGTGGTCCCGCCAGCGCGCATCGTCCTGCGGATCGGTCCCCGCCTTTGCCGCCAGCCGCGCCACGTAATCCGCGCAGCAGCGGTGGTGCAGCCGCGCGACCTCGGGCACCGCCATCATCGCGCCATGCACCGCATCGAACCCCGCCGCATGGCGCAGGATGGTCACATCCTCTTCCTCGTTCCGGTCCGCCGTGTCGAAGTAGTCATCCGTATACCTGTCCCGCCCCGCCACGGGCGACAGCATGCCGCGCTTCAGGCCAAAGCTTTCGCGGTTGCGCAGCATCAGATGGTTGACCTGCGCCACCCCGAACCCCCGCAACGGCAGGGGAAGCGTGCGCAGGCTGTCCTCCTCGGGCGTCCAGCCCGACAGTTCCTTGCCTTCGGGATTGATCCAGCGCATCCCGCGCAGACCCCAATCCCGCATCCGCTGCGGCTTCAGCTTCTTGGGCGAATGTTCCGCCAGCCGCATGAACCAGTCGGCATGGCCGTGGATCGACTTCACCCAGCCCGACAGCTTGTGATCCGCCCGCGCCGCGCGGGTATGCATGCGGTGCTGCAACCCGTCCTCCCACCGCGCCCGCCCCATCGTGCCGAACACCCGCCACGGGATCGACATGCCAAGGAACGGCTCCTCGAACCCCTCCAGCAAATCGGGCAACCGCCCCGCCCCGCGATGGATGTTCAGGAATTCGTCCACATCGGCGACCATGACCCAATCGGCCCCCGACACTTCGGGCAGGCGCTTCGCCGCCGCCAGCTTCGTCGCCGTGATCTTCTGCCCCGAAGGCACATCGCAGCGCAGATGCGTCACCCATCCCTGCGCCGCCATCACATCCAGCAACGCGGGCGATGCATCGGTGCAATCATTCGTCACCACCACCACCTCGGTAAAGCCGAGCATCCGCTGCCACGCGACCCATTCGACCAGAAACGGCCCCTCGTCGCGCACCGAACAGACCACCGCATAGCGCATCGACACACCCCCGACCGTCACGCTCCCACCATGCCCGCCCCGCGCACCCCGTCAAGGCTTGCACCATGTCCGCCCTTGGGGCATCTCAAGGCAAGGAAACAGAGGGCGCGCCCATGAAACTCTTCGTAGGCCTCGGCAATCCGGGCGCGAAATATGCGGGCAACCGCCACAACATCGGTTTCATGGCGCTCGACCGCATCGCCGCCGACCACGGCTTCTCCCCGTGGAAGGCGCAGTTCAAGGGACTCGTCGCCCAAGGTCAGCTCGGGTCCGAAAAAGTCCTCCTCCTCAAACCCCAGACCTTCATGAACCTCTCGGGCGAAAGCGTCCGTCCGGCGATGGAGTTCTGTAAACTCACCCCCGCCGACATCACCGTCTTCCACGACGAGCTTGACCTCGCCCCCGGCAAGGTCCGCACCAAGGCGGGCGGCGGCCATGCGGGCCACAACGGGTTGCGTTCCATGCACCAGCACCTCGGCACCGACGCCTATAACCGCGTCCGCCTCGGCATCGGCCACCCCGGCCACAAGGACGCGGTGGCAGCCTATGTCCTGAACGACTTCGCCAAGGTCGAACGCGACTGGCTCGAAGACCTGATGCGCGGCATCTCGGACGGTGCCGCCTTCCTTGCCGCAGACGACAGCGCCAAATTCCTCAACGCCATCGCGCTGCGAACCGCCCCCCCGCGCCCCTCGACAGGCACGGAACGCCAAGGCGGGCCGAAACAGCCCAAAACCGAAGCCCCCAAACCCGCCGAAGCCCCGCCCGAAGACACCCGCAGCCCGATGCAGAAGCTGATGGACAGGTTCCGGTAAAGCGCCCGCAACGGTGCGCACTTGTTGCGCACCAAACCCGAACACCCCTACTCCCCCCGCGAGAACAACCCCGCCAAGGCACGGCTCACCGTCTGCGTCACCCCCGGCTTCGGCAAGGCCGCAAAGGGCATGGGCCGGCACACCTCGATCGCCGCCAACCCCACCCGCGCGGTCAGCGCCCCGTTCACCACCCCTTCGCCAAAGCGCCGCGACAGCTTCGACAGCAGCCCGCCACCGGCCACCGAATGGATCATGTCATCCGTCAGCGCCACCGCCCCCGTGGCCACCAGATGCCCGAACACCCGCCGCAAAAGCCGCATCGACCCGAACATCCCCGACCGACCGCCATAAATCTCGGCCACCCGCCGGATCATCCGCAGATTGGCGTAAAGCGCCGTCGCCACATCGGCCAAGGCCAGCGGCACCAGCGCCGTCACCGTCGCCACCTGCCGCGCCGCCCCCTCCACCTCGGCCCGCGCGGCGGCATCCAGCGGCCCCATCAACTCCACCTCGGCCAGCGCCACCAGCGCATCCGCATCCATCACTTCGCCGCGCCGCTCCGCCAACCGCGCCAGCCCCCAGGCCATATCCGCGCGGCCCGCGTAAAGCCCCGCCACGGCATCCACGGCCCCCCGCGCCTCGGCCAGCGTCCCCGCCACCGCCACCCGCCCGCGCAACCCGTCCAGCCGCGCCAGACGCCAAAAGGCCGCCGCCTCGCGCAGCGCCAACAAAGCCGCCGCCGCCACGGCCAAGGCCACCAGCGACAGCGCCACCGCCCCCAGCACCGTATTCGCCGCCAGAAGCGAGGCGACGAAATCGTAAAGCGCGACCGAAATCACGAACGAGAACAGCGCGCCAAACGCCCATCCGGCAAAAGCCGCCAACCGCGACCGCCGCCTTGCGCCAAAGGCCAGCGCCGCCTGCATCGCCCGCCCCTCCGCCTCGGGCACGGGCGGCACGGTCGAAGGGTCAACGCCTTCGTCAACCTCGATGATGAAGGGCTTGTCGCTCACAGCCTGTCTCCGAACAGAAATTCCGCCGCACGGTCCAGCCGGATATGCGGCACCCCGTCCCCCGGTTTCAGCGCCATCCGCGCGGGCTCAAAGGCCATCAGCCCGAACTCCGCCTCGAGCCACCGCTCCGCCCCGGCCCGCGCAGGCACCAGCAGCCGCGCCGGATCGTCCGGCAACCGCCCCGGAAACAGCGCCAGCGTCTTCTCCCCCACCCGCCCGCACACCACGGGCAGGGTCAGACCGTCGCGCAGCACCTCGTCCTCGACCGTGGCGCGGAAACCGGCAATCGACATGGCCGCCGTCCGCGCCCCCGCAAACTCTGCCCGATCCTTCGCCTCGCGCAGCATCGCTTCGGCAATCGCGCTCAGCGCCCCGTGCTGGGAATGGTGCAGATGGTCCGCCTTGGTCGCGGCAAACAGGATGCGCTCCACCCGCCGCCCGCCAAGGATGCGCGTCAGCCACCCGTTCCGCCCGTGCCGGAACGCGCCCAGCACCTCGGCCATCGTGCGCCGCAACTCCTCCACCGCCTGCGGCCCGCGATGGATCGCGCCCAGCACATCGGCCAGCACCACCTGACGGTCGATCCGCGCGAAATGGTCGCGGAAAAACGGCTTCACCACCTGACCCCGATAGGCGTCATAGCGCCGCTCCATCTCGCGCCACAGGCTCCCCCGCGCCGCACTCGCAGGCTTGGGCAAGGGCGCGAATGTCAGCACGGGCGACCCCGCCAGATCACCGGGCAGCAGGAACCGCCCCGGCGTGCAATCCGCCCGTCCCGCCGCCTGCGCCGCAACAAGGTAGCGCGTGTAACACCCCGCCAGCGCCTGCGCCCGCCCCTCGTCCAGCGCCAGCGCGCCATCCTCGGCCCGCGCCACGGCCATGAACTCCGCCGCTTCGGCCCGCTTGGCGATCCGGTCGAGCACACCCTCGGACCACTCGGCATAAGACCGCTCCAGCAGGGACAGGTCCAAAAGCCACTCCCCCGGATAATCCACGATATCCAGATGCACGACACGCGGCCCCGTCAGCCCCGCCGTCAAACCGCCCAGAAACCCCGCAGGCTTCACACGGAACGACAGCCGCAACTCCGACACCGCGCGGGTCGAGTCGGGCCAATGCGGCACCTCCCCCGTCAGCGCCGCCAGATGCCCCTCGTAATCGAAGCGCGGCAAGGTCAGGTCCGGCTGGGGTTGCAGATAGACCGCCTCCACCCGCCCCTGCGCCACGGCAGACAACTGCCCCATCCGCCCGCGGTTCAACAGGTTCGCCACCAGCCCCGTGATGAACACCGTCTTGCCCGCACGGCTCAACCCCGTCACGCCAAGGCGCACCACCGGCTCGAACGACCCCGAGGCATAGGCGACAGCCCCTTCGATGCTGCGGACGATCCCGTCCTGAATGCTGCTCACGGCCACAATGGACACCTTTCGTTGGCCTCAACATAAGCACGCCGCGACCCGCTGTGTAGGGCGCTTCGGCAAAGCCCCTGCCCCCTTCCCTTTACTCACCCCCCCGCTTCCGCTAACCCGTCTCCCCATGCCCAGATACGCGCTCCTCATCGAATACGACGGCACCCCGTTCAACGGCTGGCAACGGCAGGCGGGCGGGCAGCTTACGGTGCAGGGCGTCATCGAAACCGCGCTCGGCCATCTCGAACCGCCGCCGCACACCATCGTCGCCGCAGGCCGCACCGACACGGGCGTCCACGCCACGGGACAGGTGGCCACGGTGGACCTGCCCCGCGACTGGGATTGCTTCCGCCTGACGGGGGCGATGAACTACCACCTGCGCCACCACCCCGTGTCGATCATCCGGATCGTCCGCGTGGCCGACGACTTCCACGCCCGCTTCTCGGCGCTGGAACGGCGCTACCTCTTCCGCCTCCTCGCCCGCCGCGCCCCCGTCACGCATGACAAGAACCGCGTCTGGCAGGTGCATGACCCGCTCGACCTTTCGGCCATGCGCGAGGGCGCAGCCCACCTCATCGGCAAGCACGACTTCACCACCTTCCGCTCCACCCTCTGCCAAGCCAACAGCCCCGTCAAAACACTGGACGAGTTGACCATCACCGAACAGCCCCACGCCCACGGCATCGAATACCGCTTCAGCCTGCGCGCCCGCAGCTTCCTGCACAATCAGGTCCGCTCCATCGTCGGCACGCTGCACCGCGTCGGCGCCGGCACATGGGGACCGGACAAGGTGCGCGAGGCCCTCGCCGCCCGCGACCGCGCCGCCTGCGGCCCCGTCTGCCCGCCGCAGGGGCTTTACCTCACCGGCGTCGGCTACGACCACGACCCCTTCGCCTGACCCTTTCACCTTTGCCCAAATACTCGCAGGGGGTGAGGCCGCAAGGCCGAGGGGGGCGGCAGCCCCCCTTCTCATTCCGCTTGCAGCACCCCGCCGCATCCCTAAACTGGCCCAAACCGATCCGAGGCACCCATGACCCTGTCCCAGTTGATCCTGTCCCAGTTGAGCGATCCGTTCCGCATCGTGCTCATCATCGGTCTCGTCTACACGATGCTGCGCACGCGCCCCGTCACCGGCACGCTCATTCCGCTTCTGTCAGGGGTGGCCTTCGTCGCCATCATCATCCCCGTCACCCTGAACCAAGGCTCGGCCGAGCCTGTGTGGCGCTCCATCTCGGCAGGGGTGCTCTCGAACGCCGTCATCCTCGGCGTCGTCATGGGCGTCTGGTCGCTCTACGACCGCGCCCGCCGCTAGGCGGGGCGGCTCAGGCCAGCAACCGCCAGACCTCGCCCCGCAGGGTGCCAAGGTCGAAGGGCTTGGTGATGAACCCATCCGCGCCCAGCGCCAGCGCACGCCGCTGCTCCTGCGCCGACCCGCGCGCGGTCATCATCAGCACCCGCGTCGTGGCAAGCACCGGATCGCGCCGGATGCCCTCGCAAATCTCGTAGCCCGACACTTCTGGCAGCATGATATCCAGAAGAACCAGATCGGGCCGCGTGGCGCGGATGTGGTCCAATGCGGTGGCCCCTGTCGCGATACGGTCGCAGGCCATCCCTTCGCGGCTCACCACATAATGCAGGGCGGTCGCGATATTGTCGTCATCCTCGACGACCAGAACCCGGCGCTTCGCATCTGCGGGCATGGGTCATGTCCTTGCAGCTGGAGTGGCGGATAAACCCGAAAGACACCGCTTAAATACCGCCGACAGGAAAACCGGGGCGCATCGCTGCGCCCCGGCCCGTCACCTTCACCGATCACTTGTCGGCGAAGATGTCCTTCTTGTGGGTGCCACCCGGCACGAAGATCGCACCGATCACCACGGTCATCACCGCAACCACGATCGCATACCACAGACCGCCGTAGATGTTGCCGGTCTGGGCGCTGATCGCAAAGGCGGTCGCGGGCAGAAGACCACCGAACCAGCCGTTGCCGATGTGGTAGGGCAGCGACAGGCCCGAGTAGCGGATGCGGGTCGGGAACAGCTCGACCAGCATGGCCGCGATGGGACCGTACACCATCGTCACCAGCAGGATCAGATAGGTCAGGATCAGCACGACCGTCAGCTTCTGGCCGGTGAAGATGTCGACCACGTTCGCAGCCTTGATCACAGTCTCGTTCTTGTCGGCAACCAGCGGATAGCCGGCAGCGCCAAGCGCGTCGTTCAGGCTCTTTTCAAAGGCCGCTTTCACGCCCTTCTCGGTGTCGAGCGCCTTCTGCGCCGCGTCGATGGCAGCCTGATCGGTGCCAGCCTTGGCCTCTTCAAGCTTCTTGGTCAGATCGGCAACCGCAGCCGCATTGGCCGCACCGTCATAGGACGCGACGACCGTCTCGCCCACTGCCACCTGCGCGATGGTCGCCGCCGCATCTTCCACGGTCGAATAGTTGACCGAGGTTTTCGCCAGCGTCGATTTCGCGATGTCGCAGGACGAGGTGAACTTCACCGTGCCCGTCGGGTTGAACTGGAACGAGCAGTCTTCCGGCGCAACGGTCACGGTCACAGGGGTCTCTTGCGCCGCAGCCAGCGCCGGGTTGGCGGTGGTCGTCAGCAGCTTGAACACCGGGAAGTAGGTCAGCGCCGCAATCAGGCAGCCCGCAAGGATGATCGGCTTACGGCCGATCTTGTCCGACAGCGACCCGAAGAACAGGAACCCGCCCGTGCCGAGGATCAGCGACCACGCCACCATCACGTTGGCGGTGAAGCTGTCGACCTTGACGACGTTCTGAAGGAAGAACAGCGCGTAGAACTGGCCCGAATACCAGACCACGGCTTGACCGGCGGTCAGACCCAGCAGGGCGATGATCGCGATCTTGGCGTTGCGCCACTGGCCGAAAGCCTCGCGCAGCGGAGCCTTGGACGCGGCACCCTCTTCCTTCATCTTCTTGAAGGCGGGGGATTCGTTCATCTGCAGACGGATGTAGAGCGAGATGAGCAGCAGGAAGATCGAACCGAGGAACGGGACGCGCCAGCCCCACAGGTCGAAAGCCTTGATCATCTTCGGCGTGCCGTCCGCGTTCATCACCGCAGCGCCCGCCGCGTCCAGAACCGGCGTCGGGTCCCAGTTCGCGTTCACATAACCCTGCACCGACAGGATCACGATGAGCGAGAGCAGAAGCCCCAGCGTCGCCGTGGTCTGGATGAAGGCGGTGAAGTAACCGCGCTGGTTGGCAGGGGCGTGTTCGGCCACATAGACCGCCGCACCACCATATTCACCCCCGAGCGCAAGACCCTGAAGCATGCGCAGCACGATCAGGATGATCGGGGCCGCAGCACCCCAGCTTGCATAGCCCGGCAGCAGACCGACGAGGAAGGTCGACAGACCCATGATCAGGATCGTCATGAGGAAGGTGTACTTCCGGCCGATCAGGTCGCCGAGCGAGCCGAACACCAGCGCGCCGAACGGACGCACGATGAAGCCCGCCGCGAAAGCAAGCAGCGCGAAGACGTTGCGCGTGGCTTCCGGGAACGAGGTGAAGAACTGCGCGCCGATGATCGCGGCGAGCGAGCCGTAAAGGTAAAAGTCGTACCATTCGAAGATGGTCCCGGCAGAGGAAGCAAGGATAACCTTCTTTTCCTCTCCGGTCATGGGACGCGAGCGGTCCCTGACGTTCATTTCCGTTGTCGCCATTAGGCTTCCTCCTTGTTGTCCGGCCTGATCGTCCGGCCGTTGCTTACGCATTGCCGGCTGCGCGCCCCTTGCGGGAAACCACGTCGCGCAACCGCTCCCCTTCCTGTCCTGCCCGGCTCCTCTCCGCGCATGACACCTCCTTCAGGCCGCGACCCCCTTCACGATGTCGGACAGCGCCGCACGGATACCGGCGATGGAACCCATCGCGTCGATCCGTTGCAGCAGACCTTTCCCCTCGTAATAGGTGATCAGCGGCGCCGTCTGGGCGTGATAGGCCTTCAGCCGTTCGCGCACCGTTTCGGCATTGTCGTCGGCGCGGCGCTTCATGCCCTCGCCGCCGCATTTGTCGCAAACGCCCGCCTTGGCGGGCCGTTTGAATTCGTCATGGTAGCCTTCGCCGCAACCGGCGCAGGTGTAGCGGCCCGACACGCGGCCCACCATCGCCTCGTCATCGACCTCGAGGCTGATGGCCGCCGTCACGCGCTGCCCGTTCGCGGCCAGCAGCGCATCCAGCGCCGCCGCCTGCCCCGCCGTGCGCGGGAAGCCGTCAAGGATCACACCCTTGGCCACATCGGGGGCGGCCATGCGGTCCTTCAGGATCGCCAGCACGATCTCGTCGCTGACAAGCTGCCCCGCCTCCATCACCGCCTTGGCGCGCTTTCCGGCATCCGTCCCCGCCGCCACGGCGGCGCGCAACAGGTCGCCGGTCGAAAGCTGGACCAGACCGAAGTCCTCTTCCAGCATCCGCGCCTGCGTGCCTTTGCCCGCGCCGGGCGGACCAAGCAGGATAAGGACGGCAGGGTGTGCCATGCTGCCCGTCATCCCTTGTTCATCCGGTTGGCGATCAGGTCATCCACCACCGACGGATCGGCAAGGGTCGAGGTATCGCCAAGGCTGCCATAGTCGTTCTCGGCGATCTTGCGCAGGATGCGGCGCATGATCTTTCCCGAACGGGTCTTGGGCAGGCCCGGTGCCCACTGGATCAGGTCGGGCTTGGCAATCGGCCCGATCTCGGTCCGCACCCAGGCCTCAAGCTCTTTCCGCAAAGCCTCGGTCGGCTCCACACCCTTCATCAGCGTGACATAGGCATAGATGCCCTGCCCCTTGATGTCGTGCGGATAGCCCACCACCGCCGCTTCCGCGACCTGCGCATGGGCGACAAGCGCGGATTCCACCTCGGCCGTGCCCATCCGGTGGCCCGACACGTTGATCACATCGTCCACGCGGCCGGTGATCCAGTAATAGCCATCCGCATCGCGGCGGCAGCCGTCACCGGTGAAATAGTAACCGTGATACTGGCTGAAATAGGCCTCTTCGAACCGCGCATGGTCGCCCCACAGCGTCCGCATCTGCCCCGGCCAGCTGTCGGCGATGCACAGCACGCCATCCGTCTCGACGGCCTCCTGCACCGCAGCGGTTGCGGGGTCCAGCACCACCGGCTTGATCCCGAAGAAGGGCTTCGTCGCCGAACCCGGCTTCTGCGGAATGGCCCCCGGCAGCGGCGTGATCAGGTGGCCACCCGTCTCCGTCTGCCAGAAGGTATCGACGATCGGGCATTTCCCCTTGCCGACATGGGTGTTGTACCAGTTCCACGCCTCGGGGTTGATCGGCTCGCCCACCGAACCCAAGAGCCGCAGGGACGACAGGTCGTGCTTCTCCACCCACTCCGGCCCGAGGCCCATCAGCGAGCGGATCGCGGTCGGCGCGGTGTAGAACTGCGTCACCTTGTGCTTTGCGCAAACCTCCCAGAAACGGCCCGCGTCGGGATAGGTCGGCACGCCCTCGAACATGATCGTCGTGGCCCCGTTCGCCAGCGGACCATAGACGATGTAGCTGTGCCCCGTGACCCAACCCACATCGGCGGTGCACCAGAACACATCGCCGTCATGGTAGTCGAAGGTCATCTGATGCGTCATCGACGCATAGACCAAATACCCGCCCGAGGTATGCACAACCCCCTTCGGCTTGCCCGTCGAACCACTGGTGTAAAGGATGAACAGCGGGTCTTCCGCGCCCACTTCGGTATAGGCGCAATAGGGCTTCGCCGCCGCCATTTCCGCCTTCAGGTCAAAGTCGCGGCCTTCGGTCCAATGCGTCTGGTCGCCGGTATGCTTCACCACAAGGCACTTCACCTTGTCACTGCAATGCAGCAGCGCCTGATCGGCATTGCCCTTCAGCGGGGTCTTCTTCCCGCCACGCGGCGCCCAGTCGGCGGTGATCACCACCTTGGCCTCGGAATCGTTGATCCGGTTCGCCAGCGCGTCCGGCGAGAAGCCGCCAAAGACCACCGAATGGATCGCCCCGATCCGCGCACAGGCCAGCATCGCATAGGCCGCTTCGGGGATCATCGGAAGGTAAAGGACCACACGATCCCCCTTCTTCACCCCGTGCGACTTGAGCACGTTCGCCATGCGGCAAGTCTGCTCCAGCAGTTGCGCATAAGAGATATGCTGCGCGGGGGTCTTCGGATCATCGGGTTCCCAGATGATCGCGGTCTGGTTCGCCCGCTGCGCCATGTGACGGTCGATGCAATTGGCGCTGACGTTCAGCGTGCCATCCTCGAACCACTTGATGCTGACCTTGCCAAGCTCGAAGGTCGTGTCCTTGACCTTGGTGTAATCCTGGATCCAGTCGATGCGCTGGCCTTCCTTGGCCCAGAACGCCGCGGGATCGGCGACAGAGGCCGCATACATGCGCTCATAGCCCGCCGCATCCACATGCGCCTTGGCGATGAAATCGGACGAGGCCGAATAAGCCCCCGTCGGCTGTGCGGTATCTGCCATTTTATCCTCCCGAAACGCGGACCGTCGCCCGCCTGCATCCGGCAGCCCGACCGGACCGCCACTTCTCCCACTGGCACTTTTACACTGTGCGTAAAATTACAGCTAACTCTAATTGCTGCAACGATTTTTCTGTCAAAATATTTTCAGATTCAGCGTCAATCCTGTCAATACGGCGTAAATCCGGCGAAAACGCATGGAATTTCAACGCCTCTCCCGCTGCCCGCCGCATATCGGAAACGGCAAAGAAAAAGCCCGCTCCGCCGCGCCGCAGGCACATGCGCCATTTGCCGCAGGCAAGCCCGCAAAGCCGCCACGCCAAGGGCGAATGGGCCGGCGAATCACCGCGCGACGGATGTTTGCGCTACCGCTCCGGATGCCCCACGGGTTCGAGTTGCGCGACGAACCGCGCCTGCAACCCGTGATGCCGCAGCGCCAACTCCACCGCAGGCCGCGCGCCCAGCACGGTCAGGCTGCCCCCGCGCCGCGCCATCTTGCGCGCCAGCAACAGGAACGACCGCACACCCGAGGAATCCACCATCGGCACATCGGTCAGATCGAGCACGAATTCCCGTGGACGATCCGCGATCCGCTCCAGCACGGACCCCAGCCGCGCCGCCGCGCCAAAGAACCACGGCCCGCGCAAACGGCAGATCACCCGCTCGCCATCGTCGGTGGCAAAGGGGGTTTCCCCCTCCACCTCCGCCGCCTCGGACATGCGAGAGATGAACACCAGCCCGCCCAGCGCGAATCCGACGACGATCCCTTCGGTCAGGTCGCGGAACACCACAAGACCGAAGGTCACGACCAGCACCAGCGCATCCGCACGGCTCGACCGCAGCAACTGCCACGCCTCTTCCTTCTCGGCCATGTTCCACGCGACCACGGCCAGCACCCCCGCAAGCGCCGCCAGCGGGATGAACCCCGCCAAGGGCGCCGCGACCAGCATGAAGCCCAGCACGAAGAGCGCATGCAGCATCCCCGACACCGGCCCCCGCGACCCCGCCCGCACATTCGTCGCCGTCCGCGCAATCGTCCCCGTCACGCAGAACCCGCCGAAGAGCGCCGACCCGATATTCGCCGCCCCCTGCGCCACCAGCTCGGCATTGCTGCGGTGCTGCCGCCCGCTCATCCCGTCCGCCACCACCGCCGACAGAAGCGATTCAATCGCCCCGAGCATGGCGAATGACAGCGCCCAGGGCAGCGCCACCCACAGCTTCGCCGCATCCATCACGGGCAGCGCGGGCGCGGGCGGCACACGCGGCAATTCCCCGAACTTCGACCCGATGGTCGCCACGGGCAAACCCATCGCCGCCGCCAGAACCGAAGCCAGCGCCACCGCGATCAGCATCCCCGGCCAACCCGGCCGCCACCGCTTGACGCCCTGTATGACCGCGATCACCCCCAGCGCCAGCACCACTGCCGCAGGCGTCACCGTGCCCCGCGCCGCCCAAAGCGCCCCGACCTTCGCCACGATCTCGGCAGGCTCGCCACCCGCCAGCGTCAGCCCTAACAAGTCCTTGATCTGGCTCGAAAAGATGATCACCGCGATGCCTGCGGTGAACCCCACCGTCACCGGATAGGGGATGAAGCGCACATAGGTTCCCAGCCGCAGCGCCCCCGCCGCCATCAGCACGAAGCCCGACAGGAAGGTCGCAAGGATCAACCCCTCCACCCCCGTCGCCATGACACAGGCGGCGACCAGCACGATGAACGCCCCCGCAGGCCCGCCGATCTGGAACCGCGACCCGCCCAGCGCCGAGACGAGGAACCCGCCCACGATGGTGGTGTAAAGCCCCCGCTCCGGCCCGACCCCGCTTGCAATGGCAATCGCCATGCTCAGCGGCAGCGCCACGATGGCAACCGTCAGCCCCGCGATGGCATCCGCCCGGAGGTCCGCCCAGCGGTACCCCTCGCGCAGCACGGTGACGATCTTGGGAAGAAACTGGACGGAAGGATTGCCAATCGCGCTCATACCGGACCCACGCCTGCTTTTTCCCGAGCAAACGCCTGTCGGGGGGCCAAGTCAACGTGACAGAATGGGGGCATCACTCAGCAAGAATGGCGCAACGGCAGGGCTGGCCCGTGGCCCAAAGCCACGGGCCGCGCACGACCCGCCCCCTCGGGTCGTGCGCCAAGGCGCCCGTCCCGGCGGGTCATGCACGCCCCTAACGGCGCAGGGGTGAAACGCTCCACTGGAGCCTTTCACCCCTGCTTGCCCCTATCGTCCGGGAAGCTTTGCCTGCGTAGCGCCAGAACCTCATTTGCACCAAGCGCGTCTCTCGGCCCCGTTGCGACCACCCCCAAAGACGCGGATAACGAACCGAACCCAAGGACACCCCCCATGCCCAAAGACCCCGTCCACCCCGCCACGCCCGAAGCCATCGCGCTTGCCCGCGACCTGCTCGCACTCCCCCACGCCGCCCTCGCCGTGACCGACCCCGCCGATGGCACCCCCGCCATCAGCCGCATCGCCCTCGGCCTCACCCCCCACGGCCCCGTCACGCTGATATCATCGCTTGCATCCCATCACGCAGCGCTCAGGGCCAACCCCGCCTGCGCCCTCCTCCTCGGCGAACCGGCGGCCAAGGGCGACCCGCTCACCCATCCCCGCCTCATGCTCAAGGCCCGCGCCGAATTCGTCTCCCCCGACGACCCCGCCCGACCCGCGCTGCGCGACCACTGGCTGCACACCCACCCGAAAGCCAAGCTCTACATCGACTTCGCCGACTTCACCTTTGTCCGCCTGCATCCCGTCTCCGCCCTCCTCAACGCAGGCTTCGGCAAGGCACACCGCCTCACCCCCGCCGACCTGACATGACAAAGGGGCGGCCCCGCCGGACCGCCCCCCATTCGTCAGAAAAGATTCGCCTCACGTCGGCACATCGCACCGCATCGTGACATTGACCTTCCCCTTGACCGCCGTGGGCCATTTCAGGTTCACCGCCGTCTTCGCCACCCCCTGCTCGACCAGCGTATAGGGCAAGACGAACTGCGCCACGTTCGACGCATTCGTCACCGCCCCCTCGGCCACGATCCCCGTCACATTCCGTGCACGGCCCGTGAACGGGAAAAAGCCGCCCCCCTCGACCACCCATGTATCCGAAGCCGTCGCCTGCACATGCTCCACCACCAGCGGGCTGACGGTGATCTGCGTCACCCCGTTATAGGTGTTGCCGTCAAAGACGATGTTGCGGAACTTCCCCGTGTCCAGCGACGCGAAACTGCTGTCGACCGTATCCACGCGGTCGATGAAACCGTTCACCGTGCGGAAGGCGTTGTTCGTCACCGCCAGACCGTTGATGTAATGCCCCGCCCCGCGCGGCGTGATCACCAGCCATCGGAAGAAAGCCGCCACGTCGATTGCCATGAAGATGTTGTTGCTCATCGTCAGCCCGCCGAAGGAAAAGCCCGAAACAAGCGCCGGCTCGGCATCATGCTCGTTGCTCCACTCGATGAAGCAGTTATCCACGTAATTGCCGCTGAACACCGTCTTCACGTTGGTCGAGGTAAAGACCACCCCCGCCTTGCGCGTCCCGTCCGTCTGGTCGTCGCCCTGGAAGAAATGGTTGCCAAGGAACAGATGCCCCGTCCCCGCAACCACGGCAAAGGTCCCGAAGCGCACCACGCGGTTGTCGCGGACCTTGGTGTCGTTGGCGTTCACATTCATGGCAATGGTGGTCCGGTTCTGCGCCGGCATCGCCTGCTCGTTCGACAGGAACTGGCAGGTGTCCACCATCAGCCCCTGACAGCCCGACCCGATCGAGGTGATGCCGCGATCCTTCGGCCGGTTGAACACCGCATTCTCGATCCGGTTGGTCAAGCCGACCTTGGACAGCATCAGCCCCGAACAGGTGCCGTTGCAGTTGAACTCCACCTCGCGGATCTCGAACCGCGCAAGGTTCTCGAACCCGCTGAAATCGAGCAGGTATTTGTACCGCTCGAAGGTAAAGGTCCGCGTCCCCGCCGCCGCGAACAACGGCTCGCTCAGATCGACGGTGCCCGCACTCACATTCTTGCCGCGCACATAGACCTCGCGCCCCACGCCCGTCCCGCTGATCCGCGCGCCGACGGGGATATTGGCCACATTCGCCACCCCCGACAGCCGCAACGGCGCGGCGGTGGCATAGGTCGCCACACTCGTCACCGTCGTCGTCGCCCAGACCGCGCCGTTGTCGGGCGTCACCTGCCCGTTCATCAGCACGCGCCGCTGGTTGAAACTGGTCAGCCCCGCGATGGCCGCCACGTCGATCGGCTCGGACAGCTCGATCCGCCGCCCCGACAGGTCCAGCGCCACATGGTCCGAGAAATAGAACAGCGCCTGCAACGCCTTGCGGAACCCCGCCAACTCCGACCCGAAGGCCGCCGAATAGGTATCGAGGTCGTAGTTCTGCGTGCAGATCAGCCGCGACGCGGCGGGCATCACCAGCCGCCCCTGAAACCGCACGGGATTGTTGATCGTAAGGTTCCCCGCGATGGCGTAGCTCCCCGCCGAAACCAGCACCGTCCGCCCGTTCGCCGCCGCATCCGCCGCCGCGAAAGCCGCCGTGTCATCCGTCGTGCCGTCCCCCTTGGCACCGAAATCGCGCACATCGACAGCGGCGAGCATGTCGGTCAGGAAGATCCCGCTCACATCCTCGACCACGATGTCGTCGATGCGCACCACGCCCCCCGTGGCCCCCGTCAGGTCGATCCCGAAATGCCCGTAGGCGGGCGCGGTCCCCCAGACCATATCCACCCCGCCGCGGTTGCCCGACCCGACGATGGCCTGCACCGTCACCACCGTGCCGTATTGCGTCAACGTGACCGAAGGCCCGACCTGCACGGCGCTTGCCACGTTCGTCCCGTTGGCAGCTTCCGCAAAGCCCGCGATCCGGACCGAGGGGAAGTTCCCCGACAGACACTTCACCCGCGCCGTCACCCGCAGATACATCCCCGGCAGGAACGGAATCCGCTGGAAGCAGCGCAGCTTCTGCACCGCCAGCGTCTTCTGCATCTCGAGACAGCCCGCGAAATCCTGATCCGCAGGGACAAAGGCCGCATTGGGCTGCGCCGCCCAAGTCCCCTGCCCCGCAAGCCCGTCCTCGCGGCTCCACAGGTTCAACCCCGCCGCAAAGGCCGGAGGCATCAGCACCAGCCCGTCCGTAATCGCCTTGTTCATCGCCCGTCCCCTCGCCCGTTGCGGATGGGCGAAAGGGGTATCAGCACGCGGTTAACGCCCCGTCAGGCCTGCGTGCGCTGGCCCTTTCCGGCAGTTGCCAGACCGCCCAACCTTCCTGTATGCGCTCGCTGTGGTCGGTAAACAGGGTGTTGGTGCGATGGATTTGGAAAAACGGCTTCTGGCCTCGCGGGGGGTCACGCTCTTTCTCGATGTCGGGGCAAATGTGGGCCAAACCGGTCTCGGACTACGCCGCGCGGGCTATCGTGGCCGGATCGTCTCGTTCGAACCCCTTGCCGAATGTTTCGCCAAACTCGAACAGACCTCCGGTTCCGACCCGCTCTGGCAGGCCTTCCACCTCGCCTTGGGCGAAACCTCCGACAACGCCGAAATCGGCGTCTCCAAGAACCTGCAGTCCAGTTCCCTGCTTCCGGTCACACAGCATTACGTCGAAGCCTATTACCGCAACGCCTACACCCGCCACGAAGTGACACGGGTCGAACGGCTCGATACACTGCTGCCTGACCTCGCCCGACCGGACGACGTGATCCACCTCAAGATGGACACCCAAGGCTACGAACGTTTCGTCCTTGCGGGCGCAAGCGGTGTCATAGACCGCATCTACTCCGTCCGGATGGAGGTCGCCGTCGCCGAAATGTACGAAGGCGAGATGATCCTGCCGCAAGCGATCACGATGATGACCGGCCTCGGCTTCCTGCTTATCGACGCGACACCCGCCTTCCGCGACCCGCGCAGCGGCGAGCTTCTCCACCTCGACCTGCTGTTCCGTCGTGGCGGCATGGCCGAACGCCACACGGCTCCACCGCACGACCAAAGCCTGAAGGCCCGTATCAAGCGCTGGAACCGCGAACGCCTGCGCAAACGCCGCGAAGGCCGCGAGGCGGCCCCCTAAGCCCCCACACCCGGCTCCGGCAGGATCTGCACGCCGTTGATCTGCCAGCCCTCCGGCCCCTCCACCATCTGGTAGTCGAGGATATGCGTCCGCCCCGCCTGATCCGTGATCATCACCTTCTGCCAGAGGTTCCCCGCCACATCCCGCGCCTCGAGCATCTTCACCGCGGCGGGGCGATGCACCATCGGATAGCCCTGCACCACCATCGCGCCAAAGTTCTGCGGCGTCGCAAAGATGCCCTTGATCATGGGCGAGGCAAAGGCGAAGGCGCGGTCGAAATCGTCCGCCTTGAACGCCTCCAACTGGTTCAGGATCGTCGCCTGCATCGGGTTGTCCTGCGCCGCTGCGGGCGCTGCAAGGCAAAGGGCAGTCAATATGGCAAAGGCAATGCGTCGCATCGGCGGCCTCCTTCGGTGATCGTCCCCGAAGAAAAGGGTAGGCCCGTGTCGCCATAGGTCAACCACCCCCTCCCCCCCCCCGAAACCAACCCGCCACCACCAACCCAATCGCCTCCCTCCCCCTCGTGGGGAGGGATGGGGTGGGGGGCGGTGCCGCAAAACCGCCCCCCCCCCGAAAACCAAAACGGACGCGCAGCCCCCGCCACGCGTCCGCCACAGGCAGCACCCGCCACCCTGTCCTTACTTCACCAACTCGCCCGCCAGGGCGCGGTCGATCAGCGCCACCGTCTCCCCGACCCCGTAAAGCGCCACGAACCCGCCGAAGCGCGGGCCGTCCGACGCCCCCAGAAGCACCTCGTAAAGCGCCTTGAACCAGTCGCGCAGCGGTTCGAACCCGTGTTCCTTGCCCACGGCAAAGACCATCGACTGCAAGGCCTCGTCGTCCAGACCCCCGTCCCAAGCCACCAGCCGTGCCCGCAGATCGACGATCGCCGCCCGCTCCATGTCGCTGGGCAGTCGGAACACGCGGCTCGGCGCGATCTTGTCGGCAAAGTAGCGCACCGCAAAGCCCGCCGCCGCGTCCAGATCGGGGTTCGCTTCCGGCGACGCCGCAGGCGCATACCGCTTGATGAAGCCCCAAAGGCCCTTGGCATCCTTCGCCCCCGCCACCGAGGCGAGGTTCAGAAGCATCGAGAACGGCACCACCATCCTGCTCTCCGGCGGATGGCCGGAATGGATGTGCCAGACGGGGTTGTTCACCTGTGCCTCGACATCCTGCGTGGGGTAGGCCCGCAACTGCTGGTGATATTCGTCCACCGCGCGCGGGATCACGTCGAAATGCATCCGCTTCGCCGTCTTGGGCTTTTGATACATGAAATAGGAAAGGCTCTCGGTCGCGGCATAGGTCAGCCATTCGTCGATGGTCAGCCCGTTGCCCTTCGACTTCGAAATCTTCTGCCCCTGATCGTCAAGGAACAGCTCATAGGTCATGTGGTTCGGCTTCTTGCCGCCCAGAACCTCGCAGATGCCATCATAGATCGGTGTGTTGGTGCTGTGGTCCTTGCCATACATCTCGAAGTCGACGCCCAGCGCCGCCCAGCGCGCGCCGAAGTCGGGCTTCCACTGCAGCTTGACGTTGCCACCCGTGACCGGAAGCGTCCATTCCTTCCCGTCCTCGTCGTCGAAGGTGATGGTGCCGTCCTTGGCGTTCACCTCCTTCATCGGCACGTAAAGCACGCGGCCCGTGACCGGATGGATCGGAAGGAAGGCCGAATAGGTCTTCTGCCGCTCGTCCCGCAGGCTTGCGAGCATGATGTCCATGATCGCGTCATAACGTTCCGCCGCCAGCCGCAGCGTGTCGTCGAAGCGGCCCGACTTGTAGAACTCGGTCGCGCTGATGAACTCGTATTCGAAGCCGAAAGTGTCGAGGAACCGCCGCAGCATCGCGTTGTTGTGGTGGCCGAAGCTGTCATACTCGCCATAAGGGTCCGGCACGCTCGTCAGCGGCTTTTGCATATGCTGGCGCAGCATCTCCTGCTGCGGCACGTTCTCCGGCACCTTGCGCATCCCGTCCACGTCATCCGAGAAACAGATGAGCCGCGTCGGAATGTCCGAGATCACTTCGAAGGCGCGGCGGATCATCGTCGTCCGCGCCACCTCGCCGAAAGTGCCGATATGCGGCAGGCCCGAGGGGCCGTAACCCGTCTCGAACAGCACATATCCCTTCTCCGGCGCCTTCTTCTCGTAGCGTTTGAGGATGGCGCGGGCCTCTTCGAAGGGCCAGGCTTTCGATTTCATCGCAGCGTCGCGCAGAGCAGACATCGTCCACATCCTCTCATACCCGACGACCCCGTGCCGTCAGGAAAACCAAGCCCCTCTATTGCCGCCCCCGCCCCGCGTCAATAATCTAGGGAAAATGCCGCGAAGGAATCCGCCATGTCCGACACTGCCCCGATGTCCCCGCAAGACGCCCTGATCGCCGTCATGGTCGCCTGCTCGGCCTCGGACGAAAACATGCGCACCGCCGAACTCGTGGCAATCCAGCGCATGGTCAACCACATGCCGGTCTTCGCGGGCTACGACGCCGACCGCATCCGCCGCATCAGCCAGATCGTCTTCGACCTCTTCGAAGAGGAAGACGGCCTCGACGCCCTCTTCGGCCTGATCCGCGACGCGCTGCCCGAACGGCTGAACGAAACCGCCTATGCGCTGGCCTGCGATGTCGTCACCGCCGACGGCAAGCACAACGATGTCGAACTCCGCATGCTCGAAGAAGTGCGCGAGGAACTGGGCGTGGACCGCCTCCACGCCGCCGCCATCGAATGGGGCGCCCGCGTGCGCCACATGACGCCGTAAGGGGGGGCCAGCCCCCCGTCCCGCAAGCGGGACTCCCCCCGGAGTATTTGCCGCAAAGGTGAAAAGGAAAGCAGACCTGCACTGCTTTCATGCTCGCACAAATATCCTCTGGGGGCGCGCCGCGCCTTGGCGCGGTGCGGTGGGGGGCAGACGGCCCCCCAATCGCTTGCGGCAAGAACGGACCTTCCCTGCAAGGCGCCTCCCTCCCCCTCGTGGGGAGCCATCCCCGTCAGATATAAACCCCCGCCCAATGCGCGATCAGCTTGCCCTGCAAGGCCCGCGCCCGCCGCAGCCATGCCTTGCCCCCCGGCGGTTGCTCGCGTTCGGCCATGCCCAGCGCATCGCGGCGCGGGATGTCGGCGCAACAGATGGCGAAGGCCAGCTCCCGCCCCTGCGGCGGCTGGATGTAGCCGACAAGGGCCGAGACGAAGTTCAGCGTCCCGGTCTTGCCGATCACCTTGACCGGACTGTCGATCTTGGCCCCGTCCTCGCCCTTCATCCCCAGATCGCGCAGCACCGATTTGAACACCGCCCTATCAGGCTGCGCCTGCGCCGCCACCAGCGCCCGCACCATCTGCTGCGGTGCCACGCGCGACGCTGCCCCCAGCCCGGAATGATCGACGAAACGCGCCTCCATCCCCAGCCGCGCCGCCGCCCAATCCGACATGGCCCCGCCCGACTGGCGCAAACTCCCCGCGCCGCTCGAGGACAGCCCCATCACCTCGGCGGTCAGGTTGGTCGACCAGCGCAGCATCCGCCGCAGCACATCGGGCAGCGGATCGCCCGTCACCTCGGCCAGCACCTGCGCGGCTTCGGGCAGACCACCCGCCTCCCGCGCCTCGGGCAGCACGATGCCCTGGGCGGCGCAGAGCGTCTGGAACACCTCGCCCGCATAAAGCGCAGGCTCGCGCACGGGCAGCCAGCGGCTCCCCCCCTTGCCCAGCGCCGCGCGCGAGACGGTCCATTCCTCGGACCCGCCCCCCGCGCGATAGTCGAATACAGGCCGCTCGCGGTCCACCACCCGCATCCGCGCGCGGCGCACCATCGGCAGGAACCGCTCGCCCCGCGCATCCATCTGCACGGCATAGCCGCCGCCCGCCCGCTTCCATTCGAAATTGACGCGGTTGTAATTCAGGTTCAGCCCCGCGACCGAAGGGTTGTAACCCACATGCTCGGGCTGGTCGCCCGCGATCTCGGGCACCAGCGGCAAGGCCCCCGCCCAGACGTAAAAGCCCCCCGCGCAGCCCTTGACCCCCGCCCCCGCCAGCCGCGCGGCAAGGTCGCCCAGATCGTCGGTGTCCAGCTCGGGGTCGCCCGATCCGGCAAGGATCAGGTCGCCCTGCACCACCCCGCCCCGCACCGGCCCCGTGGCCAGCACCCGCGTGGCAAAGCGATGCCCCGCACCCAGCCGCTCCAGCGCGAAAAGCGTGGTGATGACCTTGGCCGTGCTCGCAGGCGGCAAGGGATCGTCGGCGTGATAGGCTTCAAGCACGCGCCCCGTCGCGGCATCGGCAAGGCAAAAGCCCACATCCCCGCCCAGCTTCGCCGCCGCAACCAAGGCTTCGGGCGCCTCGCCTTGGGCATGGACGGGCAGGGCTACGCCCGCCAGCAATCCCGCCAGAACCCCGCGCCGAGAAATCATCGCCCGCCTCCCCGAAACCGTTGGCAGGCTAATGGCAAGGGGGCAGGGCAGGCAAGCGGGACGAAGGGCTAGGCAGAGGACGCAGAAAGCGCACCATCTCCGCAACTCCGCACAATTTTACACGACGGCAGGGATTGCACCGTGGCCCAAAGCCACGGTGCGCGCCCGACCCGCCCCGCCGAGTCTGAACGGGGGGGCGGGCGCACGCTTACGTGCACCCACCCCTCGGTTCGGGCGCGCACCTAACGCTGCGCACGATCCTCGCAGCGATAGCGGCACCCCGCCTACCCCCGCCAATCCCCCCGCGCCCTGATCTCGCTCGACGAAGACCCGTCCAGCGGCAGGTTCACGAAACACCACGCGGGCGCATCGCGCAGCCGAAGCTGCTCGCCCCGCGACACGCGCTCGCCGCGGAAAATCCGCGCAGCCTTGCTCGTCCGCCCCGCGACACCCCAACCGGGCCGCGCCAGCACACCCACCGGCACGCGCCACAGGATCTCTTGCCACCGCTCCCAGCGATGGAACTGGCCAAGGTTGTCCGCCCCCATCAGCCAGACAAACCGCACCCCGGGGTAAATCGCCTGCAAGGCCGCGATCGTATCCACCGTCCGCACCGTGCCAAGCCGCGCTTCCAGATCGCTCACCACCACACGCGGATCACGCATCACCGCCCGCGCCCGCGCCATGCGGTCGGCCAGCGGCGCTGGCCCCCGCGCCTTCAGCGGATTGCCGGGCGACACCAGCCACCACACGCGGTCCAGCCCCATGCGCTTCAACGCCTCGCGCGTGATATGCACATGTCCCGAATGGGCCGGATCGAACGACCCGCCCAGCAGCCCGATCACCATTCCCTTCGCGGCTTTCGGAAACCCTGCCCGCACGCGCCCACTCCCCGCCGACCCCGGCAAATCCCGAACCACCCCGCGTTGCTCTTGTCCAGCATTATCGCTACATACACGCCAACCCAGATTCAGGAGCGGCACGATGGCCTCGTATCAATACGTCTATCACATGGAAGGGGTCTCCAAGACCTATCCCGGCGGCAAGAAGTGCTTCGAGAACATCCACCTCAACTTCCTCCCCGGCGTGAAGATCGGCGTCGTCGGCGTCAACGGCTCGGGCAAATCCACCCTGCTGCGGATCATGGCGGGCCAAGACACCGATTTCAAAGGCGAGGCTTGGGCCGCCAAAGGGGCCAAGGTCGGCTACCTCTCGCAGGAACCCTACCTCGACCCGACGCTGGATGTTAAGGGCAACGTCATGCTCGGCGTGGCGAAACAGCAGGCGATCCTCGACCGCTACAACGAACTTGCCATGAACTACTCGGACGAAACCGCCGACGAGATGGCCGCCCTGCAAGACCAGATCGACGCCGAAAACCTGTGGGAACTCGAAGCGACCGTGGGCGTGGCGATGGACGCCCTGCGCTGCCCGCCCGATGACGCCGATGTCGAAAGCCTGTCGGGCGGCGAACGCCGCCGCGTGGCGCTGTGCAAGCTCTTGCTCGAAAAGCCCGACATGCTGCTCTTGGACGAACCGACCAACCACCTCGACGCCGAGTCGATCGCATGGCTGCAAAAGCACCTGATCGACTACAAGGGCACGATCCTGATCGTCACCCACGACCGCTACTTCCTCGACGACATCACCTCGTGGATCCTCGAACTCGACCGCGGCCGCGGCATCCCCTATGAGGGGAACTATTCCGCATGGCTCGACCAAAAGGCCAAGCGCATGCAGCAGGAAGCGCGCGAGGACAAGTCCAAGCAGAAAGCGCTTGAAAAGGAACTCGAATGGATCCGCGCCGGCGCCAAGGCCCGTCAGGCCAAGTCGAAAGCCCGTATCCAGCGCTATAACGAAATGGCGGGCCAGACCGTTCTGGAACGCTCCTCCACCGCGCAGATCATCATCCCCAACGGCGAACGCCTCGGCAACAAGGTGATCGAAGTCGTCGGCCTGAAGAAAGCGATGGGCGACCGCCTGCTGATCGAGGATCTCTCCTTCACCGTCCCGCCGGGCGCCATCGTCGGCGTGATCGGCCCCAACGGCGCGGGCAAATCCACCCTCTTCCGTATGATCACCGGTCAGGAAAAACCCGACGAGGGCACGATCACGCTGGGCGATACCGTGCAACTCTCCTACGTCGACCAGTCGCGCGACGCGCTCGACCCGAACAAGACGGTCTGGGAAGAGGTCTCGGGCGGGTCCGAGGTCATCCACCTCGGCGACATGGAGATGAACAGCCGCGTCTATACCGGCGCTTTTAACTTCAAAGGCACCGACCAGCAGAAAAAAGTGGGCCTCCTCTCGGGCGGGGAACGCAACCGCGTCCACATGGCCAAACTCCTGCGCTCGGGCGGCAACGTGCTGCTGCTTGACGAACCGACCAACGACCTCGACGTCGAAACCCTGCAAGCCCTCGAATCCGCCATCGAGGATTTCGCCGGCTGCGCGGTGATCATCAGCCACGACCGCTTCTTCCTCGACCGCCTCTGCACCCACATCCTCGCCTTCGAAGGCGACGCGCATGTGGAATGGTTCGAAGGCAACTTCCAGGCCTACGAGGAAGACAAGGTCCGCCGCCTCGGGCCGGAATCCATCGAACCCAAGCGCGTCAAATACAAGCGTTTCAGCCGCTGATCCTGCCGCGAATCAGCCGCTGACCGACAAAAGCCCCGCTCCGGCGGGGCTTTTTCTTTCCGTTTCGCCCAAATAACAGGCAGTTTCTCGACCACACCCCGCCCGCCGCTTCTCCGTTGCCGCCGGATTTCACGCCCGAAGACGGGGGCAACGGCGGGTAAATTCCCGAAGCGGCCCCGAAACCCATTCGAAAGTATGGATCGGCGCGCCCTAACCCAAGGTTGAAACCCCGCCGTTTCAACCCTTTGCCACGCGGTCGCACCTCTCACCGTGACAAAACCGCGCTTGACAGGCTTTCTTTGACACATCCGAAAGGCGGGCGTATCCCCAGCTTTATGACGGTATCGCCACGGCGCTGCCACTTTTTCGCCATTTTGTAATTAGTCCAAAAGGTAACGATTATGGCTTCGACCTCGCAGACCTCATACCTCAACACCCCCCAAGCAGTTGACGATACCTTCACCTTGAAGGACATCGCCGGAACGACCGGCGGGCTGACCACCGCAAGCGCGGGCGCGTCGCAAAGCGGGTCACTGCTCACACTCAACGTCTTTCTCAACGACGGGGGCGGCAACGCCAAATCGCTCGTCGATATCGTCGACGGCCGCGAATCCGATGTGATCACGAACTCCACCGCAGTCACCGACCTGATGAACGGCTACGAAGGCGCGATCACCTCGTCCCTCGGCGCCAAGGTGGCGATCGCCAACGCCAAGACAGGTGCGATCAGCTACGACTTCGCCGCGATCCAAAGCCGCATCGACGCCCTGACCGAAGGGGCCACGCTCGTCGACACGATCACCTATTCCATCCGCCTTGCGAACGGCACCTTCTCCTTCGCCACCATGACCGTGACCTTCGTCGGCACCAATGACATTCCCACCGTCACCGCCGCCACCGCCCAAGTGACCGAGGACCTGACCGTCGAAGGCCGCGTCCAGGGCACCGACACCGACACCGGCCAGACGGCAACCCTGACCTACGCCCTGACCGGCGCGTCCCCGACCGGCCTGACCTTCAACGCCAACGGCACCTACAGCTTCGATGCGTCAAGCTATGACCGCATCCCCGCAGGCCAGACCGAAACCGTGACGGTCAACTTCACCGCAAAAGACGCAAGCGGCGGCATCTCGGCCCCGCAGACGCTGACCATCACCATCACCGGCACCAATGACAGGCCGACCATCGACGTTGCCGCCTCGACCGTTACGGGCACCCTTGGCGAGGACGACGCCAGCACCGGCGGCCATATCGAGGCGGGCGATCTCGACACCGGCGCCACGCTGACCTACGCCGCCGCCCTGACCGAAGGCGATGCGGATTACGGCAGCTTCGACATCGACGCGGATGGCAACTGGACCTTCACGCTCGACAGTGCCGCAGCACAGCACCTTGGCGAGGGCGAGACGGCAGAACTGACCTATACCGTCACCGTCACCGACGATAAGGGCGCTTCGGTCCAGCAGACCGTCACCGTCACCATCACCGGCAGCAATGACGTTCCCGTCCTCAATGCCCCTGCCGCTGCCACGGTCGACGAAAACGGCTCGACCTCGGGCCGGCTTTCCGCGACCGACGCCGAAGGCGACACGATCACCTACGCCGTCGAAGGCGAGTCCAAGCCCCCCGCCGGTTTCAGCCTGAACCCCGACGGAAGCTGGAGCTTCGACCCGACCGGCTTCGACCACCTTGCCGACGGGGCTTCGGAAACCTTCAACGTCGCCGTCGTCGCCAATGACGGCTCGGGCAATTCGGAATCCAGGATCCTGTCGCTGACAGTCACCGGCAGCAACGACGCGGCCACCTTCTCGGGCGACACTTCCGCCAGCATCGGCGAGGACGCGACCGCAGCCGTCTCCGGCACGCTCACCACCTCGGACCTCGACAAGGACCAGTCCGGCTTCGGGGACAACGCAGCCACGGTTGCCACCGAATACGGCACCTTCACCTTCGACAACGCGACGGGCGGCTGGACCTTTGCCACCAACACGGCGGCGCAGGAACTCACCTCGGGCCGGAACATCGACCAGACCATGACCGTCAAATCCATCGACGGCACCACGCAGACGATCACCGCCACGGTCAACGGTGCCGACGACGCCGCGACCTTCGGCGGCAGCAACAGCGCCAGCATCGGCGAGGACGCGACCGCAGCCGTCTCCGGCACGCTCACCACCTCGGACCTCGACAAGGACCAATCCGGCTTTGCCTCGACCAACCCGACTTCGGTTACGTCGCAATACGGCACCTTCACCTTCGACAACGCGACGGGCGGCTGGACCTTTGCCACGAACGCGGCAGCGCAGGAACTCACCTCGGGCCAGAACATCGACCAGACCATGACCGTCAAATCCATCGACGGCACCACGCAGACGATCACCGCCACGGTCAACGGTGCCGACGATGCGGCCCGCATCACCAACAGCAACACCACCGCTGCAGTGACCGAGGACGGGACGCGGACCGCCAGCGGCACGCTGGGCATCGTGGACCCCGACGCAGGCCAGCAAGGGTTCAACAGCGCGTTCACCCAGACGGGCACCTTCGGTTCCTTCACCTTCAATGCGGGCTCATGGACCTACACACTCGACAACGGCGCGACCAATGTTCAGGCGCTGAACTCGGGCGACACCCGCACGGACAGCATGACCGTGACCTCGCTCGACGGGACAACCCATGTGGTGAGCGTCAACATCGCCGGCGCGAACGAGCCGGTGGCGACCGTCAGCCCGCTCGCGGTGGTGACAGGCGGCGGCGACCCGACCGACAACTCAGGCGCGAGCCAACAGGGCGGCGTAGCCAACAATTCGGACAATACACTGACCGGCACGGCGCAGGATAACACGCTCAATGGCCTTGGTGGCAACGACACCATCTACGCGCGCGCCGGTGGCGACAGCGTTTCGGGGGGGAGCGGGACCGACCTCATCTACGGCCAGGCAGGTGGCGATACCCTTTCGGGTGGCGATGGCGCGGACCGGATTCTCGGCGGTTCGGGCGCCGACTCGATCTCGGGCGATGCGGGCGACGACACCGTGACTGCCGGCTTCGGGGGCGACACCGTGTCGGGCGGTGCGGATGCCGACCGGTTCGTCTTCGTGTCGGCATCGGATCGCGGCGACCTGATCAACGACTTCCAGGTCGCAGGTGCGGACTCGATCGACGTCTCCAACATCGACGCGAACACCGGCACGGGCGCGAACGAGTTCTTCAATTGGGGCGGCACCACGGCAACGGCCAACGGCCTGTGGTATGCCGACGGAGCCTCGGCCTGGACGGTCTATGCCGACACGGATGGCGATGCTACCACCGCCGAATTCTGGTTCACCGTGACCAGGAACACCGGCGTGACGCTCGATGAGGGTGACTTCACGCTCTGACCCGCCGGGATACGGCACCGCATTGGCCCCGCCCCACGGCGGGGCCATTCGCTTTTGCCGGAACCCCGCCCCCCGCGCCGCGTTGGCCCGCAGCACCAACCACAGGAGGCGCAGATGCGCGGGATTCTCGCTTGGCTGATCGGCATCCCGATCCCGATCATCATCATCCTCTACTTTCTCGACGTCTTTTAACCCGAGTTACCGCGCCGTTAATCCATCGTGCAGCGCGTCTGCATCGCCTGTGCATTCCGCGTCGCTCCGCAAAGTATAACGTTGCTTCCACGTCGCCCGCCCGCCAAACGGGGCAAAATCGCCCTGAAATTCCTTGATTTTTGCAAAACCCGTGCTCATATCTTCCGTGCGACGTTAACTCTACTCGACTTCTGTCTACCGGTTTTCCGGCCACAGCATCGACCACAGGATGACGGGGCCAGGCCGCCGCACAGTGCGGGCGGCAGACATGACAGGAGACTTCACGATGGCCAAGGGCACCGTGAAATGGTTCAATGAAACCAAAGGCTACGGCTTCATCGCGCCGGAAGGCGGGAAGAAGGACGTGTTCGTCCACATCACCGCTCTGGAACGTGCCGGCCTCCGTGGCCTCAAGGACGGTCAGGCTGTGACCTTCGACATCGAAGCAGGCCGCGATGGCCGCGAATCGGCGACCAACCTCGCGCTGGCCTGATTTCGTTACGCCACAGATCGCAAAGGGCGCGGGTCCCTCCCGCGCCCTTTGTCATTCCCGACACCCCATCGTCGCCAAACCACAAGCCGAAGGGGTCGCACGGGGTCACACTCCGCCCATGACCCCCGATTACAAAACCCTCATCGACGCCGCGACATGGGACTTCATCCGCACCACGGATGCGGCCTATCCCCCTGATACGGCAACACTTTCCATCGCCGACCAACGCGCGATCTACGACCGCATGTGCCGCGCCTTCCACCGCGGCTACCCTGCGGGCGTCACCGCGCAGGACCGCCCCTTCGGCGGCGTCCCCTGCCGCCATTACCCCGGATCGGGGGCCACGGTGGTCTATTTCCACGGCGGCGGCTTCGTCGTCGGCGGCCTTCACAGCCACGATGACATCTGCGCCGAAATCCGTGCAACATGCGGATTTCATGTGGTTTCTGTCGATTACCGCCTTTGCCCCGAACACCCCCACCCCGCCGCTTTCGACGATGCGGTCGCAGCCACCCGCGCCATTTCCGCCGAACTCCCCCATCCCCTGATCCTTGCGGGCGACAGCGCAGGCGGCAACCTCGCCGCCGCCACGGCACAGGCGGTGGGCCGCAACCAAGCCCTTGGCATCGCGGGACAAATCCTCATCTACCCCGGCCTCGGCGGTGACAAGAACGCGGGCAGCTACCTGACCCATTCGGCAGCCCCCATGCTGACCCGCGACGACGTGCTCTTCTACGCCCGCACCCGCCACGCAGGGGCCGAACCGCCCCCCGACCCCACCTTCGCCCCGCTTTCCGACAAGGATTTCAGCGGCTTGCCCCCCACCCTCGCCATCGCCGCCGAATGTGACCCCCTCGCCGATGATGCCCACGCCTATGCCGCAGCCCTGACCGCCGCAGGGGGAAAGGCGGTCTCCGTCACCGAAAAAGGCCTCGTCCACGGCCACCTCCGCGCCCGCGCCACCGTGCCCCGCGCCGCCGCCTCCTTTGCCCGCATCACCTCTGCCATCACCAGCCTCGCCCGTGGCGACTGGCCGCTAAAGGATTGAAAATGAACGCGCCCCTCCCCAACCTCACCCATTGGAAGGAACGCTGCGACATGGCCGCCGCCTTCCGCTGGACCGCCAAGCTTGGCATGAACGAGGCCGTCGCCAACCACTTCTCCCTCGCCGTGAACGACGACGGCTCGCGCTTCCTGATCAACCCCAACGGCCGCCACTTCGCCCGCATGACGGCATCCGCCCTGATCGAGATCGACGCCAACGATCCCGAAACCATGAACCGCCCCGACGCCCCCGACCCGACCGCATGGGGCCTCCACGGCTCCATCCACCGCGCCCTGCCCCACGCGCGCTGCCTGATGCATGTCCATTCGATCCACGCCACGGTCCTCGCCAGCCTTGCCGACTCGCGCTTGCCGCCGATCGACCAGAATTCGGCGATGTTCTACAACCGCCAGATCGTCGACGAACACTACGGCGGCATGGCGTTCGAGGCCGAGGGCGCCCGCTGTGCCCGCCTGCTCGCCGACCCCAAAATCACCACCATGATCATGGGCAACCACGGCGTCCTGATCGTGGGCCGCACCGTGGCCGAAACCTTCAACCGCCTCTATTACTTTGAAAGGGCGGCAGAAACCTACATCCGTGCCCTGCAAACCGGCCGCCCCTTGCGCGTCCTGTCGGACGAGATCGCCGAAAAGACCGCGCAGGAATGGGAGGATTACCCGAACGCCGCCGACTTCCACCTGTCAGAACTCCGCGCCCTGCTGGACGAGGAAGGCAGCACCTACGCAAGCTGAGTGCCTTGGGGAACAGCGCCACCCAGACCGATCGGCTAAGCGTTGGGCCAATCCATTTTGGCAAAGGCTTTTCCCATGTCGCAGGTCGTGCTGATCGCCGTTCTCGCCGCCGCCGTGATCGACGCGCTGATGCACCTCTTGCTGAAAGCGGATCGTGACTGCCACGCCATGTCCATCCTGACCGGCATCCTTGGGGGCGTGCTCGGCCTTGTCGCCCTGTGCTTCACCGGCCTGCCAGATGCCGCATCCTTCCCGTGGCTCGCGCTCTCCATCCTCTGGGGGGCCGCCTATTGGCTGATGCTGGGCCGCGCCTATGACTCCGGCGCGCTCGGCATGGTCTTTCCCATCGCCCGCGGGTCAGCCGTGCTGCTCAGCACCCTCGTCGCCACCGTCTTCATGGCCGAAAGACTGTCGGGCGCGGCGCTCTTGACCGTGCTCTGCGTGGTGGCGGGGCTTGGCCTTGTCGCCCTGACCGCGCTGCCGCAGGGGATGCGCCTGCGCGGGCTTGGGCCGACCCTCCTGCTCGCCCTCGTGATCTGCGGCTATACGATCACCGATGCCTTGGGCGTCCGCGCCGCAGGCTCGGCCACGGCCTATTGCGCGGTGCTCTACATTGGCAATGCGGTCGTGCTGTCCCTCTTCGCCGCCACCCGCGAAAAGGCCCGCATCCGCGCCCTTGGCACCGCGGCCCTGCCACGCGCCACGCTGCTCGCCTCCATGTCGATCACCGTCTACGGGCTGGTCCTCTTTGCCCTGCAACAGGCCCCCGTGGCGCTGGTCGCAGCCCTGGCGGAATCGAGCATCGTCTTCACCGCCGCCCTTGGCTACCTTTGGCTGCGCGAGCCGACACGGGCGGGCCATGCCTTCGGCGTGCTCGTCATCGCGGGCGGCGTGGGCATGATGCACTTCGCAGGCTAGGTCAGGCGGTAAAGAACGGAGCCGCCTTCATCGTCGCAGGCACCGGAACCCCCATCCGCGTCAGGATCGACGGCGCAAGGGCCAACTGGTCCAGCACCACATCCTTGGCCGGCATCTCGGACGCGCCGAAATAGTAGAACGCGAAATCCTGCTGCAATTCCCCCGCGCCGCCGTGATGCCCGCGCTCGTCCTGCCCGTGGTCGGCGGTGACGATCACCTCATACCCCTTGTCGCGCCAGCGCTGGATAAACGGTGCCATCTGCTCGTCCAGCAGATAGCAGGCGTGGTCCATTTCCTCGCAATCGTGAAAGAACCGATGCCCCATGCTGTCGAGCGTGCAGGAATGGTAGATGCCGTAATCAATCCCCTTCACCTCGCACAGGCGCGTCAGCGTGGCGAACAGGTCGTGGTCCGATGGCGTCATCTGGTTCGCATGCCCGTAACCCGCCATCGTGTGGAAGCGCCCGTGGTGGATCGGTCCCGCCTCTTCGTCATATTCGATGTCGCGCACGGTATCAAAGGGCGCACGCTGGAAGAATTCCGACCAGAAGCTGTGCGTCACCGCCCCCGTCCGCCGCCCCGCCTGCGCCAGCTCGGAAAACACATCCGGCAGGTCCAGCTTCTTGACGTTGGAATTGCCCCAGATGCCATGCACCTGCGGCGGCACCCCCGTATGGATCGAGGCGTAACAGGAAGCCGAGGTTGACGGCAGCACCGCCCGCATCTTCCACACCCGCGCATCGCCCGACTTGACCCAGCCTTCCAGATTGCCGAACAGCCGTCGCCAGTTGCGATAGGGCACCCCGTCGATGATGATGAGCAAAAGCTTGTGCATCAATTCCCCGCGCTTTCCATCTTGCGATGGGCCAAGACGGATTCCAGCCAGCCCAGTTCCATCTCCGGCACCGAGGACAACAACAGGTCCGTGTAATCGTCAAAGGGCGGGGTCAGCACATCGGTCTTGGTCCCATAGCGCACCACCTCGCCGCGATACATGACCGCGATCCGGTCGGCGATGGCCTTCACCGTGGCAAGGTCATGGGTGATGAACAGATAGGCCACATGCTCCTGCGCCTGAAGGTTCAGAAGAAGCTTCAGGATGCCGTCCGCCACAAGCGGGTCCAGCGCACTCGTCACCTCGTCGCAGATGATCAGCTTGGGCTTTGCGGCCAAGGCGCGGGCGATACAGACACGCTGCTTCTGCCCGCCCGAAAGCTCGGCGGGGTAGCGGTCGATATAGCCCTTGCCCATCTCGATCTGGTCGAGCAGTTCCTGCACGCGGCGGCGCTTCGCCTCGCCCTTCAGACCGAAGTAGAACTCCAAGGGCCGCCCGATGATCGTGCCGACCGTCTGGCGCGGGTTCATCGCCACATCGGCCATCTGGTAGATCATCTGCAATTCGCGCAAATCGTCCTTCGTCCGCGATTGCAGGTCCGGCGAAAGCGTCCGCCCGCCGAAGACGATCTTCCCGCGACCGGGCGGCAAAAGCCCCGTGATCACCCGCGCCAGCGTCGACTTGCCCGACCCGCTTTCCCCCACCACCGCCAGCGTCTGCCCTGCCGGAAGGTCGAGCGTCACGTTCTTCAGCACGTCGAAATTCGTGCCCCGATACCGCGCCGTCACCTGCTGGATCGAAAGGACCGAGGGCGCCTCGCCCTTCTCCACATGGTCGATGCTCCGCACCGAAACCAGCGCCTGCGTATAGGCTTCCTTCGGGGCGGTGATGATCTCGGCCACCGTGCCGTATTCGACCTTTTTCCCGTGCCGCAGCACAAGGATGTCATCCGCCACCTGCGCCACCACGGCAAGGTCGTGGGTGATGTAAAGCGCCGCCACCCCCGTGTCGCGGATCGCGTCCTTGATCGCCGCCAACACGTCGATTTGCGTGGTCACATCCAGCGCGGTCGTCGGTTCGTCAAAGATCACAAGGTCCGGCTTGGGGCAAAGCGCCATCGCCGTCATCGCCCGCTGCAACTGCCCGCCCGACACCTGATGCGGGTAGCGGTTGCCAAAGGTTTCGGGGTTCGGCAGGCCCAGCTTGCGGAACAGGCCGACCGCCCGCGCCTCGGCCTCGGCCCGCCCCATCAAACCGTGGGTCAGGCTGGTTTCGATCACCTGCTCCATCAATCGCTGCGCAGGGTTGAACGCGGCGGCGGCAGATTGCGCCACATACGTCACCTCGCGCCCGCGCAATTCGCGCAGCCCCGCAGCCCCCAGCCCGCGAATGTCGCGCCCGTTCAGCAGCACCTGCCCGCCCGTCAGCCGCACCCCGCCGCGCCCGTAGGCCATCGCCGAAAGCCCGATGGTCGACTTGCCCGCGCCGGATTCCCCGATCAGCCCCAGCACGCGCCCCTTGGCCACGCTGACCGAAACGTCATCCACCAGCACCACGTCGCGCGGCGGTCCATCCGGCGGGTAGGACGTCGCCTCGATCCGCAGGTTCCGAATGTCCAGAAGATCAGGCACCACGCCCCCCTTTCAGGCTCGAGGTCCGCGACAGCACCCAATCCGCGACAAGGTTGACCGAAATCGCCAAGGCCGCGATGGCAAGCGCGGGCATCAGCGCCGCCGCCTTGCCATAGACCAGCCCGTCCTTGTTCTCTTTCACCATCCCGCCCCAATCCGCCAGCGGCGGCTGGATGCCCAGACCAAGGAAAGAAAGGGTCGAAATGAACAGCACCGCAAAGATGAAACGCAAGCCGAATTCCGCAACCAAGGGCGACAGCGCGTTGGGCAGGATCTCGCGGAAGATCACCCACATCTGCCCCTCGCCCCGCAGCTTGGCGGCTTCGACATAATCCATCACCGCAATGTCCATCGCCACCGCGCGGCTCAGCCGGAAGACGCGGGTGGAATCGAGCAAACCCATCACCAAAATCAGCACAGTCAGGTTGATCGGCAGCACCGACAGCACGACAAGCGCCACGATCAGCGACGGGATCGCCATGACCAGATCGACCACGCGGCTCAGCACCTGATCGACCCATCCCCCGCGCACCGCCGCCAGAAAGCCAAGGAACGACCCAAGGCCAAATGACAGCAGCGACGAGACCAGCGCCACGAAAATGGTAATCTGCCCGCCATAGATCAGACGGCTCAGGATATCCCGCCCGATGGTATCGGTGCCTAGCAGGAACTGCTCGGACGGCGGCTCCCAGACCTTGCCCAGCACCGCATCCAGCGGATAGGGCGCGATCCATTGCGCAAAAAGGGCCGTGAACAGGAACAGGCCCGTGAAGAAAAGGCCGATCAGCGCCGAAAGGGGAATACGCCTCATTTCGGATGCCTCAGCCTTGGGTTGGCGACGATGGCAAGCACATCGGCCAGAATGTTCAGCCCGATATAAACCGCGGCAAAGATCAAGCCCACGGCCTGCACCACCGGAAGGTCACGCTTGGCCACATGGTCCACAAGATATTGCCCCAGCGCGTTGTAGCCAAAGACCACCTCGACCACGACGACACCGACGACCAGATAGGCAAGGTTCAGCACCACGACCGAAATGATCGGCGCCACGGCATTGGGCAGCGCGTGCTTCCAGATCACCCGCATGGGCGACAAGCCCTTCAACTCGGCCGTCTCGATATAGGCCGATTGCATCACGTTCAGGATCGCGGCCCGCGTCATCCGCATCATATGCGCCAGCACCACCAGAACCAGAACGATCACGGGCAGCGCCACGGCGTTCAGCTTGGCCCAGAAGCTCATCCCCGGAAAGACCATCGCCACGGGTTGGAAAATCGGAATGACCTGCGTCAGCAGGTAGATGACGAAATAGGCCGCCACGAATTCGGGCAGGCTGATCGTCGAAAGCGTGACGCCGGAAATCACCTTGTCCGGCCAGCGCCCGTTGTAGCGCGCCGCGACAAGACCCAGCCCGATGGCCAGCGGCACCGAAATCGCCGCCGCACATCCCGCAAGGAACAGCGTATTGCCCAGACGTTGCGCGATGGCTTGGCCGATGTCCTGACCATTGGTCAGCGCCTTGCCGAAATCGCCCGTCAGCACCCCGCCAAGCCAGTGGAAATAACGGATGTATCCCGGCTGGTTCAGCCCCAGCGATTCCCGCAGGTTCGCCAGCGCCTCGGGCGTGGCGGACTGGCCAAGGATGGCTTGGGCCACATCACCCGGCAAAGCCTCGGTTCCCGCATAGATCAGGACCGAAACCGCCAGAAGGAGAAGCAGGCCCAGCGCGATGCGCTGGACCACAAGTTTCAGGATCGGATGCACTGTGCTTTGCGCCCGATCAAGCGTTCAGCCAGCACTTGACCAGTGCGCGACCGTTCATCAGCTCGCCGTTCGGGTCCTGCACCCAGCCCGCCACTTCCTCGCGCTTGGCTTCGACGAAGTCGTTGAACATCGGCAGGATCAGACCGCCCTCGTCGCGCAGGATATTCGCCATCTTCGAATATTCTTCCTTGCGCTTCGTGGCGTCGAGTTCGGCGCGCGCTTTCAGCAGCAGCTCGTCGAATTCCGCGTTCTTGAACTTGGTGTCGTTCCAGTCTGCGGTCGACAGGTAAGCGGTCGAATACATCTGGTCCTGCACCGGACGGCCACCCCAGTAGCTCGCGCAGAAGGGCTGGACGTTCCACACATCCGACCAGTAGCCATCATCCGGCTCGACCTTGACTTCAAGCGGGATGCCCGCCGCCGCCGCCGACTGCTGGAAGAGCTGCGCCGCTTCCACCGCACCGGGGAAGGCACCGGGGGCCGTGCGCAGCACGATGGGCGACCCGTCATGGCCCGACGCCTTGTAATGCTCGGCGGCCTTGGCGGCGTCATAGGTGCGCTGCGGGATGCTGTCGTCGAACAGCGGATAAGCCGCGTTGATCGGGAAGTCGTTCCCGACCGAGCCAAGCCCGCCAAGGATCTTTTCCACCATCTCTTCGCGGTTGATCGCCAGTTTCAGCGCCATGCGCAGATCGTTGTTGTCGAAGGGCGCCTTGTCGCAATGCATGATAAAGACGTAATGCCCACGGCCCGCGACCGCCTCGACGCTGACGCCCGGCACGCCCTTGAGCAGCTCGACGATCTTCGGATCGACGCGGTTGATCATATGGACCTGACCGGCCTGCAACGCCGCCGTGCGGGCGGTGTTGTCGTTGATCACCAGCACCTCGACCTGATCGGCATGGGCGATCGACGGGTCCCAGTAATTCGCATGCCGCTCAAAGGCATGGCGCACGCCCGGTTCGTTTTCCACGATCTTGTAAGGTCCGGCCCCGATGCCCTCGGCCGGATTGGCGACGCCGCCATCGGGCTGGATGATCAGGTGATAGTCGCCCATCAGGAACGGCAGGTCGGCGTTGCCCGAAGCCAGCTTCAGCGTGACCATGTCGCCGCTTGCCGACATTTCGGAAATGCCCTGCACGATGCCCAGCGCGCCCGACTGCGCCTTTTCATCGGTGTGGCGCTTGAGCGTGGCGACCACATCCTCGGCGGTGACGGTCTTGCCGTTGTGGTATTCCACGCCCTGACGGATCTTGAACTTCCACTCCGTCGCGTCCGAGTTGGACGAGATTTCCTCGGCGATACGGTAGTCGATCTCGCCATTCGGCGTCACGTCGACCAGCATCTCGCCCCAGGTCATGTTCACAAGGAACGGCACTTCCGAAGCGGCCAGCGCGGGATCGAGCGAGTTGGTCGATTCGCCGCCCGCCATACCGGCCCGCAGCAACCCGCCCTTCTTCGGCTCTTCGGCGCGCACGGCACTTGCCAGCAGCGCATTGGCCATCATGGCCGAAACACCAAGCGCCGTAGCGCGGCCCATGAATTCACGCCGGCTCATAAGCCCTTTGGCGGCACGCTTTACGATGTAGTGCAGTTCGTCAGACATTCCACGTCTCCCTGGTGTGGCTGCGCGGTCGTTGCCGCGCGTTTTTATTGATTGTGCAATCAGTAAAACCGGATTCCGTTTTCGGGCAAAAGCTTTTTCTCCTTTCCCCGTCACGATTTCTTCACACGAAGCGTCTTGGGACGGTTTCGTCCCAATCCCGCTCGAACACCTTTACCTCACCTTCCCATGCGATGAGGCGGGCGACCATCCGCAAATGGGTGGCGGTTGCGGTCATCTCGGCCTCGGCCCGTGTGCGGATGTTCCATGCGCCGCGCGCCCGCTTCTGCTCCCACACATGGGTCGCGCGGGCCGACAGCGGATCGTCGGGCTTGATCTCCCAGCGCTCCACCAGCGTCTCGTCGCTGATCAGACCGTGCGACAGGTTCTCGTATCGCCCCTCGTCGGTTTCCACGACCAGCGTGCGCGTTCCGGCCAGCATATCCTCTTCGATCACCCGCCGCGCTTTCGGCGGGCGCAACTCGCGCACCGCCAAGGGCGGCGCATGGCGCGGGGGCGGCGCGTCCCATTCGGCATCGCTGCCCGCATGGACCGGCAACACCAACTGCCCCGCCGTCACCGTCAGCACCGCCGCCTTGGGCGAGGGCCAGACAAAGGGCCAATAGGTCGTCGACAGCGCCACCCGCAACCGGTGCCCGGGTGCAAGGCGATAGGCCGTCTGGTCGATCACGACCTCCACCTCCACCTCCTGCCCGACGGGCATGGCGGCGGGGTGTTCCATGCTGTCGCGGTGGCACAGGTTCAGCATCCCGTGCGCGATCCTGACCGATGACCCGTCCGGCGCCACATCGTTCAACCGCGCCACGACAAAGCCCAGCGGCTGGTCCGACGAAAGCCGCAACCGCAACCGCGCCGCACCCAACAGGTCCAGCCCCTCGGCAAGCGGCGCGCCATCGAAACAGACCGACATTGCATCGTCGCCGCGCTGGTCCCCCGGCATCTCGGCATTCAGCCCCATCGGGAAGAACTCGCCCGTATGCATCCCCAGATGCTGCGGCGTGCTCACCGCCACCCGAATCGCCTGCGGGGCATCGCCCAGCCGCCCCGCGCCCAGATGCAACACCCGCTCCGCCACGCGGGGACTGGGCCATTCGGCTTCCGCCACCCAATGCCCCGCCCGATGCGCCGCACTCGCATCCGGCGGCGCGGAATGGATCATATAGGACCGCATCGCGGGGTCATGCTCGGCCCCGTTCCCGATCCCCTTCAACCAGCGGTCCCACCAGCGCAAGGAAATCTGCAAGAACCCCACCTGCGGCCCCGGCACCGCCGTATGCGGGTATTGATGCACCCAAGGCCCGACGATCCCCTGACACGGGGCAGGCACGTTGCGGACCAGATGATCCACCGTGTTCATATAATTGTCGGCCCAGCCGCCCCAGATCAGCACCGGCGTCTGCATGCGGGAATAATCGGTCCCCACCGACCCGTGCTTCCAGTAATCGTCCTTCGCCTGATGCGCGGCCCAGCGGGGAGCAAGCCACGGCTCCGCCTCCAGCCGCTTCAACCACTCCTCGCGCCAGTCGGGGCGCAAGGCGGGGTCGGCAGGACGGCTGGAATAGGACAGCATCACCGCCCCCCAGCCGAAATTCTCGCCCAAAAGACAGCCGCCCTTGAAATGGATGTCATCGGCAAAACGGTCGGTCGTGGCACAGACCGAGATCACGGCCTTCAGCGCGGGCGGCTGGTTGAAGGCGGCTTGCAGACAGTTGAACCCGCCCCAGCTCTTGCCCATCATCCCCACCGTGCCACTGCACCAAGGCTGGCGCGACAGCCAGTCGATCACATGGGCCGCATCGTCCATTTCGGTTTGCGTGTATTCATCCTCCATCAGCCCGTCACTTTCGCCATTGCCGCGCATGTCGACGCGCACGGCGGCATAGCCATGACCGGCCAGATAGGGATGCATCATCGTATCCCGCGGGGTGGTCCCGTCCCGCTTGCGATAGGGGATGTATTCGAGGATCGCAGGAACCGGATCGGTCAGCGCATCGGCAGGCATCCAGACCCGTGCCGAAAGCCGGCACCCGTCCGGCAGCACGATCCCCATATCCGCCTGTTCCACCACATCACGCGCAAACCGTTCAACAACCGTCATGCCGCCCCCGATCACATGAACCCGTTCACACCAACCAGATCAGAACCGCCCTTGCCCCGAAACGCTGGCCAATTCCGCCGCTCCATCGGCCATTTGCGACCCCTGCCGAAAATCGCCCGCGCCCTGCCGCTTGCGGCCCTTTACCGCTTCCCGCTTTCGCCTAATGTCGCGCCGCACATACGCTGCCAAAAGGACGCTGCCCGCCATGACGAAGCCGAATATCCTCATCCTCATGGTCGACCAGTTGACCGGCACGCTCTTTGCCGATGGCCCCGCCGCCTTCCTGCACGCGCCGAACCTGCGGCGGCTCGCGGAACGCTCGGCGCGGTTCGCCAATACCTACACGCCCTCGCCCCTCTGCGCCCCCGCCCGCGCGGCCTTCATGTCGGGGGCGCTGCCGAAACGGACGCGGGTCTATGACAACGCCGCCGAATTCGCCTCGGACATTCCCACCTACGCCCACCACCTGCGCCGCGCGGGCTATTACACGGCGCTCTCGGGCAAGATGCACTTCGTCGGCCCCGACCAGCTCCACGGCTTCGAGGAACGGCTCACCACCGACATCTACCCCGCCGATTTCGGCTGGACCCCCGATTACCGCAAACCGGGCGAACGCATCGACTGGTGGTATCACAACCTCGGCTCGGTCACGGGCGCAGGCGTGGCCGAGATCACGAACCAGCTCGAATACGATGACGAGGTCGCCTTCAACGCCGTCCAGAAACTCTACGACCTGTCGCGCGGGGGCGACACGCGCCCGTGGTGCCTGACGGTCAGCTTCACCCACCCGCACGACCCCTTCGTCGCCCGCCGCAAGTTCTGGGATTTGTATGAGGGCGCACCCGAACTCGCTCCGCCCGCCCCCATCGCCTATGACGACCAGGACCCCCATTCCCAACGCCTGATGGACGCCTGCGACTGGCGCGCCTTCGACATCACGCCCGACCAGATCCGCCGCGCGCGCCAAGGCTATTTCGCCAACATCTCTTACGTCGACAGCAAGATCGGCGAAATCCTCGACACGCTCGAGGCGACGCGCCAAGAGGCCACCATCCTCTTCCTCTCGGACCACGGCGAGATGCTGGGCGAACGCGGCCTCTGGTTCAAGATGAACTTCTTCGAAGGCTCCGCCCGCGTGCCCCTGATGATCGCCGCCCCCGGCCTGCCCGCGGGCCGCATCGACACGCCCGTCTCCACCATCGACGTGACCCCGACCCTCGCCGCCCTCGCAGGGATCGACATGGGGGCGGTCATGCCCTGGACCGATGGCGAAAACCTCGTCCCCCTCGCCCAAGGCTTCGACCGCACCACCCCCGTCTGCATGGAATACGCCGCCGAAGGCACCATCACCCCGATGGTCGCCCTGCGCGAAGGCCCGTGGAAATACATCCGCTGCATGGCTGACCCCGAGATGCTCTTCAACCTCGACACCGACCCCGCCGAACGCGCGAACCTCGCCGCCGATCCCGCCCATGCCGCCACCCTCACCCGCTTCCGCGAAATGGCCGATGCCCGCTGGAACCTGCCCGCCTTCGACGCCGCCGTCCGCGAATCCCAGGCCCGCCGCTGGGTGGTGTACGAAGCGCTCCGCAACGGGGCCTATTACCCGTGGGACCACCAACCCCTCCGCGCCGCGTCCGAGCGTTACATGCGCAACCACATGGACCTGAACGTGCTGGAAGAAAGCAAACGCTTCCCGCGCGGGGAGTGAGCCAACCGTTGCAAGGGGGGCCGTCTGCCCCCCACGGGCCGCGTGCCGCGCCCCTCCCCCCGAGGATATTTGGGAACAGATGAAAACGGGAAAAGACCATCCTGCCCCGATCATGCGGGGGCAGGAGGCCTTCACCTGTTACGGTCATCGGGATCCCTCCCTGTACCGTGCGGCCAGTTGGCCCGAAGATCGTTAAGATCCGGTTACTTCATCTGTTCGGAAAATATCCTCGGGGGGTGAGGCCCGCAGGGCCGAGGGGGCGCGAGCGCCCCCTGCGACATCGGCGTCACGCGCCCCTTCGGCCGCCTGTTAACCCTAATACGGCGTTAAGGTGGCGTGCAGCCTGTCTGCATGGACTGTGCATTCCCCGCCGCTGCTTTCAGCGCGCATCCGCAAGGATGATCTCGGCGCCCTTCCAGCCCATCAACATACTGGGCGCGTTGGTATTTCCGGCGATCAGGTTGGGGAAAGCCGATGCATCCACCACCCGCAACCCCGAAACCCCGTGGACCCGCAATCTGGCATCCACCACGCTATCCTTAACGTCAGGTCCCATCCGGCAGGTGCAAGAGGGGTGATAGACCGTCCCCGACCGCGCGCGGAAGTCGGCGATGATCTCCTCGTCGCTCTGGATCGCAGGCCCGGGCCGCAATTCCTCGGCAATCAGCCGCGCCAGCGGGGGCTGCGCCGCCAGATGCCGCAGGTATTTCACCGCCGCCAGCATCTCCTGCACGTCATGCTCGGTCGAAAAGGCATTGGCCGTGATGACCGGATGCTCCATCGGATCGGCCGAACGCAGGCGGATATGCCCCCGGCTCGTCGGGCGGCAATTGGAAAGCCCCAGCGACATGCCGGGGAACGGGTCCGGCGTCAGGATCGGCCGTTCCCCTTCACGCGGGATCAGCGTGGAAAAAGCCTGCATATACAATTGCATATTGGGTCTGGGCAGATCGGGCGAGGTGCGGAAGAACCCGCCCCCGTGGTTGATCGACTTTGCCAGCGGCCCCGTCCCCGCCAGCACGTATTTCATCCCCGCAACCAGCTTGCCCCACCACGGGCGCAGCTCGTCGTTATAGGTCGGCACGGTCATGCGCCATGTGTAGTTGATGCCCTGATGGTCGCTTAGATGGTCGCCCACGTTCGGGTTGTCGAAATACACAGGGAGTCCAAGCGATTGCAACAGCGCCCCCGGCCCGATCCCCGACAGTTGCAGCAGTTGCGGCGAGTTGATGGCCCCGCCCGACAAGATCACCTCGGCCTTGGCGCGCAGCACCTTCCTCTCGCCACCGCGGGTGTATTCCACCCCCACGGCGCGCCCGTTCTCGATGATGACCTTCGTCACCATCGCCCCCGTGACCACGCGGCAATTCGGCCGCTTCATCGCAGGCCGCAGGAAGGCCCGCGCCGCCGAGTTGCGCCGCGCGTGCTTGATCGTCATCTGGTAGATGCCCGCGCCTTCCTGCTCCAACCCGTTGAAATCAGGATTTTCTTTCAGGCCCGCGCTGTTGCAGGCGGCGATGTAATCCTTGACCAGCGGATGAAGCCCCTTGCGGTTGGCCGACACGAACAAAGGCCCGCCCGCGCCGCGCCAGTCATCCGCGCCCGCCTCGGTATCCTCCATCGCCTTATAGGCGGGCAGCACATCCTCCCAGCCCCAGCCCGGATTGCCCGCCGCCTCCCATTCCTCGTAATCCGCGCGATGCCCGCGGATATAGACCATCGCGTTGATGCTCGACGATCCGCCCAGCACCTTCCCCCTCGGCCAATGGTCGCGCGCACCGGCAAGGCCGGGATCGGGTTCGGTCTTGTAAAGCCAGTTCACCGTAGGGTCGTAGAACAGCTTGCCATAGCCAAGCGGCAGCATGACGAAGAACCGCCGGTCGCTGCCGCCCGCTTCCAGCACCGTCACCCGATGCTTGCCGCTCGCCGTCAGCCGCTCGGCCAGAACCGATCCGGCAGAACCAGACCCCACGATGATGTAATCCGTCTCGTCCATGATCCCCTCGCTTGCGCCGCAAGCCTAGTCGCGGCGCAAGGCGCGGCGTGACAGAACGCGACACCGAAGCGTCGCTCCGGCACCATCTGCCCGCTTCACGCCACGTCGAGCAGCCCGCGCCCCTTCAGAAGCGGCTCCACCCCCGGCATCCGGCCACGGAAACGGGTGTAGAGCACCTCGGCCTCCTCGGACCCTCCGGCAGACAGGATATGCTTTTCCAGCCGCGCCGCGGTTTCGGGATCAAAGGGATTTCCCGCCTCCTCGAAGGCGGCAAAGGCGTCGGCATCCATCACCTCGGACCACATGTAGCTGTAATAGCCCGAGGAATATCCATCGCCCGAAAACACATGCGCGAAATGCGGCGTGGCATGACGCATGCGGATCGCCCGCGGCATCCCGATTTCGGCCAGAACCTCGGCCTGTTTCGCCATGGGATCAGCGGGTGCCGCGCCTTCGTGGAAGGCCAGATCGACCAGAGCGGAACTCACGAATTCCACCGTGGCAAAGCCCTGATCGTATGTCCCCGCCGCCAGAAGCCGCTTCAGCATATCCGCAGGCATCGCCTCGCCCGTCTGCCAGTGGCGGGCGTGCTTTTCCAGCACCTCCGGCACCTCGAGCCAGTGCTCGTAAAGCTGGCTCGGCAATTCGACGAAGTCCCGCGCCACCGAGGTTCCCGAAATGAACCCATGCGTCACATCCGACAGCATCTGGTGCAGCGCGTGGCCGAATTCGTGGAACAGCGTGCGCGCATCGTCATAGGACAGAAGCGTCGGCTCGCCCTTGGCAAAGTTGCAGACGTTCACCACGATGGGCCGCTGCTCGCCCCCCAGTTTGCGCTGCGACCGCATCGCCGAACACCACGCGCCCGACCGCTTGGACGACCGCGCGAAATAGTCGCCAAGGAAGACTGCGACATGTTTACCCGCACGGGTAACTTCCCAGCCCCGCACGTCCGCATGATAGAACGGTCCGGCAATCTCGGAAAATTCCAGCCCAAAGAGGCGGTTCGCGCAATCGAACTGCGCCGCCAGCATCGCATCGAGCGACAGGTAAGGTTTCAACGCCGCCTCGTCGAGGTCATGCTCCGCCTTGCGCCGCTTCTCGGAATAGTAGCGCCAGTCCCAAGGCTCCAGCGGCCCCGCGATCCCGTCGGCGTGCAGCATCGCCTCCAGCACCGCCGCATCCGCTTCGGCCTTGCGCTTGGCAGGCTCCCAGACCCGCATCAGCAGCCCGCGCACCGCATCGGGCGTCTTGGCCATTTCGGGTTCCAGCTTGAAGGCCGCGAAACTGTCGTATCCCAGCAGCTTCGCCCGCTCATCGCGCAGGGCCAGAATCTCCGCCGCAATCGCGCGGTTGTCATGGGCGTTGCCATTCGCCCCCCGCGCCACCCATGCGGCATAGGCCTGTTCCCGCAAGCCGCGGCGGGGCGAGAATTGCAGGAAGGGCACGATCAGCGACCGGTTCAGCGTCACCACCGGCCCGTTCTGCCCGCGCTCCTTGCCCGCCGCCCGCGCCGTGTTCACGACAAAGTCGGGCAGCCCTTCAAGATCCTCTTCTGCCAGCACCATGAACCAGTCGCGCTCATCCGCCAGCAGGTTTTGCCCGAACTGCGTCCCAAGCACCGCCAGCCGCGCCTTGACCGCCGTCAGCCGCTCGGCCGCTGCCCCCTCCAACTCGGCCCCCGACCGCACGAACATCCGCCGATAAAGCGTCAGCACCCGCGCCTGTTCGCCGTCAAGCCCCAGCGCATCGCGCCGCGACCAAAGGTCCTCGATCCGGCGGAACAGCGCCTTGTTGTTGGTGATCTCGGACGAAAACGCCGACATCTTCGGCGCAAGCTCGCGCATCAAAGCCTCGCGCGCCTCGGTGCTGTCGGCCCCCGCAAGGTTGTAGAACACCCCCGACACGCGGTCGAGCGTGCCTTCGGCAAGCTCCAGCGCCGCGATGGTATTGGCATAGGTCGGCGCTTCGGCCTGCGCCGCGATCCCTGCAATCGCAGCCCGCGCCTCGGCCAATCCCGCGTCGAAGGCAGGTCCGAAATCCCCGTCCCCGATCTCGGCAAAGGGCGGCAGGCCGAAAGGCGCGGTCCAGGGGGTCAGCAGCGGGTTGGTCATGGGGCGGTCTCCTTTGGGCCAAAGCTAGGCAGCGCAGGCCCAAAGGTCCACCCCTTCACCTTGGCGGCAAATACTCCGGGGGTCCGGGGGCTGGCCCCCGGACTTGGCCGCCAGACCGGCCTAATGCGTCTCGCGCTGCTTCAACCGCCGCTCCAGCCGCCGCATCAGCAGGCTCAGCCCGATGGTCATGGTCAGGTAAATCAGCGCCGCCACGTTATACGTCTCGAAATACATGAAATTCCCTGCCGCCGTGACCTTGGCAAGCTGCGTGACATCCCCGACCCCCAGCACCGACACGAGCGAGCTGTCCTTCACCATCGCCACGAAGTCGTTGCCCAGCGGCGGCAGGACCGTGCGGAAGGCCTGCGGAAAGACCACATGCCGGAACCGCTGCCATCCCGAAAGGCCCAGCGCCTGCGCGGCCTCGATCTGGCCCTTGTCCACCGCCTGCAATCCGGCGCGGAAAATCTCGGCCAGAAAGGCCGAATAGGCCAGACACAGTGCCATCACCGCCCGCCACAGCAGCGGCACATCCCGCGCCCGCGCGGTGCCAAGCCCCAAAGGCTCGGCCAGCCAGTTCCACGCCACCACCAGCGCCGGAACCAGCACGAAGGCCACGTAAAGCAGCAGCACGATGATCGGAACACCGCGCATCACCTCGATATACAACCGGCACAGCTGCCGCACGGCAGGGAACCGCGACAGCGACCCCACGGCCAGCGCCAGCCCCATGCAGCAGGCAGTCAGATAGGCAAAGACCGAAACCAGAAGCGTGATGACGATGCCCTTGGACAGCGTCTGCAACACGGCGGCATAATCGGCATCGGCCAGAACCTCGTAGAACAGCCAAAGACCGGTGAGGACGACCACCACCAGCCACCACGGGAAATCCTCGTCCCCCGACTTGCCTGTCATGACAAAGGCCCCGCGGTTTCCTGCGGGGCCTTCGCGTCAGGGACGTTGCTCATTCGCCCATCTTGTAATCAAGGAACCACTTCTTGTTCAGCGCGTCGAGCGTGCCATCCGCCTTCAACGCCGCAATCGCCGCGTTCATCGGCGCGACAAGCTCCGACCCCTTGGGGAAGATGAAGCCGAAGTCTTCCGAGGCCAGCGGCTCGCCGATGATCTTCAACCCGCCCTTGCTGGCCGCGACATAGCCGTTGGCGGCGGTCGAATCCGACAGGGTCAGGTCCACATCCCCGGCCTTCAACGCCTCCAGCCCCGCGCCAAAGGTTTCGAACTTCACCACGCGCGGATTTTCCTCGTTCCCGTCGAGGATGTTGTAGATCGCGGCATAGAAGGGCGAGGTGCCGGGCTGCGCCGACACCAGCAAATCCGGATTCGCCGCGAACGAAGCCGCATCCGTGAACCGGCTTTCATCCCCGCGCACGATCATCAGCATTTCCGACCGCATGTAGGGGTCGCTGAAATCCACCTTCTCCTTGCGCTCGTCCTTGATGGTGATGCCCGTCATGCCAAGGTCATACTGGCCTTCGGACACGGCCGGAATCATCGCGTCCCAGCTCGTATTCTCGTATTTCACCGTGATGTTCAGACGCTTGGCGATTTCGGCCATCGCGTCATATTCCCACCCGATCGCCTTGCCGTCCTTGTCGAGGAATTGCAGCGGCGGATAGGCGTTTTCGGTCACGACGACCACTTCCTTGCCGCCAAGGTCCGGCAGGTCCTGCGCGGCGGCAAAGGTGGCGGTGAAGGCAAGCGTCAGGCCGGTAAGGGCGGCGGTCAGTCTCATTGCAGCAAGCTCCCTGTCACAAAGCGTGAAGGCCACACTATGGCGCAGCCCGCGCCAAGGGCAAGCCACCCGCACGAAGGCAGCGGTTGAGTTTGCCGCCCCGCGCCCCTAATGCTTGGACCATTCCAAGGCGGAGCCCCCCATGCTGGCCCAGAAACGCATCCTTCTGATCATCGGCGGCGGCATCGCGGCCTACAAGGCGCTGGAACTCATCCGCCTCCTGCGCAAGGACGGCGCCGCCGTCACGCCGGTCATGACCAAGGCGGCAGGGGAATTCGTCACCCCGCTTTCGGTCTCTGCCCTTGCGGGGGAAAAGGTGTACACCCACCTCTTCGACCTGACGGACGAAGCCGAGATGGGCCATATCCAGCTTTCCCGCGTGGCCGACCTGATCGTCGTGGCCCCCGCCACCGCCGACCTGATCGCCCGCATGGCGCAGGGCCGCGCCGACGACCTCGCCTCCACCCTTCTCCTCGCCACAGACACGCCCGTTCTCGTCGCGCCTGCGATGAACGTCCGCATGTGGCACCACCCCGCCACACAACGGAACCTCGCCACCATCCAGTCCGACGGCATCCGCCTCGTCGGACCCGAGGAGGGCGACATGGCCTGTGGCGAATACGGCCTCGGCCGTTTGGCCGAACCCGCCGACATCCTTGCCGCCGTCCGCGCGATGCTCTCCAGCGGCCCGCTTTCCGGCAAGCACATCATCGTCACCTCAGGCCCCACGCACGAACCCATCGACCCCGTGCGCTATATTGCCAACCGCTCCTCGGGCGCCCAAGGCACCGCAATCGCCGCCGCCCTGCGCGACCTTGGCGCGAAGGTGTCCTTCATCACCGGCCCCGCAAGCGTGCCGCCGCCTGATGGCGTCGATATCATCCGCGTCGAGACCGCCGCCGCAATGGCCGCCGCCGTATCAGCCGCCCTGCCTGCCGATGCCGCCGTCATGGCCGCCGCCGTCGCCGACTGGCGCGTCGCCAATGCGTCCGACCGCAAGATGAAGAAGGACGCCGCAGGCACCCCGCCCGCGCTCTCCTTCGCCGAAAACCCCGACATCCTGCGCGACCTTTCCGCCTCGCCCCGACGCCCCCGCCTCGTCGTGGGCTTCGCCGCCGAAACCGACCATGTGATCGACCATGCGCAGGCGAAACTGGCGAAAAAGGGCTGCGACTGGATCGTCGCCAACGACGTCTCGCCCGCAACCGGCATCATGGGCGGTGCCGAGAATGCCGTGACCATCCTCTCCCGCGATGGGGCCGAGGAATGGCCCCGCCTGCCCAAGGCCGAGGTCGCACGCCGCCTTGCCGCCCGCATCGCGGATGCGCTGGAATGACCCCCACGATCCGCATCCTGTGGGAGGACTGGGCCGACAGCAGCCTTCCCCTCCCCTCCTACGAAACCCGCGGTGCTGCTGGGGCCGACATCCGCGCCAACCTGCCAACCGACATCCGCGCGGCGGGCTTCCCCCTTGCCCCCATGCAGCGCGCCATCATCCCGACCGGCATCCGCGTCGAAATCCCCCACGGATTCGAGATCCAGATCCGCCCCCGTTCCGGCCTTGCGCTGAAACACGGCATCACCCTGCCCAACACCCCCGGCACCATCGACAGCGATTATCGCGGCCCGCTTGGCGTTCTGCTCGTCAACCTCGATGCGGCGCCCTATGTCATCCAGCATGGCGACCGCATCGCGCAACTCGTCATAGCCCCCGTTGTACAGGCGGGCTTTGCGGTGGTCGATGCCTTGGGCGACACGGCGCGCGGTGCGGGTGGCTTCGGTTCTACGGGAAAAAGATGATCCTCGTTTTCGGCCTTGCCGCGATGCTCTGGGGCATCGGGGCCATCCTCGGCACCCCGCGTTACCTGCGCTGGGGTCTGATCGCGCTTCTCTGGCTTGCGGTGGTCGCGCTCCACCTGACCCTGCCCGATGGTCACGCGCTGCGCGAGGCAACGGGAACCGATGCCCGCTTCTGGCTGCTGCTTGGCCTTTTCGGCCTCCTCGCCACCGCCTACCGCACCGGCCTGCGCGCCCTCCGCGCCAAGGCCGCACCCCAGACCGCCCCCGCCGCGACCGACCCCAAAGCCCCCTTCCGCGAGGCCGAGCTTGACCGCTACGCCCGCCACATCATGCTGCGCGAAATCGGCGGGCCGGGGCAACGGAAGCTGAAGAACGCCAAGGTTCTGGTCATCGGCGCAGGCGGCCTTGGCTCTCCGGCGCTGCTCTACCTCGCCGCCGCAGGGGTGGGCACCATCGGAGTCGTCGATGACGACACCGTGGACGGATCGAACCTGCAACGCCAGATCATCCACGCCGACCAGCGCATCGGCATGCCCAAGGTCTTTTCCGCCGAAACCGCCATGCGCGCGCTCAACCCCTTCATCGAGGTGCGCCCCTACAACCGCCGCCTGACCGAGGCGGATGCCGAAGCGCTCTTCGCCGACTATGACCTCATCCTCGACGGCACCGACAATTTCGACACGCGCTACATGTCGAACCGCATCGCCGCAAAGCTTGGCAAACCCCTGATCTCGGGCGCGATCACGCAATGGGAGGGGCAACTGTCCCTCTTCCACCCCGCCACGGGCACCCCCTGCTACGAATGCGTCTTTCCCACCCGCCCCGCCCCCGGAATGGTGCCAAGCTGCGCCGAGGCGGGCGTCGCCGCCCCTCTTCCCGGCGTGATCGGCTCCATGATGGCGACCGAGGCGATCAAACACCTCACCGGCGCGGGTGAAACCTTGCGCGGGCGGCTGATGATCCATGACGCGCTCTACGCCGAAACCCGCGTGATCGGCATCAAACCCCGCCCCGACTGTCCCGTCTGCGGGCAAGGCCACTAACCGGCTGTCGCGCCGAACCCTTCGCACGGGTCGCCCCGCCCGCGCACCCCTTCGGTCGAAATCCAAAGATCGAAGGGTTCCTCCTCCGCCGCGCCCTCGACCTGACCGACCGACAGCACCGTCAGCGCAGGGGCCGCGATGTTGATCAAGGCAGGCACGCCCCAATCCCTGCGGGCATGTTCCGCCCCCGTGATCACGACCACGGGACCGCCCGTTTCCCGAACCGCGCGGATCGCGGCACGGGCCAGTGACGCATCCCGCAAACGCTGCGCTTCGACCATCCCCGCCATCGCGCCCTTGGGCAGGGCAAAGCAATGCGCCGCCCATAACTCCGTCTCGCGCTGCTTCTGCTGCTCGGCATCAAGCGGTTCCGCCAGACCGAAGCCCTGCATCACGCTTGCCGCCCCCTTGCGCACCGCCCGCGCCAGATCGGCCTGCGGCACATCCGCGCCGTAGATCCGCGCCTTGCCCGCAGCGGTGAAGATCGGCTGATAGATCGCGAAATCGGGCCACCCCCGCGCGGTCCAGCCGATGGCCGCATCGACCGCCGCCGCATCCCTGCGGTCGGCGGGCAAGCGCTTCACCTGTTCGGGCAACAACATCTCGAACACCACCGCCGCGGGCTCGATCGCCGCGATGGCCCGCGCCTGGTTGGCGTGGTGTTCGGGGTTGTCATGCACCTCGCCCAGCACGGTGATGTCCACCTGCGGCAGGCTGTCCAACACCTCCGCCCCGACCTCGCGCGCCGCCGCCGGAGTAGCGAAGGCCAAGGCGATCAGGGCGGCACGGATCATCATATCAGGAAGTGGTGCACTTCCCGCGACTGGCTTTCCAGACTGCGGCGCATCTTGGCGAAGGCTGCGGCTTCCAACTGCCGAACCCGCTCTTTCGAAAGCCCCAACTCCTCGCCAAGGCTTTCCAGCGTGCGCGGCTCGTCCTTCAGCTTGCGCTCGGCCACGATGTAGCGTTCGCGCGCGTTCAGCGCCTTCATGGCCTTGATCAGCCAGCCGCGCAGCATCTCGGCATCATGCGCGCCTTCGACCATCTCGGCGGCCTGCGGCTGCTCGTCCTCCAAAGCGTCGATCCACTCGCGCCCCTCGTCATCCGACGATTGCGCCGCGTTCAGGCTGAAGTCGGACCCTGACAGCCGCCCTTCCATCATCTCGACATCCGACAGCGATACGCCCACCTCGGTCGCCACCATCTGACGCAACTGGAACTGGTCCAGCGTCTCGCCCCGCTGTGCCGCCTCGCGCTCCAGCTTGGCCTGCACGCGGCGTAGGTTGAAGAACAGCGCCTTCTGGCTGGAGGTGGACCCCGTGCGCACCATCGACCAGTTGCGCATCACATAGTCCTGAATGGACGCCTTGATCCACCACACGGCATAGGTCGAAAACCGCACGCCACGATCCGGATCGAACTTCTCCGCCGCCTTCATCAGGCCCAAAGACGCCTCTTGAATCAAGTCGTTCATCGGCGCGCCGTAGCGGCGGAACTTTGCCGCCATGCTGATCGCCAGCCGCATATAGGCCGTCACCAGCCGGTGCAGCGCCTGCTCGTCGCGGTGGTCGCGCCAGGCATAGGCAAGCTGCAACTCGACCTCGGCGGTCAGAAGCTCGGCCCGCATGGCTTGGCGGGACATCGTCTGGTCGTTATATCCATCAAGCGCCATAAAAACCCCCAGTCGACTTTGCGAACGATCACGGTCAGACAGCACGCGCCGGCATTTTCTTGCCGTTTTGTTAAGGATACGAAGCCACATCGTGACTGGATCAACGCCCGACGAAATTTTCTTGCTTCCCCGCCTCTCTTTCGTGATCGGCGGAGCGCGCTCCGGCAAATCGCGGCTTGCCGAAGCCCTTGTCATGAACAGCGGCGCGCCCCGCCGCTACATCGCCACCGCCCAAGCCTGGGACGACGAGATGCGTGACCGCATCGCAGCGCACCGCACCGACCGTGGCGCGGCATGGGAAACCGTCGAAGCCCCGCTCGACCTCTGCACCGCCCTCGGCCAAGCCAGAAGGGGCGAGGCGGTTCTTGTCGACTGCGCCACGCTCTGGCTGACCAACCACATGCTGGCCGAACACGATCTTTCCGCCGAAAGCGCAGCCCTGCTTGCCGCGATTGCAAGTTGCCCCGCCCCCGTCGTCGTGGTGTCGAACGAGGTTGGCTGGGGCATCGTTCCCGACAATGCGCTCGCCCGCCGCTTCCGCGATGCCCAAGGGCGGCTCAACCAGCAGATTGCCGCCCAAGCCGATCTGGTGCTCGGCGTCATGGCGGGCCTGCCCATCGTGCTGAAAGGCACGCGCCCCGCATGGATGTGACCCGCTTCTGGTGGGTCCGCCACGGCCCCACGCATGAAAAGGCCTTCACCGGCTGGCGCGACGTCCCCGCCGACCTGTCCGACCGCGCGGCGCTGGAACGGCTGCACGCCCACCTGCCGCAGGGCGCGGTCCTGATTTCATCCGACCTCATCCGCGCGGTCGCAACCGCCGACGCCATCGCCGCCACCCGCCACCGCCTGCCACACGACCCCGCCCTGCGCGAACTCCATTTCGGCGATTGGGACGGCAAACACTGGGCCGAGGTCGCAGCCTCGCATCCCGACCTGTCCCGCGCCTATTGGGAAGACCCCGGCGACCACGCGCCCCCCAACGGCGAAAGCTGGAACGAGGCCGCCGCCCGCGTCGGCGCCGCTGTCGACCGCTTGACCGCCGCCTATGCAGGCCGCGACATCGTCATAGTCGCCCATTTCGGCGCAATCCTGACGCAGGTCCAACGCGCCCGCGCCTGCACGGGGGCCGAGGTTCTGGCCCAAAGCATCGACAACCTCTCCGTCACCTGCATCGACCACTCGCAGGGACGCTGGTCACTCGGCCCCGTCAATCACATCGCGTGATCCTTCCCCTCACGATTTGTGGTTTGGCATCCCCCCGCGCCCCGTCTAGCCTCGCCCCGCAGAACGGAGTGACCCATGCAACCCTATGACCTCGTGATCGGTGATCGCGCCTATTCCTCGTGGAGCCTGCGCGGCTGGCTTCTTTTCGACGCCTTCGGCATCCCCGTGAAAACCCGTCTCGCCAAGCTCTACTCCGAAGAGCTGCCGACGATGCTGAAGGCTTACTTCCCCGCCAAGACCGCCCCCACCATGCGCACGCCCGAAGGCTGGGTCGTCCCCGAAACCATCGCCATCGCCGAAGAACTCGCCACCCGACACCCCGAAGCAGGGCTTTGGCCGACCGACCCCAAGGCCCGCGCCGTGGCCCGCGTTCTGGCGGCGGAAATGCACGCGGGCTTTTCCGCCCTGCGAAACCATTGCCCAATGAACCTGCGCGTCAGCTACACCGGTTGCGAACCAACGGCCGAGGTGCTGGCCGACCTGACCCGCCTGCGAACCCTGTGGGATTGGGCGCGGGCCGAAACGGGCAGCCAAACCCCGTGGCTCTGCGGCGACTACTCGGCGGCCGATGCCTTCTATGCCCCCGTCGCCGCCCGCATCGCCACCTACAACCTGCCCGTCGGCCCCGCCGCGATGGATTACGTGATGGCGCATCTTTCGCATCCGTCCTTTCGCCGCTGGCGGGCGATGGGCATGGTCGACCTGCCCGACCAACCCTTCTACTTCCGCACCTACCCCCGCCGCGATTGGCCCGGCCCCAAGCCGCTGCAAGCCCGCGCGGTCGAGGGTTTAGATACGGTGAACGCAACCTGCCCCTATTCCGGCAAACCCGTCACTCACGCGCTGGAACTCGATGGCCGCCACTTCGGCTTCTGCAACGCCTTCTGCCGCGACAAGACCGCCGCCGACCCCGGGGCGTGGCCGCAGTTCATGGCCATTTACCATTCGTAAACCATTCACCCCCTAGGCTCCGGCCAAAGGGGTGAAGATGGTAACAAGTGCCTATACCGTGGCCTTCGAAGGCATCGAGGCCCGCATCGTCGAGGTGCAATGCGCCATAACGACAGGCCTGCCGCATTTCGGCCTCGTCGGCCTGCCCGACAAGGCGGTGTCCGAAGCCCGCGAACGCGTCCGCGCGGCGCTTGGCGCCATGTCCATCGCGCTGCCCGCCAAACGCATCACCGTCAACCTCTCTCCCGCCGACCTGCCGAAAGAGGGGTCGCACTTCGACCTTCCCATCGCCCTCGCCCTCCTCGCCGCCCTCGAAATCATCCCCAAGGACGAGGTGGAGGGCGTCATCGCCTTGGGTGAGCTTTCCCTCGACGGTCGCCTCATCCCCGTCGTCGGCGCCCTCCCCGCCGCAATGGCCGCGGCCGAGGAAGACAAAGCCCTCCTCTGCCCCCGCGCCTGCGGGGCCGAAGCCGCTTGGGTCGGCGCGACCGAAGTCCTCGCCGCCGCCTCCCTCGACGACGTCGTGCGCCATTACACCGGCCAACGCCCCCTCGCCCCCGCCGAAGCAGGCGAAATCATCGCCGACCCCCTGCGCCGCGATCTGGCCGAGGTGAAGGGTCAGGAACGCGCCAAACGCGCCCTCGAAATCGCCGCAGCGGGGCGGCACCACATGTTCATGTCCGGCACCCCAGGCTCGGGCAAATCCATGCTCGCCGCCCGCCTCCCCGGCATCCTGCCCCCCCTCTCGGCGCAAGAGGCGCTGGAAACCTCGATGATCCACTCCCTCGCGGGGCTGTTGAACGAAGGCGGCATCTCCCGCACCCGCCCCTTTTGCGAACCGCATCACACGGCCTCGATGGCGGCCATCGTCGGCGGGGGAAAGGGCGCGAAACCGGGGCAAATTTCGCTCGCGCATAACGGAGTGCTGTTCCTAGACGAATTCCCCGAATTCCCGCGACAGGTCCTCGACACCCTGCGCCAACCCATCGAAACCGGCGAGGTGGTCGTGGCCCGCGCAAACGCCCATGTCCGCTACCCCTGCCGCTTCCTGCTGGTCGCCGCCGCCAACCCCTGCAAATGCGGCTACCTGTCCGACCCCGCCCGCGCCTGCGCCAAGGCCCCCGTCTGCGGCACGGATTACATGAGCCGCATCTCGGGTCCGCTGATGGACCGCTTCGACCTGCGGGTCGAGGTGCCGCCCGTCGCCTATACCGACCTCGACCTTCCCGCGAATGGCGAAAGCTCCGCGACCGTCGCAGCCCGGGTGCAAGCCGCCCGCGCCCGCCAGGCCGCCCGCTTCGCAGGCCACGACCGCATCCGCGTCAACGCCGATATGGAAGGCTCCCTCCTCGAACAAACCGCGACACCGGACGAGGAAGGCCGCGCCCTGCTCGCCAAGGTCGCCGAACGCTTCGGCCTCTCGGCCCGCGGCTACCACCGCGTGCTGCGCGTGGCCCGCACCATCGCCGACCTCGACGGCTCGGCAGATGTCCGCAAACCCCACATCGCCGAAGCGGTCAGCTACCGAATGCCGCAAACCACCTGACCGAAAGCCAAACGCCGCGCGCCCTCAAGGGCACGCGGCGCAGACCAACCCACCCGTCACGCAGCGATCAGCGCCGCTTCGCCTCGATCACTTCCCAGATGCGGGCCGAGGCATTGGTGCCGTCGAACCGCTCCAGCTCTTGCAATCCGGTGGGCGACGTCACGTTGATCTCGGTCAGGTAATCGCCGATCACATCGATCCCGACGAAAACCTGCCCCTTCTCCTTCAGCACCGGACCGATGGTGGCGCAAATCTCCAGATCGCGCGGCGTCAGGCCAATCTTCTCGGGTCGCCCGCCGACATGCATGTTCGACCGCGTCTCGCCCGCCTGCGGCACACGGTTGATCGCCCCCACCGCCTCGCCATCGACAAGGATCACCCGCTTGTCGCCTTTGGCCACATCCGGCAGGAACTTCTGCACGATCAACGGCTCGCGGCTCATCCCCGTGAACAGCTCGTGCAGGGACGACAGGTTCCGGTCATTCGGGTCCAGCCGGAACACCCCCGCACCGCCATTGCCGTAAAGCGGCTTCAGGATGATATCCCCATGCCGCGCCTTGAAGGCACGGATCGTCGCCAGATCCCGCGCAATCGCGGTCGGCGGAATGAGCTGCGGGAAACGCAGCACCAACAGCTTTTCGGGCGAATTGCGCACCCAGAACGGATCGTTCACCACAAGCGTCCTGGGATGGATCATCTCGAGCAGATGCGTCGTCGTGATATATCCCATGTCAAAGGGCGGGTCCTGCCGCAGCCAGACCACGTCGAACTCCGCCAGATCGACTTCGGTCTCCTCGCCATAGCTCACGTGGTTGCCCTTCTCGCGCCGCAACTCGATCGGCCACCCCCGCGCCATCACCCGCCCCTCGACAAAGGCAAGACGGTCCGGCGTGTAGAAGAACAACGAATGCCCCCGCGCCTGCGCCTCGAGCGCGATGCGGAACGTGCTGTCGGCATCGATATTGACCGACCCGATCGGGTCCATCTGCAAGGCAACCTTAAGCGGCATCGTCATCCCCTTCTTCCGTTGCCCCCTTGATGGCGCAACGCGCAAGCGGATGCAAACGGCTCAGGCGGCGAAGGCGTTTTCCAGAATCTCGATCCGCCCCATCGCATCGACCAAGGCCACGTCGATCCGCACATCGGTCATCAAACCGCGCGGCTCACCCGCCAGAAACTCTTCGGCGGCCCCGTAAATCCGGTCCATCTGCCGCCGCGTCAGATGTTCGGCCGCTTCAGCATGGGTCCGGCTTTGCTTCACTTCGATGAAGATGACCTTGTCGCCATCCCGCGCGACGATGTCGATCTCGCCCTGCGCCCCGCGCCAGCGCCGCGCGCAGACATCATGGCCGGACCGGCCATAGAACCCCGCAACCTGTTCTTCTGCCGCCAATCCGGCATGATAGGACCGCGCACCGCTCATCACTTCCCCCGCTTCAGGGCCACCTGATACACTTCACGACGGGGCAGGTCATAGGCTTCCGCCACCATTGCCGCCGCATCCTTCACCGTCATCGTCCCGAGCGCCGTTTCAAGCGCCGCTTCCCAATCCGCGGCATCGACCACCACGGCCGACCGGTCGACGAGCAGCACGATCTCGCCCTTCACCTCGCGCCCTTTGAACGCGGAACAAAGCTCCCCCAGCGTCCCGCGCGAGATTTCCTCGAATCGCTTCGTCAACTCTCGACAAACAGCAGCGTGCCTCATTTCCCCCCAGTTCTGCGACAACTCTTCCAACATTTGGTTAATGCGCTTGGGGGACTCGTAGAAGATCACCGTCGCCTGCACGTCCTTCAGCCCCTCCAGAAAGCTCCGCCTCGCTCCTGCAGCCGTCGGGGCGAAACCTGCGAAAAGGAAGCGGTCCGAGGGCAGGCCCGACACCGTAAGCGCGCAGAGCGCCGCCGAAGCGCCCGGTGCGGCCAGCACCGGAAGCCCCGCCGCAATCGCCGCCCGTGCCAGTGGAAAGCCGGGGTCCGACACCATCGGCGTTCCAGCCTCCGACGCATAGGCGACCGACTTGCCCTCTTCGATCGCCCGCAACAGGCGCGGGCTGACCGCAGCCTCGTTGTGGTCATGGCACGGCACAAGCTGCCTGTCTCCCAGCGCGATCCCGTGAATCTCCATCAGGTGCCGCAGCGTGCGCGTGTCCTCCGCCGCCAGAACATCCGCCGTGGCAAGGATGTCGAGCGCGCGAAGCGTGATGTCCCGCGCCGCGCCGATGGGCGTGGCGACGAGGTAAAGCCCCGGCGCAAGGGGCCGCCCCCCCACCGTATAGGTCGCGCCGTTCGCTGCGGCCTGTGTCATTGCGCCAACTCCCCTGACAAGTTTACTTCCCGCAGGGAACATCCTAGGCTTGCAGACCATTGATCTGCCGTAAAAGCCGCTGCGCCCCCAAGGAATGAGGAAGCCGCATGTTCTCTGTTTTGTCCCGCGCCCGCAAGTCATTGGCCCTTGCGGCCTTCCCTCTTGCCGCACTTCTGCTTGCCGCCTGCCAGCCCGTCTCGACGGGCGAAGGGCTGCCCGCCGGAAAGCCTGTCGAAGTGGCGCTTCTGGTGCCCTCCGGTTCGGGTGACGCCTCGGACGAGCTTCTGGCCCGCAGCCTCGAAAACGCCGCGCGCATGGCGATCACCGATCTTGGCGGGGTGCAGATCGACCTGCGCGTCTATCCGACCGCCGCCAGCCCCGCGCAGGCCGCCTCGGCCGCACAGCAGGCCGTGGCCGATGGCGCGAAGATCATCGTCGGCCCCCTCCGCGCCGAAGAGGCCAATGCCGCAGGCGTGGCCGTCGCCGCTTCGGGGGTGAACGTGCTTTCCTTCTCGAACAACCCCGCCATCGCGGGCGGCAATGTCTTCGTCCTCGGCCCGACCTTCGACAACAGCGCGCGCCGTCTTGCGTCCTATGCCGTGAAAAGCGGCAAGTCGAAGATCATGGTCATCTCCGACCAGAACACGGCGGGCGAGGCCGGTCGCAACGCGATCCAGCGCGGCGTTTCGGCAGCAGGCGGAACCGTCGTCGGTCAGGGGTCTTACGAATTCTCGCAGAACGGCATCGTTCAGGCGATCCCCGGCATCGCCGCGCAGGTCAAGGCATCGGGTGCGCAGGCCGTCTTCCTGACCGCCGATGCCGCAGGGGCGCTGCCGCTCGTCAGCCAGCTTCTTTCGGAAAACGGCGTGCCGCCTGCCAATTACCAGTATATCGGCCTGACCCGCTGGGACATTCCCTCGGCCACGCTCTCCCTGCCCGGTGTGCAGGGCGGCTGGTTCGCCGTGCCCGACCCCGCGCTCTATTCGCAATATCAGGTCCGCTATGCCGCCGCCTTCGGCGAGGCACCGCACCCCGTTTCCGCCGTCGCCTATGACGCCATCGCCGCCATCGGTGCGCTTGCGAAAAAGGGCGCGGGCCTCGACCGGGCCTCGCTCACCCAAGGAGCCGGTTTCGCGGGCGTCAACGGCGTCTTCCGTCTGCTCGCCGATGGCACCAACGAACGCGGCCTTGCCATCGCGCAGATCCAGAACGGCACCGTCGTCGTCATCGACCCCGCCCCCCGCAGCTTCGGCGGCGCGGGCTTCTGAAGGCACCCTCTATGTCCAAGGCCGCCGTGGCCGACACTGCCACACCTTCGCAAACCCCGGCCGAGCTTCTCGTGCCGGGGTCCGATCTTGTCGACATCCCCGCCCTGCGCGCCGCCATCGCCGCCGAGATCGCCTCGGCCCCCGATGCAAAAGCCGCCCGCGCCATCGCCGTCCGCCACCTGACCGAGGCGAAGACCCGCGGCAACGCCCTGCTGGCCGAGGCCTTCACCCGCCGCCCGCATGCCGCCCGCCCGCTGATCCGCGCGCAGGCGCATCTGACCGACGGTCTGGTCGTCACCGCCTTCCACGTGGCGCTCGACCACCTCCACCCCCTGCCCAACCCGACCGAGGCCGAGCGCATCGCCGTCCTTGGCGTGGGCGGCTATGGCCGCGCCGAAATGGCCCCCCATTCCGACGTGGACCTGCTGTTCCTCACCCCGTGGAAGATCACGCCCTGGGCCGAAAGCGTCATCGAATCGATGCTTTACATGCTCTGGGACCTGAAGCTGAAGGTCGGCCATTCCAGCCGCACGGTCAAAGACTGCCTCCGTCTGGGGCGCGAGGATGTGACCATCCGCACCGCCCTTCTGGAACACCGCTTCGTCGCCGGATACGACCCGCTCGCCACCGAACTTGCCGACAAGCTCTGGGGCGAGCTTTTCCGCAACTCCGGCCCCGAATTCATCGAAGCGAAACTTGCCGAACGCGCCGAACGCCACAAGCGGCAGGGCGGGCAACGCTACGTTCTTGAACCCAATGTGAAAGAGGCCAAGGGCGGCCTGCGCGACCTGCAAACGCTGTATTGGATCGGCAAATACCTCAACCGCGTGCCAAGCGCCGAAGGACTGGTCCAGATCGGCCTCCTCAGCCGCGAGGAATACGGCATCTTCACCCGCGCCGAAGATTTCCTCTGGGCCGCCCGCTGCCACCTGCATTACATCACCGGCCGCGCCACCGACACGCTTACCTTCGACCTGCAGGTCGAGGTTGCGGCCCGCATGGGCTACCGCGATGCGGGTGGCAGGCGGGCGGTGGAACATTTCATGCAGGACTATTTCCGCCACGCCACCCGCGTGGGCGAATTGACCCGCGTGTTCCTGACGCAACTCGAGGCCCGCCACGCCAAGGCCGAAGCAAGCCTTCTGGGCATATTCAAACGCACCAAGCGGGTGAAGGCGGGGTTCAAGCTGGTGCAGGGGCGGATCGACGTAGCCGACCCCAACACCTTCCTTGCCGACAAGCTCAACCTCCTCCGCGTCTTCGAAGAGGCCTTGCGGACGGGCTACCTGCTGCACCCCAACGTCATGCGCCTGATCGCGTCGAACCTGCATCTGATCGACGAAGAGATGCGCACCGACCCCGAGGCGGTGCAGATCTTCCTCGACCTCCTCCTCCGCCACGGCAACCCCGAACGGGCGCTCCGCCGGATGAACGAGCTCGAGGTGATCTCGGCCTTCATCCCCGAATTCGAACCCATCGTCGCGATGATGCAGTTCAACGTCTACCACCACTACACGGTGGACGAGCATATCATCCAATGCATCTCCATCCTCGCCCAGATCGAACGCGGCGAGCTGGTCGAAGAGCTTCCCGTCGTCTCGGGCATCCTGAAAGAGGGCGTGGACCGCAAGGTCCTTTACATCGCGCTCCTGCTCCATGACATCGGCAAGGGCCGGCCCGAGGATCATTCCATCATCGGCGCGCAGATCGCCCGCCGCGTCTGCCCCCGCCTTGGCCTGACGCCCGAGGAATCCGAAACCGTCGAATGGCTGGTGCGCTACCACCTGCTCATGTCCGACACCGCGCAGAAACGCGACCTTGGCGACCCGCGCACCGTGCGCGACTTTGCCAAGGCGGTAAAGACGCGCAAACGGCTCGACCTTCTGACCGTGCTCACCGTCTGCGACATCCGCGGCGTGGGGCCGGGCACGTGGAACAACTGGAAAGCCATGCTTCTGCGGCAGCTTTTCCAGAAGACCGCCGATGCGCTTGAAGGGGGGCTTGAAAACCTCAACCGCGAAAAGCGCGAGGACGAGGCGAAGCGCGCCCTTGCAACCGCCCTTGCCGACTGGCCAGCCGATGCCCTGCGGCATGAAACGGCCCGCCATTACGCGCCCTATTGGCAGGGGTTGCCGCCCGAAAGCCACATCGTCTTTGCCCGCCTGCTGCAAGGCTTGCGCGACGACGAAATCCGCATCGACCTGCACCCCGACCCTGACCGCGATGCCACCCGCGCCTCCTTTGCGCTGGCCGACCATCCGGGCATCTTCTCGCGCCTTGCCGGGGCGCTTGCGCTTGTCGGCGCCAACGTGGTCGACGCCCGCACCTATACCTCCAAAGACGGCTACGCGACCGCCGTCTTCTGGATCCAGGACGCCGAAGGCAAACCCTACGAGGTCAGCCGCCTGCCGCGCCTAAGCCAGATGATCGACCGCACCCTCAAGGGCGAGGTCATTGCCCGCGAGGCGCTGAAAGACCGCGACAAGGTCAAGAAACGCGAACGCGAATTCCGCTTCCCGACCCACATCACCTTCGACAACGAAGGCTCGGAAATCTACACCATCGTCGAGGTCGACACCCGCGACCGCCCCGGCCTGCTTTACGACCTGACGCGCACGCTGGCGGCGAACAACATCTACATCGCCAGCGCCGTGATCGCGACCTTCGGCGCGCAGGTGGTGGACAGCTTCTACGTCAAGGACATGTTCGGCTTGAAACTGCACCAGAAAGCGCGGCAAGAGGCGCTTGAAAGGAAGCTGCGCCAAGCGATTGCCGAAGGCGCCGAACGGGCACAAGGGTAATGCAACCGATCCGCCTGATCCGCTCTGTCCTGACCGTGGGCGGGTGGACGCTTCTGTCGCGCGGCGCAGGCTTTGCCCGCGATGTGATGATGGCCGCCTATCTCGGCGCGGGTCCGGTGGCCGATGCCTTCAACGTGGCCTTCTCGCTGCCCAACATGTTCCGCCGTTTCTTCGCCGAGGGCGCCTTCAACATGGCCTTCGTGCCGATGTTCGCCAAGAAGCTGGAAGCGGGCGAGGATGCCAAGGGCTTCGCCCGCGATGCCTTCAACGGGCTTGCCGCCGTGCTGATCGTCTTTTCCGTCATCGGAACGCTGGCGATGCCGTGGCTCGTCTGGGCGATGGCCTCGGGCTTTGCGGGGGATGCGCGGTTCGACATAGCCGTGACCTTCGGGCAAATCTGCTTTTCCTACATCCTTTTCATTTCGCTCGTCGCGCTTCTGTCAGGCGTCCTGAACGCCTTTGGCCATTTCACCGAAGCGGGCTTCGTGCCTGTGCTGATGAACCTCATCTTCATCGCGGCCATGATCCTTGCCGCCCGCGCGGGCTGGGACATGGGGCTGACGCTGGCTTGGACCACCCCGATCACTGGGATCGCGCAGCTTGCCTTTACATGGGTCTCGGCCCATCGCATCGGCTTCCGTTTCCACCCCGGATTGCCGCGCCTCACGCCGGAGCTCAAACGCCTTGCCATGATCGCCGCCCCTGCCGTGCTTGCGGGCGGGGTGGTGCAGATCAACCTCCTCGTCGGACGGCAGGTCGCCAGCTACACCGAAGGTGCTGTGTCATGGCTCGTCTATGCCGACCGCCTTTACCAACTCCCGCTCGGGGTCGTCGGCATCGCCATCGGCACCGTTCTGTTGCCCGACCTCTCGCGCCGCCTGCGGGCGGGGGATGCGGAAGGGGGCCGCGCCAGTTTCAACCGTGGCACGGAATTCGCGCTCCTCCTCACCGTGCCTGCCGCCGTGGCGCTGATGGTCATGGCGCTGCCACTGACCACCGTGCTCTACCAGCGCGGCGCTTTCGACGCGCATGACGCGGAAATGACGGCCCTCGCCCTTGCCATCTACGGCGCGGGCCTGCCCGCATTCGTCCTGCACAAGGTGTTCCAGCCGCTCTACTACGCCCGCGAAGACACCCGCCGCCCCTTCAACTACGCGGCCATCTCGATGCTGGTGAACGTGGCCATCGCCGTGGGCCTGCTACCCCTCATCGGATTTGCCGCTGCCGCCCTTGCCACCACGCTCTCGGGCTGGGTCATGGTCTGGCAACTCTGGCGCGGCGCGCAACGCATGGGACCCGAGGCGCATTTCGACGACCTCATGCGCCACCGCGGCCCCCGCATCGTCGCCGCCTCTGCCGCGATGGGGGCGGTGCTGTGGGGCGGGCAGACACTCCTTGCCCCCGCGCTCGCCCTGCACGGCTGGCGCTACGCCGCCCTGACAGCGCTCATCCTGCTCGGCATTGCCAGCTATGCGGCGGCGGGCGTGCTCTTCAAAGCCTTCCGCCCGTCAGACCTGCGCAGCCTTCGCCGTCAGCGCTGACGGAGTCGCGCCACCACCCGCGCCCAACCGCCGGGACTGACGACGAACGAAAGGCCGAACCCCGCCGCGAAACCGGCGATATCGGCCAGCCATTCCCACCCGCCGCCGAACAGCACCCCGAACAGAAGCTGCACCCCCAGCAGGAACCCGATCATCGAAAAGGCCCGCAGCTTGTTCGCCCCCTGCGCCGCCAACCCGACCCACAAAAGGAAGGTGAACGCCCCGATCAGCCCATAAACCGGCGGATAGGCCCCGATCAGCGGCGCATGGACGGCAGGCACCAGCGTGTAGGCCGCAGCCCCCGCCACCGCAGCGCCGAAGAACACCACCAGCACCGCCCACCAGCGGAACACCTCGCCCACCATCTTGCCCAAGGCGAGCAGGATCACCCCCGCAAAGATCGCATGCGTCGTGTTCCCGTGCACCACGGGATAGGCGACCAGCCGCAGCACCTGCTGCCACGGATATGCCCCCCGCTCGATCATCATCCGCATCAGATCGGGCGAGAATGCAAACCGCTCCATCGCCACCAACCGCCAGCCCGCGCCCTCCATCCCGCCCGCAAGCCCGCTTGCGCCAAGGCCAAGCACCACCTCCATCGCGATGATCGGCAGGGCCAGCGCCCAGACCACGGGCGGCAAAGGGTTCAGCGGCGGGGCGTTGCGGTCGTCCATCGGTCGATCATTCCTTTTCGCGGCTTCATTGACGCGTCCGGTCGCCAGCGATAAGCCGAAACCCGCAAAACTTCCAGACAAGGGCCGTTCACATGTCCGCACCCGCCTTCCCGACCCGCATCTTCTCGGGCATCCAGCCTTCGGGCGGGCTGACGCTGGGCAATTATCTCGGCGCGCTCAAACGCTTCGTCGAGAAGCAAGAGGAAGGGATCGAAACGATCTATTGCATGGTCGACATGCACGCGATCACCGTCTGGCAAGACCCCGAAAAACTGCGCCAGCAAACCCGCGAAGGTGCCGCCGCCTTCATCGCCGCAGGGATCGACCCGAAGCGGTCCATCCTGTTCAACCAGTCCCAAGTCACCGCCCATGTCGAGCTTGGCTGGATCTTCAACTGCATCGCCCGCATGGGCTGGATGTCACGCATGACCCAGTTCAAGGACAAGGCGGGCAAGAATTCCGAAAACGTCTCGCTCGGCCTCTTTGCCTATCCCTCGCTGATGGCCGCCGACATCCTCGCCTACAAGGCGACGCATGTTCCGGTGGGCGATGACCAGAAACAACACCTCGAACTCTGCCGCGACATCGCGATCAAATTCAACAACGACTACAAGGTCGACTTCTTCCCCGTGGTCGAACCCGTGATCGAAGGCGCCGCCACCCGCGTCATGTCGCTTCGGGACGGCACCAAGAAAATGTCGAAATCCGACCCTTCGGACCAGTCGCGCATCAACCTGACCGACGATGCCGACACCATCGCCAAGAAGATCCGCAAGGCCAAGACCGACCCCGAACCCCTGCCCGACAACCTCGCCGACCTCAAGGACCGGCCCGAGGCGAAGAACCTCGTCAACATCTACGCAGCCCTTGCAGGCCACACCGCCGAACAGGTCATCAAGGACTTCGCAGGCGCGCAATTCGGCACCTTCAAACCCGCGCTGGCCGACCTTGCCGTGGCCAAGCTCGAACCCATCACGCTGGAAATGAACCGCCTGATGCAGGACACCGCTGAAATCGACCGCATCCTCGGCCAAGGTGCCGAACGCGCCGATGCCATCGCGCGGCCCATCGTGGATCAGGTCTACGACATCGTGGGCATGATCCGCTCGCGGCGCGGCTGATCCATGCGGCGGCTGGTCCGGCGGCTTCTGGCGCTGGCACTGGCCGCCTCCTTCGGCCTCTCGGCGCTCACCACCGCCCGCATCGCCCTCTCTCCCGACCTCGCCCCCCTGCGCGAGGCGACCGCTGCCGAAATCACCGCCACCACCGACCGGATGCTGGCGACCGAGGCGACACCCGCCCGCATCGAAACCCTGATCCTGACCCGCCTTGCCGAATCCCCGCGCAACTGGCCCGCGCTAACGGCGATCAGATCGCTGGCCGACGAACGCGGCATCCCCCTCGCCCCCGACACCCAGGCCGCCTATGACGCTGCCTTGGCAACGGACGAAGGCCTGATGAAACAGGCCGGCGACTGCGCCCGCTGCATCTGGGACATCTCGCAATGCTCGCTCTCCAAGGTGCTGATCTGCCGCGCCCCCGTGGACCTCACCTTCGTCGGTGACATCGCAGGCGTTTCGCGTGCCGCCTCGAATTACGTGACGGGGGCGGAAATCGACCAGATCGACCTCGGCCTCTCCGTCGTCGGCCTTGCCGCCACCGCCGCCATCCTCGTCTCGGGCGGCACCTCGGCCACCGTCAAGGCAGGCGCGGGCGCGGCCAAGGTCGCACGCGGCCTGAACCGCCTGTCCGATAGCGTGACAGACATGGTCCGCGTGGCGGTCATGGACGGCGTCAAATGGGACGCCCTGCCCGCCGCCCGCTCGGCCGACGACCTCTACGCCGCCCTGCGCTGGGACGCCTTCGCCCCCCTCGCCGCGACCCTTGCGGATATGGACCGCATCCGCGCCGCAACCTCCACCACCGACACGCTCCACCTGCTGCCGCTGATCGACAGCGCAGGTGACGCCCGCCGCCTCGGCAACGCCGCCGAAGCCCTTGGCCCCAAACTCGTCGGCCGCGCCGAGGTGCTGGGCAAGGCCAAACTCCTGCGCGCCGCCACCCGCATCACCGGCACGGCTTGGGCGCTGGTGGGCGGCATCGCGGGGCTGTTCCTCTCGGCCGCCATGCTTTTCATCCACAGCTTCCAGCATTGGGCGCTCCGCCGCCTCCGCCGCAGCCTGCAAGATGACTGACCCGTCACAGCGCCGATTCATTCGCGCGCCATAGTCACCACGGGCCTGCCCCAAGGATGCTGCCGCCGCCTGACCCGCGGTCTGTTTCCCGATGGCCCCACCTCCCTCCGCAGCCCCGCTCCGGAGGGTTTTTCTTTCCCCCGCACTGGACGCCCCCGCCGCCTGATGCTTTGTTCCCGCCAAGACAGGGAGAGCACGCATGGCATTCGGAACCCACATCCGCACCTTCTGGCAGGGCCGCTGGCACGATGGCGACATCGCCGTCATGAACGCCGCCGACCACGGCATCTGGCAAGGCTCCTCCGTCTTCGACGGCGCACGCCTCTTCGACAGCCGCCTTCCCGACCTTGGCCAGCATTGCGCCCGCGTGAACGACAGCGCCCGCGCCCTGATGATCACCCCCACCGTCGACGCCGCCGAGATGGAGGGGATCATCCGCGACGGTCTGAAAACCTACGACGCAGGCGCCGCCGTCTATATCCGCCCGATGTATTGGGCGCTGCACGGCTCCGACCTCGGCATCGCGCCGATGCCCGGTGCCACGGGCTTTGCCATCAGCCTCGAACAGGTGGCGATGCCCCCCGCCAGCTTCCAGACCACCGTCACCCGCACCCGCTTCCGCCGCCCCGTGCTCGAGGATTCCGTCTGCAACGCCAAGGCAGGCTGCCTCTACCCCAACAACGCAAGGATGTTGGTCGAGGCGCAGCAGAAAGGCTTCGGCAACGCCCTCGTCGCCGATGCGCTCGGCAATCTGGCCGAAAGCGCCACGGCCAACGTGTTCCTCGTGAAAGACGGGACGGTCTTCACCCCCATCCCCAACGGCACCTTCCTTGCCGGCATCACCCGCGCCCGCCACATCGCCAACCTCCGCGCCGATGGCGTCAGCGTCATCGAAAAAGTCCTCACCTTCGAAGACGCCGACGCCGCCGACGAAATCTTCCTCTCGGGCAATTTCGCCAAGGTTACATCCGTCCGCGCCTTCGACGGCACCGAATACCGCAGCCGCGCCATGACCGACCGCGCCCGCGCCCTCTACTGGGACTGGGCCGCCAGCCAAACCCTGTGAAGCCTTGCGCCCGCCGCCCCGCGGCGGCATGATCGCCGCCGGTTGGGGAGAGTAACATGCGGAAATTCCTCGTCGTGCTCGACGACACGCGCGAATGTCTGAACGCCATGCGCTTCGCCGCACTCCGGGCGGCGCATACCGGCGGGGGCGTGCAGATCCTTTCCGTCATCCCGCCCGAGGAATACCAGCACTGGCTCGGCGTCGCCGACCTGATGCGCGCCGAAGCCCGCGAACGGATCGAGGCGCATTTCGAAGTCTTCGCCAAATGGATGCGCGACAAACAGGGCGTGAACCCCGAACTCATCATCCGCGAGGGCGACCCCGTCACCGAAATCCTCGCGCAGGTGAACGACGACCCGCAGGTCGGCGTCCTCGTCCTCGGCGCGGGCACCGAAAAATCCGGCCCCGGCCCCCTCGTCACCGCGATGAGCCGCAATTCCGGCAACCTTCCCATCCCGATCACCATCGTTCCGGGCGACATGTCCAAGGAACGGCTGGAAAGCATCACCTGATCTTTCCTCTTTCACGCTGGTGAAAATATCCTCGGGTGAGGGGTCCGGGGAGAGGGCAGACAGCCCTCGCCCCGGCCTTTCCGCCAGAGCCAACCGTTTAGAACCGTTCCAAACTTGACAGCCGCCCTCATCGGGCGCATATCCGACTGGAATAGTCGGACAAGCCCCCAGGAGGTGGCGAAATGTTCATCCAGACCGAGTCGACGCCGAACCCCGCGACGCTGAAATTCCTGCCGGGCCAGACCGTGCTCGAACTCGGCACCGCCGATTTCCCCAGCGCGGAAGCGGCGGCGAAATCCCCGCTCGCGCGGCGCATCTTTGCCGTGGGCGGCGTGTCGGGCGTGTTCTTCGGGGCGGATTTCGTCACCGTGACCAAAGCCGACGGCGTGGAATGGGACCATGTGAAACCCGCCATCCTTGGCGCGATCATGGAACATTACCAGTCGGGCGCCGCCGCCATCGACGGCGAAAGCACCGGCGGCGGGCATCGTGAACACACCGGCGAAGACGGCGACATCGTCCGCCAGATCAAGGAACTGCTCGATACCCGCGTCCGCCCCGCCGTGGCGCAGGATGGTGGCGACATCACCTTCCACGGCTTCGACCGTGGCGTGGTTTACCTGCACATGCAGGGCGCTTGCGCGGGCTGCCCGTCCTCGACGCTCACCCTGAAAATGGGCATCGAAAACCTGCTCCGCCATTACATCCCCGAAGTGCTCGAGGTGCGCCCCGTCGCGGCCTGAGCCTTCCGATGCCGAACATCCTTGCCTTTGACACATCGGCCGCGCATTGCGCGGCCGCCGTGCTTTGCGGCGACCACATCGCGGCGCATAGGCACGAGGCGATGGAGAAAGGCCAAGCCGAACGCCTGCTCCCGCTGGTCGAGGAATTGCTCGCCGAAGCAGGCCTGACCTTCGCCGATCTCGACGCCATCGCGGTGGGCACCGGCCCCGGCAATTTCACCGGCGTCCGCATCGCCGTGGCCGCAGCGCGTGGCCTTGCCCTGTCGCTTGGCATCCCCGCCATCGGCGTGACCCGTCTCGAAGCGATGGCCCACGGCCTTCCCCGCCCGCTCTGGGTGATCGAAGACGCCAAGCGCGGCGAGGTCTATGCCCAGCGCTTCGATTTCACCGATAGCGCGGCGCATCTGACCCGCCTCGATGCGCTCACCCTCGACGCGCCCCACGCGGGCAACGCCCTGCCTGACGCACTCCCCTCGCTGCCCATCGCCGAAGCCACGGCGCGGGTCGCCGCCACCCGTTTCGGGCATGACCTGCCACGCCCCGCCCCCTTCTACCTGCGCGGTGCCGATGCCGCCCCGCCCGCCGATCCGCCGCCCGTCATCCTGCCCTGACGCCGCACCATGACGCCCGCCACACTCGCCCGCCTGCACGCGCTTTCCTTCACCACCCCGCGCCCTTGGGGCGAATCCGAATTCGCGGGCTTCCTGTCGCAGCCCCACAGCTTCCTTCTGACCGAGGGCGATGCCTTCCTCCTTGGCCGCGTCATCGCGGACGAGGCCGAGCTTCTCACCCTCGCCACCCCGCCCGACCAGCGCGGGCGCGGAGCGGCAAAACGTCTCGTCGCGGCCTTCCTCGACCAAGCGCGCAGCCGCGGCGCGACCAGCGCATTTCTCGAGGTTGCCGCCGACAACGCCTCCGCCCGCCACGTCTACACCCAAGCGGGCTTCACCGAATCCGGCCACCGCCGCGGCTATTACCGCAGCCCCGAAGGCCGCTACACCGACGCCATCGTCATGACCTGCGCCCTCTGACGCAGCGTAACCTCGCGGCCCGCGCCAGAAATTTGATCAAACGACGATGTTTCTCCGTCATCCGCTCGCAAAGAGGTGTTGACCACTCGGTCCAAATCCGCCCTAAATTGCCGACGAACCGCCGTTAACGAAGCGGGCGGGACAAGAAACATGACCCAACGATTTGACCGGGAGATACCCATGACCCTGATGAAAACGCTTCTCGGCGCAGCGGCCACGCTGGCGCTGACCGCAGGCATTGCCGCAGCCGATCCGGCGATCATCTACGACCTCGGCGGCAAGTTCGACAAATCCTTCAACGAAGCCGCCTTCAACGGCGCGGAAAAGTGGGCCAAGGAAACCGGCGGCACTTACAAAGAGCTGGAAATGCAGTCCGAAGCCCAGCGCGAACAGGCGCTGCGCCGTCTGGCTGAATCGGGCGCCAACCCCATCGTCATGACGGGCTTCGCCTTCGGTGACACCCTGAACAAGGTCGCCCCCGACTTCCCCGACACCAAATTCGCCATCGTCGACATGGTCGTCGAACAGCCCAACGTGAAATCGGTCGTCTTCACCGAAGATCAGGGCAGCTACCTCGTCGGCATGATGGCGGGCCTTGCGACCAAGACCGGCACCGTCGGCTTCATCGGCGGCATGGACATCCCGCTCATCCGCCGCTTCGGTTGCGGCTATGCGCAGGGCGTTCTGGCAGCCAAGCCCGATGCCAAGGTCGTGCTGAACATGACCGGCACCACCCCCGCCGCATGGAACGACCCCGTCAAGGGCGCCGAACTCGCCAAGGGCCAGAAAGCCCAGGGCGCTGACGTGATCTACGCCGCAGCAGGCGGCACCGGCGTTGGCGTCCTTCAGGCTGCGGCCGACGAAGGCATCCTGTCCATCGGCGTCGACAGCAACCAGAACGGCATGCACCCCGGTTCGGTCCTGACCTCGATGATGAAGCGCGTCGACGTCGCCGTCTTCAACGCCTTCACCGAAGGCGCCGACCTCAAGGCGGGCCTCGAAGTGCTCGACCTCAAGGCCGGTGGCGTGGACTACGCGATGGACGACAACAACGCCTCGCTCGTGACGCCGGAAATGAAGGCCGCGGTCGATGCCGCTGCCGAAAAGATCAAGTCGGGCGAACTCGTCGTGCACGACTACATGTCGGACAACACCTGCCCGGCGGCGACGTTCTGATGCCTTCACAGGCAAACACCACGGGGCGGCAGGCAACTGCCGCCCCCTTTGCCATCGAACTGAAAGGCATCTCGAAAGCCTTCGGTCCGGTTCAGGCGAACAAGGACATTTCCATCGCCGTGCCGCGCGGCACGATCCACGGCATCATCGGCGAGAATGGCGCGGGCAAATCGACACTCATGTCGATCCTCTATGGCTTCTACCGCGCCGATTCCGGCCAGATCCTGATCAACGGCACCCCCACCGCCATCCCCGACAGCCAGAGCGCCATCCGCGCCGGCATCGGCATGGTGTTCCAGCATTTTAAGCTGGTGCAGAATTTCACCGTCCTCGAAAACGTCGTCCTCGGCGCGGAAGAGGGCGCGCTGCTCGCAGGCTCCCTGTCCAAGGCCCGCCGCGTTCTGGCCGACCTGAGCCGCGAATACGAACTCGACGTCGACCCCGACGCCTTGATCGAAGACCTCTCCGTCGGCCACCAGCAGCGCGTCGAAATCCTCAAGGCGCTCTACCGTCAGGCCGACATCCTCATCCTCGACGAACCCACCGGCGTGCTTACACCGGCCGAGGCGGACCACCTGTTCCGCATCCTTTCCGGCCTGCGCGATCAGGGCAAGACCGTCATCCTCATCACCCACAAACTGCGCGAGATCATGGAGGCGACCGACCACGTCAGCGTCATGCGGCGCGGCACGATGGTCGGCACGGTCAAGACGTCCGAGACCAGCCCCGAAGAACTCGCCGAACTCATGGTCGGCCGCAAAGTGTTGCTGGAGGTCGACAAGGGCGCCGCAAACCCCGGCAAGACCGTGCTGTCGGTGCAGGACCTCCGCGTCCGCGACGAACACGGTGTCGAACGGCTGAAGGGCGTCAGCTTCGACATCCGCGCGGGCGAAATTCTCGGCATCGCGGGGGTCGCGGGCAACGGCCAGTCGGAACTTCTCGAAGCCTTGGGCGGCATCGCCACCGCCACGGGCCGTGTGGCGATGAACGGCAGCGACCTGCCGCTCTCCGGCCCCGCCGCCAACGGGCAGACGCGGCGCGAGGCGGGCATCGCCCATGTCCCCGAAGACCGCCAGCACCTCGGCCTGATCATGGATTTCGAGGCGTGGGAAAACGTGGCCTTCGGCTACCACAACGCGCCCGAATACCAGAAGAACGCGCTGCTGATGGACAATGACGCGCTCCGCGCCGACACGGCGGCCAAGATGGAACGCTTCGACGTCCGCCCCCCGATCCCCACGCTTGCCGCCAAATCCTTTTCCGGCGGCAACCAGCAAAAGATCGTCGTGGCCCGCGAAATCGAACGCAACCCCGACCTCCTCCTTATCGGCCAACCGACGCGGGGGGTCGACATCGGGGCCATCGAATTCATCCACAAGCAGATCGTGGCGCTGCGCGATGCGGGCAAGGCGATCCTCCTCGTCTCGGTCGAGCTTGACGAGATCATGTCGCTCTCCGACCGCATCGCCGTGATGTTCGACGGAAAGATCATGGGCTTCCGCGACCCCGAAACCACCAATGAACGCGAGTTGGGCCTGCTGATGGCCGGCGTAAGCGAGGGAGCCGCCTGATGGACCGTTTGCCCAAATGGGCCGATGTGGTGCTCGTTCCCCTCGTCAGCCTGATCCTTGCCGCCGCCATCTCGGCCATCGTGATCAAAGCTATCGGCCAAAGCCCGTCCGAGGCGTTGAAGGTCATGGTCGAAGGCTCGCTCATGTCGGCCTACGGCTGGGGCTATACGCTTTACTACACGACCAGCTTCATCTTCACCGGCCTTGCCGTGACCATCGCCTTCCATGCGGGCATGTTCAACATCGGCGGCGAGGGTCAGGCGCAGATCGGCGGGCTGGGCGTGGCGCTCGCCTGCCTGTTCATCCCGTGGCCGCATTGGTCCATCGCGCTGCTGGCAGCCTCGCTCGCCGCCGCCGCCTTCGGCGCGGTCTGGGCCGCGGTGCCCGCCTATCTGGCGGCGAAACGCGGCAGCCATATCGTGATCACCACGATCATGTTCAACTACATCGCCGCGGCGCTGATCGTTTACCTGCTTGTCGATGTCCTCCGCCCCGCAGGGCAGATGGACCCCGCCACCGCGAACTTCCCCGCCGCGACCGACCTGCCCACGCTGAACCAGATCCCGATCCTGAACCTGTTCTTCGAAAAGAAGGTTCCGGCCAACATCACCCTTTTCATCGCCCTCGCCGCCGCTTGGGCCGTCTGGCTGATCCTCTGGCGCACCCGCCTTGGCTACCAGCTTCGCGCCTTCGGCAAATCCGAAGCCGCCGCCCGCTATGCGGGCATCAACCCGACCAAGATGATCATGGTCTCGATGATCCTGTCGGGCGCGCTTGCGGGTCTCATGTCCGTCAACAACGTGATGGGCGAGGCGGGGCGGCTGTTGCAGAACTCTTCCGAAGGGGCGGGTTTCATCGGCATCGCCGTGGCGCTGATGGGCCGCAACCACCCCGTTGGCGTGGTGCTTGCCGCGATCCTTTTCGGCTTTCTCTATCAGGGCGGGGCCGAGCTTGGCCTCTGGACCTCGATCCCGATCGAGCTTCGCATCGTCGTGCAGGGCTTGGTGATCCTGTTTACCGGCGCGCTCGACATCATGGTCCGCATGATGCTGGTGCGCATCTTTGCCCTGTTCCACAAAGCGCAGGTGGCCTGATGGATTACGCAACCCTCCTGCAAATCCTCGATTCCACCCTCCGCCTCGGCACGCCGCTGCTCTTTGCCTGCCTTGCGGGGCTGTTCTCGGAACGCGCAGGCATCTTCGACATCGGGCTTGAAGGCAAGATGCTCATGGCCGCCATGTGCTCGGGGGCCGTGGCCTTCCTGACCGGATCGGTCTGGCTTGGCCTCCTTGCGGGGATCGCGGGGTCGATGGTCTTTGCCGCGCTGCATGGCGTGGCGTCGATCACCTTCCGTGGCAACCAGCTCATCTCGGGCGTGGCGCTGAACTTCCTCGCCTCCGGCGTCACCGTCCTTGTCGCCCAGCGCCTGTTCGGCCAAGGCGGGCGCACCCCGCCGCTGGCAGGTGATGCCCGCTTCAACGAAATCACGCTCCCGCTGACCGAGGCGCTGCGCCCCGTCCCGATCCTCGGCCCGCTCTATGCCGATGTGATCTCGGGCCACGCGCTTCTGGTCTATGTCGCCATCCTCTGCGTGCCGCTGACATGGTGGGTGCTTTACCGCACCCGCTTCGGCCTGCGCCTGCGCGCCGTGGGCGAAAACCCCGCCGCCGTCGATACCGCAGGCGTTTCCGTCAAAGGCCTGCGCTTCGCCGCCGTGGCCATCACCGGCCTTCTTTGCGGCTTGGCGGGGGCTTACATGGCCACCGCCCTGCAAGCGGGCTTCGGGCGCGAAATGACCGCAGGGCGCGGCTACATCGCCCTCGCCGCGCTTATATTCGCCAAATGGCGGCCGTGGCAGGCGCTGGGGGCTTGCATGCTCTTCGGCTTCTTCCAGGCCCTCGCCCTGCGCCCCGATGTCGTCACCGCCGTGGTTCAGGTCAAGATCCCCGTCCCCTTCCTCGACGCCCTGCCCTATATCCTGACCGTCCTCGTCCTTGCGGGCTTCGTCGGCAAGGCGATCCCCCCCCGCGCCGGAGGCGAGCCTTATGTCAAAGAGCGTTGATGACCTCGCCGACCTGATCCGCGCGCGGGCGGGCAGCGCCCCCGTCCGGCTTGGCCTGATCCTCGGCTCCGGCCTTGGCCACCTTGCGCAGGCGGTCGATGGCGTGGCGATCCCCTACGCCGACCTTCCGGGCTTTCCCCATGCCAGCGTATCGGGCCACAACCCCAACCTCGTCATCGGCACGCTCGAAGGTGTCCGCGTCGCCGTCTTCGGCGCGCGCGAGCACTATTACGAAAAGGGCAACCCCGCCGCGATGCGCGTGGCACTCGAGGTGTTGCGCGCCCTCGGCGCCTATAGCCTCATCGCCACCAATGCCGCAGGAAGCCTGCGATCCGACATCCGCCCCGGCGACCTGATGCTGCTGTCGGACCACATCAACTTCTCCGGCCTGAACCCGCTGATCGGCGAACCGACCGACGCCCGCTTCGTCCCGATGGGCGACGCGCATGACCCCGCAATCCGCGCCGCGCTCGAAGCTTCGGCCCGCGCCGTGGGCGTTGACCTGCCCCAAGGCGTCTATGCGTGGTATTCCGGCCCCTCGTTCGAAACCCCAGCCGAAATCCGCGCCATCCGCACGCTGGGGGCCGATGCGGTCGGCATGTCGACCGTGCCCGAAGTCATCCTCGCCCGCTTCCTCGGCCTGCAAGTGGCGGCCATTTCCACCATCACCAACATGGCCGCCGGCCTCTCGGACGAAAAGATCAGCCACGAACACACCAAGGCGATGGCCCCCCTCGGTGCGGCAAAACTGGAACGGGTGCTCCGCCATTATCTCGCCCATCTCCGATGAGGGCGGCAAGGGTTTGACATCGCAGCCATAGGGGCGCAACCCTTGGCAAATCCCCGCCTTTTCGCAGCGGCCGCCCATGCAACTTTACCTTCCCATCGCCGAGGTATCGGTCAACGCCTTCCTCATTCTGGGGTTGGGCGGGATCGTGGGCTTCCTGTCGGGCATGTTCGGCGTGGGCGGCGGCTTCCTGATCACGCCGCTCCTTTTCTTCATCGGCGTCCCCCCTGCCGTGGCCGTCGCCACGGGGGCCAATCAGGTGGTGGCTTCGTCGATTTCTGGCGTGCTTGCGCAACTCAAGCGCAAGGCGGTCGACATGCCGATGGGCGCGGTGCTGACGATGGGCGGCTTCCTCGGTTCCGGCTCGGGCGTCTGGGTCTTCCGCAAGATGACCGCGCTCGGCCAGATCGACCTGTTCGTCCAGCTTTCCTACGTGCTCTTCCTCGGCCTCATCGGGGCGATGATGTTGCAGGAAAGCCTGCGCGCATGGTTCCGCGCCAAATCCGGTGCCCCTATCCGCCGCAGCCACGTGCACACATGGGTGCATGGCCTGCCGCTCAAGATGAAGTTCCGCGCCTCGGGTCTTTACATCAGCGTCCTGCCCCCACTCGCCGTCGGGGCCATCGTCGGCTTCCTTGCCGCGATCATGGGCGTGGGCGGCGGGTTCATCATGGTTCCCGCCATGATCTACCTTTTGGGCATGCCGACCAAGGTCGTCGTCGGCACCTCGCTCTTCCAGATCATCTTCGTCACCGCCTTCACCACCCTCGCCCATGCCGTGACCAGCCAGACGGTCGATATCCTTCTGGCTTTCCTCCTCATTATCGGCGGGGTGATCGGCGCACAGATCGGCGCGCGCGTCGGCGTCCGGCTCAAGGCCGAACAGTTGCGCATCCTGCTCGCGCTTCTCGTCCTCACCGTCTCGTTCAAGATCGCGCTCGACCTCCTGATCCGCCCGACCGAGCTTTACTCCATCATGCCGGGGATGCTGCCATGAAGCGCCCCGCCCTGCTTTGGCAAACCCTCGCCCTCCTGCTTCTCGCGGCACCCGCCACGGCCGCGCCCGAAGCCATCGTGGCGGGCCTGTCGCAGAACCGCGTCTCGATCACCGCCGATTTCGACGGCTCCGAAATCCTCATCTACGGCGCGGTCAAGCGCGAAGCCCCCGCCCCCCAAGGCCCGCTCGACGTCATCATCACCGTCGAAGGTCCCGCCACCACCCTGACCATCCGCAAAAAGGACCGCCGCGCGGGCATCTGGATCAACACCGAAGCCGTCCATATCGACGCCGCCCCCAGCTTTTACGCCGTGGCCACCACCGGCAGGCTCGACAAAATCCTGTCCGACACCGAAGACCTGCGCTACCGCATCTCGCCCACCCGCGCCGTCCGCGCCATCGGCCTGTCGTCCGAGGCCGAGAAGCCCGAAGATTTCCTCGACGCGCTCATGCGCATCCGCTTCGACGAAGACCGCTTCCGCCTGCAACAAGGCTCGGTGCAACTGGCCGAAGACACGCTGTTCCGCGCCGATGTCCTCCTCCCCGCCAACCTGACCGAAGGGGAATACAAGGTCCGCATCCTCCTCACACGCGACGGCAAGGTGATCGACATGCAGGACCGCGTGGTCAATGTCCGCAAAGAGGGGCTGGAACGTTTCCTCAACACCCTCGCCCACCAGATGCCGCTGCTCTACGGGCTTTTGTCGCTTGCGCTGGCAGCCATCGCCGGATGGGGGGCGTCGGTCGCCTTCTCGATGATCCGCCGCTAACCCTTGGCCGCCGCTAACCCTTGGCAGCCATCCGCGCGCGCAGGCCAAAGGCCGCAAGCGCCGTCACCAAACAGACCCCGCCGACGATCTGGAAGAACCCCCGCTCGCCCATCCCGCCAAGCACCTGCCCCAAAAGGACGGGCGCCGAAATCCCGCCCACCAGCCCCGCCGCGATGATCGTCGGCGTCACCCGCGGGTTCGTTCCCATCTGGCGACAGGCTTCCACATAGCAGTTCGGAAAGAACAGTCCCGTCGCCCCGCCAAGCATGACGAAGAACGGAATTGGCGGCAGCACCGTTGCCGACAGGGCACTGCATGCGGCCACCGCCATGGCAACGGCAAGGATCGTGAATGCCGCGAAGCGATGCGCCAGAAACACCAGCGCGCTGCGCGAGGCAAGAAAGGCAACGAAAAACCCTGAAAGCGCCTCGGCGGCGATCGTCTCGGACACGCCCGCTTTGATCAGCGCGGTTGGGCCAAGCCCGATCAGACAAGCCTCGGTCGCAATTCCGATCACGGCGAAACACAGGATCAGCGGACGGAAGCGATAGGGCTCGATCGCGCCCGACACCTCCTCATCCACCCGCCCCGACGATCCGGCGAAAAGCCATGTCACCGCACAGATTGCCGCCACCAGCGCAAAGCTGATCTGCGGGTCCGACCCCACGCGCACGAATACCAGCGGCATCGCAATGGCCCCCGCCGCAAAGGTGGCGTTCAGCAGGCCGACCATCGACGGCCCCTTGGCGCCAAAGGCCCGAAGGACGCGCGGGTTGAACACCACCGTCGACAGCCCGTAGCCGGTGCCGAACAGCACCGAAAACCCCACGGTCGCCCACCAGCCAAGGCCCGCCGCAATCCCCGCCGCCCCCAGCGCAAGGATCGCCAGCGCGTGGCGCGGCGTGATCCCCTGCCCGCGCCAGAACATGATCGCGACCCCCGTCGCCGACCCGCACCACAGCGCCGACACCAGCCACCCCGCATCCGCCACCGTCAGCCCGAATTCCCGCGCAAAGGCGGGTAGCGCCGGCCCGTAAAGCGATTGCCCCGCCCCCATCAGCATGAAGGTGACGATGCCCGAAAAGAGCAGGACGGCATGGGTGCGGAACAGGGATTTCAAAACGGGACTCCTCGGGGTCGCGCATCTGTCCCTTGCGCGGGTGACGGAGTCAACCTCGGGGCGTCACGCCCCCAGATGCCGCTCGCCCCGCTTCGCCGCCAGTTCCATCTGCTTCTGCCGCTCGCGGAACCGCGCCCGATCTGCCTCGGAATACTCGTCCGCGCAAGCCGCACAACGCACGCCCTCTTCATACAGCGGATGCGCCCGCCCCTCGGGCGTCACCGGACGGCGGCACGCGCCACAGGACGAATTCTGCCCCGCAACCAACCCATGCCCGACAGAAACCCGCCCGTCGAAAACGAAGCACTCCCCCTGCCAGAGCGACTGCTCCTGCGGCACCTCTTCCAGATATTTCAGGATGCCGCCCTTCAGGTGGAACACCTCGGTCACGCCCTGCTGCAACAGGTAATTCGTCGATTTCTCGCAACGGATGCCACCCGTGCAGAACATGGCGATGCGCTTGTTGTGGAAGCGTTCGCGGTTCGCCTCCCACCACGCCGGAAACTCGCCGAAGCTGCGCGTCTTGGGGTCCACAGCCCCCTGAAAGGTGCCGATGGCGACCTCATAGTCGTTGCGCGTGTCGATCACCGCCACATCGGGGGCGGAAATCAGGTCGTTCCACGCCTCGGGCTGCACGTAATGGCCGACCGCTGCCAGCGGGTCCACATCCGGCTGCCCCATCGTCACGATCTCGCGCTTCAGGCGCACCTTCATGCGGCCAAAGGGCATGTCCTCGGACACCGCCTCTTTCCACTCCAGCCCCGCACAGCCGGGCAAGGCGCGGATATGCGCGATCACCGCATCAATCCCCGCGCGCGGCCCCGCAATGGTGCCATTGATCCCCTCGCCCGCCAGCAGCAGCGACCCCTTCACCCCCTGCGCCTGACAAAGCGCCAGAAGCGGCCCGCGCAGCGCGGCGGGGTCGGGAAAGCGGGCAAAGTGATAAAGGGCGGCGATGGTGAACATGCGCCGCAAATGCACCCGTTGCGCCCGAAATTCAAGCGCAACAGCCCCGCCAGACCTGCGGCAAAAACCTTCGAAGACTTTTGCAAATTCCTTCGAAGGAATTTGCCCCCCACCATGCACCATTGACGAAGGCACCTGCGTTTCCTACCCAAGACCAACGCACCCAGCCAAAGGCCCCCCATGCGCCCCGCGACAGACGCTCTCATCGTGATCGACGTTCAGAACGATTTCTGCCCCCTCGGTGCCTTGGCCGTGGCGGATGGCGACGCGATCATCCCCCGCATCAATGCGCTGATGGACGATTTCGCCACCGTCGTGCTGACGCAGGACTGGCACCCCGCCGACCACGCCAGCTTTGCCGCCAACCACGCAGGGGCCGCGCCCTTTTCCCTGACCGAAATGCCCTATGGCCCGCAGGTGCTCTGGCCCACCCATTGCGTCATCGGCAGCACAGGCGCCGCCTTCCACCCCATGCTCCGCACCGACCCCGCACAACTGGTGATCCGCAAGGGCTTCCGGCCCGAAATCGACAGCTACTCCGCCTTTTTCGAAAACGACCACCGCACCTCCACGGGGCTGGACGGATACCTCCGTGCGCGTGGCGTGACCTCCGTCACCCTCGTCGGTCTCGCCACCGACTATTGTGTCGCCTATTCCGCTCTGGATGCCGCCAAGCTCGGCTTCTCGGCCACCGTTCTCATGGACGCCTGCCGCGCCATCGACCTGAACGGTTCCCTTGCCGAGGCCACCGCAAAGATGCACGCCGCAGGCGTGACCCTTGGAAACTGACATGGTCGATATCGCCACCCGCGTCCACAACCACAACTGGAAGATCGACCCGATCGTCCGGTCGCTGATTGACACCGACTTCTACAAACTCCTGATGTGCCAGTCGGTCTTTCGCAACAAGCCGGACACGACCGTCACCTTCAGCCTGATCAACCGCACGAAATCCGTCCGCCTCGCCGAACTGATCGACGAAGGCGAGCTGCGTGAGCAGCTCGACCACGTGCGCTCCCTCTCGCTCTCGCGCGGGGAATCCACATGGCTGCGCGGCAACACCTTTTACGGCAAACGCCAGATGTTCCGCCCCGATTTCATGGAGTGGTTCGAAGGCCTGCGCCTGCCCGCCTATCATCTCGAAAAGCACGATGGCCAATACGAACTGACCTTCGAAGGCAAATGGCCCGAGGTGATGCTGTGGGAAATCCCCGCCCTCGCCGTGCTGATGGAACTGCGCTCCCGTGCCGTGCTCAAAGGCATGGGCAAGTTCGAGCTGCAAATCCTCTACGCCCGCGCCATGTCGCGGCTGTGGGAAAAGATCGAACGCCTGCGCCAGATCGACGGGCTGCGTATCGCGGATTTCGGCACCCGCCGCCGCCACAGCTTCCTGTGGCAGGACTGGTGCGTGCAGGCCATGCAGGAAGGCTTGGGCCACAAATTCACCGGAACCTCCAACTGCCGCATCGCCATGAAGCGCGACATCGAAGCCATCGGCACCAATGCCCATGAACTTCCGATGGTCTATTCCGCGCTTGCCAATTCCGACGCCGACCTTGCGCAAGCCCCCTATCAGGTCCTCGCCGATTGGCACGAGGAGCATGACGGCAACCTCCGGATCATCCTGCCCGACACCTATGGCACCGAAGGCTTCCTGCGCAACGCGCCCGACTGGCTGTCCACATGGACGGGTATCCGCATCGACTCGGGCGATCCGGCCACAGGGGCGGAAACCGCGATCCGCTGGTGGAAATCGCGCGGCGAGGATCCGATGAAGAAGCTGGTGATCTTTTCCGACGGGCTGGATGTCGCCAAGATCGAGGAACTCCACGCCCGCTTTGCAGGCCGCGTGAAAGTGTCCTTCGGCTGGGGGACTCTGCTCACCAACGATTTCACCGGACTGGCCGAAGACCGCCTCGCCCCCTTCAGCCTTGTGTGCAAGGCGGTCTCCGCCAACGGCCGCGCAACGGTTAAACTCTCCGACAACCCCAACAAGGCGATGGGTCCCAAGGACGAGGTCGCCCGCTACAAGCGCGTCTTCGGCGTGGGCGACCAGCAGGCGATGGCGGTGACGGTGTAGCGGCAAATTTCTTCGAAGAAATTTGCAAATTCGTTCGAACGAATTTGCCTTGCCCTACTCCTCCCCCTCCACCTTCCCCCGCATTGCCTTCACCTCGCCCCGCACCGCCTTGGCCGCCAGCCGCCGCCTCTGGCTGCCGAGCGTAGGCTTCGTCGCCACCCGCCGCTTGGGCGCGACCAGCGCCTCGCGGATCATCTCGACCAACCTCTCGCGCGCCAGCTCCCGGTTCCTGATCTGGCTCCGCGTCTCTTCGGCGCGGATGACGATGGCCCCCTCGTTCGTCCAGCGCCGCCCCGCGATGCGCTTCAACCGCGCCTTCACCGCCGCCGACAGATGCGGCGACCGCTCCGCCTCGAAGCGCAGTTCCACCGCCGTTTCCACCTTGTTCACATTCTGCCCGCCCGGCCCGCTGGAGCGCGAGAAACTCTCGACCAGCTCCCAGTCCGCGATCACCAGCGTGTCATTGATCCGCAGCATCGTCCCACCCAAGAATTGGCCCGAACCGTCATTCCAAACAAGAGAAAGGGTCGCCCATACAGGCGACCCTTTCCGAGATCCAAGGAGATGGGCCAGTTAGGTTTCAAGCCCAATCGGTCGTCTGTCATTCCAAGGGGCTGCCCTCAGAAAACACGCCCCCCGACTGTCCTGACACCTATCTCCAATGTAGCTCTAGACACTGGATCACCTCCTTTCAATGGGTTGCCGATAAGGGAAGCGTGACACAGATTTTGTGTTTGTCAAAAGATTTTACGCAACCCGTGCGGCAAAGCGGTAAACCGCCAGCCGGAACGGCAACAGCGCGACGACATCGACGGCGACCTTCACAAGCCAGTCGGCGCAGGCCAGCGAAACCCACAACGGCACCAGCGAACCAAAGCCAAGAAGCGGAATTTGCTCCGCCGCCCAGGACAAGTCATTGCCCGGTTCCATCCAGACCAGCGCCGCCGAAAAGGCGATGGAAAAGAAGATCACCGTGTCGATGGTGGACCCGAACAGCGTCGACACGAAGGGCGCCTTCCACCACGCCACCGACTGGCGCAGGCGGTTGAACACCCCGATATCCAGAAGCTGCCCGATCAGGAAGGCGGTGGCCGAACCGATCGCCACGCGCAGCGTCACAAGGGGGCCGAACTCGCCCGTGATCTGCGTGCCGATCCACGAACAGACCAGCCCGACGACGAACCCCGCATAGACCACCTGCCGCGCGGCCTTGGCCCCCGCCAGACGGTTGACGATATCGGACACGAGGAAGGACAACGGATAGGTGAACGCCCCCCATGTCAGCCATTGCCCGATGGGATGCTGCACAAGGATGTTCGAGGCCACGACGACGATGGCCATGGCGATCACGCCATAAGTCTGGATGCGGGTCATTTCTGTTTTCCGTTTTTTACAAGGTCGCGGAGACTTGCCCCCGCCCATCGGGGGAACCGCGGTCCCCTACGCGCCCTTGCGCCACCTGTCAACGCTGCAAGCGGTATTCCACGATCTCGGTCGTCTGGAAGAAGCTGAAGTTGTCGTCCGCAATCATCGTCAGCCGGATCTCCCCCGCCCCGTCCCGCCAGACCGACAACCCTTCAAGGTTGTCGTGCTGCCCCGTGGCGCTTTCCATCTCGACCCGCTCGTCGGTCAACTCGTCCTCGCCAAGGGCAAAGCTTCTCACGCGGCTTGCAAAACCTGCCAGGCCCTGGAAATCCCGTTCCAGCAGATAGAACCGCCCGTCCGGCCCCACATCGGCATCCACGGCAAGAAAGCTTCCCCGCCGCGGCAGGGTAAACGGCTTGCTCCACTGCCCGTTGCGGAAGCGATAGACCGGAAAGGGCTTCGCCAGCGCACCCGACCGCTCGGGCAGGGTGTAAAGCGTCCCCGCCCCGTCCACCGCCAGCGCCTCGAGCGCCGAGTTGGTCTGCATCACCGCAAAGTCGGGATGCGCGGGCAGGTTCTGCGCCGCCCCGTCGATCCGGTCATATTCCAGAACCCGCGCCACCCCCTCGAACGAGATGTAGACCCGCCCGTCAGGTGCCACGGCAAGGCCTTCGGAATCCGTCCTCCCCCGTGCCAGCCCCCCCGCGCCCCGCGCGCGCAGCGGGCGTATGGGGCCAGCCGTGACCTCGACGATCCGCCCCGCCTCATCCCGCAGGATGCGCCCTTCGGTATACATCCCCTTGTCCGAGATGGTCAGGAACCGCGACCCGTCCGGCCAGACCTCCAGCCCCGACAGACCGCCGAAATTGTCGTCATCCATCTGCCAGCGAAAGGCCTGCAACAGGCCCGCAGGCGCCGGCGGACTGGCGCTTCCCTGCAACCCTCCGATCAGGGCAAAGCCCATGATCAGGGCGAAGAGAGAACTTTTCTGCATTGGCGCGGCAGGTCGGCCATCGTGTAATCGCGCGGACCACGGACAGCCGGAGCAGGCTCCTTCTGGGGTTTCGGGTGCAGATAGGCATCCGAAACCCAATACATCAAGGTGTCATCGCAGCCGTTGCCCCCGTTGGACAGCTCCGACACGCTGGGCGTCTGCGTCTCGCACAGCCGCGCACCCTTGGGGCATTTCAACCGCACGTGGAAATGCGTGTCATGGCCATAGATCGGCCGGATCTTCTGCAACCACTTGGTATCCGACCGTTTCGCCGATCTGCACATCTCGATCTTGACCGCCGCCGCCACGAAGATGCGGTCCACGCGCGGGTCCGAAGCCGCAGCCTGAAGCAAAGCGGCATGGGCAGGCGTCCAATACTTGGTCACAGACTTCTGATCCGCCGACCGCACCGGAACCGACGAGATTTCCTCCCGCTCCGCACGGCTCAGGTCCACGCGCGCGGGCGGCAGCATCCAGATATCGGCATCCAGCCCGATCTGGTGGCTGGCATGACCGCTCGTCATCGGCCCGCCGCGCGGCTGGCTCATGTCACCGATGTAAAGCCCCGCCCAGCCAAGGCTGTCATGCGCAAAGCGGCTCAGGTCCACAAGGTAATCGACAAGATCGGGCTGCCCGTAATGCCGGTTGCGCGACAGGCGCATCGCTTGCCATGTCGGCCCGCTTTCCGGCAATTCCATCATCCCCGCCCCGCAGCCCTTGGCATAAGAGCCGATGGGCATCGGGTCCTGTAGCGACGGCGCTTCGGCTGCTCCGAACAGCCTGTTCGCCTTCGCCTCGGCCCATACCGGAGCGGCGGCAACAGCCGCGACAAACCCGAGAACCCACCCGAACCGCATCATTCCAACTCACCCCGCGCCCGCACGAAGAACAACAAGACCAGACCCACCGCGAACATCCCGATCAGCGGCGTCATCCCCCAGCGCTGCGATCCGGTCGCCGCCGTCACGATGCCGATCAGCGCGGGCGACATGAAGCTCGCCACCTTGCCCGACAGCGCGAACAGGCCGAACGCCTCGGTCGCCTGATCCGGCGTGGTGTGGCGCACCATCAGCGTCCGGCTTGCCGCCTGCAACGCCCCGCCCGCCGCCCCGATCAGCGCCCCGCAGACGAACAGGATCGTATCCGAAGCCCCCGAAGCCGGATCGAGCAATATCCCGAAAATCTGGTCCCGCGTCAGCCCGACGATGACCGAAACCACCACGATCAGCACCACGATGCAGAACCCGATCACGGGCTTCGGCCCGAACTTCTTGTCCGCCTTGCCTCCGACCCAGCTTGCCAGCACCGCCGCCACGGCCCCCACGATCCCGAAGATGCCGATCTGCTGCACCTCCCACCCCAACACGCCCGAGGCATAGACCCCGCCGAAGCCGTAAAGCGCGTTCAGCGCATCGCGGTAGAACAGCGACGACAGAAGATAGGCCGATAGGCTCCGCCGATAGCGCAACCCCGCGACCAACTCCTTCAACGAGGCCATCGCCCGCCCAAGATCAAGCTTCGTGCGCTGCGTCTTCGGCTCTTTCACCCAAAGGAAGAAGGGGATCATGAAGACCATGAACCAGATCGCCGTGAACGGTCCCACCGCCCGCGTCCCCTCACGCGCTTCGGGATCAAGGCCGAGGATGGGGTCGATCCCGATCAAGGTCTTCCCCGTGGCCGAATTCTCGGCAAAGAGCGCCAGCATCAGGAACAGCGCGATCAACCCGCCCAGATAGCCAAAGGCAAAGCCCGACCCGCTGATCTCGCCAAGGTCGTCATGATCCCCAAGGCTCGGCATCAGCGCATTGGTGAAGATCGTGGCAAACTCCATCCCGATGAAACCAAGCCCGAACAGCGCCACGGCAAAGAACAACTGGTCCCCTCCCGGCGCGACATACCAAAGCCCGTAGCTACCCACCACGTAACAGGCCGAAAACACCCAGACCCAGACCAGCCGCCGCCCCGTCCCGTCGGCAATCGCCCCCAGAAACGGCGCCAGCACCGCGATGGTCAGCGACGCGGCGGTCAGCCCATAGGCCCAGTAACTCTGCGCCGCAGCCCCCGCCGCATCGGCCTCAAGCCCTTGGGCCATGTAATAGCCGCGCGCGATTTCCGCGAAATAGGGGCCGAAGATAAAGGTCAGCAAAAGCGTGTTGTAAGGCTGGCTCGCCCAGTCGAAGAACCACCACCCCCAGATACGTTTCCGATCCGAACTCGCCATGTCCTGCCCCTTATGGTTGTCCGCGATTCAACCCCGAAAGCGTCCACCGCGCAAGCACCCTACCGCTCGGGCGGCCAGGGCCGGACCGCTTCGGCGGCAATCCACTGCTCCACCCAATCGGGCAGGGGCGGGCTTTCCGCCCCCTCGCCCATCACCGCCAGCAGACGCGCGGGCGGCACGATCCCCGCAGGCGACGCGATGGCCGATCGCAGCACCATATGGTTGGCACATTCATCCCCCAGCCAGATCGACTGCTCGATATAGAAAAACCGCGCATCCCAGCCGATGCATCGGCTCCGCATCTCGACCACGTCAAACGCCCTGATCCGCCGCCGGTAGCGCACCATCACCCCCGCGACCGTTGCCCCCCAGCCCTGCGCCGCCGCTGCCCGATACATCCCCGTCCGCCGCCCCAGCGGAATCCGGCCAAGGTCGTAAAGCGTCAGCGTCCGCCCGTTGTTCAACTCGATCCAAGGATCGAGGTCCCACGGCCAGCAACGATGGCGGCTGACATGGCACCCCAGCACGGGCAAGGGCGGTGCCTTGCGCACGGCCCACAATTCCCGCGCCAGTCGAAAGAAAGGATACATCGGCAATTCCCCCTGCCCCGACCTGACCGAAGCCCGCACCCTTCGTCAAGCCTGCCTCAAGCCTGCCTCAAGCCTGCGGATAGCCGTTGCCCTTTGGTCCGCCAACGATTACCTCTACCCACAACCCCTAGTGTCACAGGCCGCGAAATGACCTCGATCCTGCAAATCCTGCTTTTGCTCCTGAACGTCGCGCAATGGATCATCCTTGCCCATATCATCATGAGCTGGCTGATCAACTTTCAGGTCCTGAACCTGCGCCAACCCATCGTGGCGCAAATCTGGTATGGCCTGTGCAACCTGCTCGAACCCGTCTACGGCCGCCTGCGCCGCATCCTGCCCAGCATGGGCGGGCTCGACCTCGCCCCGCTTCTGGCGCTGCTCGCCATCTATGCGGCGCGCATCGTGATCATCAACAATCTCGTCTCCCACTACTGATCTTCACGACCCCTTAACCAGGCGCGGGCCACCCTGCCCGCGCCCCATTGATTCCGGCCCATGCAAGACCCAAGCGCCCTTCTTTCGTCGATCTTCGGCTTTCCGGGCTTCCGCCCCGGTCAGGCCGAAATCGTGGAAGCGGTGCTTCAGGGCAAGAACACGCTTGCAATCATGCCCACGGGCGGGGGCAAATCGCTTTGCTTCCAGCTTCCCGCCCTCTGCCGCGACGGGATCACGGTCGTCATCTCGCCGCTCATCGCCCTCATGCGCGATCAGGTCCGGTCCTTGCGCGAAGCCGGGGTCGAAGCGGGCGCCCTCACCTCGGGCAATACCGAGGAGGAGACCGAAGCCGTCTTCCAATCCATCGACGAAGGCCGCCTCAAACTCCTCTACATCGCGCCCGAACGGCTCGCCTCCGCAGGCACGCTCTCACTGCTCAAACGCGCCAACACGACCCTGATCGCGGTGGACGAGGCGCATTGCGTCTCGCAATGGGGCCACGACTTCCGGCCCGATTACCTGCGCATCGGCGAGTTGCGCCGCGCGCTGAATGTCCCCCTTGCCGCCTTCACCGCAACGGCGGATGAAGAAACCCGCGCCGAAATCGTCACCCGCCTGTTCGACGGAACCCCGCCCGAAACCTTCCTGCGCGGCTTCGACCGGCCCAATATCCACCTTGCCTTCGCGGTCAAGGACACGCCCCGCACGCAAATCCTGCGCTTCGCCGCCGCGCGCAAAGGGCAATCGGGCATCGTCTATTGCGCCACCCGCGCCAAGACCGAAACGCTGGCCCAAGCCTTGCGCGAGGCAGGCCACAGCGCCTGCCACTACCACGGCGGCATGGACCCCGAGGACCGCCGCAACGTCGAAATCCGCTTCCAGCGCGAAGACGGGCTGATCGTCGTCGCCACCATCGCCTTTGGCATGGGCATCGACAAACCCGATATCCGTTGGGTCGCCCATGCCGACCTGCCGAAATCCATCGAAGGCTATTATCAGGAAATCGGCCGCGCAGGCCGCGATGGCGCGCCAGCCGAAACCCTCACCCTTTACGGTCCCGACGACATCCGCCTGCGCCGCAGCCAGATCGACGAAGGCATCGCCCCGCCCGACCGCAAGGCCGCCGACCATGCCCGCCTGAACGCACTCCTCGGCCTTGCCGAAGCCACCGCCTGCCGCCGTCAGGTGCTGCTCGGCTACTTCGGCGAAACGGCCCAGCCCTGCGGCAACTGCGACCTCTGCGACCGCCCTGCCGACCTTTTCGACGCCACCGATGCCGTGCGCAAGGCGTTGTCGGCTATCCTGCGTACCGGCGAATGGTTCGGCGCGGGGCATCTCATCGACATCCTGACCGGCAACCCCACGCCCAAGGTCAAGGAACGCGGCCACGACCAACTTCCCACCTATGCCGTGGGCCGCGACCTGTCCAAACCCGCATGGGGTGCCGTCTTCCGCCAGATGATGGGCCGCGACCTCGTCCGCCCCGACCCCGACCGCCACGGCGCGCTGCGCATGACCGACGCCGCCCGCCCGATTTTGCGGGGCGAGGAAAACATCACCCTGCGCCGCGACACGGTGGCCTCTGCCCAACCCCGCGTCGCGGTCAAAACCCTTGTGTCGGACGAGGACGCGCCGCTCCTCTCGGCCCTCAAGGCCAAGCGCCGCGCCTTGGCCGAACAGGCCAACGTTCCGGCCTACGTCATCTTCCCCGACCGCACCCTGATCGAAATGGCCGAAAAGCGCCCCGCCAACCTCGACCAGTTCGCCAACATCACGGGCGTCGGCGCGAAGAAACTGGAAAGCTTTGGCGCGGCCTTCCTTGCCGTCATCAACGGCGCCGTCGAAGAACTTCACCCCCAACGCATGCGCCTTGCAGGCCGCGACGCGGGGCAGGTCTATGACCGTTTGGCCGAAGAACAACTCCGCCTCTCGCGGGGCGAGGACGGGACAGGCAAATACCTTTCCGTCACCCATTCCACCCTGCGCCAGATCGCCGAATCCCGCCCCTCCACCCTGACCGAGCTTGATCGCATCACCGGCATGGGGCCGCAGAAGACCGAACGTTTCGGCGAAGCCTTCCTCGGCATCTTGCGCGAAGCCTGACCCGCCCTAGATCGCAACCCGCGACCCAAAGGACAGACATGCTCACCGTCATCTCCCCCGCCAAGCGCCTTGATGAAACGCCCCGCCCCCTGCCCGCAGGGCTTGAGGGCACGATCCCCGACTTCCGCCCCGAAGCCGCGAAACTCGCCCGCATCGCCCGCGAGCTTTCGGTGGCCGACCTGCGCGCGCTGATGGATATTTCCGAACCCTTGGCCAAGCTGAACCACGACCGCTTCGCCAGCTTCAAATCCAAGCCCGACCCCGCCACCCTGAAACCCGCCGCCTTCTGCTTCGACGGCGACACCTACGCGGGGCTGGAGGCCAAGACGATGGACCCCGACGCGCTGCGCTGGGCGCAAGGCCACCTGCGCATCCTCTCCGGCCTTTACGGTCTTCTCCGCCCGCTCGACCTGATCCAGCCCTACCGGCTGGAAATGGGCAGCAAGCTTGCCAACCCCAAAGGCCCCGACCTTTACGTTTTTTGGGCCAACAAGATCTCCCGCGCCCTCAACGACGCGGCCGAGGGTGCAGGCACAAATCTGTGCATCAACTGTGCATCGCAGGAATATTTCCATGCGGTTAACAGAAAGGCCCTGAAACTCCGCGTCATCACCCCGACTTTCCTCGAGGTCAAGGCGGGCGAGGCGAAGATCGTCTCCTTCTTCGCCAAGAAAGCCCGCGGCGCGATGGCGCGTTTCATCTGCGAAAACCGCCTGACCGACCCCGCCGATATCCTGTCCTTCACCACAGGCGGCTACGCCTACGACCCCGACCGCTCCTCCCCCGAAACCCCCGTCTTCCTGCGCATGGCCGAAAGCGAAGCCGCCGCCTGATCCCTCTCGGTTGCCGCCTGCCCCGTTTCGCACTATCTTTCGCGCAAATTTCAAAGGGGCAGTGGTTATGGCGGCAGCCAAGGGCGACGTTGCAAACGAACTGCTTGGTTTCGCTGTCTTTTCGGGGCTCGACCCGTCCAGCCTTGCGCAGCTTGCGGCGGCGGTGACGCGGCGCACATGGCATTCGGGCGCGTCCATCTTCCTGCGCGGCGACACCGAAACCCACCTTCTGGCCCTGCTCGACGGGCGTGTCCGCCTGTCGCTCGGCACGCCGCAGGGCAAGGAATTGGTCATCCGCCACCTTGGCGCGGGGGAAATCCTTGGCGAAATGGCGCTGCTCGACGGTCGCCCCCGTTCCGCCGATGCCACCGCCGTGGGTCAGGTGACGGCGCTCGTCCTGCACAGCGACCGCTTCCACCAGATCGCCGCCACCAACCCCGCGGTGCCGATGGCCTTTGCCCGCTACCTCTGCGGCCTCTTGCGCGACACCAACACCCAGATGGAATCCATCGCGCTTTACGAAATGCCCGCCCGCATCGTCCGCTTCGTCCTCTACACCCTGCGCCAGATCCACGGCGAGGCCTTGCCGGACGAAGCCACGCTCCGCCTCGGCTTCAGCCAGAGCGAGCTTGCCTCCATCATCGGCGCCACACGGCCCAAGGTGAACCGCGCGCTTCAGGATATCATGGCCACGGGCGCCCTGCGGCGCGAAGGGGATGCGCTCGTCTGCAACATCCCCGCGCTGCTCGACCTCGCCGAAGAATACGGCGAGCTTGCCTGATCAGGCGGCAAGCCCCTTCGACCCCATTTCGATGAACTTCTGGCGGCGGTCCTTGATCAGCGCGTCCGGACGCTTGCCCGAAAGCTCCTTGAGCATGGTCTCGACCCCCTTGCCCACGGCTTCGATCGTTTCCTTGCGCCCGCGCTGCGCGCCGCCAAGGGGTTCCTTGATGATCCGGTCGATCACGCCCAGCTTCTGCAAATCCTGCGCGGTCAGGCGCAGCGCTTCTGCCGCCTCGCGCATCTTTTCCGCGTCCTTCCACAGGATCGACGCGCAGCCTTCGGGGCTGATCACCGAATAGACCGAATGTTCCAACATCGCCACGCGGTTCGCCGTGGCAAAGGCCACCGCGCCGCCCGATCCGCCCTCGCCGATCACCACCGAAATCAGCGGCACCCCGATTTCAAGGCATTTCTGCGTAGACCGCGCAATCGCTTCGGCCTGCCCGCGCTCTTCCGCGCCCTTTCCCGGATAGGCACCGGGCGTGTCGACCAGCGTGATCACCGGCAGTCGGAAACGGTCGGCCATATCCATCAGACGGATCGCCTTGCGATACCCCTCGGGCCGCGCCATGCCGAAGTTGCGCTCGATCCGGCTTTTCGTGTCATTGCCCTTTTCATGCCCGATCACCACGACCGGCTGGTCGTTGAACCGCGCAACCCCGCCCATCACGGCATGGTCATCGGCAAAGTTGCGGTCCCCCGCCAAAGCGGTGAATTCCGTGAACAGCGCGTCGATGTAATCCTTGCAATGCGGACGGTCGGGGTGACGCGCCACCTGACATTTCCGCCAAGGGGTCAGGTCCTTGTACAGGTCCTTCAGCAGCGCTTCGGCCTTGCGGTCCAGCGCCTCGGCTTCCTTGCTCACATCCGCGCCGGATTCGGACCGCGCCATCGCACGCAGTTCCTCCGCCTTGCCCTCGATCTCGGCCAGCGGCTTTTCGAATTCCAGATAGTTCATGGCGGACTCCACAAAGAACGTCGGGGTTATATGCCGATAGCGGACCGCAATTGCAACCGAATGGGGGGTTAACCTTTCAAACAGCAACGCCCCGTAGCGGGGCCACGGGGCGTGCGTCCTCCCGACTTGCTGCGCGGGGCCTCCTCTCCCCGTGGGTCGCAGCGCGGGTGTTCTTTTCGAAACGCTGAAATTTCAGCCTTCGCTCGGGGCAGACTGCCCGCAGCCAAGGCGACCTGTCAACGATTCAAATGCAATCGTTTCACCCCGCGATCAGCTCGGCCTGACGCACGATCACCTCGGCCTGTTTGATGGATGCGATATCGACCAGACGACCCTTGTAGACGGTCGCCCCCTCACCCCGCGCCTTGGCGGCCTCCATCGCGGCCAGAATCTCTCGCGCTTCGTTCACCGCCGTTTCGGACGGGGTGAAAACCTCGTTCGCCAGCGCCACCTGCTTGGGATGGATCGCCCATTTGCCCACCATTCCCAGCGTGGCCGACCGCCGCGCCTGCGCACGGAAGCCCTCGTCGTCCGAGAAATCCCCGAACGGCCCGTCCACCGGCAGGATGCCATGCGTCCGGCAGGCCGCGACGATGGCCGCCTGCGCCCAATGCCACGGGTCGGACCAATGCTTCACGCCCTCGCGCAGCATGTAGTAATTCTCCTGCGTCCCGCCGATCCCCGTGGTCTGCATCCCCATGCTCGCCGCGAAATCGGCAGCCCCCAGCGACATGGCCTGCAAACGGGGGCTAGAGGCTGCAATCGCCTCCACATGCGCGATGCCTGCGGCGGATTCGATTATGACTTCAAAGGCGATGGGCTTCTTGCGCCCCTTGGCACGCTCCACCGCCGTCACCAGCGCATCGACCGCGTAGACATCCTCGGCGCAGCCGACCTTGGGGATCATGATCATATCAAGCCGGTCGCCCGCCTGTTCCAGCAGATCGACCACATCACGATACCACCACGGCGTATCCAGCCCGTTGATCCGCACCGACAGCGTCTTGCGCCCCCAGTCCACAGCCGAAATCGCCGCGATCACATTGGCCCGTGCGCTTTCCTTGTCGCTCGGTGCGACCGAATCCTCGAGGTCGATGTTGATGACATCCGCCGCACTCGCCGCCATCTTCTCGAACAGCGCGGGGCGGGAACCGGGGCCGAACAACTGGCAACGGTTGGGGCGGACGGGGGCGGGGGGCTGAAGGCGGAAGCTCATGTCTCTCTCGCAAGTAAATTTCAAGGTGGGCCATACAAACGGCTATAATCTTGCGTGCAATGCCGCAAGCGCCATTTCGCAGTTGCAGCATATCTGTGCCGCTTGACAGCTATCGCGCCACGGCAGAGCGTGGCCTGCCACCATCGGAACAGCCATGATCACCGCAACCTCCGACTCATTTCGCCTCGCGCAGACCTTCACCATATCGCGCGGCTCAAAGACCGAGGCGCGGGTCATCACCGCCACCGTCACCCGCGATGGCGTGACAGGGCGCGGCGAATGCGTCCCCTATGCCCGCTACGGCGAAAGCGTCGAAAGCGTCACCGCCCAGATCGCCGCACTCCCGCCCGACATCACGCGCCAAGCCCTGCAATCCGCCCTGCCTGCCGGAGCGGCCCGCAACGCCGTGGACTGCGCGCTGTGGGACCATGCGGCAAAGGCGGCAGGCAAGCGGGTCTGGGAGTTGCTCGGCCGCCCCGCCCCGCGCCCCGTGCCGACAGCCTATACCCTCTCGCTCGACACGCCCGACGCGATGCGTGACGCCGCACGGCAGCACGCCCACCGCCCGATCCTGAAGATCAAACTCGGCACGCCGGACGACATGCCCCGCCTCGAAGCCGTGCGGCAGGGTGCTCCAAAATCCACCATCCTGATCGACGCCAACGAAGGGTGGAGCGCTGAAATCTACGCCGACCTCGCCCCCCACCTTTTGCGCCTTGGCGTGGCCTTGGTCGAACAACCCCTGCCCGCAGGGGCTGACGAGATGCTTGCCGAAATCGCCCGCCCCCTGCCCGTCTGCGCGGATGAGTGCTGCCATGACCGCGCCTCGCTCGCCGCCCTTCGCGGGAAATACGACATGGTCAACATCAAGCTCGACAAGACAGGCGGCCTGACCGAAGCCCTCGCCCTCCACCACGCCGCCCACGAACAGGGCTTCGGCATCATGGTCGGTTGCATGGTCGGCTCGTCCCTTGCGATGGCCCCCGCCACGCTGCTGACCGACGGGGCCGCGCATGTGGACCTTGACGCGCCGCTGCTTCTGGCCGAAGACCGCCCGCATCCGATCTTTTACGACGCCACGGGCGTTCACGCACCGTCGCGCGATCTTTGGGGGTAAGAGCCATGAGCCGCATCGTCTACGTCAACGGAGACTACCTTCCCGAAGCGGAAGCCAAAGTCTCGATCTTCGACCGTGGCTTCCTGATGGCCGACGGGGTCTATGAAGTGACCTCGGTCCTCGGCGGCAAGCTGATCGATTTCGAAGGCCACCTGAAGCGCCTGCACCGCAGTCTTGGCGAACTCGACATCGCCGCCCCCTGTTCCGACGACGGCCTACTCGCCATGCACCGCGAATTGATCGCGCGCAACACCATCGACGAGGGGATGATCTACCTGCAAGTCACCCGCGGCAATCCGGGCGACCGTAGCTTCGTCTTCCCCGACGCCAGCGTGAAACCCACGCTGATCGCCTTCACCCAGAACATCCCCAACCTTGCCGATGCCCCCGCCGCCAAAACCGGCTTCAAGGTCATCTCCATCCCCGACATCCGCTGGGGCCGCCGCGATATCAAGACGGTGCAACTCCTCTACCCGTCGATGGGCAAGATGATGGCCAAGAAGGCTGGCGTGGACGATTCATGGTTCGTCGAAGACGGTGCCGTGACCGAAGGCACCTCGAACAATGCCTATATCGTCAAGGGCAACAAGATCATCACCCGCCAACTGACCAGCGACATCCTGCACGGGATCACCCGCGCCTCGGTCCTGCGCTTCGCCGCCGAAGCCCAGTTCGAGGTCGAGGAACGCCCCTTCACCATCGCCGAGGCCCAAGCGGCGGACGAAGCCTTCTCGACCGCCGCGTCGATCTTCGTCATGCCGGTCGTGGAAATCGACGGGGCAAAGGTCGGCTCGGGCAAACCCGGCCCCGTGGCGACCCGCCTGCGCGAAATCTATCTGGACGAGATGCGCAAGGCCGCTGTTTGACCCTGCCGGTGACGGTCAGGGCGTGCCAAGCTGCACACTGACCGTCACGCCCGTCGCCGCCGTGACGACGAAATCGTCCTTGGTCACATCGGCAAGCTGTACGCCTTCCAGCAAGAACACCGGTGATCCCAACTGCGCAGGATCGTCGGACAACAGCCCCTCCAGCCCGTCCGCAACTTGCCGCACTGTAAGAGTGTAAGCTTCGCCACTTGCCGTACCGTCCAGTTTCAGGATGATCTGATCATCTGCCGGCAAGAAATCCGACATCATGACCGCACCCGACATCGCGGCCGGCAGGTCCGTCACGGAATAACCGGCTTCCAGCGTATCCTCGCCCAAGCCGCCACCCACCTTGTCGGTGAAGCCGGCTTTCAACAGGTCGTTGCCTGCCCCACCCGAAAGCACGTCGCGCCCTTCCAGCGCCGCGTCGATCGTATCGTTACCGGCACCGCCGACGAGATCGTCGTCACCACGCCCGCCGATCAACAAATCATTGTCCGCCCCGCCTTCGATGGAATCGTTGCCCAGCCCGCCACGGATCAGGTCGTCCCCCACATCACCAAGCAGAAGATCGTTTCCGGCGCCCGAGGTGATGGTGTCGTTCCCGTCACCGCCGCGAACGTCCAACGCGAAAAGCCCGGTACCGGCGCGCAATTCGTCGTTTTCGGTGCCCATCACAACCGTATCACGGCCAGAGTCGGCGAAAACGGTGACGAGATCGTTGCCGTCGCCGCCGTAGAGAGTATCCACTCCGACACCGCCGGTCAGAGTGTCGTCAGCCAACCCACCGCGCACGATGTCGTTGCCCGAACCGCCGCCGACGAAATCGGCTGCCACACCCCCGTCAAGCTCGTCGGCGCCTTCTCCACCGAAAAGACGATCAGCCCCGATGCCCCCAAGAATACTGTCCGCACCCTTGCCGCCCAGGATGAGATCCGTCCCGCCACTGCCATCGAGTGTATCATTGCCGGCATAGCCGAAAATGCGGTCCGCACCATCCGTCCCCGTCAGATCGTCCGACCCCGCTTCGCCGCCCAACTTTGCCGAGGAGGTCTTGGTGGAATCCGGTCCGTCGTCAGTCGAATCAGTTCCTGAATCGTCGGACCCGTCGAACATGCCATTCGCCGCCATTGCCAGCGGAACACCCAACAACAGCAGCAGCAGTTCCATTTCAAACCCATCCAATAGTTACAAAACCACAGCTTTAAGTTTAATGGTCTCCGAAAACGAGTCAACGTTTGGCCCCCAATCCCGCCGGAATGGCGGGAGGACGGAAACAGACGGCTCGAAACGCCGCAGAAGTTCCGGAACCGGAAACAGTTATTCCTTTACGGATGGCTCGTGCGCCTTGATCGCCTCGGCAAAGGCGGCCTTCTGGCCGTCGGTTGCTTCGGCCTGATTCCGCGCCTTCCAGTCCTCATAGGGCATGCCATAAACCAGCGTCTTGGCAGCATCCTTGTCCAATGCCACGCCGCGTTCGACAGCCGCCTCATGCATCCAGCGCGAAAGGCAGTTGCGGCAAAATCCGGCCATATTCATCAGGTCGATGTTCTGCACATCCACCCGCTTCTGCAAATGATCCCGCAACCGCCGGAACGCGGCAGCTTCAAGCGCTTGCATCGTGGCATCGTCGATCTCGGTCATGAGGGTTCCTCCGGCTGGGCAAGAGGATGCCTCATGCAACGGACAAGGGCCAGCGCATCATTCACCGCATTTCGTCCCGACGGATCAGGCGTATTGCACCAGCGCCACGTCTTCCGCAGCCAGCGCCGAAGCATCGCGCCCGACGATGAACATGACCGGCAGATCCGAGACGGACACCAACAATCCGCCGCCCTGTTCGGACACCGTGACCAATCGCGGATCGGCGCCTTCGACAAGAACTTCGATCTTGTCGGTGGAGGGATCGAAATCCGTAACCCGCGGAATCTGGTCTTCGGCAGGCAAGGACGGGTCTGTTTCCGCAGGCAAGACGGACTGGAATACGTCGCTCCCGCCGCCACCTGCCAATGTATCTCCGGCATCGCCGATCAAGGTGTCGTCGCCCGTCCCGCCCATCAGGCTGTCGCTGGATTCGATCCCGCCGGCATTATCGAGGAAATTCTTCAGGATACGGTTGGCCTGACTGTCGGTGACAGTGAACGAACTGCGGATATTGGTGGAAAGGGTATCGACTTCATAGGGATAGAGCGGATCGACGGCCGACGAAGCGGGCGTCAAACCGATCAGCAGGTCGTTGTCGGCACCGCCGTCCAGCAGGTTGTCGCCGTCCATCCCGATCAGGAAATCGCTGCCTCCCGCCCCGACGATGCTGTCGTTTCCGCTGCCCCCGACAAGGTCGTCATCTTCGGAGCCACCGCCAAGGCTGTCATTTCCGCTGCCCCCGATAAGGAGGTCCAGCCCAGCCCCGCCCTGCAAAGCGTCATCGCCGTTGTCTCCGACAATCAGGTCGCGCCCGCCGCTACCGGACAGAATGTCGTTTCCGTTAAAGCCCTGAATAAGCTCGTTGTCGTCACTTCCGACAATCTGGTTGTCCGATGCGTTGCCGAACCGCTCTGAGAATTCGCCATTGCCTTCCGGGTTGCCGCCGGAACCGGAAACGGCCGCTTCCTTGCCGGAAGCGTCCGACAACACGTTAAAGAGGGCAAAGGCACCAACCCCCAAGAGGCAGCAACTCCAACATGACAACACTCGCAAAGGACCAATCAGAAGCACTCTCGCAATCAAAATTCGCGGCAGTCAAGTTTATCGGCAAATGGCGCGGCTCGGGAGAAACAATGATCCGCCGCTAAGCGCAATTGCATCCCGGCCTATGGTCAAAGGCCCAGATCATCCAGACACTGCTCCAGCATCGCAGCCAGCCGTTCGGCCCATGCCGTCTGCTCCGCTGCCGTGGCGATCAGGTCGTTCCTCACCTCGATCAACGTGTTCAGACGCCCGTGCTGCAAGGCGTGACGGTCGATGGCATCGCCGGGCAGATGGCCGTTGTAAGGCTCGTTGTCCCCCACGCAAAGGTCAGGCTCCGCCCGCAGGCGGTCGATCAGCGCGCGGCTCAACCGCTCGTCGAGATGCGAATGCAGCACGCCCACATGCCACGGTCGCGGCGCGCGACCGCGCAGGCAGGGCGTAAAGGAATGGACCGCCACGATCACCGTATCCGGCCGCCGTGCCGCAAGCCGCGCCAAAGCCGCGTGATAGGGCCGGTGCAGCCGGTCCAGCCGCTCGCCCACTTCTGCCTCGCCCGCGTGGCGGTTGGCGGGAATGATCGTGCCGTCATAAAGCTTCATCACCAGCGTCGGATCATCCTCGCCGCGGTTCGGATCAATCACCAGCCGCGAGAAATTGGTCAGGATGCAGGGGCTTTGCAACGCGGCAGCCAACCCCTCGGCCAGACCAGCCGCACCGACATCCCAAGCGATATGCCGCGCCATGTCGGCAGCATCGATTCCGAGACTGCCGTTGCCAATCCAATCGGGCACACGGTTGGATGCATGATCGCACGTGACCAGCCACCGCCCTGCCCTTTCTTCTCCGATGATCCGATAGGCACCCACGCCAGACCTGTCCCGTCCATTTGTCCGAATACATCATTTATTCTGACGAATACCGAAGCGCCAGTTGCCCAAGGGGGCGCTTTGGGCCATAAGACCGGCGGCCCACCACCCACGACGGACGAAACTGAATAAGGAACGAGGCACATGAGACGCCTTCGGAACGTTAAAATCGTGGCCACGCTGGGCCCGGCCTCAAGCGATTACAAGATGATCCGCGCGCTGTTCGAGGCGGGGGCCGACGTGTTCCGCCTGAACATGTCGCACGGCACGCATGAAGACATCCGCGCCCGCCACGCCATCATCCGGCAGGTCGAGGCCGATACAGGCCGCCCGATCTGCATTCTGGCCGACCTTCAGGGGCCGAAACTGCGCGTCGGCGCCTTCGCCAACCCCAAGGGCGAAGAACTGGTCGAAGGCGCGGCCTTCCGCATGGACCTTGATGCCACGCCCGGCGACATCAACCGCGTGCAACTCCCGCATCCCGAGATTTTCGCCGCCCTCGAACCCGGCTCCTCGCTGCTCGTCAACGACGGCAAGATCCGCCTGCGCGTCGACACCTGCGGCAAGGATTTCGCCAATTGCACCGTGACGGTCGGCGGCACCATCTCGAACCGCAAGGGCGTGAACGTCCCCGACGTTCTCCTTCCCCTCGCCGCGCTGTCGGACAAGGACCGCAAGGACCTCGAATTCGCCTGCGAGCTTGGCATCGAATGGCTCGCCCTCTCCTTCGTGCAGCGCCCCGAGGATGTGATCGAAGCGAAGGAACTCGCCAAGGGCCGTGCCGCGGTCCTGTCCAAGATCGAAAAGCCCGCCGCGGTCAAAGCCTATGACGCCATCCTTGCCGTCTCCGACGGTATCATGGTGGCGCGCGGCGATCTTGGCGTCGAACTGCCCGTGCATTCGGTCCCGCCGATCCAGAAGCGTCTGGTCCGTGGCGCCCGCGCCGCCGCCAAGCCGGTGATCGTGGCGACCCAGATGCTCGAATCCATGATCGAATCGCCCATGCCCACGCGGGCCGAGGTGTCGGACGTCGCAACCGCCATCTACGAAGGCGCCGATGCCATCATGCTTTCGGCAGAATCGGCGGCGGGCCGCTACCCGATCGAAGCCGTCACCACGATGAACAACGTGGCGATCAGCGTCGAAAGCGATCCGACCTACCGCCAGGTCATCGAATCGAGCCGCACGATCAACCGCACCAACGTCGCCGATGCCATCGTCGCCGCCGCGCGCGAGATTTCCGAAGCAGCCGACATCAAGGCCATCTGCTGCTTCTCGCAGTCGGGTACGACCGTTGCGCTCGTCGCCCGCGAACGCCCGCGCGTTCCGATCATCGCCCTCACGCCGCTGGTGGAAACCGCCCGCCGCATGTGCCTGACCTGGGGCGCGCATTGCGTCGTGACCGAAGAGCAGGAGCGGTTCAAGGGCGCGGTCATCTCGGCCGTGCGCGCCGCCCGCACCTATGGCTTCGCCACCGAAAAAGACCAGATCGTCCTGACCGCGGGCGTGCCCTTCAACGTGCAGGGCACCACGAACATCCTGCGCGTCGCCCCCTGCGACGAACGGCTCGTCTACAAAGCACCGGAGTAATCCGGTGCGCCACCTTTCCCAAGCGGCAACGGGACGGAGAGCGGAATGACCATCGACCCTGACCTCGCGCTCGTCGTCGGCCTTGGTCTGGTGTTGCTGTCGTCCCTGTCCATCGTCGCCGCCTGGATAGATGCGCGCCTCCCCGTCACGGGGGGCGCCATCCTACTGATCGGTTTCCTGCTGATGGTCGTGGCGCTCGTCCTCAACCCTTTCGGCTACAGCTTCGGCAAGCTGCCCGACGTGATCTTCACCGTTCTGGGCCGCTACGTCCTCTAGCCTTTTCCCCCTTGCACGCCTGCCCAAGCCCGCCTATACGGCACGCCTTGCGATACCCGCGCGGCCGGCCAACGTGGCATGCCGAGTCGCGCCTGCAACCACGGAGATGGAAATGCCCAAGATGAAGACCAAGTCGGCGGCCAAGAAGCGTTTCAGCTTCACGGCTTCCGGTCGTGTGAAAGCCGGCGTCGCCGGCAAACGCCACGGCATGATCAAGCGTACGACGAAATTCATCCGCGACGCGTCCGGGACCATGATCCTGAACCCGTCCGACGCGAAGATCGTCAAAAAATACATGCCCTACGACCGGTAAGGAGAGCGACAGATGTCCCGCGTTAAATCTGGCGTCGTCACGCACGCCCGCCACCGCAAGGTTATCAAGAAGGCCAAGGGCTACTACGCCGCCCGCAGCACCAACTTCCGCACGGCGACGCAAGCCGTCGACAAGGCCCAGCAGTATGCGACCCGCGACCGCAAGGTCCGCAAGCGCAACTTCCGCGCCCTTTGGATCCAGCGTATCAACGCCGCCGTCCGCCTGTTCGACCTCGAAATGACCTACTCGCGCTTCATCAACGGTCTGGCCAAAGCCGGCATCGAAGTGGACCGCAAGGTTCTGGCCGACCTCGCCGTGCACGAGCCGGAAGCGTTCAACGCCATCGCCGCGCAAGCGAAAGCCGCTCTGGCCTGATCCACCGGATCACCGAATTCCGAAAGGCCCTGCCGCAAGGCGGGGCCTTTTGCTTTGGCGGTCACGCTTTTGCCGTTATCATCGGACAAAGACCGCCCTGCCTGTGCCCGTTTCCTGTGTTTATTTGACGAGTTGTGCCATGTATATCGGACGCGAAATGTATGCCCCGCTGACCGACCCCAAGCGGCAGCGCGAGCTTTTCCTCCAGACCGTCAACCGGATCGAGGTGGAAACCCACTCCTACTGCAACCGCCGCTGCGACTATTGCCCCAATGTCGTGGGCGACCGCCTCGGCCCCAATGTCCGCATGAAACCGGCGATCTGGGACAAGCTCATGCGCGATCTGGGTGAAATCGGCTTCGCCCGCTACTTCGTGCTGAACAGCTACAACGAACCGCTCTACGACCGCGCGATCCTTGACCGCATCGCCGAAGCCCGCGCCGCCATGCCAAAGGCGCGGATCATGATCTACACCAATGGCGACTACCTGACCCCCGCCTACGTCGACGACCTTGCCGCGGCGGGGCTTGATTACATGCACGTGTCGATCCATCTCAAGCAGGGCGATACCTACTCGGACCTTTACGTCCTGAATCGCATCGCGGAAATCTCGCACCGCACGGGGCTTCAGGCGCGGTTCAAGCAGATCCGACCGAACGACAACATCATCGCGCAGTTCGACACGCCGAAACTCGAAATGGAAACCCGCGCCATCAACTTTGCCAAGCACGGCAACGACCGCGGCGGCCTGCTGCCCGACCTTTCGCCGGAAAACCCCCGCACCGACCCGTGCAACTTCGTCTTCCAGCATTTCCATATGGGCTACACCGGCAATGTCGTGCCCTGCTGCCACATCCGCAGCGACCGGCCCGAACATGCCAAGCACGTCGTCGGCAACCTCGACCGCGCCGAGACGATCTTCGACATCTTCTTCGGCGCGAAAGCCGCCGCATGGCGGCGCGGGCTGATCCATGACCGCGCCAAGACTGGCCCCTGCGCAACCTGCACCGCTCCGGTTGTGCTTTCGCAAAAAGACTGGCGCACACAGTTGCAAAGCGCATACCTTCGCCACGTCGCACCGATGGAACAGGCGACCGCGACCTGAACTCCTGACAAGGGACAAGCCGATGCTGCGTGTCGCATTTGCTCTGCTCGCGCTTGTGACACTCGTGTCATGCGGCGAGACGGTGACAGACAAGAACAAGGATGCGCGCATTCTGTTGATGGGCGATTCAATGATGGCCGCGAACCGCGCCACGGGACGTGCTGTCAGCAACGAAATCGAACGGCAGTTAGGGGCCGAAGTGATCGACCGCTCCGTCGTCGGCGCGCGATATTTCTACTTCCTTCCCGTCAGTGGCGCTGCGGGCCTGCGCCTTGGGGCGCAGTATACAAAGGGCGATTGGGACTGGGTCGTCCTGAATGGCGGCGGCAACGACCTGTTGTTCGGCTGCGGCTGCGGTGCCTGCCAACGCATGGTGGACCGCCTCATATCCGCCGATGCCAAGACGGGCGCGATCCCCGAATTCGTCCGCCGGCTGCGTGCCGATGGCGCCCGCGTCGTCTATTCCGGCTACCTGCGAAACCCGGGCCTCTACACCCCCGTCCGCGCCTGCCGCCCCTATGGCGACGAACTTGACCGCCGCCTGACACGCCTTGCCGCGACCGACCCGAAGGGCATCTTCTTCGTCCCCATGTCAGACCTCGTCCCCCGCGGCGATGCCTCCATGTTCCAGTTCGACCTGATCCATCCTTCGGCCAAGGGCAGCGCCGGAATAGGCGCGCGGCTCGCCAAGGTGATTAAGACCCGCTGACGCCCTCTGCCCTTGCATCGCAGCCCTTCCAAGGCTAGCACCGTGCCGCACCCCAAGGAGGCACATATGGACGGGCTCGACACGCTCAAGGCCAAGTATCTTGCGGCCATCGCCACGGCAGCAGACGAATCCGCGCTGGAAGAGGTCCGCGTCGGTGCCCTTGGCAAAAAGGGCGAGATTTCAGCGCTCATGGCAGGCTTGGGCAAGATGGAACCTGACCAGCGCAAAGCCGCGGGCGCGATGCTCAACGTCCTGAAAGACGAGATCGACGCCGCCCTGCGCGCCCGCAAATCCGGCCTTGCCGATGCCGCCCTCGACGCACGCCTGAAATCCGAATGGCTCGACGTCACGCTCCCCGCCCGCCCGCGCCGCACGGGCACGATCCACCCCGTGTCCCAGGTGATGGAAGAGCTCACCGCCATCTTCGCCGACATGGGCTTCGCCGTGGCCGAAGGGCCGCAGGTCGAATCCGACTGGTATAACTTCGACGCGCTGAACATCCCGCCCGAACACCCCGCGCGGCAGGAACACGACACCTTCTTCATGAACCGCGCGGCAGGCGACGACCGCCCGCCCCACGTTTTGCGCACCCACACCAGCCCCGTCCAGATCCGCGCCATGACCGAACAGGGCGCGCCGATCCGCGTCATCGCCCCCGGCCGCGTCTACCGCATGGACATGGACCAGACCCACACCCCGATGTTCCATCAGGTCGAGGGTCTGTGCATCGACCGTGACGTCTCGATGGCCAACCTGAAATGGGTGCTGGAAGAATTCTGCCGCGCCTTCTTCGAGGTGCCTTCCGTCGAACTCCGCTTCCGCGCCAGCCACTTCCCCTTCACCGAACCCTCGGCCGAGGTGGACATCCGCTGCTCGTGGGAAGGCGGACAGCTCAAGATCGGCGAAGGCGACAAGTGGATGGAAATCCTCGGCTCCGGCATGGTCCACCCCAAAGTGCTGAAAGCGGCAGGCGTGAACCCCGACGAATGGCAGGGCTTCGCCTTCGGCATGGGCATCGACCGTCTGGCGATGCTCAAATACGGCATCCCCGACCTCCGCGCCTTCTTCGAATCCGACCTCCGCTGGCTGCGCCACTACGGCTTTGCCGCGCTCGATCTCCCCACCCTGCCCGCTGGCCTGAGCCGCTGAGGAAGACGCAATGAAATTCACCCTCTCCTGGCTGCGTGACCACCTCGACACCGAAGCCACGCTCGACGACATCCTCTACGCCCTGACCGACCTCGGTCTGGAAGTGGAGGAGGTGTCGAACCGCGCCGCGCGCCTTGCGACCTTCACGCTCGCCAAGATCACCCACGCCGAACAGCACCCTGACGCCGACAAACTCCGCGTCTGCCGCGTCATGACGGACGAGGGCGAAAAGCAGATCGTCTGCGGCGCCCCCAACGCCCGCGCTGGCATCACGGTCGTTCTGGCAAAACCCGGCGATTACGTCCCCGGCATCGACGTCACCCTTGGCGTCGGCAAGATCCGCGGCGTCGAATCCCACGGCATGATGTGCTCGGAACGCGAGCTTGAACTGTCGGACGAACACAACGGCATCATCGAACTGGCGTCGGGCGAAGTCGGGCAGAAATTCACCGACTGGCTGGCGATCAACCGCCCCTCGGTCGTGGACCCGATGATCCACATCAAGATCACCCCCAACCGCCCCGATGCGCTTGGCGTGCGCGGCATCGCCCGCGACCTTGCGGCGCGCGGCTTGGGCAAGCTGAAACCGCTCGACATTCCGGCGATCAAGGGCGGCTTCCCCTGCCCGATCACCGTGACCATCGACGAGGCATTGAAAACCAAGGGCTGCCCGCTCTTCGCAGGGCGCCTGATCCGTGGCGTCAAGAACGGCCCCTCGCCCGCGTGGCTGGCCGACCGCCTGACCGCCATCGGCCTGCGCCCCATCTCGACGCTGGTCGATATCACCAACTTCTTCACCTTCGCCCTCAACCGCCCGCTCCACGTCTTCGACGCGGCCAAGGTGCATGGCAACCTGCGCATCCACCCCGCCAAAGGCGGCGAGGAGCTGCTTGCGCTCGACGGCAAGACCTACCGTCTGGCCGAAGGCATGATGCTCATCTCCGACGATGCCCAACCCGAATCCCTCGCAGGGATCATGGGCGGCGAGCTTTCGGGCTGCACCGAGGCGACGACCGACGTCTTCCTCGAATCCGCCTATTGGGACCCGATCACCGTCGCCGCCACGGGCCGCGCGCTCAAGGTGAACTCCGACGCCCGCTACCGCTTCGAACGCGGTGTGGACCCCGCTTTCACGCTGCCGGGCCTCGACCTCGCCACCCAGATGATCCTCGACCTCTGCGGAGGGCAAGCCTCGGACCTCGCCGTCGACGGTGCGGTGCCCGACACCTCCCGCGCATACCGCCTCAACCCCGCCCGCGTGATCTCCCTCGTCGGGATGGACATCCCCGAGGCCGAACAGCGCCGCACGCTCGAAGCCCTCGGTTTCACCCTGAACGGCGACATGGCAACCCCGCCCACGTGGCGCCCCGACGTGCTCGGCGAAGCCGATCTTGTGGAAGAGGTCGCCCGCATCGCATCGCTCACCAAATTGCAAGGCAAGCCCCTGACCCGCGCTACCGCAGGCGTGCCGCGCCCGATCCTGACGCCCGCGCAGATCCGCGAACGCAGCGCCCGCCGCACGCTCGCCGCCTTGGGCTACAACGAATGCGTCACCTACAGCTTCATCGACGCCGAAGCCGCCACCCTGTTTGGCGGCGGCACCGATGCGGTGATGATCGACAACCCCATCTCGTCGGAAATGACCCACCTCCGCCCCGACCTGCTGCCCGGCCTGCTCCGCGCTGCTGCCCGCAATCAGGCCCGCGGCTTCGCCGACCTCGCCCTTTGTGAAATCGGCCCCGCCTTCCACGGCGGCGAACCGGGGGAACAGCACCTGCAAGCCACGGGCCTGCTCGTCGGCCACACCGCCCCGCGCGACCCCTATGGCAGCCGCCGCCCCGTCGACGTCTTCGACGCCAAGGCCGATGCCGAAGCGGTCCTCGCCGCCTTGGGCGCACCCGCCCGCGTGCAGATCAACCGCAAGGTCGCCGCATGGTGGCACCCCGGCCGCTCGGGCTGCATCGCCCTCGGCCCCAACGCAATGGCAACCTTTGGCGAGGTGCATCCCAAGATCCTCGCCGCGATGGGCGTCAAAGGCCCCGCCGTGGCCTTCACCATCCTGCCCGCCAACGTGCCGCTGCCCAAGGTGAAAACCCCCACCCGCCCCGCACTCGCCATCAGCGACCTGCAAGCGGTGGAACGTGACTTCGCCTTCGTCGTCGACGCGAACGTCGAGGCGTTGACCGCCCTCAACGCCGCCATCGGTGCCGACAAGGCGCTGATCGAAAGCGTCCGCCTCTTCGACCAGTTCATCGGCGACAAGGCAGAAGCGCAGATGGGCGCGGGCAAGAAATCCATCGCCCTCACCGTCCGCCTGCAACCGACCGACAAGACCCTGACCGATGCCGACATCGAAGCCGTCTCGGCCAAGATCATCGAAAAGGTCACGAAAGCCACAGGCGGCACCCTGCGCGGCTGACCCCGCGCAAACCGGCACCAAACGCGAAAGGGCAGGGGTCAAACCCTGCCCTTTTCACCTTGGCCCAAATACTCACAGCACCCGCAGCCCCAAACGCAACGCCACCCGCCCGAACGCCTCCCTCCCCCTCGTGGGGCGGGATGGGATGGGGTAGGTGCCGCCCGACTTACCCCCGCCGGAACAGCCGCGAAAAGAACCCGCGCGCCTTCTCTCCCGCCCGCTCGGTCCGCTCTTCCAGCCCGTCCAGCGTTTCCTGCACATCGATCACCGCAGGCTCGATCATCCGCTCGCGGAACTGCGCCCACATGCGCCACAGCATGAAGCCCACGACCAGCGCAAAGCCCAGAATGACGATGTTGACCCAAGGGATGATCGTCGCGTCCGGCCCCTCGACCTGCTGCAGGGCGACCGCATTGGGAAAGATCGTGAACAACTGGTTGCGCCAGCCGTAATGCGTCACGGCAACCCAGATCGGCTTGTCCTTGGTCGAGATCAGGTCCTTCGCTTCGGTCTGGAGACTCGAATTGTTCATCTTGAAATAGGGCGGCCAGCCCCAGCCCGTATCCTCGTTCCGGTATTCCATCGTCCCGCCATCGGGATAGACCGTATTGATGAAATAGATGTCTCGGCTCGCCGTGCTTGCCGTTCCCACATCGGGCGAGGCGAAGAACCAGCTGTTCTCGCCAATTTCCATCCGGCGGTTTTCCGTGCCGACGATGCGCACGATGTCATGCTGCGGCAGCGTGTAATGCAGGAAGGCAAAGACAAACAGCCCCAGCACCGCCAGAACGCCCCATTTCACGAACCGCATCACCGTCACCCCTTCAGCCGAAATTGAGCCAGACCAGAACCGTCACGATGCTGATCGGCAGGACGTAAACCAGCCAAAGCAGTTTGCGTTTCAAACTGTGCTCATAGGCGGCCATCCCTTGCGCGATATAGTCATCGCGATGGCCCTTCACATCCCCGTCGACGCTGCCTGCGTCATATTCCTTCTCCAGCCGCTCGCGCCGGACGGAACGGGCATAGACCAGCAACAGCCAATAGATCACCGTCAGCCCGATCAGCCCGAACAGCACCAGCCGCCACAGGGCAAGGATCATTGCATCCGCCCTTCGCGGGCCTTGGCCTCGCCCTTGCGCCGCTCCACCTCGAGCGCGCGTCCGAACCAGACAAAGGCAAGGATCGGTCCCCAGAACATCGCCGACATCAGCGCCCGCGAAACATAGAACCAAAGGCGCCCCGCAGGGTCGCCAAGGAAGGATGCCAAAATGTCATTCCCCTCGCGCCGGTAAAGCTCGGCGAACAGGATCGCGGCGAAGACCACGACAAGCGCCGCCGCCCCCAGCATGCCGCGTAGCAGTTCGCGCTGGCTGGATACGCGCGGAGAAACGGTCAGGACCGGCAGGAACACCGCCAAAAACACCAGAACCGCCACCGGCAGAACCGTGTTGGTGAACCCGAAAGCCTCCATCCTGCCCCTCACGATCCGCTTGTTCATTATTGTGCCAAATCGGCTACCCTGCGTCACGCGGAAACAAAGATTGCATTCTGCCCCCGCATGCTAAAGCCCGCACGCTAGAGAACGCAAAGACACTCGGACGATGGGCGCAGGTGACAGATCGCGGAGGGTCACACCGCGATATTGTCGATCAGTCTCACCCCGCCCAGCCATGCGGCGGCAAGCATCCGCATCGGTCGCGCCGGATCGGCAACCGGCCCGAGCGTCTCGGCATCGCGCAATGCGATGTATTCCACTTTCTCGAACCCTGCCGCGACCACCGCAGCGCCGACCCGTGTCAAGCAGTCTGCTTCCGGCATTCCTGCCCGAATTGCCTGCGCCGCTTCTGTCATCGCCGCATGAAGCGCCCCTGCTTTTCCCCTCGCCTCGGCTGACAACCTTGCATTGCGCGACGACATGGCAAGTCCGTCCGCCTCGCGTATGGTTTCGCAGCCGATCACCTCCACCGCAAAATTCAGGTCGCGCACCATTTGCCGTACCACCTGAAGCTGTTGCCAATCCTTCTGTCCGAAATAGGCACGGTCCGCCTGGGTCATGCCAAACAGCTTGGCCACCACCGTTGCCACCCCTTGGAAATGACCGGGCCGCATCTCGCCCTCCAGTGCTCCTGCAACGCCACCGACAGAAATCGACGTTGCAAAACCGTCGGGATAGACCTCTTCCACATCAGGCGCAAAGATAAGGTCCACCCCGACCGACGACAGCAATAGTGCGTCGGCCGCTTCGGTGCGAGGATATTTCGCCAGATCGTCGGGGTTGTTGAACTGCTTGGGGTTTACGAAGATCGTCGTGATGACCCGCCCGCAATCGCGCTTGGCAGCCCGCGCAAGCGACAGATGCCCTTCGTGCAGCGCACCCATCGTCGGGACCACGCCGACCACATGCCCTTCCGCCTTCCACGCCCGCACCTGAGCCCGCAGATCGGCCACCGTCCGCAGAATGGGGATCAAGATTTCACCTTGTCGGCGAAGCCATGTTCCGGCGCGGGAAAGACTCGCGTCCGCACTTCGGCGGCATAGGCGGCAATCGCCTCGTCCGCCAGTTTGCCCAATTCGGCATAGCGTTTCACGAATTTCGGGCGGAAATCGCTGAACAAGCCCAGCATGTCGTCGACCACCAGCACCTGCCCGTCACAATCCGGCCCCGCGCCGATCCCGATGGTAGGAATCTTCAACGCCCGCGTGATCTCGCCCGACAGGCCCACGGGGACCTTTTCCAATACGATGGCGAAAGCCCCCGCCGCCTCGCAGGCCTTGGCATCCGCCATGACCCGCGCCGCCTCGTCCTCGCGTCCCACGACCTTATAGCCGCCCAGCGTATTGATAGACTGCGGAGTCAAGCCGACATGTGCCATCACCGGCACACCCCGCGCGGTCAGGAAGGCGATGGTCTCGGCCATATGCTGCCCGCCTTCAAGCTTCACCGCAGGCGCCCCCGTCGCGGCCATCAGACGCGCTGCATTGCGGAACGCCTGCTGCGGCCCCTCTTCGTAACTGCCGAAGGGCATGTCGATCACCGCCATCGCCTTCGACAAGCCGCGCACCACGGCGCGACCGTGAAGGATCATCATTTCCATCGTCACGCCCAGCGTCGTCGGCATGCCGTGCAGCACCATCCCCACCGAATCACCCACCAGCGCAATGTCGCAATGCGGATCGACGAGACGCGCTACTGGCGTCGTATATGCGGTCAGCACCACCAAAGGTGCCCCCCCCTTGCGTGACATGATCTCGGGCGGCAGCACCGAACGAAGGGGGGCGGATGCGCTCATGTCCCGGTACTCCCGATCTTGTAACTCTGCCTCATATAAGGGCACAGCGCAGCGGGAACGGCAAGTTTGTTACGCTGCGATGCAGCGAAATTTTCGCCGAAATCCCGCGCCCAAAAGGTGCGACAGATACGCCCCTTGGGCAGCATGGGGCGCTTATTCCTTACGAACCGCCCCTTAGCCTGTGGTGGCTTCCGCAACTTGCTCCGGCTTTGCCGTCAACTCATCCAGCGTTGGACAATCTTCTTGCTCAATCCCGCGGTTGCGGCAGATGCGGAGGCGGCGCTTTTCATCCTTTGCAGCCTGCTTTTCGGCGGCTTCCGCTGCCAGACGTTCCGCCTCGACCTTGGCGGCTTCCTCTTCCACGATCTTCTGCTTGTCGATTTCAAGCTGCGCGCGGTTCTCTTCGGTATCCGGCACGGCGCGGCCATAGGCATCGTCCATATACGGCCCTTCCGCCGCCAGACTTTCCTCCAGCGTGCGAACCTTCACCTTGGCTCCTGCTTCGATCCGGTCGAACAGGTCGATGGCATCCTGATTGAACAGGCGGATGCAGCCGGCGCTTGTCGCCCGCCCGACCGAGGCGTTCTGGATCGTGCCGTGAATGCGGAACATCGTGTCCTTGCCGTTTCGGTAAAGGTACATCGCCCGCGCACCAAGCGGGTTTTCCATCCCCCCCGGCAGGCCAGCCGCGAATTCGGCGTAAAGATCAGGGCGTGTCTTGATCATATTGGCCGTCGGCTGCCAGCTCGGCCATTTTTCCTTGCGGCCGATATAGCCGGTGCCCTTGAAAGACAGCCCCTCGCGCCCGACGGCAATCGCGTAACGGATGGCCCGATTGTCTTCGAGCACATAGTACAGACGCCGCGCATTCACATCGACAACCACCGTTCCCGGCTTCTCGTCGCCTGCATAATCCACTTCGGTCCGCGCATTGTCGCCGAACAGATGAAGCGGTTCCACTTCGGGAATCAGAAAGTCACCGTCCTGCACCGCCTGATATTCGGGCGGGACAGCAGCCGGCGCTTCGGCGGGTTCAGGCTTCTTGGCACAGGCAGCCATACCCATCAGGGCGAACACGGCAGCAATTCTGGTAAGGGATTGGAACACGATTTCAAGACCCACGGGCTGGACGCACGAATGCGCGGAACGACGTGCCCAAAAGCACTTTAGTATATCAACCCGTCAAGCCCCGCTTCGGTTTCATCGCAAGAAAATTCGGCTTTTGGGGCGGTCAGCCTGACCCCAACACGCAAAAGCCCGCCGACGCCCTTGCACGGGCCGACCGAACCCCCATCTGCAAAGCGTAAACCGGTTTAACCAAGGAGAGCCGCATGCAGTGCCCCGTCGACAATGAAACGCTCGTCATGGCCGACAGGAATGGTGTCGAGATCGACTATTGCCCCAAATGTCGTGGCGTCTGGCTCGACCGCGGGGAACTCGACAAGATCATCGACCGCGCCGCAGCGGCAGCCCCCGCCGCCCCCGTGGCAGCACAACCCGCCCCGCAACCCCGCGCGCCGCAGGCCCCGCAGGGCTACGCGCCGCAACCGCAGTATCGCGACGACGACCACCACCACGGCTACAAGCGCAAGAAGCGTGAAAGCTTCCTCGGCGAACTGTTCGACTTCTAAGCCTGAGGGTCGCGCTTACCAACGGGTAAGCGCGGCCTCGTCCTCGTCCTTGGCGGCGACCCATGCCGCGCCATCGGCCCCGATTTCCTTCTTCCAGAACGGCGCGCGGGACTTGAGGTAATCCATCAGGAACTCCGCCGCCGCAAAGGCATCCGCCCGATGCGGTGCCGCCGTGGCCACCATCATGATCGCCTCGTTCGCCGCCAGCCGCCCGTAGCGGTGGATCACCAGCGCATCGGTCAGCGCCCAGCGCTGCATCGCCTCTTCGGCAATCGCGGTGATCGCCTTCTCGGTCATGCCGGGATAATGCTCGATCTCCATCGCCGCGAGCCTGCCGCCATTGTCCCGCACGATGCCGGTAAAGGTGACGACCGCCCCCGCCCCCTTGGCCGCATCGGCAAAGGCCACCGACTCGGCCCCCAGATCGAAACGCGCCTCCTGCACGGCCACGCGCATCTCAGCCCCCCGTCATGGGCGGAAAGAACGCGACCTCGCGCACGCCGGCAAGCGGCGCATCGAAGCTCGACAACTCCTGATCCAGCGCCACCCGAAGCGAGGCGAGGTCGGCAAAGGCCGCCTCGTACCGCGGCTCGCGCGCGCGCAGTTCATCCACCAGTTCGCCCACCGTGGCAGCCATCGTCTCGAGCCTTTCGCGCGGCAGACCGATCCGCTCGCGCACCCAGGCGAAATACATGACGTCGATCATTTGTCCTCACGCAGGTAAGGCAGGGATTTGCGGAAATAATCCCATCCCGTCACCAAGGTGAGGATCGCCGCCACCCAGATCAAGCCCAGCCCCACCATCGTCGCATAGGACGAGCAATCGCCCTTCTTGCCACAGGACCGGATCGGATCGGCCAGACCCTGACTGACCAGATCGGCATATTGATCCGGCGTCAGCCCCTGCCGCGCGATCCCCTCCAGATGCTCCAGCCCCGTGCCAAGGAACAGGATGGCAATCGCCACCATCTGTGCCGTGGTCTTCCACTTGGCCAGTTTCGTCACCTTCAGCAGCCCCGCCTTGGCCCCGAGGAACTCGCGCAGGCCCGAGACAAAGACCTCGCGGAACAAGATCGCCGTCACGGGCAGGATCAGCCACGGGTTCATCCCCGAATATCCGGTGATGATCACAAGCGCGATCACCACCATCGCCTTGTCGGCAATCGGGTCCAGCATTGCGCCGAACTTCGATTCCTGCGCCCAGGCGCGGGCGATGTAGCCGTCGAACCAATCGGTGATCGCCGCCGTGATGAACAGCGTCAACGCGAACCAATCCGCCAGAGGACGGTGGAAATACAGGAACATCACCGCCACGCCCGGCGCTGCGAACAATCGGATGACGGTAAGGGTGTTCGGCAATGTCCATTTCATGGGCAAAGGGATAACAGGCAATCCAAAGGATTTGGAAGCCCAAAGGCGCAAACCGCACAGGTTGACGAAGCGGGTCGCCTTGGCTAGCAGACCCCATCGCAGAAAAGGGATGTGGCATGGCCCGCACGAAGAAAGGCCGCGCGGTGTCCGGCTGGCTTGTTGTCGACAAACCGGCGGGCATCACCTCGACCGCCGTGGTGAACAAGGTCAAATGGGCCTTCAACGCGCAAAAGGCGGGTCACGCCGGCACGCTCGACCCCGCCGCGACCGGCGTCCTCGCCGTGGCCTTGGGCGAGGCGACGAAAACCGTCCCCTACATCACCGACGCACTGAAATGTTACCGCTTCATGGTCCGCCTCGGTGCCGCCACGACGACCGACGATGCCGAAGGCAGCGTGATCGCCACCTCCGACCAGCGCCCGACCGATGCGGCCATCGCCGCCGCCCTCTCCGCCTTCCGCGGCGACATCCTGCAGGTTCCCCCGCAATTCTCGGCGGTCAAGGTCGATGGCGAACGCGCCTACGACCTCGCGCGCGAAGGCGAGGCGATGGACCTCGCCGCCCGCCCGCTCTGGGTCGAACGCCTTGAAATCATAGCCCGCCCCGATGCCGACCATGTCGAGCTTGAAATGGTCTGCGGCAAGGGCGGCTACGTCCGCTCCATCGCCCGCGACCTCGGCCAGGCCCTGGGCTGCCTCGGCCATGTCCTCTGGCTGCGCCGCGAATGGTCCGGCCCCTTCTCGGCATCCGAAGGCGTCAGCCTCGACGACATCGACCGTCTCGCCCGCAGCGAAGAGATCGACGCGCTTCTCAAACCGCTCGAACTCGGCCTCGCCGACCTGCCCGAACTCCCCGCCACCCCCGAAGGTGCGGCGCGGCTAAAGAACGGCAACCCCGGCATGGTCCTCGCCTCCAGCGTGGAATGGGGCGATGAGGCATGGGCCAGCTATCAGGGCCGCGCCGTGGCCGTGGGCATCTACAAATCCGGCGAACTCCATCCGAGCCGCGTGTTCAACTGACGGTTCTCGCAGAACAATTCTGTTCCCCATTCACCTTTGCCCAAATACTCTCGGGGGGTGCGGGGGGCAGACGGCCCCCCGCCCTTGGCAACAGGCAGAGCGTATGATCACCCGCCACCACCTCAAGGGCGATGCCGACAGCACCGCAGTCTATTCCGATTGCGAAAACTACCGCTACCTGCTCACCCGCGTCTGGAACCCTGACGGACAAAAGGCGCTCTTCATCATGCTTAACCCCTCCACCGCGACCGAAACCCAGAACGACCCCACCGTCGAACGCTGCGAACGCCGCGCCCGCGCGCTTGGCTTCGGGTCTTTCCGCGTGACCAACATCTTCGCCTTCCGCGCCACCGACCCCCGCGTCATGCGTGCCGAATCCGACCCCGTCGGCCCCGCAAATGACGCCGCCATTTCCCAAAGCGCGACCGGATGGGCCGACCGGATCATCTGCGCTTGGGGCACCCACGGCGCGCATCTGGGCCGTGGCGCACAGGTCGAAGCCCTGCTCCGCGCCACGGGCCGCCCGCTCTACACCCTCGGCCTCACGCAGGCCGGGCATCCCAAGCACCCGCTCTACATCGGCTACGACCAGCAACCGATGCTCTGGTCACGCTGACCGCAACAGAACCTCGTCCGCGCCCAGTCCTGCACCGCCGATCACCCGCGCAATGGCCACACCGTCAAGGCTGACCACCGCATCCGCCCCCTCGTCCGCCACGTCGACCACGGGCGAAGGATGCGCCGCCGCGTCATAGACCAGAAGCAGACGGTCCTCGGCGCGGTCGTAATCCATGACCGTCACGCCTTCCGCCCCGATTGTGAATTCATCCGCCCCCGCCCCGCCCGTCAGCATGCTGCCCGCCGCTGCCGCCAGCGTATCCGAGCCATCCCCGCCGTTCAGGAAATCCACCCCGCCGCCGGCGACCAGCAGGTCGTTCCCCGCGCCGCCATCCGCCGTGTCATTCCCCGTCCCGCCGTAAAGGCTGTCGTCCCCCGCGCCACCGGCAAGCCAGTCATCCCCTTCGCCCCCCATCGCGGAATCGGCCCCGTCACCACCGATCAAACTGTCATCCCCCGCACCGCCTGCCAGCGTGTCGTCACCGTCCCATCCGGCAACCTCGTCATTTCCGTCCCCGCCCCAGACCACATCCCCGCCCGCACCGCCGCGCAAAAGGTCGTCGTCCGCACCGCCCGACAGCAGATCACCGCCCTCGCCCCCGTCAAGCTGGTCATTCCCCGCCCCGCCATAAAGCGAATCATCCCCCGCGCCGCCGCCGATGGCATCCGCGCCACCCTCGCCGCGCAGATCGTCCCCGGCGCCTCCGCCGTTCATCACCTCGCCCGCGTCCGTGCCGGACGATGACAGCGGCACCGCAACCGCGCCGCCGAAGTCATCCGAATGGGGCATCCCGTCATCAAAGGGATCGTTGCTCTCGAACGAGGCGTCGACCAGCGCGCCATCCCCGCCCTGCGGCGCGGTGTCCGAAGCCCCGGCATCATCCGCTTCCGGCTCGGCCTGATCCCCGTCTCCGCCCGCGAACATGGCATCCACAGCCATGCCGACCGCAACCAAGCCCATAAGGCCCAAAACCCCGAACATCATCGCACCCCGCAACCACCACGCACCCCTGCGCAACGCAAAGCCTGCCGCGCAAGCGTGAAGAATACCTTACCGCGCCCCGTCGGGCGACCCTTTCCCCTGCGGATGGTTAACCGAACGCCACACCCCGCCCCGCAACCCGCGCCGAATCCCCTTCCCTTCTGCGTGATTTCCCCTTATACGCCCGCATCCCTTCGGCTTGCCGTGGGATTCCATCGGCCCTGCTGGACGACATCCCGGCTTGTGCCTTCACCCTCTTCATAGGAGACACCGATGTCGATCACCGTCGAAGAAAAAGCCCGCCTGATCAAGGAATACGCGACCAAGGAAAACGACACCGGCTCGCCGGAAGTCCAGGTTGCGATCCTATCGTCGCGCATCGCCACGCTGACCGAGCACTTCAAGGGCCACAAGAAGGACAACCACTCGCGTCGTGGCCTTCTGATGATGGTCGCCCAGCGCCGCAAGCTGCTGGACTACCTCAAAGGCAAGGACGAGGCCCGCTACGCCTCGCTCATCTCGCGTCTCGGCCTGCGCCGCTGATCCCTTCGGGATTGCAGGACAGAACGCCCGCGCCACAAGCGCGGGCGTTTTTCGTTGCGCAAAGGGCCGCCAGCATGTTTCCCTTGCCACGGTAAACGGTGATCGGGTGGGCCCATGTTCTTTTCGCGGCTCGGCAAGTTCCTTGCCTATTGCGGTTTCGCCTTCGGCGCGGCGCTCGTCGCCATCGGCCTCTATGCCGCCCAGACCGGTCTTGTGATCGACCGCTACTTCCCCGCCAAGACACCCGCCCAGCTTGTCGATGACGGCGCCTATTGGCTGCTGCTGTCCATCGCCCTCGGCATCCTTGCCGAAATCGCCCTCACGGCCCGCCGCTGACACCGCCCGCGCCCGCGCTGCGGCAAAGACCGCGCTTCCCAAACACCGCCTTTTGCTGTATGCGCGCCCCATCTGCGACGTGAGGCCATGCCCCCGGCCACATGCAAAGGATAGGGGGCGGCGGCAATGGGGCCGCCATGAAAACGGGGGACCGGCAGGGGCCGTGATCCTCCAGATAGGATCCGCTGATGTTCAACGTAGTCAAGAAATCGATCCAGTGGGGCGGTGAAACGCTCACTCTGGAAACCGGCAAGGTCGCCCGTCAGGCAGACGGCACCGTGATCGCCACCTTGGGGGAAACCTCGGTGATGGCGAACGTGACCTTCGCCAAGGCCGCAAAGCCGGGTCAGGACTTCTTCCCCCTGACCGTGCATTACCAGGAAAAATACTACGCCGCCGGCAAGATCCCGGGCGGCTTCTTCAAGCGCGAGGCGCGCCCCTCGGAAAAAGAGACGCTGACCTCGCGCCTCATCGACCGTCCCTGCCGCCCGCTCTTCGTCGAAGGCTTCAAGAACGAAGTCCTCGTCATGGCGACTGTTCTGTCGCATGACCTGCACAACGAACCCGATATCGTCGCCATGATCGCCGCCTCGGCCGCGCTGACCATCTCGGGCGTGCCCTTCATGGGTCCGATCGGTGCGGCCCGCGTCGGCTTCTCGAACGGCGAATACGTTCTGAACCCGTCCGTGGACGATCTGCAGAACCTGCGCAACAACCCCGACCAGCGGCTCGACCTCGTCATCGCCGGCACCAAAGACGCCGTGATGATGGTGGAATCGGAAGCCTACGAACTGACCGAAGCCGAAATGCTCGGCGCGGTGAAGTTCGGCCATGCCGCGATGCAGCCGGTGATCGACCTGATCATCGACCTCGCCGAGGACGCCGCGAAAGAGCCGTTCAACTTCGAAGCGCCCGACTACTCGGCCCTCTATGCCAAGGTCAAAGCCGCGGGCGAGGCGCAGATGCGCGCCGCCTTCGCGCTGAAGGACAAGCAGGAACGCACCAACGCGATCTCTGCCGCCGTCTCGGCCATCAAGGGCGCGCTGTCGGAAGAAGACCTTGCCGACATCAACCTCGGCTCGGCGATCAAAAAGCTCGAATCCTCGATCCTGCGCGGCGACATCATCAACGGTGGCGCCCGCATCGACGGACGCGACAACAAGACCGTGCGTTCCATCATTTCGGAAACCGGCGTCCTGCCGCGCACCCACGGTTCGGCCCTCTTCACCCGCGGTGAAACGCAGGCGCTGGTCGTGACCACGCTGGGAACGGGCGAGGATGAGCAGATCATCGACGCCCTGCACGGCAACAGCCGCTCGAACTTCCTGCTGCACTACAACTTCCCGCCCTACTCGGTCGGCGAAGTGGGCCGCGTGGGTTCGCCCGGCCGCCGCGAAATCGGTCACGGCAAACTGGCATGGCGCGCGCTTCAGGCCGTGCTGCCCGCACCGACCGACTTCCCCTACACCGTCCGCGTCGTGTCCGAGATCACGGAATCGAACGGCTCCTCCTCGATGGCATCCGTCTGCGGCGGCTCGCTCTCGATGATGGACGCAGGCGTTCCGCTGAAAGCCCCCGTGGCTGGCGTGGCGATGGGCCTGATCCTTGAAGACGATGGCCGCTGGGCCGTGCTGACCGACATCCTCGGCGACGAGGATCACTTGGGCGACATGGACTTCAAGGTTGCCGGCACGCAGAACGGCATCACCTCGCTGCAAATGGACATCAAGGTCGCGGGCATCACGCCCGAGATCATGGAACAGGCGCTGGCGCAGGCGAAAGACGGCCGTCTCCACATCCTCGGCGAAATGGCGAAAGCCATCTCCGCGCCGCAGGGCTTCTCGGAATACGCGCCCAAGATCGAAACGCTGACCATCCCCACCGACAAGATCCGCGAAGTGATCGGCTCGGGCGGCAAGGTCATCCGCGAGATCGTGGAAACCAGCGGTGCCAAGGTCGACATCAACGACGACGGCGTGATCAAGATCGCCTCCTCGTCGGCTGACGCGATCAAGCGCGCCTATGACATGATCTGGTCGATCGTGGCAGAACCCGAAGAAGGCCACATCTACACCGGCAAGGTGGTGAAACTGGTCGACTTCGGCGCCTTCGTGAACTTCTTCGGCAAGCGTGACGGTCTGGTCCATGTGTCGCAAATCGCGAACAAGCGCCTGAACCACCCGAACGAAATCCTGAAGGAAGGCCAAGAGGTCAAGGTCAAACTCCTCGGCTTCGACGACCGCGGCAAGGTCCGCCTCGGCATGAAGATGGTCGACCAGGAAACCGGTCAGGAAATCGCCGAGAAGAAGGAAGAGGCTGAGGCGTGAGCTTCCCCTCTACCCGACGAACAGAAAGCCCCGGTGGAAGCGCCGGGGCTTTTTCACACCCGCAACCAGCCTGCGGGACAAATCCCCCGTTCGACCGCCCCATCCCGCTGCGTCCACCGCGCAGGCGCAACGACCACCTTCTCCGCCGCGGGATTCAGCCACGCGCCCCACCACGAAAAGGTGGAATTGGCGATGATATGATGCCGGCAGGCCGACATCAGCCGAAGGTCCTCGGCAGGATCCTCGCTTCCCCCCTGCGACACGACATGCGTTTCAAGGCCAAAGGAAAGGTTGCGGGCCGCCCAGACCGGATCGTCGGAAAACACATAGACGCGGGGGGTGATCCCCGCGGCATCGGCAACGGCCTGCAACGCCCGAGCGTAATATCCTGCATCGCAAATGCCCTGACGATCGGCTTCGGCCAGATAATCCCCGCGCCGGACATGCAGCGAAACCGCCCGTCCGTCCTGCCGGATCCGCGCCAGCCACACCGCCCCCTCGCCCTTGGCCGCAGAACGGTGCCGCAACTCTTCCCGCAAAGGCGCTGCCTGATCCGCGAAATAGGCCTCGCTCTGGAAATACCCGTGCAGATAGCTGTCATCCGGCGCAGCCAGCACCCGTGCGTCAAAACCCGACCGCGCCTCGCGCAGCAATCGCGGCCCCTTGGTCAACCCCGCCCGCCAAAGCGCATAGGCCAATCCGCCCCGCACAGGCGGCAGCGCCACGCCCGACACCCGCGCCTTGATGGCAAAAGCCTCCAGCCCATAGACCGCATGGGACACCCACCCGTCCAAGGCCCGCAGATCAAGCGCCAACTCCGTCCCGACCCGCAAGGCAAGCGCCCGCCCCGCCGCGTATTGGAACAACTGGTTGCCGAGACCACCGAAGAGACGGACTTGAATCATAGCAAGGATCACTCAAACAAACACTGGCCTCTGCTTAGCCTTTGGCGCTAAGGAAGCATAGCGGCCAGCCGCTGTGTCCAGACGAGTTTTCAGGGGTTTTCCCGATGCGCCTATCGCCCAAGCACTGGCTCCGCCTTTACCGGAACCCTTGGCTCAAGACATTCTACGCAGGCTTCCGCCAATGGAAGCGCGACGGGATGCAGGACCGCTCCAAGCGCTTCGACGGACTTGCCGAAGGAGACTTCGCGCTGGATTTCGGCGGCTTCCGTGGCGATTGGGCGGCGGAAATCTTCCGCACCTATGGCTGCCGCGTCGCGGTCTTCGAACCGCACCCCCGCTTTGCCGCCGCCTTGCGAGACCGCTTCCACGGGATACCGCAGATCACGGTCCACGAAGTCGCGCTCGGTAAGGGAGACGGAACCTTGAACCTCTCGGATGAGGGCGATGCATCCTCTGCGCTCAAGGTCACCAAGACCAGCGTGGTCGGCACGCAGCGTGACGCGGCAACCTTTCTGGCATCGCTGTCCGACGGCTTCGCCCTCGCCAAGATCAATATCGAAGGCGGTGAATATGACCTGCTGCCCGCGCTCATCGACTCGGGCATTATCGGGCACATCCGGCAGGTGCAGGTGCAGTTCCACCTTTTTGCCGAAACCGACATCGCCCGCCGCGCCGCGATCCGCGCCGCGCTTTCCCGCACGCACACCTGCGTCTGGAATTACGATTTCGTTTGGGAACGCTGGATCCGCAACGCCGACTAGGCGTCACCCTTCCCCCGTGCCAAACCCGCGATCCGCCGCCTATACAACATCCGCCGCACCGTCCTCACCGCCTCTTCCCAAGCGCTCTTGCGGCGCTTGCTCTGCGCGGTCGATCCACCGATCAGCGTGGTCAGATCCGACACGCCCGACGGCTCCACCACCAGCATCCGCTGACCCGTCAGCCAGACCATCTGCAACAGGCAATCGACCGGACGGTCGAACCGTTCACTGGCGGCCAGCAACCGCGCCGCAGCCTCGCGTCCGACCAACTGGGCCGAAGTGCGCAGGGGCGGCAGAACGGGACGGACCAGACGCACCGCGCCATCTTCGGCAAGGGTGTCCGCGGCCCCGCGCAGCGGACGGGTCTGGAACGACACATAATCCGCAACCGTCGCATGGCGCAGGGCAAGGTCCAGCGCGGCCCTGAAGGCAGATGAAAGCCCTAGATCATCCTCGGCAACGAAACCGAAATCGTCGCCGCTCTCCACGATCCGCGCCCATGCCAGACGATGGCTCAGGAAACAGGCAATTTCGCCCTTTCCCAAGGGAAACGGATAGGGCGGATCGAAAAGCGGCGCGGTCGAAACCTGTCGCATCAACGCCACATCGTCCAAGGCGCGCCCGTCCACGGCATCAAGGACATGGCAGCGAAAGGGAAAGGTGGCGGTCAGATGGTCCACGATGGCCCGCCGCTCCACCGCCCGCGCCAGATGGATCACATATCCGCCGACCCTCATGACTGCCGCAGCGCGTCGGCATGGTCCAGAAACCAGCGATAGGTCCCCCCCACCCCGTCCCGCAACTCCGTCCGCGCCCGCCACCCGATCGCCGTAAGGCGACTGACATCCATCAGCTTCCTTGGCGACCCGTCGGGCTTCGTCCGGTCATAGACGATGCGCCCTTTGAACCCCGTCACCTTAGCCAGCAAGTCCGCCAACTCGGCAATCGACACATCCTCGCCCGTCCCTACGTTGATATGGCTCAGCATCGGCTGCGTATTGGCCCTGTAGGCCGCCGCATCCAAATTCATGACGAACAGACTTGCATCGGCCATGTCGTCCACATGGAGGAACTCGCGCCGCGGAGTCCCGCTGCCCCAGACCACGACCTCCGACACCCCATCCCGCACCGCCTCGTGGAACCGCCGCATCATCGCGGGGATCACATGGCTGTTTTCCGGATGGAAATTGTCCCCAGGCCCGTAAAGGTTCGTCGGCATCACCGAGCGGTAATCCGTCCCGTACTGCCGGTTGTAGCTCTCGCACAGCTTGATCCCGGCAATCTTGGCGATGGCATACGGTTCGTTCGTCGGCTCCAGCGGCCCCGTCAGCAGCGAGTTCTCCGCCAACGGCTGCGTGGCCTCGCGCGGATATATGCAAGACGAGCCGAGAAACAGCAGCCGCTCCACACCGGCACGAAATGACTGATGGATCACATTCGCCTCGATCATCAGATTTTCGTAAATGAAGCTGGCAGGAAACGTGTTGTTGGCATGAATTCCGCCCACCTTCGCGGCGGCCAAAATCACCGCGTCCGGACGCTCGGTGCGCATAAATCCAGCAACCGCCGACTGGTCCGTCAGATCCAATTCGGCATGGGTGCGGGTTATCGTCTCGACGCCTTGCGCCAGCAAGCGGCGCAGTATCGCGCCCCCCACCATTCCGCGATGGCCGGCCACGTAGACCCGCATTTCAGCCCTCCAGCGCGACGGGCAATTCAAGCCCGTGTTCACGAAGCAATCTGTGACGGCGTGCCGTTTTGAGGTCCGCGGCAACCATTTCGGTGCACATCTCGCGTGCACTGATTTCCGGCACCCAACCAAGCTTTTCTCGCGCTTTCGTCGGGTCGCCAAGCAGCGTCTCGACCTCTGCGGGGCGGAAGTAGCGCGGGTCGATTCGAAGTACGACCTGTCCCGGTTTGACTGCAGGCGCCATATCGGATGTCACGGACTCGACCACGGCGATTTCTTCCACGCCCGAACCTTCAAACCGCAACCTCAAACCGAGATCCCCGGCCGCCCATCCTATAAACTCTCGCACCGAGTACTGTAGGCCTGTCGCTATGACAAAATCCTCGGCAACGTCCTGCTGCAACATCATCCACTGCATGCGGACATAATCCCGCGCATGCCCCCAATCGCGGAGTGCGTCGATATTCCCCATGTAAAGGCAATCCTCGATCCCCTGCGCGATGTTCGCCAAACCCCGTGTGATCTTGCGGGTCACAAAGGTTTCGCCCCGCCGCGGGCTCTCGTGGTTGAAGAGGATGCCGTTGCAGGCATAAAGACCATATGCCTCGCGGTAGTTCACCGTGATCCAATAGGCATACATCTTTGCAACCGCATAGGGACTGCGCGGGTGGAACGGGGTTGTCTCGCGCTGTGGCGTTTCCTGAACCAGACCGTAGAGTTCCGAGGTGCTGGCCTGATAAAAGCGCGTCTTCTGCTCCAGACCCAGAAATCGGATCGCCTCGAGCAGACGGAGCGTGCCCATCGCATCGACATCCGCCGTATATTCCGGCGCCTCGAAACTGACCGCGACATGGCTTTGCGCCCCGAGGTTGTAAACCTCGTCCGGCTCCACCACGCGCAGGATGCGCGTCAGGTTCGAACTGTCCGTCAGGTCGCCATAGTGCAGCTTGAATCGCGCGTCGGGCTTGTGACGATCTTCGAAGATGTGGTCGATACGACCCGTGTTGAAAAGCGAGGAACGGCGCTTGATGCCGTGCACCTCATAGCCCTTTTCAAGAAGAAACTCGGCCAGATAGGAACCGTCCTGCCCGGTGATGCCAGTGATGAGCGCTTTTTTCACCTTTTACCTGCCCCGATCAGCCGTCAGGCCACAGCTTCAAGATTAAGGGAAACGAGCGTGCCGTTTTCCTTGTCCAGATGCGGAATGTAGGCTTGGGAATAGTCGTCCAGCCACGCATGCTCGGTCGTCCGCCAATCCCACCTTTGGACACTGGCGAACCCCGCCTCTTTCAGCGCACGGGTCAGGTCGACTTCGTCAAAAACCATACCGTGAAAATCGTACTGGTCACGCTGCCCCCCCGAGACGAGGCCACGCACATCCTCGATACCCCGCGGCAAAGTGCCGGAAAGGTAAAGCCGCGCCGCTGCACCGAAATCCGGAACGGCCAGACGAAGGATACCGCCCCTGACAAGAACGCGCCGCCATTCCCGCAGCACATCCATGTAGGTCCGCCGTCCGAAATGTTCGAGCACATGCGCGGCATAGATGATCCCGACACTGCCATCCGGCAGGAAGGACAGGTCTTCTACAGGTCCCCGATGGTCAATATGCGGATAATCCAGCGCATCGACATGGAACCAGCCGGGGATGTGTTTTATCCCACAGCCAAGGTGCAGTTTGAGTAAGTTGCTTTCACTTTGCACTCGTAAACTCCGACATTCGCAACAGGCCGTGATCCGGGCCACTTACAAAGCGCGCAATCAGACCTCCTGCTTGCGCGCCAACTCTTCTCTTTCCCGACGAACCTGCCGTCGTTGCGACCGCCGTAATTCGAACCACCGCTGCAGGTGCGAGGCTCGCAGCTCCGCCTTTTTGTCAATGGCAAGCATCAAGTTCCGCAAAGCCCATTCCGGCACCGACCCCTTCGCCCCGCGTTCCGGCCAAAGCGACCGTTCGGAGCGGATCAGGCGCAGCGGAACGCGCTCTTCCGCAACCGGTTTTTCCAGAGCACGATTGGCGAGGCGTGCCAAAAGCGGGCCAAGACTATGGGTGCTGAACAACCGCTCCCGCGCTTCGGCTATCGAAGGCAAGGCGCGCTTCCACGCCCCGCTCTCAATCATCGCAACCATCCGCCGCGCCGAAGCCTCGGCATCATCGAGATCGACGAACGCGAAACTGTCAGATGGGAAATAGTCGCTGACGTTTTCGCAGCCCGCATAGAACGGGAACGACCAGCACAGAAACGGGTCCGCCAGTTTTTCCGTCCAAAGATCCGGCCCGTCCCCGTTCTCTATTGCAAGATGGTAGGCATACGGGAGCAGCGCATCGGCTTTGTCATCGACGGACCGGAACCCCCGCCCGAACATCTCGATCCGGTCGGGGATAATCCGCTGTAAAGCCTCGATGAACGCGAGCCTCTTGCGGTGATAGGGCGTAAAGGTCTTGGACGAGGTGACAATGCTGATCTTGTCCAGCTTTTCCGGCACCGCCAGCGCCCTGAAATGATCGACCCCCTTCAACGCAACCTGCGGTCCTGTCTTGCCCGAAAGTGCGAAATTGATCCCCGCGAACCAGATCGCACAGCAGGGATAGCGGTACTGCTCGGTCTCCAACGGCTTGTCGGTGGCCGAAAGCACCAATCCGAACTGGTTCAGGAACCGCGCGCTATACGGGTGGATCACGTCGGGTTCCGCCGCGACGAACACGGTGCGTTCAGGTGGCAATGTGGTGGGTAAGGAATAGGAGGCGCGGGTGAACACGATCAACGCGTCGATCGCGTCGGGAACTTCGAGGCCGAAGGAAAACCGCACCCCGTCGAGCACGGGATCGAAGCCGGAAAACTGCTTCAGGAAAAGATCGGTCCCTGCGTTCGTGAACACATGGACCCGCGCTTCACCAGCGCGCGCGACACTCGTAACCAAACGACAACCCCTGAACCAGACACACCGTCACCCTTAGGGTCAAGGCGGGGGTACGGTCAACAAGGAATGAGCGGGGCACATCTTTGCCCCGCACAGATCCATTACTTCGGCGCCTTCGCAAACCGCAGATAGGGCAACTTGATGTCCAGCGTGCCGAACCGCTCCGTCGCCTGTTCGTTGTTCAGTGCCAGCGCCACGATCACGTCCTGACCGGGAACCCAGTTGGCGGGCGTCGCCAGCGGCACGCCGTCGGTCGTGCGCACGGCGTCGAGCGCGCGCAGGATCTCGGCGAAGTTGCGGCCAACCGACATGGGATAGGTCATCGTCAGCCGCACCTTCTTGTCCGGCCCGATGATATAGACCGTCCGCACCGTGGCCGAATGGGCAGGCGTGCGCCCCTCGGTCGGCAGGTAGTAATCGGCGGGCAGCATGTCATAGGCCTTGGCCACCGTCAGCGACGAGTCGTCGATGATCGGGAAATCCGCCGCAGCGCCGCCGAACGCCTCGATGTCGCGCTTCCACTTCTCGTGATCCCCGACCGAGTCGACCGAAACCCCGATCACCTTGGTGTTGCGCTTCTTCCATTCGGCCGAAAGCTGGGCGACCGCGCCGAATTCCGTGGTGCAGACAGGGGTGAAATCGCGCGGATGCGAAAAGATGATCCCGTAGCTGTCACCCAGCCAGTCGTGGAACTTGATCGTCCCTGCGGTCGACTCGGCGGTGAAATCGGGGGCAACGTCATTGATGCGGACAGACATGGCGCTCTCCTGTTGGTGGCTTGGCAAAGGACATATGCGAAACGGAACGAAGTTTCATCCCTTTTAGAATACCCCCCGTCAAAAGAGAACAGCCGCCCGCAAGACGCGCCCTTTTCCGCATCTTCGTTCCAATCTGGCGGGCTTTGACGAAACCGCCTCGCTCCCCGCCCGCTGCGCGCAACTCCGCCGTTCCGGCAAGGCGGGGTCGGTTCGCGACCTTTTCCTGTCGTATCGCGGTTGCATGACCCAGCCCCTGCTGTCAAAATATGATCAAATTCTCCGCAGGAGGCTGCCATGCTCATCAAGCGCGACTTCTACATCAACGGCCGCTGGGTCGCCCCCGTCACCCCGAATGACCACCCCGTCATCGACCCCTCGACCGAGGAGACCTGCGCCATCATCTCGCTGGGCAGCGCCGCCGACACCGAAGCCGCCGTCGCCGCAGCCAAGGCCGCCTTCCCCGCTTGGGCCGCAACACCCCCCGCACGGCGCAAGGAACTCGTCGCGGGCATCCTGACCCAATACGAAAAGCGGGCCGAGGAAATGGCACATGCCATCGCACTCGAAATGGGCGCGCCGATCGACTTCGCCCGTTCCGAACAGGCCCCCTGCCTGCCTTGGCACCTGACCAATTTCCTTAAGGCCTTTGACCAGATCCACTGGCTCCGCCCGCTCGGCGACCACGCTCCCGGCGCCATGATCGCGCTGGAACCCATCGGCGTGGTCGGCCTGATCACCCCGTGGAACTGGCCGATGAACCAGATCGCGCTCAAGGCCATTCCCGCGATGCTCGCAGGCTGCACCTGCGTCCTGAAACCTTCCGAGGAAAGCCCCCTCGACGCGATGCTCTTCGCCGAATTCTGCCATGACGCGGGCATCCCTGCGGGCGTGTTCAACCTTGTGAACGGCGATGGCGCGGGGGTGGGGGCAACCCTGTCGTCGCACCCCGATGTCGAGATGATCTCCTTCACCGGCTCGACCCGCGCGGGCAAGGCGATCAGCAAAGCCGCCGCCGAAAGCCTCAAGCGCGTCACGCTCGAACTCGGCGGCAAGGGCGCGAACCTCCTGTTCGCCGATGCCGACGACCGCGCCGTCCTCCGCTCCGTCCGCCGGATGATGGACAACTCGGGCCAGTCCTGCAACGCGCCCTCGCGCCTGCTCGTCGAACGCTCGGTCTATGAACAGACCGTGCAAAAGGCCGCCGAAATCGCCAATGCCATCCCCGTCGGCCCCGCCCTGCAACCGGGCAAGCACATCGGCCCCGTGGTCAACAAACGCCAGTGGGACCAGATCCAAGGCTACATCCAGAAAGGCATTTCCGAAGGCGCCCGCCTCGTCGCAGGCGGCCTCGGCCTGCCCGAAGGAATGAACAAGGGCTACTTCGTCCGCCCCACCGTCTTTGCCGATGTCAAACCCGGCATGACCATCGAACGCGAGGAAATCTTCGGCCCCGTCCTGTCGATCATCCCCTTCGAGACCGAGGAAGAAGCCGTCCGCATCGCCAATGACACGCCCTATGGCCTCACCAACTACGTCCAGACGACCGATGCCGCCCGCGCCAACCGCCTCTCGCGGCAACTCCGCTCGGGCATGGTGGAAATGAACGGCAAATCGCGCGGCGCAGGATCGCCCTTCGGCGGAGTCAAATCCTCGGGCCGCGCCCGCGAAGGCGGCGTCTGGGGGTTGGAGGAGTTCCTCGAAGTGAAATCCATCTCCGGCTACGACACGACGGTCGCCGCAGAATAACCGCCCGCTGCATTGGCCCGTAGGGTCAGGTTCACGGCGCGGCAGATCGGCGCATATGGAACCGCAACGCACCCGTGAACGCTCTCCCCCGAAAGGGGGAGTATTCCATGAACGCAACCGGCCGCTGCCTGTGCGGGTCCGTCACGTACCGGATCGACAGCGAAGACCCGCTTCCCGCCGTCACGCTCTGCCATTGCTCGCAATGCGCGCGATGGACGGGGAGCATGGCCGCCCTCACCGCCTGCCGCCCTTCGGAACTGACCGTCACGGGCGACCCCGTCTGGTTCCAATCCTCGTCCGAAGCCAAACGCGCCTTCTGCCCCATATGCGGTGCCTCGCTCTTCTGGCAGGCCGATCCCGGAAACCGCGTCTACGTCACCATCGGCACGCTGGACCCGCCAACGGGCCTGACCATCGGCGAACACATCCACGTCGCCGACAAGCCCGACTGGTACGACATCCTCGACCCCGCGCCGCAGCGACTGGCCGAGTGATCAGACCGCCATCCCCACCTTGCGCCCCTCATGAAAGGCATAGGGTGCCTGACGCGGGGCCGCGCAATCGCCGATCCGGTGCAGCACCTTGCCCGCAATCGCTTCGGGGAAGGGGTCAAAGGCCACGTTCGTCGTCGCCATGACAAGGGCCGAGGCGGCAATCGTCCGCTCCTCGGCCGTCAGCATCGACCGCACCGTCACCCCGTTCCCGTGCCAGCGGGTGATGATATGCTCCACCAGCATCTCGGCCCCCGCCTTGGCCAACCGCTTCCGCGCCGGACCATCCGCCGAGGTGCGGGCGATCTCCTTGCCGACAAAGGGGTCGGGTGTCACCACGATCACCTTCTTGCCCTGCTCCGCCAGCGCCCATGCCGTGCCGACGCCGCGCCAGTTGCCACCCTCGTCATAGACGACGACCGCATCACCCAGCCGCGCCTCGCGCCGCAGCACTTCTTCGGGCGACCACACGTTCCCCGCCTCGATCCCCGGCAACGCCTCTGCCTCGGGCAGCCAGCGCTGGAAGCCCGTGCCGTCGGGCAGCGATCCCGTGGCGATCACCACCTCGTCGGCTCCAAGCGCCGCGACCTCGGCATCGTCGAGATAGGTGTTCAGCCGCACCGTCACACCAAGCTTGTCCAACTGCCGCTCATACCAGCCGATCAGGTCCATGATCTGCCCGCGCCGCGGCTGCATCCCCGCCAGCCGGAACTGCCCGCCAAGCTGCGACGAAGCCTCGACCAGTTCCACCCGATGCCCGCGCTCTGCCGCGACCCGCGCCGCCTCCAGCCCCGCAGGACCACCGCCGACGACCAAGACCGACTTCTTCACCGCCGCAGGGGTGAAGCGGTCCCCGCCCCATTCCCATTCGCGCCCCGCGCTCGGGTTGATCAGACAGGAGATCCAGTAATCCCGCGACCGCCGCCCCCAGCACATCTGGTTGCAGGAAATGCAGCCCCGCACATCCTCGGCACGCCCCTCCATCGTCTTGCGCGCCAGATGCGGGTCGGCGATCTGCCCCCGCACGATGGACACCATATCCGCCTGCCCGCTCGCGATCACGCTCTCGGCGTTTTCGGGCGTGCGCACATGCGCTTCGGACGTCACCTTGGCATGTTTGACCACCGCCTTGATCTGCTCGGTCACAGGCGCCGTCAGCTTCTCGCCGAACAGGAAGGTCGGCATCAAACGCTCGAAATCCAGATACCCGCCATGCCCGCAGGTCACGTAATCCACATGCCCCGTCGCATCATGCAGCGCGATGGTTTCCAGCAGGTTCTCGACCGACAGCGTCACATCCGTCGCATCCGAGGTGCTGACCGCCAGCCCGACGATGAAATCCTCGCCGCATTCGCGCCGGATGCGTTCGATGATGGTCCGCGAAAAGCGCGTCCTGTTCTCCAGACTGCCGCCCCACTGGTCATCGCGCTTGTTGCTCCAAGGCGTCCAGAACTGGTCGAGAAGCGAGTGATAGGCCGCCCAGACCTCTACCCCCTGAAACCCCGCCTTCTTGCAGCGCAGGGCGGCGGCGACATGGGCGTCGATCAACTCCCATATCTCGGCCTCCGTCACCTTATGCGAGCCGTCCGAATCGTGATAGCTCGGCCCGCCCGAGGGCGACCAGTGCGGCTGGAAGCTCAGGTCCGAATCCCCATGCGCCCCCACGTGGTAAAGCTGTTGCAGGATCACCGCCCCCGCCTCTTTCACAGGCTCCGTCACCTTGCGGAAGTGCGGGATCACCTCATCCGTGCCATGCAGGAAATTGCCCCGCGTCAGCACCCCCGTCCGATGCACCGGCACCGGTTCGCAGACGATCATCGCCGCCCCGCCCAGCGCCCGCTCCAGCAGATACCCCGCCGTCCGCGCCCCCGGCAGACCACCCTCGGCCATGTTGTTGGTATGGGCACCAAAGACGATGCGGTTGCGCAGTTTCGTCCCGCGCAGTTCGATGGGCGACAAAAGGTGGCGGTGTTCCATGCGGCATTTCCCTGCGTTGCCTCGCCACCCTAACGCGCCGCAACTCCCGCTTCCGCCTTCACCCGCGACACGTATTGGTCAAGTTCCGCCCTGCCGCGCCCCGCGCTGCCCTTTCACCTTGGCCCAAATACTCACCTCGCAGCGGCACGGCCAGCGCGACAAGAGAAAGCCATGCACTTCCCTCCCCGTGGTGAGGGGCGAAATCAGAACGGACAGACCGCCGAAAACTCCACCCAAGCCCGCGTCTCGGGGTGGTGCAGGGCCAGCGTCTCGGCATGCAGCATCAGACGCGGATAGTCGCGCGCCCCCCCTTCGGCATAGATCGGATCGCCGAGGATCGCATGGCCCAATTCGCGCATATGCACCCGCAACTGGTGGCTCCGCCCCGTCTGCGGGAACATCCGCACGCGGGTTTCGTCCGTGCCACGGCTGACCACTTCCCAGTCGGTGACAGCGGGACGCCCCCGCTCGTAATCGACCTTCTGTCGCGGGCGATAGTCCCAATCGGCACAAAGCGGCAGGTCGATCCGTCCCCCATCGGTTGCGATCACCCCCGCCACCCGCGCGATGTAGCTTTTCTTCGCCCGCCGCTTCTCGAACTCCTGCCCCAGAAACCCCTGCGCCACCTTGTCCCGCGCAAAGATCATCACGCCCGAGGTGTCGCAGTCCAGCCGGTGGACCAGCAGCGCGCCGGGCCGAAACACCTCGAGCCGCGTCATGAGGCAATCTTCCCGCCCCTCCAGCTTGCCAGGCACCGACAAGAGGCCCGAAGGCTTGTCCACCACGATGATCCGCGCATCCTCGTAAAGGATGACGGGGTCGCCCGATGGGGGATCGTAGCTGAAATCGGGAAGCAGGCTCACACCACCCGATGCCCCGCCGCCCGCAGCGCCTGCGAAAGTGCCGCGATATGCGCAGGACCGACCTCGCAGCAACCGCCGACGATGGTGGCGCCCTGTCCCACCCAGCCCATCGCGAAATCCACGTATTTCTGCGGCGTCAGGTCATGGCGATGGGTCAATGCCGCGACCGTGGGCTTGTCTTCCAGAAACCCGTCCGAGATATGCGTGAACCCGTTGGCATAGGCACCGAAGGCCACGCCGAAGCCCGCCACCACGGCCATCGCCGCCGCCATCGCTTCGGGAACCGAGCAGTTCACCAGCACCGCCGCCGGATGATAGGCATCCACCAGCCGCTTCAGATCGGCCACGGGTTCACCCGAGCGCAGCTTGGTTCCGTCGCGATCATCCACCGTTACCGACAGCCAGACGGGCTTGCCCGCCGCCTGCGCCCCGCGCAGCGCGCCTTCTGCCTGCGTGACACTCGCCATCGTCTCGAGCAGGATCACATCGACCTCTGGCCCGAGGATGCGGGCAATCTCGGCATATTTCGGCTCCGCCTCGGCCACGGGCAGGGTGACATCGGCGCGATAGGTAGCAACCAGCGGCCCCATCGACCCCGCAATCCGGCCCGAGCCATGCGCATCGCGGGCCGCCCGCGCCTCGGCCAGCGCCCGCGCGTGCAGATCGGCGAAAAGGTGGTCGAGGTTGAACGGCTCCAGCCGGTCATGGTGGATCGCATAGGTGTTCGTGGTCGCCACCGTCGCCCCTGCGGCGAAGTAGTCGTCGTGGATCGCACGGACCAGATGCGGATGATCGAGCATTACCCGCGTTGCCCACAGCGGCGTCGGCTCGTCGCCCGACCGCGCCACCAGTTCCTGCCCCATCCCGCCATCCAGCAAGGTGATATCCGCCATTCGCCCGTCTCCCGTCTCAGGACCCGCGCGCGAATTGCGGCAGACCGTCCGTCACATCGTAATAATCGCCCTTGTCTGCCACATACCAGTGGCACTCGACCTTGACGCCCGTTTCCCCGTCGATCGTCCCCGCCCCGATCGAGGTGGTGTCACCCCCCGTCGGCTCCCAGAACAGGCTCGACCCGCAGGTCTTGCAGAACCCCCGCCGCGCCCCGGCGCTGGACTGGAACCATGCCAGCCCCTCGTCCCGCTCGAAGCAAAGCGAGGCTGTCGGCACGCTCGTCGCCGCCCAGAAATGCCCGCTCGTCTTGCGGCACTGGCCGCAATGGCAGGCGATCACGGGACGCAAGGCTGCATCCGACGAAAACACCACCGCTCCGCACAGGCACGACCCGCGCATCACTCCGCCCCTGCAAAGACTTCGGCAAGAAGCGGCACGATCCAATCCTCGTCGGCCTTGGTAAAGGCCGCAGGCGTGTTGCTGTCGAGGTCGAGCACGCCCAACAACCGCCCCTTCCCGTTCCAGACCGGCACCACCAGTTCCGACCGCGTGGTCGAGGAACAGGCGATATGATCGGGGAAAGCATCCACATCCGGCACGTTCAGCACCTTGCCCGACCGCGCCGAAGCCCCGCAGACGCCACGGCTGAAAGGGATGACCAGACAGCCATGCCCGCCCTGATAGGGACCGATCTTCAAGAGTTCCGGCCCGACCACGCGGTAAAACCCCGTCCAATCGGAATGGGGATGCCGGTTATGGATCTCGCACACCACCGTGGCCATCAGCGCCACCGCATCCGTCTCGCCATGACACAGGGCTTTGATCGCCTGCGTGATATCATCGTAATCAATAGCCAAGGGCGCACCCGTCCTTCCGTGGGTCGGACCCGCCGACCAGTATTCCGTCCTCGCCGATCAGAATGGCTTGCGAGCCGCCGAGCGGCTCGTCCGGAACCGAAACCTCGTGCCCCATTTCCGCCAGCCGCGCCCTGACCCCGGGCGCGTAGCCGCGTTCCAGCTTCATCCCGTCGAGCGCCCCGAAGCTGCGCGGCGCATCCATCGCTTCCTGAACGCCCATCCCGAAATCGACAAGGTTCGACAGGAACCGCATATGCCCGTTCGGCTGATAGGCCCCGCCCATCACGCCAAAGGGCATCGTCACCCGCCCGCCCTGCCGCAGCATCGCGGGGATGATCGTGTGCATCGGCCGCTTGCCGCCCGCCGCTTCGTTGGGATGCCCCTTTTCCAGCGAAAAGCCCGCGCCGCGGTTCTGGAAATTGATCCCGAACTTGTCCGAGGCCAGCCCCGCCCCGAAACCCCAGAAGATCGAGTAGATCAGGCTCACAGCCATCCGGTCGCGGTCCACCACGGTGATATAGACCGTATCCCGATGCACCGCTTCGGACAGGGGCGCAGGCGCGGCCATCGCCCGCTTCGGGTCGATCAGCGCCGCCAGCCGCGCCGCCGTCTCGGGCAAGAGCATATGGCCAAGCCGCGTTACATGGTCTGCATCGGCCAGAAAGCGGTTGCGCGCATCATAGGCGAGCTTCGCCGCCTCGGCCTCGATATGCGCGCGCTCGGCGCCCCACGGGTCCATCCCCGCAATGTCGAAATGCTTCAGGATATTGCCCAGCAGGATCGCCGTTGCCCCCTGCCCGTTCGGCGGATGCTCGACCAGCTCGACCCCTTTGTAATCACCCGCCACGGCCTGCGTGTAATCGCAAGCAACGCCCGCGAAATCCTCGAGCGTATGCGTCCCGCCAAGGCCGCGAAGCGACGCGACCATATCCTCGGCCACCTCGCCCTCGTAAAACCCTTTCCGCCCTTCGCGCGCGACACGGCGCAAAACCTCGGCCTGCCCCGGCGCGCGGAAGACCTGCCCCGCCTTAGGCACCTGACCGTCGAGCAGATAGAACCGCCGCGCCGCACCCTGCAACGCGCCGGAATCCCCCGCCCAGTCAAAGGCCACGCGGGGTGCCACGGGAACGCCCTCCTCCGCATAGCGGATCGCAGGGGCGAGAACGGCATCAAGCCCCAGCTTGCCCCAATCTGCCGACAAACGGCAAAACGCATCCATCGCGCCGGGAAGCGTCACCGCCTCGATCCCCTGAATGGGCACCGCCGACAGACCACGCGCCCGCATTGCCTCGGCGGAATAGTCCTTCGGTGCGCGGCCCGACCCGTTCAGGGCCAGCACATCCTCGCGTCCCGCGGGTTTCAGAAGCACGAAACAATCGCCGCCGATCCCCGTCATCTGCGGCTCGCAGATTCCAAGCAGGACCGCACCGGCAATGGCGGCATCGACGGCATTGCCGCCCGCCCTAAGCACATCCACCGCGACCGAAGCCGCCAGCGGATGCGATGTCGCGCACATCCCGTTCGCCGCATAGGTCGCGGATCGTCCAGGCATGTGAAAATCGCGCATGACGTTCTCCCCTCGAATGAAGGGAAACCGTAGGCTGCACCGAAAGGATTGCCAAGCGTGGGGCGCAAGTCGATAGATGGAACCCCGACGCCACAAGCTAGGTGGGGGCTGTCGCAAGCAGCGCCGGGGTGAAGCTTTCAGTGCAGCTACACCCTTCTTATCGGCATCCGCACCGGCAAGTTTAGGGGCGGAATCCGGCCTTTCTGCGTCACTTGAGCCTGACTGGAAACATTCCTCTCGGCTCGGGCGGACTGTGCGCAGAAAATCGCAGACACAGCACGTTGCAGCCAAGCCGCCTCTGCTGGACCAGCCCCTCGGCCAAAGCGCGAATCAGTGGAAGGCCGAACCCGCCTTCGGGCAAATGGGCAGGGTCTGGCGCTTCGGCACAGGCAAAGAGCGGCGCGGTGTCCCCTTTGTCCAGCACCCGCACCGTAACGGCACCCGCCCCCCGCCGGAGGTTGACAGTGACCGGCCCCGCCATCCCGCCGTAGGCATGTTCCGCGATGTTGTTCAACACTTCGGCCAAGGCGATCAACACGGCATCGCGTCGATCATCCGTGACCGATCCAAGCACCCCCCCCTCGGCGAACCGCTGAAGCGCGGCGCGCACCGACATGGGGTCCGCCGCAAAACATTCGCGCTGGAAGCCCACTTGTCAGAGCACCGAGGGCAGATGTTCCGGCACCGCCGCATGTATCGTGAACACGCTGTCCATGCGCGTCAGCCTGAACACCCTTTCCACCGCAGGCGTCAAACCCGCAAGTTCAAGCGCGACCCCCTCCGCCAGCAGTTTTCGCACCGCAACGATGGCCCCAAGCCCCGAAGAATCAAGAAAATTCACTGCGGTCAGATCAAGAATGACCCTTTCCTTCGCGCCCGACGCAGCCTCGCGAAACCTGTCCTTGAAGGCAAGCACCCCCGCCGCATCCAGTCGCGGGGCCTGCGCCGCGATCACCCGCGCATCGCCGCGATCTTCCACCAAAAGTTCCATGACGTCCCTGTGCCACCGCCCCGTTCGACGACAGGCTAATGGGCAAGGCGTAAATATTCAGTTCAATTGGAATTGCAGCGGATAGCGCCCGTCCTCGAAGTCCCCGAACAGATCGGAAAGATCGGGATGCCCCACCGGCTCGCCCGTTTCGTCGGGGATCAGGTTCTGCTCGGACACATAGGCCACGTAATAGCTCTGCTCGTTCTCGGCGAGCAGATGATAGAACGGCTGGTCTTTGCGGGGGCGACTGTCTTCGGGAATGGCGTCATACCATTCCTCGGTATTGTTGAAGCGTGGATCGACATCGAAGACGACACCCCGAAAGGGGTGTTTCTTATGCTTGACCACCTGACCCAGGTGATATTTCGCATGTGTCGTCAACATCGCATCAAGCTCCCCACACGCCATAAATAATCCCTTAGCCCATGCCTTGTCCATCCGAGAGGCTGGCGGAAACGGGAAACAGTCTGTGGTTAACCGTGTCACAGTCGTGAAGGCCGCTCCCCCGCCCTTCGGCAAACGTGAACATCCTTAACCCTTTCGCCCATTTCCTCCGGCCGATTTTTCCCCTATCCTCCCCGCAAAAGAATAAACCGCGAGGGGCAGATGAGCAGACTTCTCCGCGCGTCGATCCTGTTGCTACTTCTCGCATCCTGCGGGGGCGGCAACTATTCGGCGCCACGCAATCTGGATAACGCCTGCGCCATCCTGCGCGAGCGGCCCACTTATTACCGCGCCATGAAGGCAACCGAACGCCGCTGGGGCGTGCCGGTCCACGTCCAGATGGCGACCATCCACCAGGAATCGAAATTCATCGGCAACGCCCGCACGCCGCATCGCTTTGCTTTGGGCATTATTCCGATGGGTCGCCAATCCTCGGCCTATGGCTACAGCCAAGCGCTCGACGGCACATGGGATGATTACCGCCGCAGCGCGGGCCGCATGGGCGCAAGGCGCGACCGGATACAGGACGCGACGGATTTCATGGGTTGGTACATGGATGAAACGTCCGAAAAACTGAACATCCCGAAATGGGATGCCGCAAGCCAATATCTCGCCTATCACGAAGGACGGAACGGCTTTGCCAACCAGAGCTACCTCGGCAAGCCGTGGCTCATGGACGTTGCAGCCAAAGTCGGCAACCGTTCCGAGATGTACCGCAGCCAACTCCAAAGCTGCGGTGGTCTCTGATCACTTCCGTTTGTCGGCTTCCATCGAAATCGAGAACAACGAGGGCGGCAGCTCGCCGCCCTTTTTCATATTGCCAAGGATTACGGTCGTCTGCCCCCCAAGGTCGTCGGTGATGACCCACTGCCGCAACTCGACGGGATCGGGCGTGAAGACCAGTTCGATCATTCCGTAGTCAGGATGCTTGGGGTCTTGCACCGCAAGACGTGTCGTCGCGTCCACTTCGCTATGCCCCACGACCATCGCCGCTTTGCCAAGGTCGATGCCTTCCGACAGGATCAGGCTCAGCGGCGTCCGGCTCAGGGGATACTGCTCTGGCGGCTGGTTCGACTTCGCGTCGAAGATCGCCACCTGTCCGCCCCCCGCCAGCACAAGGCTGCGGTCCGGCGGATCGTATTCGAACCGCACACGGCCGGGCCGCTTGATGAACAGCTTTCCCGTCGAAATCGACCCGTCCGCATTCACCTGCGTAAAGGGCGCCTCGACGGTCGTCAGCCCATTGAGATACCGGTTCAATTCTCCGATCCCGATCTTTTCGGCATGGGCCGGAACGGTCAGCATCAGCGCGGCAATCGGGGCCAGAAGGGCGGTTCGCAGGGTCATGCGAAAGATATAGCAACCCGCGCCGCCGCTTCACAGCCCGTCGGGCACCGATTGCGGAAATGTGCCTGTCGCGTGATCGGGCGTCATCACGCAAGGAATCGGCGATTTGCCGTTACATGACAATTCTATTCTTCGGATTTGCCGTATATGTCGGAATAATCTGCCAACAAAATGATATATAGTAGAGTTTTCTTCGAAAGATTTTATCTTCCGCGCACACCTTTGCCAACACCTCCCGCAACGAATCCCGCATCTTGCCGGAAATCCCATTCCCAAGGTGGCGCAGATGAAAATCGTGGTTCTCGGCTCTGGCGTGATCGGTGTCACCTCGGCGTGGTATCTGGCCAAGGCGGGGCATGAGGTGACGGTGATCGACCGTCAGGCTGGCCCCTCGCTCGAAACCTCCTTCGCCAATGCGGGCGAGATCAGCCCCGGCTACTCCTCGCCCTGGGCGGCCCCCGGCATCCCGCAAAAGGCGATCAAGTGGATGTTCATGAAGCACGCCCCGCTCATCATCCAGCCGCGCCCCGATCTGGCGAAACTGGGCTGGATGGCGAAGATGCTCGCAAATTGCACCACCGCCGCCTACCAGACCAACAAGCGCCGCATGGTCCGCCTTGCCGAATACTCGCGCGACTGCCTGATGGAACTGCGCGCCGAAACCGGCATCTCCTATGACGAACGCGCCCAAGGAACCCTGCAACTCTTCCGCACCGCGAAGCAGGTCGAAGCCGCCGCCAAGGACATCGAAGTCCTTCGCGCCGACGGCGTCCCGTTCGAGGTGCTGGACCGCGACGCCTGCATCGCCGCAGAACCCGGCCTCGCCAATGCCCGCGAAAAGATCGCAGGCGGCCTGCGCCTTCCGGGCGACGAAACCGGCGATTGCTTCAAATTCACGGGCAGCCTTGCCGACATGGCCGCCGCCGCGGGCGTAACCTTCCGCTACGGCGTCTCGATCGACGGGCTGGACGCCAGCGGCAACCGCATCGAAGCCGTCCGCACCAGCGCGGGCCGGATCACGGCGGATGCGTTCGTCCTGGCCTTGGGCAGCTACTCGCCCTTCCTCGTCGCGCCCTTCGGCATCAAGCTTCCGGTCTATCCGGTCAAGGGCTACTCGATCACCGTCCCGATCACCGACGAAAGCCTCGCGCCCGTCTCGACCGTCATGGACGAAACCCACAAGATCGCCATCACCCGTCTGGGCGACCGTATCCGCGTGGGCGGCATGGCGGAAATCGCGGGCTTCGACCTGTCGCTGAACCCCAAGCGCCGCGCCACGCTGGAACATTCCGTCGAAGACCTCTTCGGCGGCGCGGGCGACCAGTCCAAGGCCAGCTTCTGGACCGGCCTGCGGCCGATGACGCCCGACGGAACCCCCATCGTCGGCCGCTCGCCGCTGTCGAACCTCTTCCTCAACACCGGCCACGGCACGCTGGGCTGGACGATGGCCGCAGGTTCGGGCCGCGTTCTTGCCGATATCGTCTCGGGTCGCGCGACGGACATCGAAAGCGCCGATCTGGGCTATGCCCGCTACGTCAAAGCGGCAAGAACCCCTGCCCGCATCGGCGCGGCGCAGCCTGCCTGATTTCACACTGCCCAAATATCCTCGGGGGGTGAGCCGCAGCGCGGCGAGGGGGGCGGAAAGCCCCCCTGATTTTTCGCCAGAAAAATCGTCACTCCCCCAACCTCAGCACCGCACCCGCCAGCAAGGCCACCGTGGTGGACTGGTCGAGGTATCCCGTCGGTTCCATCTGCCGCGCTTCCTGGAACCGCCGGATCGCGCGCCTCGTGCGCTCGTCGAAGACCCCGTCCACCTTGCCCGGCTTCAGCCCCAGCGCGTCGAGCCGCGTCTCGATCACCCGCCGCGCCTCCTTGCCCAAGCCCAAGGCTCCCTCTGCCGCCTCAAGTGCCGCCGTCTGGTCCGGCACCGCCCCCGCATCCTCCAGCGCATCGAGCCGCGCCTGCGCCTCGGCGGCAAAGGCACCGTCAGGATAGCTGGTCAGGTAGTCGCGGAACGACTCCGCCGTCCCGTCCCGCTGCGCCAGATCCCATGCCGCACGATCCGCCGCCTCGGCCTGATCCATCCGCGTCGCCTCGAAAGCCTTGAGCCGCTCTTCCGCCAGATCGGCATAAAGCCCGTCGGGATAGCGCTTCACATAGGCCCGCAAACCCGCCTCGTCCCCCGCCGCGCCCGTCTCTTGCCAATAGGCGCGATCCTCGGCCTCGACCGCCTTTTGCCGCTCCGCCGCCTCGGCCTCCAGCGCGGCAGAACGCGCGTCGGCCTGTTCCGTCAGCTTCACGATTTCCTCGCGCGTCAGGTAAGAGGTCGCCTCATACCCGTTCTTCTTCTGCCAGCCGGCAATTGCCGTGCGCGAGCCTGCGCCGAACATCCCGTCGATCCCCTTGGGATCGAACCCCAGCAGGGACAGCCCGCGCTGGATGGCGCGGCGGTCGTCGCGGCTTAGTCCCAGCGCCGCCTCGCCCTCGCGCGCCTCGCGCTGGGGTTCGGCCTTGATGCGTGCGATCTCTGCCCGCGCCTCGGTCAGGTAGCGCCCCTTCGGATAACGCTTGGCATAGGCCTCGAACGCCCCCAGCGTGCCCTGTTCCGTCGTGCTTTCCCAGAACACCGCCTCGGCATCCGGTCCGGGCAACGGGTCCGCCACCGCCGCCCCGTCCGAAGGCCGGAACGGCACGAGCGAGGACAGGAATCCGTCCGCCGTCAAATCAGGGTTCGCGTCCAGCATGGCGGCAAGCGATTGACCGCGCAGCGGCAGGGAACGCGCCGCGAAATCCGCCACCCGCGCCGCATCGCCACGGATCAGCGTCACGCCCTGCGGCACGGGAACCGACCCGATCCCCGCCTCAAGCCCGCCGCCCAGCGGCAGACGGCGCGGCTCGGTCCCCAGCAGAACGACCGCGCCGCCGGGGGCTTCGGCGGCCACCTCGAGCACGGTCGCCAGCGAAACGCCCACCCCGTCGACCGTGGCAAGGTCAGGCATCGACGCCTCGGTCCCGAGATACCACGTTTGCCCGTCACTTTGCGCGAAATGCCCCGACAGGACGATCACCAACCGTCCCGCCTCGGGCGCTGCCTGCAACAGGGGCGACAGAAGCGCCCGCATTTCGGGGGCCTGCATGTCCTGCCCCGTGGTGACGGTGAACCCTGCCTCCTGCAACGGCCCCGCCGCATCAAGCGCTGCATCCGCTTCGGTGATATCCGCCCCGTCCGAGTAATTCTCGTTCCCGATGATCACGGCCCGATCCTCGGCCCGAAGCGGCAGGGCGACCGTCAGCAAAAGCGCTGCGATTGCGGAAATTCGAAACATGGCGGCTCCTCCGGTTTAACGCTAGAACCCACCCCCTGCCCGCTTTGTTCCGCCGCAGCGGTCAGGCCATGTCGTGCGACAGCCGCATATAGGTGAACATGCCGGTCAGGAAACCGGCAAAGGCCAGAAGCCCCGCCACCACCATCTGCTGCGGTTCGTCGATCCGCGCCGACAGCGCCAGATAGCCGAAGGCCCAGAAACCCGACCAGCTTATCACACAGACCAAGGCAACCAGTTTACGCATCACTCCCCTCCTCCCAAAGGATCGTTAGCGCAAACCTACCCCAGTTTTCCCGCAACGCATCATGTATGTTGAATGCATCATTCCGACAGCACGGCCGCAAGGTAGCGCCCGTAATCGTTCTTGCGGAACACCTCGGCCCGCGCGGCCAGATCGGCGGCGCTGATGAAGCCCGCGCGATAGGCGATCTCGTCCGGACTGCCGACCTGCAAGCCCTGCCGGTCCGTCAGGGTGCGCACGAAGTTGCCCGCATCGAGCAGGCTGCCATGCGTGCCCGTGTCCAGCCATGCGAAGCCGCGCCCCATCTTTTCCACCTGCAACGCCCCTTCGGCGCGATAGATCTCGAGCAGATCGACGATCTCCAACTCTCCGCGAGGCGAAGGTTTCACCCCCCGCGCCAAGGCAGGGGCGCGACCGTCGAGGTAGTAAAGCCCCGTCACCGCATAGTTGGACGGCGGCACCAAAGGCTTTTCCACGATCCCGCGCACTTGGCCGCCCGCGTCGAAATCCACCACGCCATAACGTTCCGGGTCCGCCACGCGGTAGCCAAAGACCGTCCCGCCGTTCGACTGCGCATTCGCCCGCGCCAGAACCTCGGGCAGGCCGTGACCGAAGAAGATGTTGTCGCCCAAGACCATGGCGCTGGGTGCGCCGTCGAGGAATTCCTCGGCCAACAGATAGGCCTGCGCCAGCCCGTCGGGCGAGGGTTGGACGATATAGGTGAACGACAGCCCCCATTGGCTGCCATCGCCCATCAGCCGCTTGAACTGCGCCTGATCCTCGGGCGTCGTGATGATCGCGATCTCGCGGATGCCGCCCAGCATCAGCACGGACAGGGGGTAATAGATCATCGGCTTGTCATAAAGCGGCAGAAGCTGCTTCGAGACGCCCATCGTGATCGGCCAAAGCCGCGTGCCGGACCCGCCCGCCAGAATGATTCCCTTGCGCTGCATCACGCCCCCTTCAACTCAGCCACCACATCCACCAACCCTGCCCGCCAATCGGGCCGCGCCACGCCGAAAGCCTGCCCGAAACTCTGGCAATCCATCCGCGAATTGGCGGGCCGCTTCGCGGGGGTCGGATAGGCGCTGGTCGGGATATCATTGATAGCACAGGACAGCCCGCCCGCCGCCATGATCTCGCGCGCGAAGTCCGCCCAACTGACATCCGGCGCGCCTGCGAAATGGTGGATACCGCCCGCCTGCCCGCCCGCCATCGCCCGCGCCGCAACCCAAAGCGCATCGGCAATCGCCGCCGCAGGGGTTGGTCCGCCGATCTGGTCGGCGACAACGTTCAGGGTGTCGCGCTCGGCTCCCAGCCTTAGCATCGTCTTGACGAAGTTCGCCCCATGCGCGGAGAAGACCCAACTGGTCCGCAGGATAAGCGCCCGCGCACCGCTATCGGTGATAGCAACCTCGCCCGCCCGCTTCGTCCGGCCATAGGCATTCTGCGGCGCGGTGGCATCTTCGGGCCGGAAGGGTTTTTCGCCTGCACCGTCAAAGACATAGTCGGTCGACACATGCAGGAACGGCACGCCCGTCGCGGCACAGGCCCGCGCCATTGCGGCGGGGGCCTCGGCGTTGACGCGATGCGCCGCGGCTTCCTCGGCCTCGGCCTTGTCAACGGCAGTCCACGCGGCGGCGTTGATGACGGCATCGGGCCGAAGGGAATGCACAACCGATGCACAGATTTGCGCATCGGACAGGTCCGCCCTGTCACGGCCAAGGAAATCGGCCACCACTCCCGCAGGCACCCGCCGCGCCAATTCCTGCGCGACCTGCCCCGTCTGGCCAAAGACCAGAACCCTCACGCCTTGACCCCAAGCCGCTGGCCCACGCCCGCGCGGTTCTGCAAGGCCCGCCACCAGCCCTCGTTTTCAAGATACCAGCGCACCGTCCGCCGCAGCCCCTCTTCGACCGTGACCGAAGGCCGCCAGCCGAGTTCCGCCCTGATCCGCGCGGGGTCGATCGCATAGCGCAGATCATGCCCCGGACGGTCGGCGACAAAGCTGATCAGCCGGTCATGCGGCGCGCCATCGGGGCGCATCTCGTCGAGCAATCCGCAAATGATGCGGACGAGGTCGATGTTGCGCGCCTCGTTCTCGCCGCCGATGTTGTAGCTGCGGCCCAATTTGCCCTTTTCCAGCACGCAAAGCAGGGCATCGGCGTGGTCTTCGACGTAAAGCCAGTCGCGCACATTCTCGCCCGTGCCGTAAACCGGAATGGGCTTGCCCGCCAAGGCGTTCAGGATGACCACGGGCACCAGTTTTTCGGGAAAGTGGAAGGGGCCGTAGTTGTTGGAGCAATTGGTCAGCACCACGGGCAGGCCATAGGTTTCGTGCCATGCGCGGACCAGATGGTCGCTTGCCGCCTTTGACGCCGAATAGGGGCTGTTCGGGGCATAGGGCGTGTCTTCGGTGAACTTGCCCGTCGCGCCCAGCGTTCCGAACACCTCGTCGGTCGAGATGTGGTGGAAGCGGAACCCTTCGGGCCGCCCCTTGCCCACCCAATAGGCGCGGGCGGCCTCGAGCAGGGTGAAGGTGCCGTTGACGTTGGTTTCGATGAAATCGGCGGGACCGTCGATAGAGCGGTCCACATGGCTTTCCGCCGCCAGATGCATGATCGCATCGGGCTGGTGCTTGGCCAGAACGCGGTCCAGCGCCGCACGGTCGCGGATGTCGGCCTGTTCGAATGCATAAAGCGGCGAACCCGCCACCGAAGCCACGTTGTCCAGACAGGCCGCATAGGTCAGCGCGTCAAGGTTCACCACCCCATGCCCGCGCGACACGGCCAGCCGCACCACGGCGGACCCGATGAACCCTGCCCCGCCCGTCACCAGAATCTTCATATCGCACCATGAACAAAGGGCGACTGCCAGTCGTCAAAGGCGGGCGCATCCTGATCCTTGGCCGAAAGCACCGGATCGGCCACACCCCAGTCGATCCCGAGACTGTCCCACCGCACGCCGCCATCGCAATCGGGGGCGTAAATGTCGCTGCACTTGTATTGCACTTCGGTATCGGGCCGGATCGTCACGAACCCATGCAGGAACCCCTTCGGCACCAGAAGCTGCCGCCCGTTTTCAGTGCTCAACTCGACCATGACCCAACGGCCAAAGGTGGGCGAGCCGACCCGCGCATCCACCGCCACGTCAAGGATCGCCCCCCGCGAACAGCGCACCAGCTTGTCCTGCGCATGGGGCGGCTTCTGGTAGTGCAGTCCGCGCAGCGTCCCTTGCGCCGCCGAGAAGGAATGGTTGTCCTGCACGAAGACGGTCGCGACCCCGGCGGCAGCCATCCGGCCTGCGTTGTATGTCTCTTGAAACCAGCCACGCGCATCGCCGAAACGCTGCGGCGTCAGGATCAGCACGCCGTCCAGTGCAGTCGTCTCTGTCTGCATCACCATTCCCCATCGCTGTGCCGCACATCCCGACACACCACGTCACTCTTATGGCGCGCCTATAGCAAACTCTTGACCGCCTGCGCCACCGCAAGACCAAGCTTGCCATGCGCCGCCTCGTCGTAATGCACGCCGTCCAGCATGCTGACCGAAATCACCTTGCCCGCGTCAAAGAACCCGATCCCGCGCGACCGCGCCAAGGCTTCGTAAAGCGGCGGCAAGGCCTGCGATTTGGCCGCCCCGCCCCAGAATTCCGTGGCAATCGGCCCGACCTCGACCACAGGCGGCGGACACATCAGCAGGATCTTGAACCCGCCGTGCCGCGCCTGCATCTCCATCGACATGGCAAGGTCGAGAAGCCCCGCGATCCCCGCCACGACGATTTCCGGCGTCGCGGCAAAACGGGTCTTCACGTCATTGGTGCCGAGCATCAGCGTCATCACGTCGATGGGGCCGTGGCTTTGAAGGGCCATCTTCAACCCCTCGCGCCCGTCCATGATGTCACCCATCACGGGGTCGGTGAAGGCCGCCGTGCGGCCCGGAAGCCCCTCTTCCGCAAGTTCCCAATCGGCACCCAAGGCCGCCTGCGCCACCGTAGGCCAGCGCACGCCGCGCCCGAAGCGTTCATAGACGCCACGGTTCACGATGGGCGGCGTGCCGTGGGTGTTGCTGTCTCCGAAGGTGAAAAGGACCGGCATGATCTACCCCTGCTGCGCCTGCTGTTGCGGGCAGGCTAGGGCGCAGCGCGTGGTTGGTAAAGCGGCTTTGCCCCCTTGGCCTTTCCGCCGCCCGCGCTCATATAGGGACAAACCGCTTCATGAGGCTTGCCATGTTTGGAACCGACATCAAACCCGCACCCGCCGGCGACCTGATCAAGGACGTGTCCGAAGCAACCTTCATGGCCGACGTGATCGACGCCAGCCGCGAGGTTCCGGTCATCGTGGATTTCTGGGCCACATGGTGCGGCCCGTGCAAGACACTCGGCCCGCAGCTTGAAGCCGCCGTGACCGCAGCGGGTGGCAAGGTCCGCATGGCCAAGGTCGATGTGGACCAGAACCAGATTATCGCGGCGCAGTTGCGCATCCAGTCCATCCCCACGGTCTATGCCTTCTGGCAGGGCCAGCCGGTCGATGGCTTTCAGGGTGCGGTTCCGGCGTCGGAGATCAAGAAGTTCGTCGACCGTGTTGCCGCCCTTGCCGGTGACGGGGGCTTGGCCGAGGCGCTCGAAGCCGCCGAACAGATGCTGGCCGAAGGGGCGGTGACGGATGCCGCCGAAACCTTCGCCGCGATTCTGGGGGAAGAGGCTGAAAATGCCGCCGCCTATTCCGGCCTGATCCGCTGCCACCTTGCGCTTGGCCAGTTGGAGCAGGCCGAGGCGATGCTTGCCGCCGTTCCGCCTGCGATGGCCAAGGCCAAGGAAATCGACGCCGCCCGCGCGCAGCTCGAACTGGCGAAACAGGCCGCCAATGCGGGACCCGAGCAAGAGCTTCGCGCCGCCGTCGAGAAAGACCCCCACAGCCGTCAGGCGCGCTTCGATCTTGCCCTTGCGCTCCATGCGGCGGGCAAGGTGGATGAGGCGGTGGATGTGCTGCTCGACCTCTTCAAACTCGACCGCGAATGGAACGACGGGGCGGCGAAGGCGCAGTTGATGACCATATTCGAGGCGCTCAAGCCCACCGATCCGGTGGTGTTGAAGGGCCGCCGCCGCCTGTCGTCGATGATATTTGCCTGATCGCCCCAGCGGGCTATCTGCACGCCATGATACACGCAGCCGACCTGCCCGAGACGATCCCTGTCTTTCCCCTTCCCGGCGCGCTTTTGCTGCCGCGGGGAAGGCTGCCCCTGCACATCTTCGAGCCGCGCTATCTGGCGATGATCGAGGATTGCCTGAAGACCAAGCACCGCCTGATCGGCATGATCCAGCCGCGCGAGGTTCCGGGAACGGGAGAGAAGCGGCTGAACGCGATCGGCTGCGCGGGGCGCGTGACGGGGTTTTCGGAAACCGAGGATGGTCGCTACATGATCACCCTCTCCGGCATCTCGCGCTTTCGGGTGAAGGACGAGGTGCAGGGCTTCGCCCCCTACCGCCGCTGCACTGTCGACTGGTCCGGCTTCGGGCGTGACCTTGGCGCGGCCGAGGATGACCCCGGTTTCCGGCGCGAGGAGTTTCTGGCGCTTCTGAACCGCTTTTTCCTGTCGCTGAACCTGTCGACCGACTGGTCCAGCCTGAAAGATGCCGAGACGGAGTTGCTGATCAACTCGCTTTCCATGCTTTGCCCCTTTACGCCCGAGGACAAGCAGGCTTTGCTCGAAGCGCCCTCGCTGACCACGCGCAGGGAAACGCTGGTGACATTGATCGAATTCGCCATGCGCGGCGGTTCGGGGGACGAGGTGATGCAATGAGCGATAGCGCAACCGTATTCGACCGCCGGATGCTCGAGGCGCTGGTCTGCCCCGTGTCGCAGGGGACGCTGTCCTATGACGCGGAACGGCAAGAGCTGGTGTCGAAACAGGCCAACCTTGCCTTCCCGATCCGAGACGGGATTCCGATCATGCTGGTGTCCGAGGCGCGGACGCTGGAGTGAGTTGACCCACAGGGTCCAGCTTTTCGATAGCACAACGAACGGGATTGCATCGTGGCCCAAAGCCACGGTGCGCGCACCTACCGTCTCGCTAGAAAACCCCCAACACCTCCCAAACCATCCCCGCCCGCCGCCGCATTTCGGGGATTGCCTTGTCGTGGGCAAGGAAGGCGGCAACCTCCATCAGCTCCCACCCCTGCCCCTCGTCGCCAAAGCGGATCGCGGCGATTTCCTGCGCCTCCAACACCCCGCCGAACAGGACCGAAGGGCGCGTCGGCGCCGTCATCGACGGCATCACCCGTTTGAACACCAGCCGTTCGGGCGCAAGGATCAGGCCGAACTCTTCGGACAACTCGCGCAGCAGGCAGGCTTCGGCGGTTTCGTCCCCCTCGCGCCCGCCACCGGGCAGGTCCCAGAACCCTGCCCAAGGAAGGCCGTCGATGTCATCGCGCAGAAGCGTCAGGATGCGCCCGCCGCAAAAGAACGCCGCCTTCGCGCCGACGAAGTCCATCAGCGGTGGTCGTTGATGTCGCGGTCCCAGACTTTTACCTGCCCCTCGCGCACGCCCATCGTGCGGCGCAGGGCAAGCCATGCGACCACCGACAGCACGGCAAAGACCAGCACAAGCAAGGGCAACCCGCCCCCCACCACGCCGAACCCGACCAGCGCCCCCGTCAGCACCGCGCCGATGGCGAAGCCAAGGAAGATGTAGCCCGGCGCCAGCACCTCCAGCCCGCCAAGGACGAAGCCCGCGACGATCCAGACCCACCAGACCTGCCAGAGCATCATGCCCGCCCCTTGAGCATCTTGAACGCGTCTCCGAAGGCGTCGATCAGGCTTGTCGGCAGGATCACCGTCTGCTTGCCCGCGCCCACGGCCACGGCCTGCATCGCCTCCACCTGTTTCAGCGCCACCTGATACTGCGCCGCTTCCAGCCCGCTTTCCTTGATCGCAACGGCGATCACACCCGTTGCATAAGCCTCGGCATCCGCCGTGACGCGCTTGGCCTTGGCGGCCTGCTCGGCTGCATAAAGGTCGGCATCGGCGGCGAGTTCGACCGCACGTTTCCTCCCCTCTGCCTCCATCACCTGCGCACGCCGCGCCCGTTCGGCGTTGAGCTGTTGCAGCATCGCCGCCCGCGTCGCATCATCAAGGTTGACGTCGAGGATTTCGGCCCGCGTCACCTCGACCCCCCAGTCATCGACCATCGCGCTGACCTGTTCGCGCACGCGTTCGATCAGTTGGGCGCGGTTCGATTGCACCTGATCCAGTTCCAGCTTGCCGATTTCCGACCGCACGATCCCCGCCACCGTGGTCGCAATCGCCCCGTCCACATCGCGGATGCGGTAGACGGTCTTTTCCGGCTCGGTGATGCGGTAGAAGACGCTTGTTTCCACCTTCACCAGCACGTTGTCGGCGGTGATGGCATCCTGCGATGCGTTGGGAAGCTGCCGCTCGAGGATCGAGATTTTGTGCGGCACGCGGTCGAGGAAGGGGACGATGAAGTTAATCCCCGGCCCGAGCACGGCCCGAAGCCGCCCGAACCGTTCCACCACGTGCTTTTCCGACTGCGGCACGATGCGCACGCCAAGGAAGACGCAGAGGATGAGAAAGGCCGCAATCGCCAGAAACACGGCGTTACCACCGAAAAGGGGCTGCTCCATCGTAAACTCCTGTCCAACGGATACACGCCAAAGATGTGGGCAATGCCGCCCTGACGCAAGCGGTCAGAACTATCGGGAGCGTTGAAAGGTGCCGGACGGGTGCGGACTTCGAACGTGCCACCCGAAACTGCCGTCCCGTGAATTCCTCGGGCAACCGGCACCACCAGTTTGCCACAGAGCCCCACCAATGCCTAGCCGCCCCAGCGGCACCCGTGATAGCCTGCCCCCATGCCCGCCCTTTGCCGCGATTGCCTGACCACCTTTGACAGCGGCCCGCGCTGCCCGTCCTGCCGCAGCCCGCGCGTGCTGTCGCATCCCGAACTCTTCGACCTGTCGGTCGCGCATATGGATTGCGACGCGTTCTATGCGAGCGTGGAAAAGCGCGACGATCCCGGCCTTGCCGACAAGCCTGTCATCGTCGGTGGCGGCACGCGGGGGGTGGTTTCGACCTGCTGCTACATAGCCCGCATCAACGGCGTGCGGTCGGCCATGCCGATGTTTCAGGCGCTCAAACTCTGCCCCGGGGCGGTCGTCGTCAAACCGCGCATGTCGGTCTATGTCGATGTCAGCCGCAAGATCCGCGCGATGATGGAGGATTTGACGCCCGCCATCGAACCGCTGTCGCTGGACGAAGCCTTCCTCGACCTCTCCGGCACGACCCGTCTGCATGGCGCGCCGCCTGCGGTGTTGATGGCGCGTCTGATCCGGCGGATGGAGACGGAACTGGGCCTGTCCGGCTCGGTCGGGCTGTCGCACAACAAGTTTCTGGCGAAGATCGCCTCGGACCTCGACAAGCCGCGCGGGTTTTCGGTGATCGGCAAGGCCGAGACGCAGGCCTTTCTGACGCCCAAACCCGTGCGGATCATCTGGGGTGTCGGCACCGCCACGCAGGCGGCGCTTGAAACCGCAGGCATCCGCACCATCGCCGACCTTTTGCGCTGGGACCGCATGGACCTGTCGGCGCGGTTCGGCAGCATGGGGGACCGGCTTTGGCACCTTGCCCGCGGTTTGGACCATCGCCGCGTCATGCGGGACGAAAGGCCGAAGTCGATCAGCAAGGAGACAACGTTCTTCGAGGATACCTCGGACCCCGATATCCTTGACGGGCATTTGTGGCGTTTGGCCGAACAGGTGTCGGACCGTGCCAAGGCCAAGCGGCTGGCAGGGCGGACGGTGGTGCTGAAGTTGAAGAAGGGCGATTTCCAGACCGTCACCCGCCGCCACGCGCTGGGCGATGCAACCCAGACCGCCGACCGCATCTACCGCGCCGCGCGGGACTTGTTCGACCACGCCGGAACCGCCGGACCCTTCCGCCTGATCGGTGTCGGCATCGCCGATCTGGTGGCCGAGGCCGAGGCGGATCGCTCCGGCGACCTGCTCGATCCCGATGCCGGAAAACGCGCCGCCGCCGAACGCGCGACCGATGCCATCCGCGCCCGCTTCGGGACCGAGGCGATCATAAAGGGCCGCGCTTTGCGCTAGGCAGATGCCTTCGAAGGAAGCCGCCCTATTCCGCCGCGAGCGGCAGCCTGTCGCGCCCGATCTCGGCCAGTTCGGCTATGACTCCGGCCATCAACGCACGGAAGGCATCGAAATCGGCCAAGGGTTCGATGCGCGATTCGTCCATGTAAAGCGCGCGGTCGATTTCCACCTGAACCACATGCGCGCCGCGGGACGGGCGGCCATAGGCCTGCGCGATATAGGCCCCCGCAAAGGGCGCGTTGCGCACCACCCGCAGCCCCGCACGGGCAAAGGCGGCTTCGATCCGCTCCACCACCTCGCGCCCCGCCGCCGCGCCGAAGCGGTCGCCCAGCACCACATCGGGGCGCGGCTGTCCGGGGCGGGCGTGGGCCTCGATCGCCTCGTGCGGCATGGAATGGCAGTCGATCAGCACCGCCTTGCCGAATTGCGCGAGCGAGCCGTCGATCAGCCGCCTGAGCGCGTCGTGATAGGGGAACCAGTGCCGCGCCAGACGCTGCTCTGCTTCGCCCAGGGGCAGCTTGCCGCGATAGATCGCACGCCCCCCCGCCACCACGCGGGGAATCACCCCAAGCCCCGACGACACGCGCGGATTATGCGCGACCCGCTCCACCCCCGCGATCACGGCGGGGTCAAGCTCGTCCGCGGCGCGGTTGAGGTCGATATAGGCGCGCGGCGCACGGGCGGCGATCAGGGGTGCGCCCACCTGTGTTGCATGGGAAAAGAGACTGTCGACGAAGGCATCCTCCGAAGACCGGATCGTATGCGCATCCAGCAGGCTGGCTTGCAGGAACGCCGCCGGATAATCCTTGCCGCTGTGGGGCGACGAGAAGATTACCGCCGTGTCGCGGCGGTCGGGCAGGTAAAGGTGATAAGCGTCCTGATCCATGCGTTCAGATATAGCGGGAATTTTTCCTTTGCCAAAACCCCTTGAACCCCGCTGCGACTCCTTTTATAGACCGCCCACCGACGCGGAACCGCCCGCGTCTTTTTGTTTGGACAGGGCGGGTACGAAACGGGGCGTGGGCGGTTAGCTCAGCGGTAGAGCACTACGTTGACATCGTAGTGGCCACTGGTTCGATCCCAGTACCGCCCACCATTTCACCGCTTTCCTCGGAAGGCACAACGGATTTCAAGGCGCTGCGCGCCGCGAATGGGAGAAGAACGATGAAGGTTGCGAACTCGCTCCGCTCGCTCAAGACGCGTCATCGCGATTGCCAGGTCGTGCGCCGCAAGGGCCGCGTCT
>JAIXZW010000001.1 GCA_027489375.1 Paracoccaceae bacterium | reverse complement strand
TACCGCGAGCATGACATCCTCGTCATCACCGAAGGCGGAAACCGCAACATCACCGGCTTCCCCTACGGTCCCGAGCACCTGATCGTCAAAGGCAAGCGCAAGGCCGCCCAGTAAGGCCGCCCAGTAAGGCCCACCCTGCCGCAGCGCCCGCCCCGCGTGGCGCTGCGGCCCCCTTTTCCTTTCACCACGGGTTCCCGACATGACCGCCAATTTCGTCGCCAAAGGTGTCGCGCATGTCCCCGTCGCGTCCCTCGACCAGCCGGTCCCCGTCACCTTCGTCCTGCTCGACAATTTCAGCCTGATCGCCTTTTCCTCGGCCATCGAACCCCTGCGGATCGCCAACCAGCTTGCCGGACGCGTCCTCTTCGAATGGACCGTGCTGTCCGAAGATGGCAGCGCGGTCACGTGTTCGAACGGCCTGATCGTGCGGGTCGACGGACCGCTCGCCGAGACGCGCCCCCGTTCGCTGGTCTTCGTCTGTGGCGGAGTGCTGCCCGAACGGTCCGCCTCGCGCCGCGTGGCGGATTGGCTGCGGGCACAATGGCGCAGCGGGCGAACCGTCGGCGGGCTTTGCACCGGTGCCTATGCCTTGGCCAAGGCGGGCTTGCTGCAAGGTCGCCGCTTCACCCTGCATTGGGAAAACCTGCCCCCCTTTGCCGCGACCTTCCCGACGCTGAAACCGCTCGAACAGCTATACTGCATGGACGAGCGCATCCTGACCTGCGCGGGCGGGGCCGCCGCTACCGATCTTTTCATCGAGATCGTCTCGCGCAATCACGGCTCGCGCCTTGGCGATGCGGTGCTGAAGATGTGCCTGCACGGACAGCAACGCCCCGCACATCTGCAACAGCGCATGTCGCTCTCCTCCACCCTCGGCGTGCGCAACCCCCTCCTCGTCTCGGTCATCCGCACCTTCGAGTCCGATCTCGTCGCCGACATCGACCTGAGCGAACTTGCCGACCGTCTCGGCACCTCGCGCCGCCATATCGAACGCATGTTCCTGCGCTATGTCGGCACCTCGCCCAAGCGTTACCTGCGGCAACTCCGGCTGGAACGGGCGCGGGCGCTGTTGACCGAAACAGACATGCCGGTGCATGCCGTCGCCGAAGCCTGCGGTTTCACCTCGCCGAATTCCTTTGCCAAATCCTTCCGCCAGCACTACGGCGTAGCCCCGCGCCACATGACGAACATCGCCCCTGCCAGTGCCTGACCGCCGCCGCTCAGGCCCGCTCGATCGTCAGGTCCAGACCCGCCTCGTGCCGCACCTCGACCCGCGCGATGCTGTCGTCGGCCAGCAATGCTTCGGTCAGGCAAGCCACGGGATGCGGGCGCGGGCGGATCGTGACGGGGCGGCGGTTCTAGCGGAAGTCCTGAAAGGCGGCGGGGCGGCGTCGCGTTCGCCCTGCGTCACGTTCATCAGCGCCTGAACGCCGACGAATTGCGAGAACGGCGTGGACATATGCGGATAGCCAGGCTCGGCGCGGATCAGCGCGGCCTCTTCCAGCACGGCGGGCAGGTGCGCTGCCAGCCCCCGATCCTTGAGCTGCTGGACAAGGTTCGAGATCATGCCTCCGTGTATCTGATGCCCGACATGGCTGCGGTAATCGGCCTGATCGAAGGGCTTTTGCTCGGGCACCTTGCGCCCTTCGGCATGGGCGGCCCAGTAGAACCAGTCGTCGATTTCGGCCAGAACGGTATCGTCCATGTCCGTCTCGCAGCCCTCCTCCCGCGCCATTGCCACAATGTCACGCGCGGCGGGCAGGGCCGAACCCCATGCGAGCAGGCGGGCGGCGGTCCAGATCACATCGACATAGGCGCGGATCGCCTGACGTCAGGCCTCGTGCGCAAGGCCGCCGCTGGTGTGGCAGTGGAAATGCAGCTCGGTCCTGCCGATGGCCTGCCGCACGGCGGAGAGGGCGGAAAAGGCCCGCTCGGGGCGCATCACGCCGGGCGAGTCGGAAATCACCAGCGCATCCACGCCACGGTCCACGAATTCGCGCGACTTGGCGGCAAGGTAGGGTCTTATCCCCTTGTCTTTCAACGCATCTCTGAACCAGTCGGCGTCATATCCCCGGTCGGCGAGCAGCCAATCCGCCTTTGGCAATCCGCTCAGCAGCACTGCCGCGCCGGTGTGATCACTGTCCTGGCCTGCGGTCATGAAGACCCGGATCGGGCGACCATCGGCGTCGGTGACGGCGTGCAACTTGGTGTTCATGCCGCCTTTGGTTCGACCGATCAGACGGCCCCTCCGGTCGCCGCCTCCCGCGTTTTCGACCGCAGGCTGGTCGGCGTGCGGTGCGCCTTGAGGTAGGTCGCGTCGATCATCACCGTCTTCGGAACGGCTAACTGAGAGGCAAGGCCATCATCAAACGGGCGAAGACCCGTTTGACGCTCCACCGTTTCCAGCGGTTGTAGAGGGTCTTGGGCGGGCCATATTCCCTCGGCGCATCGCGCCACCGCAAGCCATTGCGATTGATGAATATTATGCCACTCAGCACCCGCCTGTCATCGACACGGGGCTTGCCCATCCTCAGGAAAACAGTCCCCCGGACTGTTTTCTGATCTTCGGAAACTCTTGGGAAAGAAGGGCTGCAGCCGTGCCATCTGCGCGTCCGTCAGCCAAAAAAGATTGGTCATCACTCAGCCTCCTCGCGGAGCCTGAATCGCGCTGCAGAACCAAGATCAACGGGTCCTGACCCTAGATGCCTAAGATTGAACCGAGCGGGACCCCGCGATGCTCCTGCCCGAAGAGAACGACCTGCTCTGCGGCGTGGAAAAGGATGCCCCGATGGCGCGGCTGATGCCCCAGCACTGGGTTCCGGTCTGTCTGGTGGAAGAGGGGGCGGAACCCGACGGCACGCCGGTTCTGGTCGAAGCCATCGGCCGCCGCTACGTCGCCATTCGCAACAGCGCGGGCGAACTCGGCCTGCTGGATGAACTCTGCCCCCACCGCCGCGCCTCGCTCATCTTCGGCCGGAACGAGGAGAACGGCCCGCGCTGCCTTTACCACGGCTGGAAGTTCGACGTGAAGGGCAACTGCATCGGCATCAAGGGCACTCCCCATCAGGAAATCGTCATGTGTGTATCGATGGGGGCCATCACGGTCCGCACGACCGATATCCTCGGCGCCTCCGACCTTGCCATCGTGGAATTCCGCAGCCTTATGGTCGATGCCGCCCGCACCGTGGCCGAGGGCGGCCCCGCCATCGGCACGGTGGAACCGCGCGCGCCGCATCGCCTCACGCGAAGGCGTCTTTCCAAAAGAGGTGGACTGGCAGACGTTGGGCAACGGAACGACGGGGGCCGAGGCCGCCGAATAAAGGTGCCCCTTGCCAGAAAGGACCGGGAACAGGGCCACGGCAAGGGTTTCAGAAAGCGTAGCGGGAACGGGAAGATCACCGGAATGACCACGACCCAACAGATCGGTGCGCTTGGCGTCACTGCCCTGATCGACAGCAAGTTGACATTCGATGCCGGAATCATCACCAATTGCGATGCCGGTCGCGTGGCGGAACTTCTGCAAGCTGCGGGCAAATCCGAGGTGCAGACGCACTGCAACTCTTACCTCATCCGCTCCAGCGACGCGCTGGTGCTGGTCGATGCCGGAACGCGCGGACTGTTCGGCCCGACCTCGGGGATGCTGCCCGAGGCGCTGGCCGAAGCGGGGGTGAAACCGTCGGATGTGACGCATCTCTTCATGACCCACCTGCACCCCGACCACGTGGCGGGGGCGATCACGCCCGATGGCGCGGCGGTGTTTCCCAACGCCGAACTCCTGATGACCGCGCCGGAGCGGGATTTCTGGGCATCCGACGCCAATTTCGCCGGTGCTAATGACATGGTGAAGGGCTGGCAGGCCTTGGCGACCGGCACGCTTTCGGCCTATCGCGACCGTCTGCGGCTGGTGGCCGATGGCGACAGCGTCATCTCCGGTGTCACCGTCCTCTCGCTGCCCGGCCACACCCCGGGCCATGCGGGCCTGCGGATCGAGGATGGCGGCCAGACCCTGATCCACATGGCGGATGTCGTCCATGTGCAGGACGTCCAGCTTGCCGACCCGTCGCTGGGCGTGGTTTTCGACGTCGATGGCGGGCAGGCGCAAAGGACCCGTGCGCGTGCGCTCGACATGCTGGCGACCGATGCGGTGATGGTCACGGGTGCCCACCTGACCGCCCCGAAATTCGGCAAGATCGAACGCGCGGGCAAAGGCTACCGTTTCACCGCCCGCTAATCCCCAAGGCAGGGCGTTGTCCCGCCCTGCCCCTTCACCGCCCGACAAGGCGGCGCGCGGAAAGCCAGCCTGCAAAGGCCATCGCGCTTGCCGTGGCCAGGCACAGCGGCAGTCCGCCGAACTGGAAGCTGACCCCCGACAGAAGCGTGCCGGTCAGGCGGCCTGCGGCATTGGCCATGTAGTAAAAGCCCACATCGCGTGTGATCCGTTCTGCCGATCCAAAGGCAAGGATCAGATAGGAATGGACCGACGAATTGACCGCAAACACGAAGCCGAAGGCAAGCAGCCCAAGCACCAGCACCACGGTCAGCCAAGGCGTCGGTTGCCCCGCCAGCAAGGCCGCACCCGCAAGCACAAGCGGAACCGGCACCAGTGCCGCGGCCCAGGTCACGGCGGCGCGTGCGGTCTTGTCCACGGACATCCCCTTGTGGCCGAGAAGACGCGGCGCGCCGGCCTGCACCGCGCCATAGGCGATGATCCAGAGCGCCATGAATCCACCGACGAGGAAGAACGCCCAGCGCCTGCCCTCGGCTGTGCCGTCCGACAGGACGGACTGGAAATAGACGGGGATGCCGACGACGAACCACACATCGCGTGCGCCGAACAGGAATAGGCGGGCAAGCGACAGGCGGTTCACGCGGGCATCCTTCGACCGCCAGCCCCCCCAGACCTCTCCGGCCTTCATCCGGCCCGGCAGGCCGGCGGGCAGGAACAGCACGACGGCGGCCAGAATGACGGCCAGCACGCCAGCCATCGCCCAGACAGCCGCTTGGAACCCCGCCACCGCCAGAAGCGCCGCGCCAAGGAAGAATCCGCCCCCCTTGACCGCATTCTTCGATCCGGTCAGGGCGGCAACCCAGACGAAAAGCCCCCCCTCCGTCGCTGGGGCCAACAGCTTGACCGCCGATTTCGACGACATCTTGGCAAGATCCTTGGCCACGCCGGACAAGCCTTGCACCGCCATGACGAAAGCGACCGAGGCCGGGATCGACCACGCGGGATCAAGCTGTGCCAAAGCGGCCAGCGCCCCGATCTGCAAGGCCAGCCCCGCGTAAAGCGTCGCCGCAAGGCCGAAGCGCGCGGCAAGCCATCCGGCGGCAAGGTTGGTCACGATCCCTGCCACCTCATACAGCAGGAACAGCCACGCAAGCTGGATCGGGCTGAAGCCCAGACCGTTGAAATGCAGCAGCACCAGCATCCGCAGCGCACCGTCCGACAGCATGAAAGCCCAATAGGCAGCCGTGACGGCAGCATAGGCACGCAGAGGATTCGCAGGCGGACGGACCTTTTCGGCGGGCATCGTCACATCGACCCTGCAACCATTCGGGCAATGTCCGCAAGGCGGCAGGAATAGCCCCATTCGTTGTCATACCAGGCGTAGATTTTGACCTGCGTGCCGTTGATCACCATCGTCGACGGGGCATCAATGACCGCCGAGCGGGGATCGTTGGTGAAATCGGACGACACGAGCGGACGCGTCTCGTAGCCGAGGATGCCTTTCAACGGCCCGTCGGCGGCCGCGGCAAGAAGCGCGTTCACCTCCTCGGCCGTGGTCGGGCGTTCCACCTCGAACACGCAATCGGTGAGCGAGGCATTCAAAAGCGGCACGCGGACGGCATGGCCGTTCAGGCGCCCCCTGAGTTCGGGATAGATCATCGTGATCGCCGTGGCCGAACCCGTCGTGGTGGGGATAAGGTTCATCAGGGCGGAACGCGCACGGCGCATGTCCTTGGCGGGGCGGTCGACGATGGTCTGGGTATTGGTGACATCATGGATCGTGGTGATCGACCCGTGACGGATGCCAAGGCTTTCGTGGATGACCTTGACGACAGGGGCAAGGCAATTCGTCGTGCAGGACGCCGCGGTGACAAGCTTCTGCGACCCGTCATAAAGCGCGTGGTTCACACCGTAGACGATGTTCAACGCGCCGCCGTCCTTGACGGGGGCACTGACGACGACCTTCCCGACGCCTGCCGCGTAATAGGGCGCAAGCTTCGCCGCGGTCTTGAACACCCCCGTGCAATCCACGACCAGATCGACGCCCAACTCTGCCAGCGGCAGCGCCTCGATGGCCTTCTGATGCGTCAGCCGGATCGTTCGGCCACCAAGGACCAGGGCATCCCCGCTCTGACCGACAGGGGTTCTCCAGCGGCCATGAACCGAATCGAACTCCATCAGCAGGGCGTGTTGCGCGGCATCTCCGACAGGGTCGTTGATCAGGACGATCTCGCCACCTGCGCCCGTGTCGATCAGGTCCCGCAGCACAAGCTTTCCGATCCGGCCAAGACCGTTGAGGGCAATACGCGGCATGGGGGTCATCCTTTCTGAACGTTGGGCGCATCGGCGCCGATCCCGTCGATGCGGGTTTGAAGCGTAAGGCGGTTCAGCTCCGCAAAGGGCAATTCGACGAATGCGGCGATCCGGCGGCGCAGGGCCGCATAGGTCTGCGCAAAGACCAGCGCCTTTTCCGCATCGGTGCCGGTTGCCCTCACCGGATCGGGCAGACCCCAATGACCCGTGATGGGCTGGCCCGGCCACGGCGGGCATTCCTCCGCCGCCGCCGCATCGCAGACGGTAAAGACGAAATCCATGACCGCCGCGCCCTGCTGCTGGAATTCGCCGATATGCTTGGCGCGCAGGTCCGCCGTGGCGTGACCGTTCCGTCCAAGAACTTCGAGCGCAAAGGGATTGAGCGCGGTTCCCGGTCTTGTGCCCGCCGAAAAGGCATGAAACCGGCCTTTTCCAAGATCGCGCAGAAGCGCCTCGGCAAAGATCGAACGGGCCGAATTTCCCGAACAGATGAACAGGACGTTGAAACCGGAGCTTTGCATGGGGGCCTCGCGGGCAGCCGAAAGAAGCGGCGAGACAAGATCGGGGCGCGCACGCCCGACATCGAGCGCAAGATAGCCAAGGATCGCTTCGGCACGGTCGAGGTCGACCGAATAGAACAACGACCGCCCCTGCCGCTCGGCCCGGACAAGGCCCGACGAGGCGAGATCGGCAAGATGGTGCGACAGGGTATTCTGCTTGAGCTTCAGCACTTCGGCCATCTCGGTCGGGCGGACGCCCCGGGGGGCGAACCGCATCAAAAGGCGGAACACGGCAAGCCGGTCGGGATGACCGAGCGTGGCGAAGGACTGGGCGGCGGTTTTGATATCCATACTTCCAGAATTATCGAATGCTTTAAAATGGTCCAGTGAAAGTTTTGTGACACCCGGGGTTTCCTTCGGCATCCGGCGAACCGCACTGCGCCGCCTTCCCCGCCCGGAACGTGAATGACCTCGCCTCCCCTGCCGCGGGTCGGGCGGACCCTGCCCCCGGACGATGGGGTGACAGGCGCGCAACCCTGTTGCATCGTGGCGGGGATGCTTCCTATGCTCTGGCCAAGGAGGAAAGGCATGGACAGGCGCGCTTTCTTGTCGGGGTTCGGGACGACGGCGGGAATGGCCCTTGCAACGCCGACGGTCCTGCGGGCCTCCGCCCCGATCCGGCTGGGCCTGACACCGGTGTTTCTCGACAACGATGCCGAGGTGATCGCGCGCCTCAAGGCGGCCTTGGGGCAAGCAACAGGTCTGGAAATCGAGCTGATCCAGCGCCGGACCTATCAGGAAGTGACGGGGTTGCTTCTGGAAGGCGGAGCGGATGCGGCTTGGCTCTGCGGCTTTCCCTACCTTCAACACGAAGACGCCCTGTCGCTACTGGGAGTGCCGGTCTGGCGCGGTGCGCCGCTCTATCAATCCTATCTCATCACCGGCGCGGAGTTTCCGGCCGAAGGGCTCGCCGATCTGCGCGGCGGGGCGCATGCCTTTTCCGATCCGGACAGCAATTCCGGCTGGCTGGTCACGGCGTCCGACCTCGCCCGTATCGGCGAGCGGCCCGAGACTTTCTTCGGCCGCACGCTTTTTACCTACGGCCATCGCAACGTGGTGCGGGCTGTGGCGGGCGGGCTGACCCGATCGGGCAGCGTCGACGGCTACGTCTGGGAGGCTCTGTCCGCCGTCGAACCGGAACTGACCGCCCGAATAAGGGTGATCGGACGGTCCGAGCCTTTGGGCTTTCCACCCTTCGTGGCGCGCAGGGCGGATGTCGGCACCGGCATCGTCGCCTCTTTGCGGGACGCCCTTCTCGGCATGGATCTGGATGACAAAGGGCGCTCGGCGCTGGCGCTGCTGCAACTCGACGCGGTGGTCGCCGGAGATGTCGCGCTGTTCGACGGCATCCGGGCGCGCATGCGGGATGTGGCGGGATGATCCGCGGCCTGCCCCTTTCCCTGCGCGTGCCCCTCATTGCGGCGGGGCTGATGGTGCTGGTGGGGGTGGTCGCCTCGCAACAGGTCATGGCGACATTGGGGGCGGTTCAGGAAGAGCGATTGCGCGAACTCGCACGCCTGCATGTCGACGGGCTGACGGTGGCGCTTGGTCCCGCCGTCCTGCGCCGCGATGTGTGGGAGGTGTACGATACCCTCGACCGCGCGACGGCCGCGATGGCCGGCCAGCGCATGGTCCTCACGGTCGTGGCTGACGAAGGCGGCAAGGTCATCGCAGCGTCCGATCCCCTGCGCGCGCCGGTCGATGCCGATCTTGGTCCCCTTGCCGCGGCGGCGCAGGCCGTCGAGACGATCCGGCTGAACGGCGAGGATCCGCATGTCCGGGTCTTGTCCGACCTGACCTACCAAGGGCGGCGCGTCGGCAGCATCCTGTCCGAACTCGATGTTGCCGACCTTGTCGCCGAACGCCGTCGGGTGCTGGCATGGCTTCTTGCCGGAAACGCGCTTGCGACCTGTGCCTTGGCCGCAGGAGGTTACTGGGCGATGCGGCGGATGCTGCGCCCCGTGGCAACGCTGTCCGCCCATATGGCAAGGACCGAAGGCGCACCCGTCGCGATCGCACGCGAACGCATCCCTGCGGGGGATACCGAACTCGGGCGCCTGTTCCGGACCTTCAACAGCATGACCGGGGCTGCCGCCGCGAAGGCCGAGGCCGAGCGGCGCTTGGCGGAACGGGAACGCTTCGTCAGCCTCGGGCGGCTGTCGTCGTCTCTGGCGCACGAGATCAACAACCCTCTGGGCGGATTGCTCAACGCTGCCGACACGATCCGCACCTATGCCGATCGCCCCGAGGTGGTCCGGGCTTCGGCGGACCTGCTCGAACGCGGCCTGCGGCATCTGCGCGACGTGGCGCGGGCAACGCTCGAACAGAACCGGCTGGACCGTCAGGGCGTGACCCTGTCCCGCGAGGACTTCGATGATCTGCGCCTTCTCTTCGAACCGGAAACCCTTCGATTGGGGCAGGACCTTGCGTGGCAGGTCGAAGCGCCGCAGCCGCTTCTGGCCCGATTTCCGGCGGGACCCGTGCGTCAGGTGGCGCTGAACCTCTTGCTCAACGCCTCGACCGCTGCCGGTCCGGACGGGTCGGTCGGCTTTTCGGTCTCGGAAATCGACGGAAGCCTTCGCCTGACGATCCACGACAACGGCGCGGGCCTGTCCGGCGAGGCACAGGCGCGCCTGCTCAGCACCGCCCCTGTCCAACCCGGCGGCGGCGTGGGTCTGCGTCTCGTGCGCGACATGGTTGCCGGACTGGGCGGTCGGATCGACTATTTCCGCAAGGTGGACCGGTCGGTCATTCAGGTCGTCCTGCCCCAGGGTGCGTCATGCTGAAAGGTCGCCGCATCGCGCTGGTCGAAGACGACGAGATCATGGGAGCCTCGATCGAGCAGCGTCTGCGGCTCGAAGGGGCAGACGTGGTCTGGGTCAAGCTGATGCAGCGGGCCGTCGGCGCCTTGCGCACGCCTCGCGCACCGATCGACGCGGTGGTCTGCGACATCCGGTTGCCTGACGGCACGGGCGAAGACCTGTTTGCAACGCTTTGCCGCACCGCCACACCGCCGCCCTTCCTCTTCATTACAGGCCAGGGCGGGATCGACCAAGCCGTCAGGCTGTTGCAGGCGGGCGCTGCGGATTACGTCACCAAGCCTTTCGAGATGGCAGGTTTTCTGGACCGGCTGGCGCATCTGCTTCGACCCAAGGGCGAGGCAGTCGACCAGCCCTTCGGCCAGTCTTCCGCCGCACGCCGCATCGGCGTCCTTGTCGCGCAAGCGGCGGAAAATGACCGTCCCGTGCTGGTGCGCGGGGGGGCGGGAACCGGCAAGGCCTTGGTGGCGCGGCGCATCCATCACCTGTCGGACCGCAGCGCTGCCCCCTTTGCCGAAGCGAACCTGTCGCGGGCGGATGATCCCTTGGCCGAACTCGATGCGGCCATAGCTGCGGTCGGTGATGGCACCCTCTTTCTGAACGGGTTGGAACGTCTGCCGCCTAAAGGACAAGACCGCCTGTCGGTCTGGCTCGACTCGCCTCCCCTCGCCCGCCTTGTCGCGGCCTGCGGGGCCGGAATGGAAGCAGCCCTGCGCGACGGCAGGTTCCGGGGCGATCTCTTCTTCCGCCTCGACCTTTTCGAAATTCCGATCCCGCCTCTGGCGGAACGCCCCGAGGATGCGCCCTGGCTCCTGCACCGCATGTTCGATGCGATGAATGCACGGCGCGAGATGCCGCTGCGCGGCATCTCCGCCTTGGCCGAACAGGCGGTGCGTGACCATGACTGGCCCGGAAACGGGCGCGAGCTGCGGGCGCGACTGGTGCAGGCGATGGCGACCGCAACCGGCGACACGCTCTTCCCGTCCGACCTTTTCCCCGAACGCCAGACCACCGCCGCCGACCGCCTGCCAACCCTGTCCGAAGCCCGCGATACCGCCGAGCGGACGCATATCCTGCGGGCGCTGGAGCGGACCGGCGGCCACGTGATCGAGGCGGCAAAGCTGCTGGGCGTGTCGCGGACCACGCTTTGGGAGAAAATGCAGAAATTGGGCATCTAGGGCGGGCCGCGATGTTCGGAAATCCGAACGCCCGAAAAATCTGCATCCTGTGAACGACTTGCCGCAATGCGGCAAAGCCTTCGGGCCTGTCGCAGGGTGCGGCTGCAACTCGCTACCCTTGCAGCGACAAGAGCAAGAGAGGAGCCATTCCATGAAATGCAATCGTCTGGTCGACGTGGGCCGACGCCAGTTCCTGCGCGGCGGTGTCCTCGGTGTGGCAGGTGCCGCGGCGGCGACCGTGCTGCCTGCGGGTCAGGCCAAGGCTTCGCCCGCCCTGGCAATGGTCGATTACCCCTCGACCAAGCTGGGCAACATCGCAGACCTCAAGGTGGATGAACCTCTGGACATCGCCTATCCCGACGCCGACAGCCCCGGAATTCTGCTCAAGCTCGGAACAAGGGTCGAAGGCGGCGCGGGACCGGATGGCGATGTGGTCGCCTATTCCGTGCTCTGCCCGCACAAGGGCTTCGTGATGAGCTACGCCGCCTCGGACAAGACGCTGAACTGCCCCGGCCATTTCAGCCGCTTCGATTGCGAAAAGGGCGGCCAGCAGGTCTGGGGCCACGCCACGCAGAACCTGCCGCAATTCGCCCTGCGCGTGGACGACAAGGGCGACATCTATGCCGAAGGCGCGGACGAGCTGATCTACGGCCGTCTGTCCAACGTCCTGCAAGCGTAAGGGGGAAGCGATGGCTTACAAACGCAACGTCGACCGTCTGCCGATCATTCCCGCAGACGCAAGGGAACACAACGTCACATGCCACTACTGCATCGTGGGATGCGGCTACAAAGCCTATACTTGGCCGCTGAAGAAACAGGGCGGCACCGATCCCGCCTCGAACAAGTTCGGCGTGGACCTCTCGACCCAGCAAGGCGCCGAAACCGAGGCGTGGTATGCGCCCTCGATGTATAACGTGGTCAAGCAGAACGGGCAGGACGTGCATCTGGTCATCAAGCCGGATGTGAACTGCGAGGTGAACTCGGGCCTCGGCTCCGTCCGAGGCGCACGGATGGCCGAGAACCGGCGCTCCGACATCACCGGCACGCAGCAGCAACGCCTGACCGAACCGATGGTCTGGCGCTATGGCACATGGCAGCCGACAAGCTGGGATGATGCGCTCGACCTCGTCGCCCGCGTCACGGCCCGCGTGATCGACAAGGACAAAGAGGACGATCTCTACGTCTCGATGTTCGACCACGGCGGTTCGGCTGGCGGGTACGAGAACACATGGGGCACGGGCAAGCTCTACTTCGGCGCGATGAAGGTGAAGCACTGCCGCATCCACAACCGCCCCGCCTATAACTCAGAAGTGCACAGCACCCGCGACATGGGCGTGGACGAATTGAACTACTCCTACACCGACTATCAGGTGGCCGACACGATCATGCTGGTCGGCACGAACCCGATGGAATGCCAGACCAACCTGTTCCTGAACCACATGGTCAAGGGCATGCAGAACGGAGCCAGGGTGATCGTCGTCGATCCCCGCCGCACGGTCACGGTGGATGCCTGCGAACAGGTGGCGGGCGCCGAAAACGTGCTGCATCTGGCGATTGCCAGCGGCAGCGACCTCGCGCTTTTCAACACCCTCTTCACCCATATCGCCGACCAAGGCTGGGTTGACGCGGACTTCATCGCCCAATCGACCTATCAGGGCGACGTGGCGGTGGCCGAAGATGCCGCCCACCCTGCCGCACTCGGCTCTTTCGAAGCCGCACGCGCCGCCTGCAAGATGAGCCTTGCCGACGGGGCCAAGATCACGGGCCTGACCGAAGACCAGATCAGGCAGGCCGCCGAGTGGATCGCCAAGCCCAAAGAGGACGGCTCGCGCCGCAAGACGGTGACGGGTTACGAAAAGGGCATCATCTGGGGCAACGACAACTACCGTGTCATCGGCTCATTGGTGAACATCGGCCTTGCGACCGGCAACGTCGGGCGCGAAGGCGGCGGCGTCTGCCGTCTTGGCGGGCATCAGGAAGGCTACTTCCGCCCCTCCGACGCCCATGTCGGCCGCCCCGCCCCCTATATCGACCAACTCATCATCTCGGGCGGCGGCAAGGTCCATCACATCTGGGCAAACGACCATTACAAGACCACCCTCAACGCGGCCGAGTTCAAGCGCGTCTACAACCGCCGGACCAACATGGTGAAAGAGGCGATGGACGCCCGCGCCGGTGCCACGCGCGAGGAACTGGTGGACGCCATCGTCGGCGCGATCAACGCGGGCGGCATCTTCTCGGTCGATGTGGACATCATCCACAGCCAGATCGGACAGGCCGCGCATGTGATCCTGCCCGCGGTGGAGTCGGGCGAGATGAACCTGACTTCCATGAACGGCGAACGCCGGCTGCGGCTGGTCGAGAAATACATGGACGCCCCCGGTTCGGCCCAACCCGACTGCATCATCGCGGCACGGCTGGCCAACCATCTGGAACGCGTGCTGCGCGAAGGGGGGCGGAACGACTACGCCGACCAGTTCAAGGGCTTCGACTGGAAGACCGAAGAAGACGCCTTCATGGACGGGTACAATTCCGGCAACCCCGAAGTCACCTATGAACGGCTTCGCGCCGCCGGCAACAACGGCGTGCAGGAACCGGTCAAGGGCTACGAAAACGGCGCGCTCGTCGGCACTGCGCGGCTTTACGAGGATGGTGTCTTTACCCGCCACGGCAGGGAAGACGGCAAGGCGCTCTTCTGCATGGGGTCGTGGCGGGGTCTGCAAGCCCCCGGCAAGGCGCAGCAGCAGGCGAACCACCGTTTCCTGATCAACAACGGACGGGCCAACCTGAACTGGCAGAACTGGTTCCTCGACCAGAAGAACGACTTCGTCATGGACCGCCTGCCCGTGCCCTTCATCCAGATCCACCCCGATGACATGGCGGAACTGGGCCTGAAGGCGGGCGACATGGTCGAGGTCTACAACGATGTCGGCGCCACGCAAGCGCTCGCCTATCCGGCAGCGACGGCCAGGAAGAACGAAACCTTCATGGTCTTCGGCGCGCCCAACGGCACGCAGGGCAACGTGATCAACGCGGGCACCAACGAGCTGATCCTGCCGAACTACAAGCAGACATGGGCGGACATCCGCAAGATCTCGGATGCAACCCCCGCCGCCGCCAAGGCGTCCTACAAATCGTGGGAAGTCGAACTCTAGCCAACCGGCCCGTCCGGTATCTCCGGACGGGCCAGCCTTCACGGGGGGAAACCATGCGCATCGCCTATGTCAGCCTGCAGGGCCGCGGCCGGACTGATGCCCTCGTTGCGGATGTCGCCGAACGTCTGGCGGCGCGTGGCTTCAGGCTCGCCGGAACGGTGCAATCGAACCACGAACGCCCCGACCGCAAGAAATGCGACATGGACCTGCGCGTCCTGCCCGACGGCCCGACGGTCCGCATCAGCGAGGATCGCGGCGAACTGGCGCGGGGATGCATCCTCGACAGCGGCGCACTCGAGCAGACGGTCCACGAAGTCGAACGCCGCCTCGACGGCGCGGACATCCTGATCGTCAACAAGTTCGGCAAACGCGAGTCCGAAGGCAAAGGTCTGGCACCCGTCATTGCGGAAGCCCTGCACCTTGGTCTGCCCGTCCTCGTCGGTGTCAACGGTCTCAACCTCGCGGCGCTTCTGGCTTTTGCGGGGGACTGCATCGAAGGCTTGCCCACCTGTCCGGACGCGGTTTCCGACTGGTGCGCCGCCCATGCGGGCAGCAAACCCGCCAGGGCAGAGGTCACGTAAGCGCCGAAAGCTGGTTGATGCCCACCGGCGGCTCGGGACGGAAGGGCACAAGATACATCCGCCGCGCCAGACCGGCCTTGATGCGGGCAATCTGCGTCGCCTCGCCCGCGATCCGCCGTTGCAGCAACGGGTCCGTCGTCCCGCTACGCCCCAGCGAGCGGTTCACCACCCAGGCCCAGGGTTCGATCTTCGCCCGCCGCAGATCATCCTGCAGACCCGCCGCTTCCGAAACAGGCGTCGTCTCGGGCAGCGCCACCAGGATCACCTTGGTGTAATCGGGGTCCTGCAACCGCATCAGCGGCGTGACGATCCGGCCCTGCACCGCCCCCATGTCCTGCGTCATCTGCCGGTGATACGCCCCCGTCGCGTCCAGCAGCAGCAACGTGTGGCCGGTGGGGGCCGTATCCATCACCACGAACGCCCCCCGCGCCTCGGCCACGATGCGGGAAAAGGCGTGGAACACCGCCACCTCTTCCGTGCAGGGCGAGGCGAGGTCTTCCAGCATCAGCGCCCTGTCCGCCGCATCCAGACCGCGCCCCTTGGTCGCCATCACCTTCTCCACATAGCGGGCGGTTTCAGCGACGGGGTCGATGCGGTCGACCGTCAGCCCGTCCAACCCGCCCTCCACCACCAAAGACACATGGGCGGCGGGGTCGGTTGTGGTCAGATGCACCCGATGCCCCCGCCTGACCAACCCCACGGCAACGGCCGCCGCCACGGTCGTCTTGCCGACGCCTCCCTTGCCCATCACCATCACCAGACCGCGACCCGCACGGGCCAGATCGTCGACCATCGCATCAAGCCCTGCCACGTCGGTCATCGCCGCCGGAACGGCCGCCGCCGCGATGGGCGCCTCGTCCCGGAACAGGGCGCGCAGCGCAGGCAATCCCACCATGTCAAACGACCGCAGCGGCACCTCGCTCCGCGGCAGGGCGGCAAGGTTCGCGGGCAGAGACGCAATCACCGCCGCATGGTCCCGCGCCAACCCCTCGGCCACCGCATCCCCCCTGCCCGCGGCACGGAACACCCCGTTCACCACCAGCCGCTGGTTGCCCAACCCCAGTGCCCGCAACTCGTCCGAGGTCCGCGCCGCCTCGCGCACCGCGCCGCGATCCGCCCGCGTCACAAGCACGATCGACGTCTGCGCCGGATCGGACAGGGCCGCCAGCGCCCTGCGGAACCGATCCTCCTGCATCTTCAGCCCCGAATGCGGGCCAAGGCAGGACGCACCACGGTCGTTGCCCTGCAAGAACCCCGTCCATGCCCGCGGCAGGCTCAGCAGCCGCAGCGTATGTCCCGTAGGCGCGGTGTCGAAGATCACGTGGTCGAACCCTGCCGCATCGCCCGCAAGCAACCCCACGAACTCGTCGAAAGCCGCGATCTCGATGGTGCATGCCCCCGAAAGCTGTTCCCGCACCGTCGCCTTTTCCGCCTCTCCGGCCTCCGGCCCCAACTGCCCGATCACCCGCGCCCGATAATCTTCGGCCGCCGCGTCGGGGTCGATGTTCATGGCAAACAGCGTCGCCGCTCCGGCAACGGGCGTTGGCCTGTCCGCGAGTGCCGTCCCCAGCATCTCGTCAAGGTTCGATGCAGGGTCCGTGCTGACCAGCAACACCCGCTTTCCCGCATCCGCCAAGGCCAGCGCCACGGCACAGCTGAGGGATGTCTTCCCGACACCCCCCTTCCCCGTGAAGAACAGGAAATGCGCGGCTCCTTCGGACAGGACATCTGCAAACATCGGAAACTCCCCGGTGAACTGCCCGATCATGCCCCGCCACGAAGGGCACCGCGATGATTTGGGTCAAAGCGGGACCATTGCCGTTTCCCGCTGATGCGCCCGGTACCCGCGGATCGGAAACGACCCGCGCACCGCCTCGATTTTGCCCGAGGCTCAAATCTCACGATGGCGCAACGCGTCGATGATGATGCGGAAGGCGGGCGAGATGTGGCGGCGGCTTGGGTAATAGAGGTGCAGGCCCGCGATCGGCTGGCTCCAATCGTCCAGCGCGAGTTGCAGTTCTCGGGTGGCCAGATGGGGCTTTACGGCGGCTTCCGGCAGGAAGGCGATGCCGAAACCGTCGAGCACCGCTTGCAGGCAGGCGTTGACCGAATTGAAAGTGACTTGCCCCGTCACCCGCACCCGCAGATCTTCGCCAGCCTTTTCAAATTCCCAGGCGTAAAGCCCGCCGCCCGTGACCATGCGCAGGTTGATGCAGCGATGCGCGGTCAGGTCTTTCGGCGTTTGCGGCGGCGGGTTCCGCGCGAAATACTCCGGCGTTGCCACGGCAACCAACCGCCCGTCGGGAGTGATCCGCACGGCGACCATATCCTTGTCGACGCTTTCGCCAAGGCGCACGCCGGCGTCGAAGCCATCGGCGGCGATGTCGCGGAAGCCGTGGTCGATCGAGAGTTCGAGGTTGATTTCGGGATAATCGCGCAAGATCGGAACCAGCTTTGGCCACAGCACCCTTTCGGCGGCGAATTCGCTGGCCGTGATGCGGACGGTTCCGGCAGGGCGGTCGCGCAGGGCGCTGAGCTGGACGAGTTCGGCGTGGATGTCGTCGAAGCGCGGGGCCACGGTGTCGAGCAGGCGCTGGCCCGCCTCGGTCAGGGAAACGCTGCGGGTGGTGCGCGTCAGCAAGCGCAGGCCAAGCGTTTCCTCAAGATGCCGGATGGTCTGGCTGAGGGCCGAGGCCGACACGCCAAGCAGGGCAGCGGCCTTGGTAAAGCTGCGCTCGCGCGCGACCACGGCAAATGTGGAAAGCTCGTTCATCGAATAGCGTGGCATTGTGAAGCCTGACTTACAACCAGATGCAGATTATAGGGGATAAACCGCAGAAAAGGTCCAGCCTATAACGGGGCGACCCAAAAGGAGATGCCCCGATGCAGATGCGCAAACTTGGAACTTTGGAAGTCTCGGTCATCGGCCTCGGGTGCATGGGCATGACCTCGGCCTATGGTCCGGCAGCGGACGAGGCCGAGATGGTGGCGCTGATCCGGCGAGCATATGATCTGGGGGTGACGCATTTCGACACCGCCGAAGCCTATGGTCCCTTTGCCAACGAGCGTCTGGTGGGCGAGGCTTTGGCCCCGATCCGCGACCATGTGGTCATCGCCACCAAATTCGGTTTCAACATAGACCCCGACACCGGCGCGCGGGGGGCAGGCACGAACAGCCAGCCCGCCCATATCCGCCGCGTGGCCGAGGATGCGCTGAAGCGGCTCAGGACCGACCGGATCGACCTGTTCTACCAGCACCGTGTCGATCCTGCCGTGCCGATCGAGGATGTCGCGGGCGCGGTGAAAGACCTGATCGCGGAAGGCAAGGTCAAGCATTTCGGCCTGTCCGAAGCGGGCGTGCAGACCATCCGCCGTGCCCATGCGGTGCAGCCCGTCACGGCGGTGCAAAGCGAATACTCGCTGTTCTGGCGCGGGCCGGAAGTGGACTTGCTGCCTTTGCTGGACGAATTGGGCATCGGTTTCGTGCCATTCAGCCCGCTTGGCGCGGGGTTCCTGACCGGCAAGATCGACGAGACGACCACCTTCGATGCCACCGATTTCCGCAACCTCGTGCCGCGTCTGGCCCCCGAGGCGCGCATGGCCAACATGGCCTTGGTCGAGGAGGTGAGGGACGTGGCCACGGCCAAGGGTGCGACACCGGCGCAGATCGCGCTGGCGTGGCTTTTGGCGCAGCGCAGCGGGATTTCACCCATCCCCGGCACGACAAAGCAGCACCGTCTGGAAGAGAACCTTGGTGCTGCGACGGTGGAGTTGACGGCCGGGGATTTGCGCGGAATCGACGCGGCGTTGGCGGGGATCGAGGTGCAGGGCGCACGACTGCCGGAAATGGTGCTGAAAATGTCGGGGCTGTAAGGCGCGACCTGACTTCGGGCAGTGCTCATCCCGCCTATGCGGCTGCGATGCGGTTTTTCCGCAGCGGGACAAACCCGCTGCGGAACGCATGCGATCAATGCTTGATCATCACGTGGCGGACCACGGTGTAATCTTCGAGCGCATAGGCCGACATATCCTTGCCATAGCCCGATTGCTTCAACCCGCCGTGGGGCATCTCGTTGACCAGCATGAAATGCGTGTTCACCCATGTGCAGCCGTAGCGAAGCTGGGCCGAAGTGGACATGGCGCGGCCCACGTCACGGGTCCAGACCGACGAGGCAAGGCCGTAGTCGCTGTCATTGGCCCAAGCCACGGCCTGATCGACCTCGGAAAACGGCGTGATCGAGACGACGGGGCCGAACACCTCGCGCCGCACGATTTCGTCCTCTTGCCGCGCGCCTGCGATGACGGTGGGTTTGTAGTAGAAGCCGTTCGGCATCACCTCGCCCCCCGTCGTCACCTCGATATGGCTGACCTCGCGCGCGCGGTTGACGAAGCTTGCAACGCGGTCGCGCTGGCGGAGCGAGATGAGCGGGCCGATTTCGTTCTGCGTGTCGTCGTCAAGGCCAAGCGCGATGGAGGATACGGCCGAGGAGAGGTCGGCGACCAGCCTGTCGTAGATCTTCTTGCCCGCGTAGATGCGGCAAGCGGCGGTGCAATCCTGCCCTGCGTTGTAATAGCCAAAGGCGCGCAGGCCGGAAACCACCTCGTCGATGTCGGTATCATCGAAGACGATCACGGGGGCCTTGCCGCCCAGTTCAAGGTGTGTGCGCTTGACCGTCTTGGCCGCGGCATCCAGCATCTTCTTGCCCGTCGCCACATCGCCCGTGAGCGAGATCATGTCCACGTCGGGATGGTTGATCAGGTAGTTGCCCACGGTCTGGCCACGCCCCGTGACGATCGAGACGACACCTTCGGGCAGTTCCTCGGACAGGATGCGCGCCATCTTGAGCGCGGTGAGCGGCGTCTGCTCGGACGGTTTGAAAACCACGGTATTGCCGCCGCCGATGGCGGGGCAAAGCTTCCAAGCCATCATCATCAGCGGATAGTTCCACGGCGCGATGGAGGCGATGACACCCACCGGATCGCGGCGGATCATCGAGGTGTGGCCCGCCATGTATTCGCCCGCAAGCGCGCCGTGCTGGGTGCGGACGGCCCCTGCGAAGAAGCGGTAGCAATCGACGATGGCGGGGATTTCGTCGTTACGGGCGGCGTTGATCGGCTTGCCGCAGTTCAACGCCTCGAGCGCGGCGAAGGCATCGGCTTCGGCTTCGATCCGGTCGGCGATGCGCAACAGCGCGGCCGAGCGTTCCGCAGGCGTGGTGCGCGACCAATGGCCAAAGGCGCGGCGCGCGGCGGCGACGGCGCGGTCCACCTGCGCGGTCGATGCTTCGAGAACGTCGAGGATCAGCGCGCCCGTGCGCGGGTTCAGGATCGGTTCGACGGTTTCCTGACCGGTCTCAACGCTGGACCCGATAAGGAGCGCGGTGTCGATGTGCTGGGTCATGTGGGTTCCTTTCATTTGCCGGCGCCTGCGGTTTCAGAGCCGTTTCTGGTCAGGTAATAGGCGATCAGGATGGGCAGGAAGGTCGCCATGAAGACGACGATGGCGACGACGTTGGTGACGGGACGCTGGCGCGGGCGGACGAGTTCCTGAAGCATCCAGATCGGCAGGGTGCTTTGCTGACCCGCGGTAAAGGTGGTCACGATCACCTCGTCGAACGACAAGGCGAATGCGAGCATGCCGCCTGCGAGGAGCGCGGAGCCGAGGTTGGGCAGAAACACGTGACGGAAGGTCTGGAAGCTGTTCGCGCCAAGGTCGGCGGACGCTTCGAGGATGCCGCCCGACAGGCGGCGGAAGCGCGCGACGGCGTTGTTGTAGACGATCACGATGCAAAAGGTGGCGTGGCCGAGGATGATCGTCAGCGTGGAAAACGGGATGTCCATGATGGAAAAGGCAGACCGCAGCGACATGCCGGTGATCACCCCCGGCAGGGCGATGGGCAGCAGGATCAGCAGCGAAATCTGCTCGCGCCCGAAAAAGCGCGTCTGCGCCATCGCCGCCGAAACCAGCGTGCCGAGGATCATGGCAAGCAGGGTCGATATGGTGGCGACCCAGAGCGACAGGTAGAGCGGCGGCCAGATGTCGGCGCGGTTCCACGCCACGGCGAACCATTCGGTGGTCAAGCCGGGGGGCGGGAAGGCGTAGGACTTTTCCTCTGTCGTGAAGGCGTAGAGGAAGATGATGAGGATCGGCAGGTGCAGGAAAAGCAACCCGCCAAGGGCAGCGGCACGCAGGCCGAAGGAGGCGCGGTCAGAGTGCATCGAAGGCCCCCATCCGCTTGGCGACGGTCAGATAGACCAGCATGATCACGATGGGCACCACGGCAAAGGCGGCGGCGAGCGGGATGTTTCCGGCGGTGCCCTGCAACTGATAGACGGCAAGCCCGATGAAACGGGCCGAGGTGCCGACGATCTGCGGGATGATGTAATCGCCCATCGTCAGCGAGAAGGTGAAGATCGACCCCGCGATGATGCCGGGCATGGCAAGCGGAAAGACCACGGTGCGGAAGGTCTGCGCGCGGCTTGCGCCAAGGTCGGCTGACGCTTCGAGCATGCTGGACGGCACCCGCTCCAGCGCGGCCTGCATCGGCAGGATCATATAGGGCAGCCAGATGTAGACGAAGACGAGGAAGGTGCCGATCCACGAGGTGGACAGGGAGTTCCCGCCGATGCCGGGGATGGACAGGATCGCGTTCAGCACCATCGACAGATGCAGCGCGTCGGCGGCCCATGTGATGATGCCCTCTTTCGCGAGGATGAGTTTCCACGCGTAGACCTTGACCAGATAGGACGACCAGAGCGGCAGCATGACGCCAAGGTAAAAGACCGCCTTCCAGCGGCCCTTGGCGAAGCGGGCGGCGTAATAGGCGATGGGAAAGGCGATCAGCGCGCAGCCCAGCGTGACGGCGGCGGACATGAGGACGGTGCGCAGGATGATGTCGAGGTTCTGGGCGCGGAACAGCTCGGCATAGGTCTTGAGGGTGAATTCCTCTTTCACCACGCCCGAGAATTCGTCGATGGAATAGAAGGATTGCAACAGCAGCGCCGCAAGCGAGCCGAGGTAGACCACGCCGAGCCAGAGCAGCGGCGGCGCCAGCAGCAGCGACAGCAGCACGCGCGGGTGCCGCCAGAACAGCGCGGTCAGCCGGTCGGCCAGCCCGCGCGCGGGAAGGACGGCGGGGGCGGTCATCCCTCGCCCTCCATCACATGCAGGGCGGCGGGATCGAAGGCGAGGCCGACGGTGCTGCCCGTGGCGGGCAGGCCGTGCCCTGCGGGAACGAGGGCCGAGACTTCGGTGCCGTTCACAGCGACCGAAACGCGGCTGCCCGCGCCAAGGTAGCGGTGCGCGGTCACGGTGCCGGACAGGGCCACGCCATCCGGCGCGGTCAGGCGCAGCGCTTCGGGGCGGAGCGAGGACCAGCGGTCGGGGCCGCCGAAGGCGCGGGTGACTTCGGGCGCGAGGACATTGGAAGAGCCGACGAAATCGGCCACGAAGCGGGTGCGCGGTTTGGCATAAACCTCGGCCGGTGTGCCGATCTGGGCGATCTTGCCGTTGTTGAAGACGGCAAGGCTGTCGGCCATCGACAGCGCCTCGCCCTGATCATGGGTGACGAAAACGAAGGTGATGCCGAGACGGGCCTGAAGCGCCTTCAACTCGTCCTGCATCGCTTCGCGGAGTTTGAGGTCAAGCGCGCCGAGCGGTTCGTCAAGCAGCAGCACGCGGGGTTCGTTGACCAAGGCACGGGCAAGGGCGACGCGCTGGCGCTGCCCGCCGGACAGTTGCGAGGGTTTGCGGTCGCCATAACCTTCGAGCTTGACGAGGGCGAGCATCTCTTCGGCCTTCCCCGCGCGCAGGCGCCGGTCGACGCCTTTGACCATCAGGCCGTAAGCCACGTTGTCGCGCACCGTCATATGCGGGAAAAGCGCGTAATCCTGAAAGACCGTGTTCACGTTGCGCCGGTTGGGCGGGATGTCCGACACGTCCTGCCCGAAGATGCGGATGCTGCCCGCAGTCGGTTTCTCGAACCCCGAGATCAGGCGCAGGCAGGTGGTCTTGCCGCTGCCCGATGGGCCGAGCATGGCGAAGAAGGCGCCCTCGGGAACCGTCAGGTCCACGCCATCGACCGCTTTGACGGGAGCATTGGCGGGGCCGAAATGGCGCGAGACGGCTTGGAATTCGACGGCGAAGGACATGGGCAAACCGGACATGTGGGGGGATGCCCCCGCTGGCGCGGGGGGGGGAACCGGAGGCAGGGAAACGGGATGCGGCCCCCGTTATGGCGGAGGCCGCGGCAAGGTCGCCTTAGCGGCCGCCGATCACGCCGATATAGTCGGACACCCAGCGGTAATAGGGCACGCAGGCCCCTTCGCCGAGGCTGCAGTTCGACACGGGGGTGGTCCAGAAGCGGATCTTGTCAAAGTCGTCCAGACCGTTCGCCGTGCAGCCCTCGGCGGTCTGCATGCCGCGCCCGTCGGTGCAGGCGGCAGGAACCGAAGGCACCGCGCCGAACCAGACCGAAAGGTCGGATTGCAGGTTCGACGAAAGCTGGTGGTCGAACCACTTGTAGGCGCAGTTCGGGTGCTTGCTGTCGACATGCAGCATGGTCGTATCGGCCCAGCCGGTCGCGCCCTCTTGCGGGATGGTGCTGGCGACGGGCTGGCCATCGGCCTTGAGCAGGTTCACCTGGAACGGCCACGAACCCGAGGCGACGACCCCTTCGTTCTTGAAATCGTCGATCTGGATGAAGGCGTCGTGCCAGTAGCGGCTGACAAGCTGGCGCTGGCCGCGCAGCAGGTCGAGCGCGGCCTTGTACTGGTCCTCGTTCAGTTCGTAGGGCGATTTGATGCCCAGTTCCGGCTTGTGGAACATCAGGTATTGCGCGGCATCCGCGATGTGGATCGGGCCGTCATAGGCCTGCACGCGGCCTTCGTTCGACTTGCCATCGGGCAGGTCCATCTTTTCGAAGACGACATTCCACGAGGTCGGCGGTTCCTTGAACAACTCGGTGTTATACATCAGCACGTTCGGCCCCCACATGTAGGGCACGCCGTAATGCTTGCCGTCCACCGTATGCCACGGCGCATCCTGAAGCCGCGGGTCGATGGTCGACCACGACGGGATCAGGTCCTTGTTGATTTCCTGCACGCGACCGCCCGCGATAAGCCGCAGCGAGGCGTCGCCGGACGCGGTGACAAGGTCGAAGCCGCCTTCGTTCATCAAAGCGACCATCTCGTCCGAGGTGTTCGCGGTCTTGACCGTCACCTTGCAGCCCGTCGATTCCTCGAATTTCGTGACCCAGTCATAGGCTTTGTCGGTTTCGCCGCGCTCGATGTAGCCCGCCCACGCGACGATGGAGAGTTCGCCTTCGCCTTCGCCCACGGCCGTCATCTGGGCAAGCGCGGGGGAAAGGCCGGTGAGCAGGGCGAGGGTGGCGGTCGAGAGCTGTTTCGCGATCTGTCGTGCAGTCATGTGGTGGAAACTCCCTGTGAGAAGCGCATTGGTGCGACGCCGGTTTTCCGGTCATTTTGATAAGGTATAGCGAGGCGGTCCTTTCGCAATATCAAAAGGGGGATGGGTCGTATCGGTTTTTCCGATGGATACGCGAAAGACAGGGCCGCAGCCGTCAGCGTTCGGGCACCGAGGTCTGGGCCGAGCGCACGAAGTTGAGCGCGGGGGGAGAGAGCGGCGCACCACGGCGCCATGCAAGTCCGACCTGCACCGAAGGCAGATCGCCCGAGACATCGCGGATTTCGATACGGTCCCCTTCAAGCGACCACGGGCGATAGACGAGGCTGGGCAGGATCGCCAGCCCCGCCCCCGTGGCCACCAGCGAACGCACCGCCTCGACCGACCTTGTGCGAAAGGCGACCTGCGGTTTGACGGGAAGCGCGGCGGTCAGGCGGCGGGTGCTGTCCTCGATTTCATCCACCATGAGCTGGATGAGGGGCAGACCTGCGAGTTCGTCAAGCTGGATCGCCTCTTGCTGGGCAAGCGCATGGCCCAAGGGAAGCCACAGCCGGTAGGGCGAGACGAGCAGGGTTTCCACATGAAGCGCAAGGCGGTCGCGGACCGACGAGGTCAGCAGCACCGCCACGTCAAGCTCGCCCCCGATGAGAAGGTGCTGCAGATATTCGCCCGAATCCTCGATCACGTTCAGCTCGACCTGCGGAAAGGCGCGGCGGAAGCGTTGCAGGATGTCGGACAGCACATAACCCGCGACAAGCTGCGTCACGCCAAGCGAGAGGCGGCCTGTCGTCTCCTCGGCCTCTTGCCGGAACGATGAGCGGGCGGTGGCGACATCGGACAGGATTTGCCGCGCATGGCGCAAGAAGGCGCTGCCCTTGTGGGTGATGAGCAACCCGCGCGCCTGACGGTCGAAGAGGATGACGCCAAGATCGTCTTCAAGCGCGCGGATCGCCTCGGTCACGGAAGACTGCGAAATCGACAGGGCGCGGGCGGCACCGGAAACGGAACCCGCCTCGGCGGCCGCGATGAAGAACTGGAGTTGGCGGAGGGTAAAAGCCATGCGTTCTGCCGTCCAATGAAGCCATTCGCGACGAATTTCCGTCTGCACGGCCCTTGCGTGCGAAGCAAGGCACGACCGGCCGGAAATGTCCTGTCACCACCGCCTGACCCTGTCCCTGCTCCGCAGCGTAATGCAACAGGCACCGTTCGCCAATCGCGGGATGCCAGTAAAGGGCCACGAGCCCGTCGCTCGGCACTAGTCGATCACAGGCGCATTGGTTGCGACATGCGATCGATCCAGTACGGATCGCCCCCGTTGCACAGATCGTGTGAGCGCCAATGTTCCCCTTTCCCCGGCCGGGGGCTTCGTTGCGCAAATCACGGTGTGGCCGGAGTAACCCTTTCCCTGGACGGACCTATCCTGCGCGCTGCGTGATCGGCGTTCCGAGATCGGTGAAGCGGTTCAGGATGGCAGCCCTGATCTGAAGCTCGGCGACTTGGCGGTCGACGTCGCGTGCCATGACGCGTTCGCGCGGAATCTTGAGGGCGCATCTTGGTCTCGATCAGGCTTCATCGGTGGTATCCGGTCCAGCGCTTCCAGATGGCCTGGCCGAGCCGGCGGCAACTGCGGAGCGCCCCGCTGCGCGCGGTCGCTCCTGCCGTGTGTTCCTTCCAGGGCTTGCCGTTCTTGCGAGGCGGAATGACTGCGACTTCTCCGCGTTCCGCGACAGCAGCATGGCAGGCGCGGGCGGAAGTTCGATTTCTGTTTCTTCTCGAAACGTGCCCCTGAAATCGAAATGTTCAACTGACACGTGATTATCCAAAGCAATTTCAAAATCTTGGCGGAAATTCACCAAATTGGCGCAGTCATGAGGTCCGAAGAATACCGGCCCTGAGAGACCGCTTCCTGACCTGCTGGCAGCAGTGGCGGTGCTCAACTGCGCCCGCATAACCCCTCAAAACAACGGAAAAATCCGGCCGCAGCCGGATCGTGAGAACGCTTTCGTGGGGGCATATGGCGGACAGTGAGGCCGCTCTTTCAGGGTCGTTTCCTGTCTGTTCCCGTTTGAACAAGCCTATGATTTGCTTCAAAATAAGGTCGACCCGTCTTTTCCCGTTGCAACCCGCTTCGCACCGTGCATTTTTCTTATGGTGAGTATGTTGAGGGGTGAAAAAAGTGCCCAAAAGGACGCCGGAACTGACCGCCATCGAGGTGAAGCGCCTTGAGCATCCCGATGGTGGCAGGCGCAATTCCTACGTTGCCGTTGGTGGCGTGACCGGCCTCTATCTCCAGATCACCCCGACCGAAGCGAAGTCATGGATCTTGCGTCTGACCATAGGGGCGAAGCGGCGCGACATCGGCCTTGGCGGCTATCCCACCGTAACCCTTGCCCAAGCCCGCGATAAGGCGCGCGAGATGCGCAGCAAGGTGGAAGCCGGTATCGACCCGGTCGAAGAGCGCAAGGCCATCAAGGCCGCGCTGATCGAGGCCCGGCGCCCCAAGATGAACTTTGCCAAGGCGGTGGAACACGCGCTCGGCGCGAAGCTCGAAGCCTTCAAGAACGCCAAGCACCGCGATCAGTGGCGCAACACGCTGGACCAATACGCCCTGCCGATTATCGGAACCTTGCCGGTCGCAGAGGTCGACACCGCCGCCGTGCTTCGCGTCCTTTCGCAAGAGGTGAAGGACAAGGCCGGCAAGGTTGAAGGCACGCTCTGGCAGGCCCGCACCGTCACCGCCACGCGCCTGCGCCAGCGGATCGAAGCGGTGCTGTCATGGGCGACCGTCTCGGGGCATCGCACGGGCGACAATCCGGCCCGCTGGTCAGGGAACCTCAAGGAGTTGCTGCCCGCCGCCTCCAAGATCGCGGTCGAGGGCAACCAACCTGCCCTCTCGCTGGATGACGCACCCAGCTGGTTCGCCGATCTGCGCCAGCGCGAAGGCTTCGGGGCGCGAGCGCTGGAGCTTGCCGCGCTGACCGCCGCACGCTCGGGCGAGGTGCGCGGCGCAACGTGGGACGAGTTCGACCTTGAACGCGGCCTTTGGACCATCCCCGCCGCCCGCATGAAGATGAAGCGCGAACACCGCGTGCCGCTTGCGCCCGCGGCTGTCGCGATGCTCGAGGCGCTTCCAAAGCTTGCTGGCAACCCGCTGGTCTTTCCCGCCGCCCGTGGCGGGATGCTGTCGGACATGACCCTGTCCGCAACAATGCGCCGGATGCACGAAGCCGATGTGAATCGTGACAGTGCGAAATACTCTACGGGCTACCTCGACCCGCGCTCGAAACGGCCAGCCGTTCCGCACGGCCTACGCTCGACCTTCCGCGACTGGGTGGCGGAACGCACGACCTATCCGGGCGAAATGGCCGAGGTCGCCTTGGCCCACCGCATCAGCAACGCCGTGGAAGCCGCCTACCGCCGCGGCGACATGATCGAGAAACGCCGCGCGATGATGTCGGCATGGGCGGGCTTCCTGAGCGGGGCCGAGGCCAAGGGCGGAAAGGTCGTTCCGTTCGGGTAGGAGCGATGGACGGGTTAGGGGATCGCAATAGAGCCAACTCCACCGCATCAATCGCCCCCCGCGCCTCCGGCCCGCAGGCGTAGCCAGACCGAGGCGCTTGCCTGCGTCAGCCCATTCCACACGCGCCCGTCGGCGATGAATAGCGGGCCATTCATGCCCGTACTGCGCTGCGCCCTGCCCTGCACCGTGAGCGGCAGCAGCGCCAGCGGGGCTCGCTGGAACTTCGGGCCGGCTTCGTTGAAGGCCTAGGAGCGATTGCCAAGATCGGCGGGCGTGAGTATTTTCAAGTCGGCACGGAGTTGGGCAATGGTGTCGCCCACCGGCGAAGCGTTACGGGGATTAGTCCCGATACGTTCATATCTATCCCCGCTCCGTGTCGCTTTCACATAAAGAACTTCGTGCTGACTGCCACCTTGACGGCAAACACCTAGCCGCCCATTGTCTCCCCACACGCATGGCGGACGCGACCTCGCCGGAAGGCGATCCGCTATGGGAATTGGCCCCGATGCCAGAGTAACCGCCCTGCGTGCTCGCGACGTCCGAAACATGCCTGTCGCATCCCGACACAACGGTTGAACGTTCCCGCGCGCCGGATACACTCGCTCAGGTAGAATTGCGTAGGTGACGAGTGAGCGACGTTTTCGCAGCCGCCGTGTCGCGCTTCGGCGCGAGTGTCAAAGCCAAGCTCGGCTCCGCGGCCGTCTCGGGCGCGCCCGAGGACCAACTTCGCGCCCCCATCGAACTGCTCGACTCTGGAAACGGCAGCAGTTCCCCTCCCGCAGCCTTTGCCGTTGCCTTAGGCGATGCGCTGAGTAAGGACGCCCTTCGAATGAACCTTGGATCAGACCCTTGTGGCCTCCACGAAAGTGGGTCAACGGCGCCCCAAATACCTTTGCATTTATCAACAGCAACCACGAACACTTGGCACCCCGAATGAAGCAGAAAAGCCGAGAACTCTTCCGTCTCAGTGAAGACTTCAACGTAGTAGATGCTGCAATCCTCATTGCAGATGGCGACCCCTTCTTGACCGAAAAATACGTTAGTGGGGACGAGTATGGAGACGTCGAGGAACTGACCCGACGGGTCATTTGGCAACAAGAGGGCGTCGAAGCGGCGTTCAGCGCGCTCACGAGTGCGGTGCTACATGGCCGCATTACCGCTCGCATCAAATACCGTGCAGTGGTGGACACTTACCTCCCTGATAATTTGCTGATCTCGCCTCTCGACAGAAACGAGGTTCTTGTTTCCCTCGAAGGCCGGTCGCTAGAAGAGCTTCGCCGCCTGGCAACTGACGGTCCGGTTGATTGGAACGAACTGCGGATCAATACCGAGCCCGACTGGAATCTGACCACCGTGAACGTAGAGGACTTAAAGCTCTGGCTGACGAAGAGGAACGTCAGGCCATCGTTCTTTTTCGATGTCGATGCCCCTGGGCAATCGAAGGACGTCCTCAATCCGTCGCACGACTGCTTCGCAGCGGAGTTGGCGATTGCTTTGGTGGCTTGGCAACAAGTTGCTACGTCATCGCTTCAGAAGAAGTCACCCAAGACTGTTCTCACCGAATGGCTCAACACGCACGGCAACGAGCATTGGTTCGGAGATGTTGAACTGTCCGAGAGCGCAAAAGAACGCATCAGCACAGTTGCCAATTGGAGACCTAAGGGGGGTGCGCCGAGAACTGGGGGGTAGGTTTAGACAGCCGCCCCCCTCGGTTCGGCAAAAAGGGGGGATAGGTTTCGAGTTGTCGGGGGGTGGGTAATCTGAACCTCACCAGCTATTCGGACAGGCTGCATCAGGACAGTTTGCATCGCATGATTTCCCACGGAGACATGACAATGCCAAAGACGATCGAACCCAACCCGCACAACTCGTCCGCCTACGTGACCGACACGACTCTTGCGCGCCACTTCGGCGTGAACCGGGCGACTATCTGGGCTTGGGTCAACCGCAACGGCTTTCCCGCGCCGATCAAACTTTCGCCCCAGATGACGCGCTGGAAATGGGCCGATGTGCATGCTTGGGAAGCGGCTCAGGCGCGGGCGGGGTAGGTGTCCAAGCCCGCAATGCCAGACCGTCTGCGCAGCGGACCTACGGCTAATCCTTTTCCGGAAACCATCGGCGCGACGATCCCCAAAAGCACCTGATTTTTCGGGGTCGTCGTCGTCCGCAGCAAGGATCGATCCCCATGAAGGTCGATAACGGAAACGCATTGCCGGCCGGAAGCCACGCGAACCGCACGCCGGTTCGGAGCTTTTCGGGATCTCCCCGCTCAATTCATTGTCGGGCGGTGCTTGCATGAGCGCTAACTGGCTAAACTACATATTCAAACATGGGCCACGTCACTTGCAGAAGCGGTTTCTGCTCGTCTCCCTTGCCGACATGGTACGCGATCTCGGTCATGCTTGGCCCAGCGTCGGACTGATCGCTGATCGCTGCTGTCTGTCAGAGCGTCAGACCAGACGATTGTTGCGAGAGCTGGAGGCCGAAGGTTGGCTTCGGATCGTCGTCAAGCGTGGTCGAAAGGATGCAGGAACCTACGTGACGAACGATTACTACCTGACCAAACCGGACAGCATTGTGTCCGGTTTACCCGCCGATGATCCGCCGTCGCCAGAGGCACCTAAACCGGACAACCAAGGCACCGAAACCGGACATGCAGGGCATCCAGACCGGACACCCGAGGCACCGAAACCGGACATGGCTGTGTCCGCCAAACCTTTAATGAACCCTCAAAAAATCCCTACTGAACCTTGCGCCTTGCCCGTGCGCGAAAGGCCCACGCCAGCAAAAGCATCTGCTAACGAAATCATCGCAGGTTTCAAAACGCGGTTTTACGGCGGACAGGGACTTCCCGACGACAAGACGATGTTTGACCTGCTTATCCGGGTGGTGAGCTATGCCGAAACCCAACAGCAGATTGCCGCCCTGAAGCGCGAAGCCGACGAAGCAGCCCAGATGATGCAGTCCCCCCCAGCCCAAGCCAGGTAATGCAATGAACATGGCCCCTCACACCGCGAAGCGCCCGCCTTCCACGATCCGCGCTTGGCCCAAAGCCGTCAGGCTTTCGAGGAGCGGTTGCACCGATCCGGCGCGGGCGCGCTGGAATTGGCGGGCGACCTGTTCGGGGGTGGCGGTGCCAAGGTCGGACAGGGTGGCGCGGACGGCGGCGATCTGTTCGGGCAGGGTCTTGGGCCACGGGGCCTTGGCCGTGCTCTCGGCGGGGCCGATGTCCATGGCGGTCTGTTCCTCTGCCCCCGCCACGGCGCGGCCTGCGGGGTTCTGGTAGTCGGGGCGCAGCCAGCGGACCAGCCCCCGCGCCTCTTCCGCCGCGCGGGCGCGGTTCAGGTCGACCAGACGGTGGAGGATGTCATCGTCACTCAGCTCGGCGGGCCAGCCATAGGCCTCGGCCACGGCGGCGTCGATCTGGTCGTGCAGGTCACGCAGGATGCCCACCAACCCCTGATCATAGGTTTCCTTGTCCCTGCCTTCGATCCGCTGCCCCGCACGGAGTTTTTCCAGCACGTTATACATGGCCGTGAGCGTCAACTTCGGATGCGCCGCCTGCTGCGCCTTGCGATGCGCGTCAAGCTGCTCGCCCAGCGAGCGAAGCCGCTCCCGCTGCGCCTCGGTCGGCTCGGGGAAGGGGAAGGGGTTGAAGCACTGGGCGTGGTTATAGTTCGTGTCGTTGCCTACCCCCAGAAATGCACCGGCGGCGAATGCCCAAACCACGTGGTGCCGCGATGAAAGAACGGACAGATACCACGCATCATCTAAGCCTACCGCGATCAGCTTGGCATCAGGCAGAATATCACTCCCAAGAAAGCCGAACACACGATGTTTTGCCGTTCGACAGGTAGCGATGTAGCGAGCAATCCCATTAAACATTGGCCGCATCGTCACGTTTGCTTCCGAGTAGACCCACCACCGTTGCTTCCGGCTTTCGCGCTTCACATTGTCTCGGATTGGCTTAACCGTGTCCAAGAGACGCTGATATGCTTGGGGGTATTGCGATCTAAGCTCCGCCTCGGAAAACCCTGTGAAGTCGAGAATGAATCGCGGCGGTGCGAACTCAATGAACTCTCGCCCGTTCAGATACCGTCGCACCAGTCCAGCCCCAGTTTCCTTTACGAACTGATTGTTCGCCTCTTCGCGAGATACGAAGAAACCTTCGCCTCCGGGAATGACGCCTTGATACGCTATCAGACTGTTGGCCCGCAGCGGCACCGCCCCCGCCACATCGGCCCCGATCCGCAGATCGGCAAAGACCTTGCCCTTTTCGATCTCAAAGCGCACGGGCCGCCCCTCGGCCTCGTATTCCCCCTTCCGTTCCTCGACGACCGACCCGAGCCGCCCGTTGGCCCGCCCCGCTTCGGCAACTGTCATGGCAATCCGCACCGCCGCCCCGTCGCCCGCATCGACCCAAGGGTGGTCGGGAATGGCAAAGACCAGCGACAGCGGGGTTTTCGGGTCATCCAGATGCGGTTCAAGCACCTTGCGGTTGAATGTCTGGCGCAGCGAATTGGTGGTGATAAAGCCAAAGCGCCGCGTCCCCTTGGCCTTGTCGGCGGCAAGCTTCCACGCCCGCGCCGCCAGCGCCGCCTTGTCCCACCAGAACATCACGAAATCCGCGCTTTGCGGCATCCGCGGATAGGCGGCCCACAGCGCCTCGGCATAACCGTCCCCCAAGGCCTCGCGCATTCGTTTGTTCCCGATGAACGGAGGATTCCCCACGATGAAATCCGCCTGCGGCCAAACCGCCGCCGCGGGTTTCAGGTAATCCACCACCGCCACCCGCGCCTGCGGGTCCGGCACCTGTTCGCCCGTGACCGGATGGGTGATCGTCGTCACCCCGTCCCAGCGTGTCACGGGCGCGCCGCTTGCATCCAGCCGTGCCTTCGTTCCCGCCCAAGTCAGCACCGCATCGCGGTTTTCGATATTCTTGAAATCCTTCAGCACGGGTTCGGCAGGCGATGCCTTGCCATGCGTGCGGAAATGCCATTGCAGATAACCGATCCACAGCACCAGTTCCGCCACCGCCGCCGCCCAGGGGTTCAACTCGATTCCCAGAAACTGATGCGGGTCCACCGTATGCCCCGCCAGCCCCAGCGCCGCCTGATCCTCGCCCAGATCGGCCAGCAGCGCCGTCACCTCCCCCTCAAGCCGCTTCATCAACTCAAGCGCGACATAAAGGAAATTCCCCGACCCGCAGGCAGGGTCCAGCACCCGGATCTCGCACAGTCGCGCGTGAAAGGCCCGCACCGTATCACGCGCCTCGTCCTCGCGCCCTTGCGCGGCCAGCGCCACCGCCGCCGCCTGCACATCGCGCCAGTCGCTGCGAAGCGGGTCCATGATCACCGGCACCACCAGCCGCTCGACATAGGCCCGCGGCGTGTAATGCGCCCCCAGCTTGTGCCGCTGCCGCTTGTCCAGCGCCCGTTCCAGAAGCGTGCCGAAAATCGCAGGCTCCACCTCGCGCCAATCCCGCGACGCCGCCTCGATCAGCAAGGATAGCTGCACCTCGGACAACGGGAGTGCCTCGGCATCCTTGAACAGCCCGCCGTTGAAGGTCTTCAGATCGGCAGTCAGCACGGTGGAGAACCCGCCCGTGTTCATCGTCTCCCACAGGGCTTTCAGCGATGGCGCCGCATGTTCGGGATGCCCCCGCAGACGCACCAGCAGATCGGAAAAGCTTTTCGCGGGGATCAGGTCGACATCTTCCGCAAACATGGTGAACAGGCAGCGCATCAGGAACCGCGCCACCGCTTCGGGTTCATGCCCCTGCCCCTCGAACGACCGCCCCAATGCCGCCAGATGGCCGGCCACCTCGCGCGTCACCTGCGCCGCGATCCTCGACGGGTCAAGCGCGTGCGGATCGGTCCAGATCAACCGCAACCGCTCACGCACCTTGTCGTCGCGCAGGTCCTCCATCGTGATGCGGTAGCGGTTGCCATCGGGAAACTGGGTGTATCCCTGCCCTTGGCCGGAAAAGTCGGCATAGACCTCGATCACATGGCCCACATCGACGACCAGCAGGAAGGGAGGCCAGCCATCGCTCCGCGACACCGCGCGGGCGTAGCCATCGGCCTGATTGCGGGCGCGCAGCATCGTATCATCCCACCGCCGCGTCCCCCGCGCCCCATGCCCCTTGCGCGTGGGCGCAGGCAGATCGGGGATCAGGCTCGGCTGGCTGTCACCCTCGGCCGCATCACCCCCCGTTCCCTGCTTTGCCTCCATGACGAAGTGACCGGCACGGTAAAGGTCGATGAACCCCCGCGACTGCGTGCCGGTGTGGATGAAGGTGACGGGGTGTTCGAAGCGGTAGGAATTCGCCCGCGTCGCCTCGGACGCCGGCGCGGGCTTCGGCAGGTCGAGCACTTGGCACAGCTCGTTTGCGAATGTCTGGAAATTGGCCCGCTCGCTGCCGCCCGAGGCTTTCCAGCGGGAAATGAACTCTTCAACCTGCAACTCGGAACCACGCACGCACTCGACAACCAGAAGGAGCATTGCACGCGCAGCGCGCAAACGGAAGCGGGTTGTCAGAGGATGAAGGGGTGCGACCCGGTCAATTTCAACAATGCAGGGCCGTTTCCGGCGAAGCATTTTTCGTTTGATGGTTCAGGCGATGGGTAGCCCCATAGAAACCCAAAATAATCAAATAAAATCAATGATTTATGGCGGAGTATGGGAGCGTCGAACTCTCTCCACGACCATGACATGTGCCACAGCCGGAAACGCTCCTCGCGCGACGCTTCGGGCGGAAGTGGTCACACGTCACCGGCCAGGCTGTGTCCGTTTTGCAATGGAAGTCGTCAATAATGGACCATCGCGAGTTGAAGGGAGATCAGGTTCTTCGCCGCCCGCTGACCCGATCATAATTTGCGCCTAAGCGCCCCTTCGAATAGCACAGCGGTCGATAGAGTGTTTGAAATGGTGCCATATTTCAGGATGTTGCGATGCAGTAGATCCAGTCGCTGATCGCTTTCTGAACTGTCCACTATAATCTCGTAACGGATCATGGTCAGCTTCGGCGGCGCGTCCTGCCGCACGGCCTCCAGCCGCACCTCTGCCCCGTCGATCTGAAAATGCAGCATCGGCGTCACCCGCTCGATTCCCTTCAGCATGCACGCGGCCAAAGCCGCCAGCAAGAGTTCGACCGGATTCATCGCGTCACGCCGTCCCGACAGATCGGTGTCGAGCGTGACTTCGGCTTCTTTCGCGACCGCAAGGCTGCCGTGATGGTCAATGCGGCGGGCGTGGACGCAATATTCCATATTGGACCTGGATTTTCGATGGGCTTTCATTCCCTCGCCCATTTCCAGCCGACGCGACCTGATCTGCATCAAGCTGGATGTCATCAAAGCTTCATTTGACCTTGGAAAATATTTCGATAAAACGAGAATTATGGATATAAATCTTGCCTCCCGCACCTTCGCCACGCTCGGCCATCCTGGCCGCCTTGGCATCTTCCGCCTGCTAATGCGCTTCGCCCCGCAGGGCGTCCGCCCGACCGAGATCGCCGAGGCTTTGGCGATGAAGCCGAACACGCTCTCGCATCACCTGTCCGATCTCACTTCGTCGGGCCTGGTGCAGGTCAAACGCGACGGTCGGTCGTTGTTCTATTCGGTCGACATGGCGCAGGCCGAAGGGTTGGTGGCTTATCTTGCGCTCGATGTCGGGCGGGCGCGGCCCGACCTAATTTCCCCTTTTCTTGCGGCTGCTCATGAGGACGATTTGCAGGACGCAGGCTTCAATGTGCTGTTCATTTGTTCGGGCAACTCTGCCCGCTCGATCTTTGCGGAAGCGATCCTGCGCGATCTTGGCAACGGACGGTTCAAGGCGTTTTCTGCCGGGACGCGGCCGAACACGACCCTGAATCCCTTCGCGCTCGATGTGCTGGAACTCAACGGCCACGCCACCGGCGAAATGCGGTCCAAGCACATCTCGGAGTTTCAGCAGGTCGACAGCCCCGCGATGGATTTCGTCTTCACCGTCTGTGACACCGCGGCGGCCGAGGAGTGCCCTCCTTGGCCCGGCCAGCCAATCACTGGCCATTGGGGCCTTCCCGATCCGGTCAGGGCCACCGGAACCGAGGCCGAAATGGGGCTGGTCTTCGCCCAGACCTATGCCGCCCTGCGCCGTCGCATCGCGGCCTTCGTCGAACTCCCCTTCGCAGAACTCAACCGCATCTCCCTCCAATCCCGCGTGGATGCCATCGGCACCGACGCGACCGACCTGAAAGGTTGACCCGACATGACCCGCATCGCCCTTAACGGCCTTGGCCGCATCGGCAAACTCGTCCTGCGCGACCTGATCGACACGGGCGCGGGGGGCGAGGTCGTCCTACTGAACGACCCTGTCGGGGACGCCGAACAACATGCTCTGCTGATGGAATTCGACTCGGTCCACGGGCGCTGGAAGACGCGCGTGGCGGCGGCAGAAGGTGCTTTGGTCCTGAACGGTCAGACGATCCGGCTGGCGCATGAGAAGACGATCGAGGCGCTGCCACTGGCCGAACTCGGCGTAGATATTGTGATCGACTGCACGGGGGTGTTCAAGACGGCGACCAAGGTCGCACCCTACTATGCGGCGGGCGTGAAGAAGGTCGTTGTCTCTGCCCCGGTGAAGGACGGCGGCGCGCTCAACATCGTCTATGGTGTCAACCATCACCTCTATGACGGGTCACAAGCCCTTGTGACCGCTGCCTCTTGCACGACAAACTGCCTCGCCCCGGTGGTTAAGGTGATCCATGAATCGCTCGGCATCCGTCACGGGTCGATCACCACGATCCATGACGTCACCAATACGCAAACCATCGTGGACCGTCCGGCCAAGGACATGCGCCGCGCACGCTCGGCCCTGACGAACCTGATCCCCACGACCACCGGATCGGCCACGGCCATCACTCTCATCTACCCCGAACTCAAAGGCCGCCTGAATGGCCATGCCGTTCGCGTTCCCCTCTTGAACGCATCGCTCACCGACTGTGTATTCGAGGTGGAGCGGGCGACGACAGTGGAGGAGGTCAATGCCCTCTTCGCTGCTGCCGCCGAAGGACCGCTGAAAAACATCCTCGGCTACGAGACACGCCCCCTCGTCTCGTCTGACTTCACCAACGACCCGCGCTCGTCAATCATCGACGCCCTCTCGACGATGGTCGTCAACGGCACCCAGGTGAAAGTCTATGCGTGGTATGACAACGAATGGGGCTATGCCTGCCGCCTCGCCGACATTGCCCGCATGGTGGCGGGGTCGGTCTGACCATGCACCTCGCCCCAGAAACTCCCTCCAACCCGATCCGCGCCTATGCTGCCGTGACGGCGGCCTATTGGGCCTTCATGCTGTCGGACGGAGCGCTTCGGATGCTGGTGCTTCTGCATTTCAACCATCTGGGCTTCACCCCAATTCAGTTGGCGTGGCTTTTCCTGCTCTATGAGGTCGCGGGGATCTTTACCAACCTCGCCGCCGGTTGGCTCGCAGCAAGGTTCGGTCTGGCGGCGACGCTTTACGGGGGCCTTGCGCTGCAGATTGGCGCGCTTCTCGCCTTGGCCCAGCTTGACCCCCAATGGTCAATCCCGGCCTCGGTCGGCTTTGTCATGGCCGTTCAGGGCGTGTCGGGTGTGGCCAAGGATCTGGCCAAGATGTCGTCGAAATCGGCGGTGAAGCTTCTCGCCCCGAAAGAGGACGGTAGTCTCTTTCGCTGGGTCGCCTTGCTGACCGGGTCGAAGAACGCGGTGAAAGGGGCAGGCTTCTTCCTCGGCGCGGCGCTGCTTGCCTTGGCAGGCTTCCAGACGGCAGTCTGGGGCATGGCGGCAGTGCTGACAGTGATCCTGCTCGCTGTGATCCTATTCCTGCCCGCGGGCCTGCCCGGGCGTATGAAAGCCGAGGAGGCATGGGGCGGCTGGCGGTCAAAGGACGCCCGCGTCAACCGTCTCTCGCTCGCCCGACTGTTCCTCTTCGGCGCAAGGGATGTCTGGTTTGTTGTTGGTGTTCCCGTTTATTTCCAGGCGGCGCTGTCTGACGGAACACCCGAAGGACGGCATGCGGCCTTCTTTCTTGTCGGCGGGTTCATGGCGCTCTGGATCATTGCCTATGGTGCGGTGCAGGCTGCGGCCCCACGCCTGGTCGGCCCCAAGGGCCAGCCAGAAGAGGCGACCACCCGCCGCGCCGTCGCTTGGGCCGGGGCGCTGGTGCCGATCCCCTTCGCCCTGGCCCTTGCCACCTCTCTTGCGGGCGAGCCAACCGCTTGGCTGACCGCCTCAGTCATCACGGGACTGCTGGCATTCGGCTTTGTCTTCGCCGTGAACTCTTCAGTCCATTCCTATCTGATCCTTGCCTTCGGATCGACCGAGCGGATCACGCGAGATGTGGGCTTCTACTACATGGCCAATGCGGCAGGACGGCTAGCCGGAACGCTGCTCTCGGGCCTCAGCTTCCAGATCGGGGGCCTGCCGCTCTGCCTCGCCACAGCAGGCATCATGGCCGCCGCAAGCTGGCTCTCTGCCCGCCGCCTTCTGGAGGCATAAGAGCGCTGCTGCGGCAATCTGATAGTAGTTTCAAATGCGTTGGCCCGACACAGTGGAGCACCAGTGCGGCGAAAGGAAGCTTTTACTGGCCGACATCGACCTATTTCCGCGCCTTGCTGCAGCCCTTGTCATCGGTCTTCTCGTCGGGATCAAACGTGGCAGGAAATCGCGTGGGGCCGAAGGTCACAGACGAACCGCCAGTTAGCCTACCTTTGGCCTTGCCGGCCTAATCGGCGGAATCAGCGGCATCCTCAGCCATGAACTCGGACCGCAGATCGTCGTCGCATCTTTCCTATGCTGTGTGGCGGCCTTCGGCACCTTTGCGTGGCTCGAAGCAAACGAGGCAGGAAACCTGGGCGTGACTGGTCTCGCAGTCGTCCCTGCGTCCACTGACACGGCGGCGCTTGCGTGCCTGCCCAAGGCGGGTTGTTTCACGGGCCGACGCACCACCGATGACCGATCCGCCAACCCGTCACCAAAGCTTCATCTCACCGAAATAGGGGCGTCACGCAACGCCGCTACGAAGGCTTCGACCGAAACCGCACGGGAAACCACCATGAAATCGCTTTTGACCGCAGGATTCATCGCCCTGTCCGGCCTTTCTGCCAACGGCGCCACAGCGGCCGAAACCATCCGCTTTGCCGTAACCGACATCGACGGCATGGAAGCCCTGCAAAAGGAAATGGGTCCCTTCAAGGACGCTTTCGAAACGGCCTCGGGGCTCAAGGTCGAATTCTTCCCTGTCTCGGGCCGCACCGTCGCGGTCGAGGCGATGGCCGCCGATCAGGTCGATTTCGTCCTGACCGGCCCCGCCGAATATGTCGTGTTCAACGCCCGTCTCGATGCGCAACCTGTCGTGACGTGGAACCGCCCGGACTATTACGCCAATGTCGTGGTCCTCGACTCCTCGCCCCTGCAACACGCCGAAGACCTCAAGGGACAGAAGATTTCCTTCGGCGAGATCGGCTCCACCTCGCAGCACCTGTCGCCCGCGACCCTGCTGGCCGAGGCAGGCCTCGCCTATGGCACCGATTACGAACCCGTCTTCCTCAACCGCAACGTGGCGATGGAGGCCCTGATCCAGGGCCAGATCGCGGCGATCGGCCTCAACAAGACGCATATCGACCAGATCACCGAGAAATTCCCCGACCAGAAACTCCGCGTGCTGGTCACAGGCAACGAGCTCCCCAACGACGTCCTCCTCGCCTCGGCCAAGGTGCCGGCCGATGTGGTCGATGCGGTCCGCAAGACCTTTACCGAACACGGAACCGAACTTCTCGCCGCCATCACGACGACCGACGAGAACCAGAAGTACATCGGCGGCAGCTTCGATGCCTCGGTGACGGACGCCGATTATGACGGCGTGCGCAAGATGTTCGAAAACGTCGGCGTCACCGAATTTACCGAGTTCGTGGGCGAATAAGAGTGAACGCACCGCTTCGCGATACGCCGGCCCTGACCGACCCCGCGCGCGCGGGGTCGGTGCTTTCGGTAAGCGACCTGCACAAAGCATTCGGGGTCAACACCGTTCTTCGCGGCATCGGCTTCACCGTGCAGCCGGGCGTCGCCACAGCGCTGATAGGGGCTAATGGGTCAGGCAAATCGACCGCGCTCAAATGCCTCATCCGCCTCGTGGAACCGACCTCTGGCCACATCGCACTTCTGGGGCAAGACGTGCTTTCCCTCGCACCGCGCGAGTTGCGGCGCTTCCGGTCGCAGATCGGCATGGTCTGGCAAAAGCACAACCTCGTGCCGCGTCTTTCGGCGCTCACCAACGTGATCCACGGCGAGCAATCCCGCGCCAGCGGGCCATGGACGTGGTTTCAGTCCCTTGCCACCGCGACGACACGCAACGAAGCAATGGCCTGCCTCGCCCGGGTCGGTCTGGCTGACAAGGCGCTGCAACGCGTGGACAGCCTTTCGGGTGGACAACAGCAGCGGGTCGCCATCGCCCGCATGCTGATGCAACGCCCACGCATCATCCTTGCCGACGAACCCGATGCCAGCCTCGACCCGCAATCGGGCGAAGAGGTGATGCGCATCCTCGCGGGTCTTGCAAGACAGGACGGGCTGACACTCGTCTTCATCTCTCACCGAATGGAGCACACTTTGGCATTCTCGGACCACATCCTCGGTCTGAGCGGGGGACGTATCGTGCTCGACCATCCCACCGCACATACCGATGCCGATCGACTGCGCCGTTTCTTCGATCCAGCGGCGGGTGCATCATGACCGCCCTTCCCCTGCCCCCGCGTTTCCGCCACCGCAGCCTTGCCGAATATGCGGCGTTGCTCATGGTCGCAGCACTCGTCCTGTCCAGCATCCTGTCCACCGCACCGCAGTTCGATGCACTCGGGCGCGGACTTTCGCGCCTCGTGGCACCCTCGGGCCTGCTTGCGCAGATGTTTCCGCCAGATTTGGCGCATATCGACCGCATCGCGTGGAAACTCTTTGAAACCCTGCAAATGGCCGTGGCGGGTGCGGCACTCGGCCTCGTCTTCGCGCTGCCTTGCGCCATCCTCGCCACCGACCGCCTGTCGCCCCACCCTATGGTCCGCCACGCCGCCCGCGCCGTCATCGCGCTCTTCCGCACGATCCCCGACCTCGTCTGGGCGATCTTCTTCATCATCGTCGTCGGCCTCGGCCCTGCCGCAGGCGTTCTGGCGATCATGGTCGACAAGATCGGCTTCGCCGGCCGCTTCTTCGCCGAAGCGATGGAAGAGGCCGACCCCGGCCCGCAGGACGCGCTCCGAGCCGTCGGCGCAAGCCGCACGGGCATCATCTTCTCGGCGGTCATTCCGGCCTGCCTGCCCTCCTTCACCGCCACATCGCTTTTCGCGCTGGAAAAGGCCGTGCGCGGGTCCGCCGCCCTCGGCCTTGTCGGTGCAGGCGGGATCGGCGTCGATCTCAAGGTCGCCTTCGACCTCTTCAACTATGACGAAGCCCTGACCATCATCCTCATGCTCCTCGCCCTCGTCCTGCTCGTCGAACAGGGATCGGGCTGGATACGCTCGAAGCTCCTCTGATCCATGACCCGACACCTCATCCCTTCCGCCACCCTTATCGAAGGCGCAAGCCTTGTCTTGCCGGACCGGATCGAGACCGCCTCCCTCCGGATCGAGGCGGGGCGGATCACCGGCATCGACACCGCCCGCGACGGGGCAGAGGTAATCGACGCCCGCGGCAAGATCCTTGCCCCAGCCTTCGTCGACATTCACGGCGACGCGTTCGAGCGCCAGATCATGCCCCGCCCCGGCGTCACGATCCCCATCGAGACGGCACTTCTCGAAACCGACCGCCAACTTGCCGCCAACGGGATCGCAACCGCCTACCACGCGCTGACCCTAAGCTGGGAACCGGGATTGCGGTCGGTCGAAACCGGCTGGTCCGTGCTGCGCGCCCTGACCCGGCTCGCCCCCCGCCTGACGGTCGAGAACCGCCTGCAACTGCGCTGGGAAACCTTCTGCCCCGAGGCCCATTCCCTGATTGCCACGGCGCTGAACCAGCCAGATACGCCTGCCTTGGCCTTCAACGACCACACTACTGCGGCGCTCCTCCACCCCTCCATCGCCCTGCATGACCGCCCCTTCGATCTGATCCGCGAATACCCTGTCACCGACATCGACGATCCGGCCTTCCATGCCAAGATGGACAGCCGCGCCAAGCGTGCGGGGATGGCAACGGCGGAATACATCGCACTCATGCTCTCGGTCTGGCAGCGGCGTGACGATGTGGCCGATGACATCGCCCGCATGTCCAAACTTGCCCGAAGTGCCATGGCGCCCATGCTCAGCCATGACGACACACAAGTGGAAACCCGCGATTTCTATCGCGCGCACGGGGCGGGAATTGCGGAATTCCCGATGCATGAACGGGTCTTTCAATCGGCCCGTGATGAAGGAGACTGGATCGTCCTCGGTGCGCCGAATGCCATGCGCGGCGGCAGCCACCTCGGTTCGCCCTCGGCGGCCGGGATGATCCGGCGCGATCTTTGCGACATCCTCGCCTCGGACTATTTTTACCCCGCGATTCTGGGTGCCGTTGCGCGGCTTCACGCCGAAAAGGTTGCCCCCCTCCCCGCGCTCTGGCAACTCGTCTCGGCCAATCCTGCCAAGGCTTTGCACCTGACGGATCGCGGTCAGATCGCGGCGGGACTACGCGCCGATCTTTTGCTGCTGGACTGGCCCGAACAGGGCACGCCCGCCCCTCTGCGCACCTGGGTCGCAGGACGCGGCGGTTACTCCGCACTTGCCGGTCACAGCCTTTCAACCCCAGCGACAGCAACTTCGTGACGCACCAAAAGGGAAGACTCCCGTGACAGATGCAAGCCTACACACCCCGCCCGCCCCCGCATTCACCTATTCCCATCCGGGCCAGCCCCGCCTGCGCCGCGGCCTGATCCGCCTGATCGAACGCGCCAGCGGCCAACCCCGCCTTCGGAACCTCTACCGTACTTGGGCCGCAGCACCCAGACCGGACGAACCGGTCTTCGATGCAGCCCTGCGCCTGCTTGACATAGTGCCCGACCGCCGTTGGACGGTGCCCGCCGCGCATATCCCGCAAACGGGCGGCCTGTTGCTGGTTGCGAACCACCCCTTCGGCATCGTCGATGGATTGGCACTCTGCCAGCTCGGTCTCCATCTGCGCGGCAACGTCCAGATCCTGACGAACTCAGTCCTCTGCCAACCTGCCGAGGTCGCGCCCCATCTTCTGCCCATCGACTTCTCCGGCACGCCGCAGGCCCGCAAGACGTCAGCCCAAAGCCGCCGCCTCGCCATCGAGCTTCTGGCGGCGGGCAAAACCGTCGCAATGTTCCCCGCCGGCGGCATCTCGACAGCCAATGTCCCGTTCAGGGGTCGCGCCCATGACGCGGCATGGCACCCCTTCGTTTCGCGCCTTGCGACGATCCCCGGCGTCACCACGCTACCCGTCCACTTCTCCGGCCAGAACTCGCGCCTGTTCCAGACCGCAAGCCACCTGTCCTACCCGCTCCGCATCGCGTTGGTCTTTCACGAAACGCGCAGGAAATGCGGCAAGCCCTTTGCCATGACCATCGGAGCACCGATTGCCGCCGCCACGCTGGCCGACCTGCCCAAGGACGGGATCGCCCCCTTCCTGCGCGCCCGCACGATGGCGCTGGGGAACGGCGGACCGGACGAGGAATTCGTCTGGCCCGCACATGTGACATGGTAAACTAGCCTAGCGCATAACCCGTTCCGCGCACCGTGCGGATCGGGTCCTCATGCCCGAAGGCACAGACCGCCTTGCGCAGACGACCGACATGCACATCGACCGTTCGCGTATCGACATAGATGTCCCGCCCCCAGACGCGGTCCAGCAATTGTTCACGGCTCCAGACCTTGCCGGGTCTTTCGAGAAAGGTCGCCAGCAGCCGGAACTCGGTCGGACCAAGGTGAAGCACCTTGTCGCCGCGATGCACCCGATGCGTCTCGGGGTCCAGCCGCAAGTCGCCATATTCCAGCCCGATCCCCGCCGTTGCAGGGCGAACCCTCCGCAGTTGTGTCTTGGCGCGGGCCATCAGTTCGGCCATCGAATAGGGCTTGACCACATAGTCATCCGCGCCGGTCTCCAGCCCCCGCACACGGTCCACCTCTTCGGCCCGCGCAGACAACATGATGATCGGAATCCCGCGTGTTTCGGGCTGCATCTTCAAACGGCGACAGACCTCGATTCCCGACAGGCGCGGCAACATCCAGTCCAAAACGATTATATCGGGCACATCCTCATAAACCAGAAGCAGGGCATCCTCGCCATTGTCGGCGGAGGACACCTCGAACCCCTCTGCTTCGAGGTTGTAGGCCACTGCCTCGCGCTGCGCCGGTTCGTCCTCGACCAGCAACACCCTCGGATGCAGCCTGCGCTTGTCCGCTGTCATCATCTTCTCTTTCGCGAAAGAAAAAAGGGGCGGCCCTGCGACCGCCCCCGTCTTGTGTTACTTCAGCGGAGCCATCACCGTTTCCGCCTCGACCGACGCTTGGGTCGCGGCCAGTTCCGGATCGGGCACGAGGCCGTATTGCGTCAATTCGCCCTCGGCGCCCACCATGTCGTCCGACACGAAGAACTGCAGGTATTCCTTCAGGCCGGGGATCACGCCGATATGCTGCTTCTTCACATACATGAACAGCGGGCGCGACACCGGGTAGTCACCGCTGGCGATGGTCTCGACCGAAGGAGCGATGCCCGACATGGTCGCGACTTTCAGCTTGTCGGTGTTGTTCTCGTAGAAGGACAGACCGAACACGCCCACTGCCGTCGGGTTCGCCTCGAGCCGGGCAAGCGTCTCGGTGTAGTCGCCGTCGATGTCGACCGAAGCGCCATCGGTGCGGGTCTCGAAGCAGGCGGTCTCGGCTTCTTTCTTCTTGGCATCATCATCCGCACCGGTCGAAGCGGCAAGGAAGATGTCGTAAGCGCCCGTCGCCTTGCAGCCCTCGAGCAGGACTTTCAGGTCGAACACTTCACGCGTGCCGTGCTTGGTGCCGGGGATGAAGGCGAGGATCGGCTGATCCGGCAGCGCAGCGTTCACATCTTTCCACGACTTTGCCGCGTTGTCGGCCAAGGCACCATCCTTGGCGACCTTCCCGCCAAGCGCCAGATAAACATCCGTCGGCGTCAGCGCGAAATCGGCACCGTCCGCCTTGCTGGCAAAGACGATCCCGTCATAGCCGATGCGGATTTCCATGATCTCGGTCACACCGTTCTTGGTGCATTCGTCGATGTCCGACTGCTTGATCGGGCTGGAGGAGTTGGCGATGTCGATGGTGTTCTCGCCCACGCCCTCGCACAGCTTCTTGCGGCCCGCACCCGAACCGCCGCCCTCGACGACCGGCGTCGGAAAGTCGGTGTTTTCGCCGAATGCTTCGGCCACGATGGTGGCATAGGGCAGCACAGTCGACGAACCGGCGATTTGCAGGTTGTCACGGGCTTCGGCCGTTTGGGCCACAGCCACCAGCGCAAGGGCCGAGACGGAAAGTTTCAGAAAGGACATGTCTTCACTCCTGTATCCACCGCGCCGTTCATGACGCGTTGGCGACGGATTTACTCAAGCTCAGTGACAGTCTCTTGAAGCTTGCGTGACAGTTTAATGAAGCCTCGCGCGTGGCTCGATGCGCCACCACGGCACCGATGACAAAAGAAGGCGCCAAATATCCTCGGCCTTGGCGACCGCGTCGCGCACCGTGTCCCGCGCCTGTTTGCCCGCGCCCTTCCCCAGCATCGCCCGCGTCACTTCGGCATCCGTCGCAGTTCCGAGCAGGTCCTGCATTCTCTGCAACTCGACGCGAAAACCCGCAGCCTGCGATCCCGCGAAGAAAGGTGCGAAGAACTCGGTCTGATACCGCATCGCCTTCAGGTCCTTGCGGAACTCGTGCAACGGACCCGGCCCAAGCTCGCCGAAGCGCTTTCGGTGCCGCAGGCAATCTTCCCATGCCAAATCAAGCGCCGCCTCAGCCAGACGCTCGACCGGCTCGGCACGCAGCAGCGTCGCCGCCGGACCGGAGCGGAACAGCGAGCCCTCGGAAACAGACCGCAGAAGGCGCGGCGCGAACATTACCGAACTGCGGTCCCGCATCCGCTGGCGCACCTTCATGCGAAGCCGCGCCACCGCCTCGACCCGCTTGGCGCTGCGCTCGCTCTCCGGCAGGTTTTCAAGCAGCACGTCATTGTCCCGCACCTTGCCCAGGTCACGGAATATCCTCTTGGCCTCGTCGCGGAAGGTGCGTGTCGCCTTTCGCTTCAGCACCGGCGCAAAGGCATCCAGCGCGGTCACAAGACGCCGCAGCCAGACCCGCGTCTTGTGCGGCCCGATTGCTTCGTCGCGGTCGAGGACAAACGCGATATGCGCGTCGATCTCGGAACAGCACCGGTGCAGGATCGTGCGAAAGGCGGCCTCAACCGTCAGCCCCGGCTCCATATCGTCGGGCTGCGTGTCCGCCATGGTCGCACCCATGTTTTCCGCCTCGAACCCATCTTCCGCCTCGTCCATCACCCTGCCCCGATAGCTCCAGTGCAAGTTTGGTTAAGGCGATATTGTAAAATTCCGGCGTCAGTTTCGCGTCCTCGACGTTGGAAAAATTTCACGAAACTGAATTCGGCACGTCACGTAGCCCCCCTATCACAACCCCAAAGCAATCCTGGGGGCGCCTATGCTGCTGCAAGTTCGGAACGTGACGCGTCTTTTCGGCACTAAGGCCGCCGTCGACGCCGTCAGCTTTGACCTGCCGAAACCCGGTTTCGTTGGCATCATCGGCCGCTCCGGCGCGGGAAAGTCGACCCTGCTGAGGCTGATGAACCGGCTGACCGACGCCACGCGCGGCGAAATCCTGTTCGAAGGTCGTAACGTGCTTTCTCTCGATGGCGCTGCCAAGCGCGAATGGCAAAGCCAATGCGCGATGATCTTCCAGCAGTTCAACCTTGTGCCGCGTCTGAACGTTGCATCGAACGTGCTGCACGGCCTGTTGAACCGCCGCTCCACGGTCGCCACCCTGCTCGACTTCTGGCCAGATGACGATGTGCTCAAGGCACTTGCCATCCTCGACCGGCTCGGCATCGCCGAACAGGCGCCAAAACGGGCCGAGGCGCTGTCCGGCGGCCAGCAACAGCGCGTGGCCATCGCCCGTGCGCTGATGCAGGACCCCAAGGTGATCCTGGCCGACGAACCCATCGCCAGCCTCGACCCGATGAATGCCCAGATCGTGATGGACACGCTGCGCCGCATCCATGACGAAGACAAACGCGTCGTCATCGCCAACCTCCACACGCTCGACACTGCGCGCCGTTACTGTGACCGCGTCATCGGCATGCGCGACGGGCGTGTGGTCTTTGACGGAACGCCCGACCAACTCACCACCGGTGTCGCGCGCGACATCTACGGCGCGGACGCCAGCTTTTCCGAAAGCGCCACCTCCACCTCCATCGACGCCCTTCCCAGCGATGCCGACGCCGAATACGCGCGCCACATGCTGGCCTGATCCAAGTTCACCCAACGGCCCGAAACGGCCCTCCCAGACGGAGACGACGATGAAAACGCTGATCAGCCTTCTTGCTGCCTCGACCCTGCTCTCAGGTGCCGCAAACGCGCAGGAAATCAAGGAATTCAACCTCGGCATCCTGGGCGGCGAAAACGCGCAGGACCGCATGACCTCGAACGAATGTTACCGCGCCAAGATCGAAGAGGCGCTTGGCGTTCCGGTGAAGGTCTTCACCCCCGCCGACTATGACGGTGTCATCCAGGGCCTGCTCGGCGGGACCATCGACATGGCATGGCTCGGCGCCTCTGCCTACGCCAAGATCTACCTGACCGACGCCAAAGCCGTCGATCTGGCGCTGACCAAGCAGAACGTCGATGGCTCGACCGGCTACTACTCCATCGCCTTTGCCCGCAAGGACTCGGGCATCACCTCGCTGGAAGACGCCAAGGGCAAGGTCTTCGGCTTTGCCGAGCCGAACTCGACCTCGGGCTACCTCGTCCCCGCCGCCGAACTGACCGAGAAATATGGTGAACTGAAGCAGTATTTCTCCGAAGTGAAATTCTCGGGCGGTCATGAACAGACCATCGTCGGTGTGGCCAACGGTGATTTCGCCGCTGGCGTCTCGTGGGCCGATGGCCTTGGCAACTGGGAAGACGGCTACAATTCGGGCGCCTTCCGCAAGGCCGCGGATGCCGGCCTCGTCGACATGAACGATCTGGTCGAGTTGTGGAAATCGAAGCCGATCCCCGAAGGCCCGATGGTCGTCCGCGCCGCCCTGCCGCAGGACGTAAAGGACAAGGTGATCGCGCTCACCGCCGACCTGCACGAAACCGACAAGGACTGCGCCTATGGCGTGGCCGCCGGCGAAGCCAAAGACTTCATCCCCGTCACGCTCGACGCCTATCAGGGCGTGATCGCGGCGCGAAAACTTCAGGAAGCCTCGCAGTAATTTCAGCACCTGTCCAAGGCCGGACCCTTTCCCCAGGGGGTCCGGCCAATTTTCCTATTCCGCATCGGAACAGACGCATGGTCGACATCGCCTTCGGGCCAAGCCCCGGCAACCGCCCAGACCCTTCGGCCCCCGGCGCGGCCTATCTTGCCATGCAGCGGCGCAAACGCCTTTACGGCGGGGTGATCGCCCTCGTCTTCGTTCTCCTCCTCGCCGCGGGCTTCGACAGTGCAGAAGACCGCAACGCTGGCGGCTTCCTGTCCGGTCTTGCGCAGCTTGACGATTTCCCGCGCGAGGTTCTGGCCGAAGCATGGGCAAAGCGCGCGAACCTTCCTGCCCTGATGTGGGCGTCCCTGCCTTCGCTGCTCGAAACCGTCAACATCGCCGCAGTATCGACCCTCGTCGGATCGCTGGCAGCCTGCCTCCTGTCGCTCTTGGCTACGCGCGGTCTTGCGCGCTGGCCGCGCCTCACTCCCGTGTTCCGCCGCGCGCTCGACGCCATGCGCGCGATCCCCGAGGTGGTGATCGCGCTGATCCTCATCTACGTCCTCGGCAGCGGGCCGATCCCCGCCATGGTCGCCATCGCTCTCCACACCACGGGCGCGATGGGCAAACTCTTCTCCGAGGTCGCGGAAAACGCCGATCTGAAACCGGTCGAGGGCCTCGCCTCCGTCGGTGCCAACTGGAGCCAGCGCATGTGGCTTGGCGTGATCCCGCAGGTCGCGCCGAACTGGCTGTCCTATGCTCTCCTGCGGTTCGAGATCAACGTCCGCGCCTCGGCCATTCTCGGCTTCGTCGGCGCGGGTGGGATCGGCTACGACCTCAAGATCGCGATGCAATGGGGCGGAGGGCGATATGACACGGTCGTGGCAATCTTCCTCGTGCTCTTCGCCACCATCGTCGTGATCGACCAGTTCTCCGACCGCCTCCGCCACCGCCTTGTAAAAGGGGCCACGCCATGACCGCCATCGCCCATCCGCTCGGCCCCGCACTCGTCACCGATTTCCAGCGGCGCAAAGTCAAGGCAATCGCCATCCCGCTTACCGTGCTGCTTTACCTCGTCTTCACCTTCTTCGCTTTCGACGTGCCGCACCTCTTTGCCAAGGCACGGCTCGACAACGCAGCGATCCTTGCAAGCGACTTCTGGTCCTACAAGACCCATGTCACCCGCGACAACCGCACGGGCAAAGTGAGCGCCGCAGTCGAAGGCGAAACGCGCGGCGCCTATCCTGCGGGCAAGCTGCCCGACTGGGTCACGCAAACCGGCGACACGACGGCCATCGACCTTGGCCAAGGCCATCTTGTCACCTACGACATCAGCGGCGCACGCTACATCGTCCCCGGTTACGGCACCATCGACATCCGCCCCAAAGATGGAAATCTGGACGTCACCGCCCCTGCGCCCATGCCCGACTGGATCAACGCCTCGCCCTCGCGCGTTTCTGTCACGACCGACGCGGGCCGCTTCGCCTACACCCGCGCCAAGGTCGAAACCTTCCGCTACTTCGCAGGGTGGGAGTTGTTCTTCTTCACCCTCGACAGCCCCTTTGGGTGGAAAACCTGGCCCGAACTCGTCGCCCTTGCCCTCTGGGGTGACCGGATTGACCCCGCGCGGTCCAACATCGCCGGCATGGCACAGGATTTTTGGCACAATCCGATGTGGCACCATGCCGATGTCGCGGGCGCGATCTTCGAAACCCTGCTCATGGCCTTTCTAGGCACCATAGGGGGGGCGCTGATCGCCTTTCCGCTCGCCTTCCTTGCCGCGCGCAACATGAACTCGCTGTCGCCGCTTCGCTTCCTCCTCCGCCGCGTCTTCGATTTCACCCGTGGCGTCGACGGCCTGATCTGGACGATCATCCTCTCCCGCGCTTTCGGACCCGGGCCGATGACGGGGGCGCTCGCCATCCTCATCACCGATGCGGGGGCCTTCGGCAAATCCTTCTCGGAAGCCTTGGAAAACATAGACGAAAAGCAAGTCGAAGGCATCCGCTCCACAGGTGCGAACACCCTGCAACGCGCCCGCTTCGGCGTGCTCCCGCAGACCGTACCGGTGATCCTGTCACAGGTACTGTACTTTCTCGAATCCAACACCCGCAGCGCCACGGTGATCGGCGCCATCGTCGGCGGCGGGATCGGGCTTCTCCTCACCCAGGCCATCCAGACCCAGAAAGACTGGGAAGAGGTCGCCTATTACATCACCCTGATCATCCTGATGGTCATGGCGATGGATACGCTGTCGGGCTGGCTCCGCCGCAAACTGATCAAGGGCGCATGATGCCGAACCTTTCCGCCACCGAACCCTTCCTGCACCCCGAGACCGAGATCACCAACGCCACCTTCGGCGCCTATGTCGAAATCGGACGCGGGGCGCGAATCCTCAACAGCCATTTCGACGACTACGCCTACTGCGACCGCTACGCCGACATCGCCAATACCACCGTGGGCCGCTTCTCGAACATCGCCGCCTTCACCCGCATCGGCCCGACCGATCACCCCTATTCCCATGCGGCACAGCACCACTTCCTCTACCGCTCCAGCTATTACTGGCCCGATACGCCGGACGATGCCGCCACCTTCACCGCCCGCGCCGCACGGCGGACCACGCTCGGCGCGGATTGCTGGATCGGCCACGGCGCGATCATCAAGCCCGAAGTCACCATCGGTGCGGGGGCGGTCGTGGCTTCAGGCGCGGTCGTGACAAAGGATGTGCTGCCCTTCCACATGGTCGCCGGCGTTCCGGCCCAAACCCTGCGCCCGCGCTTTCCCGAGCCGATCATCGGCCGGCTGATGGCGCTCTCATGGTGGGACTGGGGGCATGACCGCCTGCGCGAAGCCCTTCCCGATTTCCGCGCATTGAAGGCCGAAGCTTTTCTGGAAAAATACGGCGGCTGATCACTCTGCCGCCATCCGCATCGCGCCGGAAGCCGCAAGAAACCGCCGCCCCGCCTCGCCAGCCAGATAGGACAGTCGCCCGCCCGAAATCGTGGCTTCGATCACCCGCGTTCGGGCATTGACCACCGCAAGATCGGCCCGCAGCCCCGTCGCGATCCGCCCGCGATCCCGCAGGCGCAGCACCTTGGCCGCGTTTTCCGACACCAGCGCCCAAGCCTTGGCAAGCGGAAGGGTGTCATCATCGACCAACCGCCAAACGGCAAGGGCCAGCGCCGGAATGTGGTAATCCGACACCAGCGCATCGCAAAGCCCGTCGCGGATCAAGTCCTGCGCCGAGATGTTGCCCGCCTGCGATCCGCCACGCACGACATTGGGCGCGCCCATCACCACGGGCGACCCCATCGCACAGGCCGCCGCCGCCGCCCTGCGCGAGGTTGGAAACTCTGCCACCCTCGCCCCCATCATCGCATAGAACTGGCGGGTCTCGGCATCGGGGTCGTCATGGCTGCCATAGGTGACGCCCAGCGCCTCGAACCCGTTCGACAGCGCGCAAAGGACGCGCGGCACATCCCGCGTCCGCGCCCGCGCCGCCTCCATCCGCTCGAACAATTCGTTCTCGGTCAAACCGGCCTTGCGCGCCCAATGGGCGAAGCCGTCGCGATTCCGCCGCCGCATCTGGAAACCCTCTTCCAGATGGTCGTTGAACACGACGTAATCCACCCCGAACCGCCGCACGGTCTCCAGCAGACGCGGAGCGGCGTCGACCAGATGCGTCTCGGCCCTGATCTGGACGCGAAGATCGGTCAAGGCAGGATAGGCGGCAAGCGCCGCAAGCAGCGCCTCGGCCTGATCCGGCCCGCGATGCCCGCCTTCCCAACTCCAGCTCTGCGCAAGATAGGCCGTGGTCACACCATGCGCCGCGGCCTCGCGGTCCGTCGCGGACAGACCCGACGCTATCGGAAAGGGAGCGGTGGGACGCGGGAAAATCTGTTTCTCGAACCCGTCCCCGTGCAGGTCGATGATCCCCGGAAGCACCATAAACCCGCGCAGATCGACCTCCGGATGCGGAGCGTCGTCGATCAGGCCACACGCGAAGCCGACCTCGCCGCGGGACAGCGACCCGTCGCGCAACACCTCGGCTCCGGTCAATCGCAGGGCAGGCAGCATGGCATCGGCGCGCATCGGAAATTTCCATCAAAAACGGTGATTTGCCCTGTGGATAACACCGCCATGCAACGAAGCCGTGACGATCCTCAGCCTTCGCCCGCGATGGTCAGCGTGACCCGCTCGCCCGCGAACCACGTCACGCCGTATTCGACTGGTGCGCCATCGCTATCGACGTTGACCGCTTCTGTCCGCAACAGGGGCGCCCCCTCGCGCAGTTGCAAGCGCAGCGCCTGGACCGGCTTGGCAATTTTTGCCGTGACCCGCGTGCTCGCACGGGCATAGTCGCACACCCCGCCCGCCGCCATCGCCTTGGTGATCGACGGATCTGCCCGCAGCGCCTCGGGCAGGGCAGGAAAGCGCGTGGCGGGAAAGACCGACCGGAACATCGCCACGGGCTGGGCATCGGCACAGGATACACCTTCCACCACATGCACCAAAGCATCCGGCCCAAGGTGCAGCGCCACCCTCTCATGCTCTGCTGCAAGCCGCGTTTCGATCCGCGTCAACGCGCGCGAAGGCCTGCGTCCGGCGGCGGTGATGTTCTCGTTGAACCGCACCCGCCGCCCGATGGCGTAATCCGTCGGCCGCCCAACAACGAACACCCCCGCCCCCCGCCGCGATATGACGAGGCCGCGCGCGCCAAGATCGGCCAGCGCATGGCGCACGGTATGGCGGTTCACACCGAAGCGGTCCGACAGGTCCGCCTCGGTCGGCAACTTGGCGCCCTGTGGGTAAAGCCCGCCTGCCACCTCGCCCGCCAATGTCTCGGCAATCGCCTTCCACAGTGCCCCACCCTTCATCCGCTGCCGCCCCGCTGTCATGAAAAATTCACGGGACTCGCCCGCCGCCCTTGGGTAGAAAATTTGTATAGTTGTATATAATCTACGACAACCCCGAAAGATGCCGGACCATGACCCAGATCTCACGCCGTGACTGGATGGGGCTGCTTGCCCGCGCCCCGACGCACCGCCTTGCCGCCCTCATGCCCGCCGAGCCGGATGCAGCTTTCCTGCGCCCGCCGGAAATCGGCACGGTCATGGTACGCGGGCGGATCGGCGCAACCGGCAGCGCCTTCAACCTTGGCGAAATGACCGTGACCCGCTGCACGTTGCAAATCGCCTCGGGTCAGGTCGGGCACGCACATGTGCAGGGCCGCGACCGCGACCATGCCCGTCGCGCGGCTGTCGTGGACGCGCTGATGCAGACAGAGAGTGCATCGGATGTGCACGCAGGAATCCTCACACCCCTCGCACAGGAAGAGGCGCAGCGCCGCAGCCTCCGCGCCGCCAAGGCCGCGGCAACGCGTGTCGAATTCTTCACCCTCGTGCGAGGAGAAGACAAATGACTGCAACACTTTCCGGCGGCTTCCGCGACGCCCCGACCCAATCCGCCCGCGCCTTCCGCGCCATTCTGGACGCCCTGTCGCGTCCCGGAACAATCCAGACGCTTTCCGGCCCCGTCACGCCCCCTGCCCCCCTCTCCCAAGCCGCAGGCACGCTCCTCCTGACGCTTGCCGATGCCACCACGCCCCTGCATCTCGCGGGCGATCTCGACACCCCGGCGGTGCGCGACTGGCTCACCTTCCACAGCGGCGCGCCGCTTGTGGGCGCGGGTGATGCGGCCTTTGCCGTCGGCACGTGGGACGCACTGCTCCCCCTGTCCCGTTTTTTCATCGGCACATCCGAATACCCTGACCGCGCCGCGACCTTGATCGTTGAAATGCAAGACCTTTCCCCGAATGGCGCGCGCCTTTCGGGACCGGGAATCGACGGTCACGCCTTTCTGTCCCTTCCCGAAGTCACGGCCTTCGCGGCGAACCACCGCCTCTCCCCCCTTGGCTTCGACTGCTTTCTGACCGCCGGCGACCGCCTTGCCGGCCTTCCCCGTTCAACCCGTGTGGAGGCCGCCTGATGTATGTCGCCGTCAAGGGTGGCGAACGCGCCATCGACAATGCCCATGCGTTTCTGGCCGAAGAACGCCGTGGCGACCCCGCCATCCCCGAACTCGGCACCGCACAGATCCGCGAACAACTCCGCCTCTCGGTCAACCGCGTGATGGCCGAAGGCTCGCTCTACGACCCCGACCTTGCCGCACTTGGGATCAAACAGTCTCGCGGCGACCTGATCGAGGCGGTTTTCCTGATACGCGCCTACCGCACCACCCTGCCGCGCTTCGGCGCCTCGCGCCCTGTCGACACGGGCAAGATGACCTGCACCCGCCGCATCAGCGCCACCTTCAAGGACGCTCCGGGCGGACAGATCCTTGGTCCCACCTTCGACTATACGCACCGCCTGCTCGATTTCAAACTGCTGGCCGACGGGCAAACGCCGCCTGCCGCCGCCACCGCTCCGGCAAACGAAAGCCCCTTGCCGCACATTACCGGTTTTCTGGACCGTGACGGCCTGATCCAGCCCGAAACCGGCAATGCGGAAACCCCTCCCGACCTCACCCGCGAGCCGATGGAGCTACCCGCCCCGCGCGCGCTGCGGCTGCAAGCCCTGACGCGCGGGGACGAAGGTTTCATCCTCTCTCTCGCCTATTCCACCCAACGCGGCTACGGGCGCACCCATGCCTTCGTCGGCGAACTTCGGATCGGCACCGTCGCCGTCGAAATGGAAATCCCCGAACTCGGCTTCGCGGTCGAGGTGGGTGAGATCGAACTGACCGAATGCGAAACCGTCAACCAATTCACCGGATCGAAAACCGAACCCCCGCAGTTCACCCGCGGCTACGGCCTCACCTTCGGCCAGACCGAACGCAAGGCCATTGCCATGAGCCTCGTCGACCGCGCCCTGCGCTGGCGTGAACTGGGCGAGGATGACACCGGCGCCCCGGCGCAGGACGAGGAATTCGTCCTCATGCATGCCGACAATGTGCAGGCGACGGGTTTCCTCGAACACATCAAACTGCCCCATTACGTCGATTTCCAAAGCGAGTTGGAACTGATCCGCAAACTGCGGACAGAGGCGATTGCGGCACGGACGGAGGCCGCTGAATGACCGATCAAAGCTACAACTTCGCCTATCTCGACGAACAGACCAAACGCATGATCCGCCGCGCCATCCTGAAAGCCGTGGCTGTGCCGGGTTATCAGGTCCCATTCGCCAGCCGCGAAATGCCCATGCCTTACGGCTGGGGCACAGGCGGCGTGCAAGTCACCGCCGCCTGCCTGATGCCAGAAGACGTCCTCAAGGTCATCGACCAAGGTGCCGACGACACGACGAATGCCGTCTCGATCCGCAAATTCTTCCAGCGCACCGCGGGTGTTGCGACGACCGAGGCGACCTCCGAGGCCACCATCATCCAGACCCGCCACCGCATCCCCGAACAGGCGCTGACGGCGGGCCAGATCCTCGTCTATCAGGTGCCGATCCCGGAACCCTTGCGCTTTCTGGAACCGCGCGAGACGGAAACGCGCAAGATGCATTCCCTAGAAGAATACGGGCTGATGCACGTCAAACTTTACGAAGACATCGCCCGCCACGGCTCCATCGCCACCGCCTATGCCTATCCGGTCAAGGTCGAGGGCCGCTACGTCATGGACCCCTCGCCCATTCCGAAATTCGACAACCCGAAGCTCTCGGACAGTCCCGCATTGCAACTTTTCGGCGCGGGACGGGAACAGCGCATCTACGCCGTGCCGCCCTTTACCCGCGTTGTCAGCCTCGACTTCGACGACCACCCGTTTGATCCGTCCAAAGCCCCGCATGACTGCGACCTTTGCGGTGCCTCCGAAAGCTACCTCGACGAGGTGATCACCGATGACTCGGGCGGACGCATGTTCGTCTGTTCCGACACCGACTTCTGTCGCACGCGGCGCGAGGCGGGCCATGCCGGACGGCTGGGCGAAGCGCAATTTTCTTCGAAGAAAATTGCAAATTCCTTCGAAGGAATTTGCCCCCCGACCGGAGACGAAGCATGAGCCGGATCGAAAAGATCACCCCCGCCCCGCTTCTCTCGGTGCGCAATCTGTCGAAACGATACGGCAGCCGCATCGGCTGCACCGATGTGTCCTTCGATCTCTGGCCGGGCGAGGTTCTGGGCATCGTTGGCGAAAGCGGCTCGGGCAAATCGACACTGCTCTCCTGCCTTGCAGGGCATCTCGCGCCGGACGGCGGCGAAGTCGTCTTCGCCACCGTCAACGGCCCGCAAGACACGCTGCGCATGTCCGAACCCGATCGCCGCCGCCTTGCCCGCACCGACTGGGCCTTTGTCCACCAGAACCCGCGCGACGGGCTACGGATGGGGGTCACGGCGGGCGGCAACGTGGGCGAGCGGCTCATGGCCGTGGGCACGCGCAACTACGGCAGCATCCGTGACGCGGCAACCGACTGGCTGGGCCGCGTGGAAATCGACGCAAACCGCATCGACGACCGCCCCTCGGCCTTTTCCGGCGGAATGCAGCAAAGGCTGCAAATCGCGCGCAACCTCGTCACAGGTCCGCGTCTTGTGTTCATGGACGAGCCAACCGGCGGGCTTGACGTCTCGGTTCAGGCGCGTCTGCTCGATCTCTTGCGGGGTCTGGTCCGCGAAATGGGTCTTTCGGCGATCATCGTCACCCATGACCTTGCGGTCGTGCGCCTGCTTGCCGACCGCCTCATGGTGATGAAATCGGGCCATGTGGTCGAACAGGGGCTGACCGATCAGGTGCTCGACGATCCGCAGCACCCCTACACGCAACTCCTCGTCTCTTCCGTCCTTCAGGTGTGATCCGATGATCGAAATCGAAAATCTCTCGAAATCCTTCACCCTGCACAATCAGGGCGGCGCCGTCATCCCCGTGATGCAAGGCGCGAACCTGCGGGTCGACGCGGGCGAATGTGCGGCCCTTGTCGGCGCGTCGGGTGCTGGCAAATCGACGCTGATGCGGATGATCTGGGGCAATTACCTAGCACAGACGGGCAGCATCCGCGTGGGCGGGGTGGACCTCGTCACCGCAGCACCGCGCGACATCCTCGCCCTCCGGCGCGAGACTTTGGGCTATGTCAGCCAGTTTCTCCGCGTGGTCCCCCGCGTGTCGACCGTCGATGTCGTGGCCGAACCGCTCCTCACCCTCGGCACGCCACGCCCCGATGCACGCGCAAGGGCCGAAGCCCTTCTCGCCCGCCTCAACATCCCGAAGCGTCTCTGGTCGCTATCGCCCACCACGTTTTCGGGCGGGGAACAGCAACGCGTCAACATCGCACGCGGTTTCATCCACCCCTATCCGGCGCTCCTGCTCGACGAACCGACCGCCAGCCTCGATGCCGCCAACCGCGAGGTGGTGCTTTCGCTGATCGAAGAGGCGAAAGCCCGAGGTGCCGCCATCATCGGCATCTTCCACGACGAAGCCGCCCGCGCCCGCCTTTGCGACCGGCTGATCGACGTGACAGGGTTCACCCCGAAGGCCGCCGCATGACAAGGGCAGGCCGCCTCTTCGCCGTCGTCGGCCCGTCGGGCGCGGGCAAGGACACGCTGATCGACGCCGCACGCCGTGCCAGGCCCGATCTGGTCATCGTTCGCCGCGTCATCACCCGCCCCGCCTCGTCCGGAGGCGAGGAATTCGAAGGCGTCACCGAGGCCGAGTTTCACCGTCGCAAGGCGGCGGGCGCTTTCGCACTGGATTGGAAGGCGCATGGCCTGCTCTACGGCATCCCCGCCGAAACGCTGGTCCTGCGCGAAATTGGCCATGACGTCCTGTTCAACGGCTCGCGTGCGGCGCTTGACCGCGCGGTGGAAACCTGCCCCGACTTGACCGTGATCCGCGTGACCGCCCCGTCCGCCGTGCTGATGGAGCGGCTTCTTGCCCGGGGACGCGAAACCCGCGACGAGATCGCCGCCCGCATCAGCCGTGCCAGCTATGACGTGCCGCCCGCGCTTCCCGTCTTCGACGTGGTCAATGACGGACCGCTTGAACATGCAATCCTCCGCTTTCTGTCCGCCCTTCAGCCGGCCAAGGCGTGACGCGACACAAGATGGAACCGCCCTTCACCATCCTCACCAAACAGGCAAAGATCCTCGATGACAAAGGGGCGTGGCAGCACGGGGGCAAGCCAGCCGTCCAGCACCGAAGCCACTGCCACAGCCACCGCATCCTCCAACGGCCCTGTCAGGGTCAGATGGAACCGGAATTCCTCCATCACGTAAGGATAGCCCCAAAGGCCGAGCAGATCGCGTTGTCGCTGGCTCAGCCGCGCAGGATCGCGCTTGGCAAGTTCGGCAGGGGAAAGCGCCGCTCGCAGGGGTTCGAGCCTGCTTACGACCTCGGCTCCCAGATGCAGCAAATCCGCCTCGTCACCCTCAGGCACAAGCGCAAGGAAGCGCCCCAGACGGCGCAAGGACAAACCATCCATGACCACAGGTCGCAGGTGGCGGGCAAGATCGGCAACCCCGACCTCCAGCATGGCAAGGTCGATGCCATCGGCCAGACGGAACGGAGCCTTGATCGTGCCGTGAAACCCGTATTTGCGCGGCTCTGCCGTCAGGTCCGCAACAGCGGCAGGCAAGCCCGACACCGCAGGATGCGCGACCGCTTCACCCTGAACAGGGTCCCAGCCAAGCCAGCCCGCCGTGGCATCGGCAACGGCCCCCGCTCGGGGGGCGTAATAGATCGCGTATCGCCGGAACTCTCTCATAGCGCCCGTCTAGCCGTCGTTTGTCACATGCCCGTGACACGCTCCTGACATTCTCGTCCCCTGCAAGACAAGAGACCGATGATGACCGAAACGATCCTCGCCAACGCCACCCTCGTGCTTCCGAACGAAACCCTGCGCGGGTCCATCGTCATGCGGGACGGCTGCATCGCAGCCATCGACAGCGGCACGTCCGTTCCGCCGCAAGCAATAGACTGCGACGGCGACCTCGTCCTTCCGGGGTTGATCGAGCTGCACACGGACAACCTCGAACGGCACATCGAACCGCGCCCCAAGGTGGCGTGGCCCCATACCGCCGCCATCCTTGCCCATGACGCGGAACTTGCCAGCGTGGGCATCACGACCGTTTTCGATGCGCTCCGCGTCGGCTCCGTCAGGTCGAAGGCCAAGGCGAATTACGGCGAATACGCCCGTCACCTTGCCGACGAAATCATTGCCTTGCGCCGCGCCGGCAGCCTTCGGATCAACCACCTCATCCATCTTCGCGCCGAAGTCTGTTCCGAAACCCTGATCGAAGAGCTTGCCAAGTTCGGCCCCGAAGACGGCGTCGGCATCGTCAGCCTGATGGACCACACCCCCGGTCAGCGCCAGTTCCGCCATATGGAGCAGCTCAAGAACTACGTCTGCGGCAAGCACGGTTTTTCCGACGCCGAATTCCTCGACCACATCGCGGCGCAACAGGACCTCTCCGCCCGCGTCGCGGCCACCCATGAAGCCGCCGCCGTAGCCGGGGCGCGGCGCTTTGGCGCCGTGCTCGCCAGCCATGACGACACCACCACCGACCATGTCGCCCGCTCTGCCGAACAGGGCGCGCAATTCGCCGAATTCCCGACGACCGAAAACGCCGCCCGCGCCTGCCGCGACCATGGCATCGCGGTGATGATGGGTGCGCCGAACCTGATCCGCGGGGGATCACATTCCGGCAACGTCGCCGCGCGTGCCTTGGCCGAAGCGGATCTGCTCGACATCGTCTCGTCCGATTACGTCCCCTCTTCGCTCCTTTCGGCGGCGCTGATGCTGGGCGACCTCTGGGGCGATACCGCGCGCGGCATCGCAACCGTTACCGACGCCCCTGCAAAAGCGACCGGACTGGCAGATCGCGGACGCATTGCCATCGGCCAGCGCGCCGACGTGATCCGCGTCACCCGCATCGGCGGCACGGGCGCATTGCGTGGCACCTGGGTCGCGGACCAAAGGGTCGGCTGACGCACCTTGGTGGATTTCACCAAACCGACACGGACGCGATACGAAAGCGTTTCCGACCCCTGCCATCTTTATCGCAACGGTCATAGCCTTGCGAGAAGACATGCCCCATACACGGCCCGCCGCAGACCTGCCCCTGCCCCGACGCCACCGCGCACTGTTCCTGTCGGACCTCCATCTCGGCGCCCTGGGATGCAGGGCCGACCTGCTGCTCGACTTTCTTCAATGGAACACCGCTCCGGTGATCTACCTTGTCGGCGACATTCTCGACATCTGGCATCCCCTGCATGTCCACTGGTCCGCAACGCATGACGCCATCCTCGCGCTGCTCGTCCGCCGGGCCGAAGCGGGAACGCGGCTCGTCTATCTGGTCGGCAACCACGATGCCGAGATGCGTGCCCCCGATCGCCATGCGCTGCTTCCGGCCGAGATCGCCGACCGTTGCACCCACGAAACCGCCAAAGGTGAAAGATTGCTCGTCCTGCATGGTGACATCTGCGATGGCCGCGCATTCCGCTGGCACCTCTTCACACGCCTTGGCAGCCGTGCCGACGCGCTTCTCCGCCGCTTCGACCGCAGGTTGCGGCGCTTCGGGCGCGACCTAGGCTCCGACGAGCGGAGCCTCGTCGAGAGCGTCCTCTCCTGGGTCAACGCAGCAATGGCGCTGGGTCACGGGCATGAAAAGCGGCTGACCTCACTCGCCCGCGCCACCGGGCATGACGGGGTGGTCTGCGGCCATTTCCATCTCGCCGATCTGCACCGTGACCACGGTCTGGTCTATGCGAACTGCGGCGACTGGGTCGACAGCTTCACCGCTCTGGCCGAGGACGCCTCGGGCAACCTCGCCCTTCTCGGCGGTCGCGAGGCGTTAAAGGTCCCGATGTCCGATTTCACGGGTCTTCCCGTTCCGCGGGGACTGTGATGCTGCCCGAAGCCCTCTCCGTTTTTGCGGCTGCGACGACCGCCACCCACCTTGCCTCGATCGCGCTGGTCGCCCGCCGCCTGTCACATCCGCCCGGTGAACCCGCCACAGGCACTCCGTTCATCACGCTCCTTCGCCCCGTCTGCGGACGCGATCCGAATGACATGGCCACACTCGGATCGAGTTTCGGTCTGGACTATCCGGATTACGAGGTTCTCTTCTGCGTTGCCGACAGCAATGATCCGGCAGTCCCGCTGCTGCGCGACATCATCGCCCGCCACCCGAAGATTTCGGCGCGTTTGCTGATCGGTGACGACCGGATCACGGCCAACCCCAAACTCAACAACCTGCAAAAAGGCTGGAGTGCCAGCAGGGCGCACTGGATCGCGATGGCCGACAGCAACCTCTTACTGCCGCCAGATTATCTGCGCCGCCTTCTGGACCATTGGCAGACCGGAACTGGCCTCGTCTCCTCTCCTCCCATCGGCATTAGGCCTGAAGGTCTTGCCGCTTCGATCGAATGCGCCTTCCTCAACGGCAACCAAGGACGGCTGCAACTCGCAGCGGATAGCCTTGGACTGGGTTTCGCGCAGGGCAAAACAATGTTCTGGCGGCGTGAAACACTGGACGGCGCTGGGGGGCTGGCAGCACTCTCGCACGATCTGGCCGAAGATGCGGCAGCAACCAAACTGGTCCGCGCGCGGGGCGAGCGTGTCACACTGACGCGACACCCCTTTGCCCAGCCTATCGGAAAACGCAGCCTGCGCGCAGTATGGGACCGCCAGCTTCGCTGGTCCCGTGTGAGACGCGACGGCTTTCCGATGCTCTTCCTGCTCGAACCCTTGAACAGCCCGCTCCTGCCTACACTCGCCTGCGCCCTCACCTTTGGCCCGCTCTATGCGGCGGTCATGCTGAAACTCTGGTATCTGGCCGAGGCGGCCTTGCTGAAAAAGGCGGGATGGCCCTGCGGCTGGCGCGATGTGATCGCGATGCCGCTGCGCGACGCGATGATGCTTCCGCTCTGGCTTGCCACCTTTGCGAAGCGCGGGATCACTTGGCGCGGCAATGCCATGCATCCCTTGGAAATCACAGTGACCGCACCTGCACCCGCAGAATGACCACCAATGCGCTAACCGCTTTGATTACGACCCACGGCCTCTGGCTCATGGCGCCACTTGCCCTGATCGAGGGGCCGCTCGTAACGGTGGCTGCCGGAGCATTGGCGGCACAAGGTCTGCTTTCCTTAGGCGGGGTGATCGTTGCTGCAACTATTGCCGATCTTTGTGGAGATGCCCTGCTCTGGCTTGCCGGCCGCCACCTGCGCCGCCGCCTACCGCGCAAACTGGCCCGACGGATCACCCGCCGCTTGCCCTTGGCCGACCTGCGCCGCAATGCGGGGCGGGTGCTGGTCTTTGGCAAGCTGACCCATTCCATGGGCGCGTTCGTCCTTTTCGCGGCCGGTGTGGCCCGCGTACCGTTCCTTCGCTTCCTCGGTTTCAACGCGGCGGCAACCCTGCCCAAGGTTACGGCGCTGGCACTTCTCGGCTGGAGCTTCGGCACGACTCTGGCGGGAATCGGCACTCCGCTCGCCCCCGCTCTTCTGACCGTTTCCCTCGCCATCTCCGTCTTCTGGCTCCGCAAGCAAGGACACCCCAATGCGCGTCTCGTGCCTGATCCCCGCCCATAACGAAGCCCCCCGCATCGGAGCGGTGCTCAACGCAGCCCTTGGCCACTCGCTGATCGACGAGGTGATCGTGATCGACGACGGCTCGACCGACGCGACCGCCCGCGTTGCTTCGCGTGATGGCGTGCGCCTGCTGCACATGGCTCGGAACGGCGGCAAGACGCGGGCGCTTGCAGCAGGCATCGCCCTGTCAAGGGGAGAGGTGCTTTTGTTCCTCGACGCCGATCTCATCGGTCTGACGTCCCATGACCTGACGCGCCTGCTCCAGCCCGTGCTTTCGGGCAAAGCGGCCACGTCGATCAGCCTGCGCCGCAACGCGCCCTTCCTGTGGCGCTGGATCGGGCTGGACTACATTTCCGGCGAAAGGGTCCTGCCGCGCAGCATGATCGAACCCCACGCCACCACGCTTTGCGCCCTTCCCCGCTTCGGTGTCGAAGTGTTCATCAATTCCCTCTGGATCGCCGCCCGCCATCGCATCGCCGTGATCCGCTGGGATGGGGTGGAAAGCCCGTCAAAGGCGCGTAAGCGCGGCCTCCTTGCCGGTCTTCGCGCCGATCTGTTCATGTTGCTCGATATTGTCCGTGCTATCGGCCCAGTCACAGCCCTGCGCCAAATCCTACTCCTGCGCAGACAACGCATTTGCGGCTGACACGACCACCGAACGCAAGGAAACGGAAGACGCCGGGCCTTTCGACCCGGCGTTCAACTATTCAGGGCAGGACCGCTCAGCTGCCGAAATCGGCCGACACTTTTTTCTGCGTCTTGGCAAGTTCCGGGTCGGGAACCAGACCATAGGCCTCAAGCGGCCCGCCAGCGGCGGCCATATCGTCGGACACGAAGAATTCCGTGAACTCCTTCAGGCCCGGGATCACGCCCAGATGCTGTTTCTTCACGTAAAGGAACAGCGGACGCGAAATCTTGTATTGGCCGGAAGCCACGGTTTCACGCGACGGGGTCACGCCTTTGAAATCGGCCACACGCAGCTTGTCGGTGTTGTTTTCGTAAAACGCCAGACCGAAGACGCCGATTCCCTGCTTGTTCGTCTGCAGACGGGCAAGCGTTTCGGTGTAGTCGCCGTCGATCTCGACCACGCGGCCATCGGTGCGCAGCGCGATGCAGGCTTCCTTGGTCTTGTCCTTGTCGCCGTTCACACGACGGGCCAGAACCTTGTCGGCCTTGTATGTCTTGCAGCCCGTTTCGATCACGTTCAGGTCGAAAACTTCGCGCGTGCCGTGCTTCGATCCGGGAACGAAGGCGAGGATTTCCTGATCCGGCAGCGACGGATCGACATCGGACCATTTCTGATAGGGGTTGGGAACGATCTTGCCGTTGATCACCACTTCGGCGGCAATCGCATTATACCATTGCGACGGCGTGAACTTGAACGACGCCCCGTTGATGTCGGAGGCAAAGACGATCCCGTCATAGCCGATGCGGACCTCTTCGATTTCGGTGACGCCGTTCGAACTGCAACGCGCCAGTTCCGACTGCTTCATCTTGCGCGAGGCGCTGGCGATGTCGGGAGTGTTCTCGCCCACGCCTTCACAGAACTTCTTGATCCCGGCCGAGGTGCCGCCGCCTTCGACCACGGGGGTCGGGAAGCTGAAATTCTCGCCGAAAGATTCTGCCACGATGGTGGCATAGGGCAGCACGGTGGACGAGCCCGAAACCTGCACCTGATCGCGGGCTTCGGCAGACAGGCCAAACGCGGCCAGAGCGACGACCGACAGGGCGGTCATGCGGATGATGGACATGGTTCTCTCCGATGGATGGGTTGTATCGGCCTGCGGCACCGCAGTCCGACAGGATCGCAACGCGATCAGAAGGACATCGCCAGGCCGACGTTGTAATAGGCGTCCGGGTTGCCCTTTTCCTTGGCATAGCCGGCCGAAACGGCCAGACCGCTGCCCAGATCATAGGTCGCCCCGATGCCCGAAACCTGCACGGCATTTGCCGTAGTGGCGCCAAGGGTGGTTTTGCCCTTGATCTCGTCGTCGCGGTAGAACGCGGTCAGCGTCATGGTTCCGATGATATAGTTGCCCTGCACGACAAGCTGCGACTTGTCGTCGTCGCGCATGCCATAGGCCACCTTCACTTCGGCCTGACCGTTGCCATAGCTGCCCGAAAGCACGGTCTGGGTGTTTTCGCCATTGTCTTCGAAACCGGCGGCCACTTTCCAGAACTCGGTGGTGTAAGCCGCGCCGATCGCAAAGTCGTCGCCCGTCTGGACCGAGCTTTTGCCATCCGGTGCGCCGGGGTTGCCCATCGACAAGCTCGCCGCGAACAGGCCGCTCGTGTAGGTGTAAAGGAAATCGGTGCCTTTGCTGGCATCGCCGCCGGTCAGGAAGGTGAATTCCTGCACCTTGTTGGTCTCGTCGTAGCCGATCGGGGCGAACTGGACCATCGCAGCCTGCGCGGCGCCTTCGGCGTCACCCATGGTCACTTTGCCAAAGCCCGGATATTCCAGTGAGACCGTACCTTTTATGTCGGCCTTGGTCGGATCGGCGGTGGTCTCGGTCTTGCCCGCATCCGCCGCGCGGAACTGCGCGCTGAACTTCAGGCCCGAGTCGGCCTCGCCCGACATGTTGAAACGCACGCGTATGCGGCTCGAGAAGATCGGATCGACGATCGCCTTTGCGACGCTGTCATAGTTTGAAAAACCCATGCGTGCATCACCCGACAGGGTCACATCGGCATGGGCAGCGCTGGCAGCAGCCGCCAGCAGGGTGGTTACGAGCAGATATTTTTTCATGTCACTGGCCTTCGGGCAGTTTTTATACCGGACCCCCTCGGCCCGGTCACACGCCTATGTCAGCCGCTTGTGACAGCACCGTAACGGAACGCGCAGTTACTGGCCGAAAGACTGACAGCGGCAAAAAAGACACATAATATGACAGTAATATCAAAGATTTATGTCTTAATTCCAACATGTTGGCTGTTGAATGGAAAGCCTCCGGCAAGAGTTTGTGCTCGCCCGTGCAACCGGATCGCAGCCAAGGACAGGCATAGGGCTGGATCACCTTCGACAACCACCAGCGGCCCCACGCCGCCCCTGTCGGTCAACCGCCCGCCGTGGTCTACTTCAACGACATCGAAACCGACCAGCAGGTGCAGGCAGTAGCTCAAATCATCTGGAAAACTGTCCAAGGATCGGGGAGTAGCTTAGCACACCGGCAAGTCGCGCGGCTTTTCCAGTATCAGACGGATGCGATACGCCATCCATGACGGGCACCTCTTCGAAGTCGAAAGGTGACATTCCTTCAATGCACGCCACGTTCACGCCGATCAAGTTCGGGTCCGATCTTCGGAAATGGTGCGTGTAAATGCCGCAAACATTGCAGAAGTGGTGTTGGGCCTGCTGTGTATGAAAGCGATATACGGAAGACGCTTCTTGCCCTGCCATCAGGATGAATTCGTCACTCCTCACGGTCAACACGACCGCACCGCGCATCCGACAAAAAGAACAGTTACACCGAAGCACCTGTCCTCTACCTTGGTCGAGTGACACTCTGAATTGGACCGCGCCACAGTGACATCTGCCAGCGTATGTGAGGGTGGTGGCGTCCATACCCATTTGGCCCGATCATTTGTTATCGAAAAGGTGAAGAATCTCGTCCGACCGGACGGTCAGACCGATGGGTGAACCCACGGTTACGTTGGTTGAAAGATCGCGGGCGAAACCGTCTACGAGCAGGTTCGCCGATCCGCATGACACATGGACGCGTGAAAACGCACCGAGAAATTCAATGTTCCGCACAACGCCGCGCATCAGTGCCTGTTCTTCAGCGCAAAAGCGCAGGGACTGCGGGCGGATCGCTACGGCCACGGACTGTCCGGCGAGGCCCGCAAAGTTTGGCAAAAGGTCGAGACGGCCGCCGGAAAAAACCAGATGGGTGCTGTCTCCGGCAACGATCTGGCCTTCGATCACGTTCAGACTTCCGATGAACTCGGCGACGAAGCGGGTGCCGGGACGATTATAGATGGCCTCGGGTGGGCCGATCTGTTCTGCCTTGCCGCCGTTCATCACGACGATGCGGTCCGACATCGAAAGAGCTTCCTCTTGATCATGCGTGACGAAAAGCGTGGTGATGCCAAGTTGCCGCTGTATGGTGCGGATCTCGCTGCGCAGGGCGGCACGGATCTTCGCATCGAGCGCGGAAAGCGGTTCATCAAGCAGCAGGACACGGGGGCGCGGTGCGATGGCGCGGGCAAGAGCGACGCGCTGCTGTTGGCCGCCGGAAAGCTGGTAGGGGTAGCGGTCGCGCATCGCCCCGAGGCCGACCATCTCGAGCATCTCGTCGACACGATGCCGGGTCTCTGCGACCGCTGCTCTTGCCACCTTCAGGCCGAATGCCACGTTTTCGGCAACGGTCAGGTTGGGGAAGAGGGCATAGGACTGGAACACCATGCCGATGTGGCGCTGGCTGGCCCGATGGCGCAACACGCTTTCGCCCTCGATTCTGATATCGCCGACATCAGGGGTTTCAAAGCCGGCCACCATACGCAGAACGGTGGTCTTGCCGCAGCCGGAAGGGCCGAGCAGCGAGACGAACTCTCCTTTGCCCAGCGACAACTCGAAGTCGCGCACGACCTGTGTGGAGCCGAAGCTCTTCTTCAACGCGGTCATCTCGATAAAAGGCATGGGTCAGACTTTCACGGAATGGTGGCCGCGGCGGGCAAGGAACTGGATCGCAGCCATGGCGGCCCATGTCAGGCCAAAGGAAATGACGGCGAGCGCCGCGGGTTCATAGGCACGGTTGCTCCCCATCCAGACCATGTAGGGGCCGAAAGCGGGCCGATCGAGCAGCGCGGCAAGAACGTATTCCCCGATCACGATGGCGAAGGTCAGGAAGGAGCCGGAGAGGATCGCAACGCTGATGTTCGGCAGAACCACGCGGGTAAGGACCGTCATCCATCCCGCCCCAAGGCTTTGCGCGGCTTCGGTCAGCGTGCGGATATCGATGGCGCGCAGGCCCGTATCGATGGCTCGATACATGTAGGGCAAGGACAGGGTGGCGTAGCCCGCCGTCAGCAGTAAATCCGTACCCCGCGCCGATCCAGTCAGCGGCAACACGGACGAAGTGTTGTAAAGCCGGATATAGCCGAAGGCGATGACGATGGGGGGGATGACCAGCGGCAGAAGTGTGATGAATTCGACCAGCGGACGAATGCGCGGAATCTTCAACTGCACCCAGAAGGCGGTGGGTGCCACGATCAGCAGACCCAGCACCACGGTCGACATCGACAGGATCAGCGAATAGCCAAGGGTCTGATGGAATTGCGCATCGTTCAGGACGTTGCGATAGGCATCCAGCGAATAGGCCCCGCGCCGCGCCCTGAGCGAGAATTCGAGCATCCCGACAAGGGGCAAAAGGAAATAAAGCGCGGCGAGCGCGAAAATGGTCCATGACCAGAAGCGTTTTCCGATCATTTCTGCCACCGTTCCGACCGGACACGCAGCCGGATGTAGATCAGGTTCGACAGCCCGGTGAGGACGATCATCGCGAATGCGATGGCATATCCCAGATGCGGGTCCTGCAAGACATCGCCTCGGATCTGGGCGAAAAGGATGATGGGCAGGATCGACAGGGCCGATCCGGTCAAAGCCATGGCCGTAGCGACCGCGCCGAAGGCATTGGCAAAAAGCAGCGCGAATGCGCCCAGAAGCGACGGCCAGAGCACCGGAAGCGCGACCATTCGCCAATATTGCGGGCCGCTGGCACCAAGGCTTTCGGCTGCCTCGCGCCATTCTGTCCGAAGCCCCTCGAGCGCCGGTGTTATGATCAGCACCATGAGCGGGATCTGGAAGTAGAGATAGGCGAGCGTCAGGCCCGAGAAGCTCGTCAGGTTGAAGCCGGTGGCATAGATGTTGATGCCCAACCAGTCGCGTGCAAGCACCGTGATAAAGCCAAGACGGCCCAGCGTGGCAATGAAGGCAAAGGCCAGAGGCACGCCCGCGAAATTCGAGGCGACGCCGGAAAAGGTCGTGATGGAGTCACGGATGCCGCGTGGCAATCCGCCATGGGTGATTGCTCCGGCCACGAGAAGCCCGGCTATGCACCCCAGAAACGCGGTCCACAGGCTGATGCGCAGCGAAACCCACAAGGCCGAAAGGATTGTTCCGGCAAGAAGCCCCGCCAGATTGTCGCCCGTCACGCCGCCATCGGGGCGCGTGAAGGCACCAAGAACCACGTGAAGAGTCGGAAGGATCAGAAAGACCATCGCGAAAGCGAAAAAGGGGACGACACCCAACCAGACGGAAAAGCTGGCCTGCGGGCGCTTGGCGGGAAGGGGCGGCATTTGGACCTGTTCTTGAAAAAGCGAACTCCCGCGCCCAAGACCGGACGCGGGAGCCTGTGTCAGACCGGCTTATTCGGCGACTTGCGCGCCGACGACGGCGTCCCACTGACCCGAGACGACTTCCTTGTTGGCCGACTGCTGGTCAACCGAGGGGAACACCGCGCGGGTATAGGCTTCGGCGGGCGGCAGCGCATCGAGCAGCTCTTGCGGCACCTGACCGGCTTCGACCATCTTGTTGAAGCGGGCGGTGTGGCAGTAGCCCTTGACGTAGCCGTTCTGGCCTTCGTTGGAGAAGAGATGCTCCATCCACAATTTGGCAGCGTTCGGATGCGGCGCATAGGCACTGATCGCCTGAACGTAGACACCTGCCAGAACCGGACCTTCGGGGATCACCACCTGAACCGGCGGGTTGCCCGCGAGCGAGTCGCGCCATGCAAGCAGATTGTAGTCCCATGCGGCGACGATGGGCGTCTGGCCCTGCGCGATGGTGCCCGACTTGCCCGAGACCGGAACGAAATTGCCGGCCTTGTTCAGCTCGGCCATGAACTCGAGCCCCTTGGTCCCCGTATCCTTGCCCGGCTCGGCGCCACGCGACATGCCTGCCGACATGATCGCAAGGATCGCCTGGTTCGAGGCACGCGGATCGCCGGTCAGGGCGAAGGCATTGGCATAGTCCGATTTCAGCAGATCGTCCCATTTGGTCGGTACGGTCTTGATGATGTCGCTGTTCACGCCGAAGGCCATCACGCCGTAATAGGAACCCGCCCAATAGCCGTCAGCGTCCTTGATGTCTGCGGGGATGTCGTCCCAGACCGAGACCTTGTAGGGCTGGATCAGCCCCTCTTCCTTGGCCTGCGGACCGAAGGCCAGACCGACGTCGATGACATCGGGCGCTTGCGGGCCGGTGTTGTCCTTGTTGGCACGGATGGCTTCGAGTTCGTCAGCCGAACCGGCATCAGGGTTCAACTCGTTAACGGTGATCTCGGGATACTTCGCCTTGAAGGAGGCGATGATTTCACCGTAGTTGCACCAGTCATGCGGCAGGGCAATGGTCGTCAGCGTGCCTTCCTTTTTGGCAGCCGCTTCGATGTCTGCAAGGGTTTCAGCCTGCGCGGCCGTAGCGGCGAGCATCGCGACGAGGCTGGCACTCGAAACGAGCGCGTTAAGGATTTTCATATCCGTCTCCGTGAATTTGATCGGCTTGACAAATTGTCCGATCCGCCGCGCTTGGCTAAAGCGGGTGCGTCACAAGAAGCAGACAGTTTTGTAACGTTTGGAACAAATCTGTGGGTGAGATCGCGCGGTTGTCCCGAGAAGTAGCCAAGAAGCTTTCGTCTATCTGGCAGGCTGGCAGCGGGCGCGCAGCAAACTTATCTTGCGGTATTCTTCCTTGCCAGTCACTTCTTCCCCGAGCCATTCCGGGCGAGGGAAGCTTTGCTCAGGCGACGCAAGTTCGGCCTCGGCGATGATCACACCTTCAAGCAAACCATCATAGACGTCGACCTCGAAGGTGAAGCCATCTTCCAGCACAAAATGCCGGGTCTTCGTGACCACACGCCCGTCGCAATGGTGCTTGATGAGACGTTCCGCATCGACCATCGGAATATGGTATTCGAACTCGTCCCGGGAAAAACCTGAACGCGCACCTTTCACCGTCAGAAATGCTTGATCATCCGCTATCCTGACACGAACCTTGCGACCGTCTACCGACGCGATCAGACCGTCTTGCAACTTCACACTGCGCATGGAGTTGCGACGCCATTCGTCCGAGACGATTAGAAATTTTCGCTCGATTTCCACCGGCATGAATATGTCCCACACGGTCACTACGTGTCGTTATGCGGATCGGCTTTGCACCAGGTCAATGCGAAATTCGGGCCACATCCGTCTAAGAACTGCGTGCTGATCTTTTGGACCATCCCGCGCCGGATCAGCCGCGCCAAAGAAATGTTGCCGCCATGCTGCCCAAGACAGCAGCGGACCCACAACCGACACGAAGGCCAACGACTGCACCGCCCACCCATGCGGCTATCGCCGCCTTCGCAGCGGTATTGACGCCCACGGCGAGCAGGATCGCAAGCGAAGCAAGTTGCAAAGGCTGGTCCGAGCGCGCCATGGATAAAGTAATGGCATCCACATCGAACACCCCCGCCAGGCCCGCCACAACCAGAACTCCGCCGTGGCCCCAAACCTCGTTTACCAAGGCGACCGCGGCCATGACGAAGGTGATGAAGGCAGCCATTTTGAGCGAAGTTACCAAGGCGAGCGGGTTCGCAATCACCAAGTCCGGACCGCCCCGCGCCGGTTCGGTCTTTTGAACCAGCAACAGGAACACGCCTGCCGCGACGCCCATGGCAACCACGACACTTCCTAGCCCAGCCATCAGCCTTGCCAGCAATGCCGGATCGAGGACAGCGACCAAAGCCCCAACGCGCAAGGCCATCAGGGCCCCGCTTATGAATATTCCGGCCGTCAGGAGGTTCGCCGCACGCGGTTGCTCACGCGCAAGCCGGGCAAACGCGAGCGTTGTTGCTGTCGAGGACGCAAGGCCGCCGGCTGCTGCCGTCACGATGATCCCCCAGGTTCCGCCGAACGCTCTAACGGCCGCGTAGCCAATGAAGGAGATAAGCGCGATCAGGATCGTCAAGAGCCAGACTTCGTGCAGATTGATCGTGCCCCAAGGGTCGATCGGACGGTCGGGCAACAAGGGAAGCAGAAGGAAGGTCATGATCATGAGGATCAGTCCAGCCCTGATTTCTTCCCATGTCAGCCGGAACAGCCAGGCATGAAGTGTCTGGCGCATCGCCAGCAGTCCGGTCATGCCGACCGCCACCGCGATGGCCACCGTGATATTACCAACCGCCGCCATCGTGCCGAGAAGGTAAGTCGAAACACCGGCCAGAAGACTTGTCACGCTCAGATCCCCTGTCTCACGTGCTTCGAGCCACGCAAAGAGGCTGAAGGCCGCTGAAAAGCACAGGAAGGACGCAACGATAATCTGCGGTCCGACTTCATCGCTCAGGACGCCGCTGATTCCGCCCATCAGAGCGGCAAGGCCGAAGGTCCGAAAACCTGCAGCCCGTTTGTGATCCTCGGCCCCGCGCGATTTCCAGCCGCGTTCGATCCCAACGAGGAGACCTATGGCAAGGGCTGCGGCAAGTCGGGAGAAAATGTCGAAGTCGGGCATGACCTGCCTTTTTGGCCTGGCATCCAAGGGTCTGGACGGGTTCTCGAGGAAACTTGAATACAGAAAAAAACGTATATACAAACGCTATACTGAAAGGGGATCGAAGAATGAGCAAACACAAATCGGACGGCAAGAAGAAGAAAAAAGGCAGTCAGTTGGTCATCCGTCTTGCAAAGGAAGAGCGCGATGCCTTCGTGACGCTATGCGACCAACGCGACACGAGTGCGGCTCGCGAAATCCGACGTTTCATGCGGGAATGGGTGACGGCGCATACCGCGAATGTGCCGAATGCTGAAAAGCCTGTAGACAATCAGGCCGCAGTGGAAGCGCCCGCTGACGAGGCCGAGGCGGCTGCGCCTATCGTCGAAGCCGCCGCTCCGGTTGAAGGAACGGATCAGGCGACGGAAACTTTGGCGGAAAAACCGAAAGCAAAGCGCAAGTTGGCAGCAAAACGAACCTGAGGCGGAATGTTGCGTGGCTTTGTTTCAAAGCCGCGCAAATCGTCATAAAACTTTGCGGTCCGTGCGATCTAAGGCACCATAGATTAGACAGTAACGGCCAGCTTGCAGCTTTGCGGGTAGTGTTCTGCGCGGTCACTGTCGCCAAACCCTTTCATTAGCTGGCCAACGATGTCTATAGTTTCGCACCCTTCCTGGTTTGCTGCATTGCTTGGCCGCTTCCGGCTCGCTGACCCGCAAATGTCGGACCGACCGGCGACTTTGACCGCGATTAAGCCCTCGGTCGCAATGTCGACCGTGTCGAAGGAATGGCTGGCAGCCGATCTTGTGGACAGCCTTGAGGAGGAAGCGGAACTCGACGACGATCTTCCACTGTCCGAAGTCATTGGCCGCATGTATCGAGACATGCATCCCGATACAATCGACAGTCGCGCCTATTTTCAGGCGCTGCTCGATCTCCAGTCCGAGTTGATCATGCTTCAGGATTGGGTTTCATACCACAAAAAGAAGGTCGTAGTCCTGTTCGAGGGCCGGGACAGCGCCGGTAAGGGCGGCGTTATCAAGCGCATCACACAGCGACTGAATCCCCGAGTGGTTCGCGTGGTAGCTTTGCCCGCACCGTCGGACCGTGAGCGCACGCAGTGGTATTTCCAGCGATACGTTCCCCATCTTCCTGCGGGGGGCGAAATCGTCCTTTTCGACCGCTCATGGTATAACCGCGCCGGAGTCGAGCGCGTCATGGGCTTCGCAAGCGAAGATCAGGTCGAACAATTCTTTCGGGACGTTCCCGAGTTCGAACGGATGTTGGTCCGTTCAGGTATCACCGTCGTGAAATACTGGTTCTCAATCACCGACGAAGAACAGCAGATGCGGTTCCTCATGCGGATTCATGACCCCATGAAGCAGTGGAAACTTTCGCCGATGGACCTGCAATCCCGCGTGCGTTGGGAGGACTACACCAAAGCCAAGGAAGAAATGCTCGATCGCACCAACATAGCCGAGGCACCGTGGTATATCGTCGAAGGCAACGACAAGCGCCGCGCCCGTCTGAACTGCATTGCGCACCTGCTCAGCCAATTTCCTTATGAACCTGTCCCCCATGATGACATCACCCTTCCGGAGCGGGTGTTCAATCCCGACTACGAACGCGCAGTGCTGCCGCCAGAGCTTTACGTTCCGCAAAAGTATTGATGAACTTGCCTCAGGCATCGCCTGCGTCGTGATCTTCTCCGCCTTGAGCCCGGCACAGGGCGACAGGTAACAGAGGGGCAGATGCTCGCATTTCAAGCCGCATATACGAGGGTCGATGTCGCGCGAAGCAATCACCGAACTGTTGCGCAAGCAGCGTCTTGTTGCCGGAATTTCCACGGGCTCGCGCAAGCCGGGGCAAGAGGTCATCGACTCGTTGGTCACGCGCCAGCAAGCTGCCGAACTGGGCGGCCATCTGAATCGCATGGCCCCGGAAGCCATCGCCGCTGTTCTGGAAGAGCTCGACACTTCCGATGCCGCTCTGGTCTGGCAGTCTCTGCCCTCCGCACGCACCAGTGATGTTGCATGGTTCCTGTCCCGCCCCGTGCGCGAGACGCTGGATGGCACGGCCGAGCCCCGCTTCGGGGAAAACCGCATAACGATCTGCGAACGTATCGACGGGCGCGTGCGCTTCCGTTGCATCACCGACACCTCCGAGCTTGCGGGCCTCACCCCCGTTTGGATCGACCTTGTCGGGGCCAGCCCTGCCGAACGGCAATTGATTGGCGCGCATTACGGCATTGACCTACATGATCCCGGCGAAGAAACGGACCTTGAAGTCAGTTCACGCTTTCAAGTCGACGATGTCGGATCGGTCTGGCTGCATTCCAACTTCCTGCTTGACCGCAATGGCGCGTCGCGCAGCGTGCCGGTGGCCTTTGCGCTGACAGGGCAGATGCTCTTCTCGCTCAGGAACGAAGAGCTTCCGGTGTTCCGGCTGTTGCGTCGTCGTCTTTCGACCATGCCGATCAGCAGCCAGCAGGACTGCGTCGACATTATGATCGCGCTTTACGGGGCGGATGTGGAATATTCCGCCGACTCGCTGGAAGATATCTATCGTACGCTCGGAAAGGCGGGCCGCCACGTTCTGTCGGAAAAGATGACCGACCAGGAAGCGGCATCGGTCCTTGCCGATATCGCGGAAGAAGAAGACCTGAACGGGCGCATCCGGTCGAACATCATGGATTCCCAGCGCGCAATCAGCTTTCTGATGCAGGCCCGCACGCTACAGAAGGCTCAGATCGCCTCAGCCAAGCAGGTGCTGCGCAATATCGACAGCCTGAACAGCCATACGGCATTTCTGTTCGACAAGATCAATTTCCTGATGGATGCGACCATCGGCTTCATCAACATCAACCAGAACACACGCGTGTCCCAGTTGACCGTGTTCGGTTTGGTTTTCATGCCGATCAACATCCTGTCCGGAATGGGTGGGATGTCGGAGTTTTCCATGATGACCGCAGGTATTCCCTGGCCGGTCGCATATGGCGGCTTTCTGGTCGGCTGCATCTTCGTCGGCTGGCTGACGTTCGTCTTCATCCGCCGAGCTGAGCTTCGCCGCATCAGCAAACATCGCGCGAAATAGTTGGGACTGCGGCTTTCCGCGATGGGCCGCGTGTCGATGGCATAGCGGTTGGCAGTCAAACCTACACACGCATGTTACGAAAACCGCATAGACGAGCGGTCAAGACCAATTTTCGAGACGGGATCTCCATCTTTCGGGCATCGCGCTTGGAAGACGGCATATCGCGCCGGATCGTCGAAGGACCGACATACCATGACACAAACTCATATCCGGTCCGTCTTCGACCGAGAGCTTGAAACCCTGCTGGCCGAGATGAAACGTATGGGTGACATGGTCGAGACCGCGCTCCTTAACGCTGCCGATGCGCTCGCTGGTCATGATGAAGAGTTGGCCCAACGCGTGCGGTCTGGCGACAAGGAAATCGACGCATTGGAAGCCCATATCCAAACGCAATGTGCGCGGCTTATGGCACTGCGCGCGCCAACGGCAAGCGATCTCAGGGCTGTTCTGAGCATCATGCGCATTGCGGTGGCGCTAGAACGATGTGGTGACTACGCCAAGAATTTGGCAAAGCGATCCAAACTCCTTTCCGATTATGGAAACTTGGACAAATCGACCTTATCTGTCAGCCAGATGACGCGAACGGTCGTCTCGCGACTTAGGCAGGCGCTGGACTCCTATGTGGCACGCGATGAGTCCAAGGCCATTTTAATTCGCGAGACAGATCACGAAATCGATCAGATGTATAACTCTCTCTTCCGAGAGCTTCTGACCTACATGCTGGAAGATCCTCGCAATATTGCTTCAGCGATGCACCTGCAATTTGTGGGAAAGAACATGGAACGTGTCGGCGACCACGCCACTCGAATTGCGGAACAGACACTTTATCTCACTACAGGTGAGATGCCGGCGGCCGAGCGTCCAAAGACTGAAATTCAGGGGTTCTAGGCGGCTCTGTTGCACAAATCCGGTGATGAGCAGGCCTCCCCTTTCCCCGGGCACACTTATCCCGTGACCTCTGTGATGGGCGTGCCGAGGGCGGTGAAGCCGTTCAGGACGGCGACACGGACCTGGAACTCGGCCACCTGACGGTCGAAGTCGCGTGCGGATAGGCGCTGCCCCGGCAGCTTGACGCAGTGCATCTTGGTTTCGGCGCGGCTCCGGCGGTGATAGCCGCTCCATCGTCGCCAGATGGTCCGTCCGACGCGCTTCGATGTGCGCAGGATCTCGTTGCGGGCGATTGCCCCGGCGGTGTCAGGTTTCCAGGGTTTGGCGTTCTTGCGGGGCGCGATGATCGCTGCGGCACCGCGCGCGGCGATGGCGTCATGGCATTTGCGGCTGTCGAAGGCGCCGTCGGCGGTGACGCTGGCGATCTCCTGTTCGGGCGGGATCTGGTCGAGCAGTTCGGGCAGCATGGGGGCGTCGCCGATATCGCTGGTGGTGAACTCAGCAGCCCGGATTTCTAAGGATTTCTCATCAATTCCGATGTGGATCTTGCGCCAGACACGCCGTTTAGTGCCGCCGTGCTTGCGGGCGTTCCACTCGCCCTCACCCTCGATCTTGATCCCGGTGCTGTCGACCAGCAGATGCAGCGGGCAGTCCGAACCGCGGTAGGGAATGTTCACCTTCAATGTCTTCTGGCGGCTGCTCAGCGTGCTGAAGTTCGGCACCGCCCAGTCTAGGCCGACCAGCCCCAGGAGGCTCTCGACGAACCCCGTCGTTTGCCGCAGCGCCATGCCGAATAGTACCTTCATGGTCAGGCAGGTCTGGATGGCGGCGTCGCTGTAGTCCTGCTGCCGGCCACGCTTGCCGGTCGGCGCAGCCTCCCAGGTCATGGTGGGGTCGAACCAAATCGACAGCGAACCACGGCGCTTGAGCGCCTCGTTGTACGCAGGCCAGTTCCTGGTCCTGTAAGCGGGAGGTTTGGGTCTGCTCATGCGCCCAAGCTATCACGCTGGATTCACGAGATGAATCCCTCAAGCGATTTGTGCAACAGAGCCTCTACAAACGCTTTAATCCAAAGGGGCGATCAATGGAGCCGATGCTACGGCAAAGAGCACCACGGTAATCCCGGAAGATGACGGCCAGGTTGCCAATGGCTGAGGCGGAACGCCTGACGAAGCGGGAACTTCACAAGGCTGCGCCGAACGCGCTAGGGCAGCGGCTGGCGGGGTTTGCCGGGAAGATCAACGCCACCTGCTGCTTCATCGTCCAATTCGCGGAACACAGCAGGATCAATCAAGCGTTTTCGGTATAGTGGGGCGGGCGATGGGTAGCCTCGCAGAAACCCAAAATAATCAAACAAAATCAATTATGTATGGCGGACAGTGAGGGATTCGAACCCTCGAGACGGTTCCCCGCCTACACACTTTCCAGGCGTGCGCCTTCGACCACTCGGCCAACTGTCCGTGGGCCTCTCCTTAAGGCCAAGCTTTGGCGGGTGCAAGCCTTGTCGGGAGCATCCTGCCGCCGAAAGACCGCGCCGCTCTCAACCTTCCAGACTGATCGACACGCGGCGGTTCTGGCGGCCCTTCTTTTCGATCTTGCCAAGGCTCACATGCCCGATCTCGGCGGTGCGCGCCACATGCGTCCCGCCGCAGGGTTGCAGGTCGACCTGATGCCCCGCCGTCCCGATCCTGACCAGCCGCACCCGCCCCTGACCCGTGGGCGGCTTGACCGACATGGTCTTCACCAGTGCGGGATTGGCCGCCAGGTCTTCATCCGTGATCCACTGGTCCGTCACCGCCAGATCGAGGCCGATCAGCGCGTTCAGCTTTTCCTCGATCGCCGCCACATCCTCGGGCGGGTCCGGCATGTCGAAATCGAGCCGCCCCTTCCCTGCCCCGATCTGCCCACCGGTGACGGGCAACGGAATGACCACCGACAAAAGATGCAGCGCCGTGTGCACCCGCATATGGGCAAAGCGCCGCTCCCAATCCAGCCGCTGCACGACCCGCGTGCCGGCGGGCGGCAGCGCCATCGGCTCGGCCGCGACCAGCGCCACCTGCCCGCCCTCGGCCTTGACCGCCGTGGCGATCGGCATCCGTCCGCCCTCCCAGACGATCAGCCCCGAATCCCCGGGCTGCCCGCCCCCCGTCGGGTAGAACAGCGTCCGGTCGAGCAGGATGCCTCCCTCGGCGGTATGGCCGGTCACAAGCCCCTCGGCTTCGCGCAGATAGGCGTCGGCACGGAACAAAAGCTCGGTCGTCACGGGTCAATCCTCACATTGTCACCCCGCCCTCGCCTTCGGGCAGGGCATCGGTCGCCTCGGTCACGCGCTTGCGTCGGGGGGTCGCGGGCTTCGCCGCCTCCTCCGCCTTCGCCTCCAGCATCCGCACCTCGAGCGGCGCGGGCGGTGCGGGCGGCGGGCGCATGTCGATCCCCTCGGCGATGAAACGCTCGCGGATCTGGTGGTTCACCTCGCTGCGCACCTGCACGTTGAAGTTCACATCCCGCAGAATCATACGGATTTCATAGAGTTGCCCGTCGTTGTTGAACCCCATCAGCGCCACCACCGGCGGCGGGTTCAGCAGGACGAGGGGCTGCGCCTCGGCAATGGCACGCAACACCTTCTCGACCTTGCGGCTGTCGGCCCCATGCGCCACGGTCACAGGCACCACCAGCCGCCCCGACAGGTTGAACCGCGTCCAGTTCGTCACCCGCCCCGCCACAAGATCGGTGTTCGGCACGATCACGTCCGAGCGGTCAAAGGTCTGGATACGGGTTGACCGCACCGAGATCGACTTCACGATCCCCTGCACCGTGCCGACCTCGATCCAGTCGCCCTCGCTCACCGGACGCTCGATCAAAAGGATGATGCCGGACACGAAGTTCGACACGATGTTCTGCAAGCCGAAACCGATACCGACCGACAAGGCACCCGCGACGATGGCCAGACCTGACAGGTCGATGCCGGTGAAGTTGATCGCCAGCAGCGCCGACAGGAAGATGCCGACATAGCCCAGCCCCGCCACCACCGCATTCTGCCCGCCGGTATCCAGCGAGGTGCGCGGCAGCACCGTCCCCTTCAGCGCGCCCTGCACCAGCCGCGTCACCGTGTATCCGGCCGCGAAAACGACAAGGAACAGCAGGAAATCCATCGGCGAAACCCGCGTCTCGCCGATCTGGAACCCTTCGAGGAAGCGTTGCCACAACTCGGTGATATCCGCCGCCTGCGCCCCCCAGACCAAGGCAAAGACAGGAAGCGAGGCCAGCGCCATGCAGAACCCGATCAGCACGGGCAATAGCCCGTCCTGATCCGCCGCATCGCTTTTCGTCACCAGACCGTAAAGGTCCGCCACCAGCCGCTGCAGCACGAAGATCACGGCCACAAGCCCCAGCGACTCCGCCGCCGGATAGACCAGCGCCCCCGCCGCCGCGATGTAACCGACCGCCGCCAACAGCGGGCCGACAATCCCCACCAGCATGACGCCGCGTGCGATCAGTCCCATCACCCGCAGCGAATAGCTTGCGCCGTCATCCCCCGCCTCGGCCCGCACATGCTGCTTGACCAGATGTCCCAGCCGCAGCAGCAGCACGGCCACGGCGACGATCACGGGGAATTCCAGAACCGCCTGCGCCGCAGGCTCCGCCGCGCGTTGCAGCATGATCGCCTGCCGCAAGGTCTCCACGCCCAGCACGATCCCCAGCGTCGCAGTCAGGAACCGCCCTTCGGCCCGCCGCTCGGGCGGGGCGGCGATCAGCGTCTCGCCCCCCTCCTCGACCGGAAAGACCGCAAGACCCAGCCAATGCGCGGCCAGCACGGTGAAACCGGCCAAGGGAAGCACATCCAGCACCACCCCGCCCAAGGCGCCTGTCATCCCCGTCAGCCGCAACGCATGCGCCAGCGCCATCAGCCCGATCACCGGGACCAGCACCTGCCCGACCGAAGCCGCAAGCGCGACCACCCGTCTCCCCCGCGACGTGCGCCGTGTCGGAAAGGCCCGCGCCAGCCGCGCAACCATCACCCGCCCGCGCCACAGAAAGGCCACCCCGATTGCCAGCAGCACGAGGATCAGCGGCGCATTGTCGAAAAGCTGCCGCTTCCCCTCGCCCTTGCGCCAGCGGAACGAGGATTCGGTCCAGAACGCCTTGGCCGTATCGCGCAATTCGCCCAGCGCCGCAGGCCAGTTCGCCGGATTGATCGGCGCGGGCCAAAGCTGCAAAAGCTGGTCCGCCTGCCGCTCGCGCCGGTTGCGGTCGATCTCGCCGATCAGACCGTCCGCGCGGCGATAGGCCTCTTCGGCCGCAATCCCCGGCGCCTGCGCCTTGATCAACTGCTCGCTCAACTGCACACGGCGCTGCGCGATCTCGGCCACCTCCGTCTCGCCCTCGGGCGGCACGGGGCCAAGCGCCGCGATCTGGTCGCGCAGGGTGGCGATGCGGCTTGCATTGGCGTTCTGCGACACAAGGAAGGCCGCCCGCCAATCGACCAGCTGCGCCCGCAGATCATCCAGCGCCCGATCCGTCACGGCAGGGTCGGAAATCACCGTCTCGGCCCGATCCGCCGCCTTTTCCCACGCGGCATAATCCAGCGCCGCAGGCCCGCCCGACCCTTTTGAAACGACAAGCCCGCCCGGCGCTTTTTGCGCGACGATGGCCGGACGGTTCTGGATCGCCTCGCCCGCAGGCTGCTCGGCGGCAGGCGCGGGGCTTGCCGTGGGCGTGCCCTTCGTCACCGTCACCTGCGCCGCCGCAGGCAGGCACAGGGTCAGCGCAACAAGCCCCCCCGCCAGACCCCGCCGCAGGGCGCGCCCTAGGCTCATGCGTCCTCGAACACCGTGGGGATCGCCCGCGGCGCACGGTCCAGCCATTCCGGCACGGGCAACCCCTTTTCCTTGAGGAACGTGGGGTTATACAGCTTCGACTGGTAGCGGTTGCCATAGTCGCACAGGATCGTCACGATCGTATGCCCCGGCCCCATCTCCTTGGCCATGCGGATCGCACCCGCGATGTTGATACCCGACGACCCGCCAAGGCAGATGCCCTCGTCCTCCAGCATCTCGAAGACCAAGGGCAGCGCCTCGGCATCGGGAATGCGGTAGCTGAAATCGGGCTTGAACCCCTCGAGGTTCGCCGTGATCCGCCCCTGCCCGATCCCCTCGGTGATCGACGACCCCGGCGCATCGAGCGTGCCGGTGGTGTAGAAGGAATGCAGCGCCGCCCCCTCGGGGTCCGCCAGACCGATCTTCACGCCCTTGGGCTGAAGCGCCATGCCCACCCCCGCCAGGGTGCCGCCCGACCCCACCGCGCAGATGAACCCGTCCACCTTGCCGCCGGTCTGTTCCCAGATTTCCGGCCCCGTGGTTTCGATATGGCTCTGGCGGTTGGCCACGTTGTCGAACTGGTTCGCCCAGATCGCCCCGTTCGGTTCGGTCCGCGCCAAAGCCTCGGCCAGACGGCCCGAATAGCGCACGTAGTTGTTCGGGTTCTTGTAGGGCGCGGCAGGCACCTGCACCAGTTCCGCCCCCGCAAGGCGCAGCATGTCCTTCTTTTCCTGGCTCTGCGTCTCGGGAATGACGATCACGGTCTTGAACCCCATGCTCGCCCCCACCAGCGCAAGCCCGATCCCCGTGTTCCCCGCCGTCCCCTCGACGATGGTGCCACCCGGTTTCAGCAGCCCCTTCGCCACCGCATCCTTGATGATGTAAAGCGCCGCCCGATCCTTGACCGACTGGCCCGGATTCATGAACTCGCATTTGCCAAGGATCGTGCAGCCCGTCATCTCGCTCGCCCGCTTCAGCTTGAGAAGCGGCGTGTTCCCGATGGTCTCGGCAAGATCGTTGAAAGTGCGCATGGGGGCGTTCCTTTATCCTTTGCCCAACGTGTAGGCGCGGGCGCGGGAAATCTCAAGCCATGCAAAGAATTCGGGCGCCTTCGCCCCCGCAGGCCGCACCAAACAGTTTCAAAAATTTCCAAAAGCCGGTTCCGGTAAAAGGACCATATCGTCCCAGCCCACCAAAGTGTGACTCGCCTGCCCTCCGGCAGACGGCAACCGCGCGACAGACCCTGCACCAAGACGGGGCAAACTAACCGGACTGCGGCCCGAGGGGGGCGGCAGAGACGGCGCGAACATAACCCCCCTCAGGGAAAGGAAAGTAAATGTCTCGATCGGTTCATCCCGTTGATGAAATCCTGCCGCCCCCGAAACTCTTCGCCCTCGGGCTACAGCATGTGCTGGTGATGTATGCGGGCGCGGTCGCCGTGCCGCTGATCGTCGGGCGGGCGCTCAAACTCGAACCCGCCGATGTGGCCTTCCTGATTTCCGCCGACCTCTTCGTCTGCGGGATCGTCACGCTGATCCAGTCTCTGGGTGCGACCCAATGGTTCGGCATCCGCCAGCCCGTGATGATGGGCGTGACCTTCGCCGCCGTCGGCCCGATGGTGGCAATGGCCAATGCGAACGGCGGCCCCGAAGGCGCACGCGCCATCTTCGGCGCGATCATGGCGGCGGGCATCATCTCCATGCTCATCGCCCCCTTCGTCTCGCGGATGCTGCGCTTCTTCCCGCCCGTCGTGACCGGCACGATCATCCTCGTCATCGGCGTCAGCCTCATGCGGATCGGCATCAACTGGATCTTCGGCAACCCCGTAGGCCCGACCGCCCCGCAGATCGTCGACCCCGCCCATGCCGACTGGCTGAAGGCCGTGACCGAAGGTGCGGCAGCGGGCAGCATCGCAGGCCTTCCCCCCATGCCCGAAGGGCTTGCACTGGCGGCCAAGGTGAACAACCCCGCCTACGCCCCGCTCTCGAGCGTCCTCGTCTCGGCCATCGTGCTCGCCTCCATCCTGCTCATCGCCCGCTTCGCCCGCGGCTTCGTCGCCAACATCGCCGTGCTCCTCGGCATCGTGATCGGCGCGGCAATCGCCATCGCGATGGGCACCATGACCTTCGCCAAGGTAGGCGAGGCGGCGTGGTTCGGCCTCGTCACCCCCTTCCACTTCGGCATGCCCGTCTTCGATCCGGTGATGATCGTGACCATGACGCTGGTGATGGTGGTGGTGATGATCGAATCCACCGGCATGTTCCTCGCGCTCGGAGACATGACGGGCAAACGCGTCGATCAACCCATGCTCTCGGCAGGCCTGCGCACCGATGGCTTGGGCACGCTGATCGGCGGCATCTTCAACACCTTCCCCTATACTTCCTTCTCGCAGAACGTGGGGCTTGTCGGTGTGACCGGCGTGCGCTCGCGCTTCGTCTGCGTGGCGGGGGGCGCGATCCTGATCGTCCTCGGCCTCGTGCCGAAGATGGGAGCGCTTGTTGAATCCGTGCCGACGATGGTCTTGGGCGGCGCGGGTCTGGTGATGTTCGGCATGGTCGCGGCCACGGGCATCCGCATCCTCGCGGGCGTCGATTTCGCAAGGAACCGCAACAACCTCTTCATCGTCGCGGTCTCGCTCGGCTTCGGGATGATCCCGCTGATCGCCCCGAACTTCAAGATGTGGATGCCCCACACCATCCACCCGCTGATCGAAAGCGGCATCCTGCTCGCCTCGCTCGCCGCGGTCCTGCTCAACGCCTTCTTCAACGGAGCGAAGATGGACGAGGCCGCGATCAAGGCCGCCGCCGCCAGCGCCGACCACTGAAAGCCAAAGGGGCGGCGGTGCCACGCCGCCGCCCCGATCCCCGCGCCCCGTTCCCCTTTCCCGCGCCACAGGCTACCAAGGGTGCCGCACACGGGGGAACAACATGGCGCATTTCATCTTTCAAAGCCTTTTCATCGGCATCTGCGGCACGGCGGCGATGGACCTCTGGGCCATCCTCCTCAACCGCGCCACGGGCAACCCGCTGCCCAACTGGGGCCTCGTCGGACGCTGGTTCGCATGGGTGCCGCGCGGCCGCATCTTTCACGGCGACATCACCCGCACGCCAGTGGTCAGGAACGAGGTCGCCCTCGGCTGGCTCGCCCATTACGCCACGGGCATCGTCTACGCCGCCGCCCTGATCCTGATCGCAGGACCGGACTGGACGGCCAACCCCAGTTTCCTGCCCGCCTTCGCCTGCGGCATGATCACGATTCTGGCAGGCTGGTTCCTCCTCGCCCCCGGCATGGGCGCAGGCTGGGCTGCGGCGAACACCCCCAACCCGTGGAAATCCCGCACCCTCAACATCGCCGCCCACACCGCCTTCGCCCTCGGCCTCTGGGCGGGCGCGCTGCTGCTGGCCTGAAACCCCAAACGCCCCGACACGCGGCAACCCGGACGCCCCCCTCCCCCCTCATGCGTAGCGGAGGGATGGCGGGGTGGGCCACCATCCACACCCAAACCCCATCGCATACCCGCCCGACAAAGAAAAACCCGCGCAGCCTTAGCCGCGCGGGTCCTCCCGCATCCCGAAATGTCGCCGCTCAGTCGGCCTTCGCCACCAGCAAGCCGTCCGCCTTCAGGCTCGCATAGCTCTCGTCCAGCGACTTCCGCGCCCGCTCGATCAGGATGTCGATCTCGGCCGGCGTGATCACCAGCGGCGGCGAGATGATCATCCGGTCGCCCACATGCCGCATGATCAGGTTGTTGGCAAAGCACCGCTCCCGCGTGCGGAAGCCCACGGTTCCCGACTCCGAGGCGAACTTCGCCCGCTTGGCCTTGTCCGGCGTCAGCGCGATGGACCCCATCAACCCCACAAGCTTCGCCTCGCCCACCAGCGGATGCTCGGTCAGCGCGTCCCAACGCTCCTTGAGGTAGGGATGCGCCACGTCCCGCACATGCTCGACGATATGCTCTTCCTGCAAAATCCGCAGGTTCTCCAGCGCGACCGCCGCCGCGACCGGATGGCCGGAATAGGTGTAGCCGTGGAAGAACTCGCCCCCCTCGGCCACGACCCGCGCCACCTCGTCACAGACGATCGACCCGCCGATGGGCTGATAGCCCGACGACAGCCCCTTCGCGATGGTCATGATATGGGGCTTGATGCCAAAGGTCTGGCTGCCGAACCAGTTGCCCGTGCGGCCGAACCCGGTGATCACCTCGTCCGCAATCAGCAGGATGCCATACTTGTCGCAGATGCGCTGGATTTCCGGCCAATAGGTCTTGGGCGGCACGATCACGCCCCCCGCGCCCTGGATCGGCTCCCCGATGAAGGCCGCGACCTTGTCCACGCCCAGTTCGAGGATCTTCTCCTCCAACTGCTTGGCGCGGGCCAGACCGAAGTCATCCTCGGTCATCTCGCCACCCTCGCCCCACCAATAGGGCTGGTCGATATGCTCGATCCCGTCGATCATCCCGCCATGCGCATGGATCGGGGCCATCCCGCCAAGGCTGCCGCCCCCCATGGTCGAGCCGTGATAGCCGTTCTTGCGCGCGATGATCACCCGCTTCTCGGGCATCCCCTTGACCTGCCAGTAACGCCGCACCAGCCGGATGTTGGTGTCATTCGCTTCCGACCCCGACCCCGCAAAGAACACATGGTTCAGATCGCCGGGCGCCAGCTCCGCCAGCTTCGCCGCCAGCGCGATGGCAGGCACATGCGTGGTCTGGAAGAAGGTGTTGTAATAGGCCAACTCCTCCATCTGCCGCGCCGCGACCTCGGCGAGTTCCTTGCGCCCGTAGCCGACGTTGACGCACCACAGCCCCGCCATGCCGTCGATGATCTTCTGCCCCTCGCTGTCGGTCAGCCAGACGCCCTTGCCCCGTGTCATGATCCGCGCGCCCTTGGCCGCCAGCCCGTTCGCATCGGTAAAGGGGTGCATGTGATGCGCCGCATCCAGCGCCTGCAACTCCGCCGTGGGCAGATGGTTGGTGATCATGTTCATGGGACATACCTCGCGGAATCAGCGCTGGCACCGGACGGTCCGGGCCGCTTGCCGCCAGAGTATGATCAAATTCGTCCCCGTTCAAGAAATTTGATCAAATTCCCGAAACCCGCCCTGCCCGCTTCATCTGTTCCCAAATATCCTCGGGGGGTGCGGGGGGCAGACAGCCCCCCGTGCGACAGCCACCGCAAGCGGAACCCGTCAGATTTCGCCCGCCTCCTGCGCCTGCCGGATCTGGTCGATCCCCTGCTGGATATCGTTCTCGATCGCCCGCGCAAGCGCCTTGGCATCCCCCGCCCGCATGGCGGCCAAAGCCTCTTCGTGACGGTCCGGCAAGGCCGTCGCCCCATAGCGCGCACAAACCACCCGCAAGGACGGCCCGAAGCGCAACCACAAGGACCGCGCGATATCGACAAGCAAGGGCGCACCCGACGCCTCGTAAAGCGCGAAATGGAAGGCGTGGTTGCTTTCGAGGTAGTCGGACACCCGCCCCCCCTTGATCGCCGCGTCCACCGCCCCGTCGATCCCGTCCAGCCGCTCGATCAGCGCGGGCGTCAACGCGGCCCCCGCCAGTTCCGCAAGCTTCGGCTCCACCGTCAACCGCACGAAGGCAAGCTGCTCCAGAAGCGCCGGCGTCAGGTTCGGCACCGCCACCCGCCGGTTCCCCTGCGGCAGCAGCGCCCCCTCAGCCGTCAGCCGCCGGATCGCCTCGCGCACCGGCGTCATGCCTGCATCCAGATCGCGCACCAGCCCCTGGATCGTCACCGGCTGACCCGGCTCCAGCCGCCCGAACAGGATCATGTCGCGCAAGCGGCCATAAGTGACCTCGTGCGAAGGTATCTTGCGCGTCTCGTCGTCCATTCCGGCCCGTTCCTGCTGCGAAACCCTATGGTAAAGCGCGGGGTGCGGATTTGATCAAGTTCCTTCGGACGACCGGCCAAGGTTATTCAGGCCAAAGCGGTGATTTCCGCCACGCCCCACCACGCCGCGCCCACCACGCCGCGCCGGAAGCGGAGGCCGCGAAGCGCCCCCCGCCCCTGCGCCGCGAAAGGTCACGCCAACAGCGCCCGCGCCTCGTCAAGGCCCAGCGCCGCAGGCCGCGTGCAGGTGGTCTGCATGGTGACGAAAGTCCCCGTTTCACCCGATTTCAGACAGGCCGTCATCACCTCGACCCCGTGCAGGGCGCGGTCGATGGAACAGCGCGCATCGCGCCCCTGCATCACCGCCTGCACCATATCCGCCAACCCCGCCGAGCGGTAATTGGCCAATGCCTGCTGCATCGAGACATGCTCCTGATTGGTCTTGCCGAAAGGATGCTCCCACGGCGCCACTTCCGTCACCACGCCATCGCGTCCGGCGATCTCGACCTTGCCGCCGAAAAAGTTGGGGTCCGGCACGTAGATCGTGCCTTCGGTGCCATAAAGCTCCATATGCCCGCGCCGGTGGCTCCAGACATCCCAACTCGTCGAAAGGTTCACCGTCGCACCGTTCTGGAATTCCAGCAGCGCGTGGATGTTGGTCGGCGTCTTGACGGGCACCTTCTGGCCCTTGCGCGGCTCGGACGAGATCGTCCTTTCGCTCTGCGCCGCACTCGTCAGCGCCGCAACCCGCTTCACCGGCCCGATCAGGTTGATCATGTTGGCGATGTAATAGGGGCCCATGTCCAGCATCGGCCCGCCCCCGGGCAGAAAGAAGAAATCGGGATTCGGGTGCCAATGCTCCATCCCGTGGCCCATCACCGCAGCGCCCCCCGCGGTGATCGTGCCGATCCGGCCCTCGTCGATCAGCGCCCGCGCCAACTGGTGCGACCCGCCAAGGAAGGTGTCCGGCGCGCAGCCCACCGCCAGCCCCTTGGCCCGCGCAAGATCGCGCAGCACCAGCCCGTCGGCCAGCGAGAGCGTCAGCGGCTTTTCGGAATAGACGTGCTTGCCCGCCTCCAGCGCCCGCTTCGACACCGCGAAATGCGCGTCGGGAATGGTCAGGTTGATCACCACATCCACCGCGGGATTCGCCAGCAGGTCATCGACCGACTGCGCCGAGGTTCCGAATTCCGCCGCCCGCGCCTCGGCGGTTGCGTGGTTCGCATCCGCGACCGCCCGCACCTCCAGCCCCTTGAACAGCGGTGCCAGCCGCAGATAGGTGGTCGAGATGTTGCCGCATCCGATGATGCCGATACCCAGCTTGTCCATGCTGTCCCTCACAATGCCTTGAATGCCGCCAAAGACCGTTTCGCAAAGCGCGCATGGTCCGACGGGTTGTCATGTTCGATGACGAAGTTCTTCACGCCCGCCGCCACCAGCGCCGCCTTGATCGCCCGCCACGGCACGATCCCGTCTCCCAGATCGGCCCAGCCGTCCTCGTCTTGGTTCTCGCCGGCGCGGGCGATATCCTTCACATGGGCCGCCGTGATGCGCCCCTTGTACTTCTCGATCCATGCCAAGGGGTCCGCCCCCCCGCGCACGACCCATGCCACGTCCATCTCCCATGACAGGTCCGGCCCCCCCTCGAACAGCGCGTCGATCGGGCAGACCCCGTCCGCGCCCGGCACAAGCTCGAAATCGTGGTTGTGCCAGCCGAAGTCGTAGCCGGCCTCACGGAAGGGCTTTCCCGCCGCCTGCAGCCGCGCCCCGAATGCGCGCCACCCCTCGGTGGTGGTCGGGCGGTCGTCGGGCATGACATAGGGGCAATAGATGTGCTTCGTGCCCAGCGTGCGGGCAATCCCGAGCACGAACTCCGGCTCGCCTTCAAGCTGGGCAAGACCGAAATGCCCCGTCTCCATCTTCAGCCCGTTGGCCTTCAACCCTTCGGCCAATTCGGCCAGTTGCGCCGGATCGGCATAGACCCCGCCATACCCCTCCACCCCGTCGAACCCCGCCGCAGCAAGCATGTCAAGCGTCGCCCTCAGCGGCGGGAAATTGCGCGAGGTGTATAGCTGGTAAGCGGTCATTTCGTTTCCTTTTCAATGCTATAGGTCGCAGAGTGAAGATCGCGCATGAAGAATTTCGGTTCCTCCTCCGCCGCGCAATCGAATGTGATCTCGGCCGGATATCCGGGGAACAGCGTCACCGCGTTCATGCTGAACCGCCCCGCCACATCCGCCTCCACCGCAACGAACGGGGCAAGCGCCGTCACCGACAGCCGGATCGTCCACCGCCCCGCGCCACCCGACACCTCGGCCCTCAGCCCCGAGGGCAAAAGGTCATAGGCCTTCCACGGTTTCGGCGCGTGAACATCGCCCGACCGGATGCCATCACCCTCCCAGCCGAACGCCAGAACCTCGCCCTCGCGCAGCGCATCCGCCGGAACCCGCAACAGGTCCACCGCCCGATCCACCGGCACCGCCCCCGTGGCACGGCCAAGCTCGCGCACCGTCCCGTCCATCGCCGCCGCCCGCGCCACGACCTCGAGCGTCACGCCAACCCGCGTGTCGTTCACCCCGCGCAGCACCAGATCGCCGCATTCGGGGATGCAGACCACCGTCACCGGCGCATAAAAGCGCTGCGCCATGTGATGCAGCAGCTTCCACTCCCCGCCGTGGTCGAGCGAGGCCCATGAACACACCGGCCATGTGTCATTGAGCTGCCAATAGAGCGTCCCCTGACAATGCGGCTTCAACCCCCGCCATGCCGTGACCGCCGTCTTGATCGCCAGCCCCTGCTGCACCTGACTGAGATAGACGAAATTCTCGAACCCGACCGGAAAGCGGAAATAGCGGAACATCGTCTCGGCGATCCGCGCATTGCCGCCCGCGTTCTTCTGGTGGCTCTCCATCACGGGGGCGGCGATGTTCCAGTCGCCCTCCCCGGCAAAGCGCCGCACGGCGTTCATCCCCGGATAGGACTGGAAGCCGAATTCCGAACAGAAGCGCGGGCGCACGTCGCGGTAATGGTCGAAATCCCGCCCCTCGTGCCACACGCTCCAGAAATGCATGTCACCGGACGAGTCGTCGTGCCACGCATCCCCGAAGGCCATCACCCCCGGCGACGGGCTGGAGGGCCACCAGTTCGCCGCCGGAAGCACCGCCTCCAACCCCGCTTCCACCGTCCGGTTCAAGCGGTCATAGCTCACCAGATAGCGGTCCCGATCCTTGCGGCTCACATCGAACCAGCCCAGAGCGCCGATCAATTCGTTGTCGCCACACCAGACCGCGATACAGGCATGGTGGTTCAACCGCGCCACCACATCGCGCACCTCGGCGTCGACCTCGGCCAGATACTCGGGCGTTGACGGGTAAAGGTTGCAGGCGAACATGAAATCCTGCCAGACCATCAACCCCATCTCGTCGCAAAGGTCGTAGAACCAGTCCGGCTCATACCGACCGCCGCCCCAGACGCGGATCATGTTCATATGCGCATCCACCGCCGATTGCAGCAGATCGCGCACGCCCGCCTTCGTGATCCGCCCGTGCAGCGCATCGGCGGGGATCCAGTTCGCCCCCCGCGCAAAGACGGCATGCCCGTTCACACGGAAGCCAAAGGACCGCCCCGCCGCGTCCGGCCCGGACACCAGCGCGAGGTCACGCAAGCCGATGCGCCGCACCGCCCGCGCCCCGCCCATCGTCACGACCAGATCATGCAAGACCTGATCGCCCGACCCCGCAGGCCACCACAGCACGGGATCGGCGATGCGCAACACCACACGCCCCACCCCGCCCACCGCAGGGGCCGATGCCGTGACCCCGCACAGCGTCGCCGTCACCTCGCCCTCCGGCCCGCGCACCTCGACCGTCACCTCGGCCACGCCGCCCGTATGGGTCTGCGTCACGATCACATCCGAAATCCGCGGCGCGACAGGTTCAATCGCGATCCCGCCCCAGATGCCAAAGGGCGCAAGCGCGATGTTCCAGTCCCAGCCGAAATCGCATTGCGGCTTGCGCAGCATGTTCCCGTTCGGGATCGGGCAGTTCCCCTCGTGCCACGGCACGAAGAAGGGTTGTGCCGCCTGCCGCCGCGCCCCCTCGGCCACGACCGACCGGAAGGTCACGGCAATCTCGTTCTTCCCCCGCCGCAGCGCCCCCGCCAGCGGCACGCGCCAGCGGCGAAAGGCATTGGCGGCCTCGAGCACGAGAACCCCGTTCAGCCGCACCTCGGCAACCGTATCCAGCCCCTCGATGACCAGCTCCGCCGCTGCCCCGTCATGCTCGAAGGACCGCTTGGCCACCCAGTCGCGTTCCGCAATCCAGCGCAGCCCGTATTCGTTGCGCCCGAAATAGGGGTCAGCGATCTTTCCCGCCGCATGGAGCGCCGAAATCCCGTCGCCCGGCACCGCAAAGGGCACGGACAAACCCGCGCCGTCCTCGAGCACCCACTCTCCGCCGAGGTCCATCAGACACGCTCTTCCGTTCCCGCATCGAAGACGCTCGCCTTGGTCATGTCGACCCGCAGATGCACCTCCGCGCCCCGTGCCAGACGCCGCTCCACCGGAACCCGCACCGACATCTGCGCCCCGGCAGCCTGCAACCAGACCAGGCTGTCGGCCCCCATCGGCTCGTCCAGCTCGACCACCGCCGGAATCGTCCGCCCCGGCTCGGCCGCGCCGACGATCTCCAGATGCTCGGGCCGCAGGCCCAGCACTGCCTTGGCCCGTGCGCCGACCGCGCCGCCCTCATACCCCTCCAGCGACAGCTTGACCCCGTTCAGCTCAAAGGCATTGCCGCCGTCCACCGTCGCGCCATGCAGGAAATTCATCGACGGGCTGCCGATGAACCCCGCCACGAACAGGTTCGCGGGCTTGTTGTAGATCACCTGCGGCGCATCGAGCTGCTGGATGATCCCGCCCCGCATCACCGCGATCCGGTCCGCCAGCGTCAGCGCCTCGATCTGGTCATGCGTCACGTAAACCATCGTGTTGTTCAACCGGCTGTGCAGCCGCTTGATCTCCACCCGCAATTCACTCCGCAACTTGGCGTCGAGGTTGGACAGCGGCTCGTCGAACAGGAACACATCCACATCCCTGACCAGCGCCCGCCCGATGGCCACCCGCTGCCGCTGCCCGCCCGAAAGCGCCCCCGGCTTGCGGTCCAGCAGCGGACCGATCTGCAATATCTCCGCAGCCCGCGCCACGCGCTTGTCGATCTCGGCCTGCGGCATCCGCGCGTTCTTCAGCCCGAAGGACAGGTTCCCCCGCACCGTCATCTGCGGGTAAAGCGCATAGGACTGGAACACCATGCCGATCCCGCGCTCGCTCGGCTCGGCCCATGTCACGTTCTGGCCCTTGATCCAGATTTCCCCGTCGGTGATGTCGAGCAGCCCCGCCAGACAGTTCAGCAGCGTCGATTTCCCGCAGCCCGACGGGCCGAGAAGCACGATGAACTCCCCCTCGGCCACATCGAGGTTGAGGGTCTTCAAGACCGAGACCGCACCGAAATTCAGCGTAAGGTCACGAACGGAAATGGAAGTCGCGGTCATCAATCAGCCTTTCACTGCCCCCGCCGCGATCCCGCGGACGAAGAGCTTGCCGGAAACGAAATAGACGATCAGGGGAACCAGACCCGTCAACAGCGTCGCCGCCATGTTGACGTTGTATTCCTTCACCCCCTGCACCGAATTGACGATGTTGTTGAGCTGCACGGTCATCGGGTAAAGCTCGGGCTTGGTATAGACCACTCCGAACAGGAAATCGTTCCAGATTCCCGTGACTTGCAGGATGATCGCCACCACGAAGATCGGCAGGCTCATCGGCAGCATGATGCGGAAATAGATCGCCCAGAACCCCGCGCCATCGACCCGCGCCGCCTTGAACAGCTCTTCCGGCAGCGACGAGAAATAGTTGCGGAACAGAAGCGTCAGGATGGGCATGCCAAAGATCGTATGCACCAGCACCAGCCCCCAGAGCGTGCCGTAAATCCCCATTTCCCGCAGCAGGATCACGATGGGGTAAAGCATGATCTGATAGGGGATGAACGACCCGAAGATCAGGACGGTAAAGAACACATCCGACCCCTTGAACCGCCAGTTCACCAGCGCATAGCCGTTCACGCTCGCCACAAGGATCGACAGGATCACCGACGGGATCAGGATACGCACCGAATTCCAGAACCCGCGGCTCAACCCGTCACAGTTCAACCCCGTGCAAGCCTCGGCCCAGGCCTTCACCCAAGGCTGGAAGGTCACTTCGACCGGAGGGGCGAAGATATTCCCCATCCGGATTTCCGGCATCCCCTTGAGCGAGGTCATCACCATCACCCAAAGCGGCAGCAGGTAGTAAAGCGACACGAACAGCAGCGTGCCGTACAGCATGATGTTGCGCCCCGACAACCGCCGCCGCGGCTTCGCCCCGCGCGGCCCCTGGCCCGTCATCCGACCTTCAGCCACGCTTCTTCCCCCCGAATTCCAGATAGGCCCAGGGGATCAGCACGATCAGCACCGACAACAGCATCATCGTCGATGCGGCAAAGCCCTGCCCAAGGTTCTGCGCCGTGAACATGTAACGGTAGACATACATGGCCGGCACCTGACTGGCGTTCCCCGGCCCGCCGCTCGTCTGCGCGACGACAAGGTCGTAAAGCTTGATGATCCCGCTCGCCACCAAGACCAGCGTCGTGATGAAAACGGGCCGCATCATCGGCACGATGATCACGGCATAGGTCTTCCACGTCGGGATGCCATCGACCCGCGCGGCCTTCCAGATATCCTCGTCGATCCCCCGCAGACCCGCCAGCATGATGCACATCACGAACCCCGTGCCCTGCCACAGCCCCGCGATCAGCAACCCGTAAAGCACCGTGTCCGGGTTCGACAGCGGATCGAACTCGAACGCCGGAAAGCCCAGGCCCCGCACCACATGCTGGATGCCCAGATCGGGGTTCAGGATCCACTGCCACACCAGCCCCGTCACGATGAAGGACAGCGCGAACGGATACAGCATCACCGTGCGGAACGTATCCTCATACCGGATCTTCTGGTCCATCAGCACGGCCAGCAGGAACCCCAGCCCCATCGTCAGCACCAGCGACAGAACCCCGAAGATCATCAGGTTCTGGATCGACGTCAGCCACAGGCTGTTCGACCAGAGCCGCTCGTATTGGTCGAGGCCCACGAAATTCAGCTTCGGCAGAAGCTTCGAATTGGTAAAGGAATAAGTCACCGTCCAAAGCGTGCCACCGACAAAGACGACCATCGTCGTCAGAACCATCGGGATCGCCGCGATCTTGGCATAGATGTTCCGAAAGGGGCGAATCCGTCGAAGGGTTCCCGCCATTTGGACCTCGCTTCAGCTAAGTGCAAAGAATGGAAAGGGGCCGCCCCTTCGGGCAGCCCCGCCCCGTCAGATCACAGACCCGCTTTCAGGATCTCGACATATTTCGCCTGCGCATCCTCGGGCGTCATGTCGGACTTCCAGAACTCGGCCTGAAGGTCGCCAAGCTGCGTCTGCACATCCGGCGACCAGACCTGATCGCCCGACGGCACGATGTTGCCGCCCGCAAGGATCTCCAGACCCTTCTTCATGCAGTCGTTGGCCGCCGCAAGATCGACGTCCCCGCGAATGGGCAGCGACCCTTTCTTGAGGTTGAACGCCACCTGCACCGGAGGCGAGACGAGCAGCGCCGCCAGACGCTTCTGCGCCGCTTCCTTTTCGGGATCGTCCAGCTTCGGGAAGTAGAAGGCATCGCCCCCCGTCGACAGGTACTTGTTCAGACCCAGACCCGGCAGGCAGGTGTAATCCTTGCCCGCAACCTCGCCCGCGACCTGGAATTCGCCCTGCGCCCAGTCACCCATGATCTGCCCTGCGGCCTGATCGGTGATGACAAGGTTGGTCGCCTGGTTCCAGTCCTGCACGGTCGATTTGGCCGCAAGCTTCCTTGCATCCGCCGCCGCCTTGAACACCGCCGCCATCTCTGGTCCGGCCGCCGCGTCCATGTCCTTCTCGACGTTGACCTTCTTCCAGACGTCAAGCCCCGCCACGGCCACGGTCAGCGCACCGAAGGCAAGGTTCGACTGCCACGGCTGCCCGCCAAGTGCCAGCGGGATCTTGCCCGCAGCCTCGACCTGCGGCGCGCTCGCCACGAACTCGTTCCAGTTGGTCGGCACCGGAATACCGATATCCTCGTAGACCTTGTTCGACAGCCACAGCCATTCCGGCGAGTGGATGTTGACCGGCGCGCAATAGATCTTGCCGTCCACCGTGCAGCTATCAAGCAGCGCCGGCGGATAGACCTTGTCCTTCCAGCCCTCGGCCTCGGCGACATCGGTCAGGTCGAGCATCAGCCCGGCTTCGACAAGCTCCATCGCCTGCTGGCCGTGGTTGAACTGCGTGGCCCCCATCGGGTCGCCGCCGGTGATGCGGCTGATCATGATCGGACGCGCCGTGTCGCCGCCGCCCGCAATCGCACCGTCCACCCACTTGTCACCCGAGGCGTCGAAAGCCTTGGCGAGTTCCGCCACAGCCGCCGCTTCCCCGCCCGAAGTCCACCAATGGGTGACTTCAAGCTCGACGGCGCTCGCCGCCACAGGAACCGCAATTGCCGTTGACAGCAAGGCGGCCAAAGTCTTGGTCTTCATCAGTTTCCTCCCGTTTCTAAATCGTTATAGTGAAAGCCTATAACGTTATAGTTTCTTGGATCAAGCAATCTTTTCGCTTGTTCGCCCTTCGCGGCAGGCGTCAAATGGGCGCCTGAATCCGCTGTTCCGAACGCGCCTCAATCATGCAAGAAACCCCCTTCGCCCCACTTCGCAACCACGTCCAACGCCTTGCGGAAACACCGTTTTCCGGCAAAGTCGCGGCGGTCCTGCCGGGCTGCGAATCGCGCCGCAGCGGGCGGGTCGGTTTCGTTATGTGTCTCGTCGGTTTTTCACCGTGCCGCGGTCGCAGCCGCTTCGCCGCAGTGCGGCAGAAAGGACAGCGGAGATGACAGATTCGCCGCTCGACCCGCTGGCCGACACCCGCCCCACCCTCAAGACCATCGCCGCCGAAACCGGCCTCGCCATCGCCACCGTCTCGCGCGCCCTGAAAGACGCGCCCGACATCGGCGAGGAAACGAAGCGCCGCGTCCGCGAAACCGCCGCCCGCCTCGGCTACCGCCCCAACCGCGCCGGGGTGCGCCTGCGCACGGGCAAGACCAACGTGATCGCCCTCGTCCTCTCGACCGAGGCGGATGTGATGAACAACACCTCGCAGCTCCTCTATTCCATCGCCCGCACGCTCAAGGGCACGAATTACCACCTCGTCGTCATGCCCTTCTTCCCCGACGAGGACCCGATGACCCCGATCCGCTACATCGTGGAAACCGGCTCGGCAGACGGGATCATCCTCAACCAGACCCGCCCCGACGATCCGCGCATCCGCTACATGCACGAGCACCACTTCCCCTTCGCCACGCATGGCCGCACCGAAATGGGCATCGAACACCCCTATTTCGACTATGACAACGAAGCCTATGGCCGCGTCGCCGTGCGCACCCTTGCCGCACGGGGCCGCAAGCGCCTGCTCATCATCGCCCCGCCCCGCGAACACAGCTACGCCCGCCACATGCTTACGGGCTTCTCTGACGAAGCGGCACACCTCGGCCTGACCTTCGAAGTGGCCGCCCCCGTCACCTCGGACAGTCAGGGCCAGTCGATCGAGGATTATGTCGCCCTCCGTTTCGCCGCCCCCAGCCCGCCCGACGGGCTGGTCCTCGGCTCCACCACCGCCACGATGGCCTCGGTCGCGGGGGCCGAACGCAGCGGCGCGGTGCTGGGCCGTGATTTCGATGCCGTGGGCAAAGAGGCGATCCCCTTCCTCCACCGCTTCCGCCGCGACCTCATCGTCCTCACCGAAGAAGTCAGCCGCGCAGGCGCCTTCCTTGCCCGCGCCATCATCTCGGCCATCGAACGCGACGCGCCGGAAACGGCACAATTCCTCGACGGCCCCGACGCCAGCCCCCCTGTAGTGGAGTGACCATGCAAACGATCAAAGGCCCGGCCCTCTTCCTCGCGCAATTCGCCGGTGACACCGCGCCGTTCAACTCATGGGGCGCCATCACCAGATGGGCCGCCGATTGCGGCTATGTCGGGGTTCAGGTCCCCTCATGGGACGCCCGCCTCTTCGACCTCGACAAGGCCGCCAGCTCCAAGGGCTATTGCGACGACTTCAAGGGCGAAGCCGCCGCCAACGGCATCGCGGTGACGGAACTTTCGACCCACCTGCAAGGCCAGCTCGTCGCCGTCCACCCCGCCTATGACGCGGCCTTCGACGGCTTCGCCGCCCCTGCGGTGCGCGGCAACCCCAAAGCCCGCGCCGAATGGGCCGCGGATCAGGTGAAGAAAGCGCTCACCGCCTCAAGAAACCTCGGCCTTTCCGCCCAAGCCACCTTCTCGGGCGCGCTGGCATGGCCCTACCTCTACCCCTGGCCCCAGCGCCCCGCCGGACTGGTCGAGGAAGCCTTCGACGAACTCGCCCGCCGCTGGACCCCGCTTCTGGACCATGCCGAAGATTGCGGCGTCGACGTCTGTTACGAAATCCACCCCGGCGAAGACCTGCATGACGGCATCAGCTACGAGATGTTCCTTGACCGCGTAAAGGGGCACAAACGCGCCAACATGCTGTACGACCCCAGCCATTACGTGCTGCAACACCTTGATTATCTGGAACATATCGACATCTACCACGACCGCATCCGCATGTTCCACGTCAAGGACGCCGAGCTGAACCCCACGGGCCGCCAAGGCGTCTACGGCGGCTTCCAGTCATGGGTGAACCGCGCCGGCCGCTTCCGTAGCCCCGGCGACGGTCAGGCCGATTTCGTCGGCATCTTCTCGAAACTGACCCAATACGGCTTCGACGGCTGGGCCGTGGTGGAATGGGAATGTTGCCTGAAGCACCCCGAAGACGGCGCACGCGAGGGGGCCGAGTTCGTCCGCAACCACATCATCCGCGTGACCGAGAAAGCCTTTGACGACTTTGCCGACGCAGGCACAGACCGCGCCGCGAACCGGCGGATGCTGGGGCTTGACTGAATAGGCAGGGCGGGGGCCAGCCCCCGCACCCCCGGGATATTTGAGAAAAGAAGAAAGGGTAAGATCATGGCCATAACCGGAGCGCACGTAGCCCGCGCACCTCGCATCCGCCTTGGCATGGTGGGCGGCGGGCGCGATGCCTTCATCGGCGCGGTCCACCGCATTGCCGCACGGATCGACGACCAATACGAGCTGGTGGCGGGATGTTTCTCGTCCAGTGCCGAGAAGAGCATGGCGTCGGGGGCCGACCTCGGCGTCGACCCCAAGCGCACCTATGCCAGCTTTGCCGAAATGGCACGGGCCGAGGCGCGCAAGAAAGACGGCATCGAAGCCGTCGCCATCGTGACGCCGAACCACATGCACGCCCCCGTGGCCTATGAATTCCTTAAACGCGGCATCCATGTCATCTGCGACAAACCCCTGACCGCCACCCTGCCCGAGGCGAAGAAGCTTGCCAAAGCCGCCGAAGCCTCGGGCGTGGTCTTCGCGCTCACCCACAATTACACCGGCTACCCGATGATCCGTCAGGCGGCCGAAATGGTCAGGAACGGCGACTTGGGCGAGATCCGCCTCGTGCAGGTCGAATACGCGCAGGACTGGCTTGCCGAACCGGTCGAGCAGTCGGGGCAGAAACAGGCCGACTGGCGCACCGACCCCGCCCGCACGGGGGCCGGAGGTGCGACAGGCGACATCGGCACCCATGCCTTCAACCTTGCCAATCTCGTCACGGGTCTTTCGCTCGAAAGCCTGTCCGCCGATCTGCAATCCTTCGTCGCCGGTCGCCGCGTCGATGACAACGGCCATATCCTGATGCGCTTCAAGGGCGGGGCCAAGGGGATGCTCTGGTGCAGCCAAGTCGCCACGGGCCTTGAAAACAACCTCAAACTCCGCGTCTTCGGCACCAAGGCGGGCATCGAATGGAGCCAGGAGGACCCCAACTACCTCTGGGTCGGCCCGCTTGGTGCGCCGCGCTACCGCCTGACGCGGGGCGGGGCCGGATCGGGTGCCGCCGCCGCCCGTGTGACCCGCATCCCGCCGGGACACCCCGAAGGCTATCTCGAAGGCTTCGCCAATATCTACGCCGAGGCCGCCCGCGCCATCCTCGCCCGCCGCGACGGGTCAGCGCTGGACGCAGCCGTCACCTTCCCCGGCTTGAAAGAGGGGCTGGAGGGCGTGGCCTTCGTCGATGCCTGCGTCCGCTCGTCGAAGAAGAACGCGGCTTGGGTGTCGTTGAACCTGTGAAACCGGAAGGGGTGCGCAGCGCGTGCGCACCCTACGCCTTGCCCTCCCCGTAGGGTGCGCACTCGCTGCGCACCAAACCTGTCACAGCCCCCGCAGCCGCCCCCGCTCGCGCTGCAACCAGAGCGCGGTCAGCACCAGCGGCGCATTGTCCACCTCGCCGCTCGCCACCAATTCCATGAACCGCGCGAAATCCACCAGATGGCCGCGGATATCCTCGGCCTCGCCCTCGACGCCGAAGACCCCTGCCGCGCCGTCCGGCAGATCGGCAAGGGCGACATAGGAGTAAAGGTATTCCGTAACCGCCCCCGGACTCGGGTAATAGCCCGCCACGAATTCCATCGCGCCAAGCACCAGACCCGCCTCTTCCACCGCCTCGCGCCGCGCGGCCTCTTCGGGTGTCTCACCCGCGTCGATCCGTCCTGCGATGGCCTCGAGCGACCAGCACTCCGCCGCCCCGCGCACATGCGGCCCCGCGCGGAACTGCTCGACCAGCAGCACGCGGTCGCGCTTCGGGTCATAGGGCAGCACCGTCACCGCATCGCCCATGACGAATGCCGCACGGTTCACGACCCCGCTCATGCTGCCGTCGAAACGGCGGAAACTCAGGTCATTCTCCTCGACCGCGAAGTAATGCGCATAGGGCTGCGCCGTCCGCGCCACCGCCACATCCCCCGCCGCCTGCGCCCGCCGCAGCGTGACCGGCCCCGCCTCTGCCGCCCGCACCCGCGCGGCACCGCGCACCAGCATCTGCCCGTAGCGCCGCGCCACCGCCCCGACCTCGGCCGTCCCGCGCAGTGCCATCACGTCCCGCGCCGTGGCCACTGCCCCCGCGCCGAACCGTGCGACCCAAGCGCCGAAATCCCACGGCCCCGCCCCGGTTCCGCCCGCATAAAGCACCGCCTCGCAAGCCCCCGCCGCCGTCTCGGCCCGACAGGCCACCGCCCGTTGCCCCAGAACGCCCGCGTAAAAGGCAAGCCGTGACGCCTCGTCCGCCGACAATCCGGCCAGCAACAGCCCCTCGGCCCGCCCCGCGCCCGCGACCCATGTCGCACAATCGCCCGCCGCCCGCAGCGCACCTCCAACCGAAGCCGCCACAGGCCGCACCTCGCGCCCAAGCACCACCGCCAGAAGCGGCGCATGGCACAGCGTGCCGTAAACGAAAACCGCCCCGCTCACTTCCAGCGCCGCCCGACCACCTCGGTCAGCGCACCGATCAGCGCCCCGCCCCCGACCAACAGGCCGATGAACGGACCATAGCCAAGCATCCGCACGTATTTGTAGCCAAAGTTCACCATGCCCATCAGCGCCTCGCCCGGACCGGGATAATAACGCCGCAGCGAAGCCTCGAGCATGGCCCAGACCGCCGCGACGAAGATGACAGCCGCCACCATCACCGCCACCGTGCCCCATCCCGTCGCGATCGCCTGCACGAAGCCCCGCCCCGTCTCGCGCCCCATGATCCGCCAGCCGCAGACCAGCCCGGCAACAAACGCTCCCTCGCGCAGCCAGCCCACCACCTGCCCCTCGGGCAGCGAAGGCACCAGCACCGCCGCCGCAACCCAGCCCAGCAGCCCGAAGGCCAGCGCGGCAAAGAGTTTCGACGCCGTCGGCATCAGGCCGTCCCCACCTCGGGCCGCGTCACGGTGATCTGCGTCACATCGCAGTTCCCGCCCTGAAACGCCCCCGCGCATGAGGTGAGGTAGAAGTTCCACATCCGCCGGAAACGGTCGTCGAAGCCCATCTTCGACACTTCGTCCCAGTGTTCGTTGAACGTGTCATGCCAGCGCCGCAGCGTCTGGCTGTAGCTTTCCCCGAATTCGATCGACCCCTTGAGCAGCAGCCCCGCCCGCTCCACCTCGGCCCGCAGCGCGGTGGGCGAGGGCAGCATCCCGCCGGGGAAGATGTATTTCTGGATGAAATCGACGCCGCGCTTGTACACCTCCCACCGCTTGTCGGCGATGGTGATGATCTGCAAGGTCGCATTCCGCCCCGGTTTCAGCCGCTCGCGCAGCGTGTCGAAATAGACGGGCCAGTATTTCTCGCCCACCGCCTCGAACATCTCGATGCTTGCGATGCCGTCATAGACGCCGCGCTCGTCGCGGTAATCCTGCAACTTGATGGTGACGCGGTCCGACAGCCCCGCCTTTTCCATCCGCGCCACGGCGTAATCATACTGCGCCTTGGAAATCGTCAGGCCCGTCACCTTCAGCCCGCGCTCCTTGGCGGCATATTCGGCGAACCCGCCCCAGCCGCAGCCGATCTCGAGCACATGGTCCCCCGGCTTCGCGCCCATCTGGTCCACCATCGAGCGGTATTTCTCTGTCTGCGCGGCTTCAAGGCTTTCCTGACCCGTGCGGAAGATCGCCGATGAATAGGTCATCGTCTCGTCCAGCCACAGCCGGTAGAACGCATTGCCAAGGTCATAGTGGTAGCTGATGTTCTTCTTCGCCTGCGCCTTGGAATTGCCCTGCAACCAGAAGCGCAGCTTTTCGTAGAACCGCACCAGCGCCATGCCGGGGAAGCCGTCGTTCACCGCGTCATTCTCGGGCAATTGCACAAGGTCCATCAACGCCTGCAAATCCGGCGTCGACCACCAACCATCCAGATAGGCATCGCAAAAGCCAAGGTCGCCTTCGCGGATCAGCCGCGCAAAGGTGTCGGGGTTATGCACCGTCAATTCGCCGACCGGCCCCGCCGCCTTCCCCTCGACCCGAAAGCGCCGCCCGTCGGGCAGGACGAAATCAATCCGCCCGCGCCCGAGGCCACGCGCCACTTCAAGCACCGATGCAAAATATCGCGGCAAGCCGGATTGCCCCGCCGTGCTGGTCAATACGTCCATCTACTCCCCACTCGGTCTTTTTCTTATTGATCTCAGACAGTCACAGATACGAAGCCGTCACTCAAGCGTTTCGTTGCGTCCTAAAGCCCCGAAAATCGCGTCTCCTTGCCCTCGACCGCCTGCAAACCACGGTTGGCATAGGCCGCAAGCGCCCGCTCGCGCCCTTCGGACAGGTCGACCAGCGGCATCGGGTAGCGCTGCGAAGGGGTCAGGTTCCACGACCGCGGCACGGCATCGAAGAAGGCAAGCGCCTCTGGCCCCGCTTGCCGCGACAGCTCGGCGATGAAGCGTTTGCGATAGACCGCGTCACCGTCGAACTTCTCCACCTGCGTCGCGGGGTTGAAGATGCGGAAATAGGGCGCAGCATCCGGCCCCGATCCCGCCGCCCACTGCCAGCCCATCGCATTGGCCGCAGGGTCCCAATCGACCAGACACTCCTCGAACCACTTCTGACCGATCCGCCAGTCGGTCATCAGATGCTTGGTAAGGTAACTCGCCACGATCATCCGCCCGCGATTGTGCATCCGTCCCGTGACATACATCTCGCGCATTGCGGCATCGACGAAAGGCTCCCCCGTCATCCCCCGCCGCCACCATTCGGCCGCTTGGCTGTCCCCCTGCCACGGGAACGCATCCCATTCCGGCTTCCAGTTGCGGCTGGTGATCTGGGGCGTGTGGAACATCAGGTGATACGAGAATTCGCGCCAGACCAGTTCCTTGAGGAAATGCTCGGCCCCCGCCGCCCCCCGCTCCATCGCGGCCCAGCCCGCGTGCCAGATGCGGCGCGGCCCGATCTCGCCGTAGGCAAGGTTCTCCGACAGCCCCGAACAGGCATCCACCGCCGGAAAGTCCCGCGCTTCCCGATACTCCCCGACCGGCCCGTCCAGAAAGCGCTGCAACCGCGCCAGCGCCGCAGCCGCGCCCACCTGCACATAACGCCCGACGACCGCCGCCCCGCGATTCATCGCAGCCCCCAGCCGCCAGTCCTCCAGCCGCTCCCCCGCAGGCCAGACCTCCGGCACGGGCAGGCGCGCGGGTGCGGCCACGGCCCCGGCCACCGCCCGACCGCGCACGGCTTTCCAATAGGGGGTATAGACGCGGTAGAACCCGCCCGTCCCCGTCTCGACCGTCCACGGCTCGTGGATCAGGTGCCCCGCATGGCTTTCGGCAATCAGCCCCGCCTCGCGCAAGCCTGCCTTCACCGCGCCATCCCGCGCCCGTGCCGCAGGGTCGTAAAGCCGCGACCAGTAAACCCCCGCCGCCCCCGTCTCGGCCACCAGCGCGCGCAAAACTTCCAGCGCCGCCCCCCGCCGCAGCACCAGCCGCGCCCCCATCGCCTCGAGCCGCTTGGCAAAGACCTCCAGCCCCAACCCAAGCCGCCACTTCGGCGCAGCCCCCAAGGCCTCGGTCTCGGGGTCCAGCACGAAAACGGGAATCAACGGCCGCCCCGTCGCAAGTGCTGCGGTCAGCATCGGCAGATCGTCCAGCCGCAGATCGCGGCGGAACCACAGTATCAGGGGGGCCAAAGTCATTTCATCCATTCCGGTTCGCCGCAAAAGCTATGCCGCTGCCGGCGGTTTCAAGGGCAAAAGCAAAGGGCGCGGGAAAAACCCGCGCCCTCCTGTCGCTTTGTCCCTGGCGGTAAGGGTCAGACCCCCTCGGCCGCAGCGGGGGCGCTTTCGCCACCCGTGTCGCCACCAGCATCGCCACCCGTGTCGCCACCCGTGTCACCACCCGCGCTGCCGGTATCGCCGTCCGCGCTGCCGGTGTCGCCGCTCGCATCGCTCGATGCCGCCGCTGCAGGGGCGTCCGACGAAGGCGATTGCTCGACATCCCCGAGGTCTTCCTCGGCACCGGCGAGCTCCTTTTCAAGGTTCGCGTTCGAGGTATTGTAGTCATCAACCTCTCCCTGCGCCTGCTCGGACAGCGCTTGCCCTCCCTCGTCCGCAGTGGCCGCGTTGTCGATGGCTGTGCCAAGGTCCGCGGCCGCCTCGGCAAGTTCGGGGGTCGGCGCCGGATCGGGAACGGTGTCGAGGATGTCCTGACCTGTCCGCTGCGCCGTCTCTTGTTCGGCAAGCGCAGCGTCAAGCTGCTCCTTGGCCGTCTCGACAGCCTCCAGCGCGGCTGCTTCGCCCTTTGACGTATCGAAAGCGATCCTAGCATTCTCGATCGCTTGACGCAGTGCCGCCTTTGCATCGGTCACGGCTTGGCTTTCTTCCGTGGTCTCCTCGGCCGCGATCTCGTCTTGCGCATCCAGATCGGCCTGCGCTGCGTCGAGCTTGTCGGTGTATCCCTTCAGGGTGTCCAACTCGCTCTGCGCGTCGTTCTTTTCGTCCAGCTTGGCTTGCAGCAGTTCGGCAGCTTCCTTGAGCTTGGCGGAAAGCGCCGCAAACTCGGTCGAATCCGCGTTCAACCCGGCCAGTTCCTTTTCCAGATCGCTCTTCGCCTTCACCGCGTCGTCATAAGCTTTCTGCGCGGCGTCGTATTGCTGCGAGGCCAGAAGATAGTCGCTCTTGAACCGGTTCGTATCCAGATTCGTGCCGTCGTATTGGGTCTGGAGGTTTGTCTTCGCGGTCTGGGCATTCGTCACAGCGGTTTCAAGCGGCACCAGATTGACGGCCTGCGCGTTCTTGTAAGCCGTCTGTGCGCTGATCAGGGCCGTCTTGATCGCCTCCGGCAGCTTTCGGAAATTGCTGCTGTTGAAATCGGTCTCCGCAAGTTCAGCCGGTGCCTTGTTCGCCAGACTGTTCAGGCTTTTGTTGTCGCAATCCTTATTGTTTTTGCACGCTTCGATAGCATAGCTTACCGTCGCGACGAGGCTGGTCGCCGTCGTCGTCTTTGCCGCCTTCGCAGCATCAAGCGCATCGGTCGCCGACTTGAGCGTCGTGCTGGCGGTTGCCAGAAGATCGGACAACCGTTTCTGTTCCGCCTGCCAGTTCGTGTATGCCGTCGTCTTGTCGGTGCTCTTGGCCGTCGCCGTCGTCAGCAGACCGCTCAATGAGCCCGTCACTGCGGCCAGCTTGGTCGTTGCCGCGTCCACCTTGCCGGTGATGCCGCTCTGATAGGTCGTGATCGCCCCGCCCAGATCGGTCCCCTCGGGCAGGGTCAGGTCAGGGAAACGCGCCAAAAGGGCAGTGCGCGCCGTGGTCGTGGTGCCCTGCGAATTGGTCAGCGCCGTACCGGCATCGGTCAACGCCTGTTTCAACACAGCGACGTAATCATTCAATTTCGCCGGATCGATGCTCTTCCCGGTCAGATACGCCTTCAGGTTCGTGTCTGCCGTGGAATAGGCCGCATCCAGACGGCCAAGCACCACCCCGACCGCATCATTCAGCGCCTGTTTCTTCGCGACAAGTTCCGCGCGCGCCGCCCGAAGCGCGCCAAGGGCGTCCGTCTGCTGCTGGGTGAAATCCTTGAGCGCCAAGGTCTTTTCGGCCGAGGTCATCACATCCGAAGTCAGCGCAAGCGCGACACGCACCGCAACGCCCGATTGCTGCGCGCCGGAAAGGGCGTCGGACACCGCCGTCTGCGCCGTCCCGACCGCGCGCGTCGCCGCGTTGAGCGCCGTCGTGGCTGCGGTCAACTGGCCAAGCATCGCGCCATAGTCCGGCCCCGTATCGCCACCGACCGACAGCGCGTTCCCGCCCGGCCCGCCCGTGGCGATCGTCTGCGTCGGCAGGTCGAGCAGCATGAGCACGACCTCGGGGCAGGTCGCCGACATGGCGGCGATGTTGGCCTCGAAATCGACCAGACCGCGAAACGCCTCGGGGTCCGCGTTGGCCGTTTGACACAGGACCGAAGGCGAAACCAAGGTCTGGCTTTCAGTCGAGGTTGCGGCGAAAGCACCAGCGGGGGACGCAGCAAGCACGGCCAGAACGGCACGCGCCACAAAACTATTCATGTTCATAATGACACTCACAAAACGAGGACGGTACAGACGAAAGATTACAATATGTCCCAATGTATTGAAATCCGCAATCTTGACAACCCCAAGTCGTATGACTGCCACTTTCGGATAGTTTAAGGCACATTTTCGCCACATTGTGCGCGGGCCGGAAATGAAAACGGCGGTCCCGAACCTGTCAGGGCCGCCAGACATCGCAAGCGATTCGCGCCTTACAGCACCTCGTCCAGCGCCGCGACCAGCCGCGCCACATCCTCGGCGCCGGTGTAATGCGTCGCACTCATCCGCAGCACGCCCCGCTCCAGATCGACCCCCATTGCCGCAAGCGGACGCACCGCGTAGAAATCCCCCGCCCAGCAGGCGATCCCCCGCTTGCCCAGTTCCACCGACACAGGCTCCGCCGCACGGTCCAGTGCCACCGCCACCGTCGGCGCCCGCCTTGCCGCATCGCGCGGCCCGAGCAGGCGCAGATCGTTCCGCGCCGCCAGATAGTCGAGCAGCGGCGCAATCACCGCCACCTCGGCCGCCCGCATCAGATCATGCACACCCGCGTTCCGCTCCGCCGCGCCGCCCCGCACCCCGTGCCGCTCGGCCAGCGCATCGACGTAATCGGCCATCCCCGCACAGGCCGCAATCTGCGCATGGTCCGGCCCCGCAGGGGTGAAGCGTTTGTAAAGACTGCCCGCGTTGAAGGAATGGCACTGCGCGGGCAGCTCCATCCCCCACTCCTCGCGGATCACCATGATCCCCTGATGCGGGCCGAAGGTCTTGTAGGCCGAGAACAGGTAGACATCGCACCCCAGCGCCGCCACATCGGGAAAGCCATGCGGCGCATAGCTCACCCCGTCCACGCAGGTCCGCGCCCCCGCCGCCCGCGCCATCGCCGCAATCTCGGCCACCGGATTGATCTCGGCCACCACGTTCGAGCAATGCGGAAAACAGACCAGCCGCACCTTGCCATCCGCCAGCAGCGCCTTCAGGTCCGCCAAAGCCAGCGACCCCGTCTGCGGGTCAAGCTGCCATTCCCGGACCTCGATCCCCTCGTCGGCCAGCCGCCGCCACACGCCGGAATTCGCCTCATGGTCCTGATTGGTCACGACGATGGCCGCATCCTTGCCCCGCAGCCACTGCCGCACCGCCTGCGCCAGAACAAAGGTGTTGGCGCTGGTCGACGGGCCGAAAGAGACTTCCTTCGTCGCCACCCCCATCATCGCCGCCAGCCTGACCCGCGCCTCGTCCATCTCGGCCCCGCCCGCCTGCGCGCCGGGATAGGGCGCATAGGGCTGCACCTTGCGGTCGGTGTAGAAACGGTGCAGCCGCTCCACCACCTGACGGCAGGGGTATGACCCGCCCGCATTCTCGAAAAACGCATGGGTGGACAGGACAGGCGACGAAAAGGCCGGAAACTGCGCACGCACGAAGGACAGGTCAAGCTCGGTCATATCTGGCTCCATCAGCATCGCGCCAAGTTGTGGAACGGATCGCCCCCACCCGCAAGCGCACCCCCGACATCGCCCTGACGCAAAGGTGATCCCGCAGCGCCCCCGACCCGTGGCACCCTTTCACCGCCCTGAAGGCCAGCCCGAAGGACCCCGCCATGCACCCCACGCTCATCACCCTGACGACCAGCCTGCTCGCCCTCGCCGCCACCCTGCCGGTCGAGGCCGGTGAGCGCATCCCCTCCAACTGCTTCGCCCTTGCGCGGAACGCGGCACCCGACCGCATCCTTCCCGCCGCCTTCACCGACCCCGTCGATGCCGACCACGTCCGCATCCACTACATCGGCCACGCCCAATTCGCGATCCGCGCGCAGGGCGTCAGCGCCGTGACCGATTACGCAGGCTACCTCGGCAATCCCGCCATCGTCCCCGATGTCGTGACCATGAACAACGCGCATAGGACCCACTGGACCGCCGCGCCCGACCCGCGCATCCCCCATGTGCTGCAAGGCTGGCCCCAAGGCGGCACCCCCGCGCAACACGACCTCGACCTCGGCGGCATGCTCATCCGCAACGTGACCACCGACACCCGTGGCCGCTTCGGCCAGGGCGCGCTTGCCGATGGCAACTCCATCTTCATCTTCGAAGCAGGCGGCCTCTGCATCGGCCACCTCGGCCACCTCCACCAGATCCCCGACGACGCGCAATACGCCGCCATCGGCAGGCTCGACGTGGTCATGGTCCCCGTGGACGGCGGCTACACCATGTCCACCGATGCGATGGAGCAGGTGGTCGACCGCCTGCAAGCCCGCGTCATCCTTCCCATGCACTGGTTCTCTGGCGCATCCCTCGACACCTTCCTCGCCGATATCGGCGACCGCTACCCCGTGGTCGAAACCGGCGGGGCAGAGATCGAGCTTTCCCAAGCCAAACTCCCCGCCACACCGACCGTGCTCGTCCTCGACCCCGCCCTCCTGCCCTGAAAGCCTTTCCCAAGCGCGGGGCAACCGCTAGGTAAGGCCAAACGCCAGCAGCGAGACGCCGATGCTCAACCCCGCCGACGATGCCTTCCTCGCCGCCCTCGCAGGCCGCCTGCCCGAAGGCACCCTCCGCCCCGCCGACCCGCGCCACCTGACCGAACCGCGCGGGCGGTGGCAGGGCACGGGCGGCACCGTCGCCCTCCCCCGCTCCACCGCCGAAGTGTCGACCCTCCTCGCCGCCTGCAACGCCGCCCGCGTGGGCGTGGTGCCGTGGGGCGGCGGCACAGGTCTCGTCGGCGGGCAACTCCTGCCCTCTGGTCCCGCCCCGCTCATCCTCTCGCTCGAACGCATGACCGCCACCCGCGGCCTCTACCCCGTCGAAGCGGTCCTCTCGGTCGAAGCGGGCGCCATCCTCGCCGATGTGCAAAGGCAGGCCGAAGCGGCGGGCTTCCTCTTCCCCCTCTCCCTCGCCTCCGAAGGCAGCGCCCGCATCGGCGGCCTGCTTGCCACCAACGCAGGCGGGCTGAACGTGCTCCGCTACGGCAACGCCCGCGACCTCGTGCTGGGGGTCGAGGCGGTTCTGGCCGACGGCTCGATCCTCCACGGCCTGAAACGCCTGCGCAAGGACAACACGGGCTACGACCTGCGCCACCTGCTCATCGGCTCCGAAGGCACGCTCGGGATCATCACCGCAGCCTCCCTCCGGCTCTTCCCCCGCCCCGCCGCGACCGTGACCGCCCTCCTCGTCACCCCGTCACCCGACACGGCGCTGCGCCTGCTCTCCCTCGCCCGGAAACGCCTCCCCGGCATGATATCGGCCTTCGAGCTGATCCACCGCACCGGCTTCGACTTCCTCGCCGAAGCGATGCCCGAAATCGCCTGCCCCTTCCCGCACATCCCCGAATGGTCGATCCTCGTCGAACTCGGCCTCCCCGCAGGCTTCGAGGCCGAGTCGCTGATGGCCTCGCTCTACGCCGAAGCCGACGATGCCGCCCTCGTCACCGACGGGGTGATCGCCGCCTCCGGCCAGCAATCCGCCGCCCTCTGGTCCATCCGCGAGTCGATCCCCGAAGCCAACCGCCGCATCGGCTCCGTCTCCTCGCACGACATCTCGCTGCCGCTCTCGGCCATCCCCGATTTCATCGCCCAAGCCCCCGCCGCACTGGGACGGATCGACCGCTTCCGCATCAACTGCTTCGGGCATCTGGGCGACGGCAACCTGCATTACAACGTCTTCCCCGAAAGGGGCCGCAGCCGCGCCGACCACGACCACCAGCGCGACGCGGTCAAGGCCTGCATCCACGACCTCGTGGACAGCATGGGCGGATCGGTCAGCGCCGAACACGGCATCGGCAGGCTCAAGGTCAAGGATCTGGAAACCTACGCCGACCCCGCCAAACTTTCCGCCATGCGCGCGATCAAGCGGGCGCTGGACCCCAACGGCATCCTGAACCCCGGCGCGGTCCTGCGCGAAAGCGGAATTTGACGCGAATTCCGCAGCGATTTCTGCGTCAGAAATCGCCCGCCGGAAGCCGAAAGAAGAATGGGAAAAGTGCAGGTTTCTGTTGCCAGGTACCTGCGAACCCCGCCTTACGCGGCTAAGCGCAAGGGCTTAGATTTGGTATTGCGAGCTGCTTACGCAGCCAGCGCCACCGGAGCACGGTTGTCATTGGCAACTGTGATCTTGGACCGATAACGGTGGTACCTCACCGGGTAAAAGCTGGCCTCTTTGAACGTTCGTCGATCCTATTTCGGCCCCGAACCCCCGCAATGACCGGGTGGATTGGTGGAGCCGCCGGGTACCGCCCCCGGGTCCGAGCCGTCTATTACAGGTGCGTTTATCACCATAGTCCGGGTTGCCCCGAACAGGGGGGAATATAGGGGTCCCCCTCGCCCCCTGCAAGAGCGCAAAAGAAAACGCCCGCAGTCTCCTGCGGGCGCTTCGGTCACTGTGTCACGGCCTCAGAAACCGGCTTTGATATTCTCGAATTCCTCGATCATCTTCTCGCGGAACTCGGGGCTGACCGGCGTCTGCGCCAGCAGCGTGCCCTGCACGGGGTCGATGAAGGCCGCCTTCTGGTCCGCTTCCGGAATCTCCTTCAGCGCCGCATCGTTGGAAATCGCATAGCCGATCGCATCCAGAATCGCCCGCGCCGAGCTGTGCTCGAGGAAGCTGTTCATGAAGTCATAGGCCTTCTCTTCGCTGCCGGGCGCGTCCTTCATGTTGACATAGCCGCAATACCAGGTGGTCACGCCCTCCTTCGGGGTGCGGTTGAAGCCGACGGGGAAGCCCTCGTCCTGCAACAGCGCCACGCCGTCGTTCCACGACCAGGCCACCAGCACCTCGCCCGTCGCCATCAACTGGCTCATCTCGGCAGGGTCGGCCCAATAGGCGCGCACGTTCGGGTGCACCTGACGCAGCCAGTCCGCCGCCGCCTGGAACTGCTCGTCCGTCACATTGTCCCACTGCGTCACCCCCGTCGCCAGCAGCGCCAGCGACCAGATGTCATCCGCACTGTCGGGAAGCGAGATGCGCCCCGCATATTTCGGGTCGGTGAACACGGAAAGCGAGGCGACATCCGCCTCCGGCACGTCCTTGGTGTTATAGGCGATGGCGGTATAGGCGTAATCGGTCGGGATGAACCACACGCCCTGATCGTCCTTGACCACGGGGCTGTCCAGCAGCGCGGGCTTGATATTGGCGAATTCCGGGATCTTCGACACATCCCAAGGCTCGATCAGCCCCGCCGCCTTGTAGCGCGGCAGGCTCGCCACGCAGGGATGCGCAAGGTCCGTCTTGAAGCCGGACGACACCTTCTGGAACGCCTCGTCATCGTCCCCGAAAAAGGCATAGGTCGGGCGATCGCCGTGCTTTTCGGCGTATTTCGCCGTCAAACCTTCGATATCCCAGCCGGCCCAGTCAAACACCGTCAACTCTGCATCGGCGGCAAGCGCCGCCGAAGACAGGCCAAACCCGGCCAGTACTGCGAAAACCGAGGTCTTTATGCCATTCATGTATCTGTCCTCTCTCTGTCAGACGCAGGGGCTTCGTCCCCACAAAAAACCCTGCGTGCAGGAAGCTAGTTTAGCCCCTCTCCCCTCTCAAGCAGTTATTGCAAATTTGTCCAAGGTCACGTCACGTCAAGGTCATCGGCCCCTCCGCCTGTTTTCCGCCCTCCCCGCTTGAAGCCCGCCCAAGGCTGAGGCAGCTTTGCAAAAAGATCCGGCCCCTCCGGCCCAATGAATCCGGCCCAATGAAAAGGAAAGACAGATGTTCCGCGCCCTCCTTGTGGAAAAGGCCGAAGACGGCACCACCTCGGCTTCCGTGCAATCGCTTGACGAAAGCCGCCTGCCCGCCGGCGATGTGACCGTTGCCGTGGAATATTCGACCCTGAACTACAAGGACGGGCTCTGCATCGGCCCCGGCGGCGGGCTGGTGCGCAGCTACCCGCATGTCCCCGGCATCGACTTCGCGGGCAAGGTGCTCGCCTCCTCCGACCCCCGCTACCGCACGGGCGACCGCGTCGTCCTCACCGGCTGGCGCGTGGGCGAGGCGTGGTGGGGCGGATATGCCGAGAAAGCCTGCGTCAAGGCCGACTGGCTCGTCCCCCTGCCCGAGGCGATCTCCACGCAGGCCGCGATGGCCATCGGCACCGCAGGCTTCACCGCCATGCTCGCCCTCATGGCGCTCGAAGCCCACGGCCTCACCCCCGATCAGGGCGAGGTGCTGGTGACGGGTGCCGCAGGCGGCGTCGGCTCGGTCGCCACGGCCCTATTGGCCGCAAACGGCTATCAGGTCGCCGCCGTCACCGGCCGCCCCGAAACCGAACCCTACCTCCGTTCGCTCGGGGCCACCCGCATCGTCCCCCGCGCCGATCTGGCCGAGACGGTGAAGAAACCCCTCGAATCCGAAATCTGGGCCGGTGCCATCGACAACGCGGGGGGCGCGATGCTCGCCCGCCTGCTGGGCCAGATGAAGGCCGACAGCTCCGTCGCCTCCGTCGGCCTCGCCGCCAGCGCCGACCTGCCCGCCAAGGTAACGCCCTTCATCCTGCGCGGCGTGAACCTTCTGGGCATCAACTCCGTCACCGTCCCCTACGCCAAACGGGTCGAGGCATGGAACCGCCTCGCCGCCGAACTGCCGATGGAAAAACTCGACGCCATGATCCGCCCCGCCACCCTGTCGGACCTCCCCGCCCTCGGCGCGGCGATCCTGAGGGGCGAGGTTCAGGGCCGCGTCGTCGTGGACGTGAACGCCTGACCGCACCTCTCGCGGAAAGGCCGGGGAGGGTTTTCCACCCTCCCCGGACCCCTCCCGAGGATATTTGGGGCAAGAGGAAGGGAAACGGACCGCCTGTGCTTCCCCTTGCCTGAAATATCCTCGGGGGGTGAGCGCCTGACAGGCGCGAGGGGGGGCGAGCCCCCCCTATCCCACATCCGTCCGCCCGCGCCGGTCCGTCCGCAGGCTTGCGTAAAGCACATGGTTGCGCCAGCGCCCCGCGATTTGCAGGTAGCTCTGCGCCACGCCCTCGTATTTGAATCCGCATTTCTCCAGCACCCCGCGCGAGGCCACGTTCTCGGGCAGGCAGGCCGCCTCGATCCGGCTCAGGTCCATCACGTTGAAAGCGTGGTGCACGACCGCAAGAATGGCCTCTTTCATATAGCCGCGCCGCGAGAAGCGCTCGCCCATCCAATAGCCCAGCGTCCCCGATTGCGACGGCCCGCGCCGGATGTTGTCCAGCGTGATCGCCCCGATCAGCGCCTGATCCTCGCGCCGCACGAGGACCAGCGGCAACGCCGTCCCCTGCCCCTCGGCCCGCGCCGCCCAATAGACACGGTTGGTGAACGCCCGCCGCGTCAGGTGATCCTCCGACCAGACCGGCTCCCACGGGCTGAGGAAGGCAGCCGATTCCGCCCGCAAGAGCGCCCAGTCCTTCCAGTCGCCATGCTGCGGCAGCCGCAGCGTCATCCGCTCGGTCTCGATCTTGACCTTGCGCCGCAAGCCCAGCATCAGGCGGCGAGCCTTGCGCGGATCGCCTCCAGACCGGGCGCATCGGCCACGGGGCCATAAAGCGCCACCGCCGATTTCGCCACGGCCACCGCCTCCGCATAGCCCCGCGTCTCGGCCAGCCCCACCGCGTCGATCTTCTCGACCGTCTCGGCGATATCCGGCACGCGCCCCCAGATGGCCAGAAGCCGCGCATTGCGCTCGGCGCGGTTCGACGGGCTTTCCAGCCCCATCACCAGCCCCGCCTTGAGCTGCGCCTTGGCCCGCGCCACCTCGGCCTCGGACATATCCTCCGCCGCGCGCTTCATCTCGTCCACCGTCAGCCCGACAAGATCGCCGATCTCGTCTTCCGAGGTTCCGGCATAGACCGTGATCTGCCCCGTATCCTCATAGGCCCCCGACTGGGCAAAGATCGAATAGCACAGGCCCCGCTCCTCGCGCACCTTCTGGAACAGGCGGGACGACATGCCGCCCCCCATCGCGGTGGCATAGACCTGCGCCGCATAGACATCCGGCGCACGGTATCCCGGCCCCTCGAAGGCCAAAGCGAAATGGACCTGCTCCAGATCCTTGACCTCGCGCCGCTCGCCCCCGCCGAACAGCGCCGCCTGCAACCGCGCCTCGCCCACGGGCTTCAGATGCCCGAACAGCGCCTCGGCCTGCGCCACGATGCTGTCATGGTCCACGCCCCCCGCTGCGGCGAGGATCATCTGGTCCGGCCCGTAATGCTCGGCCACGAATGTCTCCAGATCGCGCTTCTTGAACGCGCTCACCCGCTCGCTCGGCCCAAGGATCGTGCGACCGAAGGGCTGGTCGGGATAGCTCACCTCCTGCAACCAGTCGAAGATGATGTCATCGGGCGTATCCAGCGCCTGCCCGATCTCTTGCAGGATCACATGCCGCTCGGTCTCGATCTCTTTCGGGTCGAACACGGGGTTCAGCACGATATCCGCGATCACATCCAGCGCCAGCCGCACATCGCCCGACAGCACCCGCGCGTAATAGGCCGTCATCTCGCGGCTGGTATAGGCGTTGATATAGCCGCCCACATCCTCGATCTCTTCCGCGATCCGCAGCGCCGACCGCTTCTTCGTCCCCTTGAACGCCATATGTTCAAGGAAATGCGCGATCCCGTTCTGCTCGGCCCGCTCGTGCCGCCCCCCCGCCGTGACCCAGACCCCGGCGGAAGCCGACAAAAGCCCCGGCATGGATTCCGTCACGATGCGGAACCCGTTGGACAGCGTGGTGATCCGAAGGCTCAATGCCCGATCCTTTCGCGCACGATGGCCTGAAGCGCGGCCAGGTCATTCTTCACCCGCGTCACCCGCTCGGGTCGCCCGAACAGGTCCGCCATGCGCGGCGGCAAGGCAGGGCGCGCACCCATCGCCCCTTCCACCGCATCGGGGAACTTCGCCGGATGCGCGGTCGCCAGCGTGATCATCGGGACCGCCCCCAGATGCTCTTCCGCCACCTTCACCCCAACGGCGCTATGCGGACACAGCACCTCGCCCGTCGCGGCATAGGCGGTGCGGATCGTGGCCACCGTCTCCTCCTCCGAGCAGCGGCCCGACGCAAAGGTTTCCCGCAACATCTGCAAGGCGCCTTGGCTGATCGAGAACCCGCCGGCCTTCAACTCGGCCATCAAGGCACCGACCGCCCCCCCGTCACGCCCATAGGCATCGAACAACGCCCGCTCGAAATTGCTGGAGACCTGAATGTCCATCGACGGGCTGATCGACGGCTTCACCCCGTCGGTCTTGTAATCCCCCGACCGCAAGGCGCGGTCCAGAATGTCGTTCTGGTTCGTGGCGATCACCAGCTTCTCGATCGGCAAGCCCATCTTGCGCGCGATGTAGCCCGCGAAGATATCGCCGAAATTTCCCGTCGGCACCGTGAACGACACCGCCCGATGCGGCGCGCCCAAGGCCACCGCGCTCGAGAAATAATAGACCACCTGCGCCAGAACCCGCGCCCAGTTGATCGAGTTCACCCCCGCCAGCCGCACCCCGTCGCGAAAGGCGAAGTCGTTGAACATGTCCTTCACGCGGGCTTGGCAGTCGTCGAAATCCCCGTCCATCGCCAGCGCATGGACATTCGCCTCCGCCGGCGTGGTCATCTGCCGCCGCTGCACTTCCGACACGCGGCCATGCGGGAACAGGATGAACACATCCACATTGGCCAACCCGCGGAACGCCTCCATCGCCGCCGACCCGGTGTCGCCGCTCGTCGCCCCCACGATGGTGATCCGCTCGCCGCTCTTCGCCAAAGCCGCCTGCATCATCTGCCCGATGAGCTGCATGGCGAAATCCTTGAAGGCCAGCGTCGGCCCGTGGAACAGCTCCAGCAGGAAATGGTTCGCCCCCAACTGGACCAAAGGCGCCCGCGCCGCATGTCCGAAACCGGCATAGGCCTTGGCGATCAACCCGCGGAACTCGTCATCCGTGAAGGTCCCGCCCAGATAGGGGCGCATCACGCGAAAGGCGATCTCTTCATACGGCAAGCCCGCCAGCGCCGCGATCTCGGCCTTCGGCATCACCGGCACGGTCTCGGGCACATAAAGCCCCCCGTCCCGCGCAAGGCCGGTCATCATCGCCTCGGAAAAGTTCAGGACCGGAGCCGCCCCGCGCGTGGAAATGTAGTTCATCATCAGCCTGCTGCCCGTTCCGTCCAAAGCTCAAACCGTCCGCTGCCTGATACGCCAGAGAAGATAGACTGTCATCCCCAGCCAGACCGCCGCCAGCGAAAACCACGTGATTGCGTATTGCAGATGGTCATTGGGAATAGCCGAAGTATCGACAGGCATCGGCTCGATCTCGCCACCGGTTGGCTCGCGCGCGACAATAAATGTCGGCTCCGTGCGAAGTGCGGCGGCAATCGCATCGGCGTCGCGGGCAAACCACAGCTCCGTCTTCGGGTCCGGCGGCGGGGTGAAACTGTCCACCTCCTGCGGCCAGTGCAGGTTGCCCACCACCTCGGCCGCGCCCGACACCCGCGCCGCGCCGCGCAGGTCATCCTCGACGAAGCCGCGATCCACCAGCACCCGCCGCACCCCCGGTGCCGCGCCCGTCTCGAACACCTCGACCACCCGCACACCCGCGCCGATCTGCTTGCGGCTCACCAGCACATCGACATGCTCGCCCGTGAACCGCCCCTTCACCTTGACCGGCAGGTAATTGTCCCGCACGCGCTCGATCTCCACCGGCAAATCGACGGGGGCCGCCACGATCCGCGCGTCGATATCGGCCAGCACCGCTTCCTTCCACGCCAACCGCTCCACCTGCCAGACCCCCAGCCCGATCAGGATCGCGAACCCGCCCAGACCGAAGATCAGGGGCACAAGCATACGGCGCAACATCATCAGTCCTTCCAAAACGAAAAGCGCGGGACCTCGCCCCGCGCCCGGCAAACGGATGAACGACCTCTGCCCTTCATCTGTTCTAAAATATCCTCGGGGGGTGAATTGGCCGGAACGGCCAAGAGGGGGGTCCGAGGACCCCCCTCCCTTGCCTTACCGGCCCCAGACGTAGATCGAGGCGAAGAGGAACAGCCACACCACGTCGACGAAGTGCCAGTACCACGCGGCGGCTTCGAAGCCGATGTGCTGCTCGGGGGTGAAATGCCCCTTTGCGGCGCGGAAGTAGCAGACCAGCAGGAAGATCGTCCCGATGATCACGTGGAAGCCGTGGAAGCCCGTCGCCATGAAGAACGACGCGCCATAGATGTTGCCCGCAAAACCAAAGGCCGCATGGCTGTATTCGTAGCCCTGGAAGAAGGTGAACAAAAGACCCAGCGCCACCGCCAGCAGCAACCCGTTCTTGAGGTCCTTGCGGTTGTTCTCGTGCACCAGCGCATGGTGCGCCCAGGTGGCGGCAGCCCCCGAGCAAAGCAGGATCAGCGTGTTGATCAGCGGCAGGTGCCACGGATCGAAGGTCTCGATCCCTGCGGGCGGCCATACGCCATCCACAGCCGGGCTTTCCGGCCCCATCGGATACAGGGCGTGCTTGAAGAAGGTCCAGAACCATGCGGCGAAGAACATGACTTCCGACATGATGAACATGATGAAGCCGTAGCGCAGGCCGATGCGCACGACCGGCGTATGGTCGCCCGTCTGCCCTTCATGCACCACGTCCGACCACCATGCGAACATGACGTAAAGCACGCCCGCAAGCCCGATCAGACCCATCCACGGGCCTTTGTCGTGCATCCAGAGCACCGCACCGAACAGCATGACGAAAGCCGAAACCGCGCCAAGGAACGGCCAGATCGACGGGTGCAGAATGTGGTAATCGTGATTTTTGGCCTGTGCCATGTCCGGTTTCCCTCGCGTTTCTTGTCAGTTTACCGCTTCACCTTCGGACGCGGCAAGGGCCGCCTGTTCCTCGGTCAAGGGTGTCTCGAAGAATGTGTAAGAGAGGGTGATCTCTTTCACATACTGTCCTTCAGGGTCTTTCAGCATCTCGGGGTCGACGAAGAAGCTCACCGGCATCTCCACACGCTCGCCCGGTTTCAGCACCTGTTCCGTGAAGCAGAAGCAGGCGATCTTGTCGAAATAGCCCCCCGCCGCATCCGGCGTGACGTTGTAGCTCGCCGTGCCCGCAACCACGCGCGTCGACGGGTTGTAGGCCTCATAGAAGGCCATCGCATTCTCGCCGATCCGCACCACCATCTCGCGCTGCATCGGCTTGAAGACCCACGGCATGTCCTTGTCGACCGATGCGTCGAAGCGCACCACAACCGTCTGGTCGAGCACCTCGTCCGGCGCCTTCTGCGCCACGCCCGTAGTGCCGGCAAACCCCGTCACACGGCAGAACCACGAATAGAAAGGCACCGCCGCGAAAGACAGCGACCCCATCAGGGCCACGACCCCGACAAGATAAAGCGCGGTGCGGTTCTGCTTGCCCATCTCAGTTGCCACCCGTCTGCGCGGCATTGTCCTGCCGCATCTGCCCCTCGCCGGTGACTTTTGCCACCGTCAGCGCAAAGACCAGCACGATGAACGCAGCCAGCGTCAGACCCACGCCCAGATTGCGCGAGAAGCGCCGCTTGTGGATCTCGTGTTCCTTGGGGAATGCCACCTTACCAGCCCCCCAGCCCATAGGGACGCAACGCGGCTTCCGCCAGAATCGCCCCGAAATGCAGGAACAGATAGTAAAGCGAGAAGCGGAAGACCGACTTCTCCACCGCGTAATTGTCGGCTTCGGCCTGAACCTCGTCCCGCTTCCAGATGCGCCATGCGCCGACAAGGAACCAGCCGTTCAGCGCCAGCGCCGCGGCAAGGTAGATCGGCCCGCCGATGCCGGTGAAGGCCGCTCCCACCGCAACCGGCGCCAGCAGGATGGTGTAGACAAGGATATGCTTGCGCGTCGACTTGCGCCCGTGCGTCACCGTCAGCATCGGCACGCCCGCGTTGGAATAGTCGTCCTTCATGAACAGCGCCAGCGCCCAGAAATGCGGCGGCGTCCACATGAAGATCAGCGCGAACATCAGGATCGCCTCGATCCCGATATGCCCCGTCGCGGCCACCCAGCCGATCATGGGCGGAAAGGCACCTGCGGCGCCCCCGATCACGATGTTCTGCGGGGTCGAGCGTTTCAGCCACATCGAATAGACGACGGCATAGAAGAAGATGGTGAAAAGCAGCAGCCCCGCCGCCAGCCAGTTCGCGGCCAGCCCCAGCATGACCACCGAAATCCCCGACAGCGCCAGCCCGATCCCCAGCGCCTCGCCCGCCTGCACCATGCCCGCAGGCACGGGGCGCTTGGCGGTGCGCCGCATCACGGCGTCGATATCGGCATCCCACCACATGTTCAGTGCACCCGACGCCCCGGCACCCAGCGCGATGAACAGGATCGAGGCGACAGCCACCACCGGATGCACGCTCACGGGTGCCACCAGCAGGCCGACAAGCGCGGTAAAGACGACAAGCGACATGACGCGCGGCTTCAGAAGCTGCACGTAATCGCCGAAGCCCGCCTCTTTGGGCTGCTCATAGGCGTGAATGTCGCTCATCTCTCTCATCCTTGATGGTCGGAAACGGCCCCGCGCCCCGCGGGACCGTCCCTTGCGGCGCAGCGCGCCTCAGTCGTTCGCGGCAACCTTGACCGGCTGCGCCAGATCGGCAGCCGACAGCACGACATCCCCCGCAGCGGCCTTCTGGACCCAGGCGTCATAGACCTCCTGGCTCACGACCTTCACCACGATCGGCATATAGGCGTGCATCTGGCCGCACAGTTCCGAACACTGGCCGAAATAGACGCCCTCTTTCTCGGCCTTGAACCACAGATGCGCCAGACGGCCCGGAACGCCATCCTGCATCACGCCAAAGGCGGGGATCTTCCACGAGTGGATAACGTCGGCGGCAGTGACCTGCATCACGACCGTCTTGTTCACCGGCACGACAACAGCAGTGTCGGTCGCCAGCAGGAACTGTTCCTTGGTGTAACCCGCGTCGACCAACTGCTTCTCGACGTCCGGCGTCATCTGGTTGGTGCCGCCGGTCGCGGGCGAGCCGATCATGTAGCTGTCAAAGGCGATGCCGTTGTCGGGATATTCATAGGACCAGTACCACTGGTTCCCCGTCACCTTGATCGTGACATCCGCCACCGGAATTTCCTGCTGTTTGAACAGCACGGGAAGCGAGAACGACCCGATGAAGACCAGAATCAGGATCGGAACCACCGTCCATGCGATTTCCAGCGGCGAGTTGTGCGTGAACTTGGCCGGAACCTTGTTGGCGCGGCTGTTGTAGCGGACAATCGCATAGATCAGCAGCGCCGTGACGAAGACCACGATCACGGTGATGATGATCAGGATCATGTGGTCCAGACCCTGCAAATCGCGCGCAAGCTCGGTCGCGGCGGGCTGGAAGCCCATCTTTTCCGCCACAGGCTGGCCCACGACTTCGAGCGTCTGGGCAATCGCCGCCCCCGAAGTGAGCATGGCAGCAAATCCGGTCAGGCCCGCGGCCATACCCTTCTGAATGGTCGAAAGACGCATGTTCGTTTCCCGTCACAGTGCGCAGCCTCATGGCCGCTGCTTTTTCGGTCCCGCCCGCAGCCCGCAACAAGCCGCGCACAGAATCCCGTTGTTTCCGGCCTGCTTGAAACCATATTAAGGGCGGCGCGACAAGCAAAACCGTTGCGGCAAAAGCGCGCCGTTTGACACAGATCAAGGACAGTCCCCGATGACCGACGCGCCCTTCCGGCCCTTCGAAACCCTTTTGGATGAAGGGGTTGCACTTTCCGTGCTGCGTCAGGCCACCGCCGGGGCCGATGATGGCGAACTCTTTCTCGAACGCAAAAGATCCGAAGGCATCGTGCTCGACGACGGCCGCATCAAGAACGCGGCCTATGACGCCTCCGAAGGCTTCGGCCTGCGCGCCGTGCGGGGCGAGGTGGCGGGCTACGCCCATTCCACCGAAATCAGCGAGAAATCGCTGCGCCGCGCGGCGGAAACCGCCCGCCTTGCCGTGGGCGACGGCGGCGGCACGCTCGCCGATGCGCCCAAAGGCACGAACCTGCACCTCTATACCGACGCCGACCCGATGGCGGACGCCTCCTTCGCGGGCAAGATCGACGTGCTCAAGGAAATCGACGCCTTCGCCCGCGCCCTCGATCCCCGCGTGGTGCAGGTCTCGGCCACCCTCTCGGCGGGCTTGCAAGAGGTGGAGATCCTGCGCCCCGAAGGCCTGCGCCTGTCCGACATCCGCCCGATGGCACGGCTGAACATCTCGGTCATCGTGGAAGAGAACGGCCGCCGCGAACAGGGCGGCACGGGCGGCGGAGGCCGCTTCGGCCTCGCCCGCCTGATCGACCCCGCCCATTGGCAACCGATGGCGCGCGAGGCGCTGCGGATTGCCCTCGTCAACCTCTCGGCCATCCCCGCCCCCGCGGGCATGATGGACGTCGTCCTCGGCCCCGGCTGGCCCGGCATCCTTCTGCATGAAGCCATCGGCCACGGGCTGGAAGGCGACTTCAACCGCAAACAGACCTCGGCCTTCGCAGGGCTTATGGGCCAGCGCATCGCCGCCCCCGGCGTCACCGTGCTCGACGACGGCACGATCCCCGACCGCCGCGGCTCCATCAGCGTGGATGACGAAGGCACCCCCTCGGGCAAGAATGTCCTGATCGAGGACGGCATCCTCGTGGGCTACATGCAGGACCGCCAGAACGCCCGCCTGATGGGTGTGGCCCCCACCGGCAACGGACGGCGCGAAAGCTTCGCCCATATCCCCATGCCGCGCATGACCAACACCTACATGCTCGCCGGACAGGACGACCCCAAGGACATCGTCGCCAGCCTGAGGGACGGCATCTACGCCGTGGGCTTCGGCGGTGGTCAGGTCGACATCACCAACGGCAAATTCGTCTTCTCCTGCACCGAAGCCTACCGCGTCCAGAACGGCAGGATCGGCGCGGCGGTCAAGGGCGCCACCCTGATCGGCGACGGCGCGACCGCGCTGAAACACATCCGCGCCATCGGCAACGACCTCGCCCTCGACCCCGGCATCGGCAATTGCGGCAAAGCCGGCCAATGGGTTCCCGTCGGCGTGGGCCAACCCACGCTGCTGATCGGCGGCCTCACCGTCGGCGGTTCCGCAACCTGACAGGACAGCAGGGGGGGCCGTCTGCCCCCCCGCGCCGCGCAAAGCGCGCGGCCCCCCCCGAGGATATTTGTGCGAGCATGAAAGGGCGAAAAGCCCCTTTTCCCCCGTTCACCTTTGCCCAAATACTCCGGGGGGAGGCTTGCCAAAGGCAAGCCGGGGGGCTGGCCCCCCAGACTCCGGTTCCCCCAAGCAACACAAAACCGCCAAAGCGCGCCCTCATGGGCAAGGGACGGGAAGGGAGTGGCCCCCCCCGAAAGCACCCGTTAACCCTAACGCGCCGTTAACCCGCCGCGCAGCGCGTCTGCATCACCTGTGCATCCCGTCATCCCTCGGATGCGACCGCCCAGACTGCCGCCACGGCAAAACCGAAAGCCACCGCGATCACCAGCCAAGGACCGCCAAAAGCCAGCAATCCCGCCCCCAAAGGCGCCGAAGCCGCCATCGCCACCAACCCGGGAATGGCCATCAACCCCGAGGTGGCCCCGTACCGCTCCTGCCCCAGACGCTCGGCCACCAGCACGGGCCGCAGGATGGTGATGATCCCCATCCCCGCCCCCTGCATCGCCGCGAAGCCAAAGGCAAGCGCGTGCAACCCGCTGGAAAACCACAGCAAAACCGGCGCGACAAGGATCACTCCCAGCGTCACCCACAGCGCGGCAAGGCTGCCCATGCGCCCGCCCGCGCCCATCAGCACCAACCGTCCCGCCACCTGCGCCGGACCCACCGTCGCCGCCGCCGCCACCGCGATCCCCGCCGCAATCCCCATCCCGTCGAACATCGGCCGCATGAAATTGATCAGCGTCCAGTGGTTGAGGTTGATCAGGGAAAACAGCAGCGCAAGGCGCAGGAAGCGCCGCTCCAATACGATCTCGCGCCACGGGATCGCGACCCGCGCCCGGTCCCGCACCGCCTCGGGCACGCCCCGTGCCACCACCCGCGCGCCTGCCGCCTGCACCGGCAACATCACCGCCAGTGCTGCGAAAACGCCAACCCAGACAGCCACTTGCCAGCCCCAACGCTCGGCCATCGCCGCCCCTGCGGGAAAGGCAAGCGTGCTCGCCAGACCCGCCACCAGCGTGACTTTGGTGATCGTCTCCCGCGCTTCGGCCCCGTGCCGCCGCACGAGCAGCCCGAAGCAGACATCATACAGACACATCGCCTGCGCCGTCCCCAGCGCCGCCCAGGCCAGCAGATAACCCACCGGATGCACCCAGACCGCCAGCACCGCCAAGGCCGCCGCCCCGACCACCGGCCCGGCCGTCAGCAACGCCACCGCATGCCCACGGTCCACCAGCCGCCCGATCAACGGTGCCAGCACCGCCGACACCCCGATCGCCAGCGTCGGCCCCGCCGCCAGCACCCAGTGCGGCCAGTCCAGCCCTTGCTGCCAATACAGGATCAATGCCGCGAAAATATAGAAGAAACAGGCATATCCCAGCATCTGCCCGAAGGCGAGCGCCCAGACCGCCGCCCGTTCGTTCATAGCCCGTAGATCGCCCCGAACTTCGCTTCCAGATAGTCGAGCAGCGGCCCTTCGTCCGGCTCGAAGCCGCAGGCATGGGCCACCGTCTCGCGCGGGGTGCGCAAGCCGCCATGCCGCTGCAACCGCTCGCGCAGCCAGCCCGTCGCGGGCGCGGCATCTCCCTTGGCCAGCGCCTCGTCCAGACCGGGCACGTCCTCGCGCAACGCACGGTGCAAGCACCCTGCGTAAACATTTCCCAAGGAATATGTCGGGAAATATCCGAACAACCCGCAAGACCAATGCACATCCTGCAACAGCCCGTGCGAGGGGCGATCCACCGCCACCCCGAAATCCGACAGGAAGCGCGCATTCCACGCCTCTTCCAGATCGCGCACGGCCAGCTTGCCCTTGATCAGGTCGCGCTCCAGATCGAAGCGCATCATGATATGCAGGTTGTATTGCACCTCGTCCGCCTCGGTGCGGATATAGCCCGGCGTCACACGGTTAACGGAAGCATAAAACGCCTCCGCCGAGCCGATGCCGAATTCGCCGAACCGCTCGCGCATCTGCGAAAACATCCAGCCGGTAAAGGCGCGGGAGCGGCCGAGCTGGTTCTCGTAAATCCGGCTCTGGCTTTCATGCACCCCCATCGACACGCCGTTGCCAAGCGGCGTCAGGCGGTAGTCGGGGTCGATGCCAAGCTCGTAGCAGGCATGGCCCACCTCGTGGATCGTCGAATAGAAGCAGTTGAACGGCTCGGTCTCGACCACCCGCGTGGTGATCCGCACGTCATCCGCCGACCCCGAACTGAACGGATGCACCGCAAGGTCCAGCCGCCCGCGGTTCCAGTCATAGCCAAAGGCCGTGGCAAGGTCGCGCGCCATGCGCATCTGCGCCTCGGCCCCGAAAGACCCCTGCACCGCCACGGGCTGCCGCGCCGCCCCCAGCACCTTTTCGCGCAGCGCCACCAGCCTTGGCCGCATCCGGTCGAACATCGCGCCGATCACCGCCGCATTGGCGCCGGGTTCGTAATCGTCCATCAGCGCGTCATAGGGGTCGCCCCCCTGCGCCAGACACTCCGCCTCGCGCTGACGCAGGCGCACCACCTCGGCAAGGATCGGCAGGAAGCCCGGCACATCCTCCTTGGCCCGCGCCTCGGCCCAGATGCCCTGCGCGACACTCGTCACCCGCGCGATCTCCTGCGCCAAGGCGGCGGGCACCTTCACCGACCGCGCATAGCTCCGCCGGATATGCCGCAGATGCGCCGCCGCAACCTCGTCCGCCGCCACGGCCTTCTCCAGCCATTCGCCGATGCGCGGATCGGTCCGGCGCGCATGCAGCACCCCCTCCATCGCCGCCATCTCGTCGCCGCGCTGCTCGGCGGCACCCCGCGGCATCATCGTCTCCTGATCCCAGCCAAGACGCCCCGCGATCTGCCCCAGCGCCTCCGTCTCGCGCTGGAAGGCCATCAACTCGTCATAAGCGCTCATGCTGTCCCCTCACGGATCGACCCCGCCACGGGGTATTGCGCCAGATGCCGCGCACGGATCACCAGCACCCAAAGGATCACCGCCCCGATCTGGTGGGTGATCGCCACATGCACCTGCGCCGCCGTCAGCGCGGCAAAGATGCCCAGCGCCACCTGCGCCAGAAGCATCGCCATGACCAGATGCACCGCCACCCGCGTCACCGCATGGGGCGAACGCCGCCCGCGCAGCCAGACCACCACGCCAAAGGCAAAGAGCAGATAGCCCGACATGCGGTGGATGAACTGCACCAACCCCGGATTTTCAAAGAAGGCCTGCCACCACGCCCCGTTCGGCACGTAAAAGGCATCCGCCGGAAAGAACTGCCCGTTCATATCGGGCCAAGTGGGAAAGGCCCGTCCCGCGTCGATCCCCGCCACCAGCGCGCCCAGCACGACCTGCAAGAACAGGAAATGCATCATCCCCGTGGTCAGCCCGAACAGCTTCGCCTCGCGCCCCCGCCGCGCCTGCAACAAAGCGGCCTCCGACCGGCCCAGCAGGAACACATACCAGGCGATCATGCCAAGGATGACGAAGGCAATCCCCAGATGCGTGGCAAGCCGATAGCTGGCGACATCCACCATGCTCCCCTTCAGCCCCGAAGAGACCATCCACCAGCCGATGGCCCCCTGCACCCCGCCCAAGGCGCCCACGCCCAGCAAGCGCCCCGTCCAGCCCGCCGGAATCTTCCGTGCCAGCAAAAAGCCGAAGAACCCGACCGCCCAGACCAGCCCGATCACACGGCCAAGCTGGCGATGCCCCCATTCCCACCAATAGATCGACTTGAAGGCCTCAAGGCTCATCCCCTTGTTCTGCAACTGGTATTCGGGGCTGGCCTGATATTTGGCGAATTCCTCGGCCCATGCCGCCTCGTCCATCGGCGGCAAGGCACCCGTCACGGGCCGCCATTCGGTGATCGACAGGCCCGAATCCGTCAGCCGCGTCAGCCCGCCCACGGCGATCATCGTGGCGACCAGCAGGAACAGCACCAAAAGCCAGATGCGGATGCCCCGCCGCGCGCCGGTCGAGCGCGCCCCGATCATCCCCCCCGCAGGGGCAACAGGGGCCGCAGTCCCCGAACCCACTTCCTCGAAAATGCTGCGCTTTCCGGCCATTCCCAGTCTCCAAATCTGCGCCGCAACGGTAAGCCGCCCCCCCGCCACCTTCAAGGGTCCGCGACAGGGCACCGCATCACCGCAGCGTGACGCAAGGCTCGGCCTTGCCTGCTTCCTCTTGCCCCAAATATCCTCGGGGGTCCGGGGGCAGACAGCCCCCGGCGGTCGGCCACCTTCGCGCCGCCTACTCGCCCTGTTGCTTCAGCTTGAAGGCGATCTGCCGCAACATCCCGTGGAATGTCTGCACCTCGGCCCGCGTCAGCCCCAGCCGCGCCCACATGTTGCGCAGGTTGAGCTTCATGTTCTCGGCCTTGTCCGGCGGAAAGAAGAACCCTGCCGCCTCCAGCCGTTCCTCGAAATGGTCGCCCAGTTTCTCGACATCCACCCGCGCGGCAAACTCCGTCCTCGCCAGCCCCATCACCTCGGGCACGATGGCAAGGTCGGTCTGCCGCCGCCACTCATAGCCCAACAGCAACGCACATTGCGCAAGGTTGAGCGAGGGGAAGTCGGGGTTCACCGGCACCGTCACGATGGCATTGGCCAGCGCCACATCCTCGTTCTCCAGCCCCGTCCGCTCCGGCCCGAACAGGACGCCCACGCGCTTGCCCTCGGCGGCCATCGCCCGCGTCATCTCCATCGCCCGCTCGGGCGTGACGACCTGCTTCACCAACTCGCGCCCCCGCGCCGTGGTGGCAAAGACGAAATCGCAATCCGCAATCGCCGCCTGCACTGTCGGGAACAGCCCCGCATGATCGAGCAAGCGCCCCGCGCCCGAAGCCATCGCCACCGCCTTGGGGTTGGGCCAGCCATCGCGCGGGTCCACGATCCGCATCCGATCAAGGCCGAAGTTCAGCATCGCCCGCGCCGCCGCCCCGATATTCTCGCCCATCTGGGGCCGCACAAGAATGAAGCTCGGCGCGATCATGTCCCACTCCTCGGAAATCCTGACCGCCGCTTACCCGCCCTTCCCCCCTCGGGCAAGCGCCAAGCGGGCATGGTCAAGCCGCACCACATGCGCTAAGGCAGGGCAAACGCCCACCGGAGCGCATCATGGCCGATCAAGACCGCCCGCAGATCTATCTCGTCACACCGCCCGAATTCGACCTCGACACCTTCCCCGACCGCCTCGCCGCCGTGCTCGACGGGGCCGAGATCGCCTGCCTGCGCCTCGCCCTCGCCACCCGTGACGAAGACCGCGTGCTGCGCGCCGCCGATGCCCTGCGCCAGACCTGCCACGCCCGCGACGTCGCCATCGTCATCGAACGCCACGTGCTCTTGGTGGAACGCCTCGGCCTCGACGGCGTCCACCTGACCGATGGCGCCCGCTCGCTCCGCAAGGTGCGCAAGGACCTGCCCGATGCCATCATCGGCACCCATTGCGGCGCCACCCGCCACGAAGGCATCACCGCCGCCGAACACGGCGCGGATTACGTCTCCTTCGGTCCCGTCGGCACCACGCCCTTGGGCGATGGCACCACCGCCGATTGGGAACTGTTCCAATGGTGGTCCGAGATGATCGAGGTTCCCGTGGTCGCCGAAGGTGCGCTCACCGTGGAACTGGTGGAAAAATTCGGCCCCGTCACCGACTTCTTCGCACTGGGCGAGGAAATCTGGACCGCCGAAAACCCGCTCAAGGCGCTGAACACCCTCCTCGCCCCGCTGGGCTGACCGCAGCGCCTCGTGCGAAAAATCAGGCGCGGCCAACACCCGCAGCACCCTGAGACACTTCGTCGGGTGCGAAAGGCATGGCCCCCCGAACCGCCGCCTCGCAAGCCGCCGCCAACTCTTTGCGGTCGGCGCAATCATCCACCCGCAGCGGATCGTGGAACACAACCTCCACCGATCCCTGCCGCCCTTCGGCCAGCACGCGCAGGAAATGGCCCGCGAATTCCATAGCCGCCCACCAGCCATAGAACCGCGCATCCTGCCGCGCGGGCGCGTGATAGATCACCGACACGGGCTGCACGCTCATCACCTCGTCCAGCCCATGCGTGAAAAAGGCCGCAAACAGCGTGGATTTGAATGGCAGCACCCGCAAGCCGTCCGTGCTCGTCCCTTCGGGAAAGAACATCAGCCGATGCCCCGCCCGCAGCCGTTCCTCGAACAGCGCCTGCTGCCGCTTCGCCTCGGCCCCCTTGCGCGCGATGAAGACCGTCCCCGTCGCCCGCGCCAGCCAGCCGATCCCCGCCCAGCCCGCCACCTCGGACTTCGCCACGAAATAAATCCGCGCCGCCGCGTTCAGCGCAAAGATATCAAGCCATGAGGCATGGTTCGCCACCATCGCCCCCCGCTCGCGCATCGGCGTTCCCCGCACCACCAGCCGCATCCGCAAGATGACAAAGGCCGCGCGGCAGACGAATTGCGTGACATGCGGCGTCCAGGGCCGCGCCATGCCGTAAAGCGGCCGCTCCACCAGCCGCAGCGCCAGCAACAGCAACAGACAGCCATAGGTCACGCCCCCCAGCACCAGCCCGCGCCAGATCACGCGCAGCCAGCCCGCCACGCCGATGGGCGCATAGGCGATGGGCGCTTCCTTCCAGCCCTCCACCCTAGCCGCGCCCCTTGGTGTAGAACCCGCGATGCCGCTCGGACATCCGCGCCGTATCCATCACAAGGCAAACGTCGGTGGTGTTGAAGGCGCGGTCGATCCACGCCCCCTCGCCCACGAACCCGCCAAGCCGCAGATAGGCCTTGATCAGCGCGGGGATGCCCGCCATCGCCGCCTTCCGCTCCACCGCCCCGGCGGGCAAAAGGTCCATCCGCTGCCCGCCCTCGCGCGCCTTCACCCGCAGCCCCTCGGGCGCAAGATGATGGTGGTGCAGATAGGCAAGGGATTGGGTCAGCGGTCCCACCTCCACCCCGTGGAAACTCGCCGCGCCGAACAGGATCTCGATCTCCCGCTCCAGCACGTAATCGGCCAGCGCATTCCACAGATGGAACATCGCCGTCCCGCCCCGATGGTCGGGATGCACGCAAGACCGCCCCAGTTCCAGCAGCTTCCGCCCGCTTGTCCGCAACGGCGTCAGATCGAACTCGCTTTCCGAATAGAACTGCCCCCCCGCCCCCAAACGGTCCGAAGGCAGCAGCCGATAGGCCCCCACCACATCCTCCAGCCGGTCAGGATCGCGCCGCTGGTCGATCAGCAAAAGATGGTCGAAGACGGGGTCGAAATCGTCCCGCTCCAACTCCGCCTCATGGTCCACCATCGGCCCGGAAGCGCCGAGTTCCTGCACGAAAACCCGATACCGCAAGCGCTGCGCCGCCCGCAAATCCCGCGCATCCCGCGCAAGCCGCAAGGTGAAGATCGAGGTATCCTCAACATTCATCAGCGCATCCGCCCCAAGGGCGCCCCCCTCGCGCAGCAAGGCTGCAACGGTTCATCGCCGTCTTTACGGCCTGCCCTCCGCACACGCAACCACGCCCGCATCGGCGGAATGTCGTGACGGCCGCCGCTCCGCGCAAGCCCCCGCCTCCGGCCGCGTCGACGCGCCGTATCGGCAACAGGTGGAGCAAAACGCAAAGCTGAAACAACCTTCGGTTGCCGCGCATGCAAATTTGCGCAAGCCTGCCTCAGCGGTCGTAAACCTGCACCAGATCGACCCGCGACCCATCAATCACAACCTTGCCCGCATGTTCGAAATTCACCGTCACCCGACCACCGATGTTCGACTGCACCTGTCCCAGCCCCCATTCCGGCTGCGCGGGATGGCGCACCAGCATTCCGGGTTCCAGCAAGGAATTCATGCCCTTGTTCCTCTCTCCTGTCACAGGTTGCCATGACCGTTCCAGCCATGCCCCCCGAAGCGCGCCCCGAAACCGCGGCCGATCTTGCTGCCCTCGTGGCCTCGCGCCTGTGCCACGACCTTATCAGCCCGATCGGCGCAATCGGCAACGGGATTGAACTCCTCGGCATCGACCCGCGCCAGAAATCCGGCGAACTCGCCCTCGTCGCCGACAGCGTCGCCTCGGCCAGTGCCAAACTCCGCTTCTTCCGCATCGCTTTCGGCCATGCCGCGCGCGACCAGACGATCGGCCGCGCAGAAATCATCCCCCTTCTGGCCGAACTCTACCACCACACCCGCCTCACGCTCGACTGGAACAGCCCGACCGACCTGCCCCGCCCCGAGGCGAAGCTTGCCTTCCTCCTGCTGCTCTGCGCCGAACACGCCGTTCCCACGGGCGGAACGCTCTCCATCCTGCGCGATGGCGTGGGGTGGAGCCTTCGCGCCGCCTCGCCCCGCCTGCGCCACGATGCGGCCCTCTGGGCGCTTCTCGCCAACCCCGAGCCTAAGGGTCCCGTGGAACCGGCACAGGTGCAATTCCCCCTCGCAGGCGCGCAACTCCACGCCCTCGGCCGCCGCGCCGTGGTCGATGTGGGCGTCTCGGCCCTGACGGTCAGCTTCTGATCGTCCCGTCTCCGGTCACAAGGTATTTGAAGCTCGTCAACTGCTCGGCCCCCACCGGCCCCCGCGCATGAAGCTTGCCCGTGGCGATGCCGATCTCGCCGCCCATCCCGAACTCCCCCCCGTCCGCGAACTGGGTCGAGGCGTTGCGCATCAGGATCGCACTGTCCAGCCGCTCGAAGAACCGCGCGGCGGTGGCGTCGTTCCCGGTCAGGATCGCTTCGGTATGGTTTGATCCATAGCGGCGGATATGGGCAATCGCCTCGTCCACCCCGTCAACAAGCTTCGCCGCGATGATCTTGTCAAGGAATTCGCGCCCGAAATCATCCGCCGCCGCCTGGACCGTCCCCGGCACCTTGAGCAACTCGCCTTCCGTCCGCACCTCGACCCCCGCCGCGATCAGATCCTCGACCAGCACCGCCCCGTGCTTGGTGTAGAACTGCCAGTCGATCAGCAGACATTCCGCCGCGCCGCAAATCCCCGTCCGCCGCGTCTTGGCGTTCAGCACCACGCGCCGCGCCTTTTCCAGATCGGCGTCACGGTCGGCGTAGACGTGGCAAATCCCCTCGAGATGCGCGAACACCGGCACCCGCGCCTCGCGCTGCACCAGCCCCACCAGCCCCTTGCCACCCCGCGGCACGATCACGTCGATATATTCGACCGCGCCGAGCATGGCCGACACCATCCCCCGATCCCGCGTGGGGATCAGCTGGATCGCGGCTTCCGGCAAATTCGCCTCGCGCAACCCCTGCACCATGCAATCATGGATCGCTTCCGAGGAATTGAACCCCTCGCTCCCCCCGCGCAGGATCACCGCATTCCCGGCCTTGAGGCAAAGCGCCCCCGCATCCGCCGTCACATTCGGGCGGCTTTCGTAAATCACGCCCACCACGCCCAAGGGCGTCGCCACCCGCTGGATGTGCAGACCACTCGGCATGTCCCATTCCGCCAGCACCCGCCCCACCGGATCGCGCTGCTCGGCGACCGACCGCAGCGCATCGACGATGCCCCTGATCCGCCCCTCGTCCAGCCGCAAACGGTCCATCATGGCAGGCGAAAGCCCCTTCTCCTCGCCATAGGCAAGGTCCATCACATTGCCATCGAGGATTTCCTGCCGCCGCGCCCAGACCGCCGCCGCCGCCGCCTGCAGGGCCGCCGCCTTCCGCTCGCTCGACGCATAGGCCAATTCCGCCGCCGCCGCCCGCGCCCGCGAGCCGATCTCGGCCATCATATCCGCGAAATTCCCGTCCATATGACCGCAGCCCCTTCTTCTTTTTCCAAGTATCCCGGGGGGCGCGGGGGGCTGGCCCCCCGCTCCGCCACCGGACACTCAGACCACCATATCATCCCGATGGATCAACGCCGCCCGTCCGGCATAACCGAGGATCCCCTCGATCTCGCCCGACTTGTGACCCGCGATCTTCTTCGCCTCATCCGCCGTGTAGCGGATCAACCCCTTGCCAAGGCCCGCCCCGTCGGGACCAAGGATCGCCACAGGCTCCCCCCGCCCGAAGCTGCCCGAAACCGCGCGCACCCCCGCAGGCAGCAGCGACTTGCCCGCCCGAAGTGCGGCCACCGCGCCCGCATCCACCGTGATCTCGCCGCGCGGCTTCATCGCATTGATCCAGCGCTTGCGCGCCACCTGCGGATCGGCCCCCGCCACGAACCACGTCCGCGCCGCCCCCTCGGCCAGCGCCTTCAGGGGCCGCATCACCGACCCCTCCATGATCGCCATCGCGCAGCCACCCGCCACGGCGGTCTTGGCCGCCATCACCTTGGTTTTCATGCCGCCCTTGGACAGGCCCGAAATCGGGTCGCCCGCCATCGCCTCAATCTCCGGCGTGATCGTCTCCACCAGATCGAAACGCTGCGCCGTCGGGTCTTCCTTCGGATTGGCCGAATAGAACCCGTCCACATCCGACAGCAGGATCAACTGGTCCGCCCCCACCGTCACCGCAATCTGCGCCGCCAGCCGGTCATTGTCCCCGAACCTGATCTCGTCGGTCGCCACCGTGTCATTCTCGTTCACGATGGGCACCGCGCCCAAGCCCAGCAGCGTCTCCATCGTCGCGCGACTGTTGAGGTATCGCCGCCGGTCCGTCGTATCCTCGAGCGTCACCAGAACCTGCGCCGTGGTGATGCCATGCGGCGCCAGCACCTCCTCATAGGCCCGCGCGAGGCGGATCTGCCCCACCGCCGCCGCCGCCTGTGACTGCTCCAGCGTCAGCGCCCCGGCAGGCAGGCCCAGCACCCGCCGCCCCAGCGCGATGGACCCCGACGACACCAGCACCACATCCGTCCCGCGCAGCTTGGCCTCGACCACATCCAGCGCCAGCGCCGACAGCCAGCCTTGCCGCAATCCCTTGGCATCGACCAGAAGGGCCGAGCCAATCTTGACGACCAGCCGCTTCGCGTCTCGGATATCGGGTGCGGCCAGCGCGCTCAGGGCTGCCACGGCGCGTGCTCCTGTTCAGGCTCCGCGCCTTGGATTTCCGCGTAAATCGCCCGCAGCACATCCTGCAATCCGGTCTGCGCCACGCCCGAAATCACATGCACCTTGTCGCCCGACGCCTTTTCCAGCGCCTTCCTGCGGTTGGTGATGGTCTTGGCATCCAGCGCGTCACACTTGTTCAGCGCCACGATCCGCGGCTTGTCGCCAAGGATGTCGGAATAGGCCTCCAACTCCTTCACGATGGTGCGGTAATCCTTGGTGATGGTCTCGGACGTGCCGTCCACCAGATGCAGCAACACCTTGCAGCGCTCCACATGGGCAAGGAACTGGATGCCCAGACCCCGCCCCTCGGACGCCCCTTCGATCAGGCCGGGAATATCGGCCATCACGAATTCGCGCCCGTCGATCCCCACGACGCCAAGGTTCGGCACCAGCGTGGTAAAGGGATAATCCGCGATCTTCGGCCGCGCATTGGACACGGCGGCAAGGAAGGTCGACTTGCCCGCATTGGGCAGCCCCACCAGCCCCGCATCCGCGATCAGCTTCAACCGCAGCCAGATGGTGCGCTCCACGCCCTCCTGCCCCGGATTGGCCCGCCCCGGCGCACGGTTGGTCGAGGATTTGAAGTAAAGGTTCCCGAACCCGCCATTCCCGCCCTTGGCCAGCAGCACGCGCTGCCCCACCCGCGTCAGGTCGGCGATGACGGTTTCCTCGTCCTCGTCCAGAATCTCGGTCCCCAACGGCACCTTGAGGACGATATCGTCGCCTGTCTTGCCGGTGCGCTGGCTGCCCATGCCGGGCTGGCCGTTCTTGGCAAAGAAATGCTGCTGGTAGCGATAGTCGATCAGCGTGTTCAGCCCCTCGACCGCCTCGGCCCAGACCGACCCGCCATTCCCGCCATCCCCGCCATCGGGACCGCCGAACTCGACGAACTTCTCGCGCCGGAACGACACGCACCCACCCCCGCCGCCACCCGAGCGGATATAGACTTTGGCAAGATCGAGGAACTTCATGGCGTCAGGCTTTCAACAGGGGTCGGCTACAGCCGATAGATCACAATGCCCGCAGGCTCAAGCCTGACGGCAGAAAGACGGGCAAATGCACTGCTTCCCGTTCACCTTGGCCCAAATACTCCGGGGGGTGCGGGGGGCTGGCCCCCCGCATCGTCGGGCAGTCTCAATCCAGCTTGCGGATATAGGTCCAGGTCGGCACCCGCGCCCCGCGCGCGACCGAGAATGTCTCGGCATCGCCCAGATACTGGAAGCCCGCATTGGTCAGCACCCGCGCGGACCCCGCATTGTCCTGGAACACCTCGGCAAAGATCGTGCGGTTGCCCTGCGGGTTCGCCCCGACCAGCGCCCGCACGGCATCGGACGCGAAACCCGCGTTCCAGAAGGCTGGCGCCACCCAGAAGCCGATCTCGGACTGCCCGCGATCCCATTTCGACTCGTCCATGCGCTTGAGGCTGATGACACCCAGCACCTCGGCCAGACCGCTTGCCGATCCGTCCATGACCCAGATGTCCTCGTCCCCCTTGCCCGCCATCGCGCGGGTGACAAAGGCCTCGGCCGCGCCCGGCGGCAGGGGATGCGGGATCGACTGCGTCGCCTCGGCCACGCGCTTGTCGCCCGCATACATGGCGAACAGCCCCGCATCCGAACGGCGCACGGGGCGCAGCACGAAACGGCCCGCGGGGATATAGGACGGCTGCCCGCAGACGGGCGCTTCGGCTTTGGTGGTCAAACTCACCGTGGTCATGGCTTCCCTCCTGATGAAGCGCATGTCGGAAGCCTTGCGGCCCCCTTCAAGGTAAACGGCACGGGATAGAGCAACTGTTACCCCATCGCGTCTGCATTGCGGCCCCGCACGGGCCGGAACGCGGCATTTCCCCTCCCCCCGCCTCCCGACGACCGGAAAACGAGAGGGGGGACCGGCCTTTCAGCCGATCCCCCCTTTTACAAACCGTTTGTAAAGGTTCGGCTTACTCGGCTGCCTCCGCGACGGGGAGAACCGAAATGAAGGTGCGGCCTTTCAGGCCCTTCTTGAACGCAACCTTGCCCTCGGCCACGGCAAAGATGGTGTGGTCCACACCCATGCCGACGCCGGTGCCGGGGAAATAGGTCGTGCCGCGCTGACGCACGATGATGTTGCCCGGAATGGCGGCCTGACCACCATAGAGCTTCACGCCGAGGCGACGACCGGCCGAGTCGCGGCCGTTGCGGGATGAACCGCCTGCTTTCTTGTGTGCCATGGGGGATTACTCCGTAGCAGCAGCGGCCTTGGCGGCACGCTTGGGTTTCGCGGGAGCTTCGGCAGCGGGGGCCGGAGCGGCGGCAGCGTTATGGGCTTCGCGGCGGGCCGAAGCCGTGCCGACAGCAGCCTGAACGCCCGATTTGTCGGCGCCCTTGGCAAGCACTTCGGTCACGCGAAGCAGCGTGAGCTGCTGGCGGTGGCCCTTGGTGCGCTGCGACGAATGCTTGCGGCGACGCTTGACGAAGTGGATCGTCTTGACGCCCTTGATCTGGTCGATCACCTCGGCCACGACAGCCGCACCGGCAACGGTGGGCGCGCCGACGGTGACGGTCTCGCCACCGACCATCAGGATTTCGTTGAACTGGACTTTGTCGCCAGCATTGGCCGCGAGCTTCTCAACGCGCAGGACGTCACCCGCCTGCACCTTGTACTGCTTGCCACCGGTCTTGAGGACCGCGAACATGGTCTTTCCTTCACTTCGCTCCGCGTCCTGTGGCCCCTTGCGGCGTTGCGGGGCTTTCGCCCGCCTCGGACAGCGCGCCCTTGCGGGGCGTCATTGAAAATAAAAATCCCGGCCAGACTCGCGCCTCGCCAAGATGCGGGCTTATCGGAAAACGGCGGCGCGAAGTCAAGCGCCAAAGGACGCTCCCTGCGCGCCCCGCGCCACTAGATGTCCTGCCCCTCCATCTGGACCGCCGCAGCCTGACCCAGAGCCTTGGAAATCGGGGTAAAGACCGAATCGAAAGCCGCGAAAAGCGCCGTGTTCAGCACCTGCCCCTCGGCCGTGGCCGAGAAATCGGTGTAAGCCTGCAACTCCGCATCCGAAAGCGCGCCGTAAGCAAGGTTGAGGTAAGGATAAACCCATGCCTCCGTCTCGCGCCGGATATCGGCCTCCTGCGCCCAGACCTCGGACAGCATGTCCTCCTCGGTCATCTCCGATTCCAGCGCCCCGCCCCCGGCCATGCCCTGATAGAAGGCAAGGTTGGAATTCAGCGCTCCCATCACGTTCGAATCGACCAGATCGTTGACGGCTGCGAAATCACGGACCATCGCCGCCCGTGCCTTCCCCTCGGCATCGAGCGCGGCCCAAGCCTCTTCCGCCGCCGCCTCGGTATCGTCGTCCATCAATGCCCGCCGCGCCTCCAGCTCCAGCGCCAGGACCTTCTGGCCCAGATCCGACGCGAAGAACGCTTCCATCCTGGCCACGGCGTCATCCTTGCCCTGCAACTCCGCCGCAAGCCGCGCATCGAAGGCAAGCCGCATCGCCACGGGGTCGTAGATCCGCGCCACGGTCGCCGCCCAACCCGCACCGCCCGCGTCGGGAAACATCTGCTCCTCGAGGGTTGTGCCGTAATCCAGCCCCTCCGCCTGCAAGACCCCGATCACCTCGTCGATCCGCATCGTCTCGATCAGTTGCGCGATCGCGGGCGACGGAGCGACAGCGGCACCACCTGCCCCCTCCGCATGCACGGGCAGCACCGCACCGGCCAGAAACTGAAGCCCCAACGCAGCGCCGCAAAGGGCTTGCCTTACGATCATCCCGAAACCCGTCGTGGTCATGCGCCGAAAGCCCCGCCAAATACCGTCGGACCAGAGCTAAGCGCCCCGGCGCCGCTTGCCAAGTCAGCCCTTTGCCCGGATCACGCGAACGGCAACTCCCCGCCCCGCGCACGCTCTGCCAAGCCCCGCCAGCCACCGGCGATTTTCTTGCCCGTTTTCCGCGCTTTGGGTCTTGCGCCCTCCCGAATACCCCGATACATCCCCGCCCCATAGACGACCCCTGATCGCGGAGAGGTGGCGGAGTGGTCGATCGCGCCGGTCTCGAAAACCGGAGTAGGTGCAAGCCTACCGTGGGTTCGAATCCCACCCTCTCCGCCAATTTCCTTATAACTACCTGATTTATATACAAAAAAAGCGGGCGGATTTCTCCACCCGCCTAAAGACCCGCCTTCTTCAAAAGTCAGGCCGAAGGGTCAACAATAGTCCGAGTGATGTTGATCTGCGTTGAGTTGCGGGCTAGGCCTTCGATTTTGCCGATCTGGCTTGCGAGTGCGTCAGCCTTCTCTGCCATGACCGTCAGCAAGGCGTAGAGCGCATTCGATGCGGGCGTGGTTTCGCAGCGCACAACGTCGAAGATTTCAATCGAGCCTTGGCACAACCCCTCGAGCATCGTTGCATCGGTCCCCGCGTCGGATATCGCCTTTTGCAAATCGTTCATGTCTTCCTCCGTTGATTGTGTTTCGTAACGTGGTTACGATTAGACACAGGGCGGCGAATCCGTCAACATAAATCATAACGGAGTTACGATTTTGAACGCGACACAATGCAAGATGGCTAGGACGGCAACGGGCCTCGGCGTGCGAGACCTAGCTAAGCTTGCGGGCGTATCGCCCGATACCGTGGCGCGTCTGGAACGGGGCGAAGAGTTGAAGGCATCGACCGTGGAAACGATACGCGCCGCCCTTGTGAGCAGCGGGGCGACCTTCCTTGACGATGATGGGCAAGCGGGACCGGGTGTGCGCTTTATGGAAGGCGGAAACTGACCTTAAGAATAGTTGTCCGTTGTCGCCCCGACGGTATGGTCGCGGCATCCTTCGGGATACAAGGCAGGGCGCGTCCGGTTGACCTCTGGGGGCGTCTCGGCGTCCTGCCTTACCCGTTGGGTTCGTCTGCCAGCGCGTTGATCGATACCTTGCCGGTTACGGGATCAACGATTACGCCAAGGCTCTTGAGCTCGTCCTCTAATTTCAACGCGCTCGCTCGCCGCGCAAGCGCTTCGTTTTGCATATACATTACAACTTGCTCGAATTAATGCCCCACGCTGGGGCTTGCTTTTCTATCCTCGTCTTCCACCGCAGCGCCCCCCCTACTGCAAGCGAAGCCCACATTACAGGTCCGATACTTTCGATATCCCTAAGATACAACGATTATCTTTTGAGTTGTCAGGTGAACTTGAACGACACACCGCCACGCTTCTTGGCCTCGTCGGTTATGCCGTCGAAGATTTGCGACAGCATTTCCCCGGAATAGAACTCGTCCTTGCGAATGCCCCGGACGATGTATTCCGCCGTTGGCTGCTTGGCTTCGACCGCGCCCTGAGCGGCAACGCTGGCGAGGCCGCGCCCCTTACCACCTGAGCCGCCCTGAATGTTCGAGATTGCCGTCATACCAGTTGCGACCACCTTGGAGAATGCCACAAGACTTTGTGGGAAAGGCAGTTTCAACGCTTCGGTCGCCCCGGTCCATGTGTTGACCAACGCCTGAGCCGCGCCGAACTTCCGGCTAATATCAAGCATCCTCGAATTGCCGCCCTGCAGCGCCCCGGCCATATCGCCAAGGAAGGCCGACGTTTTGTCTAGCGTGGTGCCGTAGCGGTAAACATCAATCGCCGCCATGCGGTCCTGATGCTCCTGCGCTGCCTGCTCCATCATCGTATGGTATTCGGTCTGCGTGACGTAACGCTGTTCGAGTGCCTGCCGCAGCGTGTCTTGCTGTTGAGTGTAGGCGGTGGTTTCGATCTGCGCCTCGGTCTGCAACGACTGCCGCAGCGCGTCCAAGCGGGCTTGGAAAGGATCAGCGCCACCGCCCGAAGGCGTAGCCGCGTTAGCGTATGCCTTGGGCAAGCCAAGAAGTTCATCGCCGGGAAGCGTGAAGCCAAGTTTATTCTTGGTCCAATCCATGCTTCCCGTGGTCATGCTGGCTTTAACGTCAGCTTCACCCTTGAGGCGCAAGACCTCTGCGATACGGTCGCGGATCGACTGGCCAAGGACCGACACACCATCAAGGGCTGCGCTCATCCAATCGGCCTTGGGTGCTGCGACGCTGAGTTGTCGAGCCGCGTCCTCAGCCTGCACAAGCTTGTTATAGACCGCTTGCGCTTCTGGCGATACGTCACGCATGCCCTTGAGCATTCCGCCCACGGCTTCGCGTGCTTCGATGATAGCCGCCGTCTGGTCTTGGAAGGTGCGGGCCTTCTCAATGTCGCCCATCAGCGTGAGCAAGTAGCCCGCTTGGTCGTTGGTGGTCTGGAACGCATTCCGCACATCATCAACATCGGAAGTAATCCAGCCGCCCGTGGTTTCGGCGCGAATGGAGCGGATCAGGTCGGCGTTGCGCTGCAACTCCTCGGAAATGGTCACTTCCCGCAGCCGCTGGATATGCTCAAGAAGCGCGGCGTTGAGTTCGCCATACTTGCCGATGAGTGTTTGCACTCCGTCCGCGCTGTAGGTCTTGGAAAGGTCGTTTAGGCGGTTAACCGCGCCGTATGCAGCGTCCAGCGAGTCGGTGAAGGCTTGCACCTTCTCATTGGTCCCTGCCAGCGCAGAAGCCACCGCAGGAAGCGCCACAGAGGCGAGGATGCCGCCTGCGATGCCGACAGCGCCGAATCCCATCGCCATGTCAGGTAACTGGATCGCCAAGGCTTGGACGAAATTCCCCGTGGCGCTTGTCTGCTGTGCGACTTGGGAAAGCTGCATGGCCATCATGCGCGACCCTTGGCCAAGCTTACCCGTAGCGGCTTCGGCCTTCATCGCGCCGTCTGCGAGGTTGTCCAAATCCGCGACAGCTTTAGCCGCGCCGCTGCTATCGATCCGGATACCCAATGTTGCAACGTCAGCCATCGAACTTTCCTCTAGTAGGGAGTGCTGCGCCCGCGCGGGACATCACGGGCGCAGCGGTGGCCGGGAATACCATGACGAAACCCGACCGCGTCACATTCGCGGGAAACTCACCTAACCCGCATGGCGTGACCCACCAATCCTTAGGCCAGCTTGCACTTCAGGAAGGCAATCGGAACCGCCTTCCGCTCGACAACCCGATCCCAGTTCGTCGCCGTAGCGAGTTCTGCAATCGTCGCGCTCTTGCCTGCAACGCTAGCTTCTTTCCATTGGAAGCCCGCAGGATGCACGGCGAGGTTAACCCGGCTGTGCAAGACCTGTTGACCGCCGCCATTGCCCGATGAAGGCAGGTTTTCGACCTCGGTCCCTTCGGCAACTCGCGGCGCGGTAATGCCCCAACCGACAGCACCCGGAGCGAACAACACCGAAGTATAAACGCCGCTCGAAACGGGAAGTTGATCGTCAATAACCAGCGCCAAGCCGCGGAAGGTCTGAATCCAACCGCCCTGACTATTCGGGATGGTCGTGATCATGTCATCCGAGAGCATCTTCTTGTAAGTCGCGGAATGCACGGCGAAACCCGCAACATCGCGCATGCGGTCGCCAAGGGTCGCAGCCGCCGTAATCACCGCCGCCGGGGTAAACACCGCCGAAGCGCCAGCCAGACCAGAAATATCATAGATCATATCCCCGGCGTCATTCGCCACGTTGTCGGCAAGGATGCCGTTAAGCGTCGAAACAAGACGGCGCTCAACTTGGCGCGTCCAGTATTCCGTGGCGCGGTTCTGAATGCGGATCATCGCATCATCGCCCGCAAGTTCGCTGGCGAGGTTCATGGCCGACCAAGACTTGTGCAAGAAGGCTTTTCGCACGACTTGCTTGCCCGTGGTCAGTTTCGCCGGGGTCGAAGTCACGGCGGGATCGTCGCCGATAACGTCGGCTTCATCGTCGGCAAGGTCGCCCCAGAAGGGAACCGAGAAACTTTCCGATCCGGCGCGCAGCTGGTCTTCGATCTCGGCATTGCGCTGAACGATGTTCGACAGCACGAACGAATTCGTCTGCATCGTGTTCTGCACAACGTAGTCGGTAAATTTGGTCGGAACGATAACGTCCGAAATGCGGGTAACGGCCATAACGGCGCACTCCATTCATCAGGTTTGGGGGATGACGGGTGCAGCCCACAGGGCCGACTTCCGATGCCTCACTGAGGCGGGTTTACGTTGCCACAACGGCCACTGACCGAGCGGCAACGTAGGTATTATGCTACCTCAATCCGAACTGAGACGCAACGGGCGCGGCTTCCACCTTGATGGGTTTCTGCGGATCATTGCGTCCAGTGCCGCCTAGGCCGCGCGCTAAGAGCACATCATCGAAGCCGCCATGTTCTTCTAGCGCGAGCCGCACATCCTTCGCTGTGAATGTCGCCTCACGGGCTTCCTTGCTTGCCTCAATCATCAGCGGCTTGCCGTCTTTATCGGTGAACTTGATGTTTCCCGCATCGTCCAGAGCGAAGCCAAACGTCTGGCGGACTTCTTCAAGGATGCGCGGCGAAGGAACAGCCAGAAGTCCCTTGAGCACATCATCAACGGGGTTTTCGAGCAGCACCTTCCTCAGTTTCGCCTCGGCAGTGTCTGCACGCTCGACCGCGCCCGTTTTCTCCGTTTCCAATTCCACCACCTTGGCGCGCAAGGCTTTCACCTCGCCAAGCAGTTCGTCACGCTTCGCCAACAGCTTTTCGATTTCGTCTGACATTTGGTCTATCCCGTCTAAAGTAGAAGTTCACGAACGATGGTCTTTCCCAGAACGCGCCGCCCCGCGTAGAGCGAGACAACGCCCGCCACCGCGTTAGCGTGGTCATCATGTGCACCCGGTGCATGGTCGATAATGTCCTTGCCGCTGCGGCCCGTCCGGCGCTCCAGATTGGCGAGTTGCCGCGCTGTGGTCTGGCAGGGCGGCAACTCCACCCGCCCCGAATTCAAGGCGGCAAGGAAGTCTTGGTAAAGCTGGCTGCGGTCTTTCTCGCTGTGTTCATACCGCACCCCGTGGCGCGCGAATTCCTGCACCACCCATCCCGCCGCGTATCGGTCGCCCGTAACCTTGCTGACGCCGTAGGACTTCAACAGCGCGCAGAACTCAGCCGTTGCCTGCGCCGGATCGCCCTGCTTGCCCCGCACAAGGTCAACGACAATCGTATCCCCGTCCGCGTGGCCAATGCTCAGCGTGAAATGGTCCGCACCACCGCCCGAAGGGTCGGCAAATGCCCAATACGCCGTCTTGTTCTGCCGGGGGACTTCCAGAGGCTTAGAACGCTGCGCGGCAAGCACCGTCTCAATGCCGATAAACGCCTCAAGGTCGTTGCGGAACTCGGCCAGATATTCCGCCTTCGCGCGCGCCGGGTCTTCGTTCATCGCGTCGGCAACGACACGCGCCGGAAGACTTGGGTTCATCACCCGCGACGGAGCCTGAGCCACCAGAACCGAACCGGGCTTGGAATAATACCGGCGATGCATCGACCACAGAACGCCCCGCTTTGAGTGCGGCGACGAAAGTGCCAGAAGCTTGCCGTTCAGGGTCGCCAAGGCAGGCCGCAGGGCCGCGATGATTTCCTCGTCAGGGTTCGCCCCGTCCGCGTGCCAGAAGGCAATTTCGTCTGCGATGACCGCAGCCAGCGTGTAACCACGAACCGAACGGAATGAGGCAGTGCCGATTTCAATGGCGGTGCGGTTCGACAGTTCAATGATAGTTTCAGTTTCCCTGACGATCATCTTCCGCAGCATCGGGTTTTCGAACAGGCCGCGCACATAGCGCATCGCAGCGCGGGCCTGCTTCTGGTCGCCCGCAATCAGCATGACCGTGGCAACCTCGCCGGGGGCCAGCTTGTCGGTGTAGTCCTGCAATGCCTCGTAGACCGCCACAAGCGCCGCAGCGCGTGTCTTTCCGCCTCGCCGCCCCACTGCTAGCCAAAGCTCGTTGTGGGCCTCTGTAGGGGCTTCCTCGCGGGCTGTGAGGGTCAGGAAGGTTTCGGTCTCGGCCTCGTCCAGAGGCAGGCCATAGAAGCCGCTGAGAAGCGCCCGCCATGCTGCGAAGCTTTCCCCGCCGAACTCATCCCCGAACAAGGCCGGGTCCGTCATGAACTCGCGGATATCAAGCATTGGCCCGCCCCTTGAGATAGGTGGCAAGGTCCGTCACATCACGGGCGCGACGTTGCAGGCCAAGCTTTGCGAAGATGCCTTGCAGCCCGTTAGCCGCCTGCACCCACCGCCCCACATCGAAGTCAGCCGATCCGCTGGCAAGGTCGCGCTCTTGCTGGCCTAGCCAATACTCAAGCCACAATGCCCGCTCGACCAATGACCGCTGCATGTAGCTAAGGGCATCGGTGCCACCCAAGTCAGCGCAGACCTCGGCAAAGCGGGCTTGCATGTCCTGCGCTAGAGCGGTGCGCCCGTCCAGCTTGGCAAGCCACCCCGGCGCGAACTCACCCGGTATCACAGCGTCTTTGCGTGGTCTGCCCATTGTGCCCTCGGTATGTCCCGATATTCGCCCCACATCGGCAGGGCATATGCACCATCTTAGCAGGAAATAGGCGGGTAGGAAATATTAAGTTCCCGCATGCTTACGTAAAGCAACGTAAAAGCAATGACTTGCAATGCTCGCAGGCGGAACATCACTCCGCCAATCAGGGTAGTTGCTGAGAATTGGTTGTGATTTGCGGCAGTCCCATTAACACGCGCAGTATATTCATCGTTGTAAGCGGCAACGTTGAAGTTGCCTATGCAGACGGTGGCCTGCGCCCCGCTGCGCTCCCTGTATATGGTAGATTAAGGATGTCACGGTTTTCGTGACAGGCGAGACCCCAAAACAGGCCCCGTCTGTCACGGTTTTTGGGACAAGCTGTCACGGTTTTCGTGACGGTTTTCGTCCAGACCGTCACGGTTTTCGTGACAGGGTCGTCACGGTTTTCGTGACGGGTTTCTGTTTTCCGTTAACGCCTGCGGGGTTGTTAGTAGTCACCCTACAGACGGGAAAGTCATTGCCCTTCCGCCACTGCTTGTAAAGCCTCCTGCCCGATACCTGACCGGGCAAGGGGAGTTCTGTGAGTTCGTAACTTGGTCCCTTGGCAAGACCCTCAAAGCCAAGCCTTCCGGGTTCGGTCACGACGATGAAGCCTTTGGCCTGTAGGTCTTGAAAGCCCCGCGCTGCGGTGTCGGGCCTGATGCCGACAGCGACTGCCACTTGACGGCAACTCAACCGTATCTTGCCGTTCAGGTCTACGCGGCCTTTGTGCTCAAGCTTGATCCAAGGATACATGGCCTGAGCCGTTGTTGACAGCGCGCGCCATGCCTCTGTCTTCATCGTCTCCAGAAGCATTTTTGCCCAAACTTCACCACCCTCGTTACGACCATTCTTGAGAACCTTCCGCGTCACTCAACCACCTCGAAGTCGTCGCGGCGATCAATATGACCGGCGAACCAATCAGCTGTGATCCGGCGAAGGATGCCCATCTGCTTTTCAGTCGGGCGCCACTGTGACCGCTTACTGTTGCGAAGGACGGAAGCGAGGAAACCCCGCGTCCAATCCGATTGCGCTGCGGACAGCATCGAAGGAAGCCAGAACCTGATTTCCTCATAGGTGCGGTCGCGGGCTGCGAAGCTGCGTTCATGCCTCATGATGCAGCCCCCACTGTGCCGCCTCAAACACGCGCTGCCGCCAGCGAGGCGACAGGATCCGCATGGACTGGAAGGCCAGCATAACCCGCTCTGCTTCCGTCAGGCGGGTGTGGGCCACGTAGGATAGGCTGCACCAACCTTCTGGGTTATCCAGTGCCAGCGCATAGCCCAGAGCCTTACAGACGCGCCCGTGGCGATCCTGCGTTGCTTCGAATTGGGCAAGTGTGGTAGACTTTGCGAAGTTACCCGCTTTGAATACCGCCCCGGTTGCGCCTGCCCGCGCTTCCGGGGTTTTCATTTTAATACCCATTGCGCACCTCATGCCGCAGTCTTGGCGTGCACAGCGCGGGCTTTAGCCCAAGCCTCGACCTCGTCCATATCCCACCGCGTGCAGCGGTCGGACAGACGCAGCGGACGGGGGAAGGTCGGATCATTGCGGGTGAACGCCCACACGGATTGGCGCGTCACATCAAGGTAGGCCGCAACCGCATTATCGCGGGCGAGGCGCTTGGGCTTGTTTTCCGTGGTTTGCATGTCGCATCCTTTCATTGACGGATGCCGACAGCATGTGACTTACGATGCCTGCAGTAACGGGAAGTTCCAACCTGCCGAAATTCCCGCTTTTATCTCCGCTCACCGAGCCACCGATGCGGCGCTTCCGGCAATTCTTTCACAAGACGCCGCCATTCTGCGCTTTGTGCCGTGTCAGGTTCATCTAGGTAAGACTGACGCAGCTGGTCTTCTAAAGAAGGGATTCCAGATCTCCATTCCGCTTCGTATTGCTTTTCTAGGGAACTGGCCTTTCGGATCGCAAAGCCCTGTGAGGTATTAATCAGCCTTGCTGCTTTGCTGGCGGCTTGGGGGACACTTGCACCGTGAATTATCAGGTTTGCCATTATCCGAAACGCCTCGGCCTTAACGCCCTCGCGCATCGCCGCGGTAGCATTACCGTTTCGGCGTTTTTCGGCTGCTTTGGCTAAGACTTTTCGCAAAACGGTGGATACCGGGAGGTCGTTCGCATCGCAGTAAGCCACTGCGTCATCTGCGTAATGTGGGTTTCCCGTCTCAATCCACCTCGCCACAAGGTTCCCCAGCGTTCTGCGGATCACCGGATCATATGCCGAATAGGACGCTTCCAAATCTCGCCTTAATGAAGAAGCTTCGGTCATGCCCGCGCCTCCAGCTTCACTACCTTCGGGGCGTCCTCACCGCGCAGGAAGCGCGCCCACGCTGCCATCATGCCGCGCCGCTTCTCGAACTGGTCGCCGCGACGATAGGACAGTTCGGCATCGGTGCCGATGATGTGGGCTAGGGCGAGTTCGCTCATATCGCGCGGGTAATCGGTCTTCTCTGCGGTCCAATCGCGGAAGCTGCTCCGAAGTCCGTGCGGGGTCGCAGGCCGCTTGTTGCGCGGGTCCAGATACCCTGCCCCGCCTTTGGCAACGTCTGCCTCGTGCTGACGCTTGAGAGCCTTGCTCAAGGTCATGTCGCTAAGTTGCTTGCCCGTGGCCGAGGGGAACACAAGGTTGCAGTCTTCGAACCTCGGCAGGGCTTCAAGCAATGCCACGGCATCGGCAGACAGCGGAACGCGATGTTCTCGCCCTGCCTTCATGCGCCGCGCCGGAATGACCCACACCTTCTTGTCGATGTCGATTTCGTCCCATGTCGCGCCGCGAACCTCACCGCTGCGGGCTGCGGTCAATGCAAGGAACTCAAGCGCCCGATAACCCATGCCTTCACGCTGCCGAAGGTCTTTGAACCAGCGCGCCACATCCTCCAGTGCCACAGCGGGATGATTGTCAGACTTCGCCACCTTCCCCGGCAAGGGCAAAGCCGCGTCAAGGTTGTTCGACCAGCGCGCAGGGTTGTCGCCTTTCATTTGCCCGGCGTATGCAGCCCAAGCCAAGACCTTCTCAATCCTGCCGCGCAGACGCGTTGCAGTCTCCGTCTTAGCTAGCCACAGCGGCCCCAGAGGTTCGCCACGGTGGTCTTCCGTGTCCTGCATCAAGACGCGCTGAATATCCTGCACGGTCAAATCCGCAACGGGTCGGTCGCCGATGATGCGGCAGGCATATTCCTGCAACGTCATTTTCCATTGCGCGCCGTGCTTGGTCGTGTCGTTGATTTCGCCCTTCTTGTCCTCAAAGAACTTCTTGACCGCTTGGGCAAAGGTCATGCGCTTAACCTTGCTGGCCTTCACAGCATCCTTCACCGCTTTCCGTTCGATGTATGGGTCGATGCCGCGGTAAATCTTGTCGCGGGCCTCTCGCGCCCGATCCCGCGCTGAGGACAGGGTAACGTCTGGATACGGGCCAAGCCCCAACTCGCGCCGAACCTGTTTGATCCTGCCATCGTCTGCTTTCGAAGACGCGATTGTGTAACGCAGAAGCCAAGACTTAGCGTCTGACGGGGTGATCTGCAAAACCAGACCAGCGACACCGCCAACCGCAAAGGTCACGTTGCGCCCCTTGCCGGGGTGCGTCAGGCGCTTCACCTCAAGCGCGGAAAGTTCCTTCGCGCGTCTCGGCATTTTCAACCCCTCATATTACCCGCCTAAACGTATCATATTGGGCCATACGCAAGCAATCGGGAACTTACACAGCTTCGGCCTGTTTAGACCTAACAGCCTGTTTTGGAACGATTTGTTTTACTAAACGCGACGCAATCAGACACTAAATAGGATGCCACCCTCTCCGCCATAAAGCCCTGAAATGATTGAACTTACTTCATTTCACCCGCACCCGTCTTCCAGCTCATCGACCTGAAATCGCGCGCAGCCTGATCACGCTTTCCGTGGCCGCTTTGATGTCCTTTTGATTTCGGTCAAGAAAAGGCGCGGCGCGGGTTATCCTGCACTGACGAAAGCAGAGGCTCCCATCGGTGCAACAAAGGTAAGACGACCCTGGCAATCACTGCGGCAATCACTGCAAGCGCCGCTCTGGACACGTGAATGTCGCCGTGTGTTCCGGCTCGACGCAGGATGCGCAGTATCAGGCGTCCGATGCAGGGTCGGGCGCGTGATCCGGACTTTGAAAAAGCAGTGCATCCATCGCCAGCGCTTCGACGGCATCAAACATGCGACCCGCGCCATCGGGGACCGGACCCGCTTCCGCATCCACCGCCGCCCTCGTCGGGCGCTGGACATGAAGACCCCCGCCGAGGCATCCGCACGAGCGGCTTGACCTGTGCAGAATCCGCCGGGTCGATACGATGCTGCAAACCGTGACCGCATGGCCCGGACATCCGGGTCAGGCCCCATGCGGGGCAGATTTCGCCCGGGGACCGGACGGTCTGGCTTCGAAGGCGACTTTCCCGACAAGCGACAAGATCGACGCGACGTTCAACGCGCCCCGCCGCGCAGCTTTCCGGTCGATGGTGCGGACCGTCCGATCCGTCCGCCGCGACGCCCACCCGCACGGTGGCAGGGCGCGCAGGATGTCGAAGACCCGCAGCTTGTGCCGCATGCGGGTCTCCGGTCCGGCTGGCCTATTCCCAGTCGTTCATGCGCAGATGGTTCACCCCGGTCAGCGGGTTGTGGTCGGCAAAGACCAGATCGTTGCTCGCAGCCTTGCCCAGCGGAATCCGCACGCCCACCAGCACCGTCGCGGCGGACCATTTCTCGCCTTCCGAAGCCTCTTCCACGTGGCCGCCGGACACACCGCCGTAAACGCTGAAAGTCTCGCTTGCGGCATATTCGACAAATGCCCCGTAAGACACCGCTTCAAGATAGGAGTAATCTGATGTGCCAGCTTCGGCCATGCGCACTGCCGAAACGTCCAGCTTGAGGTCAAGGCTGTCCGTCACGGGCGTGACCGAGCCGAGATGGATGTAATAGCCGCTGTCGATATAGACATCGTCCTGCGGCGCAAAGTAGCCGACCTGTGCGTCGATCATGCTCGACCCGACAGCGCTCGCGCCTTCGATGGCATAGGTCGCATAGGGTGCACCGCCCACGGTGACTTCGCCCAGACCATCCTTGCCAAGCGAAACCATCGCGCCCAGCGTGCCGAAATCCATCGGCCTGATCACGTGCAAAGCAGCGGCCTCGGTCGCGTAATCGTAGCCGTAGCCCGCGTGCGCAGCCTCGGTGTTCAGGTCGAACTGGAACATGCCGTGGCGCAGGCGGGCATTCATGCCGATCACCGACTTGCCGCTGAAATCGTAACCGTCGGCATCGTTGAACACGGAAACCGTGCCACCATAGACCGCCACATCGCCAACGATGGCGGGGTCGGCAAACGCGGTCGCAGCGCCTGCGATCACGGCAGTCGCAGACAGGATTGCAGTTTTGAGAATTGTATTGGTCGTCATCGGCTCACGCCCTCATCAATGGTAAAGGAAGCCGGAATTGCACGGGAACGAAAGAGAAGACACTTCAATTCCGGCGCAATTCGCCATCCATTCTTCGGGCGACTTGCGCGAAAGATACGGTTTGCGGCGCGGTCGGGAAGATGCGCGATTTGGATGTATTCCGAAGATCGCGCCGATCCCCGGGCAACGGGACCGCCCTGCGGAAATGCTGTCCGGTGCAGCCCCCTTTCACGATTGCGGGGACGGGATGTCACGCCATCCTGCCCCTGCGCGGCACCGTCATCGCCCTGCCCGCCCGATTGCGGAACCGTCACGCGGGTCCCTTATCGCGCCTGCCGCAGCCCGTTCCTTGCCGCGAATCCGGCAATGTCGGCCTCGGTCGGTGCCTCGCCGCAAAAGGCCAGGACGTAATCGCGCAACAGGACAAGCCGCTCGGCATCGCTTTCGTCCAGATCCAGCGCGTAATAGCCGATCTGCATGAAATAAAGCGTCCGCGCCCGCACCAGCGCCTCGGTTGGACCCGCTCCGAAGCGGGCGAAAAGCCCCGCGATGGCTTCGATTCGTGCGGCATCCGCACGGCGGACCTCGTCGCGGACCGGGGCGGAGCGTCGCGCCCAGTCCCGCACGGCGACATCGAGCCGCCTGTCGAACAGCCGCGGATCGGCCCAGCAGTCGAAGATGTTCAGCACGCCCTCCGATATGCGACCGGCCGTGCGTCCGGCCCGTCCGACGATGGCGTCGGTATTGCCGCGCCACGTCCCGAGCAGATCGGCCAGAAGCGCATCGCGGTCCTTGAAGAACCAGTAGAAGTTGGACCGCGAACACCCGAGCCTGCGGGCAAGGCCGAGAACCTTCACCTCGCCCACGCCCTCCTCGGCCATGATCTCTCCGGCAACGGCGATCCAGTCCTCGCGGGTGGTGCTGATCGGGCTGTCCACCGCTCAATCCTCGGGCGGCGTGCCACCGGCCCTGTGCCGGTCGGCGACAAAACCGGCAATCCGGTCGCGGATTTCGCCACAGGCTGCGGGCGGCACGAAATCCCGCAACACGGCCTGCCAGAGGGCCGTGGCCCGCTGCTCGGCGCTCTGCCCGCCCTGCTCCAGCCACAGGCCGTGGTTGGACAGGTCGGCCACCAGCGGCGCGTAAAAGGCCGTCTGGTACCGCTCCATCGTATGGGCGGCGACAAAGAAATGCCCGCCCGGGGCGACCTCGGCGATGGCATCATAGGCCAGCGCCGCCCCGTCCGCGGCAGCGGGGCGGCACAGCTCGGCAAGGGTCTGCAATGCTTCGACATCAAGGATGAACTTCTCGTACCCGAAGGACAGCCCCCCTTCGAGCCACCCCGCCGCATGCACGGTCACGGTCGCCTGCGCCAGCACCGCCGCCCAGAGAGCGTTGACCGTCTCGGTCGCCCCCTGTGCATCTGCCATGTTCGAAGCGGCCCCCGTCGCCGACCGCCATGGCAGCCCGATGAACCGCGCCAATTGACCCGAGCCGAGGTTGGCGCGGATATGTTCCGGCGTGCCAAAGGCGGGCGATCCGGATTTCATGTCCACATTCGACGAAAACCCGCCATAGGCCACGGGCGCCCCGCTGCGCGCCATCTGCGCCAGCGTGATCCCCGCCAGCGCTTCGGCATGCTGAAGCACCAGCGCGCCCGCAACCGTGATCGGCGCCATCGCGCCCGCCAGACAGAAAGGGGTGATCAGCGTCAACTGCCCCGCGCGGGCAAAGTCGATGATCCCGCGCGCCATCGGCACATCCAGTTGCCGCGGCGAGTTCGAGTTGATCACCGTCGTCGCCCAGACTCCCTGCGAAAACGCCTGCTCGTCCAGCCCGTAGGCAAGGCGGATCATCTCGAAGGACTCGGCCACCTGCCCGCGCCCCCGCGCATAGACGAAAAGCGGCTTGGTGCAATTCGCCATCTGCTCCTCCATCAGCGTATAATGGCGCAGATGGATCGGCACATCCTGCGGCTCGGCGCTTGGTCCGTGCATGTGGATCACGTCGAAACTTTGCTGCAACCGCAGGGTTTCGACAAAGCTCTCGCGCGATCCGGCGCGGCGGCCACGGATGCGGTCGGTGACGTTCGGGCAGCCGGAACCCGCCATGAACAGCATCTTTCCGGCCTCGAAATCCTGTTCATGCGCCGGATCGGCGGCCCGCAGCCGGATGGAACGCGGCGCCGAGGCAAGCGCAGCCGCGACCATGTCCCGCCCGATGCGGACCATCTGGCTCTCCTCGTCCACCGATGCCCCGCCTGCACGCAGGATGTCCCGCGCCTCGGGCAACAGGATGCGAAGCCCGAGGTTTTCCAGAACCCGCAACGCGGTGTCGTGGATATGCGCGATCTCGTCCGCCGAAAAGCCTCCCTGCGGCGCGAAAGGATGGCGCAACTGCTTGTATCCGGCGCGCAGGGGCGCGGGGCTGCGGTCGCGGCGACGACGGGGCGGTTCGGTCATGTGCGGCTCCTTCGGTCTGCCGGAACGGTCGATCCCGGGGCGGGAGGCGACCTGCACGCGCCCCCCGATCCCAAGCCCCCCGATCCCGAACCCACCGTCAGCCGCACTGGACACTATTGTCCAGTAATCCCGCGCCACCCCATGTCGCTTTCGGCCCGCAGCGCCGTCCGGCACCCGCGCATCACAGCGCGATCTCGACCGCCCCTTGCGGGCGCGAGCAGCAGGCAAGGATCATCCCTTCGGCGATCTCCTCGTCCGATATCCCGCCGTTGTGCACCATCACGACCTCGCCCGCGGTCTTGCGCACCTTGCACGTCCCGCACAGGCCGAAGTTGCAACTGGACGGGATGTTCAGCCCCGAGCGTTTCGCCACGGCCAGAACCGTTTCGGTCCCGTCGCAAGCCACGGTCTTGCCCGATCCGGAAAAGGTGATCTCCGCCGCGCCGGACGGGGCAGCCGTCTCGACCGGCACTTCCTCGAGCGCGGGCGCTGCAAAGCTTTCCTCGTGATACCGCGCCATGTCATAGCCGAGCGAGGCGAGCATCTCGCGCACAGACCGCATGAACGGCTCCGGCCCGCAGCAGAACACCTCGCGGTCCAGATAGTCGGGGGCCATCAGGCCGAGCATGATCTGGCTCAGACGCCCGCGAAAGCCCGACCAGACCTCGAACGGTTCGACCTCCTCCACCGTAAAACGCAGCTGCAACCCGGGCACGCGGCTGGCGAATTGCTCGAGACGGCGGCGGAAGATGATGTCGGCGGGTTTGCGTGCGGCGTGGACAAAGCTGATGTCCGGCATCTCGCCCGAATCCCATGCCCACATGGTCATCGACATCATCGGCGTGATCCCCGACCCTGCCGAGATGAAAAGATACTTCTTCGCCGGATGCCGCAAAAAGGTGAACTGCCCCGCCGGACCATAGGCTTTCAGGCGCATCCCCGGTTTCAGATGGTCCAGCATCCAGCGCGTGCCAAGCGACCCCGCCTGCGCCTTGACCGTGATCGAGATCGACAACGGGCGCGAAGGCGAGGACGAGATCGTATAGGTCCGCGACAGCGGCCCGCCCGGGACCGGCAGGTCAAGCGTCAGGAACTGGCCGGGCTGGAAATCGAACCACGCCCCCGATGGCGACCGGAAGGCGATGGTCGCCGTATCCGTGGTCTCGGGAATGACCATGGCGACCTCCAGCTCCTCGCTGTCGTTCCACGGCTCGGCGGTCCAGTTCTGGCGCGGCTTTCCCATCTGTCACTCCGCCGCCAGCGCCTGCCCCTTGGGGGCAAGGGCGGTGATCATCGTGCGCACATACCAGTCGACGAACTGGATCACACCGCTTTCCTGCCGCACCGAATAGGGGCCGGGTTCATAAGCGGGGGAATTGATGCCGAACTGGTTTTCCTCCACCACGCGGCGGTCCTCGTCATTGGTCGCTTCCCACACCTCGGTCAGGCGGGTCAGGTCATAGTCCCGCCCCTCTACCGCGTCCTTGTGCACCAGCCATGTGGTGGTGACTTCGGTTTCCGTGGGGCTGATCGGCAAGACGCGGAAATTCAGCACATGGTCCGACAGGAAGTGGTTCCACGTGTTCGGGTAGTGGAAGAACAGCAGCGATCCGGCATTGGCAAAGGGCATTCCCGGGATCAGCGGTGCGGCGGCCTTGCCGTCCATCGTGTAGCTGACCGCCTCGCCGACAAAGGGGATGCGCACCAGACGCCATTGCTCGGTGTCCGCGATCACATAGCGCGACGGCAACCCCGCCTCTTCGCAGCGGTTCACATGGGCGGCACCGGCGGGCGAGGACAGGCTGTCATCGGCGCCGACCAGATCGGGGTTGTCGTCGAAGGTCCGGCACAACGACGGATGCGCCCCCGCGCAGTGGTAGCATTCGCGGTTGTTTTCGAGCACGAGCTTCCAGTTGCCGTTCTCGATGATCTTCGACTGGTGCGCGACCTTCAGGTCAGCCATCCGGTGCGGCGCGGTGTAGCGGTCCGCAGCCGCCTTTACCGCCGCGAAATCGGGCGCCACCTCGGCCAGACAGACAAACACCATCCCCCCCGCCACCTCGCAATGCACCGGCTTCAGCCCGTGCTTTCCGGCGTCGAACCTCGCATCCATGTCGCGTGCCCAGAGCAGGCGGCCATCCGTCTCATAGGTCCACTGGTGATAGGGGCAGACCAGCTTTGCCGTCTGCCCCGAGGGCTTCGAGCACAACCGTTGCCCGCGATGGCGGCAGACGTTGTGAAAGGCGCGGATCACATTGTCTGCCCCCTTCACGATCACGACCGGATATTTGCCAAGCTGGATCGTCACATAGGCTCCCGCCTTGGGCAGCTCGGCGGCCGCGGCGGCGAAGATCCATTCCTTCTGCCAGATATGCGCCAGATCGGCCTCGAACACCGCAGGGTCGGTGTAAAGCGGCTGCGTCAGGGAAAAGCCCGACCTCTGGGCGGAAAAGAGCGGAAGGAGGTCGCTGGAACGGGTCATATCGGGCCTCGGAATCAAGCTGGATTGCCACGACGGCATTGCACCGAAACTGCCGAAGCGGGGCGCGGCCTTCAACGGCAGAAAAATTCGACAAAAGGATTAGTTTGATTTATGTGAAAACTCCGAACCCGACGGAGCTTCCACCCCATGACGCTTCTGCGCCGCAACCTGTCGTCGCTGAACCTGCTGACGACTTTCGAAAGCGCTGCCCGTCTTGGCAGCTTTACCCTTGCCGCCGCCGAACTTGGCGTCACGCAGGCGGCGGTAAGCTTGCAAATCAAAGCATTGGAGCGGGAGTTGAACACCCCGCTTTTCATCCGCGCCCATCGCCGTGTCCTCCTGACTCCGGCGGGCAAGGCGCTGTCGGCAGTGGTCGGTGCCTCGTTCAACGCCATGTCCGAAGTGATCGACACGATCCGCCAACCCGTGGTGCCGGACACGGTCGCCATCGGAATCACCCTTGCCTTCAACCAGTTCTGGCTTATGCCAAGACTGCCCGATTTTCGGGCAAGACACCCGAATATCAAGCTCCGCCTCGTGGCCGACGATGCAACCCCCGATCTGCGGCAGGCGCGTCTTGACCTTGCGATGCGCTACGGCAAGCCTCCGTTCGAGGATGCGGTCAGCCTTGCCAGCAAGGAAGAACACGCCTTTCCCGTCTGCAGCCCCGCCCTGCTCGAACGGATGGGGCACAGCCCCGAAACCGCCGATGTCCGCGACCTGCCGCTGATCGCATCGGACCTCGTGAACCCCGCATGGATGCCGTGGCGCACATGGGCGCGCAGCCAGCGCCTCGGCCCGGCCTTCGAACGGGCCGCCGACGAAAGCCGCCTGCGCTTCAACCACTATTCCGACACCGTGCAGGCCGCGCTGAACGGCGAAGGTGTGACGATGGGCTGGTCGCTCCTCCTGTCAGACCTGTTGCGCAGCGGACGTCTGGTGCGCATCGGATCGGCCAGCGTGACGCCCGAGGAGCGCTACCACATCGTCATCCCCGCAGGGCGCGACCCCGCCCCCGCCGCACGCCTGTTCCTCGACTGGCTCATCGCCAACCTCGACCTTGCGCCCGCCGCTCCCCTGCGGCACGTGCCCTGATCCAGCGGCACCGGACCAAGGGAACAGACCGTTTCGCATCGGCGTTGGAGCCGGATGCAACAGGATCCGACAAGCCCTCCGCCGCCCCATGCCGCCGATACGATCCCCGCCTGGAGGATCGACCTCTGGGCCGGGCTGGCAGGCTTCGGACTTGCGGGGCTGTTCGACGGCATCCTTCTGCATCGCCTGCTCCGCTGGCATCATCTGCTCTCCGGCGCCCGCCCCGACCTGACACTTTCCGCCCAGGCTCTGGCCGACGCGGGCTTCGATGCCGCGATGTATCTCGCGCTGCTGGTCGGGATCACCGGCGGCATCATCGACCGCGCGAAACTCGCCCGCCTGCACCGGCGCTGCATCGCGGGCATCCTGCTCATGGGCTTCGGCCTCTGGAACCTTGCCGATGCGCTGGTGGCGCATTGGCTGCTCGGGCTGCACCACATCTGGCCCAAGGCGGAAAACCCCCTGCTGTGGGATGTCGCCTGGCTCGCCACCTTCGGCATCCTTCCCCTCGTGATCGGCAGGACGATGCGCGCAACGGTCGATGGCGCACCACCCGCCTAGGCCGGAACCGACCCGCCCGCGCCCGCGTTTCCCGACCCGAAGCGGACGCCCCAAAGCGGACAGTGCCATGCCCATCGCCTCGGACCCCTGCCAGGCCGGCCATATCGGTGAACGCCCCTTCACCGGCGATCCCGCCTCGGCGACCGGCATCGCCGCATGGCGGCATGACGAACGCCAACGCCTTCGGGCGGAACGGGCCGAACTTTCCCCCGCGATGCGCGCCGGCATCACCGGACGCATCACCACACACCTTGCCGCAGTCTTGGCACCGCTCAATGCATCGCGCCTCGTCATCGGCGCCTCGTGGCCGATCACGGGCGAAGCCGATCTCATGCCCTTCCTGTCCACCCTACGCGAAAAGGGGGCGGTCATCGCCCTCTCCGTCTGCGTCAAACCGCCCGAGGCGATGCGCTTCCGCCGCTGGTCCCCGGGTGCCGTGATGGAAAGGGGGCTCTGGAACCTCCCCGTCCCCCCCGCCTCGGCGGGCGAGGTGGTGCCGAACCTCCTCCTCGCGCCACTTCTCGGTTGGGATGACGCCTGCAACCGGCTCGGCTTCGGTACGGGATATTTCGACCGCACGCTGGCCGCCAATCCGCAGGCCTTCGCCATCGGTCTGGGCCTGCATTCGGCGCGGCTTTCCACCATCCATCCGCAGGCGCATGACCGGCCGCTCGACCTTATCCTTACGGAACAGGGTGTCGCAGCCGGAACCCCGCCTTTGCCATCCTTCCCCGACGCAGGTTAGGATGCCGCCAAAGGCCCAGAACCGGACAGCACAAGCCCGATGCCCCGAACCTTCCGCGTCGCCTCATGGAACATCCACAAAGGCGTGGGCGCAGACCGCCGCCGCGACCTTTTCCGCACGGCCGAGGTGATGCAGGAACTCGCCCCCGACATCATCGCCCTGCAAGAAGCGGACCGCCGCTTCGGAGACCGCGCCGGCCTGCTTGACCTCGAACACGTCCGGAACCAATGCGGCCTGCACCCGGTCCTGCCCGACACCCCCGGCCCCTCGCACGGCTGGCACGGAAACCTGATCTTCCTGCGCGACGGCGTGGTCGAGGATATCCATCCCCTCCCGCTTCCGGGGCTAGAACCCCGCGGTGCGCTGGTGGCAGACGTGACGGTCCGAGGCCTGCGGTTGCGGGTCGTCGGCATCCACATGGGCCTTCTGGCCACCTCGCGCCGCGCCCAGACCCACGCGCTTCTGGACCGCCTGCACCGCATGGTCCCGCGCCCGACCCTGCTGATGGGCGACATGAACGAATGGCGGCTTGGCCCCTCGGCCTCGATCGCGGCGCTGTTCCACGCCTTCCAAAGCCCCGCCCCCGTGCGCAGCTTTCCCGCCCGCCTTCCGGTGCTCCCGCTCGACCGCATGCTTGCCACGGGGGCGACGCTGACCAACCTCAGGGCGCATGATACGCCCCTTGCCCGCCGCGCCTCGGACCACCTGCCGATCGCCGCGACCCTGACCCTGCCCGAAACCCCATGCTGACGCAGATCACCGTCCTTCTGGTGCTGCTGGCCCTCGGCCTTTTCCTGGCCTCGCTCCTTGCGCTGCGCTCCTATACCCGCTTCGCCAAAAAGGCCCGCGGTCCCGTCACCCGCGCCCTGCCCGTCGCCAAGGGGCCGCGCACGCGACTTGACGCTCTGCTCGACCCGCTGATCGCGGCAAACGGCGGCCAGAACGGCCTTGCCAACATCCTCGACCACAAACAGGCCTTTGCCGCCCGCACCCATGCCGCCCGCATGGCCGGACGCAGCCTCGACCTCATCTATTACATCTGGGCGACCGACACGTCGGGCTGGCTGCTCCTTTCCGAACTGCTCGCCGCAGCCGACCGCGGCGTGCGCGTGCGCCTGCTGCTCGACGATGTGAACGTGCAGGGCTTCGACCTCGCCTTCCTCGGCCTGAACCAGCACCCCAACGTCGAGGTGCGCCTCTTCAACCCCGTCCTGAACCGCGGCCACCGCCTGCGCCGCATGGTGGAATTCGGCCTCGGCCTCTCGCGCTTCAACCGCCGCATGCACGGCAAGGTCTGGATCACCGACGGTCGCGTGGCGTTGCTGGGCGGGCGCAACATCGGCGACACCTATTTCGGCGCGCCGGGATCGGGCGCGCGCCTCAGCCATGACGCCGACATGGTGCTTGCCGGACCCTTGGTGCAATCGGTCGAACAGGTCTTCGACACCTACTGGAACATGGGCCTCTCGCTGCCCATCCTGACGCTCTGGAAATCATTCCGCATCAGCATGGCCCGCTACCGCCGCCGCGTCGCCCGCCATATCCATACCCCCCTCGCCCTGCACTATCAGGCCGAAGCGCTCGCCCGCCACAGCGCCGAAAGCCTGCTCATCGCCCCGCTGCGCTTCACGCCCGATGTGACCCTCCTTGCCGATCCGCCGGAAAAGGCCATCGGCAAGCGCAAGGGGCCGTGGCTGCTCGACCGCATCGAAACCCTGCTCTCCACCGCAAGAACCGAGGTGCTGCTCACCACCCCCTATTTCGTCCCGGGCCGACCCGGCCTTGCCATCCTGACCGATCTTGCGGCGCGCGGGGTGACGGTCAGGGTCCTCACCAACTCCCTCGCCACGACCGACCTCTTCACCGTCCATGCCGCCTACCGCAGCTACCGCCTGCCGCTCGTCGCGGCGGGTGCGGCGCTTTTCGAATTCGCCCCGCCCAAGGGGTTGCGCCGCAAACGCGCCCTGCTGCATTCCAAGATCTTCGTCGTCGATGGCGAACAGGCACTGGTCGGGTCGCACAACTTCGACCTGCGCTCGGCCTATATCAACATCGAACTGGGCCTGCTCTTCCGCGAACCCGCCCTCGTCGCGGAACTCCGCGCCCTCTTCGACATGCAAACCCAACCCGCGAACGCCTTTTCCGTCACGATGGCAAACGGTCGCCTGCACTGGAACGTGGTCGAAGACGGCCGCGAGGGACGCGAGAAAGCCGAGCCCGAAGCCTCGGTCTTCCGCCGCATGGCCTCGGGCCTCATCGCCCGCCTGCCGCATGACTGGTTCTGAACCCCGATCGTTCCGCGATCCCTCCCGCCCGCACCTGAGAAGTCGCATCAGGATACGATCATAAAACTTTGTTTTATATTACAAAAATCAATCCGTCAGCCGAACCCGATATCCCCCTGCGCCACGGCGACCGATTTGACCACGGCATGCACTGAAACCCCTGCCTCCAGCCCCAAGGCCGCCGCCGACCGCCGCGTCACCCGCGCCAGAAGAAACTCCCCCCCGAGGTCGATCCGCACCAGCGCACCCGGTCCCTCGCCCGTCCGCACCGCGGAAACGACCCCCCCCAGCACGTTCAGCGCCGAAAGCCCCTCGGGCCGCGACCGCGACAGGATCACGTCCTGCGCCGCGATCCGCACCCGCAGGACCGCCCCGACAGCGGCCTCCACCCGCGGCAACCAGAGTGGCCCCGCCACAGAGTCGAGCCGCGTCAGGCCATCCGCCTCATGTGCCGCCACCCGCGCCGCGATCACCGCCCCCGCCTCGCGCAGGCCCATCACCGGAACGGCCTGCGGGTCCGAAAGCACGTCACCCGCCGGACCCGCCCGCAGCACGCGACCGCCTTCCAGCACCACCACCGTCGTGGCCAGTCGCGCCATCTCGGTCACGGAGTGGGTGACGTAAAGGATGGGCATCGCGGCATCGCGCAACCGCTCGATATAGGGCAGGATGTCCGCCTTGCGTGCCTCGTCCAACGCGGCGAGCGGCTCGTCCATGAGCAGCGCCTTCGGTTCGGCCAGCAAGGCCCGCCCGATCGCCACCCGCTGCCTCTCGCCCCCCGACAACGCGGCGGGCCGCCGTTCCAGAAGCGGGCCGATCCCCAGCATCTCGACCACGGCGCCGGGATCGACCCGCCGCCGCCGGACCCACCCGCCATAGCGCAGGTTCTGCGCCACCGTCATATGCGGAAACAGGCGAGCCTCCTGGAATACATAGCCGATCCCGCGCCGATGGACCGGCACGTCCAGCCCCTGCGCGGTGTCAAGCACAAGCCGCCCATCCACCGCGATCCGTCCCGCATCGGGCCGCAAAAGCCCCGCCACGGCATTGACCACGCTGGTCTTTCCCGATCCCGACCGCCCGAAAAGCACCGTCACTCCAGCGGGTGCCGAGAATGAGGCGTCCAGCGTGAAAGCCCCGAAACGATGGCGCAGCGCGACCTCAAGCATCCCCGCGCCCCGCCACCCGCGCCTGCACCCGCCGCGCCAGCACCTCGGAAATCGCCAGCGCCCCCATTGCCACGGCAACCGAAACGAGCACGAGCCGCAGCGCCGCCCCCTCGCCATCCGGAACCTGCAAAAAGGCGTAGATGGCCGATGGCAACGTCTGGGTCTGGCCCGGAATATTGGCGACGAAGGTGATGGTCGCCCCGAACTCCCCCATCGCCTTGGCAAAGGCCAGCACGGCCCCCGCGATGATCCCGGGCAGGATCAGCGGCAAAGTCACCGTCACGAATACGATCAGGCGCGATGCGCCCAGCGTGGCTGCCGCCTGTTCCAGCTTGGGGTCCACAGCCTCGATCGCCAGCCGGATCGCCCGCACCATCAGCGGAAAGGCCATGACCGCCGCCGCCAGCACCGCGCCCGTCCAGCGAAAGGCCAGCACCACGCCGAACCACTGGTCGAGCAGCGCCCCCACCGGCCCCTTCCGGCCAAAGGCAAGAAGCAGCAGGTAGCCCGTCACCACGGGCGGCAGGATCAGCGGCAGATGCACCACACCGTTCAGCAGCCCGCGACCGTAAAACCGCCCCCGTGCCAGCAGATGCGCGACCCAGATGCCCAAGGGCAGGCTCAGCACCGTGGCCCAGAACGCCACCAGCACCGACAGCCGCACCGCCTGCCACTCGGCCTCTCCCATGCCCCGCCCCGTTCCCTTGCCACGGCGGGACAGCCCCGCACCCGCACCCACACCCGCACCGCACCCGCACCGGGCCGCGCCAAGGCGCGCCCCCCGCCTTATTGCAGGGGCAGGGGACCACTCGTCAAGAAAAGCCGCCCGCGCCAGACGCTTCTGGCGCTCGCCCTCGCCCGCGACGAATTTTTCGAACCTTCCGTCCTTGCTATGATCATGCAGGAAATCCAGCCGCTCGCGGTCGGGTTCCTTCCCGCAGCGCGCACCGCTTCGGCTGCGTCCCGTCGGGCTGCGCGGAAAACCGCAGGACGGGGCTGACCCAGCGTCACCCGTGCCGATCCGGCTTGGCACGCAGGGAAAGCCTGCCTAGCCTGCGTCGAAAGCCGAAGGGACCGAGAGCGATGGATCAGGCCGACTATCTGGCACAGGATGCGACCGGCCTCGCCGTCCTCGTGCGGTCAGGCGCCGTGTCGCAGGGCGAGGTCATCGCCGCCGCCCGCGCCCGCCATGACGCGGTGAACCCCGCGCTCAATGCAGTGCTCGAATTCTACGACGACGCAGAAACCCTGCCCGACCGCGATGGCCCGCTGTCCGGCGTGCCCTTCCTGCGCAAGGACATCGGCGCGGCCGAGGCGGGGCGCTTGCAGGAATGCGGCAGCCGCCTCCTGCGGGGCAACCGCGCCACGACCGATGGCCATTTCATCACCCGTGCCCGCAATGCGGGGCTGAAGATCGTCGGGCGCAGCGCCATTCCCGAATTCGCCTTCTCGGGCTTTACCGAAACCCTGCTGCACGGCATCACCCGCAACCCGTGGTCGCCCGACCACACCTCGGGCGGATCGTCCGGCGGGGCGGCCTCGGCGGTCGCGGCGGGGATCGTGCCCATCGCCCATGCCTCGGACGGTGGCGGCTCGATCCGCATCCCCGCCGCCTGCTGCGGCCTCGTCGGGCTGAACCCGTCACGCGGGCGCGTCTCGGGCGGGCCGGACGGACAGGACAGCCTCTTCGGCCTTGCCCGCGCCTTCGTCCTTTGCCGTTCCGTCCGCGACATGGCGCTGGCCCTCGACATCTTCGCCGGCCCCGAAGCGGGCGACCCTTTCCTCATCCCCCCACCCGAACGCCCCTTCGTCGCCGAACTCGACCAGCCGACCCCGCGCCTGCGCATCGCTATCGCCCGCGGCGCTTGGGGTTCCATCCCCGTCGATGCCGGGGTGCTCGCCACACTCGACGCCACCGCCGCCATCCTTTCCCTCCAAGGCCACGCGGTCGAAGAGATCGCCTCCCCCGTCAACCCCGCCGACATTGCCCAAGGCGTCATGGGGGCCTTCAACCTCGGCCTCGCGACCCTGCCCGATCTTGCCCGCAAACTCGGACGCCCCATCGACGACAGCATGCTCGAACCCGTGACGCTGCACCTCCTAGACCACACGCTGCGCATGACGCCTGCCGACATCATGGCCGTGCATGAAACGCTGCGCCGCATCCGCGTGGAAATCGCCACGAAAACGGCAGGTTACGATGCGATCCTCACACCCACGTTGCCCACCACCACGCCGCCGCACGGGCTTTTCGCCACCACCCGCACCGACCTTTCCGCCCAAGGCTACATGGCCGGCGACACCAGCCTTTTCACCTTCCTCTCTCCGTTCAACGTGACCGGCCAACCCTCGGTCAGCCTGCCACTCGGCCAGGCCGCGAACGGCCTGCCCATCGGCATCCAGATCGTCGGACCCTTCGCGGGCGAAGCCCTTCTCGTCCGGCTCGCCCGCGACCTCGAACAGGCCCTGCCGTGGCATGCCCGCCGCGCGCTTTCGTGAAAGCCCCGCCATGACCGTCGCGCCCCGCCCCGCCCCGCCCTTTGCCGCCCGCCTGCTGCAATGGGTGCTGCGCCTGATCTTCTCGCTGCTCCGGCCCAAGGTCACGGGCGCGGAACACCTTGCCACCCCCGGCCCCGTCATCTTTGCCGCCAACCACCAAAGCCTGCTCGACGGGCCGATGCTTCTGTCCATCCTCGGCCCCGACACGGCCTTCGTGATGACGAACCTCTGGGCCGAAACCCCGCTCATGCGCCGCATCGGCAAGCTAGTCCCGATCCTTGCGACCGACCCGTCGAAGCCGATGTCGATAAAGACCCTCGCCCGCCGCATCCGCGAAGGGCAGTCCTGCGTCATCTTCCCCGAAGGCCGCATCACCGCAACGGGTGCCTTGATGAAGGTCTACCCCGGCACCGCATGGCTTGTGGATCAGGCCGATGTTCCTGTCATCCCGATCCACCTCGAAGGGCTTGAATTCTCGCGCCAAAGCCGCCCGAAGCGCGGCTTTCCCCGCCGCTGGTTCCCCCGCCTGCGCGTCAGCATCGGCGCGCCGCAGCGCATCCACATCGACCCCGAGCTGAAGGGCAAGGCGCGGCGCGAACAGGCCGCCCGCGCCGTGGGCGACCTGCTCGAGATGCAGCGCTACCGCGCGCTCGACCGCTTCCACAGCCTGCCCCATGCGCTCGCCTCGACGCTGGCGGACTTCGGACGGGGGCGCACGGCGCTGCTCGACCCTTCGGCCAACATCACCACGCATGGCAAGATGCACCTGACCGCCGATGTCCTCGCCCGCACCCTCGGACCCGAACTGCGGGGGCAAAAGACCCTTGGCCTGCTTCTGCCCACCGCCACCGCCGTGCCTGCGATGATGCTCGCCCTCTGGCGGATGGGGATCACGCCCGCCATGCTCAACCCCACGCTCGGCCCCGGCCCGATGAAGACCTGCCTTGCCACGGCCGAGGCATCGACCATCCTCACCAGCACGGCGATGATCGACCAGTTGAAGCTGCACGCCGTCATCGCCGACCTCGAAGCCGCAGGCATCCGCGTGATCCGCGCCGAAGACCTGCGCGCCCGCATCACCACCGGCACGAAATTGCAAGCCCTCGCCTCCGCCCGCTTCGGTGCCGCCCGCAAGGGCCGCGCACTCCACGGCACCCCCACGCGCGACACCCCTGCCGTGATCCTGTTCACTTCAGGCACCGAGGGCGCACCCAAAGGCGTGGTCCTGACCCACGGCAACCTTCTGGCCAACATCGCCCAACTCCGCGCCCGCACCGACATCAACGCGGGCGACCGCATCTTCACCGCCCTGCCCGTCTTCCACTCCTTCGGCCTGACGGGGGGTGTCCTCCTCCCCCTCGTCGCGGGGGCCGAGGTCGTGTGCTACCCCTCGCCGCTGCATTACCGCATCATCCCCGAAACCGCCTATTACCACCAACCCACCATCATCTTCGGCACCGACAGCTTCCTGTCCGGCTGGGGCCGCCGCGCGCATGACTACGATTTCGCCAGCCTCCGCGCCGCCATCGCAGGGGCCGAACCGATCAAACAGGCGACCCGCGATCTTTGGTCCCGCCGCTTCGGGGTCCGCATCCTCGAAGGCTATGGCGCCACCGAAACCGCGCCCGTCCTGTCGCTCAACACCCCCATCTCCTCGCGCGATGGCTCGGTCGGCAGGCTGTTGCCCGCCATCGAACCCCGTCTCGACCCGATCGAAGGAGTGGATGCCTTCCGCCTTTCCGTGCGCGGGCCGAACATCATGGCAGGCTACATCCGCGCCACCGCCCCCGGTGTGATCGAACCGCCCGAAGGCGGCTGGTATGACACCGGCGATGCCGTCACGCTAAATGCCGAAGGGTTCCTGACCATCCGTGGCCGCATCAAACGCTTTGCCAAGATCGGCGGCGAAATGGTCTCGCTTGCCGCGATCGAAGCCTTGGCCGAACGCACATGGCCCGGCGTCCCCGCCGCCGCCATCGCCCTGCCGGACCCGAGGAAGGGCAACCGCGTCCTCCTCGCCCTCGCCCCCGGCGTGGGCAAGCCGCCCGAAACCTCGGCCCTGCAAGCCCGCGCCCGCAGCGAAGGTCTGGCCGAGATCATGCTCCCCTCGCGCATCGAAATCCTGCCCAAGATGCCCATGCTCGCCTCGGGCAAACCCGACTACCCCGCGCTGACGAAGCAGTTCACCGAAAGCTAGGCCCAGCCCGCCGCACCCCGCCGCAAGACCAGATCGGCATCCGCACGGAACCGCCCGTCCGCGCCGGCGCGGTGATGGGTGACGATCACGCCCCCGTCGGTGAAGCGCAACGCATTGAACGCATTGCCATCCCCCCGCACCCGCTGCGAAAGGCAGGTCCCCGCCTGCACCTGCAAGATGCGCGGCGCGTTGACCAAGGGCTTCACATAAGTCGCGTGCAGATGCCCCGACAACACCACCTCCACCCCCGCCGCATCAAGCACGGGCACCGCCGCTCCCACACCCTGCAACGAGGGCGGCTCGCCCGGCGGTCCCTGCAACGGGTGGTGCAACACCAGCACCCGCCGCCGCCGCCCCGCCGCGGCAAAGACCGCCTCCACCCGCGACACCTGCGCCCGCGTGATGCGCCCGTCCTTCCATGCAAAGGGATTGGCCGAGTTCAGGCACAGCACCATCAGCGCATCGGTCACGAAAAGCGCCTCGCGCTCCGCCCCCGTCCGCTCGCGCCAATGCCGCCAAGGGTCGAGGAACCGCAGACCGATGTTCCACAGCGGCACGTCATGGTTTCCCGGCACCATCACACAAGGCGCGGGCAAGGCCGCGACCAGCCGCGCCGCCGCCGCGAATTGCGCGGGCCGCGCCCGCTGCGTCAGATCGCCCGACAGCACCACCAGATCGGGCCGCAACTCCGCCACCGCCTCGACCAGCGGGCCGACGAGGCGCGGCTCCTCGGTCCCGAAATGCGGGTCCGACAGATGCACGATCACGCTCATGCCCCATTCTTTCCCGACACGTTCTTTCCCGAAACGCCTTTTCCCGACACGGCCTTCTCTGCCAGCTTCAAAGCGGGCAGCACCACCCGCAGCCCCTCCTCCACACGGAACTTGAGCGGCGCACGAAGATGCATCCGCTCGCCATCCAGCGCGACAAGCGGGCGGCGCGAGGCGGTAAAGACCGTCATCTCCCCCGCCTCCAGCACCGCGATCTCGCTCGCCGCCTTGGCCCGCCCCAATGCCAGCTTCGCCACCGCCCGCAACATCTGCCAGCGGCTCCCCTCGCGCAGGATGAACAGCGCGAAGCGGTCCGCGCTGATCGCCCGCGCCCCCTCCAGCCCGTAGTAATCGAGCTGATAGGCCGACCGCGCCACGAACATCAAAGGCGACCGCAGGTCATGGTCCTGCTCGTCCGCCCGTATCACCATCCGCTTCGTCGCCTGCACCCGCACCAGCGTCGACAGCACGGTCCAATAGGCCAATAGCCGCGACCGCCCGAAACGGGCATAGACCTGCTCGCGCTCTTTCAAAATCAGCGGATAAAGCCCAAGGCTTGCGTTGTTCAGAAACACCTGCCCGTTCACCGTACCGATGGCGATGGGATGCGCCTCGCCCCCCAAAATCGCTTCGGCCGCCGCTTCAGCTTCTTCCGGTAAACCCAAGCCCCGCGCAAAGAAATTGAACGTGCCAAGCGGCAGGACGGCCAGCGCCACGCCCGTCCCCATCAGGGCTTGCGCCACGCCGTTGACCGTCCCGTCACCCCCTGCCGCGACGAGGGTGGTGAACCCGTCCCCGACCGCCCGCGCCACGACTTCGGCCAGATCTTCGCCCTCTGCCCAGCGCCGCAATTCGGCCTTGGGTCCAAAGACCGCCATCGCCCGCTCCAGCGCCCCCGCGTCGCGGCGGTTGCCGCCCGATCCCGGATTGGCCAGCACGCAAAGGGTCGTCGGATCAATCGGCATGTCATTCCCCTGTCAGGCCGCAACGCAACGCCGCGGCCTGCGTTCCCCCTGACAGGTGCGAACCCCGCACTAGCTTTGCAAGGACGGAGGATAGAATGACCCCACACACCGCCCTTTTCGCCCTGCTCCTCGCGGCCTCTCCCGCCCGCGCCGACCCCGTCCCGCAATCGGGCGAGGAGGCCGATGCCATCCGCGCCACGCTTTCGGGCATCACCCTGCCGGACGGTTTCACCATCTCCCTCTACGCCCTCGTCCCCGGCGCGCGGCAGATCGCCGTGGCACCCGATGGCACCGTCTTCGTCGGCACGCGCAGCGAAACGCTCTGGGCCGTCACCGATACCGATGGCGACGCCACCGCCGACCGCGTCACCCCCTTTGCCCCCGACCGCGCCAAGACCATGCCCAACGGCGTGTGCCTGAACCGCGAGGGCGGGCTTTACTCCGTCGAACAAAACCGCATCACCCTCTACCCCGCCGCCGCCAGCGCCATCGACCAAGCCGCCCCCGAAGCCCGCGAGATCATCGCCCAAGGCGACCTGATCCCCCTGTCCGAGGAAGCCACCAACCACGCCTTCCGCGTCTGCACCCTTGGCCCCGATGGCCGCCTCTATGTCGCGCTCGGCCAGCCCTACAACGTCCCGCCCCCCGATAAACTGGCGCTCTACGACGAAACCGGCATCGGCGGTATCATCGCCCTGAACCCCGATGGCACGGGGCGCGAGGTTTTCACCCGTGGCATCCGCAACTCCGTCGGCCTCGCCTTCCATCCCGAAACGGGCGAGCTTTGGTTCACCGACAATCAGGTCGACGGCATGGGCAACGACATCCCGCCCGGCGAGATCAACCGCCAGACCGCCCCCGCCCAGCATTTCGGCTTTCCGTGGTTCGGCGGCGGCGATACCCGTACCAGCGAATATGCCGCCGAAGCGCCCCCGGCCGATGCGGTCTTTCCCGTGGTGGCAACCGTGGCGCATGCCGCCGACCTCGGCCTTGCCTTCTACACCGGCGCGATGTTCCCGCCCGAATACCGGCACGCGCTCTTTTCGGCGCAGCACGGATCATGGGACCGCGACGACCCCGTCGGCGCCCGTGTCATGGTGACGACCTTCGACGCCACCGGCACCCCCGACCACCGCCCCTTCGCATCCGGCTGGATCGCCCCCGATGGCAGCTACCTTGGCCGGCCCGTCGATGTGGCGCAGATGCCTGATGGCGCGCTCCTGATTTCGGACGACCAGTCCGGCGCGCTTTACCGCATCGCCCACACCGCGCCCTGACGCCCCGAAGCACCCGCAGCAGGGGAAGCACGGGAAGCACCGATCGCCCGACGACCGGAAGCCCGTCTAATGACACCCCCGCCCCACGCCTTTCGAAGCATGCAACCTTCCCCACTGACGACTATAAGACGCAGGTGGATAGGGTCGCGGGAAATAGATTGCACCATTCGGCTCCGGCAGCACCCTGCCGGACCATAGCCCTTGGCGCGCTTCTGCTGCTGGTCATGGCACTTCTTCCCCTGCCCGCCCTGGCCCGCCAAAGCGTCAACTTCGCCGTCTATATTGATCCGACCCGCGCCCTTACGATTGCCGAGGTTCAGGACAAACCCTTCTCTCCCATCATCGCCACCTTCGGCGGAGGCTTCACACGGTCGATCTACTGGCTGCGCATCACGGTGGACGATCCCGAAGCAGGCAACATCCGTCTTGGACTGCGCCCGCCCACCACCGACAGGATCGAACTCTTCACCCCGATCGAGGGCGGCTGGCGGGTCAGCCAGAACGGGGAACGGGCACTGCCCACGCAGGATGCCGTGCCTTCGATCAATTCATATGCCTTTTCCCTCTCGCCCGAGCGCGACAGGGGACCGTGGTATGTCCGCATCGACACCACCGCCCCCGGGGCGCTGACCGTCACTGCCATCCCGTCGGACGAGATACTACGCGACGAGATCGCAACCTCGGCATGGGGCATCCTGACCTTCTCGCTTCTCTGCTTTGCCGCCGTTCTCGTGGTGGGCACGCTCGCGCCGCTGCATGCCCCCGCGAACCTCGGGTTTCTGGCGATGCTCGCCACGCTCTCGGCCTATCTCTACATCGTCAACGGCTTCAGTCAGGCCTTGGACCGCCTTCCCCCCGGCACGGCCGAGGCGGTGCAGGAATTCTTCGCCTGCCTTGCCGTCTTCAGCATCATCGCCTTCCACCACTTCTTCCTGCGCGATCACGAACCCGCACGTTTCGCCCAACGCACCAGCCTTGCGCTGGTCGGCGTGTCGGCGCTCGGGCCGCTGGCCCGTCTGGCGGGCAACGGTCATCTCGGCATCGCCATCGCGCTCTATTCCTACGTCCTGGTCGTCCCCGTCCTGCTCCTTGTGCTCGCCACAATGCGCAGTGACGTTCCCAGCAAAAGGGGGCCGCTCCGCTGCATCTACGCGGCCTATCTCGCGTTTCTCAGCTTCAACATCACCGCCCGCTTCGGACTGGTGGATGCCGAATTCCTCTGCCGCCACAGCGTCGAGGCGCTGTCCGTCGTCTCCTGCACCCTGATCCTGTCGCTCCTCTGGCTCCGCAACAAGACCGTCCGCAAGGCCGAGGCGGAACACGCCTTCGCCCTGCAATCGCTCTCCGTCGATATCGAGGTGGACCGCCAGTTCCGTGCCGCCCAACTCGACCTCATCCAGCGGATCGACGCACAGGCCGAACGCGTGGCCACCGCCACCCGCAGCCTTGTCGCAAGCGGTGCGCTTCAGGCGACCTCGGCCCGCGCCGAACGGGCCGTGACCACGCTCCGGCGCATCATCGACCGCTGCCACCTCGCGCATCGCTCGACGGAAAACCGCTGGAACCTCCGCCCCGTGCGCTTCTGCCCCGCGACCGTGCTCAAGGGACTTGCCGAAACCCTCGGTCCGCCCTCGGATGTCCACCTCGATACCGGCGATGCCGCCGGTTTCATGGTGACAAGCGACCGCGATCTCTTCGAACTCGCCGCCGAGAACGTCCTCGCCAATGCGCTGCGCTATGGCACGGCGGGGGAACCTGTCCGCGTCACGCTGAAACGCACGGGGCTTCGCGGTCAGGCGGGCCTGTCGATCCGCGTGGAAAACACCGCGACGATGCAGACCCCGTTCGAAACCGGCAAGGTATTCGAGAAATTCTACCGCGGCCCCTCGGCGCAAGGGCTGGGCGGAACCGGCCTCGGCCTCTTCATCACGCGCGACGTGATGCAGGCGCTTTCGGGTCAGGTGTCGCTCTCCAGCCGCGCCACGCCGCATGGCTCCGAAGTGACCCTCACCCTCTGGCTGCCGGAGCATCCATGAACCGCTTCCGCCAGCTCCTTCTCGCCCTTTTCGCGCTTGTCGCGGGCGTCCTGCTCCTTGCCTTCGTGGAAGCCCTTGCCCGTCAGGACACGGGACAGGACCGCATCACCGCGGTCAGCGTGCTGCGCGACCCGTCGGGCGCGCTGCAACTGTCCGATGTCCTCGGCGCGGATTTCGCCCCCGCCAGCCCCGAATCGCGCGGCGGCTATGACAGCGCGGCCCTCTGGTTCCGCCTGACCGTCTCTCCGGCCGCCGATGCAGGCGGCACCATCCTGCAACTCAGCTCGAACCAGCTCGATCACCTGACGCTTTATACCCCGTCCCCCTCGGGCTGGACCGCATCCGAGAGCGGCGACACGATCCCCTTCGCCCGGCGCGCGGCCAAGGTGCTTCCGCTCGGCTTCCTCCTGCCCGAAACGGCCGAGGGGCAGACGCTCTATCTGCGCGTCCAAAGCGCCTCCGCCCTTACCTTCACCATCGGAGCGCACAGCCAGGCCTCGGCCGACCGCCATCTCGACCGCCAGATCGCGCTGCACGTCATCTACTTCTCGCTCCTCGGAATGGGCATCCTGCTCTCCGCCCTGCGCCTGCGGCTCATGCCTTCGGCACTCTCGCTCGCCATCCTGTGCTTCATGGTGATCTATTTCGTCTACTCGACCGAGGTGCTTGGCTATGCCCCCGTCCTGATCGACTTCGCCGCACCCGGCGCGCACAATTTCATCAGCGAGACGAGCGCCCTGCTGACCGTGCTCTCCTCCATGCTCTTCCACCGGCTCTATCTGGGCAAACACCGGCCCAACCGGATCGCCCTGCGCCTGACCGATACGGTCATCGGTTTGCAGTCGCTGCTCGTCCTTCTGCGTTTCGCCGGATATGGCGGGATCGTGGGTCAGCCCAGCATGATACTCTCGCTTCTCGCGCTGCTCCTCGTCACCGCCATGCTCTGCACGCTCGACATGGAAAGCCGCATCGCCCGGCGTGCGCTCCACATCACCTATGCCATCTGGTTCTGCTTCACCGGCCTCTGGATCTGCTCGCGCCTCGGGCTGTTCGACCTGCCCATCGTCTCGCGCCCCCATGTCGAGGTTTACGGCCTCAACAGCCTCTTCATCGTCCTGACCCTCATGGCCATCGACCGCGCCGAACACCTGCGCCGCCACCACGCCACGCAGCTTTCGCTCGTCACCGCCCGCGCCACGCAAGAGGCCAACGCCCGCAACGCCACCGTGCAGGACGGGTTCATGCACATGCTGGTGCACGAGGTCCGCAACAATCTCTCTGTCCTGCAGATGGGCCTGCCGGAAATCTCCGACACGGCCGACCGCGACCCCCTTGCCCGTGCCATCCGCGATCTCGACCGCTCGCTGGTCGAAGCCCGCCATGCCACATGGCTCTCGCGCGGGACATGGCCGGTCGATCCCCGCCCGCTCAGCGTGATCGAAGCGCTCGACAAGGCGCTCGACCCGCTTGCCTGCGCCGACCGCATCGAATTGCACGGCGACGACGCCGAAGCCTCGGTGGTCGCCGATGCCGGAATGCTCGGCGCCGCCCTCTCCGCGGCCTTCGGCGCCCTCTGTGATCTGGCGCGCACCGATTGCACCCTGCGCCTCTTCCTGTCGCAATCCGAACCCGACTCAGCCTGCACGATCCGCGTCGAGACGCAGCTTGCCGCGCCCCTTCCCGACGGGCATTCGCCCCTCACCCTGCCGCAATTCGCCCTCTGCGCGATGATCCTGCGCCAGATGGGCGGCAGCCTCTCGCTGACACGCCACACGCCCCAGTCGCTCGGCATCGCCATCGGCCTTCCCGCCCGTCCGGAACAGGTCGACATGCAGGGCGCGGCATGACACAGCTTTTCCCGCATCCCCCGCGCACGATCCAAGGAGACCGAATGAACGCGCCCCGACATTCCGTAGCGGTCATCGAAGACAACGCCGACCTGAACGGCATCCTCGTCAACGCCCTGCGCGCCGCGGGCTTCGATGCCTCCGGCCATCCCAGCGTCGAAGCCTTCGAAACGCAGGGCAGCGCCGCGCCGCACATCTTCCTGCTCGACCTCAACCTCCCCGGCGAGGACGGGCTTTCCTTCGCCCGCCGCCTCCGCGCCACCCGCCCCGACACGGGCATCATCATGCTCACCGCCCGCGACGAGATGGACCAGCGCCGCCACGGCTACGACAGCGGGGCCGACATCTACCTGACCAAACCCAGCTCGGTCGACGAAATCCTCGGCGCGCTCAACGCGCTCGGCCGCCGCCTGCCCGCGGGCCTTCCCCCCCGCGACGAGGCACCGCCCGCGCCACTCCTCCTCAACCGCCGCAAGCTGGAACTGACCGGCCCTGCAGGCGCCGTCTCCCTCGGCGTGGACGAGGCCGAGTTCCTCCACCATTGCGCCACCGGACCCGAAGGCCGCATCAGCATCGACGAAATCCGCGCCTTCCTGCGCGACGGCGACGCGCTGTCAAAGGTGGCGATCGAACTCAAGGTGGTGCGCATCCGCAAGAAACTCGCCGCTGCAGGGATCGAGGGGCGTTGCATCGCCTCGGTGCGGAATTTCGGTTATCAACTGCTGGTGCCAATCCGCCCCGTCACGGGCTGACAGGCCCGCGCCCGGCGCGTTCCGCGTATCCCCTGACCGGCTGCACAGATGCGCCGCAGCCAGCCAGGGGACGGGGAAAGGAGAACGCTTGGGTCACTGCTGCGGCACGCTCGCCGACCCGATCACTCGCACCCACCATGTCCGGTCGCGGCAAGACCGAACCCGAACCTTTTTCGACCTGTCACCGTCAAGAAGCACACCCTGTAACCGAAGGCCGTGGAAGGTATTTGAAGGGTTTAACGGTTCAGGTAAAGCATAAACCCCTTTTCCATCCGTCTATCCGGCAGCCATCATCCGAAAGACGTGGGTATCGCATCCGGGCCGTATCCAAAGACCGAAGCTAGTTGTTCGCGGTCAGCGGGTCGATGATCTGCGCCACCTCGGTGATCTTGCCCAAGGGAATGCCGCTCAACTCCGAATGCTTGCGGATCGCCTCCTCGCCTTCGGCCAGATAGACGCAGAAGGTCTTGTTGTCCGCGACATAGCTGTGCTGCCACTGGATGCCCGAACCGATCGTGCTCAACGCCTGGTTCGACGCCCGCGCCGCGCCGCACAACTCCGTCACCGAAAAGTCGCCGATGCCGGGAATTTCGCGTTCGATGATGTATCGCTTCAAAGTCGCCATGTCCTTCACCCTCGGTGTTGCTGTCCGTTCCCCGATCATGCACCCGCAGCGCCATCCGGCAAAATTCATTGTTCTTTATGAACCGAAAGGTAATCTTTAGCATAACGCCAGCCTGTCCCGCCGAAAGGGTCCACAGCCATGTCGGGCGCCACGCATCTCAAATCGCTTCAGGCGCTGGAAATGGCGCTCCGGCTCGGCTCGCTCGCGGCGGCGGCGGGGCGGCTCGGCATCACGCCCGCCGCAGTCGGCCAGCGGATCCGCGCACTGGAACTCTTCCTTGGCACCGATCTGTTGCACAGGGGCCGCTCGGGCCTGCAACCCACGCCCGACCTCGTCCGCGCCCTGCCCGACCTCGCCACCGCCTTCGCCGCGCTCGACCGTGTCAGCGAAACGCTGGAATTCCAGCGCGTCACCGAACTCCACATCGTCGCCGATCCCGACTGGTCCGAACTCTGGCTCCTGCCGCGGCTCGCCGACTTCCGCGCCGCCCATCCCAGCATCCGTTTCTGCATCAACGGCGCGGGCGACGTGCCCATGCGCCTCGGCACGCCCGATTGCCGCATCACCTGCGGCCCCGAACGGCAGGGCGAAGGCGAGGTGCTCTACCGCGACCGCCTGCTTCCCGTCACCGGACCCGACAACCTCCGCCGCATGGCCGACTGGGATGCGCAGATGCCGCTCGAAGGCATGCCGCTCCTCCACCTCGAAGCCCAGCGCGACAATCCCGCCTGCCCGGGCTGGCCCGAATGGATCGACCGCTTCGGCCATCGCCGGCAGGGCACGGGTCGCGGCGTCCACTACCGCCATGCCCGGCTCGCGCTCGAAGCGGTGCGCCTGAATGTGGGCTTCCTCGTCTGCGGCCTGTCGCTGGTGCGCGACGATCTCCGGCACGGGCGCATCGTCCTGCCCTACCCGCCCGCACAATGCCTGCCCGCGCCGCTCCCCTATATCCTCGCCATCGCCCCCCGCAGCGCCCCGCGCCCGCAACTCGCCCGCTTCTGCGACTGGCTCCGGCACGAAGCATCCCTCACCGCACGCTGGCTCGACCACGAAACCGGCCAGAGCGTCAGCTCAGATAATGGTCCACCGGTTGCATCGGCTCGGGTGCCGCCTCGCCCAGATGCGGCGCAAGGCTGATCTCGGCGGCACGACAGATCGCATCCAGCGCGATTCCGTTCTGTGTCGGCGCGAAGGGATGGCTCAATTCCTCGGTCACTTCGGCAAGACCAAGGAACATATAGGCCACCACTGCCACGAACACCGGCGTCATCCACCCCGTCGTCGACACAAGCGCCAAGGGCAGCAGCAGGCAATAGAGATAGGTCGTGCGATAGATCAGCAGCGAATAGACAAAGGGCAGCGGGCTGTTGGCGATCCGCTCGCACCCCGCCTGTTGCGCGGCAAGCGATGCAAGCCGGGTCGTCAGCGCCCGCGCCCCGAACCCGTCCACCTGTCCGTTGCGCCCCGCCTCCGCCACCTGCCCCGCCAGCGCGTCGAGGGCGGCACAGGGCGGATGCGGCATTCCCGCGAAATCGGCCACCTGCCCCGGCCCCGCCACGGGCAGACGCCGCAGGTTCAGCCGGTGCAGATGCATGAAGGCCAGCGCCAGCCGCAGCATCGCGCGCCGCGCCGCCGCATCGGGCACGAAGACCTCCACCTCCCGCGCCAGACTGCGCATGTCGGCCAACAGCCCGCCCCAAAGCTTTCGCGCCTCCCACCAGCGGTCATAGGCCGCGTTGTTGCGAAAGCCGAGGAACAGCGACAGCCCGATCCCGAAGACCGCGAAACTCGACCCGTCAAGCCGCGGCACCTTTCCCGTCGCATGGTCCAGCACGACCCAAAGCACCGCAACCGCCGCCAGCACGGCGACCGGCGCCGCGATGCGCGGCACAATCGACCCGCGCAAGGCGGTCAGCAGGTCCCATGCCTGCGGCTTTTCCCTGACGATCATCGCGCCCGCCCCTCCCCTGTCGTCCCCTGGGCAACCCGCCCGCACCGCAGCCATGCGCCGCGCGTGCGGCGTTGACATTCCCCCGCCGCCCCAACAGCCTGCGCCCGCACACTCTTCCGTTTCAAGCGCAATCAAGGGCAGTCATGGACAAGATCGGCATCATCGGTGCGACGGGCTGGCTCGGCCGCGCCCTCGCGCTCAATCTCCTCGACCGCGGGATCGTGCCTGCGAACGCGCTCGTCCTGCTCAACCGCTCCGGCCCCTCGGACCTTTTCGCCGCCCATCCTGCGGTCACATGGGCAAAGGATGCCGCGTCGCTCTGCGACCAGTGCGGCACCCTCGTCCTGTCCGTCCGGCCCGAAGATTTCCCCGTTGCAGGCTTCGCCCCGCGTGACCATCTTGTCCTGTCCTTCATGGCGGCGTGGTCGATGGACGACCTTGCCGCGCTCGCCCCCGCCGCCCGCATCGTCCGCGCCATGCCCAATGGCGGCGCGACGACGGGCCAATCCTACACCCCGTGGCTCGCCCGTCCCGACCTTCCGCCCGCCGATGCCGCCACCGTCACGCGGCTTCTGTCCGCGATGGGCCAAAGCGACCGCATCGGAACCGAGGACCAGTTGCACTACCTCTCGGCCCTCTCCGGCTCCGGTGCGGCCTATCCCGCGCTGCTGGCCAAGGCGATGCTCGACGATGCCGCCGCCCGCGGCCTCCCCCCCGAAATTGCCCGCCGCGCGGTCGAGGCCGTGGTTTGCGGCTCGGCGGGCCTGCTCGCGGGCAAGCTCGACAGCCTGAGCGGATTGCTCGACGCCTATATGTCCTATAGGGGCATCACCGCCGCGGGCCTCTCGGCCGCACATGCCGCCGGTTTCGAGCAAAGCATCCACGCCGCCCTGTCCGCCGCTCTGGAGAAGGCCCGTTCGATGACCCCGCAGTAAGGCCGGCTAAGTCCAGCGGCTGTGCAGCAGCGCCTCCAGCTCGGCCCGCGCAAAGGGCTTGGGCAGACAGGCATCGAAACCCGCGGCCAGATATTCCTCGACCTGATGGCTCAGCGAATTCACCGTCACCGCCAAAGCAAGCGGCATCGGGCCGGCCTGTCCGACCACCCTTGCCCTGATCTCGCGCAGTGCCCCCAGCCCGTCCAGTTCCGGCATCGAGATATCCAGACACAACAACTCGTGCGAGGGGCGGAACATTTCCACCGCCTCCCGCCCGTCGGCGGCCAGCGTCACGGAAAACCCCAGACGCTCCAGAAAAGTGCGCAGGATCAGGCGGTTGATCTCGCTGTCATCGGCCACCAGCGCACCGCGTCCGGCAAAGGAAAGGCTCCCCGCCACGCCGCCCGCCACGGCCACGGCCGCAGCCTCGCCCGATGCGGTCCCCGAAGCCGCCCCTGCGGGCGCGGCCTGCACCGCCCCCTGCATCCAGCGACCCAACCTGCCGCGCAATCCCGTCACCTGACCCGCCATCCGCAGCGCACGCCCGCCCTGTTCCATCCCGCAGGACCGGCATGACCGGCCCCTGTGCCGAAAATCGGCCCGATGGGTCCATCCTTCAACGGCACAGCAGCGGCAGCACGCCCTTCCATCCGCATGCCGCCCATCCGATGTGATGCCCGCCCTGTGACCGGAACCTGCGACGCGGCCCTAAACATTCCGCCCGCCGGTCGTTCCTTGCGGGGATGGCCCTGATATACAACACCCTTCGCAACAACCTGCTCGCGCTCTTCGCCTGGCTCGGCGTGATCGCACTCGTCGTCCTGTTGTGGAACCTCGCCATTGCGATCCACGACCACATCACGATCTCCGAGGAGATGGCGCGTGGCGCCGAAACCGACGCAGTGATCCGCCTGTCCTACGACCTGCGCCGCGAAGACATGGCGATGTATCAGTCGCTTTCCGGTGAAACCGCCTTCATCCCGCTCGACGACAGCGCGACAGCCACCGAAGCGGCCTTCCTGCGTGCCCGCACCGAACTCGACGGCCATTCCGGGGGCAACCACCAGAACGCCGTCTCGATCCTGTCGATGATGCAAGAGGGGCTGTCCGTCCGCCGCGACGCGGCGAACGCGGCCCTGCGGGACGACCCCGCGCAACGCGCCGCCGCCCTGCGCGACTGGCGACGCTTCCTCGACACCGCCTATCCCGACCTTGAAGAGATCAGCCATGCCATGATCGCCGAGATGGGCACCCCCTCGGCCCAGACCGCACGATTGACAAGCCTGCGCTACTTCGCGCTCTTCGCCTTCCGCGTCCAGATCGGCAACCGTTTCGCCATCGAACGCGCGCTCGAAGAGGGCGCACCGGGCACCGACCGTCTCACGCTTCTCGCCGAACCCGCCGCGGAATTGCGCGGCGCGGCGAATCTGGCCGAAGACCAGTATATCGCCGACGACTCCGTCGCCGCCGACCGCATCGCCAAGGCCACGCGCTTCATCCTGACCGTCTACCTTCCCTCCGAAGCCCGCGTGCTCAAGGAGTTGCAGGCGGGCGAACCCCGCACCTCCTCGCGGGCGGTGTGGCGCTCGGCCTCGCACAACGCGGTCGAACTGCTGACGATGGCCGAAAACGCCCTCAGCGCCGAAGCCGCCGAACGGCTCGAACTTGCCGAAAGCCGCAACCATGCCGCCATCGGCCTGTGGGGCGGGGCGGTGCTGCTTTGCCTCCTGCTCCTCGCCTCGGCGGTGCATTTCACCCTCAAGCGCATCGTCCACCCGCTGGAATACGTGCATGCCCGCATGCTGCAGCTCGCCAATGACGACATGGGCGTCCAGATCACCGCCACCAGCCGCCTTGCCGAGATACAGGCCATGTACGACGCGCTTCAGGTGTTCAAGGAGAACGGATTGCGCCGCCTGCGGATGCAGACCGAACTTGCCCGCCTGAACGACCGCGTCGTCGCCACCAATCAGGCGATGACCGAAGAGATGGAAGCCGCCGCCCGCGTGCAGGCCGCCCAACTGCCCATCCCCTGCGATCTTCCCGGCGCACGGTTCCATGCGCTCTACCGCCCCTCGCGCATGATCGCGGGCGACACCTACGACCACGTCACCCTGCCCGATGGCCGCACCCGCCTTTTCCAGATCGACGTGTCCGGCCACGGCGCGGCGGCGGCGCTCGTGTCGGTCATGTCGCATATCGCGGTCAAGAACGCGCTGCTTCAGGCCGCACCGACCGACGGGCTCGACACGATCATCGCCCGCGTGAACGGCGAATGGAAAGACAGCCTGCCCTATTTCACCCTGCTTCTCGTCGAAATCGACCCCCGCGCCGGCATCGCGCGCGTGGTGCAGGCGGGCCACCCCCCGCTCCTGCGCCTGCCGCGCCTTGGCGGCGTCGAAGCCGTGGGCGATGGCGGCATGCCCGTGGGCGCCCTGCCCTGGGCCGAATACGAAGAGGTCGTGTGCCGCTTCAATCCCGGCGACAGGCTGATCCTCACCACCGATGGCGTCACCGAAGCCGCCGATTCCGAAGGCCGGCTCTTCGGTGACGACCGCTACCTTTCCCTCCTCTCCCGACACGGGCGGGCCGAGGTGAAAACACTCTTCGACAGCCTCGATTCCGCCCTGTGGGACTGGTGCGGCACCGAGGCGTTCGAAGACGACGTGACCGTATTAGTTCTCGAAGCAAAGGAACCTGTTTATGCACATTAGTGCCCGTACCGAACGGGGCGTCCTCGTCCTGACCCCCGACGCCACGCGCCTCGACGCAACCACCGCGGCCACGTTCCGCGACACGTTGATCGGCCATATCGACCGTGGCGCGCATGCGATGGTGCTGGACCTGTCGTCCGTCTCCTTCGTGGACAGCTCCGCCCTCGGCTCGCTCATCGCCGCAGTCAAGCGGATGGGACCGCTCGGCACGCTCGCCATCGCCGGAGTGCAACCCGCCGTGGCGCGGCTCTTTTCCATCACGCGGATGGACCGCGTGTTCTCCCTCCACCCCGGCACCGCCGAGGCGATCACCGGTCTTTCCGCAGGTTGAACCGATGCCCCACATGCTGCTCATGCCCCGCACCCTGTCCGAGGTCAGCCCCGCGGCGCAATCCGTCACCGGCCTCATGCAGGACTGGGACGATGTCTCCTGCGAGGCCGTGGATCTCGCGCTGGTCGAGGCGCTGACAAACATCGTCCGCTACGGCCCGCCCGGCGAAACCCGCCCCATCGGACTCGAGGTGGACCTGCGCGACGACCGCGTATCGGTCGACATCGTCGATTACGTCTCGCCCGTCCCGCCCGGCCTTCTGGCGCGGGCGGGCAACGCCGCCTTCGACTTCGACCCCGATGATCTGCAATCCATCCCCGAAAGCGGCCGCGGCCTCGCCCTCATCCTGCTGATGATGGACGAGGTGACGCTGCACGAGGAAGCAGACCTCTCCCGCCTCCGGCTGGTGCGCCACCGCTAGGGCGGCGCGCCCGCCCTGCGCGGTTCAGTCCGGCGCGGCGGTGGCCCCCGCAGGGGGCGCGTCCGGCACCAGCTCGGCCCGCAGGATCACCACCGAGGACAGCACGAGCAGCAAGATCCACAGGACTTGCCCCCGCGCCACGACCAGACCGTCACGAAAGCGCATTGCGATACTCCTGCATCACCGGAACGTCGAATTCCGCATCGGGCTGCCATACCGCAGCCCGCAGCACGGGCCAAAGCGCCAGCAGATTGTAACCCGACCACAGCGAATTTGCGACCATCGCGCCAAGCCCGTATCCCTCGATCCCCGCCATATGCCGCCCCCAGCCCCATGCCAGCGCGACGAGCGTGGCAACCGCAACCGTGAACTGCGGCAGCACCAGCCCGTAGAATGCCCCTTCGGACCGTTCCTTCGGCGTGACCGGAAAGCGGATGCGTTCGCCCCGCAACACCGCCAGAAGCGCCTTCAGCTTCAGCGGGAACATCGCCACGTACCAGCGCCGCGCCCCCTGCGTATCGGCCCCCCAGAAGCCCACCAGTTGCGCCATCTCGTTCAGCAGCAGAAAGGGCAGCAGATGGGCAAAGTAATCCGCCGTATAGGCGCTGATCGGCGCCACGCCCGTCATCAGATACAGCGGTGGCGACAGCAAGAGCACCAGCGTCCAGACGGGTGACAGATAGGACAGAAAGGTCGCGGCATACATGACCTTCTGCCCCGGCCCCAGCCCGCGCCGGAACAGCGGGTTGTCGTTGATCAGGATGTCCAGCGACCCGCCCGCATATTTGTAGCGCTGGATCGTCCACGACAGCAGATCGCGGGGCGATGTCATGCGGCTCACCACCTTGGGATGCATGACCGACCGCCAGCCCCGCTCGCGGTCGGAATGCAGCATGATCGAGGTGTAGATATCCTCCGACACATGCAGCTTGAATGGCGTGAAATCCACCGCCTGCGCGCTCAGGTTGCGCAGCGTGCCCGCGATCTCCTCGTCCATCTCTCCCGCCCGGCCCGCGCCCAGCGCGACCAGCCCCGCCGCCTGCGCCGCCACCGCCTGCTCCAGTTCCGCCACCCAGGCGCGGATCGCGGCTTCCATCAGCGCCTCGCGCCGGTGGACAGACCCCGCCCCGCAGCAGAACGAGGCATTGGCCGCATTCCGCCGCATCTGGATGAAGTCGTAAAAGACCTGCGGATCGTTCCCGAACGGGTCCGCCCCAAGACGCACCGGACCCACCACGGCCTCCACCGCCCGCCCCGTCCCGCGCCCGACCGCACCGAAATGCCGCCCCAGCCAGTCGGGCAGCGGCACGCCGGGCGGGATGTCCCAGAACCACTGCGGCGTCTGCACCCATGCCACCTTCGGATCGCGGAAATATCCCAGCGTCTCGGTCAGGAAGTCGGGAAAGGGCCGCGTATCCGCATCGAAGATGACGATCACATCGCCCGAGGTCCGCTCCATCGCGTTGCGCAGGTTTCCCGCCTTGTAGCCGGTGTTGTCCTCCCGCGTGATGTAATCGACACCCTCCTCGGCCGCCATCTGCGCCATCGCGGGCCGCCGCCCGTCATCCAGCACATGGATGCGCAGGTCGACGGGGACGGGATAGGTCATCGCCAGCGCATCGCGGACACCCCCGCGCAGCATCTCCACCTCCTCGTCATAGGTGGCAAAGAACACATCCACCGCCAGCGGCCGCGCCGGCCCCTCCATCCCGATATCCCCCGCCTCCACGGGCAGCGGCGGGCGCTCCGGCCTCCAGTCGGACCAGTTCGACGCCCCGTGCAGGATCAACCCGCCAAAGGCCGCCGTCTCGGCACAGGCCAGCGGCAGCGCGATCCACGGCGCATCCCAATTGATCGAAACCGTCCAGCGCCAAAGCATGTACCACGCCCCGAAGCCCAGCGTCAGCACGACCAGCCCTTGCCACAGGCGGCGGTGGACAGGGCCGTAATCATGCGGAACCCAAGGCTCCTGCCGCTCGAACCGCGTGACCCGCGCCCGATCCACCTGCCTTGCCCGCATACCGCCCCCGCCTGCCGATCCACACCATGACCGGCCCCGCAAAAGGCATGTCACCCCCTCGGATACGTCTGCAAATTAACCTTTGTTAATTTCTTTCGCCGGAATGACCTGCATCAAGGCGGAAGCCGCCCCGCCGGCAGACGATCGCCGCCGGATGGAACCAATCGGGAAAGGGCACGCAATGGACCTGCGGTTTGACGGAAAGACGATCATCGTCACGGGCGGCGGCTCGGGCATAGGCGAGGCGACGGCACGGGAACTCGCGGCCAGCGGCGCGACGGTGATCGTCGCGGACAGGGACGCAGCCCACGCCGAAACGGTCGCCTCGGCCATCACGGCAAGCGGCGGCAAGGCCCACGCCTGCACCGTCGATGTCTCCCGCGCGGCCGAGGTGAAGGCGATGGTGGATTTCGCCGTCGCCCGGACCGGCGCCCTGCACGGCATCGTCAACAACGCAGGCATCGGCGGCCCCGCCGCCCCGACCGGCAGCTACGACATCGACGCCTGGCAACAGGTGATCGACATCAACCTTTCGGGCGTCTTCTACGGCATGCGCTACGCCATCCCCGAGATCGAAAAGGCAGGCGGCGGCGCGGTGGTCAACGTGGCCTCGATCCTCGGCACGGTCGGCTTCGCCAATTCCACGGCCTATGTCAGCGCCAAACACGGGATGATCGGGGCCACCAAGAATGCCGCGCTCGAACATGCCGCAACGGGCGTGCGCGTCAATTCCGTGGGGCCGGGCTTCATCATGACCCCGCTCGTCTCGGCGGCACTCGACGAACCGACGCTCGCCTTCCTTGCGGGCAAACACGCCCTCAACCGCATCGGTCGCCCTGACGAGGTCGCAGCCCTGATCACCTTCCTGCTGTCCGACCGCGCCAGTTTCATCACCGGCTCCTACCATCTGGTCGACGGCGGCTACACCGCCCAGTGACGCAACGGCGCAAGACGCCCCGCCCCCATGCCCGCCCCCATGCCCGCCGTCACAGAAAGGCCGTCACAGAAAGGCCGTCACGGCGGGCATGGCCGCCACGGCCTCCTTCGTGGCCCTCGCGCCGTGATGGCGCAGCACGGTCGCGGCCATCGCCTGCCCCGCCCGCACCGCAGCCAGCCCCCCGCCACCGGCAACCCGCGCGGCAAGGTAGCCCGCGTTGAACGCATCCCCCGCGCCCGTCGTATCGCGGATGCCGGTGACGGCGGGCGTCGCACGCGTGACCGTATCGCCCCCCTGCCACAGCGTCACGGCGGCCGGACCATCCTTCACGACCACCTCGCCCACGCCCGCCCGCGCCATCCGCGCCACGGTCGCCTCGGCCACCGCATCGCCGAAATGGGTCCTTTCGTCGTCAAGGCTCGGCAGCGCGATATCCGTCACCTCCAGCATCCGCGCCATGCAATCCCGCATCTCGGCAACCGAAGCCCAAAGCCGCAAGCGGATGTTCGGATCAAAGGAAACCACACCCCCGCCGCGCCGCACCTCTGCCAATGCGGCAAACAGCGTCTCGCGGGCGGCGGGCGACAGGATCGCCAGCGTGATCCCCGACAGATGCACCAGCCCCGCCCCCGCCAATGCGGCAGCCAGGGCCGCCGGATCATCCGCCAGATGCCGCGCCGCCGAAGTGTCGCGCCAGTAATGGAAACTGCGCTCCACCCCCTCGAGTTCGATGACATAAAGCCCCATCCGCAGCGCCGGATCACGCGACACGCCCGCCACCGCCAACCCGTCCCGCGCCATCTCGGCCAGAAAGGCCGCCGATACCGCATCCATCCCCACCCGCGTGACGAAGCCCGCCTCCACGGCACCGCCCGACCAGCGCGCCAGATGCCAGATCGTGTTGAAGGTATCTCCGGCAAAGCCCCGCCGGTATAGCCCGCCCTCCACCGGAGCCATCTCGACCATCGCCTCGCCAATGGCACGCACCGGCCCGACGATCCGCCTCATCCCGGCGCCGCCGGCCCCGTCGTCCGGTCCCGTCATTTCAACACCGCGAACCCCTGCGCCGCAAAGAGGCCCGAGGCGGCCTCTGTTGACAGTGCCGCCAGAAATTCCCTGTCCGCCTCGTCCGTCGCGCCCGTCAGCAGCGCGACGGGATAGACGATCGGCTCATGGCTGTCGGCCGGAAAGGTTGCGACCACGCTCACCCCCGCCTCGGCCACCGCGTCCGAGGTGTAGACGATCCCGTAAGCCGCCTCTCCTGCAGCGACCAAGGCAAGCGCGGCCCGGACATTCTCGGTCTGCACCACCGACCCCTCGACCGCTCCCCAGACCCCCAGCGCAACGAGCGACTGCTTTCCGTATTGACCCGCCGGAACCGAATCCACCATCGCCATCGCAAGCTTGCCGTCCCCGACCAGCCCCGCCAGATCGAAGCCCGCCCCGACCGCCACGGGCTTCGCCCCCGCTCCATGCGCGACCAGCACCAGCCCGTTGCCCAACAGGTCCCGCCGCGTTCCCGCCGCCACAAGGCCCGCCGCCTCCACCTCGTCCATCCACTCCCTCGACGCCGGAATGAAGATATCCGCAGGGGCACCCGCCATAATCTGCTTGGCCATCTGGCTCGTGCCGCCATAGCTGATGCTGACCGTATTGCCGGTCTCGGCCTCGAACCCCGCCGCAACCGCATCCAACGCGGATTTGAGAGAGGCCGCCGCAAAGACCACCACCTCGCCAGAATGCGCGGGCAGAGCAAAGGTCAGCGTGGCAAGGGCGGTGATCAGGAACCGGCGCGGCATCGGGCACTCCAGACGTTGCACTTCTGCCGCCACATCACCCGCAGCACCGCGCAAGGGCAAGCCCCTAGCGCACCCAAAGCCCCGCCCGCTTGATCGTGTTGCGGATCGCCTGCTCCTTGCGCGGCAGGTCGGCGCGGTCGAACAGCGCCCGCACCTCGGCCCCCTTGCCCTGAAAGATCATCCGCTTGAAGGCCGGATAGTCCCGCAGCACCGCCGCCACCTTCGGCTGCCGCGCCACCGCCTCGAGCTTCTCCACCACGGCATCGGATTCGCGCGCATAAAGCAGCGGCATCAGCCGCCAATGGCAGGTCACATCCCCGTCCATCCCCGCAAGCTCCACCGGAGGCCGCCCGCCCCCAAGCGCATGGATCACCAAGGGCAGCGCCACCTGATCCAGCCACGGGTCGAAACTCTGGCAGGCCAGCGCCTTCCCCGGATCGGCGGCAATCGCCGTGGCATAGCGCAGGAACAACTCCCCAAACGCCTGCGGGCTTTCATGGAAAAACCAGCCCGCGTTGAAATAGAGATACCGCCGCCAATACTCCTCGGGCTGGGTCACATCCTGACTGGACGCGAAGTCCAGCCCGAAGCGGTCATAAAGCGACCCCCAGATATCGGCATATCCCGCGCCATAAAGCTGCGGCTCGGGCCACGTCCCCTCGCGCCGCATGCTCGCCGAAGGGCGGCTGAAATCGAACGGCAGCGCCGACAGCGCCCCCGTCACCAGCGTATCGGTATCCAGAAACAGGAACGGCCCCTCAGGCAGATGGGCAATCGCCTCGATCTTGTTGCCATGCGGATAGCGGCTTCCGAAATGGCGGCTGTCAAAGGGCAGCACCTCCGCCCCCAGCTCTGCCAGCAGCCCCAGAACCGCAGGGTCCACGATCCGCGGGTCATGGTCCCACAGCGGCCCCGCATTCGGCACCGCCACGAACAACCGCCCGCCAAACCCCGGATCAAACGTCCGCAGCGACGCCGCCAGCAGCACCGCCTCGTATTGCAGCCGCCCCGCCTGACCGATGACCAGAATATTGAACGTCGCCACGTGGCACACCGCTACTTGCGGCACGGCTCCCGTCACAGTCCTGGAAATCGCGCCTTCCCTCACCCCCATCCCTTACCAGAGGAAGGGATGGTGGGCGACCCTGGAATCGAACCAGGCGTGGGTCTCCCCGGCGGAGTTACAGTCCGCTGCCGCACCTTGCAGCTCGTCGCCCGACGCGAGGCGGGGGATAGCCGAGGGGGAAATTGCCGTCAAGGCGGAAAGAAGGAAAATCCGTTCGCGAAAAGCGGCTTGCAACGAACCCCCGCCTTCCGGCATGGAGAAGGGGCAACGAAGGGTCGGATCATGGCACAGAAGAAACCCGCATGGGTGGTCGACAAAGAGCGCGGCAAGCGGGCCGAGGCACGCGAAACCGTCTGGCTCTTCGGCATCCACGCCGTGCGCGACGCCCTCGTGAACCCCAAGCGCGAGAAGCTGCGTCTCGTCGTCACCAAGAACGCCGCCGACCGCCTCGCCGATGCGATTGACGAAGCGGGGATCGAACCCGAAATCGCCGACCCGCGCCGCTTCGATGTGCCGATCGACGAAGGCTCGGTCCATCAGGGTGCCGCGCTCGAAGTGCGCCCCCTCAACTGGGGCAAGCTTGCCGATATCGCCATCTCCGGCACGGGCAAGCCGCTCGTCGTCTGCCTCGACCGCGTGACCGATCCGCATAACGTCGGCGCCGTCCTCCGCTCGGCCGAAGTGTTCGGTGCCCGCGCCGTCATCGCGCCGCGCCACCACTCCGCCCCCGAAACCGGAGCCTTGGCGAAAACCGCCAGCGGCGCGCTCGAACGCCAGCCCTACCTGCGCGTCACCAACCTTGCCGACGCCATGACCGAACTGCGCGACATGGGCTACATCCTCATCGGCCTCGACGGCGAAGGCGAAGTGGAACTCGGCGCCGCTCTCGCACAGGCAGGCAGCCGCGCCGTGGCCCTCGTCCTCGGCGCCGAAGGTCCGGGCCTGCGCGAGAAAACGCGCGAGACTTGCGACATCATCGCCCGCATCCCCTTTGCCGGTGCCTTCGGCTCGCTCAACGTCTCCAACGCCGCCGCCGTGGGCCTCTATGCCGCCTCGGTCAGATAGGCTGCGCGCAACCACCCAACCCAGTGGTAGGGTGCGCATTTGCTGCGCACCAAATCCCTGCGACGGCGCGCAACACCCTCGCCCCCTCCGCCAGAAATACCGCTTCGATAATTTTTTCCGTCACATTCGGGTGAAGGGAACTTTAATTCCCGCTTGCGGTTTCTATGTCACAGCAGAGGGGCGGGTCCGGAACCCCCGCTCCTTCCATTCACTGTCCCTCGTTCCGCGACTGGCGCCCGACCACACGGTTCGGGCGCCTTTTTATGCAAGGGGTTCCCATGTCAGATGACACCACGATCCGCGACGTGCTGGGCCGCGTCAAAACCATCGCCGTGGTCGGCTGGTCCCCGAAACCCGAACGCGCCAGCCACGGGGTCGCGGCCTTCCTCAAACGCCGCGGCTACCGTGTCATTCCGGTAAACCCCGGTCAGGCCGGGGAAACCGCCCTCGGCGAAACCGTCCGCGCCTCGCTCTCCGAGATCGACACCCCCGTCGACATGGTCGACATATTCCGCCGCTCCTCCGAAGTCGCCCCCGTGGTGGAAGAGGCGCTCCGCACCCTCCCCGGCCTCACCGCGATCTGGATGCAACTCGGCGTGGTCGACGAAGCCTCCGCCGCCACCGCCCGCGCCGCAGGTGTCACCGTCATCATGGACCGCTGCCCCGCCATCGAAATTCCGCGCCTCGGCCTCTGACCCCTGCGCCCCGACGGCGGAAACCGACCCCGTCACGCCGCTGAAGCGATGGAATGGTCCGGCAATCCCCTGCACCATCCGCCCGAAAAGCAGGAGACTTCCATGATCGGCGATCTTGGCGCAGAAGACGCAACCGAACTCGCGGCATGGGTCGCACGCGGCGACGTGACGCCCGCGGAACTGCTCGACGCGGCCCTTGCCGCCACCGAAAAGCGCAACCCCGCGATCAATGCGGTCGTGCTCGTGCAGGAAGGCGTTGCCCGCAAATCCATCGCCGATGGCCTGCCCCACGGCCCCTTCCGTGGCGTGCCCTTCCTGCTGAAAGACCTCGGCGCGGAAGCCATCGACTTCCCCTCGCACAACGGCTCGCGCCTGCTGGCCAACACCCGCTACGGCCAGAACTCTGCCATCTTCGAGCGGATGCGCGCGACCGGAGTCGTCACCTTCGGCCGCACCACCAGCCCCGAAATGGGCATCGGAGCGGCGACCGAATCCGTCGTTTACGGCGGGCCGACCCGCAACCCGTGGAACCTCGACCATACTTCCGGCGGCTCGTCGGGCGGAGCGGGGGCGGCGGTGGCGGCGGGGATCGTGGCCTTTGCCCACGGCTCCGATGGCGGCGGCTCGGTCCGCATCCCCGCCTCTTCCTGCGGCCTCTTCGGCTTCAAACCGACCCGCGCCCGCCTGCCCGACGGCCCCTACGCGGGCGAGGGCTGGGCGGGCATGGCCATCGACGGCTTCCTGACCCGATCCGTCCGCGACACCGCGACCATGCTCGATGCCTGCATGGGTCCCGACCTTGGCGCGCCCTATGTCGCCCCGCCCCTTGCCCGCTCCCACGCCGATGCGATCAGCCGCCCGCCGCGCCGCCTGCGCGTCATGCTCTGCGACACCACCTTCACCGGCACCGCCATCGACCCGCAGGTGAAGGCTGCCGTCCACGCCACAGCCAAGCTGCTCGAAGACCTCGGCCACCACGTCACCCCCGGCTGCCCCAAGGCCGACGTGCCGATGATGATGCGCGCATGGACCGACATCGTCGGCATCGGCACGGCGCTTTCCATCCGCTCGGCGCTCAAAGGCCGCGACCCGAAAGACCTCGTCGAAGGTGTCTCGCGCGGCGCGCTGGCCCATGCCGAAACGCTCCACCCCACGCGCTACCTGCAAGCCGTGGGCGAAATCCACGATTTCGGCCGCCAGATGGCCCATGCCTTCGACGGCGTCGACATCCTGCTCTCGGCCACACTTGCCGAACCGCCCGCCCTCGTCGGCCGCTTCAGCCACAAGGCCGAGGATTACGTCGCCTTCCGCATGGGCGAAGGCGGCGTCTTCCCCTATTCCCCCTTCTGCGCGGTCTTCAACGCCAGCGGCCAACCCGCCGCTTCCCTCCCCTTGGGTCAATCCGACACCGGCCTTCCCATCGGCATCCACCTTGCCGCCCCCTTCGGGCAGGACGAAACCCTGATCGCCCTCTGCGCCGAACTTGAGCGTGCCGCACCGTGGTCCACCCGCCGCGCGCCAATGGCGGCATGAAAGGGCCGATTACGACGCCCTGACGGTCGCATAACGCTTGCAATACGCGGAAAGCCACGCCCTACTTATGATCAAAAAAGATCAGGGGAGTCTGCCGTGACCGACACGCCGCAAAGCATGATCGAGGCCCGCCATACGGTGAAGGCCTTCGGTCAGGGCGATCACATCGTCCGTGCGCTCGACGATGTCTCGCTTACCATCCGCAAGGGCGAGTTCTTCACGCTGCTCGGCCCCTCGGGCTGCGGCAAGACCACGCTCCTGCGCCTCATCGCGGGGTTCGAGATGCCGACCGCAGGGCAGATCCTGCTCGACGGGGCCGACATCACCGACCTGCCCCCCAACCAGCGCCCCGTGAACACCGTGTTCCAAAGCTACGCGCTGTTCCCGCACCTGACCGTGGCGCAGAACGTGGGCTTCGGCCTTGAAATGCAGGGCCGCCCGAAGGCCGAGGTGGCCAAGACCACCGCCGAGATGCTCGCCCTCGTGAAGCTCGAAGCGATGGCGAACCGCAAGACCAGCCAGCTTTCGGGCGGCCAGCAACAGCGCGTCGCCCTCGCCCGCGCCCTGGCCCCGAAGCCCAAGGTGCTGCTGCTCGACGAACCGCTCTCCGCGCTCGACCTCAAACTCCGCAAGGAGATGCAGGTGGAACTCAAACGCCTGCAACAGGAAACCGGCATCACCTTCGTCTTCGTCACGCACGATCAGGAAGAAGCCCTCACCATGTCCGACCGCATCGGCGTGATGAGTGCCGGAAAGCTGCAACAGGTGGGCAGCCCCAGGGACATCTACACCCGCCCCGTCAACCGCTTCGTCGCAAGCTTCATCGGCGAGACGAACTTCCTGCCCGCATCCCCCGTCCAGGGCGGGCTGAAACTCGGCTGCGGCGCGGTGATCGACGGGCTGACCGCCACCAAACCCTCCGTCACCCTGACGATCCGCCCCGAACAGATCCGCATCACCGCACCGGACGAGGCAGGCTCCATCCCCGCCACCGTCACCTCGCTCGTCTATTTCGGCACCGACACCCATTGCCACATGGCGCTTTCGGACGGCGCCGAGGTTGTCGTCCGCGTCCAGTCCCCCGCATCGGGCGAGGCGGGCGTGACCGGCGGCCAGAAGGTCGGCCTGCGCCTGCTGCAAGGTGCCGCACAGGTGCTGGAGGATTGATGCAAAGCGAAGCCGAAACCCGCCAGACCGCCCGATCCGCCCGCGCCGGATGGCTTTTGTCCACCCCCGCGCTGGTCCTGCTGGCCGTGGGCGCGATCGGCCCGCTGCTGATCGTCGTGGTCTATTCCTTCCTCCTCCCCGGCAAATACGGCAACGTGGAATGGGGCTTCAGCCTTGATGCGTGGCGCGGCATCCTCTTCACCAAAGACATCTTCGACGACACGCTCGTCCTTGCCGATGCGCATCTGTCGATCTTCTGGCGCTCGGTCAAACTGTCGCTGCTGACCACGCTCTTCACCTTTGCCGTGGGCTTTCCCACCGCATGGTTCATCGCCACGCGGCCCCAGAAGCAACGCGCCCTCTGGCTGTTCCTGATCACCATCCCCTTCTGGACCAACCTGCTGATCCGCACCTTCGCGATCAACGAGATCATCCGCAACGAAGGGCTGCTGAACACGATCCTGCTCTCGCTCGGCCTGATCGAAAAACCGCTCGAGATCATCTACACCGACACCGCGGTCTTCATCGGCATGACCTATGTCTACCTGCCGCTCATGGTGTTGCCGCTCTTTGCCGCCATCGACCGCTTCGACATGCGGCTTCTCGAGGCGGGCTACGACCTTTACGCCACCCGGTGGCAGGTGTTGCGCCGCATCATCCTGCCCATCGTCAAACCGGGCATCATCGCAGGCTCCATCCTCGTCTTCGTGCCCGCCCTTGGCGCTTATGTGACGCCCCGCATCCTTGGCGGCGGCAAGCAGATGATGATCGGCAACTTCATCGAACTGCAATTCGGCCAAGGGCGGAACTGGCCGCTCGGCGCATCGCTTTCGGTGACGCTTCTGGTGATCGTGACGGCGGCGCTGCTGGTTTACGTCCGCTTCGCCAACCGTGACCGGGGGGCGCATCATGGCTGAGCGCAACTTCTCCATCGCCCGCCTGCCGGGGTTCACCCCCACCGCGATCATGGTCTTCGTGGCGCTTTACCTGCCCATCGTCATGCTCGTCGCCTTTTCCTTCAACTCGGGCAAATCCGTCGCCGATTTCGAAGGCTTCACGCTGCAATGGTTCGTCAAGGCATGGCAGAACGACCATGTAAAGGACGCGACGCTCCGCTCGCTTCTGATCGCCGTGGTCGCGGGCATCATCGCCACCGCCGTTGCCACCGCAGCCGCCCTCGGGACCACGCGGCGAAAACAGTTCAAGGGCCAGACCTTCATCTATGTGGTGATCAACCAGCCCCTGATGGTGCCCGAAATCGTCACCGCCGTGGCGCTGCTGATCTTCTTCGCGCAGATCAAGGTGCTGACGGGCTATCAGGGCCTGGGCTACCTCATCACGGCACACGCGGCCTTCTGCATCCCCTTCGCCTACCTGCCGATCCGCGCGCGGCTCGAAGGCATGGACCTCACGCTCGAAGCCGCCGCCGCCGACCTTTACGCAAGCCCGTGGCAGACCTTCCGCTTCGTCACCCTGCCGCTCCTGCTGCCCGGCATGATCGCGGGCTTCATGCTCGCCTTCGTCACCTCGCTCGACGATGTGGTCATCACCCTTTTCGTCAAATCGGCGGGTCAAGACACGCTGCCGACCTATATGCTCGGCCAGATCCGCCGCCAGATCACCACCGAAGTCTATGCCATTTCCACAGTGCTCTTGGGTCTGACGGTGGTCCTGTTGACCGCCTTCTTCGTTCTGACCCGCAAGAAAGACTGACCAACCACAAAAAACCAACCGGGAGCCTACCACATGAAAAGACTGCTGACCGCAACGGCGATGCTTCTCGCCACCGCCGCCATGGCCCAGGCCGAGGGAGAGCTGCAACTCTTCAACTGGGGCGACTACACCAGCCCCGAACTTCTGGCGAAATTCGAGAAAGAGACGGGGATCAAAGTCACCGTCACCGATTACGACAGCAACGACACCGCGCTCGCCAAGATCGAAGCGGGCGGCCACGGCTTCGACCTTGTCGTGCCTTCGGCCAACTACGTGCAGATCTACGTCGAAAAGGGCCTCGTGCAGGAACTCGACCTGTCGAAACTGCCGCACCACGGCAACATCGCCCCCGAATGGGTCGATGTAGACTACGATCCGGGCCGCAAATACTCGGTTCCGTGGCAGTGGGGCCTGACCGGCATGGCGGTGAACCAGAAGCTCTATTCGGGCGACATCAACACCTCGGCCATCTTCCTCGACCCGCCGCCCGAACTGGTGGGCAAGATCAACGTGACGCCCGAGATGAACGACATCATTTCGCTCACCACCATGTATCTCGGCGGGGAAATCTGCTCCGAAGACCCCGAGCTGATGAAGAAGGTCCGCGACAAGCTGGTCGAGGCCAAGCCGAAATGGCTTTCGATGGACTACGGCATGACCGAAAAAATGGCCGTCAACGACGTCATGGCCTCGGTCTACTGGAACGGCGCGATCTTCCGCACCCGCCTGCAAAACCCCGACGTGAAATTCGGCTTCCCGAAAGAGGGTTTCCCCGTCTTCATGGATCAGGTCATGCTGCTCTCGGACGCGCAGAACGTGGAAGAGGCGTATAAATTCCTCGACTTCATCGAACTGCCCGAAAACGCCGCGCTGATCTCGGGCTTCGCCCGTTACGCCAACGGCATTGCGGGGTCCGAGGAATTCATGCCCGCCGACATGAAGGACGCGCCGGAAATCGTCATTCCGGAAGAGCTGAAATCCAAAGGCGTGTTCCTCAAGACCTGCACCGGCAAGGCGCAGGACTACATCACCGCCATCTGGACCGAACTCCAGAAGTGACCCCAGAAGCCGGAGGGGGCCAGCCCCCTCCGGACCACCCCCGGAGTATTTGGGCCAAGATGAAACAGGCGGAACTTTGCGGTTTGTCCGCCTCCGACCTTGCGCGCCTCATCGCGGGGCGCGAGGTGAAACCCTCCGAGGTGATGGAGGCCACCCTCGCCCGCATCGCGGCGGTGAACCCTTCGGTCAATGCCATCGTCTCGATGCCCGACCCGGACGCGCTGATGGATCAGGCCCGCGCCGCCGATCAGGCCGCGCCCCAAGGCTGGCTCCACGGCATCCCCCTTGCGGTGAAAGACCTTGTCGCAACCAAGGGCATCCGCACCACATGGGGCTCGCCGCTCCATGCCGACCACATCCCGCAAGCCGATGACATCCTTGCCGCCCGCATGCGCGGCGCGGGGGCGATCTTCATCGGCAAGACCAATACCCCCGAATGGGGCCACGGCTCGCACAGCTTCAACCCCGTCTTCGGCGCGACCCGCAATCCCTATGACCTGACCCGCACCGCGGGCGGATCGTCCGGCGGGGCCGCCGCCGCCGTTGCCGCCCGCCTGACCGCCGTGGCCGACGGGTCCGACATGATGGGATCGCTCCGCAACCCCGCCGCCTTCTGCAACGTCTACGGCTTCCGCCCCAGCTACGGCCTCGTCCCCGCCGATGCCGTGGGCGACAGCTTCATGGCCACGCTGGCGACCGAAGGCCCGATGGCCCGCACCGTCGAAGACATCGCCCGCCTTCTGACCGTTCAGGCCGGCGAGAACCCGACCGTCCCCTTCCCCCGCCCGACCGAACCCTTCGCCGACCTGCTGCACACCGACCTGCGCGGCAAACGCATCGCATGGCTCGGCGACTGGGGCGGTGCCTATGCCTTCGAGGATGGCATCCTGCCCCTTTGCGAAGCAGCCCTCACCACCTTCACCACCCTCGGTGCCACGGTCGAGGCGATATCGCCCCCGTTCCCCGCCGAAAAGCTGTGGACCGCATGGACCACCCTGCGCGCCATGCTCAATTCCAACGGCAAACGCGCCCTCTACGACGACCCCGCCAAGCGCGCACAGCTCAAACCCGAAACGGTGTGGGAGATCGAACAGGGCTTGGGCCTGACAGCCGATGCCGTCTACGCCGCCTCCGAAGTCCGCTCGCGCTGGTATGCCCGTGCCGCCAAACTGTTCCAGACCTATGACGCCGTCCTCATGCCCTCGGCGCAGGTCTGGCCCTTCCCCGTCGAATGGCGCTGGCCGCAGGCGATCAACGGCCACCCGATGGACACCTATCACCGCTGGATGGAGGTGGTGGTTCCCGTCTCGCTCCTCGGCCTGCCATCGCTGAACATCCCCGTGGGCTTCGGCGCGAACGGCCTGCCAATGGGGATGCAACTCGTCACCCGCTTCGGCACCGATGCCGCCTGCCTTGCGATGGGCCAGCAATACCACCTTGCGACCGACTGGCCGAACCACCGCCCACCCGCGCTATAGGTCGTAGCTGAACAACTCGTCATAGCGCGACCCCTTGGCCGACAGGTGCGATTCGTAAAGGCAGAAGCGGTCCACCACCCAAGGCGCGGTCGCAAAACCCCCGCCCAGCGCCACCGCCCGCTCCAGCCGCATCGCCTCGTCCGGCGGGACATTGGTAAACCGGCCCAGCGTCACATGCGGCACGAACTTCCGCGCCTCGCAGTCGATCCCCGCCACCTGCGCCGCGCGTTCCAGCTTGGCCTGCAAACGCAACAACGGCTCGGACACCGCCACCCCCGCCCATGCCGCCCGTGGCTTGGCCCCGCCGAACAGGCCCAACCCTTGCAACGACAGTTCAAACGGCGGAACCCGCACCCCGAGAAACGCCTCATGCGCGGCGTCCAGCACCCAATCCTGCACCTCGCCCAGAAAGACCAGCGTCAGGTGGAACCCCTCCGGCTCCACCGACTTGGGCAAGGGCAGCAGGAACTGCTGCACCCGCAGCGCCGACATCGCCTCCTCGGGCAAGGGCAGCGCCAGAAACACCCGCCTCATCGCGCCGCCAACCGTGCCAGCCGTGCGCGCAGATCGTCGCGCACCTCCCCCTCGCGGGGCGCATCGAGCAACGTCACCATCATCTCCTCCGCCGGCATCGCCCGCCCGCCCCCGTTCCAGCTCAGCCCCCGCAGCACCGCCTCGGCCCCCTTCGGCAGGCGCTCCGGCAGGTCGAACCCCGCCAGCACGCCCCAAAGCGCCGTCCAGCACCGCCCGACCGACCACGGATTATACCCGCCCCCGCCCAAAAGCAAAAACCGCTCCGCCAGCGGCAGCAAGCCCCGCAACACCCCGACATAAGCGCGGTTGGACAAGGCAAGCCGCGACAGCGGGTCCTCGAGCAGACTGTCCGCCCCCGCCTGCAACATGATGACATCGGGCCGGAACGCCGCCACGCGCGGCAGGATCAACCCCTCCAGCACCGCCCGCATCTCGGTATCGTTGAACCCCTTCGGCACGGGCAGGTTGAAGGCATTGCCCCCCGCATCCTCCTCCAGCGCCCCCGTAAACGGCCACCGCGCCTCTTCATGGACCGAGATCATCAGAACGTCCCCGCAGCCCGCAAAGACAGGCTCCACCCCGTCCGCGTGATGCGCGTCGATATCGACATAGGCCACCCGCAGCCCCGCCCGCCGCAGCGACAGGATGCCAAGCACGGGATCGTTGAGGTAGCAGAACCCGTTCGCCCGATCCGGCATCCCGTGATGCGTCCCGCCCCCCGGCACGTAAACCCGCCCCTGCCCGTGGATCAGCATATCCGCCGCCAGAAGCACACCGCCCGCCCCCGTGGCGGGGCGCGAATAGATCTGCGGAAACAAAGGGTTTGATGCCGTCCCGATCTGGTGCCGCGCCCGCGTGGCGGCATCCACCTCGCCCGTCGCCTCGGCCCGCTGCAAGGCCGCGACATAATCCGCCGTGTGGAACGCCACCAAGGCCGCAGGCTTCGCGCGGGGCGAGGTGCGGAACCGCCCCTCCAGCCACCCCAATTCGCGGCACAGGTCCATCACCACCGGCACGCGCGGAATCCGCAAGGGATGCGCCTTGCCATAGGACGACCCGCGATAGACCTCGGCGCCGATGAACAGCGCCCCTCCGGCGCTCAATTCAGCAGCGCCTCGATCTTCCGCACCACCGCGCTTGCGTTCGGGCGCATCAGACTGCCCCACGTCGCCACGACCTGCCCGTCCCCGTCCAGCAGCACCTTGTTGAAATTCCACGCAGGCTCGAACCCGTGGTCGGCGCGCAGCATGGCATAGAAGGGATGCGCCTCCGGCCCCGTGACATGGGTGATATCGGTCATCGGCAGGGTGATGTCGAAATTCGCCGCGCAATAGTCCTTGGCCGCCTTGCCATCCGCCAACTCCTGGTCAAAGTCGTTGGACGGCACCGCCAGCACCACCAGCTTCTCGCCATATTCGTCCTGCAACGCCTGCATGTCCTCGAACTGCGGCGCGAACCCGCAAAGCGAGGCGGTGTTCACCACCAGCACCGGCTTGCCCTTGAAATCCTCCAGATCGATCGTCCCGCCATCGACCGAAGGGAAAGAGTATCCGGCCAGTGCCGGAACCGGCAGCAGGCTTGCTGCGCTAAGGAAGGCGGCGGCGAATACTCGGGCAAGGCGTGTCATCTGCGTCTCCGGTGTTCTGTGGAGCAACAGATAAGCCGCCTCCGCCCCGCGTCAAACGCCGCAACGCGTTAAGCAATCGTTGCCCATGCGGCACATAACCGCGCCCTTCGCGCAGATCACGCATCCCTGATGCCGGTCGCACTGGAAATACCGTCCCACGGGGCGCATACTAAGACAGAGCAGGCATGCCCTTTGCAAACATGGATCGAAAAGATCAGGACGGGGCCGGATGAAACGGATGACCGAAGCAAGCCTTCAGGGGGCCGAACAGGCCCCGCGCAGCCAGTATGGCGCGCTGTGCTGGCGCATGCATCGCGGCCATGTCGAGGTGCTTCTGATCACCTCGCGCGATACGGGCCGCTGGGTCATCCCCAAGGGCTGGCCGATCTCGGGCCTTGCCCCCGCCGCCTCCGCCGCGCGCGAGGCGTGGGAGGAAGCAGGCGTCCGTGGCGAAGCCGCGACCGAGGCGCTCGGCCTCTATACCTATGACAAGATCATGAAGACCACCGACGCCCTGCCCTGCGCCGTGGCGGTCTTTCCGCTGCGGGTCGAGGAACTCGCCGCCAAATTCCCCGAACGCAAGGAACGCCGCCGCAAATGGTTCGCCGCCGCCAAGGCCGCGAAGAAGGTGGCGGAACCCGAACTCCGCGACCTCTTCCGCACGCTGGCCGACGACCCCGCCCTCCTTCCGGGGGCCGAGGTTGCACCGGCTTGATTTTGCGCCCAAGATGCCGAACTGACCGCTGACCCAACCCCGCACAGGCGCCATGATCCGCTTCTCGCTCAAATGTCAGGACGACCACGCTTTCGAAAGCTGGTTCCAGTCGGGCGAGGCTTATGACAGCTTGCGCACCGCAGGCCATGTCGCCTGCCCCGTCTGCGGATCGACGGCGGTCGAGAAATCGCTGATGGCCCCCAGCGTCCGCCCCGCCCGCACCGCCGCCACCCGCCCCGACCTGTCCACCCCCGCCTCGGACGCGGAAAAGGCGCTGGCAGAATTGCGCCGCAAGGTGGAAGAGAATTCGGAATATGTCGGTCTCGACTTCGTCACCGAAGCCCGCCGCATCCACGACGGCGCAGCACCCGAACGCGCGATCTACGGCGAAGCCCGCATCGACGAAGCGAAAAAGCTGATCGAGGATGGCGTCCCCGTGGCCCCGCTTCCCTTCCTGCCGAACCGCCGGACGAACTGAAAACGGCCACATTCCGTTAACCACTTTCCCCAGCTTCGGTGCGTTTTCGTCCCAAACCCGCCCGATTCGCCCTGCATCTTTTCACCATCGGGCCGTTCTTCCGATGTGTAAGTGGTATGTGCGTAACCTGTGTGTGCGGGAGTAACCCTTTGATGTCAGACGATTTAATCCACCCTCCATCCCTGCTCGACCTGATCGAGCGGATTTTCCATGAAACCGAACTCGCCTGTTTCGTCGCGGGCACCAGCATCGACACCGCCGAGGGCGAGGTCGAGGTGCAGGACATCGCCGCCGGAATGTTGGTGAAAACCGCCGACAACGGCTTCCAACCCGTCCGGCGCGTGCTGTCAAAGACCGTCAACGGTCGCGGCGCGCTTGCCCCCGTCTGCTTCTACGCGGGCGTGCTCGGCAACCACCGCCCACTGCTCGTCTCGCCCAACCACCGCATGATGGTGACGGGCTGGCAGGCCGAACTCCTGACCGGCGAGGCCGAGGTTCTCGTCCCCGCCTCGCAGATCGCCCAAGGCAGCGATCGCATCGCGCTCAGGCCGATGGACAGCGTGACCTATGTGCACCTGCTTTTCGACCGCCACGAGATCATCTTCTCCGAAGGCGCGCCAAGCGAAAGCTACCACCCCTTCGCGGCGGACGCCGCCCTGCGTGCGCCCGCGGTCATGGCCGAGTTGCAAAAGCTCTTCCCCGAGGTTCTGCCCGACCTGCTGCGTGCCGAACCGGCCCGCCCCTGCATGTCCCCGCACGAGGCGGCGCTGCTCCGGCTTTAGATCTGCTTCTCGGGCATCTGGACGCGCAACCCGTCAAGCGCGTCCGATACCTTGAGCTGGCAGGTCAGGCGCGACCGCACCGGATCGGGGTTCCATGCGAAATCGAGCATGTCCTCTTCCATGCTGTCCTTCTTGGGCAGGCGGTCCACCCATGCCGGATCGACATAGACGTGACAGGTCGAACAGGCGCAGGCCCCGCCGCAATCGGCCTCGATCCCCGGCACGCCATTGTCACGCGCCCCTTCCATCACGGTCAGCCCGTTGGCCACGTCGATCACGTGTTCCTTGCCGCCGAATTCCACATAGGTGATCTTGGCCATCTTCCGCATTCCCTGAAAAGATACGTCCTTTGCGCCTGACATAGGGCAATTCCCGCACCTTTGCCATAGCCCCCGCCGCCGCTGGTCCCGCCCTGCGGCAAGGCTGCAACCCCGCGCCACCCCCTTGCATCTGTTCGCAAATGTTCTACATTTGTTCACCATGCAACCCATAGCCCCCCGCTTCCGCAGCGTCCATGACATCTGGCACACCCGGACGCCGCCGCCCGACACATGGCCGCGCCCGCCCGCAGCGCTCGTCGCCGAACGGCTGGACGAACCGCCCGTGGGTGCGCGGGTCTGCGTGGCGGGCCTCGTCCTTGTCCGCCAGCGCCCCGGCACGGCCAAGGGCGTGATCTTCCTGACGCTCGAGGACGAGACGGGAACCTGCAACGTCGTTGTCTGGGCCAAGCTCTACGAACGCCACCGCCGCGCCGTGATCGCGGGCCGCATGCTGCGCGTCACGGGCCGCCTGCAACGCGAAGCGGGTGTCGTCCATATCGTGGCCGAACAGATCGAGGATATCTCCCACATGCTCGACGCCCTGCTCCGCCCCGATTTCCGCCACGATGGCACGCGGGCGGGCGACCAGCCCTAAGCCCTTTGCGCATCCCGCCGCTTGCCGCTATGGTCCGCGCCAAGGACCGGCAAACGGGCACGGCATCAGGGGCAAGGGCATGGCACGGCATCTCGGCATCGGCATGGCGATCTTCCTCGCCCTCGCCCTCGCCGCCTGCGCCCCCCGCCCCCCCGTGCCGGAAGCGCCCAAACAGACCGACCTTTCCGCCGAAATCGTCACCACCCCCGACGGGCAAGCCCCCGAAGGCCCCGACACCGCCTGCTGGGCCACCGAATCCAGCCCCGCCGTGATCGAAACCGTGACCGAGCAGGAACTCGTCACCCCTGAAGAACGCGCCGGGGATGGCACGGTCCTCAAACCCGCCACCTACCGCACCAAGACCCACACCCGCATGGTCAGCGACCGCCAGACCATCTGGTTCCGCGCGCCCTGCCCTGCCGACCTCACCCCCGATTTCGTCGCCACCCTGCAACGGGCGCTGAAAGCCCGCGGCTATTTCCTCGCCCCGCTCAGCGGCACGCTGGACGAACCGACCGTCGATGCCATCCGCCGCTTCCAGAGCGAGCGCGGCCTTGCCAGCCGCCAGCTTTCGCTCGCCGCCGCACGCGACCTTGGCCTCGTCATCGCCTCGCTGGACCAGCTATGACCGTCTGGGCCGCCCGCTGCCGCGCCCGCATCGCCGGGCTTTGGGCCGATGCGACCGATGGCGCGCATGACCTCGGCCACCTCGACCGCGTCTGGAAATCCTGCCGCCTGATCGCGCTGGACGAAGCCGCCGATCTCGACATCCTCGCTGCCGCCGCCTATTTCCACGATGCGGTGAACCTGCCGAAGAATTCGCCCGACCGCGCCCGCGCCTCGCGCCTCAGCGCCGACCTCGCCGTTGCCGAACTTGCCGCGATGGGCTTTCCCGAAGCCAAACAGGCGGGCCTCCACCACGCCATCCTCGCGCACAGTTTCTCGGCCAACATCCCCCCCGAAACCGCCGAGGCGAAGATCCTGCAAGACGCCGACCGGCTCGAGGCGCTCGGCGCCATCGGCATCGCCCGCATGTTCCTCATCTCGGGCCAGATGGGCGGCGGACTTTTCGATGCGGCAGACCCGATGGCCCTCAACCGCCCGCTCGACGACAGACGCTTCGCGCTCGACCATATCCAGGTCAAACTCGCCCGCATCGCCGAAACCATGCAGACCGCCACGGGCCGCGCCATCGCCGCCGAACGGCTGGAATGGATGGAAAGCTTCCGCACTAGGCTGCTTTCCGAAATCAGCTGAAACGGTTTTTGGCGCAAAAACCGCACCGGAATTTGACGCAAATTCCGATCCCTCACCGCCCCGCCGATTTTTGCGCCAAAAATCGGTCCGGAATTTGCGCCAAATTCCGCTTCCCCCGCAAAACGAAAAAGGGCGGCAGGTTCCCCCGCCGCCCCCATCATTCCCGAAACGAAGCTTACTTCGTCTCTTCCTCGACCGACAGCGCGACGAAGCGCGGATCACCGCCACGGCGCACCAGAAGCAGCAGCGACTTGCGCCCCGCTTCCTTGGCCTCCTTAAGCCGGTCCTGCAAATCCTCGACCCGCGCCACCTTCTGCTGGCCCGCCTCGGTGATCACGTCACCCTCGCGCAGCCCCTTGCCAAAGGCTTCCGTCTCTTCGCCAAGCTTGGTCACGACCAGACCTTCGGTCCCTGCCGGAAGGCCAAGCTCCGCCACCACATCCGGCGTCACCGGCTCCACCGTCATGCCAAGCACCTCTGCCGACTGCGGCTCCGCGGGCTTTTCGGCGGCGGCGGGAACGGTCTCGTCCTTCTCGGCCTCCTCGCGGCGGCCCAGCGTGACCGACAGCGTCTCGGTCTTGCCATCGCGCAGGATCACCAGCGGCACCGCCGACCCTACGGGGCTGTCGGCCACCTGCCGCGTCAGGTCACGCACCGTGCCGATCTCCTTGCCGTCAAAGGTCGTGATCACGTCACCCGCCAGCAGCCCCGCGTCCTTCGCGGGTCCGTCCGGCACATCCGTCACCAGAGCGCCCTTGGATGCGGCAAGCCCCATCGCCTCGGCCACATCCGGCGTCACGTCCTGAATCCGCACGCCCAGCCAGCCGCGCCGCGTCTCGCCGAACTGCTTGAGCTGCGCGACCACCTTGTCGACCACATTCGACGCCATCGAGAAGCCGATCCCGATGGAGCCGCCGTTGGGCGACAGGATCGCGGTGTTCACCCCGATCACCTGCCCGTCCATGTTGAACAGCGGCCCGCCCGAGTTGCCGCGGTTGATCGCGGCATCGGTCTGGATGTAATCGTCATAGGTCCCCTGCAACTCGCGCCCCCGCGCCGACACGATCCCCGCGGAAACCGAGAAGCCCTGCCCCAGAGGGTTCCCCATCGCCATCACCCAATCGCCCACGCGCATCAGGTTCGAATTGCCGAAGCTGACAAAGGGCAGCGGCTTCTCGGCCTTGACCTTCAACAGCGCGATATCGGTCTTGGGGTCAGTGCCGACCAGTTCCGCCTTCAGCTTCTCGCCCGAGAAGAACTCGATCTGGATGTCATCCGCGCCTTCGATCACGTGGTTGTTCGTGACGATATAGCCGTCCTCGCTGATCACGAAGCCCGACCCCAGCGCCTCCGACCGGCGCGGCTCCGGCGGGGCCTGATCGCCGCCCTCGCCATTGCGGTTCTGGAAGTCCTTGAAGAACTCTTCAAAGGGCGACCCTTCCGGCACCATCGGCCCGTCCTCGGTGCTCGCCGCCACGACCGAGGTCGTGGTGATGTTCACCACGCTCGGGCTGATCTGCGCGGCAAGATCGGCAAAGCTTTCCGGCGCGCCCCGCGCCGCTGCGACATCGGCCTGACCAAGGCCAAGCGAAAGCCCCAGCGCGGCGGCCATTGCCAGCCGCGACAGGCCAGACACGGGTTTCGCCCCGTTCAGTTGCGATTTGACCAGAGAGAGCACTCCGAACTCCTTTTCATTTCCAGATGACCGCGCACGAGAGCAACACCACGCGGCCGAGCACGTTCCAATCATCGCGCCAATCGCCCCGAACGCAATGCAATCCCGGTCGCGCCGCGTCAAAGCGATGTGAGGGAAAACGCCCGATTGTTACAATCCGCCCGCCAGCCACAGCAGCGCGACACCAAGGCCAAGGATCGTCAACCCGATCGCCCGCCGCGCATCACGGCCCAGCGCCGCGATGGCCTGAAGCAGTTGCTCCATGCGTAAAGGGGCCAGCGCAAGCGCCAGCCCCTCGATCACCAGCACGGCGCCAAGCCCGTGAAGCACCGCGCTCATTGGTTGGCTTCACCCGCAGCCTTGGCCGCCTGCGTTGCCGCCGACCCCTGATCCGACCGCAGATATTCGAAGAACTCGCCCTCGGGGTTCATCACGATGGACGAATTCCCCGACTGCAAGGCCCGCTCATAGCTCGTCAGCGACCGCGTGAAGGCAAAGAACTCGGGGTCCTTGCCAAAGGCTTCGGCATAGATGCGGTTGCGCTCGGCATCCGCCTCGCCGCGCACCACCTCCGCCTGCCGCCGCGCGTCCGAGGTCAGCTCGACCACCGTCCGGTCCGCACTCGCCCGAACCCGCTGCGCCGCTTCGCCGCCGCGTGCGATCTCGTCCGCCGCTTCCCGCTCGCGCTCGGCCCGCATACGGGCAAAGGTCGCTTCAAGGTTCTGCTCCGGCAAATCCGTCCGCGTCAGCCGCACGTCGACCACGTCGATGCCCAGCGACCCGCCTTCACGCCGTGCGATATCGCGGATCTGGTTCATCAGCGCCGAACGGTCCTCCGACAGCACCCGCCCCGAATCGACCGAGCCGAGCACCTGCGGAATCGCGTTGTTCAGGATGCCTTCCAGACGGTTCATCGCCTGCCCGACCCCGTTCGCGCCCACCGCCTCGCGGAAGCGCACAGGGTCCGTCACCCGCCAGCGGGCAAAGGCATCGACGACAAGGCGGCGGTCATCGCTCATCGTCACTTCGATGGGCCGCGTGGGCAGCGACAGGATGCGGTCGTCATAGCGCACCACGTCCTGGATCAGCGGCAGCTTGAACCCGATGCCGGGTTCGTCCCGCACCTGCTTCACCTGACCGAATTGCAGCACAAGCACCTTCTCGCGCTCGTCCACGATGAACACCGAAGACAGGCCCAAGGCCGCCACGATGGCGATACCGGGAAGAATGAATGCAGCTTTCATCAGTTGCTCCCCGTGCTGTTCGCAGCCGCCGCAGGCGCACCCGCCGGACGGTTAAGCTCGTTCAGCGGCAAGAAGGGCACCACGCCATTCCCGCCCTCGCCCGAACCGACCCCGTCAAGGATCACCTTGTTCATGCCACCCAGAACCTTTTCCATCGTTTCCAGATACATGCGCTTGCGCGTCACCTCCGGCGCCTTCACATATTCCTCATAGACCGACAGGAAGCGGCTCGCTTCACCTTCCGCGTTGTTCACCACCTCGGCCCGATACGCTTCCGAGTTCTCGATCAACCGCGCCGCCTCGCCGCGTGCGCCTGCCGTCACCTTGTTGGCATAGGCATCCGCCTCTTTCTGCAAACGGTCCCGCTCCTGCTGCGCGGCCTGCACCGCGCGGAAGGCGTCGATCACCTCGGCGGGCGGCGCCGCCTGTTGCAGGTTGACGCGGATCACGTTGATCCCCGCGTCATAGCTGTCGAGCGTCTTTTGCACATTCGCCCGCAGATCGGCGGCAATCGACCCGCGATCCCGGTTGAGGATCGGCGAAAGCTCCGACCGCGCGATGATGTCCCGCATCGCGGATTCCGACACCGCGCGGATCGTGTCCTCGGGATCGGCAAGGTTGAACAGGTATTTCGCAGGGTCCGAGATGTTCCAGACCACCTGGAACCCGATATCCACGATGTTCTGGTCCCGCGTCAGCATCAGCCCCGAAAGGGTCTGGTCCGCAGCGCCGGTGCCCACATCCGTTTGCCGTTCGCCCGTGACCTGCACGATTTCCGCCGTGACGAAAGGCCATGGCGCGAAATTCAGCCCCGAATCCCCGATGGTGGAAAACTGGCCAAGGAACAGCTCGACCGACCGCTCTTCCGGCTTCACCGTGTAGAACGACATGAACGACCACAGCGCCACCGCGCCGAGGGCACCCAGCAGAACACCCTGCTTCGACACGACCGGACCGCCGCCCGCCGGACCACGCCCGCCGCCGCCGTTGAACCCGCCGCGACCCCGCCCGCCCATCAGCACGCGAAGTTGCTCTTGCCCCTTCTTCATCAGGTCTTCGATTTCGGGGATCGGCGCCCCGCCCTCGGGCCTGCGCCCGCCCCGACGGTCGTCACCCCGCCCGCCGTTCCGGTCCCCGCCATTCCGGTCATCGTCACCCGGGCCGCCACCGCCGCCCCAAGGGCCTCCGCTACCTGCCATGTAATCTTACCCTTTTCCTGTCGTCGGGTTTAACCTGTGTAGTCCCGCACGGATTTCAAGAAGCCCGCCGCAGCTTAAGCACGCCGCACAGGCTTCTTCATGGTCACAAGTTCCTCGGCCATCGTCGGATGCACCGCCAGGGTGCGGTCGAAATCCTCTTTCGTCGCTCCCATGCCGATGGCCACGGCGGCAAGCTGGATCAACTCGCCCGCCTCGGGTGCCACGATATGGCAGCCCAGAACCTTGCGCGTCTCGGCACAGACGACCAGCTTCATCAGCACCCGATCCTGCCGCCCCGCGAACAGCGACCGCATCGGACGGAAGGTCGCGGCATAGACCTCGATCGGCCCCGCCGCCCGCGCCGCCTCTTCGCTCAGCCCGACCGCGCCCAGCTCCGGCTGGGTGAACACGGCGGAAACCACCGCCGAATGGTCGAACTTCGTGGGCTTGGCACCGAACACCGTATCGGCAAAACCATGCCCCTCGCGGATGGCAACCGGCGTCAGGTTCACCCGATCCGTCACATCCCCCACGGCAAAGATCGACGGCACGGCGGTCTGCGACCACTCGTCCACCACGATCTCGCCCCGCCGCCCGAACTGCACACCCAAGTCCTCAAGGCCCAAGCCCCGCGCATTCGGCACCCGCCCCGTGGCGTAAAGCACCAGATCGAATTCCCGCTCGGTCCCGTCCGTGGCCACCGCGACGATCCCGCCCGCGCTCTTTTCCAGCCGGATCACATCCGTCCCGCAATGCACCGCGATCCCCCGCGCCTGCATCGCATTGGCGACATGCCCCCGCGCCTCGTCATCGAAGCCGCGCAGGATTTGCGCGCCACGGTAATATTGCGCGACCTCCACCCCCAGCCCGTGCAGGATGCAGGCGAACTCGGACGCGATATAGCCGCCCCCCACCACCAGCGCCCGCTTGGGCAGGGTATCAAGGTGGAAGACCTCGTTCGACGTGATGGCCAACTCCCGCCCCGGAATATCCGGCACAAAGGGCCAGCCCCCCGTCGCCACCAGAATATGCTTGGCCGTGAACCGCGTCCCGTCCGCCAGTTCCACCGTATGCGCATCCACGATCCGCGCCCGCGCATCATGCACGGTGACGCCCGCGTTCTTCAGCGTGTTGCGGTAAGCCCCTTCCAGCCGGTCCAACTCGCGCTCCAGCGCGCCGCGAAAGCGCGGCCAGTCGAACCGCCCCGCCTCCACATCCCAGCCATAGGCCCGCGCATCCTCGATCGCCTCGGGAAAGCCGCTGGCAAAGACCATCAGCTTCTTCGGCACGCAGCCGCGGATGACGCAGGTGCCACCCATCCGGCTTTCCTCGGCCAGCCCGACTTTCGCGCCCCAGTCCCCGCTCGCAACCCGCGCCGCCCGAACCCCGCCCGAGCCGCCGCCGATGACGAAAAGATCGTAGTCGAAGCTCATTCCATATCCGCAAAGATGTTGTCGCTGGGTTTGAACTCGACGAAATCGTCGGTCTCCGAGCCTTTGTTGATATCCCGCACCGTCACCCGCCCGTCGCCATGCCCGATGACGACGATGTCGCAGATGTCGATGAACAGGCCATTCTCCACCACGCCCGGAATCTGGTTCAGCACCAGCGCCAATTGCCGCGGATTTCCGATCCGCTTCAGATGCAGGTCGATGATGTAATTGCTTTCATCCGTGACCAGCGGCTTCGCGCCGTTCATCCGCAGGCTGCAATCGCGGTTCATCACGTCAAGGCTGACCAGCGTCTCCTCGATCAGCGCCTTGGTCGTCTGCCAGCCAAAGGGGATCACCTCCACGGGCAGCGGAAAGGCACCGAGCTGCGCCACTTCCTTCGCCGCATCCGCGATCACGATCATCTGGTCCGAGGCGGTGGCGACGATCTTCTCCTGAAGCAAGGCCGCCCCGCCGCCCTTGATCAGCGCAAGGTTGGGGTCGAATTCGTCCGCCCCGTCGATGGTCATGTCTAGCCACTTCGCCTCGTCCAGCGTGGTGATCGGAACCCCCACCTGCCGCGCCAGCTCCGCCGTGCGGCTCGAGGTGGGAACCCCCACCACGCGCAGCCCCTCCTCGCGGATGCGCTCGCCCAGACAGCGCACCATCCAGGCGGCAGTCGATCCCGTGCCGAGGCCGACCTTCATCCCGTCCTCGATGAACTCCGTGGCCCGCTTGGCGGCGACGAATTTGGCCTTGTCGATGGGGGATAGATCGGCGGGCATGGCGGCTCCTCGAATGGTCTCGCCCCCTTATAGGCAAAGCCCGCACGGGGTGTAAGCGCGAATTGCCGCGCAAAGCCCCGCCTCACGCCAAAGCGCTGCCCCCTGCAAGGCCCGATGGCACCCGAACCTTGGCCCAATCGCCTTGGTCCAAGCACTTCGGCCCAACTACGCCGTCACCCCGCCAGCCCGAAACCCACAGGCCAGCCCCTTTCACCTTGACCCGACAACGCGATCACAACGAAGGCCGGGAACCCCTCACGTTGCGCCCTATCCCCTTGACCCGAAAACGCCCTCACCCCCCCCGCCAGAAAAACGCAGACCCGCCCCTTTCACCTTGGCCCAAATACTCCCTCACAACGAAAGCCGCGAACCCCGCACCTTCCCGCTTTCACCCTTGCCCAAATACTCACCCTCCAACCCGCCGCCAAAACACCATTCCCCCTCACCCCGCCGCCAAGGCCGCCCGCAGCGCCTCCACCTCCTCCACCGTCAACCGCCCGTCCCCGTCGAAGTCATAGCCCATCAGCGCCACCGCCCCGCGACCCGCACGGGGTGCCGCCGCCGCCTCTGCCATGCCCCGCATCTCGGCCGCCGAAACCGCCCCGTCCCCGTCCGCATCCGCCGCGACGAACCCTGCCACAAGCCGCGCCCGCGACGAGGCGCTCAGGATCGCCCCCCGCGCCTCCATCTCGGCCCGCGCCACGGCGCCATCATTGTCGAGATCGCTTTGCAGGAACGGCACCAAGGCCCGCACCCGCCGCGCCGCCGCCTCGATGGCATCGGCCCCCTCGGCCTGCGCCTTGGTCAAGGCACCGCCCGCGCCATAGCCGTAGATCGCGGCCAGCGCCGTTTCGGCAAAGCGGTCGGGGTCCGCCCTGAGCCGCTTCACCTGCGCCTCGGGCAAGCGGGCCAGCACATCGGCCACCCCCGCCTCCTGCGCCCCCGCCTCTTGCACCCCGGCCATTCCGGCCACCAAACCGAACACCAAAACCAACCGCAGCATCGCCGCCTCCCTCTCGGAAAAACACGGCACCACCCTGCCGCGAATTGGTTAACAGCCCCTTTATGCCCCCGCCTTTCCCCCCTTTGGCAAAATCAGCATCAACCATGTCGCTTTTCGCCCTTGCCCGATCCGCGCTTATGCCCACCTTCTCCGCGACGGATCGGCGCAACGATGCGCTTGGGGGAGTGACCGCAAATGTTCCTTTCGGTTTTCGACATGTTCAAGGTGGGCGTCGGCCCCTCCTCTTCGCATACGATGGGGCCGATGGTCGCGGGCGCGCGCTTCCTCGACCTGCTGCGCAACTCGCCCTTCCATGCCAAAGGCCTGCGCGCCTCGCTCCACGGCTCGCTCGCCTTCACGGGCGTGGGCCATGCCACCGACCGCGCCACGATCCTCGGCCTCGCGGGCTTCGACCCCGCGACCTATGACGCGGCACGCGCCGAAGCGACCCTCTCCGCGATCCGCGAGACGAAGACGATCACGCCCCCCGGCCTGCCCGCGCTGCATTTCGACCCCTCCGCCGACCTCCTTTTCGACTATGGTCCCGCCCTTCCGGGCCACGCCAACGGCATGATCCTGAAAGCCACCGACGCGCAGGGCGACGTGATCCTTGAAGAAACCTACTACTCCATCGGCGGCGGCTTCGTCCTCACCGCCTCGGAACTCGCCGATGCGGGCGGGTCCAAGGCCAAGGCCCGCGCCGATGTCCCCTACCCCTTCGAATCCGCCGACGAGATGATGCAGATGGCCAAAGCCTCCGGCCTCTCCATCGCGCAGATGAAACGCGCCAACGAGCTGAAATTCCGCACCGCCTCGGACCTCGACCGCGGGATGGAGCGCATCTGGCAGGTGATGAACGACTGCATCACCCGCGGGATGGAGGGGACCGGCATCCTCCCCGGAGGCCTCAAGGTGCGCCGCCGCGCCAAGGGCATCCATGACGCGCTGATCGCCGAACGCGGGCTGAACATGACCGCCCCGCATACGATCAACGACTGGATGTCGCTCTACGCGATGGCCGTGAACGAAGAGAACGCGGCAGGTGGTCAGGTCGTCACCGCCCCGACAAACGGCGCCGCTGGCGTCGTTCCCGCCGTGATCCGCTACTGGCTCGACCATGTGCCGGGTGCCTCGGCCTCCCGCGTCGGCGAATTCCTCCTCACCGCCTCGGCCATCGGCGGGCTTGTCAAACACAACGCCTCGATCTCGGGCGCGGAATGCGGCTGTCAGGCCGAAGTGGGCAGCGCCGCCGCGATGGCCGCCGCAGGCCTTGCCGCCGTGCTGGGCGGCACGGTGGAACAGGTGGAAAACGCCGCCGAAATCGCGCTGGAACACCACCTCGGCATGACCTGCGATCCGGTCAAGGGGCTGGTGCAGGTGCCCTGCATCGAACGGAACGGCCTTGGCGCGATCAAGGCGGTCTCCGCCGCCTCCCTCGCACTGCGCGGCGACGGGGTGCATCTCGTCAGCCTCGACGTCTGCATCGAAACCATGCGCCAGACGGGCCGCGACATGCACGAGAAATACAAGGAAACCTCGCTCGGCGGTCTGGCGGTCAACGTCCCGAACTGCTGACCGGCACGCCAGCCCGACCCGCGACGGGGGGCCGTCTGCCCCCCGCACCCCCCGAGGATATTTGAGCAAGCGTGAAAGGGGCAGAACCCGCCTCTCCCCCTGTTCACCTTTGCCCAAATACTCCGGGGGGGGTCCCGCATCGCGGGACGGGGGGCTGGCCCCCCGCGACCTTGCCGCCCGAATACCGGCAGACCGCCCGCCCCGAGCAGGGTCGCTCCGCACTCAATCATCCGCGAACAGGACACCCGTCTCGCGCACCGCATCGTAAAGCGCGAATTCCCCCGCCATCGCCTTGCGCAACCGCGCAAGCAGCGCCTCCGGCACCTCCGGCCTGCCCTCGCGCGCCATGGCCGAGACATTGCGCAACGGCAAATGCAGCCTTTGCCCGATCCGGTCGGCAAGGAATTCCATCATCAGGTCGAGCCGGTCGTAATCGAACAGCACATCGATCCCCGCGCGGCGACCATCCCAGCCGACGAAACGCTCCTGCGATCCCACGCGGGCGAAATCCGGCACGGGGTCCGACAGCACCGCTTCAATGAACTCGGCGAAGCCCAAACCTTGCGTGCTGCGCTTGTCACCCGCAGGGTTCTTCTGGCGATAGCGGAACCAGCTGTCGAGCCGCGCCACAGGCTCGCGCACCACGGCGAAGACCTCGACAGGGCCGCCCACCGCCGCCTCGACCATGCCGCGCCATTTGCGGTCGAAAGGACCGATCCCGCCATGCCGCGCCGCCGGATCGTTCTGCCACTCTCCCGCAAGCGCGCGGGGCCGCAGCATGGCCCGCACCGATTGCGTGGCCGTCTTGGGATTGGCCAGAAACACCAGCCGAGACGCTTGCAGAACCAGCACGAAGGGCCCCCACTCGTTGACCCGCCAAACCTAGGCGAGGCCACCGCGCTTGAAAAGCCGCGATCACCCGCCACGGCGGGAAATGCCCGCTTCGGGGTCGCTTTCGGAATGGACGCGCCCCGCGCCGCCCGTTACGCCCGATGCCATGACCAGCCTTTCCGCCCCCGCCCGCCCCGCCGACCGCATCCTTCCGGGTGTGGTGCTGATGCTCGCCTTCTGCACGCTGGCGCCGCTGCTCGACGTCTCGTCGAAGCTCGCGGCCGAGGCGGGGATGCCCGTGGGCCAGATCACCACCGCCCGCTTCGTGGTTCAGGGCGCGCTCATGCTGCCGGTCCTGTTGCTCATGCGCCTGCCCTTCCGCACCAGCCCGCGGGTGGCGGGTTTCCTGTTCCTGCGGGCCTTCTTCCTGATCCTGTCGACCTTCTCCTTCGTCTCCGGCATCGCCGTGATGCCGCTTGCGGATGCGCTGGCCATCGCCTTCGTCGAACCCTTCGTGCTGCTGATCCTCGGCAACCTGATCTTCGGGGACGAGGTCGGTCCCCGCCGCATCATCGCCAGCATCGTGGGCTTTGCGGGGGCGCTTCTGGTCATCCAACCCTCGCTCGCCGCCTTCGGCCTCGTGGCGCTCTGGCCGCTCGGGACGGCCTTTGCCTTTGCCTTCTACATGCTGGTGACGCGGGCCATGTCGACCATGATCCACCCCGTCGCCATGCAGCTTCACACCTCGCTCGCGGGGATGGTGCTCTGCCTGCCGGTGATGCTTTTCTTCGACGGCTCGGGCATCGGGCCGCTCGATCCGGTGATGCCTGCGGGGATCAACTGGCTCTGGCTCTTCGGGGTCGGCTTCTGGGCATCGCTGTCACATATGTGCATGACCTACGCGTTGAAATTCGCGCCCTCCGCCACGCTCGCCCCGCTGCACTATACCGAGATCATCGCCTCGGTGATCCTCGGCTATCTGATCTTCGACGACTTCCCCAACGCGCTGACATGGGCGGGCATCGCCGTCATCACCTCCTCGGGCCTCTACATCATCCACCGCGAACGCCGCACCGCCGCCCTCAACCGGCGCGAGGCGACCATTCCGGTCGAAGTGCCGTAAGCGCCGCCTGAAGCCGGTTGCGCGGCAGGATCACCAGCATCCCTGCCGTGTCCATCTCAAGCACCACCCGCCGCGCCACCACGCGGTTCGACGTGCCGATCATCCCGTCGGGGGCAAAGTCCAACCCGTCGATCGGCCATTTCAGCCCCGCACTCCGCCCCGTCACCCGCGCCAGCGGGAACAGCGACAGCCGGTCCCCCACCCGCATCTGCAACTCAAGCCGTGGCGGCGCGTGAAACACCACGTCGCGCGGCCCGACCAGCAGGCACAGCCGGTCCCTGTGCCGCACCAGCCCGTTCAGCACCGCCAGCCCGTGGTCGATCCGCGCCCCCGCGAAGCCGAGCGCCAGCACGAAGGGTGCATCCACCGACCGCAGCGCCTTGTCGAAATCCGTCGTCGCCTGCTCCGCGATCACATGCTGCCGCGCCGCCGGAATCGCCGCCCGCGCGCGGGCCGAGATCGAATCGAAATCCCCCACCACCGCCTCGGGCATGATCCCCGCCGCCAGCGCCCGGTCCGCCCCACCATCGGCGGCCACCACAAGCGGCGCAATCGCAAGCGCCAGCGCCAGCTCCGCCTTCGTCACCGGCCCACCCCCCACCAGCGTGACGCCATCAGGGCATTGGACAATGGGGCGATTCATGGCGATACTGTCTTTCGAATTGCGGCAATGGACGTAGGCTTGGGCCATAATCAATCCTTCAAATCACCCCAGTCTGTCCATGAAAAGGATCGGGCCGTCCGGTGATGTGAAGCGGCGAAGTTGGTGGAAGGCAAGCATCCGATGATCGGTGCGAGTAAGATCCTTACGGTCTCATACGGGACCTTCTCTTGTACGTTGGAAGGGTTTGACGACCCGTTCAACACCATGCGCGCCATTGCCGAATATTTCCGCGACCTCGCCGCCGAAGACCGCTATTTCGGGGCCGAACCGCCCACGCCCGATGCCGCCATGCTCCACCGCATCGCCGAACGCGAGGTGCAGCGCAGGGTCGAGGCCAAGGTTCAGGAAAACGGCATCGTGCTGCGCGCCTCCGAAGCGGCGCAGGCAACGGCCCCTTCCGTTGCTCCGGCCCCCGTCGTTGCTCCGGCCCCCGTCGTTGCTCCGGCCCCTGTAGCCGCTCCGGCCCCTGTAGCCGCTCCGGCCCCTGTAGCCGCTCCGGCCCCCGTCGCCGCCCCCGCCCCGCCCGCAGTCTCCAATCCGGCCGAGCCGACACCCGTGGGCGAATCCATCGCCGAACGCCTGCTCCGCCTCCGATCCGAAGTGGCCGCCCGTCAGGATGCGGTGACGGTCCCCGTTCCGGGTCCGGTTTCGACCGAAACCGTCGCCCTTCCCGATTACGTCGAAGACGCGGTGGACGCCGCAAGCCTCGCCGACTTCCTCCCCGAAGAGGGCGAAGCCCCGCAGGACGACATCCCCGCCCCCGCAGCGGCAGCCCCCGAAGCAGCGCAACCCGAACCTGCCGCCGCCGGACCCGAAGCGGCACCCGACGCCGCCGACGAACCGCTCGTCGCCTCCATCCTCGCCAGCCTCGACCCGCTCCCCGAAGCGGCGCCTGAGGTCAAAGACGCAGACGAATCCACCGTCGAACCCTCGGGCGAACCCTCGGGCGAGGCCGATCCCGCCGCCGACCTTCCCGCCGCCGACCTTCCGGCCACCGACCTTCCCGACAGCCTCGTCGCGGCCCTCGCCGGTCCCGAAACCGGCCATATGCTCGACTTCGACGATTTCGACCCCGCACCCGCGTCGATCTTCGCCGAAACCGAAGCGGAAACCGACGCCAAAGCCACCGCCTTGACCGAGGATGAGGACGATCTCGACGACATCTTCGCCGAGATCGGCCTGACCGAGGACGACACAATCGGCCAGCCCGCCGCCGCGGCCCCCGCGCCGCCCGCCGCCCCTGCGCCCGAACTGCGCCCCGGTGCCGCCGACAAACTCCAGCGCGCCCGCGCCCGCGTCATCCGCATCCGCCGCAGCGATGCCGACAGCCTCTCTCCCGAGGCAGAGCTTGACCTCCAGCGCGAACTGTCCGGCGCAGCCCCCGATGCGGACGAAGACATCCCCGTCTCCCGCTCCCTGCCGCACCCCTTCGGCGACCCCTCCGCCGAGGATGCCGTGAGCCGCCTCATGGCGCAGGCCGACACCGAAATGGAAGGCGAAGAGACGAAACGCCGCCGCTCCGCCATCGCCCACCTCAAGGCCGCCGTGGCCCAGACCGTCGCGGAACGCCGCGCGGGCGAGGCGAAGCCCGATCCCGAACCCTCGCGCATCGCCCGTTATCGCAACGATCTGGCGATGGTCGTCCGCTCCGCCCTTCCCGGCGGCGGCGCGTCCGCCCAACCCAAACCCTCGGGCGACCGTCCCGCACCGCTGGTCCTCGTCTCCGAACAGCGCATCGACCGCCCGCGCCCGCCCGGCGGGCCGATCCCCGTTACACCCGCCGCCGTTGCTCCGGCCCCCGCCGCCCAACCGATCCGCCCGCGCCGTGTGACCGGCTCGGGCTCGGGCTCGGGCCTTGCCATGCAGGCGCAAACCTTCGACGAAAGCGAACTCGACGACCTCGACCTCGACCTCGAAGAGGCACTCGCCGACGATCTCGGCCCCGGTGCGCAGTCCGATTCGCTCGCCGAACCGCAGGCGGGCGAACACGGTTTCCGCGACTATGCCGAAACCCTCGGCGCCTCCTCGCTGCGCGAGATGATGGAAGCCGCCGCCGCCTATCTGGCCTGCGAACTCGGCCGCCCGCATTTCACTCGCCCGCAGTTGATGCGCCATGTCGGCTATGTGATCCCGCAGACCGATTCCCTGCGCGAAGACGCGCTGCGCATCTTCGGCACGCTGCTCCGCGACGGCCATATCGCCAAGGTCCGCCGCGGCCAGTTCACCCTGACCGAGAAATCGCCCTATCACAGCTAGACTTGCGGGGACGAACCCCGGACCGGAAAAAGGCGGACGGTTTACCGTCCGCCTTTGTCATTCGTCCCGCGCTTCGGGGTCGGACTGGCCAACCCCCTTGAACACGGCCTTGAACGGCAGCGCCCAGACCACGCCCAGCGCCACGTAAACGGCCAGTTCGACCCAGATCGAAGGCCGCTCGAACAGGCTGACGACATAAAGCGCCGCCGCGATGTAAAGCGGCAAGCCCACCAAAAGGATCAGCAGCGAAAGCCGCCGCCGCGTCTTGTAACCCAATGCCATGCGCCTCTCCTTGCCCGCCCCCATCTAGGGCGGGCGCAACCCCGATCAATCCGCGCGATCGCTCCGCGCCCGATCAATCCGCAAAAGGATCGGTCACAAGGATCGTGTCATCCCGCTCGGGGCTGGTCGACAGCATCGCCACGGGGCACTGGATCAGCTCTTCGATCCGCCGCACGTATTTGATCGCCGCTCCGGGCAGGTCGGCCCAGGACCGCGCACCGGCGGTGGACTCGCTCCAGCCTTCCATCTCCTCATAGATCGGCGTCACCCGCGCTTGCAGGTTGGCGGCGGTCGGCAGGTAATCCAGCTTCTGCCCGTCCAGCTCGTAGCCCACGCAGATTTTCAGCGTCTTGAACCCGTCCAGCACATCAAGCTTGGTCAGCGCGATGCCGTTGATCCCCGAAATCGCGCAGGTCTGGCGCACCAGCGCCGCATCGAACCAGCCGCAGCGGCGCTTGCGCCCCGTCACCGTGCCGAATTCATGGCCCCGCTCGCCCAGCCGCTCGCCATCGGCGTCGAACAACTCGGTCGGGAACGGCCCCTCGCCCACGCGGGTCGTATAGGCCTTGACGATACCCAGCACGAAACCCACGGCATTGGGGCCAAGCCCCACCCCCGTCGCGGCCTGCCCCGCGATCACGTTCGACGAGGTGACATACGGATAGGTCCCGAAATCCACATCGAGAAGCGAGCCTTGCGCCCCCTCGAACAGGATGCGCTTTCCGGCCCGCCGCGCATCGTGCAGCACTTTCCACACGGGCTTGGCATAGGGCAGCACCTTCGGCGCCACCTCCATCAGTTGCGCCTTCAGCGCGACCGCATCCACCGGACCAAGGCCAAGCCCCGCCCGCAGCGCATTGTGATGGCCCAGCAAGCGCCCGATCCGCAGGTCCAGCGTCGCCTCGTCGGCAAGGTCCGCCACACGGATGGTGCGCCGCCCCACCTTGTCCTCATAGGCCGGCCCGATGCCGCGCCCTGTGGTGCCGATCTTGGCCACACCCGTCTGCCCCTCGCGCGCACGGTCCAGCTCGCCATGCACCGGCAGGATCAGCGGCGTGTTCTCTGCCACCATCAGGTTGTCGGGGTTGATATCGACCCCCTGCCCGCGCAGCTTCTCGATCTCCGACAGCAGCGCCCAGGGGTCCAGCACCACCCCGTTGCCGATCACGCTCAACTTGCCGCCGCGCACGATCCCCGAAGGCAGCAGCGACAGCTTGAAGACGTTCCCGTCGATCACCAGCGTATGGCCCGCGTTGTGCCCGCCCTGGAAGCGCGCGATCACATCGGCCCGCTCCGAAAGCCAGTCGACGATCTTGCCCTTCCCCTCGTCGCCCCACTGGGCGCCCACGACGACGACATTGGCCATGAAGATTCCTTTCCAGGGTTCGCTGAAACCGTGCGTCCTATAGCCCCCCACCCCTGCAAGGGAAAGGCAAAACCGAACCCCGCCCCGCCTTTCCGCAAGGCCCGCCCCGCCCCCGGCAACCACGCGCCGCCCCGCTTCCTCTCGCCCCAAATATCCTCGGGGGGAGGCGCCGCAAGGCGACGGGGGGCAGACGGCCCCCCTCCGCCCCGTCCGCAAGCACGACCCAAGGGGGTTGCACGGCCCTGCCCTTCCGCCTAGATAGGCGCGTCAGTTCCGATAAAAAGCGCGCCCATGCAAAACGTCATCCTCACCATCCACCTGATCCTCGCCCTCCTCCTCGTCGGCGTGGTGCTCTTGCAGCGGTCGGAAGGTGGCGGTCTCGGCATGGGGGGCGGCGGCGGCAATTCGGTCATGACCGGCCGCGGTGCCGCCACGGCGCTTGCGAAACTGACGTGGATTTTCGCCATCTGCTTCATCGGCACCTCGATCACCCTCACCGTCCTTGCCGCCCGCGACGCAGGCTCGGCCTCGGTGCTCGATCAGGCGGGCATCGACGCCCCCGCGCCCGAAGCTCCGGCGGCCCCCGATACCTCGCTCGGCAATGACCTGCTTCCGCCCGCGGACGCCGACGCACCGCTTGCCCCTCCGCCGGCGAACAGCAACTGACACCACCATTTCTTGGGTAGGCCTTCGGCCAAGGCAACTGCATCTTGCGGTCAGGTTGCGCGCGGGCAAAAGCTGCGTTATGACTTAACTCCCGTGATGATGCGATTCCCTCGACCCGAATCGCCGCTCGATCGCACCGATTGATCCAACACGGGAGTTCCACGATGGCACGCTATATCTTCATCACAGGCGGCGTCGTCTCCTCCCTCGGCAAGGGGCTGGCCTCCGCCGCCCTCGGCGCTCTCCTGCAAGCCCGCGGCTACACGGTCCGCCTGCGCAAGCTCGACCCCTACCTCAACGTCGACCCCGGCACGATGTCGCCCTTCGAACATGGCGAGGTCTTCGTCACCGACGACGGCGCGGAAACCGACCTCGACCTTGGCCATTACGAACGCTTCACCGGCGTCTCGGCCCGCCAGACGGATTCCATCTCCTCGGGCCGCATCTATTCCAACGTGCTGGAAAAGGAACGCCGCGGCGACTACCTCGGCAAGACGATCCAGGTCATTCCCCACGTCACGAACGAGATCAAGAACTTCCTCCGCATCGGCGATGACGAGGTTGATTTCATGCTCTGCGAAATCGGCGGCACCGTGGGCGACATCGAAGGCCTGCCCTTCTTCGAGGCCATCCGCCAGTTCATCCACGAACGCCCGCGCGGTCAGTCGATCCTGATGCACCTGACGCTGCTGCCCTATCTCTCGGCCAGCGGGGAGCTGAAAACCAAACCCACCCAGCACTCGGTGAAAGAGCTGCAATCCATCGGCCTCGCCCCCGATGTGCTGGTCTGCCGCTCGGAACACCCGATCCCCGACCGCGAGCGGGAAAAGATCGCCCTCTTCTGCAACGTCCGCAAAGACTCGGTCATTCCCGCCTATGACCTGAAAACCATCTACGAAGCCCCCCTCGCCTATCACCGCGCGGGGCTGGACCAGGCGGTGCTCGACGCCTTCGGCATCACCCCCGCGCCCAAACCCAACCTCGCCCGCTGGGAAGACGTGATGGACCGCCTGACCCATGCCGAAGGCACGGTCCGCGTCGCCATCGTCGGCAAATACACCCAGCTCGAAGACGCCTACAAATCCATCGCCGAAGCCCTGACCCACGGCGGCATGGCCAACCGCACGCGGGTAAAGGCGGAATGGATCGACGCCGAAATCTTCGAACGCGAAGACCCGGCCCCCTACCTTGAAAACTTCCACGCCATCCTCGTCCCCGGCGGCTTTGGCGAACGCGGCACCGAAGGCAAGATCAAGGCCGCGCAATTCGCCCGCGAAAAGAAGATCCCCTACCTTGGCATCTGCCTCGGGATGCAGATGGCCGTGATCGAAAGCGCCCGCAACCTTGTGGGCATGTCGAACGCAGGCTCCGAGGAATTCGACGTCGAAGCGGGCGAAAAGCGTTTTACCCCCGTGGTTTACCACCTCAAGGAATGGGTGCAGGGCAACCATGTCGTCGCCCGCAAACTGTCCGACGACAAGGGCGGCACCATGCGCCTCGGCGCCTATACCGCCAGCCTCACACCGGGATCGAAAGTGGCCGGGGTCTACGGCACCACGACCATCGAGGAACGCCACCGCCACCGCTACGAGGTCGACATCAAATACCGCGACAAGCTGGAAAAATGCGGCCTGATCTTCTCGGGCATGTCCCCCGATGGCCGCCTGCCGGAAATCGTCGAGGTCAAGGATCACCCGTGGTTCATCGGCGTGCAGTTCCACCCCGAACTGAAATCCAAACCCTTCGCCCCCCACCCGCTGTTCGCAGATTTCGTGCGCGCAGCGGTCGAGGTGAGCCGGCTGGTCTAAGCCGAAATCTGACGCAGATTTCGCCCCGTTTCCTGACGCAGGAAACGGCCCCTTCCCCGTAGGGTGCGCACTCGCTGCGCACCTTCCGGTATCCCGAAGCAAACGTTACCGCCAAACCCCGGAATTTGCGCCAAATTCCGGCACGATTTCTGCGCCAGAAATCGCTTTCCCCGACCGCAAGAAACGCCCCGTAGACTGCGCACTCGCTGCGCACCACCTACCCTCACGCCCCCCTCAAACCATCTCGATCTTCAACCGCTTGCCCAGCGCCCGCGCATATTTCTGCAAGGTCGCAACCGAAGGCGAAACCCGCCCCCCCTCCAGCCGCGCGATGGCCGATTGCGTCGTCCCCATCCGCTCGGCCAGCTCCGCCTGCGTCACACCGCTCTGCGCCCGCGCACGGATCATCGCCTCCATCGCGGCATATTCCTCGACGGCTTCCTCATAGGCGGCGACGAATTCAGGGTCCTCCATGAACTGACGTTTGAGTTCCGCAAGTGTCGTCATCGTTCCACTTCCTTCAACCGTTCCGCCGCGATGGCCAGCGCCCGCCTCGGGGTCTTTTCGGTCTTCTTGACAAAGACGTGCAGGACAAAGACCCGCCGCCCTTTCACGGCAATGTAAATGCCCCGCGCAATGCCTTCTGCGGCTTTCGCCCGCAACTCCCACAACGGACCGTCAAGATGGCGGGCGTGCGGTTCATGCAAACCCTGCGGCCCCTCCATCGCAACCAGTTCAAGCAATCGCAAAAGCCGCGCCCTCAATCCATCGGGCAGTTCCCGGATCTCCCTGTCCACCCGCGCATCGAGCGTTTCCACGCGCCATTGCATATACGCTATATACCCTATCCGCTATGAAGATCAATCCAGACCTGAGCACCATCGCAGCCAAGGGTTAACGGCAAATGAAAAAGGGCGGCCCCACAGGACCGCCCCGTTCCGCAAACTATCCCCGCGCCTTACGCCAGCGCTGCCGTGACAACCGGCTCCACCTGATGCCAGCCTTCCCAGATCATCCGCAGCGCCACATAGACGATGATCAGCAAGCCGACATAGGCGATCCAGCGGTGCTTGTTCAAAAGCCGCGCCACGAAGCTCGCGGCAAGACCCATCAGCGCGATGGACAGCACCAGACCGACGACAAGCACCGTCGGATGTTCCCGCGCCGCCCCCGCCACCGCCAGCACGTTGTCGAGCGACATCGAAACGTCCGCGATCACGATTTGCATCGCCGCCTGCCGGAAGCTCTTCTTCGGCCCGCCACCGACCGTGCCGTCGCGGTTCAAATCCTCGCCCGTAAGCGCCTCTTCGGCGGCATTGTCCTGCCCATGCCCCTCGCGCAGCTCGCGCCACATCTTCCAGCAGACCCAAAGCAGCAGGATACCCCCCGCCAGCAGCAGCCCCGTCATGGCCATGAGATAGGTCGTCGCCGTGGCAAAGATGATCCGCAGCACCGTGGCCGCAATGATGCCGACCAGAATGGCCTTGGTCCGCAACTCCTTGGGCAGCCCCGCCGCCGCAAGGCCGATCACGATGGCATTGTCACCCGCCAGCACAAGGTCGATTGCCACGACCTGCATCAGCGCGGTCAGTCCGGCTATAGTGAAGATTTCCATCTGGTCCTCGTCTCGGGTTCAGCAGCATCCCTACGCAAAGCCCGACCGTTCGGCAACCGCTTCCCGGATGCGGAGGGGGCAAGACGCCGCCGCGCAACCCCGCCGTGCAGATGCTACCGCCCCGTTAACTTCCTGCATCACGCGTCTGCATGGGTTGTGCATCCGCGCCCGCTAAAGAAGCGCTAACAGAAATGCCCCCGCTCCCCCCGCTTGAACCAATTCCCGCAACAGGTTAGCCAAGGGTCCATGCTTTCATATCAACACATCTACCACGCCGGAAATCTAGCCGATGTCCAGAAGCACGCCCTTCTGGCCTTCATGCTCGATTACATGACGCGCAAGGACAAGCCGCTCACCTACATCGAAACCCACGCCGGTCGCGGCGTCTACGACCTGACCGCCCCCGAAGCCGCCAAGACGGGCGAGGCCGCGTCGGGTATCGCCTTGCTGGAAAAGCGTTTTCCGCCCAACCATCCCTACCGCCAGCGGCTCGACCAGACCCGCGCCCTCTTCGGACCCAACGCCTATCCCGGCTCCCCCCTCGTCGCCGCCCTCTCCCTGCGCGAGACGGATGCCATCCATCTGGCCGAACTCCACCCGCAGGAACATGCCGCACTCACCCAGGCGATGGGCCAATGGGGCCTGCATATCGAAAAGCGCGACGGCTTCGAACTCGCCCTCGCCCTGACGCCCCCCACCCCCCGCCGCGGGCTGATGCTGATCGACCCTTCATACGAGGTGAAGGCGGATTACCAGACCATCCCCAAGGTGATCGGCCAGATCGCCCGCAAATGGAACGTCGGCACGATTGCGCTTTGGTATCCGATACTTGCCGACGGCCCCCACGGCCCCATGCTGCGCGACCTGATGGCGGCCCACCCCGACAGCTTCCGCCACGAACTCCGCTTCCCCCCCGTCCGCGACGGGCACAAGATGATCGGGACCGGCATGTGGATCCTCAACCCGCCCTACGGGATCGAGGACGAGGGCGCCGCCCTCTCGACCCTGTTCCGCGCGCTCTGATCGCCCATCCGTGACCCGCGCCACCTTGCCGCCCGCCAAGGCGCGGCCTATCCTGACGCCATGTTCGAAAACCTCCTGCGCAGCCTTCTGGCCCCCGCCCCGACCCGTCTTCCCGAACCCGACGCCCGCCTTGCTCTGGCGGCGCTGCTTGTCCGCATCGCAAGGACCGACGGCCTCTATGCGGTGGAAGAGGTCGAACATATCGACCGCATCCTGATGACCCGCCACCACCTCGGCCCCTTCGAAGCCGCCCGGCTCCGCTCCGAGGCCGAGGCGCTGGAAAACGAAGCCCCCGACACCGTCCGCTTCACCCGTGCGCTCAAGGCCGCGACCGATCCCGAAGACCGCGCCGCCCTGATGCAGGCCATGTGGGCGGTCGCCCTGTCCGACGGCTCCCGCGATGCCGAAGAGGACCGCCTGCTCCGCATGGTCGCCAATCTCCTCGGGCTGACGGATGTGGAATCGAACCTTGCACGGCAAAGGGCGGAACGCGCATGATCGCCGCCCTTCCCATGTATGACCGCCCGGAAATCCGTGCGGTGACAGACCGTTACTGGCAACTCATCCGCGCAGCGCTCGCCCGTCGCAGCATCGACGCCCCCGCATCCCTGCGCCGTGGCGATGCCGAACTCATGCCGCAATGGACGGACCCCGACCTCCTGCTGTCGCAGACCTGCGGCTTTCCCTTCCGCGCGAAACTGCATGACAAAGTGACCCTGATCGGCACCCCCGACTTCGGGGTCGAGGGCTGCGCGCCCGGCTATTACCGCTCGGTCCTGATCGCCCGCCGTGACGACCCGCGCGGCACCCTCGCCGCCTTCGACGGCACCCCCGTCGCCTACAACGACGCGCTCTCGCAATCCGGCTGGGCCGCACCGCAGAACCACGCGGCCAAGCTTGGCCTGACCTTCCCCGCAGGGGTGCAAACCGGCTCGCACGCCGCCTCCCTCGCCGCCGTTGCCACCGGCCACGCCGATCTCGCGGCGCTCGATGCCGTGACATGGTCGCTCTTGTCCGAATACGACCCGAAGGCGGCATCGGTCCATGTGATCGCCATGACCGACCCCACCCCCGGCCTGCCCTACATCACCGCGCGGGGCCGCGACTCGGCCCCCGTCTTCGACGCCATCGCCGAATCCATCGCGCAGCTTGACCCGAGCGAACGCGCCGCGCTGCGTCTTAACGGAATCGTTTACATTCCCGCCGAAACTTACCTCGCGGTGCCCACTCCGCCCGCTCCGGTGGTTTTTGCGACCGAAAAATGATCAAATTCCACCGCAGCGCCCGCTTCGGCGTTGCAATGCGCCAAAACCTGCGCCTTACTCGGCTGTCAAAATGAGCAACACGCAGACCTAAGTGCCCGACGCAACCGCCGATACGCCCGTCATCCGCATCCGCAACCTGCACAAGAGCTATGGCCCGCTCGAAGTGCTCAAGGGTGTAGACCTGACCGCCCCGCGCGGTCATGTCGTCTCGCTTATCGGCTCGTCCGGCTCGGGCAAATCCACCCTCCTGCGCTGCTGCAACCTGCTCGAGGAAAGCCAGGAGGGCGAGATCGAGTTCGAAGGCGAAGCCGTCCGCTGGCGGGGCGAGGGGCTGAACCGCCACCCCGCCGACCGCGCGCAGGTGACGCGGATGCGCACGAACCTGTCGATGGTGTTCCAGCAGTTCAACCTCTGGTCCCACATGACGATCCTGCAAAACGTCATGGAAGCGCCCGTCACGGTGCTGAAACGCGACCCTGCCGAAGTCGAAGCCGCCGCCCGCAAATACCTTGCCAAGGTGGGCATCGCCGACAAGGCCGAAGCATGGCCCGCGCAGCTTTCCGGCGGCCAGCAGCAACGCGCCGCCATCGCCCGTGCGCTCTGCATGGAACCTCGCGCCCTTTTGTTCGACGAGCCGACCTCGGCCTTGGACCCCGAACTTGAACAGGAAGTTGTAAAGGTGATCAAAGCCCTCGCCGAAGAGGGGCGCACGATGATCCTTGTGACCCACGACATGAAACTCGCCGCCGATGTGTCGGACCATGTGGTCTTCCTCCATCGCGGCAGGATCGAGGAAGAGGGTCCGCCCGACCGCCTGTTCGGAAACCCGCAGTCGGAACGCTTGCGCGGTTTTCTCTCGGCCACTTCGGCCTAACCTACCAGAACCAAAGAAGGGGAGCCTACCAATGAAGAAACTGATGCTTGCCACGGCACTCGTGGCGCTTTCGGGTCTTGCCGCCGCGGCGCAGGACACCGTCCGTATCGCGACCGAAGGGCTTTACCCGCCCTACAACCTCGTCAATGACGCGGGCAAACTCGACGGTTTCGAAGTCGATCTCGGCAACGAAATCTGCAAGCGCGCCGCGCTGACCTGCGAATTCGTCCAGAACGACTGGGATTCGATGATGCCCAACCTGAACTCGGGCAACTTCGACGTCATCATGGCGGGCATGTCGATCACCGAAGAGCGCAAGGCGGACCGTCTGTTCACCCAGAACTACTACCCGCCGGCCACCTCCTACTACGTAGCGATGAGCGCGGATGCCGACCTCAAGGCCGGTGTCGTCGCCGCCCAGACCGCAACGATTCAGGCGTCGCACGTCGCCGAATCCGGCGCGCAGCTTCTGGAATTCAAGACGCCCGACGAAACCGTCGCCGCCGTCCGCAACGGCGAGGCTGATGCCGTTCTGGCCGACAGCGAATTCCTCGACCCGATCGTCGCCCAGTCGAACGGCGAGCTTCAGATCGTCGACAAGGTCCAGCTTGGCGGCGGCGTCGGCGCGGCCTTCCGCCAGTCCGACACCGAGCTTGCCGGCAAGTTCGACAAGGCCATCGGCGAAATGAAAGCCGACGGCTCGCTGAACGAGCTGATCAAGAAGTGGTTCAAGGAAAAGGCCGTCCTGTTCTGATGACCCTTCGGGAAACCGGCCCCGCGCCGGTTTCCCGCCCTCCCGACCGTTCTTGCCCGAGGTGCCATGTTCGCCCAATGCGCAGACCCCTCGACCCTGTCGGGGTTCACCTGGATGCTGTGCTACCTGACGTCGGGCAAGCACCTGTTGTTCTATTACAGCTTCGGCACCGTGCTGGTGCTGCTTGCCGTCACCGCCCCCGTCGCACTCGGCTTCGGGTTCATGGGCGCCATCGCCGCCCGCGCGCACAACCCCGTCGCCCGCGTTGCAGGCAAGACCTACATGCTGATGGTGCGCGGCATCCCCGACATCATCTTCTTCATGTTCTTCGTCATCGCGCTCGACCAGTTGCTCGAAACCGGGCTGCACTACATCCGCTGCCCCGACTGGACCGACCCGATCCGCACCGGCCTTGAATTCAAGGTCTGCCCCGAGGCGAAGATCCCGCCCAATTCCGCCCCGCAGATCTTCCACCAGATCTACGGCTTCGGCCTTGCCGTCGTCACCTTCGCCATCGTCTTCGGCGCCTTTACCGCCAACGTGCTTTACGGCGCGATGAACGCCGTCCCCCGCGCACAGCTCGAAACCGCGGAAGCCTACGGCCTGTCCGCACGCCAGACCTTCCGCCGCATCCTTGTTCCGCAGATGTGGGTCTATGCCCTGCCCGGCCTGTCGAACCTGTGGCTGATTCTCATCAAGGCGACGCCACTCCTTTTCCTGCTCGGCGTGAACGACATCGTTTTCTGGGCGCAGGAACTGGGCGGGTCGAAAACCGACAGCTACGCCTATCCGCATGACGACTGGCGGCTTTGGTATTTCCTGTTCCTTCTGGCCTTCTACCTCGCCTTCACGCGGGTGTCCGAAATCGTGCTGGCCCGCCTGACCAAACGGCTCTCGCACGGGCAGGCCACGCTGGCGGGCGAAGCGATGCGAAAGGCCGCCGCATGACCATGACCTGCACCGAGACCATCGCCGCCTATGCCTTCCGCTCCATCGGCTTTGGCGAGCGGATGCTGCCGAAATCCGACTTCACGCTGTGCCAGCAATTCACGCTGATCGGCTCGGGCCTGATCTGGAACCTCTACTACGGCGCGCTCGCCCTTCTGGCGGGCTTTTTCCTTGCCAATGCGCTGGCGCTGGCGAAATCCGCCCGCTCCCGTTGGCTGCGCAAACCGGCGGAGTGGTTCATCTTCACTTTCCGCGGCTCGCCGCTCTTCATCCAGTTCTTCCTTGGATATCAGGCCTTTGTCCTGCTGCCCAAGAACGGGATCGACCTCCTTGGGGTAACGATCCATACAGACTGGTTAACCAAAGCTTGGTGCGGCGCGCTGGTCGTGCTCTTCCTCAACACCGCCGCCTATTCCGCCGAAATCTTCTACGGCGCCCTGCGCTCGGTGCCCAAGGGTGACATCGAAGCGGCAGACGCCTATGGCATCACCGGCTTCAAACGCTTCCGCCGCATCCTCTGGCCCACCATGCTCCGCTTGGGCTGGCCCGCCTACACGAACGAGGCGATCTTCCTGTTCCACGCCACCACGCTGGTGTTCTTCTCGTCCTTCCCCGCCTTCCGCCAACAGGGCGACGCGCTCTATTACGCCAGCTATTTCGCGGACAAGACCTACAACCCCTTCATCCCCTACCCCATCGTCGGTTTCTACTTCATCTGCCTCACGCTGCTGCTGACCTTCGCCTTCAACGCCGTGAACAAGCACCTCAACCGCCACCTTCCCTCGAACCAGCGCGCAAGAATTCGCTTGCGTCCTCAACTGATCCGATAGTAGCCTAGATTTGATCAAATTCCCCGTGCGCTTCGCACGGGTTCGCCCTCGGGGTGACATGGCGGCATGGGGCTGCCTGTGAAGGGGATCGAAACAAAGGGAAGGAACGGGGCCGGGCCATTGCTCCCCCGCCTGTAAAATGATGATGAAGGATTGGCTGAGAAAGCATCCGGACGTGCGGACCATCCGCGTGGCCGCTGCGGATTTGAACGGTCAGGCACGGGGCAAACGCGTCCCCGCCCGCTTCGCCGAAAACGTGGTCAAGAACGGAACGCGGTTCCCGTTCTCGGTCCTGAACCTCGACATCTGGGGCGAGGATATCGACGACAGCCCGCTCGTCTTCGAGCAGGGCGATCAGGACGGCGTGCTGAAACCCACCGAACGCGGCTTCATGCCCATGCCCTGGCTCGAGGCGCCGACCGCCCTTCTGCCCATCTGGATGTTCCGCGAAAACGGCACCCCCTATGAGGGCGACCCCCGCCACGCGCTTCGCGCCGTGGTGGAAAAGTTCAAGGAACGCGGGCTGACCCCCGTGGTCGCGATGGAGCTTGAATTCTTCCTGATCGACGACTCCGGAAAGACGCTTCAGGTTCCGCCCTCGCCCCGCTCCGGCAAACGCCGCAAGGCGGCCGAGACGCTGTCGATCCGCGCACTCGACGCCTTCGACACCTTCTTCACCGACCTTTATGACGCCTGCGAGGCGATGGACATTCCCGCCGACACCTCCACCTCGGAAACCGGCCTCGGGCAGTTCGAGGTGAACCTGATGCATTGCGACGACGCCCTGCGCGCCGCCGATGACGCATGGCTCTTCAAGATGCTGGTCAAGGGTCTGGCCCGCCGCCACGGCTTTGCGGCAAGCTTCATGGCCAAACCCTACCCTGAATATTCCGGCTCCGGCCTGCACACCCACTTCAGCCTGATCGACGAAGATGGCCGCAACGTCTTTGACAGCGGCGGTCCCAAGGGAACGGCAACGCTGCGCTCCGCCGTGGCGGGCTGCCTCAACGCGATGCACGATTCCACGCTGATCTTCGCGCCGCACCAGAACAGCTACGAACGCCTCGTCCCCGGCAAGCACGCCCCCACGGCGATCTGCTGGGGCTACGAGAACCGCACCAGCGCCATCCGCATCCCTGCCGGCAGCACGGCGGCGCGGCGGATCGAACATCGCGTGGCGGGGGGCGACGTGAACCCCTACCTCATGCTCGCCGCCATCCTCGGCGCAGCCCTCGACGGGATCACGCAGGCGATGGAACCCGCCGCCCCGATCACCGGCAACGCCTATGCGATCGAGGACCTGCCGCAGATTCCCGAAACATGGGAAGCCGCGATCGAGGCGTTGGAGCACAGCACCATCGTGCCGCGCTTCATCCACCCCGAACTGATCAAGAACCTGATCTCCACCAAACGGCAGGAACTGCATTACATAGCGGACCTGACCGATACCGAACGTGTCGAGCTTTACCTCGACACGGTCTGACGGGTCCTGAATTTTCGCAGAAAATTCGTGTGGCCCACCCGCAAGGGGGCAACGATTTTTCTGCGGGAAATCAGCCCCCTTGCCGAAGGCGCAGTCCAGACACTACCTTTCTTCCAAAGCGGCAATCAGGCAAACCCATGCGCATCGGCATCCTGCAAACAGGCCTCGCCCCCGAAATGCTCACCCCCGAAATGGGCGACTATCCCGACATGTTCGCCCGCCTGCTCGACGGTAACGGCTTCACCTTCCGCACATGGCGGGTGGTAGAGGGCGAGTTTCCCGCCTCGGTCCATGATGCGGACGGCTGGCTCATCACCGGATCACGCCACGGGGTCTATGAGGATCACGCCTGGATCCCCCCGCTCGAGGCGTTCATCCGCGACAGCTTCGCCGCCCATGTGCCGATGGTCGGCATCTGCTTCGGCCACCAGATCATCGCGCAGGCCATGGGCGGGCGGGTCGAGCGTTACGATGGCGGCTGGGCCGTCGGCCCGCAGGATTACGACTTTGGCGGCGAGAAGCTGACCCTGAACGCATGGCACCGCGATCAGGTGGTCGAAGCGCCCAAGGGGGCGAAGGTCATCGCCAGCAACGACTTCTGCACCAATGCGGCCCTCCTTTACGACGACCGCGCCCTGACGGTGCAGGCCCACCCCGAATTCCGCCCCGAATTCATCGACGGTCTGATGAAGACGCGCGGGAAAGGTCTGGTTCCCGACGATGTCATGGCTTCGGCCAGCGCCCGTCTGGCCGACCCTTTGCAGGATGGCACCATCGCCGCCCGCATCGCCTCCTTCTTCAAGGAACACCGCGCCTGAGCCTCTTCCGGCGTGGCAACCCCAACAACGTGTGACACATGTCCAACTGGACCGAGAAACTCCCCGAAGCCGCCCGCGACTGGATCGCCGGACGCCGCGTGGACGAGGTTGAATGCATCATCGCCGACATCGCGGGCGTGGCCCGTGGCAAGGCCATGCCCGCCTCTAAATTCGCGAAACAGGCCAACTACTTCCTGCCCAATTCGATCTTCCTGCAAACCATCACGGGCGAATGGGCCGACAACCCAACGGGAGCCTTTACCGAACCCGACATGATCCTCGTGCCGGATTTCAGCACCGCGACCGCAGCCCCTTGGACCGCCGACATCACGCTTCAGGTCATCCACGATGCCGAGGACCAGCAGGGCAACCCCGTCCCGACCGCGCCGCGCAACGTGCTCAAGCGGATCGTGCAGCTTTACAATGCCGAAGGCTGGCAACCGATCGTCGCCCCCGAGATGGAATTCTTCCTCGTTGCGCGCAACATCGACCCCAACATGCCGATCATCCCGCCGATGGGCCGCTCGGGCCGCAGGGCGGCGGGCAAGCAGGCCTATTCCATGTCGGCGGTCGACGAATACGGCAAGGTGATCGACGACATCTACGACTTTGCCGAAGCCCAGGGGTTCGAGATCGACGGCATCCTGCAAGAGGGCGGCGCGGGACAGGTGGAAATCAACCTCGCCCACGGCGACCCCGTGGCGCTGGCGGACGAAATCTTCTTCTTCAAACGCCTGATCCGCGAAGCCGCCCTGCGCCACGACTGCTTCGCCACCTTCATGGCAAAGCCGATCGAGGGCGAACCCGGATCGGCCATGCACATCCACCATTCCGTGGTGGACATCAAAACCGGAAAGAACATTTTTTCCGACAAGAAGGGCGGCGAAACCCCCGCCTTCCTGCATTTCATCGCCGGAATGCAGACCCACCTGCCCGGCGCGGTCGCGCTGCTTGCCCCTTACGTCAACAGCTACCGCCGCTACGTGCCGGACTTCGCCGCACCCATCAACCTCGAATGGGGCCGCGACAACCGCACCACGGGCCTGCGCGTCCCGATTTCCCCGCCCGAGGCGCGGCGGCTGGAAAACCGCCTCGCAGGGATGGATTGCAACCCCTATCTCGGCATCGCCGCCAGCCTCGCCTGCGGTTATCTGGGGTTGAAGGCGCAAAAGCTGCCCAAGCCCGAATGCACGGGCGACGCCTATATGAACGAGACGGACCTGCCCTATAACCTTGGCGACGCGCTCGACCTTCTGGAAGAGGACGCCGCCCTGCGCGAGGTGCTGGGGGTGGAATTCTGCAACGTCTACACCAGCGTGAAGCGCAACGAATACAAAGAGTTCCTGCAGGTCATCAGCCCGTGGGAGCGGGAACATCTCCTGCTGAACGTATGAACCTGCTTCATGCCAATGACAGGGCGGGGGAATACCCCCCGTCCTACTATGCCGCCACGCGCCTGCCGCTTGCGCCCTTCCCCGCGCTGCAGGGCGCGGCGCGGGCCGATGTCTGCATCATCGGTGCGGGCTATACGGGGTTGTCCGCAGCCCTCCACCTGTCGCAGCGGGGGTATTCGGTCATCGTGCTCGAAGCGCAGCGCGTGGGCTTTGGCGCCTCGGGGCGGAACGGCGGGCAGGTCGGGTCGGGCCAGCGCAACGATCAGGACGATCTGGAACGGGTCGCGGGGCCGCAGAACGCCCGCCGCCTGTGGGATCTGGCGGAAGAGGCAAAATCCCTCGTCAAAACCCTGATCGCCGATCACGACATTCCCGCCCCCTTCCGCCACGGCATCGCCCACGCCTGCTGGACCGAGGCGCAGGTGCGCCACGCCCATGACTACGCCGAGAAACTCCGCCGCGACTATGGCTATGCCGAAATCGAACCGCTCGACCGCGACGGAATGGCCCGCCTCATCCCCTCGGGCGTGTTCAAGGGCGGTGAAATCGATCGTGGCGCGGGGCATGTCCACCCGCTCAACTACGCGCTCGGCCTTGCCAAGGCGGCAAGCGGCGCGGGGGCGGTGATCCACGAAGGCGCGGAAGTCACCCGCATCGACCAAGGGGCCAAGGTCACGGTCCACACGGGCGGGGGCCATGTCACAGCCGACCATGTGATCCTTGCCGCAAATGGCTACCTTGGCGGGCTGGTCCCGCAGGTCGCCGCACGTGTCATGCCGATCAACAACTTCATCGTGGCGACCGAACCCTTGGGCGACCGTGCAGCACAGGTTCTGTCCGAACCCGTGGCCGTGGCCGACACCCGCTTTGTCGTGAACTACTGGCGCCTGTCCGAGGACAACCGCCTGCTCTTCGGCGGCGGCGAAAGCTATGGCTGGCGCTTCCCCGACATCCTCAAGACCGTCACGCCCGCGCTTTACGACATCTACCCCGCCCTGCGCGGCACCCGCATCGACTATGCCTGGGGTGGCACACTCGCCATCACCATGACGCGCAACCCCTGCTTCCTGCGGGTGGCCCCGAACATCCTTTCGGCCTCCGGCTATTCCGGCCACGGGGTCGCCTTGGCAACGCTGGCGGGCAAGATCATGGCCGAAGCGGTGGCGGGTCAGGCGGAACGCTTCGACCTCATGGCAAGCCTGCCCACCCCCCGCTTCCCCGGCGGTGTGGCGCTGCGCTGGCCAATGCTGGTGCTGGCGATGACATGGTATTCCCTGCGCGACCGACTGGGCCTCTAGGCGAAAACACTCCGCACGGGTCGGTTGACGCGAGATCACGCTGGAAAACCGCGCGCTGGACAGATACAGCTTTTACGCAACTGAGTTTCAGGAAAGCTGCACATGGCACCCGACGGTCACGCCCCCCTTGCCCCCAACGTCTATGATGCCGACCCCATCCCCGATGCCGCACGGGCCGAGATCGACCGCCTGCTGACCTCGGGCGACCTGTTCCGCTACACCGCGCCCGAAGGCGCACCCGTCGCCCTGCTTGAAGCGGAGTTCGCCGCCCTCATGGGGTCGCGCTACGCGCTTGCCGTCTCGTCCTGCTCGGCGGCGCTGTTCCTGTCGCTCAAGGCGCTGGACCTGCCGCGCGGGGCCAAGGTTCTGATCCCCGCCTTCACCTTCGCCGCCGTCCCCTCGGCCGTCGTCCACGCCGATTGCACGCCCGTGCTGGTCGAGGTGGGGGCGAATTACCGCGTCGATCTTCTTGATTTCGCGGCGAAACTGCCGCAGGCGGATGCCGTCCTCATCAGCCATATGCGCGGACATACCAGCGACATGGATGCGATCATGGCGCTGTGCGACGAAAGCGGCGTTCCGGTGGTCGAGGATGCGGCCCACAGCCTTGGCACCGTCTGGGGCGGGCGCAAGATCGGCACCATCGGCAAGGTCGGCTGCTTCTCGTTCCAGTCCTACAAGCTGGTGAACGCCGGCGAAGGCGGGATCATGGTGACGGACGACCCCGAAATCGCCGCCCGCGCCATCATCATGTCGGGTGCCTACGAGCAGAACTGGAAGAAACACCCCGGTTTGCAGAACAGCTTCGGCCACTGGCAGAACAAGCTGCCGCTTTATAACTTGCGGATGCAGAACCTGTCGGCCGCCGTGATCCGCCCGCAACTGCCCGAAATCGCGGATCGGGTGGCCAAGGGCCGCGCCAACCATGACTGGGTGGCGGACCGCCTGAACCAAAGCCCGCACCTCGCGGTGCCGCCCGCCCTGCCGCAGGAAGAGCGGGCGCCGGATTCGATCCAGTTCAACCTGAAAGGCGACTGGAGCGATGACGAGGCGCTTGGCTTCCAATCATCGGCCAAGAAACTGGGCATCACCGTGCAGGTCTTCGGCCTGTCCGAAGGCAATGCGCGGGCCTATTGGAACTGGCAATTCCTTGGAGACTTGCCCGACCTGCCGCAGACCCGCGCCATGCTGATGCGCGCCTGCGACGTGCGGCTTCCGGCGCGGCTGACGGAAAGCGAACTGGGTTACATTGCCGATGCCATCCTGACGGCGGTGCGGGACGTGAAGGACTAAGGGGGGCCTTCCGCCCCCCTCTGGGCCGTTCCGGCCCATTCACCCCCCGAGGATATTTCAGGCAAGAGGAAGCGGCAGAACGGGGTCAAAGCACCCGCAAGGCGGGAGCCATCCAAGGCCATTCGCGCAAGGCAGGGCCCACCACCTGTTCCTGCACCTGCGCCTTGAGCCGCCCTGCCACCTGTGCCGGAATGTCCCGCAGCACCCCCGCCCTTGCGGAGAGCGAGAGCGAGCGGTTCAGCGGCTCGAAGGGCAGCGGTTCGACCGTCACCGCATTGTGGAACCGTGCCGCGTGGTGCAGCGCGAGCGGCGTCAGGATCGTCCAACCTGCCCCGCCCGCAACCATCGCCAGAATGGCGTTGTAACTGTCGAGTTCGAAGCGGGCAGAAAACTTCTGCCCCGCCCGCGCCAGATGCGCCGCGATCTGACGCCCCATCAGGTGCCGCGCGGTATACTGGATGAAGGGCATTCCCTCGCGCGGCGCGCCCTTGGGCCGGATGGCAACGAAAGGTTCGGCAAGCACCGGATGCACTTCGCGCCAGCCCATATCGCCCGCCTCGCTCGCCCCGTCGGCGGCGACGACGATATCGAGCGCGCGGCTTTCGAGTTGTTCCAGCAAGCGGTGGCTTGCGCCGGTTTCCAAAAGGAAGCGGCACCCTTTTAACGCCTCGGCCAGACCGGCAAGCAGGCGGGGCGTCACCTCGGCATCGAAATCCTCGATCATGCCAAGGCGCAGCGTGGTCAGCCCCGACAGGTCCGCCATCGCAAGATCGGCGCGGGCTTCGGCTTCGGCGTTCAGGATGGTCTGGGCATGACGACGGAACATCCGCCCCGCAGGGGTCATCCCCATCGGCCTTGCGCCACGGTCCAGAAGCACCGCGCCAAGCGCAGCTTCAAGCGAGGCAAGCTGCTGGCTCACCGCCGAAGGGCTGACGCCAAGCCGCCGTGCGGCGGCCGAAATCGCGCCTTCTTCGGCGGCGGCCAGAAAGACCTCGATCCCCCAGAGCGTGACGCGACCGTCCGACACGGGCGCTTACAGCTTCGACAGTTTCTTCTGCAACTCGGCCAGTTGCCGTTTGATGTCGGCGATGTCGTCACCCTTGGCGGGGGCTTCGCCCGCATCGTCCTTGGCCGGACCCGATCCGGTCCAGCCCGGCAGGCCGCCCATGAAGGCCTTCATGAAGACCTCTTGCTGCTGGCGCATCGCCTCGAACCCCGGCATCGCGGCCATCGGGTTCGGGATGGTGGAAAGGTTTTCGAGCATTTTCGACTGCCCTTCGCGCAGCATCTCGAAGCTGGCGGACAGGAATTGCGGCACGACCGACTGCATCTCGGTGGTGTAGGAGCGGACAAGGTCGGTCAGCACGTTGATCGGCAGGACGCTTTCGCCCTTTGCCTCGTGCTCGGCCACGATCTGCAACAGGTATTGCCGCGTCAGGTCGTCGCCGGATTTGAGGTCGATGATCTGCACCTCGCGCCCCGCGCGGATGAAACCGGCGATGTCGTCGAGCGTCACGTAATCCGAGGTTTCGGTGTTGTACAGGCGGCGGCTCGCATAGCGCTTGATCAGCAGCGGCTTGTCAGTATCGGCCATCGGCCACCCTCCCCTTTGTTCTTCATTTCGCAGTCGCAATGGCTGCAATGCAGAAGAAAGCTTAAGGCAGGGATTTTCAAAAAGAAAGGGCGGGCTCAAGGCCCGCCCGAAGGCGCCGGAACCGCAGGGAGGATGCGGTCCGGCGTAGGATCGCGAGGCGATTACTTCGCAGCCGCAGCAGCTTTCTTGGCAGCGGTCGTCACGTCCGAGGTCGCCTTTTTCACGGCAGCGGTCGCGTCTTCCGAGAAGTCCTTGCCAGCGGCCAGAACCAGTTCGACGGTTTCCATCTGCACCTTCTTCGCGACTTCGGCGAAGGCGGCGAGGTTTTCGGCAGCCATTTCAGCGGCGGACGAAGCGAAATCCGTCACCGACTTGGAATAGTCGGTCACTTCGGCTTTGGCTTTCGACACGTCGGTCAGCTTGGCAATGGTGTCCTTGGCCCATTTCGAGGTGATCTCGGTCGACTTCTCGGCCGCTTCCAGAGCGACTTTCGACAGTTTCTCGGTCATCGCGGCCTGGGTCTTGAACGCGTTCTGGAGCGCCGAAGCGTCGACCGGGAACGAGGCAACCATGTCTTGCATGACTTTGGTGAAATCGGCGGGTTTCGTCATGATCTTCTCTCCTGGCGTTCGGGCCGTGGCCCGCGGGGTTACGTGTTTCCTGCCAAAAGATATACATGCTGCACTGCAGCATTTCAAGTTTTTTTCTGCACCGCAGCAAATGAGCGCGACCCGGGCGGCGCGGCGCGGAAATCCCCGCGCCGCTTCAAGCACTTGGTTAAATCTCCGGTGTCGCGGTCACATAAGTGCCGGGTGCAGGACAGAGGACTTCGGCCCCCGAATCACCGGGGATGCGGGCCTTGATCTGCTTGCCCGATTGCTTGGACAGCCACTCTTTCCAGCGCGGCCACCAGCTTCCCTGATGGAAGGTGGCGGCGGCTTTCCACGCCTCGGGTTCGCCCTCGACGGGGGCGTCGTTGGTGTAATGGCCGTATTTACCCTTGGACGGCGGGTTGATGATCCCCGCGATATGGCCGCTTTCCGAAAGGATGAAGGTCTTGTCCGTCGACCCCATCCGCTTGACGCCGTTGAAGCTGCCGCGCCAATGGGCGATGTGGTCCGTCTCGCAGGCGATGGCGCAGAGCGGAAGTTTGACGTCCGACAGTCTGACCTTCTCGCCGAAGACCGTGAAACCGTCTTGCGCGAATTCGTCCCGCTGGCACAGACCGCGCAGATATTCGACCGCCATCTTGGCCGGAAGGTTGGTGCCATCCCCGTTCCAGTAAAGCAGGTCAAAGGCAGGCGGCGCCTCGCCCAGCATGTAGCTGCGGATCGCGGGCTGGTAGATCAGATCGTTGGAGCGCAGGTAGCTGAACGTCCGGCTCATGAAGAGTTTGGACAGGATACCATCGCTTTTCGACTGCCGCTCGATCCCGTCGACGAAATCGTCGTTGAGGAAGACGCCAACCTCGCCGGGGTCCGAGAAATCGGTGAGCGTGGTGAAGAAGGTCGCGGATTTGACCGACTTGTCCCCCGCCTTTTGCAGATGCGCCAAGGTCAGCGACAGCGTGGTTCCCGCGATGCAATAGCCCACGCAGTTGATCTGCTTTTCGCCCGTGATGCGCCGCACCTCGGCCATCGCGCGGATGAAGCCGTCGCGGATGTAATCGTCCATCCCGATATCGGCGTAACTGGCATCGGGGTTCACCCACGAGACGACAAACAGCGTGAAGCCCTGATCCACGATCCACTTGATCAGCGAATTCGCGGGTTTCAGGTCCATGATGTAGAATTTGTTGATCCACGGCGGAAAGATCAGCAGCGGGGTCTGGTGCACCGTTTCGGTGGTGGGTGCATACTGGATCAGCTCGAACATCCGGTTGCGATAGACGACCGAACCGGGCGTGGTTGCGATGTTCTGGCCGACGTGGAAGGCTTCCTTGTCGGCCAGCGTGACCAGCAACTCGCCCGAATTCGCCTCGACGTCGTGGACGAGGTTCTCCAAGCCCTTGACCAGCGACTCGCCATCCGTCTCGATCGCCTTTTCCAAAGCGTCCGGGTTGGTGCCGAGGAAATTGGTCGGCGAAAACATGTCGACGATCTGCTTGGTGAAATATTCAACCCGCCTGCGGTCGGCGGGGTCCAGCGTGTCAAGGTTTCCGATGGCAGATGATACCGCATCGGCGTTGATGAGGTATTGTTGCTTGATATAATTGAAGAAAGGGTGCGTTTCCCAGAGCGGATTGGAAAAACGGCGGTCCTTGGGTGTCGGGTCTTCGGGAGCCTTCAACGCGCCGGATGCCAGCGCCTGCTGGGCCTCGACGTAATGCTTCAAACTTTTGCCCCAATAGCCGATCTGATGTTCCAGAATCTTCGCGGGGTTCTGCATCATCTCGGCGAAATAGGCGGCCGCGGCCTTGACGTAGACATCGTTCGAGGGACCGTCGAGCGCGCTGTCGTGGGCCTTCTTCTTCGACAGGGCAGCGACAAGACGTTGGGTAAGTGCTTCCACCCGCGCAAGATTTTCGTTCAAACGCGCCAGCTTCGCGCCTGCGTCATTCTCTTGCGTTGTCATGAAATGATTTCCCCCCTATCCTCGCAGATGCAGCATAGCCCTGCCACACCGATGGGGAAAGCTGCGAATTCGAAGGAATCCGCCTTCGGACAAGGAGCCGCACGTGCGTTACATGTATACCTATGACCTGATGGAAACCGCCCGCAACACGAACGAGTGGCTGGGCGCGACCGCACGGGCAATGGCTTCTTACCCCGCCTTCGCGCTGACGATGAACCCGATGCTGCCGCTGATGGCCGCTTGGGGCGAGGTGACGGAACGCTCCTTCGCCCGCATGGTGGTGAAACCGGACTGGGGCATCCGCTCCATCGTCGGCCCCGACGGGCAGGATCACCTTGTCGACATCGTACCCGAGGTCGAGAAGCCCTTTGGCAGTCTGGTCAAATTCTCGGTCCGCCGCCGTGCGCCTATGGCCCGCAAGGTGATGCTGGTCGCGCCCATGTCGGGCCATTACGCCACCCTCCTGCGGTCGACCGTGGCCAGCCTTTTGCCCGATACCGATGTCTATGTCACCGACTGGCATAATGCCCGCGACATTCCGGTTTCCGCCGGAAAGTTCGATGTGGAGGATTATACCCTCTACCTCGTGGATTTCATGCGCGCGCTTGGCCCCGACACCCATGTCATCGCAGTCTGCCAACCCGCCCCGCTGACGCTTGCCGCCACGGCCTATCTTGCCGCCGAAGATCCGAGCGCCCAACCCCGCAGCCTGACCCTGATCGGTGGCCCGATCGACCCCGATGCCGCCGCGACCGATGTGACCGATTTCGGCCGTCGGATCACGATGGGGCAATTGGAGCAGATCGCCATCCAGCGCGTTGGCTTCAAACACAAGGGCGCGGGGCGATTGGTCTATCCGGGGCTGTTGCAGCTTCAAAGCTTCATGTCGATGAATGCCGACCGCCATTCCAAGGCGTTTTCGGAACAGATCATGCGCGTCTCGCGCGGGGAGGCATCGGATCACGATGCCCACAACCGTTTCTATGACGAATACCTTGCCGTGATGGACATGACGGCAGAGTTCTACCTCTCGACTGTCGAGCGCATCTTCAAGAACCGCGAAATCGCGCTGAACCAGTTCGTCGTGGCGGGAAAAAAGGTCGACATCGGCGCGATCACGAATGTCGCGGTGATGACGGTCGAAGGGGCGAATGACGATATTTCCGCGCCCGGCCAATGCGTTGCCGCGCTCAAGATGCTGACCGGCCTGCCCGAGGCGAAAAAGGCCCAGCACCTTGAACCCGGTGCGGGGCATTATGGGATCTTTGCGGGGAAAAGCTGGCGTCTCAACATCCGCCCGCTGGTGCTTGGCTTCATCGACGCCAATTCCGGCGCGCCGGTTCCGGCGACGAAGCGGGTCAAACTGGCGTCCGTTTGACCTGCCGCAGCATCAGGGGACCGTTCAGGAAATCCTCAAGCGCCGCCGTGACGGCTTCGGGCTGTTCCAGCATGGGCAGATGGCCTGACTCGGCAATCGTCACAAGCTTTCCATAGGGGAAAAGGGCGGCGGTGAAATCCTGCCGCCGGACGGGGGCGACGGGATCATGTTCGCCTGCGATGACAAGCGCAGGTAGCATGGCGCGGCGCAGGGTCTTTTGCTGGTCGGGGCGGCGTTGCAGGGCGCGGGACTGGCGCATGAAGACACCCTCGCCCAAGGTCAGGCCCATGTCTTGCAAGAGCGCCATGATATCGGACCGCCACGGGCTGGGCGCAAAGCTTTCAGGCGGAAATTCCGATGTGATCGCTTCGGACAGCCGCCCCGATTTCGCCGCGACGATCCGCGCTTCGCGTGAAGCGGCGATGTTCGGGGCTTCGGCCAAGGGATCTGCACCGATCAGCGCCACGCGGGTCACGCGGTCCATGTCGCGGCGCAGGATGTCCAGCGCCACGGCAGCGCCCAGACCATGACCGACAAGAGCGAATTTCGGGGGTGCCGTCGCAAGGACCGCGCCTGACATCTGCTCCACCGTCTCGCCCTGCGCGGGTAGGGCGATCTGGATGGCGTGCTTGGCACCCAGATGCACGATCTGCGGCAGGAAGATGCGGGCGTCGGACAGGATGCCGGGGATGAAGAGGACGGGGTCGGTCACGCGCCCACCCGCGCCAGAACCTCGGCCACCGTATCGGTCATGAGATCGAGGCAATCGGGCGTCGAAAAGCGGTGATCCGCGCCCTTGACCAGCACGACCCGCGCATCGGCGCAGGCGATGTGGTCGAGCAGGCGGAAGGCGACCGCGGGCGGAACATCCGTGTCTGCCGTGCCTTGCAGGATGCGGACGGGAAAGGGCAATTCCAGCGGGCTGCGCAGGACGAGGCGGGTGCGCCCGTCCTCGATCAGCCGCCGCGTCAGGATGTAGGGTTCGGGGGAATAGTCCGAAGGGCGCGACACGCGGCCAAGGACGGCCAGTTCCTTGCGCTCCTCATCCGTGAAGCCGTTCCACATGCTGTCTTCGGTGAAATCCGGTGCAGGGGCGATTCCGACGAAGCCCGTCACCCGTTCCGGCACGGCGCGGGCGGTCAGAAGCGAGATCCAGCCCCCCATGCTCGACCCCACAAGAACCTGCGGACCTGTCGTCAGGGTGGTGATGGCGGCCAAGGCATCCTCGGCCCAGTCGCCGATGCAGCCGTGAAGGAAATCGCCGCTGCTTTCGCCATGCCCCGAATAGTCGAAGCGCAGGAAGGCGCGGCCCTGCGCCTGCGCCCAAGCCTCCAGATGCACGGCCTTGGTCCCGCCCATGTCGGATTTGAACCCACCGAGGAAGACGATGCCCGCCCCCTGCCCCGCGCTGCGGTTATAGGCGATCCGGCGTCCTTGGGCCGTGGTCAGAAACTCGGTCATGCAATCCTCCGCTTGTCCCCTCTTTTACCCTCCCCTTCGCGCCATGCCAGAGCCTTTGGCACCTTTGGCGCAGTTGACTTTCCCCATGCGTTTCTGCACGAAAGCGCCGATACCAACCCGCAACCGGGCGTTCCGTGGGCGCCAAACCGACGAGGAGCATGGCTATGAGCCAGATTTCCCTGACTTTTCCTGATGGCAATGTGCGGCAGTATGCGGCGGGCGTGACCCCTGCCGAGGTTGCGGCAAGCATCGCCCCCTCGCTGGCCAAGGCCGCGATTTCCGCAAGCGTGGATGGCGCGCACTGGGATTTGCAATGGCCGATCACGGCGGATGCCAAGGTCTCCATCAACACGCTCAAGGATGACAAGGCCGCGCTGGAACTGATCCGCCACGACTGCGCCCATATCATGGCCCGCGCCGTGCAGGAGATTTGGCCGGATGTGAAGGTCACGATCGGCCCCGTGCGCGACTATGGCTGGTTCTACGACTTCGACCGCGCCGAACCCTTCACGCCCGAAGACCTTGGCCAGATCGAAGCGAAGATGAAGCAGATCATCAACGCCCGCGATCCGGTGAAGACCGAAATCTGGGACCGCGCCCGCGCCATCGCCTATTACGAAGAGCGGGGCGAACCCTACAAGATCGAGCTGATCAACCGCATTCCGGGGGATGAGCCGCTGCGGATGTATTGGCATGGGGATTGGCAGGACCTGTGCCGTGGCCCGCACCTGCAGCATACGGGGCAGGTGCCTGCCGATGCCTTCAAGCTGATGAACGTGGCGGGGGCTTACTGGCTGGGCGATTCCAGCCGCCCGATGCTGCAGCGCATCTATGGCGTGGCCTTCAAGAACCGCGACGACCTGAAAGCGCATCTGACGATGCTGGAAGAGGCGGCCAAGCGCGACCACCGCAAGCTGGGCCGCGAGATGAACCTGTTCCACATGCAGGAAGAAGCACCCGGTCAGGTGTTCTGGCACCCCAACGGCTGGACGATCTACACCACGCTTCAGGACTATATGCGCCGCCAGCAGCGCCGCGACGGCTATGTCGAGGTGAACACGCCGCAGGTGGTGAACCGGAACCTGTGGGAAGCCAGCGGCCATTGGGAGAACTACCGCGAGAACATGTTCATCGTCGAGGTGGACGAGGAAGGCGCGCGGGAAAAGGTCATCAATGCGCTGAAGCCGATGAACTGCCCGTGTCACGTGCAGATCTTCAACGTGGGCCTGAAATCCTACCGCGACCTGCCGCTGCGGATGGCGGAATTCGGGTCGTGTGCGCGGTATGAACCGTCGGGTGCGCTGCACGGGATCATGCGGGTGCGGGGCTTTACGCAAGATGACGCGCATATCTTCTGCACGCTGGATCAGGTGGAGTCGGAGTCGAAGAAGTTCATTGAATTCCTTGCGAAAATCTACTCGGACCTCGGTTTCGACAAGTGGCGGGTGAAGCTGTCGACGCGGCCCGAAAAGCGGGTCGGGTCGGATGAAATCTGGGACAAGATGGAAGCGGCGCTGGCCAATGCCTGCAACGCGGCGGGCTATCCGTTCGAACTGTTCCCCGGCGAGGGGGCGTTCTATGCGCCGAAGCTGGAATTCGTGCTGACCGATGCCATCGGGCGCGACTGGCAGTGCGGCACGCTGCAGCTTGACCCGAACCTGCCCGAGCGGCTGGATGCGTCCTATATCGGCGAGGACGGGGCCAAGCACCGCCCCTTCATGCTGCACCGCGCCTGCCTTGGGTCGTTCGAGCGGTTCATCGGGATTCTCATTGAAAACCATGCGGGTAAGCTGCCCTTCTGGCTGGCGCCGCGTCAGGTTGTCGTGGCCTCCATCGTGTCGGATGCGGACCCCTTCGTACATGAAGTGGTCGCGGCGCTGAACGCGGCCGGGGTGCGGGCGGAAGCCGATGTGCGCAACGAGAAGATCAACTACAAGGTCCGCGAACATTCGGTCGGCAAGGTTCCGGTGATCCTGGCCGTGGGGATGAAAGAGGTGGAGGAACGGACGGTTTCGGTGCGCCGTCTGGGCGAGACGCAGACCGCCACCGCGGGGCTGGAGGCCATCGTGGCCGAGCTGGCGGCGGCGGCCCTGCCGCCGGACTTGCGTTAACCTTTTGCGTTAACCGATCGTTAGGAAAGGCGCCTTTCGGGGCGCCTTTTTTCAATGCGCGTCGGGGTCGCGTGCGGCGAGGGCCAGAACCCCGCCGAGAGCGCAGAAGCCGATGGGGAACATCGTGAAGACGTTGAAGCCAAAGGCCACATAGACCGAGACGCTGGAGGCCAAGAGTAACACAGCCGCCGCCCTGTTGCGCGAACGGGCCATCGCCCCGCCCGCAATCGCCAGAAGCGGGGCGAGGAAGCTTGCCGCACGGATCAGGCCGGGGTTGTCGACCTGTGTCGCCAGGGTGCCGATCTCGCCATGCTGTTCGATGAAGGTGGTGTAGCCGAAACCGAAAAAGCCGACGAACATCGCCCAGATACCACCGATGATGCCCAGAACCAGCGCCGCATTCCGCATGGATTTCGCCCTTTTTCCAGTGATTCCCGCATCTTGTGCGGTTTTCCATTCCCACTTGATTTTACAATAGGCTTTGGCATGATTTTGGCCAGTGACGACTGACTTTCCTGCTGCCTGCCCCCTTCGGTGATTGCTGCAACGAAAGACTGGAACGCACGGCCCGCTGGCATGTCGCCAACGGGGGGGACGCAGAGGGAGATGCGGAATGCCGACAGGCACCGTTAAGTGGTTCAACTCGACCAAAGGTTACGGATTCATCGCGCCGGATGACGGCGGCAAGGACATTTTCGTCCATATCTCGGCGGTCGAACGCGCAGGTTTGAAAGGCCTGAACGACAACCAGAAGATCGGCTACACCTTGCAATCCGGCCGTGACGGCCGTGAATCGGCAAGCGATCTGCAACTGCTCTGATCGGGCGGCCCTGACGGGTTCATACCCGCGCTGGCGCAAGCGTCAGCGCGGTTTAGTCCGTTATTCCAGCAACTTGGCCTGAACGGCTTCGTCCCAGCCCAGATGCCATGCCGCGCCATCGCGGATGATCGGGCGTTTCATCACCGTGGGCTGCAATGCGATCTGCACCTCGGGTTCGGACATCTTCAGGAAATCGGAAAAGCCGCGATAGGTGGTCGAGGTCTTGTTGATCGCGCGGTCGCCGAATTCGGTCACGATTTCAGCGATTTCGGCGGTCAAGAGCGGCTCGGCCCGCACGTCGCGGAAGGTCACGTCGCGGCCCGCCGCCTCGAGCGTCTTGATGGCTTTCTTGCAGGTGTCGCAGGTCGGGATGCCGTAGAGGATCATTTACGTCTCCGTAGGGGCGCGGATGCACAGGTGATGCATATGGATGCACGGCTTTATGAACGCCGCGTTCATCTTTTTAGCCGATCAACCGCGCCGCGTTAACCCCTGCCCATGCCGAAATGGCCGTCAGCACCGCGCCCCATGTCACATCGGTTGCGACCATCTGCCAGTGCCAGTCCTTCATGATGGCAAAGGAGGTGAACTCGTAGGTGCCGTAAGCCATCGCCCCGATCACCGCCGCAGGGATGACCAGCGGCGCGCCGGTTTTGAGTGCGGGGAGGGAGACGAGGTAGAGAAGCCCCACGACGTAGGCGAGGTAGAACACTGCCGCCGGACCCATGCGCGGGCTTTCGAGCATCAGGGGGCCGATATGGGTGGTGAACAGGGGCTTCATCACAAAGGTCAGCATGATCCCGTCGAGGATCAGGAAGGTCGCGGTTGTCACGAGATACAGGACGATGAGTTGCATGGGTGTCTCCCTTTGGCGGGATGGTAGCGCTTCGGGCGGGGGTGGAAAGGGGGTGTTAACCATTGGGGGTCAGGGTGGGTTTACGGATGGGTGGCAATATGGGATACGTATAGCGTATGATTGTTGGTTTCGCGGATCGGGACACCGAGCGGCTGTTCCACCGCCAGCGCGTACCGCGCTTTGCCGAGGTCGAACGGGTGGCGCTGCGCAAGCTTGCCATGCTCGACGCCGCGCGGGAGGTGAAAGACCTGACCGCCCCGCCGGGCAACCGGTTGGAGGCGTTGCGCGGGAATCGGGCGGGGCAATGGTCGATCAGGGTGAACGACAGGTGGCCTATCTGCTTTGTCTGGAGGGATGGACATGCTGAAGCGGTTGAACTTACCGACTACCACTGAGGCGCTGGACCCCGTTCACCCCGGCGAGGTGCTGGCGGAAGAATTCCTTGCGCCCAAGGTGCTGAGTGCGGCGGCTTTGGCGCGGCATATCGGGGTGCCTGCAAACCGCGTGTCGGAAATCGTTGCGGGGCGGCGGTCGATCACCGGCGACACGGCGCTGCGGCTGGCGGCGGCTTTCGGGACGACGGCGGAGTTCTGGATGGGCTTGCAGATGCGGTGGGAGCTGGAGGTGGCGCGGGGGCAGCCCCCTGCCCCGATCCCGCCGCTGGGGTAGCTTGCAACGCGCGTTGCGCGCGGTTTTCTGTTAGCCCCTCACCCACTCGCGTATCACGCACCCCGGCCCCGTCTCCCTGAGCCGATGTTCCCACACCACCCGCCATTCCCCTTCGTCGAAGGCAGGGAAGAAGGCGTCGGCGTCCTCGACCGTCAGGTCGACCTCGGTGACAAGCAGGCGGTCGGCCAAGGGGAGCATGGCGTGGTAGATCGCGCTGCCGCCGATGCCGTAGAGGCGGGCGTAGCCTGCGGCGCGGGCGATTGCGATGGCAGCCTCGGTCGACGGGGCGGTGTGGTCGGTGAGGCCCGCGTCACGGGTGACGACGATGTTGAGGCGGTTTTTCAGCGGCTTGAAGGGCAGGCTTTCCCATGTGCGCCGCCCCATGATGACCGCGCCCCCCGTGGTTTCGCGCTGGAAGGCGGCGAGGTCTTCGGGGGCGTGCCACGGGATTTCGTTGCCTTTCCCGATGGCTCCGTTTTTCGCGCGGGCGACGACGAGGGTGAGCATCAGACGGCCCCTTTCATACGGCCACCGGCGCTTTGATCGCGGGATGGGGGTCGTAGCCCGTCACCTCGAAATCCTCGTATCGGAAGTCGAAGATCGAGGGGACCTGACGGGTGATCCGCAGGGTCGGCAGCGGGCGGACGGGGCGGGAGAGTTGCTCCCGCACCTGATCCATGTGGTTGGAATAGATATGCGCGTCGCCGATGGAATGGACGAAATCGCCGAGGCCATACCCCGTGACATGGGCGAGCATGACAAGAAGCGCGGCGTAGGAGGCGATGTTGAACGGCACGCCGAGGAACATGTCGGCGCTGCGCTGGTAGAGTTGCAGGTGGAGTTTGCCGCCGAGGATGCGGACCTGCCACATGGTATGGCAGGGGGGCAGCGCCATGTTCGGCACATCGGGCGGGTTCCATGCCGAGACGATCAGGCGGCGGCTGTCGGGGGATTTGCGGATCATCTCGACCAGTGTCGCGATCTGGTCCACCCCGCCGAAGTCACGCCATTGCCGGCCATAGACGGGGCCGAGGTCGCCGTTTCCGTCCGCCCATTCATCCCAGATGCTGACGCCGTTTTCCTTGAGGTAGCGGATGTTCGTGTCGCCCGCGAGGAACCAGAGGAGTTCGTGGAAGATGGATTTGAGGTGGAGTTTCTTGGTCGTGACCAGCGGGAAGCCGTCCGCCAGCGGGTAGCGGGTTTGCAGGCCGAAATAGGAGATGGTCCCCGTGCCGGTGCGGTCGGTCGAGGGCGTGCCGAGGGTCAGGACGGTGCGGAGCGCGTCATGATATTGCTGCATGGGAACCTCTGGCAGTATCTGAGTCGGGGGCTACCATATCTTGCGATGGAAATGGGGCTTTCGCCATGTGTAATGTGGCGGATGGAACGGGAAGGAGCGGGCCGATGGCGCTGAAATATCTGCATACGATGGTGAGGGTGAAGGACCTTGAGGCCTCATTGGCCTTTTACCGGCTCTTGGGGCTGGAGGAGACGCGGCGGTACGAGAACGAGGGCGGGCGCTTCACGCTGGTCTTCATGGCGCCCCCCGGCCAGCCGGAATGCCCCGTAGAGCTGACCTATAACTGGGATGGCGACGATGGCTTGCCGAGCGACAGCCGCCATTTCGGGCATCTCGCCTATGAGGTGGACGATATCTACGCCACCTGCGCGCATCTGGCGGCGCATGGCGTGGTGATCAACCGTCCGCCTCGGGACGGGAGGATGGCCTTTGTCCGCTCGCCCGACAATGTGTCGATCGAGCTGTTGCAGAAAGGCGAGGCGCTGCCGCTGGCGGAGCCGTGGAAATCGGCGCCGAGCGTGGGGCATTGGTGACGGCGGGTGCAGGGGGGCCGTCTGCCCCCCAAGGGGCGCAGGGCGCCCCTTCCCCCCGAGGATATTTGGGAAAAGAAGACAGGGTCAGAAACGCCAGCGGCTGAGGATGTCGGGGCCGTGGGTTTCGGTGCCGATGAGCGTCGGGCGCGGGGCGTCCGACAGGGCGGTGAGGGCGAGGGGGCCGAGGACGGGGGTGCCTTCGCTGCCGATCAGCGCGCCTGCGGTAAAGAGGGCGAGTTCGTCGACGAGGCGCGCGCGGATGAGGCTTGCCGCAAAGGTGCCGCCCGCTTCGATCAGGATGCGGGTGAGGCCTTGGTCCGCGAGGTGGCGGAAGGCGCCGGCAAGGTCGAGGTGCGGGCCGTTGGCGGCGAGTTCGGCGCGTTGTGCGCCCGTTTCATCCCACGCTTTGCGGCGGGCTTCGGGGGCGGCGGCGGTGTGGAGGAGCCAGACGGGGTGTTCCCGCGCGGTGCGGCCAAGGCGGCTGTCGGGGCGGTGTTTCAGCGCGGCGTCGCAGAGGATGCGGAGCGGTTGGTGGGCGCTGCCCAGATCGCGCACCGTGAGGTCGGGGTCGTCGGCGATGGCGGTGGCGCTGGAGGTGAGCACGGCGTCATGGGACATCCGCATCGCATGGACAGCACGGCGGGCGGGGGGCTGCGTGATCCAGCGGCTTTCGCCCGTGGCGGTGGCGATGCGTCCGTCGAGGGTGCTTGCCAGTTTCAGGGTGACGAAGGGCAAGCCTTGGGTCACGCGTTTGAGGAAGCCTGCTTGCAGGGTTCGGGCCTCGGCCTCGCACACCCCTTCGGTCACGGCGATCCCTGCGGCGCGGAGCAGGGCGTGGCCACGGCCCGAGACGCGGGGGTCGGGGTCGGTCTGGGCGGTGACGACGCGGGCGATGCCTGCGGCGATCAGCGCATTGGCGCAGGGCGGGGTTTTGCCGTGGTGGCTGCAGGGTTCGAGCGTGACATAGGCCGTGGCCCCGCGCGCGCCCTGCCCCGCCTGTGCCAAGGCCGTCGTTTCGGCATGGGGCCGCCCGCCCGCCTGGGTGAAGCCGCGGCCGAGGATGCGGCCCTGCCCCACGATCACGCAGCCGACCGCCGGATTGGGCCATGTGCGGCCAAGCCCCCGCGCCGCAAGCGCGAGGGCGTGTTTCATATGGTCGCTATCGCTCAATCTTCCGCAGCGGGGCTGGGGCGCAGTTCGGAGACGAACTTGTCGAAATCATCCGCAGCCTGGAAGTTCTTGTAAACGGAGGCGAAACGCACGTAGCCCACGGTGTCGATGCGGGCGAGGGATTCCATCACGATCTCGCCGATCACCTTGGAGGGGATGTCGGTTTCGCCAAGGGACTCCAGACGCCGCACGATGCCGGAAATCATCTGGTCGATGCGTTCGGGGTCGATGGGCCGCTTTTGCATGGCGATGCGGATGGAGCGTTCGAGCTTCGAGCGGTCGAAATCCTCGCGTTTGCCGGAGGATTTGATGACGACGAGATCGCGCAGTTGCACGCGTTCATAGGTGGTGAAGCGCCCGCCGCATGCGGGGCAGAAGCGGCGGCGGCGGATCGAGACGTGATCCTCGGCCGGTCGCGAGTCTTTCACCTGGGTGTCGATATTGCCGCAGAACGGGCAGCGCATTGGCCACCTCCCCTTGCTTGTTGGTTGTTTGCCTGCCTCGGTAACGCACATGTCGGGGTATGCCCCGATCTGGCCCAAACTATAGGGGGAGGCGCGAGGGTTCGGCTAGGGGGAAGATGGGGCCGCAGGATATGGGGCGGCGGGGTGTGGCGGGCGGGACTCAGGTCAGTAGTGGTAGCGGCATTGGACGATGATCAGCGTTTCGCCCTCGACGCGGTAGACGAGGCGGTGTTCGCGGTCGATCCGGCGGGACCGATGGCCTGCGAAGTCACCCCTGAGCGGCTCGGGCTTACCTGTGCCGTCAAACGGGTGGTGCCGGCATTCTTCGATCAGACGATTGAGCTTTCGCAGGGTTGCGCGATCTGTGTCGATCCAATGTTGGTAATGATCCCAGGCTACGCCGTGGAATTCGACCCTCATTCGGTTTCATACCGCAGGAGTTCTTCCATCGTCTTGACCACGACTTTGCCTTCGCGGCCTTCGCGGATCGCCCTGTCGAGCGCGGCCTTGTTGGCGGGCGAGGCGGCGAGATAGGTCGTCTCGTCCATGCTCGCCCAATCCTCGAGGCTGACCATCACCACGGGCCGCCCGCCCGCGCGGGTGACGATGACGGGTTCATGGTCGTCGTTCACGCGGTCCATGACGGCGGAGAGGTTGGCGCGGAATTCGGTGGAGGTGAGGGTTTTCATGGATAGGAATGTACGTTTGGGTGTACGTTTTTGCAAGGGGTGTGCTAAGCTTGCTCGAACCAGTCGCATACAGTTTGCGCTGTTTCATAATCCGGTATGTTCAACGCAATTGAACCTTCGGCGGTAAGTTCTCGGGTTGGAAAAGTTGCTTCGAATTGATCGGTCGGAACGATACGCCGGGATAGTTCAGGGTTACGGATATAGAGCCGAATCCAGTTCTTGTTCAAAACAAGCGAATAGCACCAATCTGAGCCGCGATAGCCGCGCAACTCATTCGATATGAAACCATGACTGCCCGCATGAACGGTAACTCCTTTCATGCGGGACAAACTGACACCTAGTGCAATATAAATGCGGGAAATATGCAGCGCGTAGCCGTTCGTCGATACCAAGAGCGCGTCTGCAACGGAAAATGGGGATGGTGAATTTGGCATTTGCAGGCTCCAAAAATAAGGCGCCCCGCAGGGCGCCTTTCCTTTATTGATCCAGGAAACTCCGCAGCTTCCGGCTTCTGCTCGGATGCTTCAGCTTCCGTAGCGCCTTGGCTTCGATCTGGCGGATGCGTTCGCGGGTGACGCTGAACTGCTGGCCGACCTCTTCCAGCGTGTGGTCGGTGTTCATGCCGATGCCGAAGCGCATGCGCAGGACGCGTTCTTCGCGCGGGGTGAGGGAGGCGAGGACGCGGGTGGTGGTTTCCTTGAGGTTTTCCTGGATGGCCGAGTCCAGCGGCAGGATGGCGTTCTTGTCTTCGATGAAATCGCCGAGCTGGCTGTCTTCCTCGTCGCCGATGGGGGTTTCGAGGGAGATCGGTTCCTTGGCGATCTTCATCACCTTGCGGACCTTTTCGAGCGGCATTTGCAGCTTTTCGGCCAGTTCCTCGGGGGTCGGTTCGCGGCCGATTTCGTGCAGCATCTGGCGGCCCGTCCGCACCAGTTTGTTGATCGTTTCGATCATATGGACCGGAATACGGATCGTGCGCGCCTGATCGGCGATGGAGCGGGTGATCGCCTGACGGATCCACCAAGTCGCATAGGTCGAGAATTTGTAGCCGCGGCGGTATTCGAATTTATCGACCGCTTTCATCAGGCCAATGTTGCCCTCTTGGATGAGGTCAAGGAATTGCAGGCCGCGGTTGGTGTATTTCTTGGCGATGGAGATAACCAAGCGGAGGTTGGCTTCGACCATTTCCTTCTTGGCCTGACGCGCCTCTTTCTCGCCCTTTTGCACCTGATTGACGATGCGGCGGAATTCGGAAATGTCGACGCCGATATATTGCCCGACCTGCGCCATTTCGGCGCGGAGGTCTTCGACCTTGTCGCGGCTTTTCTCGAACAGGGTCTGCCAGCCGCGACCGCCCTTGGCGGCCATGCGGTCGGCCCAGTTGGGGTCAAGCTCGTAGCCCTGGTATTCGTCGATGAATTCGCGGCGGTTGATGCGGGCGGCATCGGCCAGTTTGACCATGTTCGAGTTGATCGCCATGATCTTGCGGTTGATGCCGTAAAGCTGGTCGATCAGGGCTTCGATACGGTTGTTGTGGAGGTGAAGCTCGTTCACCAAGACCACGATTTCCGAGCGCAGCTTCTGGTAGGCGGCTTCGTCCACGGCCGAGAAGTTCGACTTTTCGGACAGGGTGGCCGACATGCGCAGGTCCTGCATTTCGGCGAGTTTGACGTAATCGCGGGCGATGATGTCGAGGGTTTCGAGAACCTTCGGCTTCAGTGCCGCTTCCATCGCGGCGAGCGACATGTTCGAGGCTTCGTCGTCCTCGTCATCCTCTTCGGCGCGCGAGAGCGGGTTGCCGTCGGCGTCCAGCTCCGGCTCGTCGCTGCCCGAGGCGGCGCGGCGGGGGGCGGCGCTGTCAAGCTCGACGCCTTCGATTTCCGGCCCGTCCATTTCGTCATCGCCGTCGAGCGAGCGGCCGAAGGTGGCCTCGAGGTCGATCACGTCGCGCAGGAGGATGTCTTCGTTCAGAAGTTCGTCGCGCCAGATGGTGATGGCCTGAAAGGTCAGCGGGCTTTCGCACAAGCCCAGGATCATGGTGTTGCGACCGGCCTCGATGCGCTTGGCGATGGCAATCTCGCCCTCGCGCGACAGGAGTTCGACAGAGCCCATCTCGCGCAGATACATGCGGACGGGGTCGTCGGTGCGGTCGAGCGTTTCGGTGGTGGCGCCGACGACGGCAACCTCGCGCGAGGTGGTTTCGGTGGTGACAAGCTCGCCCACCGCTTCGCCCTCTTCGGCCTCGTCATCCTCGATGATGTTGATGCCCATTTCCGACAGCATCGACATGACGTCTTCGATCTGTTCGGACGACACCTGTTCGGGGGGAAGCACGGTGTTGAGCTGTTCGTAGGTGATGTAGCCCCGCTCGCGGGCGTCGGCGATCATCTTCTTGACCGCAGCCTGGCTCATATCGAGCGAGACATCGGCTTCCTGATCGTCGGGCTTCGCGTCATCGGTGTCTTTGAGGGCCATGGGTGCTCCTGAAGATGCGGGTCATGGGGCGGGCGCGGCAGAGGGCGCGGGGGCAATATGGGGAGCCGTTTGCGAATCAAAAGACCCCGAAGCGAATCAATAACGCGAATCAGGCGGGGGGGAAGGGGAGGTCGGGTGATTCTTTTGCGCACCTGGCCCCGGATGGGCAGGATTCAGTCGTAACGGCGCTGTTTTTCGAAGCGGATGCTTCCGAAGATGCGGCGGGATTCCTCAAGCTCGTCCTTGTCGAGGGCCACGCCATTGGGGGCGATGATCGATTCGCCCGACTTGTCCTGCGGGCCGCGCTGGGCTTCGGCACGCGCTTCGGTCGCCTTGCGCAGGCGCCATGTCAGCCCCTCGTCGGCGACGCCTTCGATGTCCTGCGCGGCCTCTTCGATCTCGCGCAGGCGGCCACGTTCGGCGGTGAGCAGGAAGAGGTCCTGCGCCACGGCGAATTCGGCCTTTTCCGTATCGTCGCGGTCGAGGATGGCGGGGGCGTTGCGGACATGGGGATGGGCGAAGATCGTCTCCACCGCTTCGGGGCGCTGGGTTTCTAGGATGGCGCGGGGGTCTTCGGCCTCGGCATGGATCAGGAGGAGGTCGCGCAGATGGGCGTGGCCGGGGCCGATGAAATCGCAGCGGTCGAGAGCGGATTCGAATTTGGCGATGAGGCGCGGGTGGGTGAGCAGCGTGGCGAGGATCACGGCTTCGCGCAGCGCCTCTTCGGGCGCGTCGGATTGGGCGAGGAGCGAGGCGCGGGTGGTGGGCATGGGTGCCACGGGGCGGGGCAGGGCGAAGCGGCCCCCTGCCCCGCCCTGCGGGCGCGGGGTCCATTCCTTGAAGGGGCGCGCATCGCGGCCAAAGAGGGTGAGGCGCAGCGCCTTGATATCCTCTCCATAATGGCCGCGGATGGAGGGGTCGGCGATCTTGGACAGTGCGGCGCGGAGTTTCTTGTCGAGTGCGGCCTTGCGTTCGGGGCTGTCGAAGACCTTGCCTTCCGTCTCGCGCCGCCAGAGCAGGTTCACCATCGGCTGCGCCTCGTCGAGCACGCGCTGCATGGCGGCGGGGCCTTGGGCCTTGATCAGGTCGTCGGGGTCCAGCCCTTGGGGCAGGATGGCGAAGCGCAGCGCCTTGCCCGCTTCCAGCAGCGGCAGGGCAAGGTCGATCACGCGCAGGGCGGCGCGGATGCCTGCCGTGTCGCCGTCGAGGGCGATGACCGGCTCGTCGCTGATGCGCCAGAGGAGGCGGAGCTGGTCTTCGGTGACGGCGGTGCCGAGCGGGGCCACGGCGGCGCGGAAGCCCGCTTCGGACAGGGCGATGACGTCCATGTAGCCTTCGGCCACGATCAGCGGCAGCCCCTTGCCCGCCGCCTCGCGCGCGGGGGCGTGGTTGAAGAGGTTGCGGCCCTTGTCGAACAGCTCGGTTTCGGGACCGTTGAGGTATTTGGCGCGGGCGTTGGGGTCGAGCGAGCGCCCGCCAAGGCTGATGGCGCGGCCACGGCCATCGCGGATGGGAAAGATGATGCGGCCCCGGAAGCGGTCGTAGGGTGGCCCGCCCCCGCGCGCATCGCGCGCAGATGCATCGGCGTCGGGTTTGGCGCAGACACCGCTGTCGACGATCAGGTCGGGCGCGATGCCCTTTTGCGTCAGCGCATGGAACAGCGCCTGCCGCTGGTCAGGGGCGTAGCCGATTTCCCAACGATCCTGCGCCTCGGGCGAGAGGCGGCGCTTTTCGAGATAGGCGCGGGCTTCGGACGCGGCAGAGGTTTTCAACTGGAGGCGGAACCATTTCACCGCCTCTTCCATCACCTCGGCCAACTGGCTGCGGCGGTCGGCTTTCTGCACGGCCTGCGGGTCGCGGGCGGGCATCTGCATCCCCGCCTCGCGGGCGAGGATTTCGACGGCTTCCATGAAGGAGACGTTGTCGGCCTCTTTCACGAAGCCCACGGCATCACCCTTCGCATGGCAGCCGAAGCAGTAGTAAAAACCCTTGCGGTCGTCTACGTGGAAGGAGGCCGACTTTTCCTGATGGAAGGGGCACGGTGCCCACCAGTCGCCCTTGGCCATGTTCGATTTGCGCAGATCCCATGTGACCTTGCGGCCCACCACCTGTGACAGCGGCACGCGGTTGCGGAGTTCGTCGATGAATCCGGGTGGCAGGGACATGGGTTCTATATCGGCCCGCGCTTGCCCCTTGTCAAAGGGCGATAGGGGGCGCTCGCGCCCCCTCGGCCTGACGGCCTCACCCCCCGAGGATATTTGAGAAACAGATGAAGGGGAATCTCCCCCTGTTTTCATCTGTTTCTCAAATATCCTCGGGGGGTGAAGCCCCGCAGGGGCGAGGGGGCAGAATGCCCCCTTTCCTTACGCCAGTTGGTCCAGCCGTGCGGCTTGGGTTTCCAGCGCCTCGGCCAGTTCGTGCCAGGCGGTGCGGGCCATCGAGCGGAAGGTCATGATCTCGTAGGCCGCGTCCCCCGTGCGTGTCAGGATCAGCGCCATGTGGTTCAGGCCGGAGCGCGTGGTCGTGCCCACGGGGAAGGCCGCATCGCGCAGGTCGAGCGGGACGAGGCGGGCCAGCGTGTCGCGGGCGAGCGGGCCGGAGAGCGTGAGGATCACCCAGCCGTCGCTCTGGTCCGTCACGGCGGCGGCGTCGCCCATGTCGGGGGCGGCGGTGCCGATGAGGAAGGCCTGTTGGCGGCCCGTCCAGAGCAGGCGCGCCCCGTCCTTGCTGCTGGCCGTGTTGGGGGCGGGGAATTCGAGGCCCAAGGGTTTGAGCGCCGCATCGACCGCTTTCCCCTTGTTCGGGAAGGGCGCGATGCTGGTGATCGTGGTCATGGGCGCTTCGGCGAGCGTGGTATCGCCCAGCGTCAGGGCGGCGGCGTGGCCCGCGAGGGCGGATTTGGCGATGAGGTCAGGCACGGAGTTTCACCCCCTCCTTGTCGTGGAACACGGGATCGGTGACTTCGCAGAGAAGGTCGATGCCCCGCAGGTGGTCGACGAGGCGGATCCGCTCGCCATGCCGCGCGCGGCCGTTTTTCAGGAAGCCGAGGCCGAGCCATGCGTTCAGCACCGGCGAATAGCCGACCGAGGTGACGTAGCCCTGATCATTCTCGCGCTTCACCTGATCACCGGGGGTGAAGAGATGCGCGCCTGCGGTGATGGCGGCGTCGGACAGGGGTTTCAGGCCGACGAGTTGTTCGCGGTCGGGACCGGTCATGCCCGGACGGGCGGCGGCGGCCTTGCCGATGCAGTCCTTTTTCGCCGAGACCATCTTTTCCATGCCGATGTCGAAGGCCGTGGTGCGGCCGTGGATTTCGGCGTGGGTGATGAAGCCCTTTTCGATGCGCAGGACGTTGAGCGCCTCCATCCCGTAGGGGCCGCCGCCCATCGTTTCGGCGCGGGCGACGAGGTCGCGGAAGAGCGCCTCGCCGTAGCGGGTGGGGACGGCGAGTTCGTAGCCCTGTTCCCCGCTGAAGGAGATGCGGAAGAGGCGGGCGTTCACGCTTCCGAGCGTGACGGGGGCCACGCCCATGAAGGGCAGGTCTGGCATCGTGCCGAGGGTGGCGAGAAGGTCGCGGGCTTTCGGTCCTGCGATGGCGAATTGCGCCCAGGTTTCGGTCACGCTGATGAAGCGGACGTCCCAGTCGGCGCAGAAGGCCTGATGCACGAAATCGAGGTGGCGCATCACCAGCCCCGCCGCGGCGGTGGTGGTGGTCATCAGGTAGTGGTTTTCGCCCAGCCGTGCCGTGGTGCCGTCATCGAGCACATGCCCGTCCTCGCGCAGCATCAGCCCGTAGCGGACGCGGCCCGTGGGGAGGGTGGAGAAGGTGTTGGTGTAGACGAGGTCGAGGAAGCGGGCGGCATCGCGGCCTTGGATGTCGATCTTGCCGAGGGTGGAGACATCGGCCACGCCGACCGAGGCGCGGACCATGAGGACCTCGCGGTCGCAGGCCTCGCGCCATGTTTTTTCATGGGGTTTGGGGAAGTAGCTGGGGCGATACCAGAGGCCCGCTTCGATCATCGGCGCGCCGCGGTCGCGGGAGGCCTGATCGGAGGTGAGGAAGCGTTGCGGGGCGAAGCCCGCGCCTCGCCCGCCTGCGCCCATCGCGGCGATGGAAACGGGGGTGTAGGGCGGGCGGAAGGTCGTCGTGCCGGTCTGCGGGATGCCGCGCCCCGTGGCATCGGCGAGCACGGCGAGTGCGCCCACGTTGGAGTTCTTGCCCTGATCGGGGGCCATGCCTTGGGTGGTGTAGCGCTTCATATGCTCGACCGAGGCGAAGTTTTCCTGCGCTGAGAGCCTCACATCCTTGGTCGTGACGTCATTGGCGAAGTCGAGCCATTGGCGGCCCTTCACATCCGGCGTCTGCCAGAAGGGGGTGAGGGTGTAGGGCGCATCCTCGGCCTTGGGTGCGGCCATCGGGGGCGCGGTCCTGCCCAGCGCGGCGAGGGCTTTGCGTGCCGCGTCCGCGCCTTCGGCAAGGCAGGCGGCGGTCGAGAACGCGCCGTTGCAGGCGCCTGCGGGCGTCAGGCGCGGCACGGCATTCGGGGCGGGGACGAAGGCTGCGATATCCTCGCGCCAGACGGGGCGGCCATTGAGGTGGCAGGTGAGGTGGACAGTCGGGTTCCAGCCGCCCGACATGGCGAGGCAGTCGGTTTCGATGGTGGCCGTGCCCGCGGCATGGGCGACCGTTACGCCGCTGAGGCCGAGGCGGCCACGGGTCGCGGTGATGGTGGAACCAAGATAGACGGGGCACTCCTCGACCGCGCTGGCATCGGGGCGGGTGTCGAGGATGGCCGCGACCTTGACGCCTGCGGCCATGAGCTGGCGGGCGGTCAGGCGGGCGGCGTCATTGTTGGCGATGAGGGTGACGCGTTTGCCCGCCGCCACGCCGTAGCGGTTGAGATAGGCGCGGACGGCCCCCGCCAGCATGATGCCGGGGCGGTCGTTGTCGGGGAAGGCGAGCGGGCGTTCCAGCGCGCCTGCGGCGAGGACGGTTTGCCCTGCGACGATGCGCCAGAAACATTCGCGCGGCAGATGCGGCGCGGGGCTGCGGTGGAGCGAGACGCGCTCCAACGCGCCGAAGGTGCCGTCGTCATAGGCGCCGGTCACGCTGGTGCGGGACATCAGGCGCACGTTGGGCAGGGCGCGGAGTTCGGCGAGAACGCTTTCCACCCAGTCGGGGCCGGATTTGCCGTCAACCCCGGTCAGGTCGGCAAGCAGTCGCCCGCCCATGCGGGCATCTTCGTCGGCGAGGATGACGTCGGCCCCTGCCCGTGCCGCCGTCAGCGCGGCCATGAGGCCCGTGGGTCCGGCACCGATGACGAGGATGTCGCAGAAGGCCCATGCCTTTTCGTAATGCCCCTCGTCATGCTTGCCCGAAAGGCGGCCAAGCCCTGCGGCGCGGCGGATGATCGGCTCGTAGAGCTTTTCCCAGAAGGGGCGCGGCCACATGAAGGTCTTGTAATAGAAGCCCGCCGACAGGAAGGGCGCGGCCAGATCGTTCACCCCCATCACGTCGAAGGAAAGCGCGGGGAAGCGGTTCTGGCTGCGGGCTTTCAACCCGTCATAGAGTTCCTGCACCGTGGCGCGGGTGTTCGGGGTTTGCTGGTTGCCTTCGAGAATTTCGACCATCGCATTCGGCTCTTCCGAGCCTGCGGTCAGGATGCCGCGCGGGCGGTGGTATTTGAAGCTGCGGCCCACCAGTTTCACGCCATTGGCGAGCAGGGCCGAGGCGAGGATGTCGCCCTTGAAGCCGGTATAGTCTCGGCCGTCGAAGCTGAAGCGGACGGGTTTGGTGCGGTCGATTTGACCCCTTCCTTCGATCCTCATTTCGCGGCCCCCCTAGCGCTGGCTTTCGGGGCGGCGATGGCCTCCACGGCGTGGATTTCATGGGTGACGGTGTTGCGCGTCACGCGCAGCCACGAGGAACAGCCCATGTCGTGATACCAGAGGTCATGCGTGATCCCTGCGGGGTTGGTGCGCAGGTGCAGGTAGTCGTCCCACGCATCGGGCGCGGCGCCTTCGGAGGGGCGGTTCAGGTAATCGTCCGAGCCGTAGTAATAGAACTCGCGGCGGTCGCGTTCTCCGCAAAGGGGGCAGGTCAGGCGCATGTCTTTGCCTTGTGGTTCTTCGTTACGGTTGCGAGGAGGGGCGCTGCCCCTCGGCCTGCGGCCTTAGCCCGGAGTATTTGGGCAAGGATGAAGCGAGGCGTGTTCACCCTTGGAAAAATACTCCCGCCGGAGGCGTCCGACCGATGTGTCAGGGGCAGGTCCATCAGGATCAGTGCAGGTTGTGCTGCGAACCGGTGCCTTCCTCGTCGAGGATATGGCCGGTTGCGAAGCGGTTGAGTTTGAAGCGGGCGGCGACGGGGTGGGACTCTCCGGTCGCCATCAGATGCGCCATGCACCAGCCGGATGCGGGCACGGCTTTGAAGCCGCCATAGTTCCAGCCGCAGTCGACGAAGAGGCCGTCGATATGCGTCTTGTCGATGATGGGCGAGCCGTCGGGCGACATGTCCATGATCCCGCCCCACGAGCGCAGCACCTTGGCGCGGCCGATCATCGGCATGAGGGTCATGCCCGCTTCCATCACGTGTTCGACCATCGGCAGGTTGCCGCGGCTTGCGTAGCTTGCGTAGAAGTCGAGGTCGCCGCCGAAGACCAGACCGCCCTTGTCGGACTGGCTGATGTAGAAGTGGCCCATGCCGAAGCTGATCACGTGGTCGATGACCGGCTTCAGCCCCTCGGTCACGAAGGCTTGCAGGATGTGGCTTTCGATGGGCAGGCGCATTCCGGCCATGGCGGCGACTTGGGACGAGCGGCCAGCGACGACCATGCCGACCTTTTTCGCGCGGATCGCGCCGCGCGTGGTCTGCACGCCGGTGACGCGCCCGTTTTCGATGTCGATGCCGGTGACTTCGCAATTCTGGATCAGGTCCACGCCGCGCCTGTCGGCGCCGCGCGCATAGCCCCATGCCACCGCATCGTGCCGCGCCGTGCCGCCACGGGGGTGCAAAAGGCCGCCGTAGATCGGGAAGCGGGTCTGTTCGAAGTCGAGGTAGGGCAGGTGTTCGCGCACGCCTTCGCGGTCCAGAAGGATCGCGTCGTCGCCCTGGTTGATCATCGCGTTGCCGCGCCGTGCGAAGGCGTCGCGCTGGCCGTCGGAGTGGAACAGGTTGATGAGGCCGCGCTGCGAATGCATGACGTTGTAGTTGAGCTCGGACTCAAGTCCTTCCCACAACTTCATGGAATGGCTGTAGAATTCGGAATTGCCCTGAAGGAAGTAGTTGGCGCGGACGATGGTGGTGTTGCGCCCGATGTTGCCGGAGCCGAGGTAGCCCTTTTCCAGCACGGCGATGTTGGTCAGCCCGTGGTTCTTGGCGAGGTAATAGGCGGTCGAGAGGCCATGCCCGCCGCCGCCGATGATGATGGCGTCATATTCGGCTTTGGGCGCGGAGTCGCGCCATGCGGGCTTCCAGCCCTTGTTGCCGAAGAGCCCTTCGGTGATCACCTTCAAGCCTGAATAGCGCATCGCGTCCCGTCCCGTTCATGGCGCGTCGAGTAAGAACGCGTCGGGGCGGAGGATGCAACCCCCGCCCCGCAAAGCCATTGCCGGATGCGACAGGATCGTGTCGCTTTGAAGCCTTGCCGTCAGAGAACGAGCTTGGCGTAGATCATGCGGAAGTTCTGTTCCATCCCTGCGCCCGCGCAGTAGGACATGGTGACGCCCGAGGTGGTGGAGATCGTCCCGCCCGCGACAAAGGCCGCCCCCTTCACGCCCAGCGCCGAGGCCGAGAAGGTGATGTCCTTGGCGGCGAGGAGTTGCGCGCCATAGACTTCCAGCCCCGAGGCAAAGCTCATCCCGCCCATCGTCAGAACCTGCGTGCCGCCCCCTGCGGCGCAGTTGTCGTTCTTGCCGAGGACGATGCCGTTCGGCCCGTCGATGGATTTCACATCGGTGTTGGTGGTGGCGATCACCGCGTCCTCGATCTTGGCACCGTTGGAGAAGGTGATCGGGCAGTTGGTGACGATCACCGTTTTGGTGAGGGTGTAGTCGCTGCCGATCGTCATCTTCTGGTTGCCGGAGCAGGTGATGGAATAGATGCGGCCCTGGGTGAAGGAGTTCTTCTTCACCGCACTCGGAGCAAGGACGAGCGGGGTCGTGGTGGTGATGTAGGAGGGAATGAAGAGCGCATTGCCCGAGGTGAGGCCGTTGATGATCGTGGTGATGCGGCTGAGGATGCGGATGTCGTAGCGGTTCGACGAGAGCGCCTCTTGCAGGCCGGGGCTGGAGGAATAGCCGGAGTTCGGCATCAGCACCTGCGACTTGTCGGGCATGGAAACCTTGACGCCGGTTTCGAAGAAATTGCCGGAACTGACCTTTACCACCGTGTTGGAGTGGATGCAGAAGCCGTTCTTGAAGGTGTTGTTGGACTGGATGTCCACCAGCCCCTGCGCCACGAAGCCTTCGCGCAGGCAATCGGGGTCGTAGCCGAGCATGATGGCGCGGCGCGTCATGTCGAGTTGCTTGGCGCCGCCGAAGCGCATCAGGAATGTCTTGACCGGATTGCTGTTTGCCGCCGTGCGGCGGAGTGTAACCTGCACCGCCTCGGTAGAGCCGGTGGTGGGGGTGAAGATGCGGTCTACCGCGTTCCACGAGCCGAATTGCACATCGGCCGCCGTCAGCACGGTGCCGAAGGTGGCGACCGGAAGGTTCGCCTTGGCGATGTTGACGGCGGTTGCCTTGGCCTGCGTTTCGGTCTGGGTGGAGCGGGCGATCATCGCCGCATGGGCGGCGCTGTCGGCCACGGCCTGAAGCTGCACCTGAAGGGTGGCGGCGCGTTGCAGGTCGATGGCGAAGCCCGCCATGCCGACGCAGGCGGTGAGGAAGAAGAGCGACAGGACGGTGCCGCTGCCGTCTTCGCGGCGGAACAGGCGGCGGAGGCGGAGACGGAGTCGGGTGCGGGGCGCGGTCATGTCAGACCTCTTTCATCTGCTGCAGCACGACGCGGACATCCATCGTTTTCATCATGGTGATGATGCCGGTGGCGATCAGGTCGCTTGCGGGCATGGTCACGGTCGTGGTGATCACACCGTTGACGAGTTGCGAGGTGGCGGTGGCATGCGGACTCATCGGAGTGACGACGCCGAGGATGTAATTCGCCGTGGCCGTTCCGTCGGCAAGCTTGCCCACGGCGAATTGCCGGTTGGCATCCTGCACCACCCGCAAGACCTGGCTTTGCTTGGCGTAGATCATCGCCGTGTCGGCCACGATGGAGAGGACGACGACGAAGATCGGCAGCCAGAACAGCGCCTCGATGGTGAAACTGCCCCCGTCTTCGCGCAGGAAGCTGCGCAAGCGCGACCGAGGGGCCGATGCCCGCTTCGACATGGGAGACTCCATTAACGATCCTTACCAAATGCAAGGAATGCTGCCGGAATCAGGCAAAAGTCGGACAAACCAAAGTCGGCTTTGCGACTATTTTTAAGTATGCTTAAAGGCTACAGCCCCTTCGAGCGATAGGTGGCCGCCACGCGCCCGATGGAGACGATATAGGCCGCGACGCGCAGGTCTTCGACATCGTTGCGCCCGTGCCAGACCGCCCGCATCGCCTGATAGGCGGTGCGCATGGTGTCATCCAGCCCCGAGCGGACGAGGGCGAGTTCATCCGATCCGGTGAGGAAGCGTTCCTTGAAATCGGCGGTCAGGGTCCAGCCGAGGTTCTGGTCGGCGGAGAGGCGTTCAAGCTCTTCGACCAGAAGGCGCGAGCGCGATTCCTCGGCCCGCCGCTGCATGCGGCCGAAGCGGATGTGCGACAGGTTCTTGACCCATTCGAAATAGCTGACCGTCACCCCGCCCGCGTTGGCATACATGTCGGGGATGATGACGCAGCCCTTCTTGCGCAGGATTTCGTCGGCGCCGAAGGTGACGGGACCGTTGGCCGCTTCGATGATGAGCGGAGCCTTGATGCGGTCGGCGTTGGACAGGTTGATGACCCCTTCCATCGCGGCGGGGATGAGCAGGTCGCAGGGCGCTTCGAGCATGGCCGCGCCGTTTTCGGTGTAGGTGGCGCCCGCGTAGCCCTTGAGCCCGCCGGTGGCGTTCATGTGCCGGCGGACGGCTTCGACGTTCAGCCCGTTGTCATCCGACAGCGCGCCGTCGCGTTCGATGATGGCTGTGATCTTCACGCCGTCCTCTTCGGACAGGAATTTGGCGGCGTGGTAGCCCACGTTGCCCAAGCCCTGCACGATGGCGCGCTTGCCGTCGAGCGTGCCGGAGAGCCGTGCCTTGGCCACGTCTTCGGGGTGGCGGAAGAATTCGCGGAGCGCGTATTGCACCCCCCTGCCCGTGGCTTCGACGCGTCCCTGAATCCCGCCCGCGTGGGGCGGTTTTCCGGTGACGCAGGCCTTGGCGTTGATGTCGGTGGTGTTCATGCGCGCGTATTGGTCGGCGATCCATGCCATCTCCCGCTCGCCCGTGCCCATGTCGGGGGCGGGGACGTTCTGGGCGGGGTGGATCAGGTCGCGCTTGATCAGTTCATAGGCGAAGCGGCGGGTGATCTGTTCCAGCTCGTGTTCGTCCCATGCGCGGGGGTCGATGCAAAGCCCGCCCTTGGACCCGCCGAAGGGGGTTTCGACGAGGGCGCATTTGTAGGTCATCAGGGCGGCGAGCGCCTCGACCTCGTCCTGATGCACGGACAGGGCGTAGCGGATGCCGCCCTTGACGGGTTCCATGTGTTCGGAATGGACCGAGCGGTAGCCGGTGAAGGTTTCGATCTTGCCGCGCAGGCGCACGCCGAAGCGGACGGTGTAGGTGGAGTTGCAGACGCGGATCTTCTGCTCCAGCCCCGGCGAGAGGTCCATCAGCCGCACGGCGCGGTTGAACATCAGGTCGACGGATTCACGGAAGCTCGGTTCCTTGGCGGTCATGGAGGCGGTCATGGGGGCGGTCCTTTTGAACGTCCGGCCCGACCGACGAACGGGGCGGGCAGGCGAAGATAAACACGGAAAACGGATGCCCCCAACAGCAATACGGCAGGATTTGCGGATCTTTACGCTAACCTCTGCCGAAGGTTTTTCCGAAGCGAGTTGCGGGGAGGGGGGCGCGAATCGCGGACGGGCTTTGCGGGGGCCGCCGCGGGGCCAACGCCCGCCCGGGGCGCGGCCTGCGTTTACGCATGGGGCGAAAGCGTGGCCCTTACATGCAAAACGATGCGAAACCGGAGCGGACCGGCACCAAAGACGCCCGCCTTGCGCCCCAATAGATGCACAATCCAAGGCTAGACCTGTCGTCACGGATGGCCTGCCCCGCATGTGGCGGAGCGTATTGGCCCCGCCAGTGACGAGTGTGGCATGGTGCGAGTGACAGGTTTTTTACGCGGCGAGTCTGGGTCGATGTCCTATTTCGGGCTGGGCCTGCTTTTCCTTTCGGTGGCGGTGGGCGGCATCTCGGTCGATGTGATGCGGCAAGAGACATCGCGGGCCAAGGCACAGCGGGCGCTGGATGCCTGCACGGTCAATGCGGCGGTGATCGACCTGCCGGATGCCGCGACGAAGAACCCGGGTGCGGCAATCGACGCCTGCATGGGACGCGCCGGAGCAAGCGGTCTGGTCGGCGGCGTCAGCGCGACGAATTCGACCGATTACCGCACGCTGACGGCCTCGGCCAGCGGGTCGCAGACGAACCAGTTCATGCAGATGCTGAATATCTCGACGCTGAACATCGGCACCGGTTCCGCCGCGGACGTGCCCGGGAAGGCCGAGGTGGTTGTGGCCTTCGAGGCCGCGAACCAGACATCCGCAATCATATCGACCTTGCGCACCGGGCTGCAGGATTTCGTCACGCGCCTTTATGCGAACGACACGAGCAGCACCAAGGCGCTGACGCTTGTGCCCTATAACAACGGGGTCAACCTGTCTGCGACGATGCGGTCGAAGTATACGGTGACGAACCTGTCCGGCGTGACCAATTCCAACTGCATCGAAGCCAAGACCGGCGATTTCGGCAGCCTGCCGATTTTGACCACGACGGCTTATGACACGCGGGTTCCGGCGGACCTGAACTCTTATGTTGCACCGATCACCGCCTATGCCGCCCCGACCCAGACGGGCGCACGGCCCGAGTCGAAGAATTCGATCTGCCCGTTCGAGACGTCGACGGTGATCCGCGAACCGTCGAGCGATGCCACGACGATCAAGACCCAGATCGGTGCCACGGGCGCGGCGGGCGGCACGCGTTGGGATTACGGCATGCACTGGGCGGCGGCGATGCTCGACCCGTCGGCAAACAGTGCGATCAAGACCACCGCTTTCCCGGGCGTGCCGCAGGCGCACGGCACGGCCAATCTGCAAAAGGTGATCGTCTTCGTGAACAAGTCGGGATCGGGCGATGTCGAGGCGACGGGGCAGTCGGTGGTTCTGGCTCCGGCCTATGCAAGCGGCCTTTCGCCCATCAAGCGGGACAATTCTGGCAATTACTGCATCAACCATCCGACCGGAAACGGCAGCAACGCGGCGAAGTGGTTTCAGCCCTTGACCGGCACATGGACGACGGCCTGCACCGCGAACGGCTACACGACGCTGACCTGGCCGCAGGTGTGGCGCTATGTTTCGGCGTCATGGGTGGCAGGGCAGCTTTATGCACGCCCCTTGGCACAGTCGCTTCCGACTACGACGAAGACGGCGCTGCAGAACGTGCAGGACACCTATCTTACCGAATTGGAGAAGATGAAGTCCTATGTCGCCTTTTCCACGCAGGAGGCCAATTTCAAGGCCGAATGCGATGCGGCCAAGGCGGCGGGGATCGTGATCTACACGGTGGCCGTCGATGCCGCCGAACGCGGCAAGCCGGGGCTGAAATACTGCGCCTCGTCGGTCGGGCATTATTTCGAGACATCCTCGGCGAACCTGTCGGGGACGATGAAGATCATCGCGCAGACGATCGCGCAGCAGGGGTATGTGCAATGAGCGGGCGAATGACAGGCGCCGGTCGCGGGCGGTTGCGGCGCTTTGGCCGGACCGAGGACGGATCTGCGGTGACGCAATTCGTGCTGGCCCTGCCCGTGGTGTTCGGGATGTTCCTCATGACCGTCGACTCGGGCCTGTCCACGACGCGGGATGCGCTGCTGGACAAGGCGGTCGCCATGACGGCGCGGTCGATCCGGCAGGGGACGCTGGGCAATCCGACGGTGGCCGATATCCGCGGGGACCTGTGCAAGGTGATGACGGTCTTTCCGAACTGCGCGACGACGTTGAAGGTGCAGGTGATCGCCTTGCCGCGAAGCGACGTGGCGGTGCCTGCGGTCCCCGCCTCCTGCGCGGATCAGGGCAATGGCGTGACGCCCGTGCGCCGCTATGTGGCGGGTCAGACGAACGGTTTCGTGTTGCTGCGGGCCTGCATCCCGGTGGAAAGCCTGACCCCCGTGGCGATGATCCGGGGGCCGCGGATCTATGATGTCGCGTCCTCGACCATTCTGGCGGGGAGTGTGAACTGATGGCTGCGGCACCCCTTTGGCACGGCCTGCGCCGCTTCTGGCGCGACGAGAGTGGCTCGGCCATCCTCGAGGCGATGATGTTCATTCCGCTGCTCGCCGCGGCCTGGGTCGGCGTCTTCGTGTTCTGGGACGGCTTCTCGAGCAAGGCCGCCCTGCAGCGGGCGACCCATGCCGCCGCCGACATGCTGGCCCGCGAGATGGTGCCGGTCGATACGACGACGCTGGCGGGGCTGGATGCGGGCATGGAACTGGTCGTGCCCGGGCGTTTCAACGTGACAAGCCGGTTCACCGCCTTCAGGCGCACCGGCCCGAATGACGCGGATGTGGCCGTGGTCTGGTCGCATTCGCCGGGCGCGCTGCTTCCGGCCATGACCGATGCGCAGTTGCAGTCGCGGGCGGCGACCTTGCCTGCGCTGACGGTGGGCAGCCATGCCCTGATCGTCGATACGACGATGAACTATGCCGCACCGATGAACATCCCGCTTGTCACCTATACGGTTCCGTCGAGTTTCAGCGACTGGGTGGTGCTGCGGCCCTATTACGTGGCGAAGCTATGTCAGGCGGGTGTGGCCTGCTAGGGCTGTGCATCGCTGCACAAATGCATTGCGCGGCAGGGAGCGGCGGGGTCATTGCCAGAGGGGGGCGCTGCGCCTAGCTAGGGGAAAGACGGCCCGAGGCCGACCCAAAAGGAGCACCCGCCATGTCGATCCGCCCTGTCCTGACCGAAACCCGCGCCCAGCCGACGATGGAGGGTGCGGGCGTTGCCTTGCACCGCGCCTTCGGCTTCGGCGATCCGGCACAGTTCGACCCGTTCCTGATGTTCGACGATTTCCGCAACGAGGACCCGCGCGATTACATGCGCGGCTTTCCGTGGCATCCGCATCGCGGGATCGAGACGATCACCTATGTGCTGGCCGGATCGGTGGAGCATGGCGACTCCTTGGGCAACCGTGGCACGCTGAAGGGCGGCGATGTGCAATGGATGACGGCGGGGTCCGGCATCCTGCACCAGGAGATGCCCAAGGGGAACGCCAAAGGCCAGATGCACGGCTTCCAGCTTTGGGCCAACCTGCCCAAGCATCTGAAGATGACCCAGCCGCGCTATCAGGACGTGAAGTCGAACGACATCCCCGAGATCATGGATGACGACGGCACCACGGTGAAGGTGATCGTGGGGTCGTTCTGGGGCAAGACCGGCCCCGTGGACGGGATCGCCGCCGATCCGCAATACCTCGACATCTATGTCCCGCCGGAGAAGAAGAAGACCTTCAAGGTGGACACCCGCCGCAAGGCCTTTGCCTATGTCTTCGACGGCAAGGGCAACTTCCGCGACGCCTCGCGCCCGCGGGGAGTGCTCTTGGAAAAGGAAGTGCAGGGGCAGGAGGTCAACATCCGCGACATGTCGGGCGACCGCACGCTGGTGCAGTTCGGCGCGGGCGACGAGGTGACGGTGCAGGCGGGGCCGGACGGGGTGCGGTTCCTGCTGATCTCGGGCGCGCCGATCCAGGAGCCGGTGGCTTGGCACGGCCCCATCGTGATGAACACGCAGGCCGAATTGCAGCAGGCCTTTGCCGAGCTGCGGAACGGGACGTTCATCAAGCCCGCGCACTGACGGATTTTGACGCAAAATCCGGGACGGAATTTGACGCAAATTCCGCTCCTCAACGGTAGCGGCAGGTCCCTTCGGGGCCTGCCCTTTCCGTTTGCCTCCACCGTCGCGGGGGGCCAGCCCCCCGTCCCGCGATGCGGGACTCCCCCCGGAGTATTTGGGCAAAGGTGAACGGGGGAAGAGACGGGTTTTGCCCCTTTCACGCTTGCTCAAATATCCTCGGGGGTAGCCCGTTGGTTTCGCCATTGGTACAAGGTACCAATGGGCTGGGGGGGCAGACGGCCCCCCGTCGCGGGTTGGGCAAGCGGGGCGGGCGCAGTGCATGCGGTGGCCGGAAAATACGTTTTTTCCGCAGCGGGATTTTCGTGAAATCCCGCTTCTGGCGCTTGGGGGGCGGGCGGGATAGACTGCGTGCGATCCCAGCCGAAGGCCTGTCCATGCGCCCTGCCCTTTCCCTTTTGCTTCTGATTTCCCTGTCGGCCTGTGGCCTTGCCGGAGCGAAGACCGCGCCGCCCACGGGACCGACGCCGCGGCTTTTGCCGCTGGAGGAGATCCTGCCTGCCCCCGCCGCGCGCACTTCCGATGAAAGTGCCGCAGCACTCGATGCGCGCGGGGCGGCGCTGCGGGCGGCGGCCCAGCCCTAGGCACAATCGCGCGCCTGCCACCGTCCGGCGCGTTGCAAGCCCCGCGCCGAACGGCTAACAGGTCGGGGTTGTTCGCTCGCCGATGGAGTCTCATATGCCCGCGCCCCTTCGCCTTGGTCTTGCAGGTCTCGGGACCGTGGGGATCGGTGTCGTCAAGATCGTGCAACGCCATGCCGATCTGATCGCGGCCCGTGCGGGGCGGCCCGTGGTGATCACCGCCGTCTCGGCTCGGGACAAGGCCAAGAAGCGCGATGCGGACCTGTCGGGTTACGCGTGGGAGGTTGACCCCGTGGCGCTTGCCAAGCGCGATGACGTGGATGTCTTTGTCGAGGTGATGGGCGGGTCGGAAGGTCCGGCGAAGCTGGCGACGGAAGCCGCGATCGCCTCGGGCAAGGATGTGGTCACGGCGAACAAGGCGCTTCTGGCGCATTACGGGCAGGAACTGGCCGAAGCAGCCGAGGCGAAGGGTCGCGTGATCCGTTTCGAGGCGGCCGTTGCGGGCGGCATCCCCGTGATCAAGGCGCTGACCGAAGGCTTGGCCGGAAACCAGATGCGCCGCGTGATGGGCGTGATGAACGGCACCTGCAACTATATCCTGACGCGGATGCAGAGCGCGGGCCTGCCCTATGAGGCGGTGTTCGAAGAGGCGCGGCAGCTTGGCTATCTGGAGGCGGACCCGAACCTTGACGTGGGCGGGATCGACGCGGGTCACAAGCTGTCGCTGCTCGCCGCCATCGCCTTTGGCACGAAGGTCAGCTTCGACGCGGTTGAGCTGGAGGGGATCGGCAACGTCTCGATCGACGATATCCGCATGGCCGAGGACATGGGCTATCGCATCAAGCTGCTGGGCGTGGCGCAGATGACGGGGCGCGGGCTGGAGCAGCGCATGACGCCCTGCCTTGTGCCGTCCGACAGCCCGCTGGGGCAGTTGCAGGGCGGGACCAACATGGTCGTGCTGGAAGGCGACTCGGTCGGGCAGATCGTGCTGCGCGGGCCGGGTGCCGGCGAAGGGCCGACGGCGAGTGCGGTGATGGGCGACGTGATCGACATCGCGCGCGGCTTCCGCATGCCGACCTTTGGCCGCCCCGCGAAGGGTCTGTCGGCGGCGACCCCCGCCAAGGCCGCGACGCCCGCGCCCTATTACCTGCGGATGACGCTGCTCGACAAACCCGGTGCCTTGGCGAAGGTTGCGACCTGTCTGGGGGATGCGGGCATCTCCATCGACCAGATGCGGCAGATCAACCAGCCGGGCGAGGATGATGACGCGACCGTGCTGATCGTCACGCACAAGGCGGCCCCCGCCGATATCGCCCATGCGCTTGCCGCTTTCCCCGCCACGGGGGTGGTTCAGGGGCAGGCCGTGGCGATCCGCATCGAAGAGGTGTGACGGCTACCGCCCGAAGACGAAGTGGGCGATCATCGACCCGAGGAACAGAAGGGTGATCACCAGCACCACATCGGTGTAGATGACGTAGAGATACCTGCGCTTGATGTAGCTTAGATAAAGATCGTCGAGATAGTCGCGCGGTAGCTTGCGGGCCAGTTCGTAGCGGCGAAGATTGTAGACGCAAAGTGCGGCCATGATCGTGTAGAGGACAACCTCGATCTCGATCACGCGGCTGAAAAGGCTGTCTTTGTCCACGACGACGAGCATGATGCCGAGAACGGCGATCATGGCCGAGATGTGGGTCAGCAGGGATGCCGTATTGTCATAGACCTCGCGCAGGTTGGCGAGGATCTGGTTCAGGCGGTCATCTTTCTTGATCCCGCGCCGTTTGAAATATTCATCGACGGTCAGGTTTGCATCGCGGATGACGCGCTTGCTTAACGCATCGTCAATGGCGGTGTCGACCGCACGATATACCCAGGCAAACATTTACGGCACCTCCACGATCCGGATGTTGCAACTGGAGGCTGCGCTTTCAAGTGCGGGCAGGCGATTCATGCCCGTTCGTTGCCGATCCGCAAGGTCGCGCCGGACTGCGACGGACGGGAGGCTGCGGCGGAAGGTCCAAGGGCAGGCTTGAACGCTTGCCCTTGGGCCGGGGTTGCGTCAGGCAAGGTCGGTGAATACGGGGCGCTTCACATACCAGGCTGTGTCCGTGCCGTAGGACGGTGCGCCGAGGTTGACGATGCCTTCGTAGACCTCGTCCAATGCGGCGAGAAGGGCGCGGCAGGCGTCGCGTTTCGCCTCGCGCGTCGAGGGGGTGGTGGCGATTTCACGGGTCGCCACGGCCACCGCCCGCATCAGGGCAAGCGCCTTGGGGCGGGTCGTGTCGTTCAACAGCTTGAGCCGCCGTTGCGCACGGTCATAGGCCTGTTCGTTCTCGGTGCTGTCGCCGAAGGTTTCGTCCACCATGCGCGGCCGGTCGCCGAGCATGAGTTTGCGCGTATCGCGGAACACCTCGAATGTCCGCATCAGGATCGTCGCATAGGTGTTGTCGAGAGGTGAAGTTGCCGCGCCGTCACGCCCGCATTCGCGCAGGGCGGCGCCGAGAATCGCATGGTATCTGTCTTTCATGGTCAATCCTGACTTCGATTGCTCCCCGTTCGAGGGTGAAGGCTGTAACGTCCAATCGTTAATATATTTTAACGTTCACACCCCCGCCGCGAGATTTTTTTTGCGGTTCCGCACGAAGGGAAATGAAGGTAAGTTTTGCTTTCCTTCAATAGCTTACAAGCAAGAGCGCGGCGGGAGCGCCGGGCGGTCACAACCCTGAGCTACTCCGCGCTGCGGCCCCTGCCCCGCCGTTCGACCCCATGCCATCGGCGTCGGGAGGGCGGGCAAGGACGGGGGAGCGGCACGGGGGAGCGGCACGGGGGAGCGGCGCGGGGGAGCGGCGCGGGGGAGCGGCGCGGGGGAGCGGCACGGGGGGCAAGGCTGGCGGCGGTTGCCTCTTGCGGCGATCCGTGCTGACCTTTGCGCCATGCAGCCGGACCTTTCACGCCGATGACCACACCCCGCCCCTATCGCAATGCCGCGTGGGTGCTGATGCTGCCTGCGGCGCTGCTCATGGGCGCGGTGGGGGTGCTGCCGCTGGTCTCGGTGTTCAACTATTCGCTGCACGACATCTTCTCGCTTGCCGATGTGCTGTGGGTCGGGCCGGAGTGGTATGCCGAGATCGTGGCGGACCCGCGCTTCCATGCGAGCCTTTTGCGCAGCCTTGCCTTTTCGGCCACGGTGATTGCCGTGCAGGTGCCGCTGGGGGTGGCGCTGGCCCTGATGTTGCGGGGGATGCGGGGGGCGGTCTTCGTGCTGATGCTGGTGGCGCTGCCCCTTGTGGTGCCGTGGAACCTGATCGCGATGATGTGGCTTGGCCTTGTCGATCCGCGGACGGGGCTGGCGGGGCAGGCCTTTGCCGCCTTTGGCATCCCCTTCGACTGGAAGGAGAATGCGGCGCTGACATGGGCGCTGCTGGTCGCGATGGACACGTGGCACTGGCTGGGGCTGTCGGTGATCCTGTCCTATGCGGGGCTGTCGGGGATTTCGCCCGACTATTACCGCGCGGCGGCCATCGACGGGGCCTCGCGCCTTGTCGTGCTGCGCCATGTGGAACTGCCCAAGATCGCGGGGGCGCTGGGCATCGTGCTGCTGTTGCGCTTCGTGGACAGTTTCATGATCTATACCGAAGCCTTCGCGCTGAATTCGGGCGGGCCGGACGAGGCGACGTGGTTTCTGGCCATTGATCTGGACGAGGAGATCAATGCCTTCAACTACGGGGCGGCGGCCGCGCGGTCGATGGTCTATTTCCTGATCGTCATCACCGTGATCTGGGCCTTTGCCCGCATCTCGGCGGCGCGGAGGGCGGGATGAGGCGCTGGCGTCCCTTGGTCATCGTCCTCTTGGCGGGGTTCATCCTCATGCCGCTGGCGCAGACCTTCCTGCTCAGTTTCATGTCCACCCTGCCGCGCGAGGGGATGGCCGAGGGGGAGTGGAGCCTGATCAACTACCGCGCGGTGCTGGCCTCGCCCGCGCTGATGTCGTCGATCGGGAATTCGGCGGTTTACGTGTCGATCAACGTGGCGCTGTGCCTGATGGCGGGGTTGCCTGCGGCCTATGCGCTGTCGCGCTACAGCTTCGTCGGGGACCGGCATTTCCTGCTGCTTCTGCTCGCCTTTCGCGCCACGCCGCCGGTGGTGCTGTCCTTGCCCATCTTCATCCTGTTCTCGCGCTTCGGGCTGGTGAACAGCCCCGTGGGCATCGCGCTGGTGCATTGCCTGTTCAACCTGCCCATCGCCATCTGGATACTGGAGGCTTTCATCTCGGCCATCCCGCGCGAATTGGACGAGACGGCCTTTATCGACGGCCATTCGTTGCCCGGCTTTTTCCTGCGGCACCTGATCCCCGCCGTGGCGCCGGGGATCGGGGTCGCGGCTTTCTTCTGCTTCCTGTTTTCATGGGTGGAGGTGGTCTTTGCCCGCATCCTGACGGTGACGGCGGGCAAGCCGATCACCATGGCGATCAACGCGCTTTTCACCTTCCAGACCGATATCGGGCTGGTCATGGCGATGACGGTGGTGTCGCTGCTGCCCGGCCTTCTGATGATCTGGTTCGTGCGCAACCACATCGCCAAGGGGTTCACGCTGCGGGCCTGAGGGCTGCGGTCGTGGCTGGCGTCGCAAGGGGGGCTGTCTGCCCCCCTCGGGCCGTGCCGGCCCTTACCCCCCGAGGATATTTGTCCAGTGTGAAAGCGCAAGGGAGGCAGCCTTGCCCCTTGCGGGGTCAGGCGCTTTGCGGCATCCCAAGGGGCATGACGCAACGTGCTTTCCTTGATGTCGAAGCCTCGCTCACCGGACGCCGCTGGGTCGGTCCGGGGGCCGAGGAGGGCCGTCTGGCCGAGGCGATGGCGCAGGTGACGCGCCTGCCGCTGGCGCTGTGCCACACGCTGGTGAAGCGCGGCGTGACGCCGGAAGAGGCGGGGCTTTACCTTGCGCCCGCGCTGCGCGACCTGTTGCCCGATCCGCTGGTCCTGCGCGACATGGGCAAGGCGGCGGGGCGGTTCCTGCGGGGCTTGCGCGAGCGGCAGCGGATTGCCGTTTTCGCGGATTATGACGTGGATGGAGGCACTTCGGCGGCGCTGTTGATCCTGTGGCTGCGGGCGATGGGGCATGATGCGACGCTTTATATCCCCGACCGGATCGACGAGGGTTACGGGCCGAACGTGCCCGCGATGCTGGCGCTGGCAGGGACGCATGATCTGATCGTCTGCGTGGATTGCGGGACGCTGTCGCACGAGCCGATTGCGGCGGCGGTGACGGCGGGGGCGGATGTGGTGGTGCTGGACCATCACCTTGGCGGGGTGGAGTTGCCCCCTGCTTTGGCCGTGGTGAACCCGAACCGGCAGGACGAGGATGGCAGCCTTGCGCATCTCTGCGCGGCTTCGGTCGTGTTCCTGATGCTGGTGGAGGCGAACCGGCAGTTGCGCGGCGAGGGGGTCGCGGGGCCGGATCTGATGGCGATGCTGGACCTTGTGGCGCTGGCGACGGTGGCGGATGTGGCGCCGCTGGTGGGCGTGAACCGTGCGCTGGTGCGGCAGGGGTTGAAGGTGATGGCGCGGCGGGATCGCGTGGGGCTGCGGGTGCTGGCCGATATCTCGCGGCTCGACACCGCGCCGACCTGCCATTCGCTGGGGTTCCTGCTGGGGCCGCGCATCAATGCGGGCGGGCGGATCGGGCAGGCGGACCTTGGCGCGCGGCTTCTGTGCTGCACCGACGCGCATGAGGCGATGGCCTTGGCGCAGCGGCTGGACGAGTTGAACAGCGAGCGGCGCGAGATCGAGGCGCGGGTGCGCGACGCGGCGATGGCGCAGGCCGAGGCGCGGGGGCTGGAAGCGCCGTTGGTCTGGGCGGCGGCGGAGGGCTGGCATCCGGGGGTGGTGGGGATCGTGGCGAGCCGCCTGAAGGAGGCGACGAACCGCCCCGCCGTGGTGATCGGCTTCGAGGACGGGATCGGCAAGGGGTCGGGGCGGTCGGTTTCGGGCGTGGACCTTGGCGCTTCGGTGCACCGGCTGGCCGAGGAAGGGCTGCTGATCAAGGGCGGCGGGCACAAGATGGCGGCGGGTTTGACCGTGGCCGAGGATCGCGTGGAAGAGGCGATGGCGCGGCTGTCGGAGTTGCTGGCCAAGCAGGGGGCGGGGGCTGGCGGGCCTGCGGACCTGAAGCTGGACGGGCTTTTGATGCCGCAGGCGGCCAGTCTGGAACTGGTGGAGAAGCTGGAGGAGGCGGGGCCGTTCGGCGCGTCCTCGCCCGCGCCGCGCTTTGCCTTTGCGGGTGTTGCGGTCGGCGCGCGGCGGATCGGCGAGGCGCATCTGCGGCTGGCGATCACCGACGGGATGGGCGGCAGCGTCGAGGGCGTGGCCTTTGGTGCCTTCGACAGCGCGATCGGGCCTGCGCTGATGGAGGGGGGCCATGCGCGCTTCCATCTGGCGGGGCGGCTGGAGTTGAACACCTACAACGGCCGGACCAAGGTGCAGTTGCGCGTCGAGGATGCGGCGCGGGCCTGAGGGGCGGCGCCATCGCGGCCCGCAGCTTTGGCGGGGCCGGCGCGGGATTTGCGGGGCGGCGCGGCGCATCGCACGCAACCCTGCGTTCCGCTTCATTTTTCCTCTTGCGAGTCGGTGCGGCCCCGATTAGACACCGCCCCACCAACCGCGGCCCGTTCGTCTATCGGTTAGGACACCTGGTTTTCAACCAGGTAAGAGGGGTTCGACTCCCCTACGGGCTGCCACTTTCTCCATCCACGCTGTCGATATTGATCATGCCGGCGCAGGTTTGGGAACCACACCGAATTCATTGCATGAGACGCAGGTGCCATCCGGTGCCGCAAGCGTCCTGTTCGGGTGACGCTTGGGATGCAGGCCGCCTGTATGACGGGTCTTGCGTCCTAACCGTGCGGAAAAGGCGGGACGGCGGCTGCGGGGAAGCCCGCGACGGGGAAGCCCGCGACGGGGGGGCTAGACCGAGACGCCGAAGACCCGCCCCACGCCCGCCGTGATCGCCATTGCCGCAGCGCCCCAGAACAGGACCCGCGCCGTCGCCCGCAGCTTCGGCGCACCCCCCGCATGCGCGCCGAGCGCACCGAGGCCTGCAAGGCTCAGAAGGGTGCAGGCCACGACGGCGGGGAGTATCATCCCCTCGGGCGCGAGGGCGGCGGCGGCCAAGGGCACGGCGGCGGCAAGCGTGAAGGTGAGGCCCGAGGCGAAGGCCGCCTGCAGCGGGTTGGCGGCATGCACTTCGGACAGGCCGAGTTCGTCTCGGACATGCGCGGCCAGGGCGTCCTTCTGCGTCAGCTCATGCGCCACCAGTGCCGCCGTCCGCGGCGAGAGCCCGCGCGATTCGTAGAGGGAGGCAAGCTCGCGCTCCTCGTCCTCGGGCGTGTCTTTCAGCGCCTGCGTTTCGCGGGCGATGTCGGCGCGCTCCACATCGTATTGCGAGGAAACGGAGACGTATTCCCCCGCCGCCATCGACATGGCCCCTGCCGCAAGCCCCGCCGCCCCCGCGACAAGGATGGCGGCGCGGCCCGGGTCTGCCGCGGCCACGCCGACGATCAGCGAGGCGACCGAGACGATCCCGTCATTCGCGCCGAGCACGGCGGCGCGCAGCCATCCGGCGCGGTCAAGGTAGTGCAATTCCTGATGTGCGGATCGGTAGGGAAGCGGCATCTTTCACCCTTCGGGTTGCTGTGTCCGAGTCTTAGCGCAGCGGGGCGCGGACGCCCTTGTTCTACATCAGCCTTGCGCGCGGCCCCCTGCCACATGCGCGGCTGCCGCGTCCGAGGCGGTGGTGCAGGCTTCGGCCAGTGTCCGGCCCGAGGCGAGGGCCGCAGCCAATGTTCCGGTGAAGCAATCCCCCGCGCCGTGGGTGCTGTGCACGCGCACCTTGCGGGCGGGGAGCATGATCTGGACATCCTCGGCGGTCCAAGCGGCCAGACCTTGCGCCCCTGCGGTGACGACCACGCTGTCATATTGCGCGGCAAGGTGGCGCGCGGCGGAGAGGGCGGAGGCGAGGTCGGTGACGGGGTCGGAGCCGGACATCTCGGCCTCGACCGCGTTGACGACGAGCACGTCGACCAGCGCCCGCAAGTCGCGCGGCACCTCGCGGGCGGGGGCGGCGTTCAGGAGGACGGGGATACCCCGCGCCCGTGCGGCCCCTGCAGCCGCAAGGTTGACCGCGACGGGGATTTCGTTTTGCAGGACGAGGGCGCGCACATCCGCCCACAAATCCGCATCCTCAAGGGAGTGCGGGTCGAGCAGCAGGTTGGCCCCCGAGACGATGGTTGCCGCATAGTCGCCCGCGCCGTCCTGTATCGCCACGCTCATCCCCGATCCCGCGCCATCGACGGTGCGGACGAAGCGGCGGTCCACCCCGCCCTTGTCGAGTGCCTCCAGAAGGAAGGTGCCGAACCCGTCGCGTCCCACCGCCCCGAACATGCGGCCCCTTGCGCCCGCGGCCTGTGCGGCGACCGCCTGATTGCCGCCCTTGCCGCCGAATTTCGGATACCAGCGGCTGCCGACAGCGGTTTCGTCGGCCCGTGGCAGGTGATCGGCTTCGACCATGATGTCATGGTGCAGCGATCCGACGACAAGGACCACGGGCGGTTGCGGCATGGGTTATCCCCTTCGTTTCGACTGGACGGCCCGCATGGTGCGGGACAGGTTGGCATCCGCGTTTTTGCGGTCGCGCTGCGCCGTGGCGACGAACAGCGCGTCAAGAAGATTTAGCTGCGCGATCCGCGCCGTGGCATTCTCGCCCAGAAGCGGCGAGTTCTGCGCGGTGGAACACAGCACCACATCGGCCATGCGGGCCAGCGGGCTGTCGGGGTAATTCGTCACCGCAATGGTCCGCGCACCGTTCTTGCGGGCAAGCTCCAGCGCCTCGATCACGGCGGTGGTGGTGCCGGAGTGGGAATAGGCGACCGCCACATCGTCGGGTGTCAGCAGGGCTGCCGACATCATCATCATATGCGCGTCGTCGAACACGCTGGTGCGGATGCCGATGCGCAGGAATTTGTGGCTGACATCGCGGGCGATCTGGGCCGAACCGCCAAGGCCGTAGAAATCCCGCTGCCTTGCGCGGTGAAGGTAATCCGCCGCCCGTTCGAAGGCTTCGAGGTCGAGGATGGCAAAGGTTTCCTCGAGCGCCTGCATCGCGGTGCGGAAGACCTTTTGCACCACCTCGCCCGCCGTATCGTCGGCCGAGATTTCGGAATGCAGGCTGGCGCTTTCCGACCCGTAATAGTCGATCAGTCCGGCGCGGAATTCGCGGAACCCCGCGAAGCCCAGTTTCTTGGCGACCTTGACCACCATCGCCTCGGACACGCCCGACCCTTCGGCCACCTCGCGCAGGGAGGTGTCGCCGTTGATGTCGCGGCGGGCAAGGATGTCGGCGGCGACCTTGCCTTCCAGCGGGGTAAGGCTCGGCAGTCTCATCCTGATTTGCGGCCCCACGGCCCTTGGATCGTTCATCAGCCCCCCTGCTTGCCACTTGTCGCCCGGTCGATCAGCATCGCCACGATGATGATGATACCCGTGGCAAGCAATTGGTAGAAGGCTTGCACGTTCATAAGCGTAAGTCCGTTGCGCAAAGCGCCAAGGATGACGCATCCGATCAGCGTTCCCATGATAGACCCGCGCCCGCCCATCAGCGACGCCCCGCCGATGGCGGCCGCCGCGATGGCGTCCAACTCCCACAGGGTGCCGAGCGTCGGCTCCGCCGCGCCCAGCCGCCCGATCAGGATCATCGCCGCGACCGACGCCATGAGGCCCGAGATCATATAGGCCGCCAGTTTCGTCAGCCGCACCGGAACGCCGGAAATCCGCGCCGCCTCCTCGTTGCCGCCCACGGCCATCATGTATTCGCCAAGCGGCGTCCGGTTCAGGACGACCCATGCGGCCAGTGCCAGCACGACCACGATCAGCACGGGGTTGGGCACCCCTGCGACCGTGCCGTTGGTAAAGGCGCGGAAGCCTTCGGGGATGCCGAAGATCGGCGTGCCGCCCGTGTAGATCAGCGCGAAGGCGCGAAAGAGCGACAGCCCGCCCAGTGTGACGATGAAGGGCTGCAAACCGCCCCATGTGATCAGAACGCCGTTGAACAGCCCGCAGCCCAGCCCCACCGCCAGCGCGGCCAGAACGGCGAGCGGCACGGGCAGCCCTGCCACCATCATCGCAGCGCCCAGCACCGCCGACAGCGCGGCCACGGGGCCGACCGACAGGTCGATCCCGCCCGAGATGATCACCAGCGTCATACCAAGCGCGATGCAGGCGTTGATGGCCGATTGCTGAAGGATGTTCATCAGGTTCGGCGTCGTCAGGAACACCGGCGTCAGCACCGAGAAGATCACCGCGATCAGCACGAGGCCAAGCAGCGTTCCGGCATCCCGAAAGCGGATGCGGGACAGGAGGGCGGGACGGGTGGGGGCGGTCATGGCGGTATCCTCGGGTCAGGCGTCAGGCGGCGGGAATGGCGTGGCGGGCGATGTTTTCTTCGGTGATCTCTCCTGCCGCCAGTTCGGCGGCGATCCGCCCTTGCCGCATCACGAGCACGCGGTCGGCAAGGCGGATCACCTCGGGCAGTTCGGAAGAGACGACGAGGATCGAGCGCCCCTGTTCGGCGAGGCGTTCGATCAGCGCGTAGATTTCGGCCTTGGCGCCCACGTCGATGCCCCGCGTGGGTTCGTCGAAAAGAAAGATGCGGGTGTCGGCGGCGAGCCAGCGCCCGATGATCGCCTTTTGCTGGTTGCCGCCCGAAAAGCTGCCGATGGGGCGCGACACGTCGAGGGGGCGGAGTTGCACGTCGCGCATCAACTCTTCGGCCCGCGCGCGCAACGCGGCGCGGCGGATGAGGCCGAAGCGCGAGAAGCGGCGCATGGCGGGAAGGGCGATGTTGGTGGTGACGGGGCGGTGGCGGATAATGCCGTCACGCTTGCGCTCTTCGGGCAAGAGGCCCAGCCCCGCACGGATGCGGCGGCGCGGATCGCCGCCGGCGACTTCGGTGCCATCGACCAGAACCGCGCCCGCGTCGGCGGCATCCACGCCCGCGATCAGGCGCAAGAGTTCGGTCCGGCCCGAGCCGACAAGACCCGCGATGCACAGAACCTCGCCCTCGCGCAGGGTCAGGGATGCGTCTTGCACCGCCCTGCCCCGCGTCAGCCCGCGTGTTTCCAGCACCACGCGGTCGCGGGCAAAGCCGTGATGCACGCCATGCGCCAATTCGCGCCCGACCATGCGTTCGATGACGGTTCCCACCGGCGTTTGCGGCAGGTCGACCCGCCCGACGAGCCGCCCGTCCCGCAGGATCGTGGCGCTTTGGCAGACGCGGTAAACCTCGTCCATCTTGTGGGAGACGTAGATGACCGACACGCCTTGGGCTTGCAGGCCGCGGATCACCTCGACCAGACGGTCGAATTCCTTGGGGGTCAGGCTCGAGGTCGGCTCGTCCATCGCGATGATCTTCGCCCTTGCCCGCAGCGCCTTGGCGATTTCCACGATCTGGCGTTGCGCGACGCGCAGGGATTTGATCGGCGCGGTCACGTCGATCGCCGGATCGAGCGGGGCGAGGAGACGCCGCGCCTCTGTCTCTTGTGCGCTGCGGTCTATGAACAGCCCGCCCTTGTGGCGGATCGAGGCCCCGAGGAAGATGTTCTGTGCTACGGTAAGTTCCGGAACCTGCTGCAATTCCTGATGGATCATCGCGATGCCGGCAACGGTCGCATCGCGGGGCGAGGTGATCGTGCAGGCCCGCCCGTCGATCTCGACCCGACCCGCATCGGCGCGGAAGACGCCGGAGAGGATGTTGAGAAGGGTGGATTTGCCCGCCCCGTTCTCGCCCAGAAGGCCATGCACCTCGCCTGCGGCGACGGTCAGCGTGACGCCATGCAGGACGCGCAGCGGCCCGAAGGATTTCTCGATTTCGGCAAGGACAAGGCGCGGGGTCATGGAGATTCCGTTGGAAGGGGTCATCCCGCCTGCGGGAGCGGCAGGCGGGATGACGGGACGGCGCTTACTGGGCCAGAAGGGCGGCGCGGAGGGCTGCCATGTCGGAGGTGGCGAAGGTTTCCACGTTGTCCTTGGTGATCAGCGCCTGCGGCGTTGCGACCACACGCGGCAACGCTTGTCCCGCCATCAGGCGCAGCGCCACTTCCATCGCCACCTCGCCCGTCAGGACGGGGAAACTGTCGACGGTGCCGGTCAGATCGCCCGCCCGCACGGCGGCATAGGCATCCGAGATGCCGTCGGTGCCGAAGACGGCGACCTGCTCCTGCTTGCCCGCCGCCTTGACCGCTTCGACCACGCCCAGCGCCATGCCGTCGTTGTTGGCGTAGAACCCGATCAGGTCGGGGTATTGCTGCAGGATCGTCGCGGCGGCGTTGAACGCCTCTTCACGGCTCCAGTTCGCGGGGACCGAAGCCACGACTTCGAATTTGCCCGCGGCGGTGATGGTTTCGGTGAAGCCCGCGGTGCGCTGGCCCGCGGCATAGACGCCGGGTTGGCCTTCGATCACGGCAACCTTGCCGCCATCGGGACGGTTCGCGATGAACCAGTTCGCGACGTTCACGCCGTTGCCCTTTTGCACGTTGCCCACGTAATGCGCCGCCGAGGGGATCACCGCGTCATTGACGTTGAGCACGGGGATGCCCGCCGCCGTGGCCTTTTCCATCGCGGGGATCAGGTTGGCGTCGGTCTGGGGCGAGAAGAGCAGCGCGTTGAACCCTTGGCTGATCAGGTTTTCGGCGATGGCGAGCTGGCCCAACTGGTCGCCTTCGGATTGCGCGGCCTGATAGACGAATTCGATGCCCAGCCTGTCGGCCACGTTCTGGTAGCCCTGACCGAGCGAGCGCCAGTATTCGTTGGTCAGCGTTTTCGACACGCCACCGACCTTGGTCCCTGCCGGAACGGCGGGCAGGGCACCGAATTTCGCATCCAGCTCGGACCAGTCCATGCGGTCGGGTTCGGAATCCGAATTGAGCGGTGCGAGGTCTTGCGCCTGAACCATCCCGACGGACAGGGCAAGGGCAGCGGCGGCAAGGCCGCCTTTCAGGATGTGTTGCATGGTTTCCTCCCTATTCAACACGATTTGACTACGTTTCGTAAAGTTCAGGCGGCGAGAACGCCCCCCGAGAGTGCCAGTTGCGCGATCTCTTGCGCCGTCACCGGATCATGCTGCGCCTTGGCTTCGGCCAGCCGGTTGTCGCCCTCCATCCGCGCCACGGCGGCCAGCATCCGCTGAACGGTGCGGATGTTCGCCGCGCATTCCGCCACGGGATCGAGGCCCGAGGCATCGGGGAAGGTGTCGAAATAGACCGCCCCGTCGAAGCCGCCGCGCTTCACTTCGGCCAGCAGTTCGAGCGTGGCCTGTGCGTGCACCGCCCCTACCATCAGCCCGTCGTCGCGCTTGGCGTAACCGTCGTTCAGATGCAGGCCAAGCAGGCGCGAACGGCGCATCACCATCGCCGCCGCATTGGCGGGCTGTTCGTCGGCGTAAAGCGCATGGGCGAAATCAATGGTCACGCCAAGGTTGCGGGCACCCGCCTCGTCAATGGCGAGAAGCGTGGTCGCGGCATCGCGGAGCAGGCTGTAAGACCTTGGTTCATTGGGCTTGTATTCGATGGAGATCAGGCAATCGGCGTCATGCGCCGCGACTTCGGCGATGGCGTCCACCTCATCCGCCCACAACCTTTGGTAGTCGCACTGGAAGGCGTAATCGAAGCCATCCTGCCCGAGCCAGAGCGTCATCATCGGCGCGCCCATCGCACGGGCGGCGTCGATCCCGCGCTTTGTCAGGTCGATCGCCTCGCGCCGGACGGCGCGGTCGGGATTGGTGAAGGCACCGCGCTTGAAGGCGGGGTTGGTGTAGTAGCGCATCGCAAGCCCGCTGATCCGCAGACCGTTGTCGCGCACCATCGCGGCCACGGCGGCAGGGTCGTCGCCCACATGATCGGGGTAATTCAGGTCGAGTTCGGTCAAGCCGCGCACCGATGCCGCACGGCGGATCATCTGGCCGAGCGATGGCTTCGCCGTTTGGTCCGGCCAATGGACATGGGCCGCCGAGGCGAAGGAATTGATACGGGTGGCAAAGCGTGTTCCGAGCATGCGATTCTCCTTGCAACACAACTTTGCATAATTTTGTAAAGTTGCAAGATAATTGTCCGGCTGTGCCGGAGCGGGCGGGCGTCATGCTGGCCGTGCGCCGTGCCGGTGGCGGCGGGATGCGGGCGGAGAGAGGTATCGTTCAGATGCGTATGATGCGGATCGCGGCGCTGGCGGCGGGCCTTTTCCGGTTGGCGATGCATGCCATCGCAGGGGTCGCCACGGTGTGTATGGGGGGGCCATCCACCCGACCCGACCGTGCCGATGTCCCCTGCCGCCAGACGGGAAACGGGCTTGACGGAACAGATCGGGGGGGGGGCGCGGCACGGTCAGGGGCCGTGACCGGCCTGCGGTCTGCGGGCGCCCCGTGCCTGCGGATAAGGTCGCATCGCGCAAGCCTCCGATGCGGGGACCGCCGCATCGGAGGCTTTTGCCGGTTGCCGGTGTCACGGCCTTTTCGGGGAGGATGCCCGCCTGCGCCCTTGGCCCCCGTTCCGCCGGAGGCTTACTTCGTCGGGCTGCGATAGGTCATGCGGCGGACCGAGCCGGTCTTGGAGCGCATGAGGATGGTTTCGGTGGTGATCCAGCCCGGTTCGCGCTTGATGCCCGCCAGAAGCGAGCCGTCGGTCACGCCGGTCGCGGCAAAGATCACGTCGCCGCGCACCAGATCGTCGCGGGTGTAGACGCGGTCGAAGTTGCTGATTCCCGCCTTGCGGGCGCGGGCGCGTTCGTCGTCGTTGCGGAAGAGGAGCTTGCCGAAGAACTGCCCGCCCATGCATTTCAGCGCGGCGGCGGCAAGCACGCCTTCGGGTGCGCCGCCCGAGCCCATGTACATGTCGATCCCCGTCACCTCGGGTTCGGCGCAGTGCATGACGCCTGCGACGTCGCCATCGGTGATGAGGCGGATGGAGGCGCCGGTGGAGCGGAGTTCGGCGATCATCTCTTCATGGCGCGGGCGTTCGAGGACGCAGACGGTGATATCCTCGGTCGAGACGCCCTTGGCGGCGGCAAGGGCCGAGACGCGTTCGGAGGGGGTCATGGTCATGGTGACGGTGCCGGGTTTGTAGCCGGGGCCGATGGCGAGTTTTTCCATATAGACGTCGGGCGCGTGCAGCAGCGTGCCGCGCGGAGCCATCGCGATGACGGTCAGCGCGTTGGGCATGTCCTTGGCCGTCAGGGTCGTGCCTTCGAGCGGGTCGAGGGCGATGTCGACCGCGGGGCCCTGCCCCGTGCCGACCTCTTCCCCGATGAAGAGCATGGGGGCTTCGTCACGCTCGCCTTCGCCGATCACCACGACTCCGGCGATTTCCAGAAGGTTGAGCTGGTCGCGCATCGCGTTGACCGCCGCCTGATCCGCCGCCTTTTCGTCGCCGCGTCCGATGAGGCGGGCCGATGCCAGCGCCGCCGCCTCGGACACACGGGCGAGGCCCAGCGAAAGGAGACGGTCTTGGAATTCCTGCTTGTCGGCCATGATGGGGTGAAATCCTTTGCGGCGTTACGATTGTGAAGCCCTTAGCCAAGGGCACGGGGGGCGGCAAGGATGGTGGCGCTAACAGTGGCGATCCGTCCGGTTTGCGCCGGTGAAACGCGGTGAAACGGGGCGGCGTTCCGGTTGCCGGGGGATATGGGGGCGTGGACGTTTTCAGAGCAAGGAGTTGGAAAAGGCTCCAGTGGAGCGTTTTCCAATTCCGCCGGTAGGGCCGCGCGTGACCCGCCGGGGTGGGCGCTTTGGCGCACGCCCCGAGGGGGCGGGGCGTGCGCGGACCGTGGCTTTGGGCCACGGTCCGAACCCAGACGTCGCGCTTTTTGGCGTTGAAAACAAAGGTCGCGCCTGCGGCTTACAGCCCCAGTTCCGCCCCGCAGTCGCGCACCACCTCGGCCACCTGTTCGAGTTGCGGGGCGAGCGCCGATCCCTTGCGCCAGACCATGCCGACGCTGCGGGCGGGTTCCACCCCGCCGAAGCGGGCGACCGAGACGGCGGCGGAGCGGGTTTCCACCGCCACGGCCATTTCGGGGATGAGCGTGACGCCGATCCCCGCGCCCACCATCTGCACGAGGGTGGAGAGCGAGCTTCCGTCAAGGAGTTCGCGCGGCAGGCTCGACGTGGCGCGGCAGAAGGACAGGGCTTGGTCGCGGAAGCAATGCCCCTCTTCCAGCAGCAAAAGCCGCATCTCGCGCAGGCGGTCGGGGTCGGGCACGGGCAGGTCTGCATCGGCGGCGGGGCGGACGAGGACGAAGGTTTCCGAAAACAGCGGCACCTCGACCAGCGCGGGGTCCGAGACGGGAAGCGCGAGGATCGCGCAATCGAGCCGCCCTTCGGCGAGTTCGGCGAGAAGCTTCGGCGTCACGGTTTCGCGGACGTGGATGTCGAGCGCCGCGTTGCCTTCGGTCAGCCGCCCGATGAAACGGGGCAGGAGGTAGGGCGCGATGGTCGGGATCACCCCGATGCGGAGCCGCCCCTCGAGCCGGGCCGAAGAGGCGCGGGCAAGATCGCCGAGTTCATCGACGGACCGCAGGATATCGCGCACACGGCCAAGCAGGTCTTCGCCAAAGGGGGTCAGACGCACCTGACGGGCCGAGCGTTCGAAGAGCGCGGCGCCAAGCGTTTCCTCAAGCTCCTTGATCTGCATCGACAGCGCGGGCTGGGAAATGGAACAAAGGTCGGCAGCGCGTCCGAAATGCCCCTGCCGCGCGAGGGCGTCGAAATAGCGGAGTTGCTTGAGCGTCAGATTCATAAGGCAAGCTTATTGCCTTCATCAGAAAATACAAGTTCCGCTAATCGCCAAGACTTGTTACACCCCCACGCAGCGACGCGGGCTTTGGCCCCCGCACCGATTCATGACATGGGAGAGCAAGATGGACGGCAACGATCTGGGCAATGCGGGCAAATGCCCCGTGATGCATGGCGCACCCAAGCACGCAAGCCATTCCAACCGCACGAACCGCGACTGGTGGCCGAACCAGCTTAACCTGAAGATCCTGCACCAGAATGCCCCCGCGGGGAACCCGATGGGCGAGGCGTTCGACTATGCCGAAGAGTTCAAGAAACTCGACTACGCGGCGCTGAAGGCCGATCTTGCGGCGCTGATGACCGACAGCCAGGACTGGTGGCCCGCCGACTGGGGCCATTACGGCGGGCTGTTCGTGCGCATGGCGTGGCATTCGGCGGGCACCTATCGCACCGCCGACGGGCGCGGTGGCGCGGGGTCGGGCACGCAGCGCTTCGCGCCGCTGAACAGCTGGCCGGACAACGGCAACCTCGACAAGGCGCGGCGTCTGCTGTGGCCGGTCAAAAAGAAATACGGCAACCGGATTTCCTGGGCCGACCTGATGATCCTTGCCGGTAACGTCGCGATGGAGACGATGGGCTTCAAGACCTTCGGCTTCGGCGGGGGCCGTGCCGATGTGTGGGAGCCGGAAGAGGACATCTACTGGGGTTCGGAAGGCGAGTGGCTGGCAACCAGCGACAAGGCGAACAGCCGCTATTCGGGCGAGCGCGAGTTGGAGAACCCGCTCGCTGCGGTGCAGATGGGCCTCATCTACGTCAACCCGCAGGGACCGGACGGGAACCCCGACCCCGTCGCCTCGGGCCGCGATGTGCGCGAGACCTTTGCGCGGATGGCGATGAACGACGAAGAGACCGTGGCGCTGGTCGCGGGCGGTCACACCTTCGGCAAGGCGCATGGCAACGGGCCGGCGACTGCCGTGGGGCCGGAGCCGGAAGCGGCCCCGATCGAGGCGATGGGGCTGGGCTGGCTGTCGTCGCATGGCAGCGGCAAGGGCCATGACACGATCACCAGCGGCTTCGAAGGCGCGTGGAAACCCAATCCGACGAAGTGGGACATGGGCTATTTCGACATGCTCTTCGGTTACGAATGGGAACTGGTCGAAACGCCCGCGGGTGCGAAACAGTGGCGGGCGATCAACTGCAAGCCCGAGCATATGATCCCCGACGCGCATGATCCGTCGAAATCCTATGCGCCGATGATGACCACCGCCGACCTGTCGCTGCGCTTCGACCCGATCTACGAGCCGATCTCGCGCCGCTATCACGCGAACCCCGAACTCTTCGCCGATGCCTATGCCCGCGCGTGGTTCAAGCTGACCCACCGCGACATGGGGCCGAAGGTGCTTTACCTCGGGCCGGAGGTGCCGAAGGAAGACCTGCTGTGGCAAGACCCCCTGCCCGCCCGCGACCATGACCTGATCGACGCCGCCGACATCAAGGCGCTGAAGGCTGAAATCGCGGGCTCGGGTCTGACGGTGTCGGAGCTGGTGGGGACGGCATGGGCCTCGGCCTCGACCTTCCGCGGGTCGGACAAGCGCGGCGGGGCCAATGGCGCGCGTATCCGTCTGGCACCGCAGAAGGACTGGGCGGTGAACCAGCCCGCGCAACTGGGCAAGGTGCTGGCGAAGCTTGAAGCGATCCAGACGGCGTTCAACGCGAAAGCGGGCAAGAAGCGCGTGTCGCTGGCGGACCTGATCGTGCTGGCGGGCAATGCCGGTGTGGAACAGGCGGCCAAGGCTGCGGGCCATGCTGTCGAGGTGCCGTTTACGCCGGGTCGCGTGGATGCGAGCCAAGAGCAGACCGATGTGGAAAGCTTTGGCGTGCTGGAGCCGACTGCGGACGGGTTCCGCAACTACCTTGCTTCGGCCTATACGGTTTCGGCGGAAGAGCTTCTGGTGGACCGTGCGCAGCTTCTGACGCTGTCTGCGCCGGAAATGACCGTGCTTGTCGGTGGTCTGCGCGTGCTGGGGGCCAATGTCGGCAACAGCCACGGCGTCTTTACCAGCCGTGTCGGCACGCTGACCACCGACTTCTTCGACACGATCGTCGATATGTCGGTGCAGTGGGTTCCCACGGGGGCCAACAGCTACGAAGGCCGCGACCGCGCCTCGGGTGCGGTGAAGTGGACGGCGAGCCGCGTCGATCTGGTCTTCGGGTCGAACTCGCAGCTTCGGGCGCTGGCCGAGGTCTATGCGCAGGACGACGCCAAGGGCAAGTTCGTGGCCGATTTCGTCAAGGCATGGGCCAAGGTGATGGAGCTTGACCGCTTCGACGCCTGATCGTCGCGGAGAGGCTCAGGGGGCGCGGGGGGAAACCTTCGCGCCCTTTTCGTTTCGGAAACCCTTCCGCGCCCGTCGGGTTGGCCGTGACCCGAGCGAAAGGCGTGACGATGCGTTCCCCTTCCCTTCTTGCCGCGCTGGTCATCGGCACGCTGGCGCTGTTGAGTTGCGGCGACCGCGCCGACCTGCCGCTGGCGCGGGGATACGGGCCGGACCCTGCCCTGCCGCCGCCGAAGCGGATGCTGTTGCCCACGGTGGATGTGGCCCCCGCGACCGGCTGGCCCGAGGGGCGGATGCCGCGGCCCGCCAAGGGGCTGTCGGTGGTGCAATTCGCCGCCGGACTGGACCATCCGCGCTGGCTGCATGTGTTGCCCAATGGCGATGTGCTGGTGGCCGAAACGAATGCCCCCGCCAAGCCCGCCAAGCTGGACCCCGAGGCGCTGGTCATGGCGCTGGTGCAGAAGATCGCGGGGGCGAAGACCGAAAGCGCCGACCGCATCACGCTGCTGCGCGACCGTGACGGGGACGGGGTGGCGGACCTGTCCACGCCGTTCCTGACGGGGCTGCATTCGCCCTTTGGCATGGCGCTGGTGGGAGGCACGCTTTACGTGGCCGATACCGATGCGGTGCTGGCCTTTCCCTACCGCAGCGGGGCCACCGAAATCACCGCAGCGCCGCGCAAGGTGGTGGACCTGCCAGCGGGGCCGATCAACCACCATTGGACCAAGGATCTGATCGCGGGGCCGGACGGGGTGCTTTATGCGACCGTGGGGTCGAACAGCAACGTGGCCGGGAACGGGATGGCGGCGGAAGCGGGGCGTGCCGCTGTCTGGCGGATCGACCCTGCACGCGGGACGGCGACGATCTTCGCCTCGGGCCTGCGCAACCCGAACTGGTTGGCGTGGGAGCCGGAGACGGGGAGGCTGTGGGTTGCCGTGAACGAGCGGGACGGGATCGGGAGCGATCTGGTGCCGGATTACATGACCTCGGTTCGGGAGGGGGGCTTTTACGGCTGGCCCTATAGCTGGTGGGGCGACCATGTGGACAGCCGCGTCACGCCAGAGCGGCCCGATCTGGTGGCGCGGGCGATCCGGCCCGATTACGCGCTGGGGCCGCATACGGCATCGCTCGGCCTTGCCTTTGCGGAGGGGTTCGCGGGGTGGCGGGGGGTGTTCGTCGGGCAGCACGGGTCGTGGAACCGCAAGCCGCCTTCGGGCTACAAGGTGGTGTTCGTGCCGTTTCGCGGGGTCAGGCCGGACGGGCCGCCACGCGATGTGCTGACGGGGTTCCTTGCGCCCAACGGCGATGCCTTTGGGCGGCCCGTGGGGGTGGCGGTGGACAAGGCGGGGGGGCTGCTGGTGGCCGACGATGTGGGCAACCGGATCTGGCGGGTTACGCCAGTTCCATGATGGCGCGCCATTCGATGCGCAGACGCACCCAGTCGCGCAGGAGGGCGGGTTCGGCGCGGCCGTCGCGGATGTCCTGCACCAGACGTTTGCCACGGGGCGAGCGCGGGTCCACCACCACGCCATTGGCAACGAGCGGGTTGCCAGTGTTGGCGATGAAGAAGGCCTCGAGCCGTTCGGCCTGTTCGGCGCGGCGGGTGCGCAGGGCGGGCGGGTCGGTTGCTTCGGTTTCGGGGTCGAGATCGGGGGCAAGATCGGTGCGCAGGTGGCGCAGGGCGTCTTCGATGGCATCGGCCAAGGCGTGCGAGAGGTCGACGCTGCCGAGGGTCTTGTAGCCCGTGGCGGTTCTGTCGCCGCCGAACAATCCGCGCATCACCTCGGCCGAGTGGACGGTGAGGCGTCTTGCCCCGCCCGCCACGGGTTCGAAGCTGAAGTCGAGGTGGCGGTGGGTATAGCTGCGGGAGGTGGTGCGGGTCATGGCGGTCTCGGGCAGGGTGTCTGCACGGCCAGATTGCCGGAAGGGGACGCATTTACAACCTGCGCGGCGGGCGGGTGGTGCTGCCCTTGGTGCGGGTTGTGGACTTTTGGCGCGGGCGGCACACCGCTTTGGCGGGGTCAGGGGGCGGGACCGTCCGACCCGCGCCAGACGGGTTCCGCCGTCAGGGCAATCTGCGGCACGGCGGGGGTTTCCCCGTCGAGGAGTTGCAAAAGCATCTTTGCCGCCTCGGTCCCCTGACGCGAGGCATCGACCTGGATCGTGGTGAGCGGCGGCCAGAGGTGGGCGGCGAAGGGCAGATCGTCGAAGCCGATCACCGAAATGTCGCGGGGCACAATGCGCCCCGCCTCGCCGCAGGCGCCGAGAACGCCCAGCGCCACGGTGTCGTTGCCTGCGAAGACGGCGGTGGTTTCGGGGGCTTCGGCCAGTAGCCGCCGCATCGCCGCCTGCCCGCTTTCGGCGCTGAAATTCCCGCTCTGGATCGCCTGCGGTCCGAGCGTCAGCCCGTGCGCGGCCAAGGCATCTGCCACCGCCTGCACCCGCCGGTCGGCGGCTTCCAGACCGAGGGGCGAAAGCGTCACCACGCCGAAATGGCGATGCCCTGCGGCGACGAGGCGGTCCACCGCCGCCATCAGCGCGGGGCGGCCACGGATGTGGACGGAATGGCTTTTCGGGTGGCGCACGTTGCCGAGCAGCACGGCGGGAAAGCCGCTTTCGATCAGTTCGATCAGATAGGGGTCGTGGCTGGGACCGTTGAGGATCAGCAGCCCGTCGATGCGTTGCGATTGCACGAGATCGCGGTAGGGGTTGGCCCCCGTCCCTTCGGGCCGCGTTTCGATCAGCACGTGATAGCCGCGCGCCCGCATCACATCGCAGACCGCGCCGAAAAGGACGGGGATGAAGGCGTCGACCTTGAGCAGATTGCTGCCCGAGATGAGCAGCCCGATGGTCCGCGTCGCGCCGTTCTTGAGCATGCGTGCGGCGGAATTGGGTTGATAGCCAAGCTCTTGCGCCGCCTTGCGCACGCGTTCGCGGGTTTCGGCGCTGATGACGGCGGCGTCGGAGCCGGACAGCACGATGGACACCGTGGCACGGGACACCCCCGCCGCGCGCGCGACATCGTGGCTTGTGATCTTGCCCACTTCGGACCCCTTTTTCCCTGCTAACACGATTAGCCCTTGGCGAATCTGTTGACAAGTGCGGGATCGCAGGGCATTTCTAGGTCAAAGCTAACACGTGTTAGTTATCCAGCGACAGCGGCAAAGACCGCGGCGCAGGGTCCAAGGGAGGGCTACGGATGGAACGGCAGAACCGACCTCAGGCGGCGGCAAGGCGGCTGACCATGCGCCAGCGCGAGGCGCTGATGGGCTATCTTTTCATCGCTCCCGCGCTGGTCGGCCTGACGCTGTTCTTCGTGCTGCCGACGCTGCGGGCGGCGCAGATCAGCCTGACGGACTGGAACCTGATGCGCGCGCCGCGTTTCGTCGGGCTGACGAATTACGAGAAAATCTGGTCGGACGGGACCTTTTGGGAAAGCCTGCGGCTGACGCTGCTTTACGTGATCTACAACATCCCCGTGCAGACCGCGCTTGCGCTGTTCATCGCGGTGCTGGCCGACCGTCTGGCGCGGCAGGTCTGGGTGCGGGCGGTGATGATCGCGCCCTACCTGCTGTCCAACGTGGTGGCGGGGCTGATCTGGCTTTTGATGCTCGATCCGCTGATCGGGATGACGAATGTGTTCCTCGAGCTGATCGGGGTGGGCAAGCAGGGGTTCCTGTCGTCCCCCGACCAGTCGCTGATCTCGGTCGCGGGGATCAACATCTGGCGGCATGTCGGGTTCACGGCGCTGCTGTTCTACGCCGGTCTGCAAGCCATCCCGCGCGAGTTCTACGAGGCGGCGCGGCTGGACGGGGCCAAGGAATGGCAGATGTTCCGCAACATCACCCTGCCCCTGCTGCGCCCCGTGATGGTCTTTGTGATGGTCACGAGCGTGATCGGGTCGTTCCAGATTTTCGACACCATCGCCGTGACCACGGCGGGCGGGCCTGCGGGGACGACCAAGGTGGTGATGTTCTACATCTACGAAAACGCCTTCAAATATTCGAAGATGGGCCTCGCCTCGGCCATGTCGATGGTGCTGTTCTGCATCCTCATCCTTGTGACGCTGGCCCAGATGCGGCTGATGCGGGCCGACCAGTCGGATCTGGGGTGACGCCATGCAGAGGATGTCCGCCGCACGCATTTCGGGTTACGCCGCGCTCGTGGTCTTTGCCTTCATCTCGCTCTTGCCGGTCTGGGTGACGCTGAAGACCGCGCTGAGCCATCCGCAGGACGTCTTTGCCGAAGCGTCGAGCCTGATCCCCCATGCCCCGACGATGGGCAACTTTGCCCGCGCGTTGGGGATGCCGTCGGATGTGACGCTGATCTCGGCCCGTTCGGCACCGATCGACTTCGCGCTCGCCCTGCGGAATTCGGTGATCTACGCGGCCATTCTGGTGACGGGGCAACTCTTCTTTTCGGCGCTGGCGGCCTATGCCTTTGCGCGGCTGCGCTTTCCGGGGCGGGACAAGCTGTTCATCGCCTTCATCGCGGCGACGATGATCCCGTCCATCGTGCTGTTCATCCCGAATTTCGTGCTGATCCGGCAGCTTGGGCTGATCAACACCTTTGCCGGCATGGTGGCGCCGAACATCCTGATGGTGCCATTCGCCGTCTTCTTCCTGCGACAGTTCTTCATCTCGAGCCCCAAGGAGCTGGAAGAGGCGGCGCGGCTGGAGGGGTTGGGGCATTTCCAGATCTTCTGGCACATCGCCCTGCCCTTGCAGAAGGGGCCGCTCGCCACGCTGGCGATCCTGCTGTCGATCAACGCGTGGAACGACTTTTTCTGGCCCTACCTCGTCGGCCGCGACGACAGCGTCCGCCCGCTTGCCGTGGCGCTGGCCGAGTTCCAGTCGCAGACCGGACAGGGCACCCCCGATTGGACGGGGCTGATGGCGGCCGTGATGCTGTCGATCATCCCGATCCTATTCCTGCTCGTCTTCTTCGGACGGCAGATCGTCGAGTCGCTGCAGACCAGCGGAATGAAGTGAAAACCCAAAGCACCTGAGGAGGAGTAACGATGGGTATCAAGGTAATGAAATGGGCGCTTCTGGCCGGAACCGCCATGACCGCTCCGGCCCATGCGGTCGAGATCAGCTACTGGATGTGGGATGGCAACCAGGCACCGGTCTACCAGCAATGCGCCGATGCCTTCACCGCGCAGAACCCCGACATCACCGTGAAGATCAAGCAGGACGGCTGGGACAATTACTGGACCAGCCTGACCACCGGCTTCGTCTCGGGCGAGGCGCCGGACGTGTTCGTGAACCACGTGAGCCGCTACCCCGAATTCCTTGCCAATGGCGTGATGGAAGACCTGACCGACCGCATCGCCACCGACAGCTATGACATGTCCGGCTTCCTGCCCGGTCTGGCCGAGACGTGGAACAAGGACGGCAAGCAATGGGGTATGCCCAAGGACTGGGACACGGTCGCCATCGTCTACAATGCCGACAAGCTGGCCGAAGCGGGCATGACCGCCGCCGATCTGGAGAACCTGACGTGGAACCCGCAGGACGGCGGCACGTGGGAGCAGACCATCGCCAAGCTGACCGTGGACAAGAACGGCAAGCGCGGCAATGAAGAGGGCTTCGACAAGGCCAATGTGGCGACCTATGGCTATGTGTCGTCGCCGCTGTCGGCATTCGGTCAGACGGAATGGTCCTATCTCGCCGTGTCGAACGGGTTCAAATACATCGACCAGGCCTGGGGGTCGAAATACTTCGTCGACGATCCGAAGCTGGCCGAGGCGATCAACTGGTTGCAGGACCTGTCGCTCGACAAGGGTTTGATGCCGACGCAGGAGATGGCGGGCAAGCTGGGTGCTGCGGCGCTGCTCACCTCGGGTCAGGGGGTCATGGCGACGGACGGGTCGTGGATGATCGGCTCCTACCTCGACAATGCCAAGTTCAAGGTCGGCTTCGCGCCGCTGCCCGCCGGTCCCGAAGGCCGCAAGTCGATGTTCAACGGTCTGGCCGATACGATCTGGTCGGGGTCGCCGAACAAGGACGCCGCGTGGCAGTGGGTTAAATTCCTCGGCTCGTCGGAATGCCAGAGCATCGTCGGCAAGGCGGGCGTGGTGTTCCCCGCACGTCCCGAGGCGGTCGATCTGGCCATCGAGGCGCATAAGGCGCGGGGCGTGGACGTGTCGGCATTCACCAAGCTGGCGACCAAGGAATCGACCTTCTCCTTCCCCATGACCGAACGCGGGCAGGAAGTTGATTCGATCATGAAGACGGCGCTCGACAAGGTCATGCTCGGACAGGGCGAACCTGCCGAGGTGCTTCCGGCTGCCAACGAAGAGATCAACGCTCTCTTCCAGTAACGGCCCGAACGGGGCGCGTGGATTTTTGGTTCCTCCCTTTGATCCATGCGCCCCGAATTCTGCCAGAACCGCTCCCTTCCCCTCTCGAGGACAAGACAATGCCCGCCCCCAAAATCACCCTGATCGGTGCCGGAAGCACCGTTTTCGCCAAGAACCTGATCGGCGATATCCTGAGCTATCCCGACCTCGCGGAGACGCGGTTCAGCCTTTATGACATCGACGCGAAACGGCTGGGCGAATCCGAGATCATCGCCCGCCGGATCAATCAGGCACTTGGCACCCGTGCGACGATCGAGGCGACAACCGACCGCGCCCGCGCGCTGGACGGCGCGGATTTCGCCATCAACATGATCCAGGTCGGCGGCTACAAGCCCGGCACCACGACCGATTTCGCCCTGCCCAAGGCGGCGGGGCTGGAGCAGACGATTGCCGATACGCTGGGCATCGGCGGCATCATGCGGGGGTTGCGGACGATCCCCGTCCTGCTGGGCATGTCCAAGGACATGGAGCGGCTTTGCCCCGATGTCTGGCATCTGAACTACGTCAACCCGATGGCGATGAACTGCATGGGGCTGGCGAAGGGGTCGCGCATCAAGACCGTGGGCCTGTGCCATTCGGTGCGCCACACGGCCGAGGAATTGGCGCGGGATATCGGCGTTCCGGTCGAGGAGATCGACTATCAGGTGGCGGGCGTGAACCACGTGGCCTTCTACCTGAAGTTCCGCCACCGCGACGGGCGCGACCTGTATCCCGAAATCCAGCGCGTGATCGACGAGGACCGCATCCCCGACACCAACCGCGTGCGTTATGACGTCTTCAAGCGCTTCGGCTATTTCGTGACCGAAAGCAGCGAGCATTTTTCGGAATATGTGCCGTGGTATATCAAGAGCCACCGCCCCGACCTGATCCAGAAGTTCAACATCCCGCTGGATGAATACCCGCGCCGTTGCGAAAGCCAGATCGCGGGGTGGCAGACGCTTTCGGCCGAGTTGAAGGATGCCTCAAAGCCCATCGAGGTGCGGCGCTCGCCCGAATACGGGTCCGAGATCATCCATTCGGTCTGGACCGATACGCCGCGCGTGATCTACGGCAACATGCCCAACAACGGCTCGATCACCAACCTGCCTGCGGACGCCTGTGTCGAGGTGCCGTGCCTCGTGGATCGTCAGGGCGTGCAGCCCACGGTGGTGGGGGATATTCCGGTGCAGCTTGCCTGCCTGATGCAGACGCAGATCAACGTGCAGAAGCTGACGGTGGAGGCGGTGCTGACGGGGCGGCGCGACCATGTGCTGCACGCGGCGCTGCTTGATCCGCATACGGCGGCGGAGCTGGACACGCAGCAGATCGCGGACCTTGTGGACCGCCTGCTCGACGCGCACGGGGCGTTCATTCCCGAAAGCCTGCGGGCGGCGTGACGGCATGCGCGGCCCTGCCACGGGCGGGGCCGCCACAGACCCTAGGCGGTGCGGGCGGCGGGCGGGACATCTTCGAGCACGGCACCGATCCGGCGGACGGCATCGAGCATGGTGTCGATATCCTCTATCCGCGTGCGGTGGTTGCAAAAGGCCGCCCGCAAGGCGTAGCGCCCGCGGATCGTCGTGCCCGATGGCGCGGCGATGCCCGCTTCCTGCAATTGCAGCAGCAATTCGCGGTTCAGATCGTCCAGGACCGCTTCCTCCATGCCGCCGGGATTGTAGCGGAAGCAGACCACGCTTGTCGCCACGGGGGCCAACAGATCAAGCGCGGGGTCATCCTCGACCCGCTGGCCGAGATAGCGGGCCTGATCCAGATTGCGGTCGATCAGCGCGCCGAAGCGGGCCACGCCGTGATGCTTGAGCATCATCCAGACCTTGAGCGCACGGAACCCCCGCGTGGTTTCGAGCGTGTAATTGGCAAGAAACTCGCCCGCCGAAATCCCGCGTTGCGAACGGGTGAGGTATTCGGCCTCTTCCGAGAAGGTGTCGAGATGGGTCTTGCGGTCGCGGACCAGAACGCAGCCCACGTCGAAGGGGGCGTGCAGCCATTTGTGCAGGTCCGTCGCCAGCGAATCCGCGCGGTCCATCCCGCGGACCAGCCTTGCCCCCTTTGGTGCGATGGCAAGTAGCGCGCCGATGCAGCCGTCGATGTGCAGCCAGATGCCTGCATCCTGGCAGAAATCGGCGATCGCTTCGAGATCATCGACGGAGCCGGTGTTGGTCGTCCCCGCCGTGGCGATGATGCAGGCGGGGCGGATGCCTGCGGCACGGTCTGCGGCCACGCGGTCGCGCAGGGCGGCAAGGTCCATGCGGTAGTCGGCATCGGTCGGCACCCTGCGCAAGGCGCGATGGCCGAGGCCGAGCAGGTTCATCGACTTGTCGTGGCAGTTGTGCACCTGATCCGAGGCGTAAAAGGCCAAGGGCTGCGGCAGGGCGGCAAGCCCATGCTCGCGCAGGTCGGTGCCGGCCATCGCGTTGCGGGCCGCGGCAAGCCCGACGATGTTCGCCATCGAACCGCCCGAAACCAGCGCCCCGCTCGCCTCGTGCGGAAAGCCCATCATCTGGCGGACCCAGTCCGTCACCTGCTTGTCGACCAGCGCCGCCGCCGTATCGCCCCCGCCGAGGTTCGATCCGTCCACCGCCGCCAGAAAATCGGCCAAGGCACCGGTCAGATCGCCCGCCCCCATGTACCATCCCCAGAAGCGCGGGTGCTGGTTGCCCATCGCATGGGGAATGATATCGCGCATCACCTGTCCGTAGATGTCCGCAAGCGGTTGCGGGTCCATCGGCAGCGGGTCGTGGAAGCCCTGCCGGACGGCATCGGACATGGGCTGCCAGACCGGCCTGTCGCGCAGGCCGCCGATGCGGCCCACGGCATCGTCCACCGCGCGATGGGCGACGGAAAGGAATTCGCTCCAATCCGCGGGATCGAGCGATCCCGCGTGCAGGTCTGAAAGATCGTCCATGATGCCCTCGATTTCGCGGTCAGGCGGGTTGGTAGCCGGGGGTGGAGCGGGAGATTTCGACCTCATCGGCATCCATCTCTTCGGGGATCGCCTCGAACAGGGGGGTGGTGAGGTAGCGCTCGGCCGTGTCGGGGAGCATGGCGAGGATGACCGTGCCCGGAGCGGCGGTTTCGGCAATGCCCATCGCCACGGCAAAGGTGGCCCCGCCCGACACGCCGGTCATGATGCCTTCGCGCCGCGCCAGTTTGCGCGCCCAGTCCATGCCGGCGGGGCCGGTGACGGGGACAAGCCGGTCGTAGCCGTGGTTGTCGATCGCCTCTTGCAGCACGTTGGGAATGAAATCGGGGGTCCAGCCCTGGATCGGGTGCGGCTCGAAGGCGGGGTGGCTTTTGGCGGGCGCGCCCCCTGCCCCGCGTTCCTGCGGCGTGCCGGAACCGATCAGCTGCGCGTTGGCGGGTTCGGAGAGGATGATCTTCGTGTCGGGCCGTTCGCGGCGCAGCACGCGGGACAGGCCCGTCACCGTGCCGCCCGTGCCATAGCCCGTCACCACGTAATCCAGCCGGTCGCCCGCGAAGTCGGCCATGATCTCGCGTGCGGTGGTGGCTTCGTGGATGTCGGCATTCGCCTCGGTCTCGAACTGGCGGGCAAGGAACCAGCCGTGCTTTTCGGCAAGCTCGGCGGCCTTGGCATACATTCCCGTGCCCTTCATCGCCCGTGGCGTCAGCACGACCTTGGCCCCGAGGAAGCGCATCAGCTTGCGCCGTTCGACCGAGAAGCTGTCGGCCATCGTCACCACGAGCGGATAGCCCTTTTGCGCACAGACCATCGCGAGGCCGATGCCGGTGTTGCCGCTCGTCGCCTCGATCACCGTCTGGCCGGGCCGGAGCTTGCCCGAGCGTTCGGCGGATTCGATGATGTTGAGCGCGAGCCGGTCCTTGACCGAGGCGGCGGGATTGAAGAACTCGGCCTTCACATACATCCGCACCCCGGCGGGGGCGAGGTTGTTGATGCGGACCACGGGCGTGTTGCCCACGGTTTCGAGGATGTTGTCGTAAAGGCAGCCGCGCCCCGCGGTGGTTCTGATCCCTTGGGCATCCATGTCGCACTCTCCCGTTGCTGGTCTTTCACAAAGGTTAACAACTGATGGGATGCAAAGCTTGATCGTGATATGAAGAATTCATGAAGAGACCCTCCTTTCTTGTGGATCGTCGCTGATGGTCTGGCATTTCGGCACGTTCCGGCTTGATCCCGAGATGCATGAACTGACACGCGACGGTGTGGCCATCCGCGTGGAGCCGCAGGTTTTTGCGGTGATCCTGCATCTTGTGCGGCACCGCGACCGCATGGTGGGCAAGGACGAGCTTGCCGCCGCCGTCTGGCCGGGGGGAATCGTGTCGGATGCGAGCATCGCAAGCCGCGTGCGGTCGGCCCGCGTGGCGCTTGGCGACGATGGCGACCGGCAAGGGGTGATCCGCACGGTTCACGGTCTGGGCTTCCGCTTCGTCGCCACCGTGACCGAAAGCGGCGGGACCGCAGCCTTTGCCGCCGCCGCGTCGGCGGGTGTGACGGGGGGCGTGACGGCGGGTGTAACGGGGGGTGTAACGGGGGGGGTAACGGGGGCGGCACGGTTGGGCCGTCCCTCCATCGCGGTGCTGCCGCTGCGGGTCTTGGGGGCCGAGGACGGGCTGGACATCCTGTCCGAAGCGATCCCGCATGAAATCATCACCGCCCTGTCGCGGTTGCGCTGGCTTGCGGTTACGGCGCGGGGGTCGTCGTTCCGCTTCCGGCATGCGGAGCCGGACTTCGACCTTGTCGCGGCCTCGCTCGGGGTGCGCTATGTGCTGTCGGGGGTGATCGAAGGCGCCGGCAAGCGGTTGGCCGTCACGCTGGAACTGACCGATTGCGGCAATGCCGAGGTGGTCTGGGCCGACCGCATCACCACCGCCCCCGACGCGCTGGAGGAATTGCGCCACGCGGTCATCGTCCGCATCGTCGCCGCGCTGGAATTGCACATCCCCGAGAACGAGGCGCGCATCGCCCTGTCACGGGGATCGCAGGATTTCGACGCCTGGGCCAATTACCACCTCGGGCTGCGGCACCTCTACCGCTTTACCGCCGCCGACAATGCCGTCGCCCGCAGCCATTTCCTGCGGGCAACGGCGCTGGACCCCGCCTTTGCGCGGGCCGAGGCGGGGCTGTCCTTCACCGCGTTCATCGACGCCTTCCTGCGGATCGCGCCGGATGTCGGGGCCGCCAGCCTTGCCGCCCGCCGCCATGCCGAGCGGGGGCTGGAGCTGGACCCGCTCGACCCGTTCGTGAATTTCGTCATGGGCCGTGCGCATTGGCTGGTGGACGATGCGATCGGGGCGCGGCACTGGCTGTCGCGGGCCACGGCGATCAATCCGAATTACGCGCAGGGCTACTATGCCTCGGCTTTCACCTCGATGCTGATCGGGGATGGCGGGGCTTGCGCGGGCGAGGTGGAGGCGGCGCTCGCCCTCTCGCCCGTCGATCCGCTGCTTTACGGGATGTATGGCGTGCGGGCGCAGATGCTGATGCAGCAGCGCGACTATGACGCCGCCGCCCGCTGGGGCGAGAAGGCCGCGCTGACGCCGGGGGCGCATCACCTGATCGCGCTCATCGCGGTGGCGGCCTGCGGCCTTGCGGGGGAAGAGGAGCAGGCGGCGCGATGGGCCGTCGCCGCCCGCGCCAAGCGCCCCGATGTGACGGAGGCGGATTACATGACCGCCTTTCCCATCCACGACCACGGCGCCCGCGCGCGGATCGGCGAAGCGCTGCGGCGGCAGGGGTTCTAGCGCAGGCGCAGCGCCTTGCGTCCGATGGCGCTGGACGAGACGGCGGCAAGGATGATCGCGCCGACCAGAACCTGCCGGACATAGCTGTCCACCTGCAACTGCGTCAGCCCGTTGTCGAGCACGCCGAGCGTCAGCACCCCCGCCACCGTGGCCAGCACATGCGGTTGCCCGTCACGCGTGACGGTCATGCCCAGAAACACCGCCGCGATGGCCGACAGCATCAGCCCGTCCCCCTGCACCGGATTGGCCGAGGCGACGCGTGCCATATACATCAGCCCCGCGAGCGACGCGCCGAAGCCCGTGACGGCAAAGGCCGAAAGCCGCAGCAGACGCACCCGCACCCCCGCCATACGGGCGGCTTCGGCATTGCCGCCGATGGCATAGAGGCGGCGGCCGTAGGTCGTCTGTTCGAGAAGCAGCCAGACGAGCGCGGTCATGCCCAGCGCCACCAGCGTCAGCGCCGGCAGGAGGAGGGGTTTGTCTCCTGCCGTGCCGAGCGGCAGGCCCGCACGGGCGAAATCCGACAGCGCCTGCGGGATGTCGCGGCCGAAGATGGTCTTGCCGCCGGAAAAGACGAAGGCGGCGCCCGAAAACATCGTCAGCGTGGCCAGCGTGGCGACGAAGGGCAGGATGCCGAGCACCGCCACCAGAAACCCGTTGGCGATGCCGCCCGCCACCCCCGCCGCCAGCGCCACCGCAAGTGCCGCGCCAAGCGGCCAGTCGCGGGTGAAGAGCACCGCCGCCACGACCGCGGCGAGCGAGGCCATCGACCCGACCGACAGGTCGAAATCCCCCGTCACCATCACCAGCGTCATGGTGACGGCCACCACGGTCAGCATGGCGACCTGCTGGCTGATGTTCAAAAGGTTGCGCGCCGTCATGAAGGTGTCGGGCAAGGCGATCCAGAACACCACAACGATGGCGAGCATCCCGAACAGCGAGCCGTAGCGTTTGACGAATGCGGCCATGTCAGCCTTCCTTTCCGTAGCAGGCAGTGAGCAGCGCCGCCTCGGTCAGCCCTTCGGTGGGCAGGATGGCGGCGATGCGTCCGCGATCCATCACCGCGACGCGGGTGCACAGCCCGATCAGTTCCACAAGATCGGAGGAGGCGACGATCACCCCCGTCCCGCTTTCGGCCATGCGGCGGATCAGGGCGTAGATGTCGAATTTCGCCCCCACGTCGACGCCCCGCGTGGGTTCGTCGAGCAAGAGGACACGCGGTTGTCCGGCAAGGGCGCGGGCGAAGAGCACCTTTTGCTGGTTGCCGCCCGAAAGTTCGGCCACGGGTTGCGCGGGGCCGGACGCCTTGAGCCGGACCTCGTGCGCAAGGTGCCGCACCAGGGCTGCCTGCGCGCGGTGGCGCAAAAGGCCGAACCGCGTGGACAGGCGCGCCAGATGCGGCAGGGCGATGGTTTCGCCAAGCGCACGGGCCAGCATGACGCCCTGGCTGCGGCGTTCCCGCGGGACATAGGCGACACCCTGTGCCCATGCGCCGGCGGGGGTGTCGGCAAGGTCGGTCCCGTCAAGGTTCAGGTGTCCCCTGCGCGGCAGGTCGCCGATCAGCGCCCGCAGCACCGCGCCCCGCCCCGCGCCCGACAGGCCGGCAAGGCCGAGGATCTCGCCCCGTGCCAGATCGAAGCCCACGCCCGACAGTCCCGGCGCGGAAAGGTCGCGCACGGTCAGCACGGGCTCGTCGGCGTGGCGCACATGCGGGGGGAAAAGATCGGCCATCGCCCGCCCCGTCATGTCGTGGATGATCTCGTCCCGGCTGGTCACGGCGCGGTTGCGGGTGGCGACATGCGCCCCGTCGCGCAGCACGGTGATGCGGTCGGCCAGAGCCATCACCTCGTCCATGCGGTGCGAGACGTAGAGGATGCCCGCCCCGTCGGCCTTCAATCTGGCGATGGCTGCGAAGAGGCGCGCCGCCTCGTCCCCCGTCAGGCTGGCGGTGGGTTCGTCGAAGACATAGGCCCAAGGCGCGGGCGTTGTGGCACGGGTCGCCGGTTCGGGCAGCAGGGTGGCGGCGATGCGCACGAGCATCTGGTCGCCCGCGCCCAGTTCTCCCATAGGCGCGGACGGGTCGATATGTCCCGCGCCAAGCCGGCCAAGCGCCTTGGCCGCCGCGGCGCGAAGCGCGGGCCAGTCCACCAGCCCGAAGCGGAGCGGATAGGGGTGGGAAAGGTGCATGTTCTCGGCCACGCCCAGCGCGGGGATCACGTGCAATTCCTGATGCAGGAAACGGAAGCCCGCCGCCCGCGCCGCATCGGGCGATCCGAGGCGCAGCGGCACATCGTCCAGCGTGACGCGGCCCGCATCGGCCTGTTCCAGACCGGCCAGAATGCGGATGAGCGTGCTTTTGCCCGCGCCGTTCTCGCCCATCAGGGCGTGCACCTCGCCACCACGCAGATCGAGCGCCGCCCGATCGAGCGCGCGCGCGGCACCGAAGGACTTTTCAAGGTCCGTGACACGGAGATGGGGCATGGCAAGCGGTCGGGCGGGCGTCCCCGTACGGGTCGGGGACGCCGGAGCCGTTACTCCTTGGCGTTGGCCGCGGTGACGAGCTTCGTGGGCACGTAGATCACGTTGGCCTTCAACTCTTCGCCCTTGAGGACGCGGGCCACGGTGTCGGCGGTCGTCGTGCCGATTCCCGTGAAGTCCTGCGCGACCGAGGCTTCGAAATTGCCGCCCGCCGCGATGGCGTCACGCGCCTGCGGGTTGGCGTCGATGCCGGTGATGACGATGCCTTCGTTCTGGCGGCCCGCCGCTTCGATGGCCTGCAACGCGCCGAGCGCGGGCTGGTCCCATGCGGCCCAGACGGCCTTGATGCTGCCCGGTTCGGGGTTGGCCTGAAGGATGGCTTCCATCTTGGCGCGGCTGTCGGCGATGCCGCCGTCCGAGACATCGGGGGTCACGCGGTCGAGCACGGTGATGTCGGGATGGTTCTTGAACACGGCATCGGCAATCGCGCCGCGCACCTGAACGGGGGGGAAGGCGTCGAAGACGAACATGACGACATTGCCCGCCCCGCCGATGCGGTTGGCGACATAGACCGAGGTTTCGGCGGCCATCGCATAGCCGTTCGAGGTGATGTTGGCCTTGATCCGCGGATCGGCGCCCGCATCCATGCCGAAGACGGGGATATTGGCGGCGGCGGCGGCATCCAGTCCCGCGCCCACCTGTGCCGGATCGACGTTGAGGACGATGGCATCCGCACCTTGGGTCGCCACGTCCTCCATCCGGCTGATGACGGCGGCGACATCGCCTGCGGTGTCGATGACGTTGACCTCCCAGCCCAGTTCCTTGGCGCGGGCCTGGAACGCCTCGACATAGAATTGGGTGCCGGGCTGCGAGAGGTAGGGCGTGATCACGGCGATCTTCTCGCCCTCGGCCCATGCGGCCTGGCCCAGTGTCGAAATCGCGGTTGCCAGAACAAGACTGCCCGCGAAACCGCGGCGCGTCAGATTGGACAGCATAGGATACCCCCCTTGGTCGGTGTGATGGTCACTTGCGGGGCAATGATTGTCAGGCCAGATTGCGGGCGTCCAGAGAAATCGGGGCGGGTCTCGGGGGAGTTCGGGGTGCAGGCAGGGCGGCAGGGTCGGTTGATCGGAATCGATGTCGGGACCACGTCGGTCAAGGCGGTGGCGATCGGGCCGGATGGCACGCGGCTGGCCGAATTCGCCCGCCCCTACCCGACGCGGCGACCTGCGGCGGGGCTGGTCGAACAGGCGCCGGAGGATTGGCTGCGGCTGGTGCACGAGGCGCTTTCGACCTTTGCCACCCTTGGCGCGGCGGATGCGATCTGCGTCACCTCGCAGGTCAACACCCATGTCTTCACCGATGCGGCGCTTGGCGTGCTGCACCCCGCGATCGTCTGGCAGGACGGACGCGCGGCGGCGGCGGGGGCACGGATCGACGCAGGCGTGACGGCGGCGGAAAAGACCGAATGGCTCGGCGCGCCGATCCCCGTGGATTCGAGCCACGCGTTGGCGCGGATGGGCTGGATGGCCGAAACGCATCCCGACATCTGGGCGCGGACGGCCCATTTGATGCTGCCCCGCGACTGGATCGTGGCGCGGCTTACGGGGGTGCGGCTTGGCGATGCCATCTCGTCCGTCGGGCTGGTCACGCCGGAGTTCGCCTATGCCGCGCCCCTGATCGACCGGCTGGAGGGGGCGGCGGCGCGGTTGCTGCCCCTGGCCGATCCCCTGTCGGTCGCGGGGCATGTGCTGCCCGACTGGCCGCTTGCGGGAACGCCCGTCGTCTTGGGCGTGATGGATGCATGGGCAAGCCTGTTCGGCATCGGCGTCGCCCGCGCGGGCGAGGCGATGTATCTGTCCGGCACATCCGAGGTGCTGGGCCTGATCGCGCCGCAGGTCGTGCCCGAGCCGGGGGTGATCGTCTTTCCCGAATGGCGCGGGCTTCGCCTGCATGCCGCGCCGACGCAGGCGGGGGGGGCATCGCTCGACTGGGTGGCGCGGCTGGTGGGGCGGGATGCGGGCGCGGCGGCGGCGATGGCGCCCGTCGTTGCAGCCGATGCGCCGCTGTTCCTGCCGCATCTGCAAGGCGAGCGTGCACCGATCTGGGACGCGGCTTCGCGCGGGGCGTTCGTGGGCCTGAGCGGGGCGGCGGACGCGGGGGTGCTGGTGGCTTCGGTGATGGAAGGCGTCGCCTTTTCAGCCCGACTTGCCTTCGAGGCGCTGGAGCGGTCGGCGGCGATGCGCCCGCCGATGATCCGTGCGGGGGGCGGCGGCTTTGCGGCGGATCGCTGGGCGCAAATCCGTGCCGATGCCTTGGGCCGGCCGCTGTTGCGGGTCAGGGGCCGCGATCCGGGGGCACTGGGCGCTGCGGTGATGGCCGGGGCCGGTATCGGCGCGATGGCGGGACTGGCCGAGGCGGCGGCCTGTCTGGTGCAGACCGACCGCATCTTCGCCCCCGATCCTGCGGGGATGGAACGGGCCGAGGCGCGCTACCAGCTTTGGCGCGGGCTTTATGCCGCGCTGCGCCCCGTCAACCACGCGCTCGCAGCGGCGGGGGGCGGGGCGGCAGGTTGATCCGCGCATCCGGCGGCGCGCAGGATCGCGGCCTGCGGAACGGGGCGGCGGTCGGGCGTTGGTCCTTTCCCCGCCGTGGCGCGGCAACGGGATCGCCTGTTGCCGCGCCACGGCGGGGCGGCGATTGTCAGGGGCAGCGGACGTAGCTTTGGCTGGTGCCGTCGATACCAAGTGTCAGGCCCGCTTCGGTTTCCGCGATCTCGGCCCCCACGGTCCATTCCTCGCCTTCGCCATAGCATTGCAGGGTAAGCCGCGCCGTGCCCGCGCCGTCTTCGGTGCGCTCCACCACATCGCAGGTGGATTCGTAAAAGCCGAGGGCGCTGTCCGATACGACGACGCGCGTGTCGGAGTATTCCGCTCCGCATGCCTCGACGCTGCGGTCATAAGCGATGCCTGCCGCATCGGCAGCGGCGGGGGCGGCGGGGGCGGGAGCGTCGGGGGCTTCCCCCTCGCAGGCCCAGTCCTTGGCGCGCGCGTAGATCGGCTCTTCCAGCATCGGCTGCATGCGCACGTCGAAAGCCTCGCCATAAAGGGTGTCGCCGTCTTTGGAGCGGGGCACGAATTGCGCGCCGTCGAACTGGAAGATGGGCCGGACCTCCTCGGTCAGTGCCGCATCGGCGTAAAGGGTCGTATCGGTTACGGCGGTGCACAACTCGCCCGCCAGAGCGCCGCCCGTGGTCGCGGCCAGAACGGCCAAAAGGGCGAAGGTCGTCTTCATGCTACTGTCCTCACTCTTGCACGCGGTCACGATAGCGGCAGACAAACGGGCGGCAAGCCCGCCATTGGTATGACGCACTGCGCCCGCCCGTGCGGCAAGGAGTCGTGCGGCAAGGAGCCTTGCGCCATGCCAGGCGGAACGTGGCAAAGCGCCCGACATGGACCGAAGGCCGCAGGGTCGATCCGACCGGAAGCCGACGATGCCAGCGTCAGACCCGCACAGGCCACCGGCATCTACAGTGCCGGAAGCGAAGCCGCGGCGACCATCGTGCAGGGAGTGTGACACATCACCATCACCGCGCCGCTTGGTGCGCCCCTTTTCCCCAGGTGCTCGCCCCCCTGCCCTGCCGCAGAACACATCGCGACGGCCCGGCGAAGCCTGCCGGATCGCGGCCACCCCGTCGCAAAGGACCAGCCGACACCTCACGCAATGCCGCGCTATCCAAGACCGCAAGATTGCACGAGGCCGCAGACCCGCCGCCAGAAGAAGCCGCATCCCGCGTGTTCCGCACCGCCCCGGCCCGGGTCGTATCGTTTCCACCGACCACGTCGCCCGCAAAACACGATGCGGCGGCCCCGCCCCGCAAGAAAGCGGAAAAACCCGTTCGTTTTTTTGCCCGCCCCCCTTGCCAGCCCCCGCGCCCTGACGTATCACCCGCCCACCCGAAGGCAGCGCCCGACGGGAACGGTGCCCAGATAGCTCAGTTGGTAGAGCAGCGGATTGAAAATCCGCGTGTCGCTGGTTCGATTCCGGCTCTGGGCACCACTCATCTCCAGCAAACCCAAGCACCGCCAAAGGGTCGGCCAGCTTGCACAGGCCGAGGGCGACGGGACGGCAGGTCGGGCAGTCCACTCGCCGGCACCCGCGTCGGGCTGTGGCTGCCGGGACTGGCGTTTACTGGGGTTTACCGGGGTTAGCCGCCTGCGCGGGAGGGGGCGCTTCGTGGGGCGGGATTGAAATGCACAAGCATCGCCCGTGTGCCGGGGTGGCGGTTTCGGACCGTCAGGCGGGCATCGAGCTGGCTGGCGAGGGCTGCGAGGATGCTGCCGCCCAAGCCGGGTTTGGCGCCAAAACGGGGGCCGACCCCGTCATCCGACACCGACAGCAGCCAGCCGCGCCGCCATTGGCGAAAGGTGATGCGGACCTTTCCTCCCGCATCCTCGGGGAAAGCGTGCTTGATCGCATTGATCGCCAGTTCCGTCACCACAAGGCCAAGGCTCGTCGCCGTGCCCGCGCCGATCCGGCAGGGGTCACAGCGGGTTTCGATGGTCACGGTCCCGCGTTCGCGCAGAAGCGAGGCGCCGATGCCGCGGGCAAGATCCTGAAGGTAGATGTCCATAGCAACGTTTCCCCCGCCCGTTTCCATCAAAAGCCGGTGCAGCGAGGCGATGGCCATCACGCGTTGCTGCGCCGAGGCAATCTCGTGCCGCGCCTCTTCCGAGGCGGCGAATTTCGCGCTTTGCCGCATCATGGCGGCGATGATCTGGAGACTGTTTGCCATGCGGTGCTCGGCCTCGCGGCCAAGCGCGCCCTGCCTTTGCGGCAGACCGAAGGAAAGGAAATTGCCGCGTTGGCCTGCCACCAAAGACATCCGCCCTGCCCTTTCCGAAGATCGCGCCGCGCCGCGCCATCCGCCTGTCCGCCCGAATGGCGGGGACGGCACGAGGACAAGGTTTAACCCACGCCGCACCAACCTTTCCTGCTGCATGTTAGCGGAAGTGTCGGAAAATGCCGCAGTTGCGAAGGGTGCCGTCAGGGCAACAGCGGTCCGTCGTGGTCAAGGTAGTCGCGGTCGAAACCCGACAACTTGACCAATGCGTCGTAGTCTTCAAAGGTCACATTCCCCTTCTGGAATGTCACCAGCCCCTCTTCGCGCAATTCGCGCAGCACGCGGTTGATGTGCACGGCGCTCAGCCCCAGGGCATCGGCCAGCAAATATTGCGACAAGGGGCAGGCATAGCCCTTGCGGTCGCCCAGACCGACAAGCCGCAGCCGCGCTTCCAGTTCCAGAAGGAAATGCGCCGTGCGCTCGGTCGCCGAGCGGCGGCCCAGATCGACGAGATGTTCCACCACCATAGCCTCGTCGCGCGACGCGGCCCAAAGCACCGCCGTGGCAAGCCGCGGGGTCTTGCCGAAACTGTCGATCAGGTCACGGTAGGTCACTTCCGAGGCGAGGACCGGTGTTACGGGTTCGACATTGTGGTCCGCCGTGCGGAACAGCACCGACCGCAGCCCGAGAAAATCTCCGGGAATCTGGAAATCCACGATCTGCCGCGAACCGCTCCGCAGCATCTTGTAGGAACAGGCCCATCCCGAGGCGAGGACATAGGCGTTCCGCTCCACCTGCCCCTGATGGATCATGTCGATCCCCATCGCGAATTTGCGGCGGCGGCGGTAGAGATCGCTCATTGCGACAAGGTCGCCATCCGACAGGCGCACGAAGGCCGACAACTTCCGCGCAAAGGGGCTGTCTTGCACCTTGAGTGCTTTACGCTGGGACATGGGCCTCCTGTTGCGGACGAAATTGTCCAAGGCAAAGATTCCGCACTTTGCGGATGCGGTCGCTGATCTGCATCAGTCGGCAATGCGGAAAGCTCTGAAATGATCCCGTCGGTCCCCATCGCCGGACAGGCGGCGTTATCCTCTGCCGCAAAAGTGGCAGAAATCCTTCAGAAAGTCGAATGATCCCATGCCCGAACACACGGATATCGCAGGCATTGCCGCGCTCGCCATCTGCGAGTCGCTGCTGCTTGCCCTGAATGACGCGGGCATCCTGCCCGAGGCACAGATATTGGGCGTCATGAAAGATGCCGCAGGCGCGCACGAGAATGCGCCCGACGATGACGGAGAGGCCGAAACCCACAAGGCAGTCGCACGGTTGATCCACAAGATCATCGACGGCGGAAATTCGGTGCGCCGATGATCGGACGGAAAGCCGCCGGAAAGGAACCGCCGATGTCGCTCGATCACTATATCTCGACATTGGACGGGCTGCATGGCGTCACCGCCGCCTGCAAGCGCGCGCCCGCGGGTCCGGCGCGGGATGCTGCACTCCTGCACTGCGATGCGGCCCGCACGGCCTTTCTCGCGGGGGACCAGACCCGCAGCCTCGAACACCTCGGCGCGGCGAAACGTGTCCTTGGCTGAGGCCGTGTCGGGCGTTTGCGAAGTCCGCCGGAAAAGGGCCGGGGCGCTGATGTCGATCAGCCCGGGGTTGCAAAACCGGACCCATCCGGGCGGACAACGCCGCTCGGTGCGTCTTTACCCGTGAAAGGATTCCCCATGACCTCATGCACCCGCCTCGCCTTCGCCTCGGTCGCGCCTCTGGCCCTCGGCGCTTCGGGGAGGCTGGACGTCCCGTCGCCCAAGCGGATGGTGATTTCGTCACCCGCCTTGTCATAGGCAAGCGGCGCCCCCGCGTCGGAAGAGACGGGCGGGCCGCTTTCGGGCATTTCGGGCCGCGCCGCCCGCCACGCTATCCGCAAGGACCTGTCTTTTCGACGGGAAGGGTCCGCGCGTCGTTCATCATCACGCCCAGTTTGGTTGCGGCGGCCTCGGCGCAACGGGACGCCATCGCGGGTTCGGCAATGATCTTGGCATGGGCAGGCATTGCCGCCGCAGACAAAAGCGCGGCAAGCGGGATCGCGAACAGGCGGCGGCGGTCATGCGCCATCCCCGCCGTGATCCTGCGCCTCCACCGCGCGCAGCGCTGTCTCGATGTGCGCCAGCGCCGCCGCCGCCTGATCGGCAAAGCCGCCTTTCCCCGCCCCTATCTCCTGTGCCATCTGCAAAAACACCCGACGCAGCCCGAAGCGCGGATCGGTTGCGGCAAGAACGGTCTGGCACAGCACGAAAAGGCCGCTGAATTCGGCGGCGTACGGGGTCGCCACCCCCTCGTCCCGCCCCGGCGCGGGGCCGCCCGCGGCGCGGTCGCCGATCAGGGCCACATCTGCCCCGCGCCAGAACGTGCCCTTGTCGAAACAGGTCTTGTGGACATAGCCGAAAAGACGCGGACGGTCCGCGACAAGGACCTTGAGCCGCGCCACTTCGGCAAGCGCCCAAGCCACCTCCCGCGCATGGGGAAAGCGGGTTTCCCGAAGCACGGGGTCGGCGAGGCGCGGTTGTCCGCGATGGAACATCCAGTCGCCGGATTGCACGACCGGCTGGACGGCCATCGGTCGGGCAAGCCTGTAGGACCACGCCAGCTTGACGGCCCCTCCATCGCCGGACAGCGCGACAAGCCGCCGCTTGAACCTGTTCTCCGATGTCTGCATCGGCGGGTCGTAGCCTTCGACCACATCCAGCATGGGGATGACACGCTCCAGATCGTCAAGCGCGACGAACTCGCCCCTGACCAGACCGTTCGGACCCGCCACAAGGCCGGGAAATCCGCCGCAATCGAGGATGCGCCCCCGGATGGCCGCTGGCCGACGGACGGCCCCGACGGGAAGCACCGCCGCACGGCTTTCGCCCGACAGCAGCGCGCCATAGACGAAGACACCATCGACCGGCGCCGCTCCCCTGCCCTTCTGCTCGGCAACGGCCCAAGGTGTCACGGGACACAGGCCACGTTCCGCCAGCCCCCGCGACAGGATGCCGAGATAGCTCGGGTGCGGCTCGACATGAACCCGCTTCTGCACGACCGTGACGCTGTAGGTCATGGCATGGAGGACCTCTCCGCCCTCGTCCTGCACGGTGATGGCCACGGGTTCGTAATGCCGTGCGGCGACGCCCTCCTTGCGGTCCAGCGCGGCCCGTTGCGCCGGTGTCAGCCGAAAGAGCATCCCCTCCACCACATGGCCGGGCGCGGGGCGGATGTCCGCGACACCCCCGCCGCGCCCCGTCGAATGCTTCCCGAAAACGAGCCGGTGGTCGAGAGCGAAGGCCCGCATGATCGGCCGCAAGGGGCCGCAGTCCACCGCGTTTTCACCGCACCAGACCTTCCAGTCACGGGAGTCGAGATTGGAGCCATAGGCGAAATAGGGCAGAGACATCAGGTCAATTTGCATCGGTGAAAACTCGTTATCGGGACCGAAGCCCGCTTGGCGTCCGCCGCCACGCGAACCCGCGGCGGAAAGGGACTGCCATTTTGCAACGGGCCAAAGCGTGCTGCACGCACTGCATCCAACGCTCCGCGAGCGGTGGCCAAAGAGGCATCCGGCGGCAAGGACGAACAAAGGGGCATCCCCCCGCGGCCCGCGCTGCGCGGGCACAAGGGGACCGAACCCTACCCGCCCGCAGCACGCCGGCGCGTAAGGGGGCGTGTTTTCCTCACCGCCACGGCCCGACCAGACCGCCGCGAAAGATCAGGGAGGCGACGCCTGAAGACGCCTGCAAAGACTGCTGGAATTCAATGCCACGTGCTGTCCCGCATGATCGCGTCGCACATAATTACAAGAACCGCGCCGACGCGGTCCTTCAACCTGATGGTTTCCGTACACAACAAACCCACTCGTTACAAAGTCCAACTGGACAGGGCAAATAAAACCCCACGCCATTCGCGACTGCAACAACATTGTGCGCTTGCGCAACGGCATCCGCACTGGCCCCAACCGCACTGGCCCCATCCGCACTGGCCCAACCGCACTGGCCCAACCGCACTGGCACTGGCACTGGCCCCAACCCGACCGATCCAACCCGCCGACCGCCCGAAGTCGCGTGTCGCAAAGCCGGTCGGGTCAGCCGTCATCCAACGAATGCGTCAAGGTTCTGCTGCAGCCGCGCAAACGCCGACAGGCACGCTGCTGTTGCGCGAACGGGGCAACGAACGGGGCAATGGCTGGAAGGCAGGTATTACAAAGCCTCCCGGATGGGAGGCTCATGTGTCTTGGAATATTCAGTAATTTACTGGTTGCGGGGGCAGGATTTGAACCTGCGGCCTTCAGGTTATGAGCCTGACGAGCTACCGGGCTGCTCCACCCCGCGTCCGTTGTGGTCCCGAGGGATGTTATCGATCGGGCTAT
>JAIXZW010000011.1 GCA_027489375.1 Paracoccaceae bacterium | reverse complement strand
CCGTTCTTGGCCATCACGCCGCGGATCGCATCGAGACGGCGCTGCATCTCGGTCGCGGAAAAGGTCGGCTGGACGGCCTCGCCGTTGCCGACGTAGTTTTGCAGTCTTTCGCGTTGCATGGTGCAAACTCCTTGCTTGGTTGTCAGGGGTATCGGTCCCGAAATCGGGATGCAGGCCATCGGGCCGGTCGGAACCAGCCTGTCAGGGGGGTAGCGGTGTCGGGGGATGCGCCTAGATGCGGCGCCTTCGCTTTTGTCTCCATCGGTCCAGCCAGCGGGCAAGGACCGGAAGGGGAGGGGTCAGTGCGTCGAGCCGTGCTCCTTCGATCTGGCGGCGGGTGAGGCTGCCGCAGGGAAAGAGGCCCTGCGCCATCTCTGCGCTCTGGAAACTCTGTTGCAGGGCCGCCGCGCCAAGCCTGCCCGACCCGAGACGGGACAGGCCGAGTTCGCGCAGTGCCGCCTCTGCCTCGGTCATCTTACGCCTCGGCCACAAGGTGGCTGTCGGCGGGCGACCAGTGGACGAACAGCTCCTGCCCGATGTCGAGCGGCAGACCTGCCAGTTCGTCATGGCTTTTCTGCACGCGGATTTCCTGCCCCTTGGCGGTTTCGAGATAGACCGTCGCCGTGGCCCCAACGAATTCCTCGCCGATCACGCGCACGGGCACGACATTGGCCTGACCTGTGGGGCGCGACACGCTGAGATGGGTCTTGGTGTCAAGGACGGTCAGCGTGGCGGTGTCGCCCTGCCGCGGCGGAGCGGGCAGGTTGCCGCCCGCAAGGGCGAGCGGGCCGTCGGGAGTGTCCACCTCGACCGCCGAGGGTGAGGCGGCACGGACCCTGCCCGTGAAGATGTTCGACGAGCCGAGGAAATCGGCGACGAAGCGCGTGCGCGGTGCGCCGTAGATTTCCTGCGGGGTGCCGATCTGTTCGATCACGCCGCGGGACATGATCACCACGCGGTCGGCCATCGAGAAGGCTTCGGACTGGCTGTGCGTGACATAGACGAAGGTGATCCCCGTCTCGCGTTGCAGGTTCTTGAGCACGGATTGCATGCGGACCTTGAGTGCGGCGTCGAGAGCCGAGAGCGGTTCGTCGAGCAGCAGGATTTCGGGTTCAACCACCAGCGAGCGGGCGAGGGCCACGCGCTGGCGCTGGCCGCCCGAAAGCTGCGCGATGTTGCGGTCTGCGAATTCGAGGATCTGCATCCGGTCGAGCCATTGTTCGGCCCGCCGCTGGCGCTCGGCCTTGCCCACGCCGCGCATCTTCAGCGCGAATTCCACGTTCTCGCGGACGTTGAGGAACGGAAACAGCGCGAGGCTTTGCCACACCATCGGCGTGTCGCGCTGCCATGTGGGCAAGTGGTTGATCGGCTTGCCCGACAGGCGGATCGTGCCTTCGCTCGGGGCTTCCAGCCCTGCGAGCATGCGCAGGGTGGTGGTCTTGCCGCAGCCGGAGGAGCCCATGATGGCGAGGAATTCGCCCTTTTTGATTTCGAAATCCATCCGTTGAACGGCGGTGAAGCTGCCGAAGCGTTTTATCACGCCTTCGAAGGAAACGAGCGTATCGCGTTGCATGGATTACTCCTTGTCGGCGGCGGTGGGGCCGGTGCGGCCCGAGAGAAGGACTTGGGCGAGGATCACCAGCGTCATCGAGATCACGAAGACGAAGGTGCCGATGGCGTTGATGCGGGGGGAAACCTGACCTTGCAGGAAGCCCAGAACCTTGACCGGCAGGGTTTCGTTGAGACCCGAGACGAACCAGGCGATGGCGAATTCATCGAAGGACACGGCCATCGTGATGAACAGCGCGCCAAAGATCGCGGGCTTGGTGAAGGGAACGATCACATGGCGCATCGTGGCCCATTCGGAGGCACCGAGGTTCCACGCAGCGGGTTCGAGCGCGGGGTCCATCTGGCTCAGGCGCAGCCGGATGATCGCCATTGCAAAGGGCGCGCAGATCACGACATGCGCGATGATGACCGAAATCGCCCGCCCCGACAGATCGACGCGGCTCAGGAACGCCAGCATCGCCAGACCCATGATGATCACGGGGATCGTCGGCGGCAGCAGCGCAAGCGCCAGATAGACCTGCTTGCCGAAGAAGTTGTAGCGGTAGTCCGTATAGGCCGCGCCAAAGCCGAGCAGCGTGGACACCACCCCCACGATCAGCCCGATCACCAGCGTATTGCCCAACCCCTGCCAGACCAGCGGATCGCTCGCCACCGCGCGATACCATTCCAGCGAGAAATGCCCGAGCGGGATCGAAGGAAAGCGGTCCGAGTTCAGCGAAAAGACGAAACTCGCGGCAATCGGGGCAAAGACGAAGGCATAGGCAAGCACGATATAGGCGCGCAGCGACCAGTCGACGGCGCGGCTGCGGTTGATGGCTTCGCTGCTCATTTGCGCGCCCCCTTGGCATTTCCGGCATAGGCGAAGCGCACCGCGAAGAATGCGACGGCCAGAAGCGTGCCGATCATGGTCAGCGCGATCACCGCCGCGCGGGGCCATTGCTGGCCGGATTTGGTGGTGTCGGTGATCAGGATCGACAGGGTCGTGGGGTCGCCTCCGCCCAGATAGACGGGGCTGACGAAATCACCGAAGGTCAGGATGAAACAGAACAGCGCCGCGATCACAAGGCCGACGCGGGCCGAAGGGATCACCACCTCGAACACGGTCCGCACCCGCCCGCAGCGCATGTTGTGCGCGGCTTCGATCAGGTTGCGGTCGATGAACACCAGACTGAAAAGTTGCAGCAGGATCACCAGCGGCAGCGACAGGGTCATGTAACCCACCATCGTCGCGCCCACGGTGTTCAGCATGGGATAGGGGCCAAGCCCGACATAGCCCAAAAGCACGTTCACGATCCCGGCGTCCGACAGGAAAATCTGCCACGAATAGACGCGTACGAGATAGCTCGTGAAGAACGGGATCACCATCAGGAACACGGCCCAGCGGCGCGCGGTATCGGACAGTTTGAAGGCGATGGCATAAGAGGCCGGAAAGGCAAGGACCGACGCAAGCACCGAGGCCGAGGCGGCAAGCGCGAAGGTCGTGGCATAGGCCTGCCAGAAGACCGGCTTGCCATACATGGTGATCCAGTTCACGGCATCGAAATCGGGCCGCATGGTGAAGTTCTTCACCGTCCAGAAGCTGAGCGCCACAAGAAAGGCGAGCGGGGCGACGAAGAACAGAAGCTGCCAGACCAGAAGCGGCAGCGAAAAGGTCAGACCGTAGATGGACAGCCGTGGCCGCATGGCGCGCTTCTCTGACTCTGGCTTTGCGAGACGGGGGGCGGTCGTCTGCCGCCCCCCTGCTGTTGCGATGGCCTGGGCACGCATTCTCAGGCGCCCTTGTATTCCGACCAGTAATCGTTCCAGGTTTCGAGGTCCTGCTGGATCGGCCACTGGCGGTATTGGATGCGGCCTGTGCGGATCAGGTCCATTGCGTTGCCCGCGTCCTTGGTCATGCCCTGGCGAGCGGCCTCGGCCGGATTTTCGGCCTGAAGCACGTCCCAGCCCTTGGCATTGGGGATGAGGGCCGGATAGGCGGCCATTTGCGCCGACTTCGCCTGACCCTTGGCCGAGGTGATATACTGGATCCACTTCTTCGCGAGGTCGGCCTTGGCCGAGCCTTTGCCGATCGAGAAGCATTCCGACCATTGCAGTCCGCCCTGTTCGGGGATGACCGACTTCACCTTGGCGCCGTTCTTTTCCAGCACGCCGGTGATCCAGTCGCCGATGCCGGCAAAGGCCAGCATCTGGCCGTCATTGAGTGACGAGAAAGTGCCGCCATAGTCGAAGAAGCCACCGATCTGGCCACGCAGGGTGGTGGTCTTTTCCTTCACCGCCTCCCATGCCGCTTCGTCGATGTCATAGGGGTTGGCATTGCCGGCGAGCAGGCTCATCTGGCCAAGGTTGGGCAGGTGCCAGTCGAAATGGCCGACCTTGCCGGTCAGTTTCGGGTCCCAGAAGATGTTGTAGTTCGCGGCCTCGGCTGCGGTCAGGGCGTCGGTGTTGTAGGCGACACCGAGGAAGCCGAAACGGGTGACGAGCGAGAAGAGTTTGCCGTCCTGCCAGTTGCCGGGGAAGTTCTGGAATTCGGGGAAATAGTCGGACAGGGCATAGTCGTTCGCGTCGAGTTCCTCGACGTAGCCTGCGGCGTTCAGTGCCTGCACATATTCCGCATCCGACAGGATCACATCGAAGGTGCCGGGCGGGGATTGCGAGATCAGGCCGAGCATGTTGTCGCCGCCGGTGTAGTATTTCGGCACGAACTTCACGTTATTCTCGGCCTCGAATTCGGCGACGATATCGGGTTCGGCATGGCCATACCACGCGAGCATGGTCAATTCGGTGGGCGCGGCGAAGGCGCGGCGCGAGAGCATCGGCGTGGCGAGCACGGCGGCGCCTGTCCCGAGGAAGGTGCGGCGGCTGAAACCCTGCGCCGTGGTCCGGTTCTTTGTCATGGGGTCTGTCCTGTTGGGTGCGGTTTCTTATGGGCAGGACGTTATGGGACAGGCTTTGCGATGTTAAATCCGTAATCGAAATTTATCCATTTGCGCCGGTAATGTCCGTCAAGCGGGTGTCACCTTGGCCACGCCCGAGCCGACGCTTTCCAGACTTGCGACCAGTTCGCTGACAAGGTGCAGACCTGCGGGCGTCAGCCGCGGATGCTTGTAGAACAGCCCGATCCGCAACTGTTCAAGCCTTGGAAATCCTTCGTCTTCCGTCAGTTCGCGCATGCCGGACAGAAGCGTCGCCTTGGTCAATGCGGTGACGCAAAGCCCGTTCTGCACGGCGTTTTGCAGGCCCGATATCCCCGGCCCCGTATAGACCACGCGCCAGCGCCGTCCGGCCCCGTCGAGCGCGTCGATCATGCGGGACCGGTAGTCGCAGCCTTCGAGATGGGCCCCGAGGGGGACGGGGCGGGCCTCGTCGGGACGGTAGGAATCGGCGCAGGCCCAGATCGGTTGTTCCACCCAGGAGCGCGACAGATAAGGCATGCGCGGGCTGTTCATGGTGGCGATGATGACGTCGAGTTCCTCGGCGCGCAGCATCTTGTGCAATTCGCGGCTGAGATCGCAGTGGATTTCAAGATCGACTTCGGGGTTTTCGTGGATGAAGCGGGTCAGGGTATTCTGGAGGAAGGCCACGGCATAATCGGTGGGAAGCCCGATCCTGAGCACGCCGGACCGGTCGGTGCGGTGGAAATAGCTGACCGCCTCGTCATTGGTGCGCACCATCTCGCGCGCGTAGGACAGGAGCGCCTCGCCGGCGGGGGTGGGGTGGATGCTGCGACCGTCCTGCGTGAGGAGCTGCGCCTTCACCAGTTCTTCCAGCCGCCCGATCTGCAGGGATATCGCGGGCTGGCTGCGCCCGAGCGCTTGTCCCGCCTTGGAGTGGCCGCCGAGTTCCACCACGGTGATGAAGGTTCGCAACAGATCGGTGGGGAGATTGACCAGCGCCGCCATTTCGATTTGCCATCACAATGAAACCATTAGGACTATATATTTTCCAAATACGAATGGCGCAACGAATATGACGGGGTAGAGACATCAACCGTCGAGAGCGCCATGCCCCTTCAATCTGCCTTCGCCTCGGAACTTACCTGGCCGGATTACGATGCCGCCGTGCGGGACGGCAGCACGCCGATCCTTATTCCCATCGGGTCGATGGAGCAGCACGGCCATCACATGCCGCTGCATGTCGATGTGCTGCTGCCCACGGAGTTTGCGCGCCGCGTGGCGCTCGAGGTCGGGGGGCTGGTCGCGCCGCCCTTTACCTATGGCTACAAGTCGCACCAGAAATCGGGGGGCGGCAACCATTTCAGCGGCACGACCAGCCTTGACGGGGCAACGCTCGTCGCGGCGCTGCGCGATGTGGTCAAGGAATTCGCCCGCCACGGCGTGCGCAAGGTCTGTCTGGTGAACGGGCATTTCGAGAATTCGTGGTTCATCATCGAAGCCATCGACCTTGCCTTGCGCGAACTGCGTTGGGACGGGATCACCGACATGAAGGTGATCGTGCTGTCCTATTGGGATTTCGTGGATCAGGAAGCGATTGCAAAGCTTTACCCCAAGGGATTTCCCGGATGGGACATCGAGCATGGCGGGGTTCTGGAAACCTCGCTCATGCTCGCGCTGCATCCGCATCTCGTGCAGCTCGAACGGGCGATCGATGTCGAACCCGCGACCTTCCCGCCCTATGACGTCTATCCGGTCAAGCCGGAATGGACCCCCTGTTCGGGCACGCTGTCTTCGCCCAAGGAAGCTTCGGTCGAAAAGGGCCATATCCTGCTGGACGTGTGCACGAAGGGCATCGTCAAGGCGATGTGCGACGAGTTCGGATTGTCGCGCGCGGGCCGGATCGAGTTGGCGCAAGCCTCCTGACAGGTCACTGTCAGCTCCCCGCTGGGGGTCCTTCGGGACCCCCTTTTTTTCATGCGCGGCCTGCGTGCGGGATGATGTTGTGTTCCGGACCTACGGGGAAGCGGCTGATGTTTTCGGCCCCGTCTTCGGTCACGATCAGGATGTCGTGTTCGCGGTAGCCGCCCGCGCCGGCGATCCCCTTGGGCAGCATGACCATCGGTTCCATCGACACGACCATGCCGGGTTGGAGTTCGGTCAACACGTCCTCGCGCAGTTCGACGGCGGCTTCGCGCCCGTAGTAATGGCCGAGAACGCCGAAGGAATGGCCATAGCCGAAGCTGCGGTGTCTGAGCAGCCCCCAGCCTCGGTACAGGTCGTTCAGTTCGGCGGCGATCTCGTTGCATCTTGCGCCGGGGCGGATGAGGTCCAGCCCGCGCCGGTGCACGGCAAGGTTCTTTTGCCAGATGTCGAGGCTGGCATCGTCGGCGTGGCCGCAGAACAGGGTGCGCGCCAGTCCGGTGCAATAGCCGAAGAGCATGGGAAAGCAGTTGAGCGAGAGGATGTCGCCCCGCGCCACGCGCTTGTTGGTGACGGGATTGTGCGCGCCGTCGGTGTTTATGCCCGACTGGAACCATGTCCAGGTGTCCATCAGCTCGACGAAGGGGAAGGCGGCGGCGATGTCGCGGATCATGGCGTTCGTTGCGGCGATGGCGACTTCGTATTCCGGCACGCCGTCACGGATGCAGGCGACCGCCGCCGCCGCGCCACGGTCCGAGATCGCGGCACCCTTGCGGATGAGGGCGATTTCCTCGGGCGACTTGACGGTGCGCATCCACATGGAGGGAAGGCTGATGTCTACCATCTCGACCCCCGGAAGGGCGGCTTCGAGCAGGCGGCGGTAGTCGAGCGAGACGGTGTCGAATTCGATGGCGAGGCGCTTCACCCCTGCGGTCAACTGGCGCACGGCGCGGTAGAAGTTGTCGCGCCTCCAGTCGGTGTAGGTGACGTTGCCGCCGAAGCTGCGCCGCCACGCCTGCCCGCCGTCGACCCCGGCCGAGATCGTGGTGCTGGCCGTCTGGGTCAGGACCATCCCGTATTTGCGGCCAAAGGCGCAATAGAGCCAGCCGGAGTAGTAGTTGATGCAGTGGTGCGAGGTGAACAGCGCCGCATCCACCGCATTGCGCGCCATCCAGTCGCGCACGGCCGTCTGGCGGCGGGTCATTTCGGCATCGGAAAAGGGGGAATGGTCCTTTTCCCCGTTATGCCATTCCGTGACATGAAGCATGTCGTGCGTCATACCTGCCATCCGGTCGAATTCATTCGGGAAAAGACTAGCTTGGGCGGATCGGCGGGCTGAAATTTATAATGGAAATCCCGCTATTTGGGAATCGGACGGGCCGGAAGGGCAGGTCAGGTCCGGCTTGCCGGGAACGCGCTTTGCGTCGCGGTGTTGCCCGTGGAACGGGCGGCTGCGACAAGGCTGGTCCGCGGGGGGGAGAGGGCGGTCATGGATCGGGTCGATTGCATCGTTGCCGGAGCGGGGGTGGTCGGGCCTGCAATCGCCCGCGCACTGGCGCTGCGCGGGAACGATGTGCTGGTCGTGGAGCGGGAGGCAGCCTTTGGCACCCAGACCAGTGCGCGCGCGCTATTCCGAAGTGATCCATGCGGGCCTTTACCATCCCGAAGGCAGCCGGAAAGGACGGCTTTGCGTGGCGGGGCGCGAGCGGCTTTCCACCTTTCTTGCGGCGCGGGGGCTACCGTTCCGCCAGCGCGGCAGGGCAGGGCGCGGCGCGGATCGCGGCCGGTCTGGCGGGGCTACCTGCGGGTGCCGTGCCGCGGATGCACCTTGCCAAGGGCAGCTACTTCGCCTGCACGGGTCGTGCGGCCTTTGACCGGCTGATCTATCCCGTGCCGGAACCGGGCGGGTTGGGCATCCACCTGACGCTCGATCTGCAGGGCGGGATGCGCTTCGGGCCGGATGTGGAATGGACGGACAGCCCCGATCTGCGCGTAGACCCCGCCAAGGCTCCCGCGTTCGAAGCCGCGATTTCGCGCTATTGGCCCGGCCTGCCGCGCGGGGCGCTGGTGCCCGCTTTCGCAGGGTTGCGCCCGAAACTGGTTGGCGCGGCGGAGCCGAATGCCGATTTCCGGATCGACACGCAGGCCGACCACGGCATCGAAGGGCTGGTGCAGCTTTTCGGGATCGAAAGCCCCGGCCTGACCGCCTCGCTTGCGCTGGCCGAAGGGGGGGCGATGCGCTGACCGAAGCGGCGTTGCCCGCGGTCTGAGGGGAAAACGCCGACAAAACGAAGCGGAACTTTGCGGTTTCCCGCGCATCCGGTTCGGACATGCCGAGGCGCGGGAGAAGATCTTGTCCGACCGTCGTTGTTTGCTCGTATCGACCTTCAATGCCGACAGCCGGAAGTGGAACGGCGTTCCCCATGACTTTTTGCAGGTCATCTCCGGACCCGAGAACGGAGCGATCATCGCGCCCGAGGGGGCGCAAGTCGGTCGTCAACAGCGAGCCAAGCACCGAAACTCTGCTGTCCGAGCGGACGCTGCGGGCAGCCCGCCGCGTGTCGCGCAAGCTTACCGGACAGCGCACGCCGCTCATGCAGCCTGTCACCATCGGGGGCGGGTGTGACCTGTTGTTCCATGCCTGCAAGTTCATCGAAGCGGTGGGCGAGATCGAACCGGTTGCGGGCTGGCGCGAGAAGTCGCGGATCGCGGCCAGCTTCCTTCTTGAAGGCTGGACCTCGACCTTTGCCGATTATCCGCGGGAGATCGCGCTGCTGTCGCGGTTCGACCACGTCGTCGTGCTGAACGGGGCATCGGTCGGGCGCTTTTACCTTTACGATGTCTGGCGCGGGTTGCGGGTGTCTGACTGGCCTGCGGTGCGCCGCCACAATGCCGAACTGGTGCGAAGGTCGCGCTCCTTCCTCGTCCGGGAACCCGACGCGTGGCACCAGCCTTGGCGAAACGGGGCAGGACGCGACGTCGCGCTTTCGATGCGGTCTTTCGAAGGCGCGGCGGGCGGGGCGGTGACGGAAGACCCGCTTTTGCTGGCCCGTGCCGAAGGGATCGACGTGCTGCCCGACGTGACGGGCGCGGTGGAGGAGGCGCTGGCCCCCGTCATGGCCCCAGTCATGGCCCCCGTCATGGCCCCCATCATGGCCGCGATCGAGGCGGGCAAGCATATCGTGTTGATGAATGCCGAACTCGACGGGACGGTGGGGACGGTGCTGCGGCGCATGGCGGATGCGACCGGCATGACCGTGGCCAGGCGCGGGATGTATGGCCCGACCGTGGCAAGCGGCACGCCGGTCGGGCCGGCGGCGAAGCTGTTCGATGCGGATGCGCTGATCGCGGGGCGGGGCATCGCCGATTACGTCACAGGTGCTGCGCCGGGGCCGGGGGTCTTTGTCCTTGGCCATTCAGAAAACCCCGTGCAGGCGCATTCCTTTGCGCTCTAGAAGCCGGGGGACGGGCCGCTTTACTGTTTCTACACGCCGTACCACCTGTGCCTTTTAGAGGTGCCGAGCACGACCGCGCGGGCCGTGTTCTTCGGGGATGCCGCCGTCGCCCCCGTAGCGCCGCAGGTCAGGCGAAGCGGAATTCGCGGCCCTGTTGCGGCGAGACGCCTTGCATCGCGCCGATGGGCGGGTTGGTGTCGCCATCGGCGCGGACGACCATTTCGCCCAACTGCGGCACGTCGAGGTAGATCACGGTATCGGCCCCGAGCCTTTCGACATGGCGCACCCTGCCTGTCCAGCGCGGAGTGTCGTCGGTGAGGCGCAGGTGTTCCGGTCGGATGCCGTAGGTGCCGCAAGCCTCGCCGGCTGCGAGGCCGGAGTAGAGGTTCATCTTGGGGCTGCCGATGAAACCGGCCACGAAGGGCGAGACGGGGGCATTGTACAGCTCCATCGGAGAGCCGACCTGTTCGATCCTTCCGCCGTTCAGCACGACGATCTTGTCGGCCATCGTCATGGCTTCGACCTGATCGTGGGTGACGTAGATCATGGTGGCGCCAAGTTTGCGGTGCAGGTCCGAAAGTTCGATGCGCATCTGGGCGCGCAGGGCGGCGTCGAGGTTGGAGAGCGGTTCATCGAAAAGGAACACCTTCGGATCGCGCACGATGGCCCGTCCGATGGCAACGCGCTGGCGCTGGCCGCCCGACAGCGCCTTGGGCTTGCGGTCCAGAAGGGCAGTGAGTTGCAGCGCATCGGCTGCGGCTTCGACCTTGGCCTTTATCTGGGCTTTCGGCAGTTTGGCCAGAGACAGGCCGAAGCCGATGTTGTCGCGCACGGAGAGGTGCGGGTAGAGGGCGTAGCTCTGGAACACCATCGCAATGCCGCGGGCCGAGGGTTCGGCGTCGGTGACATCCTTGCCGCCGATCTCGATCACGCCGGAAGTCGTCTCTTCGAGCCCCGAGATCAGCCGCAGGAGGGTGGATTTGCCGCAGCCCGAAGGCCCGACGAAGACGCAGAACTCGCCCGGGTCGATGGAGAGAGTGACGCGTTTGATCACCTCGACCGCGCCATAGCTTTTGCAGATGTCCTTGAGGATCACGGAAGAGGTGGACGCCATGCGCTATCCTTTCACGGCGCCGGCGGTCATTCCGGCGACGATCTGGCGGTTGAAGAAGACGAAGACGAGAAGCGGCGGAATGGTCACGAGCAGGATGTTCATGAAGAGAAGGTTGAACTGGCTCTGGAACTGGCTTTGGAAGTTGAACAGCGTGAGCTGGACGGTGACGTTGTCCTTGCCGGGAAGGTAATAGAGCGGATTGGTGAAATCGTTGAAGATCGCGATGGACTGGACGACCACCAGCGTGACCGTGACGGGTTTCAACAGCGGCAGGATCACCTTGAAGAAGACCTGCCACGGTTTTGCCCCGTCGATGACCGCGGCCTCGTCCAGATCGCGTGGGATGGTGGAGATGAAGCCGCGGTAGAGCAGGACGGAAAAGGCCAGACCGTAGGCGACCTGGATCAGGATCATGCCGTGGATCGTCTTGAACAGGTTCAGCCCTTGCAGGACCCAGATCGTGGGCACCACGGCGGGCGGCACCATCAACCCGATGAGGACGCAGGCGTAGATCAGGCGGTTCCAGCCCGATGGGCGGCGTTGCAGGACATAGCCGACCATCGCACCGAAGATCACAAGCAGCGCCACGGCCCCTGCGGTGATCACGGTGGAGTTGAAATAGGCGAGCAGGAGCATGTAGTTGCGGGTTTTCACCACATCGACGAGGTTTTGCCAGAGCTGCCATTGCTCGGGCCATGTGAAGAGCAGCAGCGCGGCCTCTTGCTTGGTCTTCACTGCCGTGAGGAAGATGAAGAGGAACGGCAGGATGAACACCACCGTGGCGACGGCAAGCGCGAGGAGGCCGGTGTTGCGGCGGGTGGCGGCTGTGCGGCGCAGGCTCATAGGTCGACCTCGCGCTTGTTGAACCACCATGTCAGGGGCAGGATGATGGCGGCGATGAGAAGGAAGAGGATCACGTTTCCGGCGGTGGCAAGGCCGTAGAAGCCCGCCTGATACTGTTTGTAGATCACCGAAGCCAGAACGTCCGAGGCAAAGCCGGGTCCGCCCTTCGTCGTGGCCCAGATGATGTCGAACGAGCGCAGTCCGCCGATCAGCGAAAGCGTGACGACGGTAACGGTGGCGGGCCGCACGAGCGGGACCGTGACGCGCCAGAACTGCTGCCAGCGGGTCGCGCCGTCGATGCGGCTGGCTTCGTAGTATTCAGGCGAGATGGCGGCCAGACCCGCGATGTAGATCAACGTGGCAAGACCCACCCCTTTCCAGATGTCGATCAGGGCGACGGAATAGAGCGCGAGCGCGGGGTCGGACAGCCAGGCGGGGCCGTCGATGCCGAGATAGCCGAGCGCAAGGTTGATGACCCCCTTGGTCGGATGCATCAGCGCGGCGAAGGTGATCCCCACGCCGATGGTCGAGACGAGGACCGGGAAGAACACGACCGACCGCAGGAAGCCCTGCATCCACAGGCCGCTGGTCAGCAGGACGGCGAGCAGCAGGCCAAGCACCGTCTTGGTGGCCGAGGTCAGCACGGCGTAGATCAGCGTGTTGACCAGCCCCTGTATCAGGAAGGGTTCCTTGAAGAACTGGCGGTAATTGTCCCAGCCGATGAACTCTGCCTTGAACAGGTCCCAGCGGGTCATGCTGAACCAGAAACTTGCCACGGTCGGCACCAGAAACAGGGTGACGAAGACCACCGCTGCCGGCAGCACGAACCAGTAGGGATAGGTCGATCGGCGTCTGGATGCCATGTGCAAGCTCGGTCCTTATGGGGAGCCCCCGCCCGTGAGGGACGGACGGGGGCGAACTGGTTCAGGGAGGCTTTACCAGTTCGGCAGGCCGAGTTGCTTGGCCTGTTTTTCGACATCCTGGTCGTAAAGCGCCGCCGCTTCTGCTGCCGGACGGATGCCGCTGCCGACTTCGACCGTGATCTGCTCGAGCGCCGGCCCCTTGATCGGGGAGAGGAATTCGAGGGCGGGGGCGGTCATGCCTTCGCTCTGGAAGTAGGGCAGCATGTCCGCGACCGAGGCCGGAACATCGGCGGGCAGGGCGCAGTCCTTGATCAGGAACGGACCGGTCGCGCCATTGGCTTCGATCATGATGTTGCAGCCTTCGACCGAGGCGACGAAGGCGAGGAAGGCTTTGGCGGCGTCCTGATTTTCCGACGAGGCCGGAACATAGAGCGCCGAGGGCATCCAGACAGTCAAACCGTTCTTGGCGGCGTCGGGACCGGGTTGGGCGAAGAAGCCGACGTCGTTCACGTTGTCGGGGAAGTTCTGCTTTATGTTGCCGAGCGCGAAGGTGAGCATCGGGTAATGCGCGGCTTCTCCGGTTGCGACCATGCGCACGCCGTCATCGAATTTGGCCACGCCGAAATCCTCGTTCAGGTAGCCTGCCTTGAACACGTCCTCCAGATGCTGGAAGCCTGCCATCGCCGCGGGCGAGGTCGCGTATTTCGCCTTGTTCGCTGTGTAGTCGGCGGCGAAGCCGGGTTCGGCGGCCTGCACGTTGTAGAAATCGGCCAGGACGAACAGCTGGCTTGACCATGTGTCGCCATAGGTCTGGGCCACGGCGACCTTGCCGGCCGCCTTGATCTTTTCGTTGTTGGCCATGAATTCGTCCCATGTCTTGGGGACGGAGAGGCCGAGTTCGGCGTAGATCTTCTTGTTGTAGTAGATGCCGCCCCCCATCGCCGAGCCGAAGGGCACGCCGCGCACGGTTCCGTCCGGTGCGGTGACGACAGGCTTGAAGCTGTCGATCACGTTGGACTGGATATCGGAGAGGTCGGCCAGTTGTTCGGCGGGATTGAGCGCCTGAAACAGCGAGCCGGAGTTGTATTGCAGGATGTCGCCCGCCTCGCCCGTGGCAAGGCGCGTCTTGACGAGGTTGTCGCCTTCGGCCCCGCCGGGGCGGTTCTCGATTTCGAAGGTGACGTCGGGGTTCGCGGCGGTATAGGCGGCGGTGAGGGCATCCATCATGTTGATGGTGTCCTGATTGCCGTCGATGGTGACGCTGAGCGTCACTTCGGCCTGTGCCATGCCCGCGCAAACCGCGATGGCGGTGGCAAGGGCGGCGCTAAGTCTGATGGTCTTCATCTTCTTGGTTTCCTCCCGTTTGGTTTTCACTTGGTCACATCGAAGGCAATTTCGTGCCTGCCAGCGGGCAGGATGAGGCCGTCCTGAGGGACGGTCGCCAGGGTGCCGTCCACGACGACATTGCTGCGCCGGTCGCTGTGGGCCAGACGGCCCGTGCAGCCCGTGGGCAGGGTCACGCGATAGGTGACGCGCGTGCCGTCGAGCACCCATCCGGCCTCGATCCGGCCGTGGCGGCAGTCGTGCCATGCCGCGACAGGCGACAGGGCGGGAAGGATGAGAGGATCGAGCGTCACTTCGTCGAAGCCGGGTTTTTCGGGGCGGGGGGACATGCCCGCCACGCCTTCGAAAAGCCACTGGCAGACCGCGCCATAGGCGTAGTGGTTGTAGCTGTTCATGTCGGGGTCGTAGATGGTGCCATCCTCGCCCAATGCATCCCAGCGTTCCCAGATGCTCGTCGCGCCGCGCTCGACCTGATAGAGCCAGCCCGGAACCTTGCGGTTGAGGAAGATCTTTTCGGCAAGGTCCGCCATGCCGTGCATGGTGAGGGCGGGCAGGATGGCGGGCGTGCCGATGAAGCCCGTGCCGATCAGCCCGTCGGCATCTTCGACGACGCGGCGGAAATAGGCTTTTCCGGCCCCGTAATACTCGGGTGGGACCAGACCGTAGAGGAAGGCGAGGCTCCACGAGGTCTGGTCATTGTGTGCGATGCGGCCGGAGGGCGAGAAGAACTCGTGCTTGAAGGCGGCCCGTATCCGGTCTGCCCTGTCGCGCAAGGACTCTGCCTGCGCCTCTTCGCCGATCAGGGTGGCGATGCGTGCCGCGAGGTCGGTCGAGATGAAGTGGTAGATCGTCGCGGCGCAGTCGTCGGCGATGGTGGGGCGGGGCTTGCGGTTGTCGCCCACGGGCTGGATCCAGTCACCGAAGGTGAAGCCGTGCCCGCCCCATGTGGCCGAGGGACGGATGATCGGGCCGTCGGAAATGCCCCAGAGGTAGTCCAGCCATTTCAGCATGGCAGGGAAGTTCTCGGTCAGCACGGCCGTATTGCCGTAATGCAGGTAGAGTTGCCACGGGATGATCACGATGGCGTCGCCCCAGCCGGTCGATCCCGCCCAGTCGCCGCGCCCTTCGATGGGGTGAAGCCGCGTCGGGTCGGGCGAGAAATGCGGGACGGCACCGTCAGGGCGCTGGTCGTGGCGCACGTCGCGCAGGTATTTGGCTAGGAAGCTTTCGGAATCCGCAAGCCAGCAGGCCGTTCCGGCAAAGACCTGCGCGTCGCCCGTCCAGCCGAGCCTTTCGTCGCGCTGCGGGCAATCGGTCGGAATTTCGATGAAGTTGGACCGCTGCGACCAGATGGTGTTGAGCACCAGACGGTTGACCGCCGGCTCGCCGCAGGTGAAGCCGCCCGCCTGAACGGGAACCGAGGTGACGGGAACCTGATGGATTGCCGCGAGCTTCGCCCCGCCGGTCAGCGTCACGCGGGCATAGCGGAAGCCGAAAAAGGTGAACATCGGCGCGTAGGTTTCGACGCCGCCGCCGCCAAGGGTGTAATGCTGTTCGGCGCGGGCCGAGCGGAAGTTGCGGTTGTCGAAGTCGCGGTTCGGGCCGAGGACTTCGGAAAACTCGACCCGAACATGCGCGCCGGAGGGTCCCTCGACGGCGATCCGTGCATAGGCGCCGCAATTCTGGCCGAAGTCATAGACGGTCGCATCGCCTTCGGACCACGTCTCGACGGGGGCGACAGGGGCGAGTTCCTTGACCGCGCCGGTTTCGTGCGGGACGAAAAGGCCACGGTCGAAGGGAAGCGTTTCGACGCCATGAGTGTCGGCGGGACGGATGCGGGCGTCGTAATCCTCGCCGTGGTAGATGCCGTTGGCGGTGACGGGGGTGAAGCCGGAACGCCAAGAGGCATCGGTCTTGAGAAGCGTCTTGCCGCCTGCGACCAGTTCGGCGAAGGCACCTGTCCGGTCGCCCCAGGTATTCGGGATCGGGTTCAGCGCCCACATCAGGCGCGAGCGATACCAGCCGTCTCCGAGCCAGATTTCCAGACGGTTCCGGCCCGTGCGTAGCAGGGCGGAGACATCGTAGCTTTGAAAGGCGATGCGGTCGTCATAGCAAGTCCAGCCGGGGGTCAGGAGGTCGTCGCCCACCCGCTGCCCGTTGAGGAAGGCGCGGTAGAGTCCCTGCGCCGAAAGGTGGAGCATGGCGTCGATCGGCAACACTTCCAGATCGAATTCGCGCGCCACGAAACAGCCCGGACCGCCCGTGCCGCCATCGCAGGACGGGGCGATCATTTCTGCCGAAAAAGTGAACTTCGGCAATGATTTATCGGCTGCGGAACCGGTCCGCACCTGACCTTCGAGGCCCATTCAGACATCCTCCCTCCGATGCCGAATCGGCGCTTTTGCCAGAATCGTGCACCGTTCTACGTAAATCATTCTACAGGCTGATTTCCATTGCAACAGTTTCTTGTTAGGATGCCGCGACGCGGAGGGAATGATGGCGGATGGATATGACGAACTGACAGGTCGGGTCACGATCCGCACGGTGGCGGCGGATGCCGGAGTGTCGGTGGCCGCCGTGTCCAAGGTCATGCGCAATGCCTATGGCGTGTCGGATGCGCTGCGTTTGAAGGTCGAGGCGAGCATCGAAAAGCTGGGCTACCGCCCCTCGGTCGCGGCACGGGGGATGCGGGGGCGCACCTTTACGGTGGGGGTCCTGCTCGTCGGGATCGACAACCCGTTCCTGCCGAGCATCTATCAGGGCATCGAAAGCGTGACCGAGGTGTCGGGATACAAGATCATGGTGGGTGTCGGCGCGGCGCGGGCGCGGACCGAGGTGACGCTGATCGAGCAGATGATCGACAACCGCATGGACGGGCTGATCCTCGTGGCAAGCCAGATCGCGGGCGAGACGCTGGAGCATTACGCAAGGCAGATCCCCACCGTGGTGGTGGGCCATCACGAACCTGCGGCGCTGGGTTATGATACGATCAACAACGACGACAGGATGGGCGCAGGGCTGGCCGTGAAGGCGTTTCTGGAGCGGGGATACAGGGATATCGCCTTTGTCTTTCCGACCGATGACGAGGACCATTCCGCCGATGTCGCCCCGCAGCGCGAGATCGGCTACCGCATGGCGATGGCCGAGGCCGGACTTCCGGCACGGGTTCTGGCGCTGCCGAATTACAGCGCCCCGCGCGAGGATCGCATCCGCGCCATCCTGACCGCACCGGACAGGCCGCGGGCAATCTTCTGCTGGTCCGACCTCGATGCCATTCCGCTGCTGGACGAGGCGCGTCGGCTTGGCCTGCGGCTGCCCGACGATCTTGCGCTGATCGGCTATGACAATTCGCCGATGGCGGGCCTGTCGGTCGTGGATCTGACTTCGGTCGACCAGAACGGCCCGCGTCTGGGCAAACTGGCCGCAGAGGCGCTCTTCACGCGGATGAATGGCCGGACGGTGGCCGAACATATCCTGATCGAACCGAAGCTTGTCCGTCGCGGCAGTCTGTGACGGGGCGCTCAGGTCTCAGGCGGTAGCGTCGATCTCGGCCGCGACGAGGCGCTGCAACTGCCAGAGGCGGCTGTCGTGGATGCCCCGCGCTTCAAGGTGGATCACCGTGTTCATGAGGTATTCCGCGCCGGTGCCGACATGGCCGCAGGATCGGGCAAGGACCTTCGCCACCTCGGGCAGGGGCAGGCGCCCGGCATAGAGCGGCGAGGCGCGGTTCATCACGAAGCCGAGCGCCCAGACCTTCCCGCCGGCCGTTTCGACGCGGAGCCAGCGGGGCATGCTGTTGATCGGTTTGACGGTGAATTCGCGCCGGAAGAGACGGTCGAGTTGCTGGCCGAGGTTGTCTGGAGGCAGGTCGTAGAGCACGCCGCGGCATTGCCCGCCACGGTCGAGCGCCATCATCAGGCCCGGCCTGTCATGGGTGCCGCGAAAGCGCGTCATCCGGAGGCAGAAGGCGCGGTGCCAGCCACGGGCAAGCCCCGGCTGTTCGGCGACGTGGGGAAGTTCGGCCTTCCAGATGAGCGAGCCATAGGCAAAGAGCCGCGTCGGCTCATCGGGCGCGGGATGGGTGGCGAGGGTCCGTTCCACCCAGAATGCATAATCGGCGTCGTCGTGCAGAATGACACCCGGTCCCGGCCCCGTGTCGGCCATGTCCCGATGGACCTTTGCGACATGCTCGGGTGTCAGGGTGACGGTTCGTGATCGCATCGGGTTGCCCACAGATTTCCCCCCGAGGGCCGGCGTTTGGCGCGGATTGACCGTCAGTATATTCGAAAATGACGGATTCAGGAACGGGCAGTTGCGCCGTGGCCGCGGGGAAACTCTGAGGTGGCGGGGGCGGGGGCTGGGGGAGGTGGCCGGCGGCTGAAAGGCGCATCCGACCTGCGCTTGCGGGGAAGGCAAGGGATCAGCTGCGGTCGGCCCTGCCCGAATGGGCGGGTTTCGCGCTGCCGAAGGGCGAGAAGGCGCGTGCGACGAGGCCCATGAGGTCGGCGAAGACTTCGCCGAAGGTGCGTGCGCGGTCGAACCTTGCCTGTTGCGCAATGTCGCGGCGGGCGGCGCGTTCGATGTCATCGAGGTAATAAAGCGAGGTGTGGAGGTCGTGCATCGGAGTGTTCCTTGTTCGGGTTGCGATGCAATGACCATGCGCCCGTGCCGCTGCGCGGGTGTCGGTCGTGCCGTGAATAATGCGTGAATCCGGTGGGGCGGATCAGGAAAGTCCCGCTTGGCCGAGCCTGTCGCGCAGCGCCGTCCGCACCTCGGCGCGGCGGAAGGCGGCGTGCTGCATGACCTGATGCCGCGTGTAATCGGGGTCTATCGCATGGAGGCGTGCGACCGCGTTTCTGGCTGCGGCCGTGTCACCCTGCGCAACGAGTGCCGCCGCAAGATACGCCAACGCCCGTGGCGAGGGCGTCGTCAACCGGCGAAGGGATTGCGCGGCTCCGGCGAAATCCCCGTTCGCATATAGGACGACGCCGTGGTCTTCGACGCACCATGCCGGAAGGAAGGGGTCCACCGTCATGGCACGTTCGATCTGGCGCAGCGCGCCGTCGCCGTCACCGGCATAGGCGCGGTAGACGGCGGAACTGGCAAGGAGATAGGCATCGCTCGGGTTCAGCTCGACCGCCTTGTCGATATGGGCAACGGCGAGGTCGGAGTTCCCCGCGATCTGGTGGAGCGCTCCGGCGATGCGGTGCACTTCGGGGTCGTTTTCATCGAGCCGGACCAGATGGTCGATCTGGCGGAAGGCGGCGTCATGTGCGTCGAGCGGGTCATACCAGCTCATCGCGCAGAGGCGGTAGGCATGGGCGCGGACGAACTCGGGGTCCAGCGCGATCGCTTCGTCGAAGCGGCGGACGGCGGTGTGGGCGTTCCGGGGTGAAATGCCGCCCCTGCGATGCGAGGCGAGGCCGGAAAGATAGAGCTCGTAAGCCCCGATGTCATTGGTCAGCCGTGCGGCGAGGCGGTCCATCTCGGCCTGCTGGGTGCGGTTGAAAAGGCTGGATGCGATCCGGTCGATCATCAGGCTTTGCTGTTCGAAAAGGTCGGTGAAACGGCCGTCGAAGCGGTCGCCGTGGACCACGCGGTCTTCGGTGAGGTCGATGATCGAATAGGTCACGACCAGCCGGTCCCCGATCCGCGCCACGCTGCCGTCGACACAGTATTTCACGCCGAGGCGTTCGTTGAGCGCCTCGGCCGTCAGCCCGAGGGCACGGCAGGTGCGGCCTGCGGTGGGCCCCGCAACGTCGAGCAGGCGGAAGCGGGCGAGGCGGGCGATGATCTCTTCGGACAGGACATCGCCGAGGTTGAGGCGGCCCGCATCGGGGGAATGGTCATGGAAGGGCAGGACGACCACGGAATTTCCCGCAGAAAGCCTGCCGGAGGGGCTGCTGGTGGTCGGCGCGGTCTGGAGCCGGTGGCGCGGCATGTCGCCCGTCAGCAGGTGGTGGCCCTGACCGGCATCGGAAAGGGGGCTGAAGGTGAAGGGCGACCAGTCGCGGAAGCCGCGGAACACGGCGGGCGAGACGACGAGGCCGTCGCCTTGATGGAGGGCGAGGGCGGCAAGCGCCTCGGCCCTTGACCGGGTGTCGTCGCCGTGATCCCACACGGCCACGACGCGGGGCATCCGCGACGGGGTGGCGCGGCGGGCATCGAGCGCGGCCTGAAGCGTGGCGACGGCAGGTCCGCGATGGAGTTCGGTCAACCCTGCGCCCTGCGGCGCGGCGGCGTAGACGACGATATTGCCGGTTCCGCCATTGCCCTCCGGTTCGGGGACGGATGGCTGCGCCAGACGCGTGGCGCGGATGCGGGCGGCCAGAGCGCGGGTTTCGGCATCGGGTTCGACGCCGAGCTGGTCTTTCAGCACGGCGCGGCATTTCTCGTATTGGGCGAGGGCGGCGGCGCTGCGCCCCAGCCCCGCCTGCGCCTGCATCAACAGGCGGTGCGCGGCTTCGCGGAACGGATCGAGCCGGAGCGCGAGCGACAGGTCCTGCGCCGCGCCTGCGGGGTCCTTGGCGGCAAGGCGGTCCTTGCCGCTTCGCTCCAGCCGGTCGGCGATGCGGACATCGAGCATGTGGCGCTGGGCTGCTGCCCACCCGTCGAAACCGTCGGCACGGGCGGAGAAGCCTTCGAGAAAGCCGGGTCCGGCGGCGATGCTGGCGGCAAGCTCGGCCGCGGCCGGTCCGTCGGCAAGGGCGGCACGGGCGGGAATGTCGAAGCGTGCGGGGTCGAGAATGATCTGGTCATTGGGCGTGGCGAGCGCCCCCCGGGCGGCGGGGCCGAGCAGGCTGCGCAGTTGCGCCAAGGTTTGGCGAAGGTTGACACGGGCCTGATCGGTCTCGGTATCGGACCAGAGCAGCGTGGCAAGGTGCGGTCGCGTCACCGGCTCGCCCGCACGCATGGCAAGGTAGGCCAGAAGCGCCATCGCCTTGCGCGACGGGTGCTGGTGCTCCTCGCCGTCCCGAAAGAGGCGCGGTGGTCCGAACAGGTCGATCCGCATGCTGCCCTCCCGACCGAGGCGCGTTGGGGCTGACGCCCCATCATGCCTTGGAAACGTCCATTCGCAAAGGACGCACGTCGGGTCGGCCTCCGGTCCTGCCCTAGCGCAGCGCCGCAGCGATCAGGCCGAGCGGGTGTCTGGCGGGCTTGTTGCCGAGACGCTCGGTCTGGCAGCGGCAGGAAAAGCCGGTGACGGCGAGCGGGGTGTCATCCATGTGCTGCCTCCACGAGGCATCGAAAAGGGTTCGCGCGATGTCCTGATGACGGGTCTGGTGGCCGAAGAGGCCCGCCATGCCGCAGCAGCCCGTGGCCTTGGCGGCCACGTCGATCCCGATGGCGCGGAAAACCGTCTTCCACTGGTCGGGCGCTGCGGGGTGGGCGGTGGTTTCGGTGCAATGCGAAAGCAGGCTTGCGGTGGCGGTGCGCCGCGCCTGCGGGAAGCGGCGACCCTTGCCAAGTTCGGCGGCCAGAAATTCCTGCGGCAGGAACACGACGGGCGGGGTGTGCCCGCGTTTGGGAAAGTCCTGCCGCAAGAGCATCACCAAGGCGGGGTCCGTGCCCACAAGCGGCACGCCGAGGGCGGCCACGGCCTGAAGATCGGCGACGAGGGCGCGGGCCAGACGGTCGAAGCCCGCAAGATCGCCAAGGTTCAGCGCGGCCTTTCCCGCAGGGCGCAGGGGGAGGATGCGGGGGGCATAGCCGAGGGCGAGGAAGCCTTCGGTCAGGTCGCGGCGGAGGGCGGGATCGAACAGGGCGGTGAACCAGTCATCCACAAGGACGACGGCATTCTGAGGCACGGCTTGCGCATCGAAGCGCAGGGCCGCAGCGGGGCGGGCGCAAAGTTTGCGGGGGAGGGCGGTCGTGCCGGTGAACCTTTCGGCCAAGGGTGCGACGAGCGGCCAGAGCGGCGCGAGCAGCGGCGCCACACGCTGCACGACCGGCGCGAGGCTTTCGCCAAGAAGCATGGCGCGGTCGGCAAGGGGGCGGTGGTGTCTGCGGTGATAGTCCGACAGGAAAGCGGACCGCATGGCGGGAATGTCCACCTGCACGGGGCAGGAGGAGGCGCAGGCCTTGCAACCGAGGCACGTGTCGAGCGCCGCGAGAAGGTCGGTTTCCTGCTCCCCGGTGCTTTGCCCCTGCGTGCGGGCGGCGTGCCAAGCCCGCAGGGCATCGGCGCGGCCTTTGGGGCTGTGGCGCAGGTCGGCGGTCGCCTTGAACGAGGGGCACATCGGCGTCGCGGCGGCATAGCTCAGGCATTGGGCGTTGCCGTTGCAGCGGAAGGCTTTCTCGAGCGGGTCGCCCTTTGCCGTGTTGAAGGCCCGGAAGGGGGTGGTGGCGATGCCCATGATGTCGTCGCCCGTGCTGACGAGCTTGCCCCGGTTGTAGCGCCCCTGCGGGTCGAAGGCGGCCTTGACGCCTTGCAGGCCGCGATAGGCATCGGTGCCGATCCAGTCCTGCAGATAGGCGCCGCGCACGCCCTTGCCATGTTCGCCCCAGAATATGCCACCGTATTTGCGGGTCAGGGCAAAGACCGCATCCGAGACGGCCACAAGCTTGGCACGGTCTGCCGCGCTGTCGATGTCGAGCGCGGGGCGGATGTGCAGGCAGCCGACATCGACATGGCCATACATACCGAAGCCGAGGCCGTTCCGGCGGAGCACATCGACGAAATCGTCGACGAAGTCGGGCAGGTGTTCGGGCGGAACCACGCAATCCTCGACAAAGGCGACGGGGCGGGCGGGGCCGTCCACCTTGCCCAGAAGGCCCACTCCGGCGGAGCGGATCGCCCAGAGGGCTCTGATCTCGGCCAGATCGCCTGCCTCGTGGATCGCCCTGACGCCGCCGAGGCCCGAGAGAAGGTCACGGCAGGCCGTGATGCGGGTCGTGAGGCTGGCCGCATCGTCGCCGTTGAATTCGATGAAGGTATAGGCGAGCCGTGCCTCCGAGCGCAGACCGGCGGGCAGACGGTCCAGGATGCCTGCGCGGCGGGCGAGGTCTTGCACGGTTTCGTCCATCACCTCGACCGCCGTGGGATCGACCCGCAGCAGGGGGCTGGCCGAGGCGAGGGCATCGCGGAAGCTGTCGAACCCGACGACCATAAGGCGCTTCTCCGCCTCGATCCGGCGGAGTTTCAGGCGGATGCGGGTGACGAGGCCGAGCGTGCCTTCGGCGCCGAGGAAGAGACGCCACCAGTCGAAGCCGCCTTCGGGCGGGCAGGCGCGGTCGAGGTCGTATCCCGTGAAGCGGCGGTTGAGGCGCGGTGTGGCGGCAATGAAGGCATCGCGCCCCTCACGCGCGGCCCTTTCGGCGGCGGCGAGCATGGGTGTGGCCCAGGCGGGGGCCGGTTTCGCGCTGTCCAGAAGCCCGTCGGGGGTGGCGAGTTCCAGTCCGAGGATATTGTCGCTTGTCTTGCCGTAGATGCGCGATCCCTTGCCCGAGGCATCGGTCGCCACCATGCCGCCGATGGTGCAGCGGTTGGACGTCGATGTTTCGGGCGCGAAGAAAAGGCCGTGCGGACGCAGGCGCTCGTTCAGGTCATCAAGCACGATGCCGGGTTCGACATCGGCCCATCCGCCGGCGGGGTCGACCTGAAGGAGCCGGTTCATGTGGCGCCGGAAATCGACGATCACGCCGTGGTTCAGGCTTTGTCCGTTCGTGCCGGTGCCGCCGCCGCGGGCGGTGATCGCAAGGTCGGCCCAAGCGGGCTCGGCAAGCACGCCAAGCAACCGCAGGACGTCGCCCGCGTCACGTGGCGCGACGATCAGGTCGGGTGTCAGGGAATAGACGGAATTGTCGGTCGACATCGCGGCGCGCAGCGCAAGATCGGCTTCGGCATTGCCGGTGAACCCCGCTGCCCGAAGGCGGGCTGCAAGGTCGGGACGGGGGGTCTTGCGCAGGGCGGCGGTCATGGGGCGGGTCCGGTCTGGTTTGATGTGCTTGAACCACAGATGCGTATTTCATAAAATAAGAATGATTTGAAGTTAGGTTCGGAAAAAATGAATATAAACCTGCGCCATATCCGTGCGCTGCATGCAGTCTGGGCGCATGGCAGTTTTGCCCGCGCCGCGCAGGCGCTGGGCGTGGTGCCTTCGGCGCTGACCGAGACGATCCACCATTTCGAGATGGAGGCGGGTGCACCGCTTTTCGACCGTTCGCGCAGGCCGCCGGTGCCGACGCCGCTGGCACTGACCTTTCTGCGCGAGGCGGCGCCGCTGGTCGAGGGGCTGGATCGGGCAATGCTGCGCTTGCAGGCTGCGACCGGCGGGTCGAAGGGGGTGCTGACGGTGGGAAGCACACCTTCGGCCATCTCCGGCCTTGTCGCGCCGGTGCTGCATGCGTTGCGGCAGGAGGAGCCTGACCTGCGGTTCCGCGTGCTCGACGATATCGCCGAACATCTGGCGCGGCGGGTGGTGGAGGGAGAGCTTGACCTTGCCGTGGCGGGGCGGGCGTTGCACTCGGACGATCTGCGCCAGACCGAGATCGCCCGCGATCCATTCGGTCTGGCCTGCGCCGCATCGCATCCGCTGGCTGCAAGGGCGGGCGTCAGCCTGGCCGAAATCAATCCGCGCGAGGTGATCGTTCTGGGGCCGGGGACGGGGACGCAGCAGTTGCTTGCGACCTGCGAGGCGGTTCCGTCCGGTCTGCGCAATGGCAGTATCGAGGCGCATTCGACGATTGCGCAAATCAGCATGATCCGCGCCGGATTGGGTGTCGCGCTGTTGCCGCGCAATGCGTCGATGTTGTTCGGCGATCCTGCGCTGCGCTTTGTGCCGATCACCGATCTTGCGCTTTGGCGGGTGCTTTACCTTTTGCTGCCGGCACAGCGCAGGCTTTCGGGTCCGGCGCACCGGTTCGTAGAAATACTTGAAGAAAAGGCGACGGTCTTGCGGGGCAATTAGAAAGTTCAGCTTTGTCAATCCGGCGCGGGGTGCTACACGTGATCCTCTGGCTTGCGGGCAGCGGAAGGGGAAGCGCGTGTCTGAGAAACTGCGGTTGCCGCCGCTGAATTCGTTGCGGGTCTTCCATGCGGTGGTGCGCCACCGGTCCTTGCGCGAGGCGGCGGAAGACCTGTTCGTGACGCCGCAGGCGGTGGGCCAGCAAATCCGGCTGCTGGAAGAGGCGCTGGGCGTGGTGCTGATCGAACGCGAGGGGCGGGGTGTGCGCCTGACCGAGAAGGCGATCACCCTGTCGCATTACATCGCCGCCGGTTTCGGGGAATTCGAAGAGGGCATCCGCCGTGTCACCGGCCCGCGCGAGCGGGAGCGGATCAACCTCAACGTCAGCCCCTATTTCGGGACGCGCTATCTGATGCCGCGGTTGGGCGATTTCCGGCAGGCCGTGCCGGATGCCGAGATCGGGGTGACGACGATGATCGACCTTGTCGATCTTGAACGGGACCAGATCGACCTTGCGGTGCAATGGGGCTTCGACGACCGCAGGGAAGTGGAAAGCACGCTGCTGTTGCGCGACCCGAAGATGATCTGTTGCCGCCCCGACATGGCGGAGCGGATTTCCGCGCCTGCCGATCTGCTGCGCTTCAGCTTGCTGCAGCCCGCGCGGTCGCTTCGGCTTTGGACCGATATCCTGCGGTATCTGGGCGTCGAGTCGCCTTTGCTCGACCGCAGCCTGACCTTTGACGATGCGGCGACCATGCGGCGCGCCACGCAGCAGGGGTTGGGGATCGGGCTGATATCGCGTCTGGATGCCGAAGAGGACATTGCGGCGGGCAAGTTGGTCGCGCCGCTGGGGGCCGATGCGCTTGCGGATTTGCCGCTTGCCTCGGTGCCGGGGTTCTATCTGATCACCACAAAGAAGCGGTTGCGCGCCAAGCACGTTGCGGCACTGCATCGCTGGCTGCTGGAACAGGCGTGGTAGGCGGCGCGCCCGTCTAGGCTGCGGGTTGCGGGTTGCTGGCGCGCGGCGCCTGTGAGCGCGGGCCGACCTGACGCATGAGCCAGTCGCGCAAAAGGACGCTGGCGCGGCGGCGCTGGCGGCCTTCGGGAAGGACGATGTAATAGGCGTTTTCGGTTTCCATCGGCGCATCGAACAACTGGACGAGCGCGCCGGAGGCCAGTTCCGGCTCGATCAGATAGGTCGGCAGGAGGGCCACGCCGAGATCGGCACAGGCCGCGGCGATGACCATCGAGAACTGGTCGAACCGCTGGCCGCGCCAGACCCCGGTCCCCGTGGCGTAGATGTCGAACCATTGCGACCAGAGGCGGGGGCGACCCGTGACATGCAGGAGCGGGGCGCGGGCGATATCGGCGATGTCGCCCGAAAGGCTTGCCGCCGTGGCGCGTCCTGCCACGGGCACGACGATCTCGGTGCAGAGGAATTCGGTCACGGCTCCGGGCCAGAGGGGTTTGCCGTAGTGGATGGCAAGGTCCATCGGGTCTTCATCGAAGCTGAAGGGGCGATCGCGGGACTCGAGGGTGAGCGCGATGTCGGGATTGGCCGCAAGAAAGGCGGGCAGGCGCGGCACGAGCCAGCGCGTACCGAAGGTCGGCAGCGTCGCCACGCGGAGTTGCTGCGTCACGGGACCTGCGGCGAGGGTGTGGAGCATGAGGCGCTCGGCCTCGGCCAAGAGGCGGCGCACTTCGGGAAGCGCCTGTTCGCCCGCCTCGGACAGGACGACGCGCTGACGGATGCGTTCGAAAAGGTGCTGGCCTGTCTGCGCCTCGAGTTCCTTGATCTGGCGGCTTACCGCGCTTTGCGTGAGGTTCAGTTCCTGCGCCGCGCGCGAGAAGTTGCCGTGGCGTGCGGCGGCTTCGAACGTCTGGAGGGTGGACAAGTCGGGAAGCAGGCCGCGGCGCATGTTAATTCCAAAAACGCATCAACATCTGCGAAACTGTCACAACACGGGCTGATCTGCAACGGATATAGTGCGGAAAGATTATGAACTTTGCCGAAGGCCGCAATCATGCTGCAACGCACTGCCCTTACTTCCGATGCGATCCGCGCCCGTTTCTCGGCGGCGATGTCGGCGATGTACCGCGAGGAGGTTCCGGCCTATGGCGCGCTCCTCGATCTGGTCGCGGAGGTCAATGCCGAGACGTTGGCCGAACGGGCCGACCTGCGCGAGCGGCTGGTTGCGACGGACGAATTGGCGCGGATTTCCGACGAGCGGCATGGCGCGATCCGGCTGGGGACGGCGGCGGAACTTGCCATGATGCGCCGTGTCTTTGCGGTGATGGGGATGGTGCCGGTCGGCTACTATGACCTGACCGAAGCGAATGTGCCCGTCCATTCAACCGCATTTCGACCCGTGGGGGCCGAAAGCCTGCGGCGCAATCCGTTCCGCGTCTTCACGTCGCTTTTGCGGATGGAACTGATCGCGGACGAGGGGTTGCGCGCGGAGGCGGAGGCGGTCCTTGGCCGGAGGCAGATTTTCACCCCCGCCGCCGTCGCTCTGGTGGAGCGGGCCGAGGCGGAGGGCGGCCTGTCCGAAGCGGATGCCGACCGTTTCGTGGCCGAAGTGCTGGAAACCTTTCGCTGGCATGACAAGGCAATTGTCACCGCGGAGCTTTACGAAAAGCTGCATGACGCGCATCGTCTGGTGGCTGATGTCGTGTCGTTCCGCGGTCCGCATATCAACCATCTGACACCCCGCACGCTCGATATCGACAAGGTGCAGGCACGGATGCCGCTTCGCGGGATCGCGCCAAAGGCGGTGGTCGAGGGGCCGCCGACGCGGGCCTGTCCGATCCTGCTGCGCCAGACTTCGTTCAAGGCGCTGGACGAGGCGGTCGCATTCCGTCACGGCGGGGGGTGGGTCCCGGGGCAGCATACGGCGCGCTTCGGCGAGATCGAGCAGCGCGGGATCGCGCTGACGCCGAAGGGGCGGGCGCTTTACGACCATCTGCTGACCGAGACGCGCAAGATCGTGCGGCCGGCGGCGGACGGGTCGAATGCGGCCGACTACACGGATGCGCTGGAGCGGACCTTTGCCGCCTTTCCCGACGATTGGGAGGCCATCCGCGTGCAGGGCTTGGGCTATTTCGCGTGGTCGCTGACCGATGCGGCACAGCCGGGACAGGGCGAATTGACGGTGGACGAGGCTTTGGCGCGGGGCATGATCCGCCCCGATCCCGTCGTCTACGAAGATTTCCTGCCCGTTTCGGCGGCGGGGATCTTCCAGTCGAACCTTGGCGACGGGGCGCAGCAGGAGTTTGCCGCAAGCCCCAACCAGCGCCGGTTCGAAGCCGATCTCGGCGCAGAAGTCCTGAATGAATTCCACCATTACGCAGGCATCGAGGCCGCAACGCTGCGCGCCTGCCTGAATGCCCTCATTTGACCGGAACCAAGCCATGAACGCGAAACACACGACACTTGCCATCGAAGCGGCCGCGCTTCTCGACCGTCTCGGGGTGGACCCCGCGGCGCGGACGGGCGGAAGCCTGATTGCCCGCAGCCCCGTCACCGGCGAGGAGACCGGACGGTTGCCCTTCGCATCGGTCGCCGATGCGGAAGCCGCGATCCTGACTGCGGAGGCGGCGTTCAAGGCATGGCGCGTCGTGCCCGCGCCGCGGCGGGGCGAGCTGGTCCGTCTTCTGGGCGAGGAATTGCGGGCGGCGAAGGCCGAACTTGGCAGGCTCGTGTCCATCGAGGCGGGCAAGAGCGTGTCGGAAGGTCTGGGCGAAGTGCAGGAGATGATCGACATCTGCGATTTCGCCGTCGGCCTGTCGCGCCAGCTTTACGGGCTGACCATCGCAACCGAGCGTCCGGGACACCGGATGATGGAGACCTGGCACCCGCTTGGCGTCGTGGCGGTGATCACGGCCTTCAACTTTCCTGTGGCGGTCTGGGCGTGGAATGCGGCGCTGGCGCTGATCTGCGGCGATGCGGTGATCTGGAAACCGTCGGAAAAGACCCCGCTTACCGCGCTGGCCACGCAGGCCATCTTTGCCAAGGCGGCGAAGCGCTTCGGGCAGGTGCCCGAGGGGCTGGCGCAACTGCTGGTCGGGGCGGGGGATATCGGGGCCGTGCTGGTCGACAGTCCGAAAGTCGCGCTGGTGTCGGCCACCGGGTCGACGCGGATGGGGCGGATCGTCGGGCCGAAAGTGGCCGCCCGCTTCGGGCGCAGCCTTCTGGAACTTGGCGGGAACAATGCGGGGATCGTCTGTCCTTCGGCCGATCTCGACATGGCGCTGCGGGCGATTGCCTTTGGTGCGATGGGCACGGCGGGGCAACGCTGCACCACGATGCGGCGGCTTTTCGTGCACGAAAGCGTGGCCGCCGAACTGGTGCCGCGGTTGAAGAAGGCGTGGGCTTCGGTGACGGTGGGCAATCCGCTGACCTCGCAGGCGCTGGTCGGACCTCTGGTGGACGGGGCGGCCTATGATGCGATGGTCGGGGCGCTGGAGGCGGCGCGGGCAGCGGGGGGCTTGGTGACGGGCGGGGAACGTGTGACGGATATCGCCCCCGATGCCCATTACGTGCGCCCCGCGCTGGTCGAGATGCCCGCGCAGGTCGGGCCGGTGCTGGAAGAAACCTTCGCGCCGATCCTCTACGTCATGACCTATTCGGATTTCGATGCGGTGATCGAGGCGCATAATGCGGTGGGGGCGGGGCTGTCCTCGGCCATTTTCACCACCGATCTGCGCGAGATGGAGATGTTCCTGTCGGCGGCCGGTTCGGATTGCGGCATCGCCAATGTCAATATCGGCACATCGGGGGCCGAGATCGGCGGGGCGTTCGGCGGGGAAAAGGAAACCGGCGGCGGACGCGAAAGCGGGTCCGATGCGTGGCGCGCCTATATGCGGCAGGCAACCAATACGATCAACTATTCGCGCGACCTGCCGCTGGCGCAGGGGGTCGTCTTCGACATCGGCTAAGTGCGTTTCAACCTGACACGTCACTTCAGCTTTGTGGTCCAGATAGATGAAAACAAAAACGAATCTTTGGCGTGAGTCGAGCAGCGTCACGGTCGCGGCACCCCCGCTGGCAGAGGATGCGGCGGTTGATCTGGCCGTGATCGGCGGCGGCTACACCGGCCTGTCCGCCGCGCTGCACGCTGCGGCACTGGGGGCGAAGGTCGCGGTGTTCGAGGCAGAGAGCTTCGGTCATGGCGGGTCGGGGCGCAACGTCGGGCTGGTGAATGCCGGACTCTGGCTGCCGCCGGAAGATGTGGTCCGACAGATGGGCGAGGTCGCGGGACGCCGTCTGATGGCGGCGCTGGCGAAGGGACCGGCAACGGTCTGGGACATCGTCGCCCGTGAGGGGATCGACTGCGAGGCGACCCCGAACGGCACGCTCCATCTTGCCCATGCCCCTGCAGGCCGTGCCGATCTGGCCGAGCGGTTCCGGCAGGGCAAGGCGATGGGCTGGCCGGTCGAATTGCTCGATCGCGCCGAAACGGTGCGCCGCACGGGAAGCTCGGCCTTTCACGCTGCGCTTTTCGACCCGCGCGCGGGAACGATCCAGCCCCTGTCCTATGCGCGGGGGCTTGCCATTGCGGCGGTGGCGAAGGGGGCGCGGCTTTACGAAAAGAGCGCGGTGAGCCATGCGCGCCATGATGGCGACTGCTGGCGGCTTGTGGTGAACGGGCATGCGGTGCGGGCGAAGCATTTGCTGCTTGCCACCAACGCCTATTTCGGCGGCGTCGACCTTGGCTTCCGGCCCGAGATCGTGGCGGTGAGCTATTTCCAGTTCGCGACCCGACCGATGCCCGCACCGCTGCGCGATACGATCCTCGCGGGTGGCGAGGGGTGCTGGGATACCGCGATGGTGATGTCATCATTCCGTGTCGATCGGGCGGGGCGGATGATCCTGGGGGCGATCGGAAACCTTGAGGGACCCGGGGGGGCGCTGCATGCCGCCTGGGCGCGGCGCAAGCTGGCGCAGGTCTATCCGCAGCTTGCGGGGTTGGCCTTCGAACATGGCTGGCGCGGGCGGATCGCCATGACCTCGGACCATATTCCGAAGATCGTGGCCTTCGGGCCGGATGCCTTGGCCTGTTTCGGCTATTCGGGGCGCGGCATCTGCCCCGGCACGGTCTTTGGCCGCGACGCGGCTCTGGCACTGCTGGAGGGCAAGCCCGATGCGCTGCCTGTGGCACCCGTGGCCGCGCATCGGGAGGCATTCGTCACCGCGCGGGAAGCCTATTACGAGGCGGGGGCGGCTTTGACCCATGCGGTGATGGCGCGTTAGATCGGCATTCCGGCACAGGCTTGGACGGTGGATCAGCGGTGACACGGGCCGCCTCCTTCTGATTTCCGGCAAGAGTGGCGGACGGGGACGGTCGGGCGTTTCGCGGCGGCAGCCCGCCTGTTCGGCGGCGCTGCGGGGAAATGGTGGCTTGTCACCCTTGGCCGCTCCGGCATATCGCTAGGGCTGTGAGTTCGTTGTTATGTGTGTCGAGGTATGTGCGAGTGACCGGTTTGATCCATCCTGTCCTGCTTTGCGGGGGCGCCGGCACGCGGCTTTGGCCTTTGTCGCGCAAATCCTATCCCAAGCAATTCGTGCGCCTTCTGGGCGAGGAGAGCCTGTTTCAGGCATCGGCACGGCGGCTGTCGGGCGAGGGGTTTTCCGCGCCTTCGGTGGTCACGGCCGCGGATTTCCGGTTCGTGGTGGTCGAACAGCTTGCCGCGCTTGGCATTCTTCCGGGGCTGACGCTGATCGAACCTTCGGCCCGCAACACGGCGGCGGCGATCTGTGCCGCGGCGCTTGCCCTTGATGCGCAGGAGGCGGGGGCGCTGATGCTGGTCGCGCCGTCGGACCATGTGATTCCCGATGCGGACCGTTTCCGTGCCGTGGTGCAGGCGGCGGTGCCCGTGGCCGCTGCGGGCAGGCTCGTCACCTTTGGCATAAGGCCGGACCGTGCCGAGACGGGCTATGGCTGGCTGGAACTGTCCACTGCGCCGGAGGCGGATTTCGCGCCCGTGCCGCAACCCTTGCGCAGCTTTCGAGAAAAGCCGGATGCCGCGATGGCCGAGCAATTGCTGGCGGGGGGAATGCATCTGTGGAACGCGGGCATCTTCCTGTTCACCACCACCGCAATCCTGACCGCATTTGAAACGCATGCGCCCGCCGTTCTGGCGGCGGTCCGGGCGGCACTCGCGGGGGCGGAGCGGGATTTGTCCTTTACGCGGCTCGATCCGGCGCCTTGGGAGCGCTGTCCCGAAATCTCGATAGATTACGCGGTGATGGAGCGGGCGGGAAACCTGACCGTGGTGCCCTATGGCGGGGTGTGGTCGGACCTTGGCGACTGGCAGGCGGTCTGGCGCGAAGGCGGGCCGGACGCGAATGGGGTCGTGACGGCCGGTGCCGCGACCGCGCTGGATTGCGAGGACACGCTTCTGCAAGCGGCGAGCGAGGCGCAGGAGATCGTCGGAATCGGGTTGAAGGATGTCATCGCCGTCGCCATGCCCGATGCCGTGCTGGTTGCCCACAAGAGCCGTGCGCAGGACGTAAAGGCCGCCGTTGCGGCGCTTAAGGCCAAGGGGGCCGCGCAGGCCGAGACGCTGCCGCGCGATTACCGGCCTTGGGGGTGGTACGAAAGCCTTGTGATCGGACCGCGCTTTCAGGTGAAGCGCATCGTCGTGCATCCGGGTGCCGCGCTGTCGCTGCAAAGCCACCATCACCGCGCAGAGCACTGGATCGTCGTGGCCGGAACGGCGCGGGTGACGATCGACGGGACGGTCAGTCTGTTGGGCGAGAACCAGTCGGTCTATATCCCGCTCGGTGCCGTGCACCGCATGGAGAACCCCGGAAAGCTGCCCCTGACACTGATCGAGGTGCAGACGGGGGCGTATCTGGGCGAGGATGACATCGTGCGCTACGAGGACATCTATGCCCGCGGACAGGGGGCGAAAGGGTAGGGCATGGCGCCTAAATTCGGGACTTCGGGTTTGCGCGGGCTGGTCGCGGAACTGACCCCTGCGCTGGTGGCCGACCATATCCGCGCCTTTGTCGCGGCCTGCGACACGGGAACGGGGCTTTACGTCGCGCATGACCTGCGGCCATCGTCGCCCGATCTGGCGCGGGTGGTGATCGATACGGCACGGGCCGAAGGTCTGGTCGTGACAGACTGCGGCGATGTTCCCACGCCCGCGCTCGCCCTTGCCGCAATGGCGGCGGGGGCAGGGTCGGTGATGGTGACGGGCAGCCACATACCCGCCGACAGGAACGGGCTGAAATTCTACCTGCCGTCGGGCGAGATCACCAAGGCGGATGAGGCAGCGATCCTTGGTGCCTTGGGGCGCGGGGCGGGGAGCGGGGCGGGACGGGGCGCGCTCGGGACTCTGGAAACGGATGCAGGCTGCGGGGCGCGCTGGGTGGCGCGCTATGTCGCGGCCTTTGGTGCGGAGGCGCTTGACGGATTGCGGGTCGGGGTCTGGGCGCATACGGCCGTAAGCCGCGATCTGCTGGTCGATGCGATGCGCGGGCTTGGTGCGGACGTCGTGGCGCTTGGCCGCAGGACGGGCTTTGTGCCGGTGGATACCGAAGCCGTTCCGGCGGCGGCGCGGCAGGAGATCCGTGACTGGGTGGCGGAGCACAGGCTCGATGCGCTCGTTTCGACAGACGGGGATGGCGACAGACCGCTTGTCGCCGACGGGCGGGGCGAGGTGGTTGCCGGTGACGTTCTGGGCCAGATCACGGCGCGGGTCGTGGGGGCCGAGACGATCGTGACGCCCGTCACGTCGAACAGCGGCGTCGAGGCGGGACCGGCGCGGGTGCTGCGGACACGGGTCGGGTCGCCCTACGTCATCGCGGGGATGGAGGCCGCGGGCGGCAAGGTGGCCGGATACGAGGCGAACGGCGGGTTCCTGCTTGGCTTCGACGCGGAGCTTGGTGCGGGGGTTCTGCCGCGTCTGGTCACGCGGGACAGCCTGCTTCCGATCATCGCGGTGCTCGCGGCGGGGCGGGCTGCGGGCGGGCTTGCGGCATTGGTCGCAGCGGAACCGGCCCGCTTCACGGCTGCGGACCGGCTGGAGGGGGTGGCGACCGCGGCCTCGGCCGCGCTGGTCGCGGCCCTGCAGGCCGATGATGCGGCGCGGTCGGGGTTTCTGGCCGCCCTTGGCGAGATGCCCGCCGGTCTGGTGCTGACGGACGGCTTGCGGATGCCTTGCGCTTCGGGGCGGGTGCTGCATCTGCGTCCCTCGGGCAATGCGCCGGAGTTGCGGGTCTATGCCGAAGCGGAAAGCCCGCAGGTCGCGCAGGGGCTGCTTGCCAAGGCGCTGGCGCTGGTGCGCGAGAGGCTGGGCTAGGCAAGGCGGGGTTGCGACAGGGCGCGCACTTGTGCGGGGCGGGGGCGGCCCCTAGGCTTTGCACAACGAGGCGGGGGGCCGGTTGCGATGCGGATTGCGATCCTGACGGATATTCACGCCAACCGCGAGGCGTTCGAGGCGGTTCTGGCCGATCTTGACGGGCGTAACATCGGGCGGATCGTGCTTTTGGGCGATATCGTGGGCTATGGTCCCGATCCCGTCTGGTGCGTCGAGCGGGTGGAACGTCTGGTGGCCGAAGGGGCCGTCTGCATCAAGGGCAACCACGACAGCGCCGTGGGCAACCCCGGGGAGCATCTGAACGTCACCGCGCTGCGGGCGATCAACTGGACGCGGCCTTTGCTGACAGAGGCGCACAAGACCTTCCTCGCCGGATTGCCGATGCGGGCCGAGGAGGGCGATGTCCTTTTCGTGCATGCCAGCGCCAACGATCCCGAGGACTGGATCTATGTCAGCGACACGGGCAGCGCGATGGGGTCGTTCCGTGTGACGGGGGCGCGGGTGATCCTTGTCGGCCACCGCCACGTTCCGGCCCTTTACAGCTACGACATGGCCCGGCGGGTCAAGGCGCAACGGGTGGTCGCGGGCATGGCCTTTCCGCTGATCCGCTCGCGCCGCTGGCTGGGGGTGGTGGGGTCGGTCGGACAGCCGCGGGACGGGGTGGCGCAGGCGAATTACGCGATCCTTGATCTGGCGCAAAACGAGCTGACCTTCCGTCGCGTAGCTTATGACGTGCAAAAGACTGTTAGCAAGTTGCGGGCGGCAGGCCTGCCGGAATCGCTCGCCATGCGGTTGAACTGGGGGACGTAAGGCCATGATGATACGTCCGAGCGAAGGGCTGGAGATCGACGGCTTCACGCTGGGCGCCTGTCTGCACAAGGGCGGCTTCGCCACGATCTGGGAGGTGACGCATCCCGACCATGCCCAGAAGATGGTGATGAAGGTGCCGACGATCCTTGACGGGTATGACGCGCCGACCATCGTGGGCTTCGAGGTGGAGCAGATGATCCTCCCGCGCCTGTCTGGGCCGCATGTGCCCAAGCTTATCGCGGTCGGGGATTTCTCGGTCATGCCCTATGTCGTGACCGAGGAAATCGAGGGGGACTCGCTCCTCACCCTCTTCAACGCGGCCCCGCTGCCGCTGTCGGAATTGATCGAGACGGCCGCACGGATGACCGGGGCGGTCCATGCCCTGCACAAGCAGCATGTGGTGCATCTGGACCTGAAACCCGCCAATTTCCTGCAACGTCCCACGGGCGAGATGGTCTGCATCGACTTTGGCCTGTCGCGGCACGACCAGTTGCCCGACCTGCTCGACGAGGAATTCACCATCCCGATGGGGACTTTCCCCTATATCGCGCCCGAGCAATATCTGCGGCAGCGCGACGATCTGCGCAGCGACATCTTCGCGCTGGGTGCGATCATCTATGAAGGTGCGACGGGCAGGATGCCTTTCGGCAAGCCCGAAAGCCTGCGGGGTGTGCGCAAGCGGCTGTGGCGCGACCCCGTGCCGCCGCGCGCCATCGACGCGCGCATTCCCGAATGGTTGCAGGAGATCATCCTGCGCGCGCTGGAGGTGGACCCCGCCAAACGCTACCAGTCGGCGGCGCAGATGCTGTTCGATTTGCAGCATCCCTCGCAGGTGCGGCTGACCGGGCGGGGGCGCAAGATGGTTGCGGACGGCAGGCTGGCCGTCTGGCGGCGCTGGCGCGCGATGCGCAAGGTCAAGGGCTTCGCCCCGCCTCGCGGTGTTTCGGCGCAGATCAGCAGGGCGCCGGTGATGATGGTTGCCGTGGACCTTGCGCCCGAGATGGAGAGCCTGAGCCTGCATCTGTTGCTTCAGGTGCAGCGCATGCTGGCAAGCCAGCCGGATGCGCGGGTGGCCTGCGTCAACGTGATCAAGACGGCGCGGATCGGGATCGATTCCGCAACGACGGACGACGGGGATCATCTCCACGTCGCCCGCCTTATCGCGCTGCGGGCCTGGGCGCAGGATCTGGACCTGCCCGAAGAGCGGTTGACCTTTACCATCCTCGAAAGCCCGAACCCCGCGCAGGCCATCGTGGACCATGCGGCGAAGAACCAGATGGACCATATCGTGATGGGCGCGCGCAGCCATTCCGCCTCGCGCCGCTATCTCGGGTCGGTGTCGTCGCAGGTGGTGGCGGAATCCTCGTGCAGCGTCACGGTGATCCGTCTGCCCGCCGTGGCGGGGGCCGAGGCGGCGTGATCATTCCGCCGCGCTCAGTTTGACGCCAATGAGCGTCACGGCAAGTCCCGCGGCCATCGCGAGGGTCAGCGGATCGTCGAAGAGTGCCCATGCCCAGAGCATGGTGACGGGCGGGCTGAGGTAGATGGCGCTGCTTACCTGTGCGGCGGGATAGACGCGCAGGGCGATGTAATAGGTCGAATAGCAGAAGAAGGTGGCGAAAAGCACGAGCCAGCCGATGCCGAACCAGAATTGCGGGGCAGCGGGCGGGGCCAGTCCCGCGCCGAAGGGCAGGATGAGGCCGAAGAGCATGGCAGCGGTCAGGCACTGGATCGCCAGACTTTGGTGGACGGGCATATGAACCGCGCCGATGCGCTTTTGCACGACGGTGGCAAGTGCGAAGACCAGCATCGCGCCGACGGTCAGCAGATAGGCCCAAAGCGGGGCGGTGCCCACATGCAGGCCGCTTGCCGAAGCGACGAGCACGCCCGCCGCGCCGAGCGACGTTCCCGCCCATTGCCGCCGCGTCAGCGGATGGCGCAGCACGGGGGCGGACAGCACCGCGATCGCAAGCGGCACGAGGTCGGAGATCAGCGCAACCAGCCCCGTCGGCACACGCTGTTCGATGGCCAGCGCGAAGCCGCCGAGGTAGAGGAACATGATCGCAAAGCCGAGTGCCATCTGTTCGCACAGGGCACGCAACGTGATGCGCGGTCCGATCAGAAGCGCGGGCAGAAGCAGGAGCGCACCTGCGACGAGATTGCGCCAGAACAACACCTGGAACACGGTTGCCTGTTCGCTGGCATAGCGGATGCCGACGAAGCCCGAGGCCCAGCTTGTCACCAAAGCCGCCGCGAGCACCGGCCAGAGCAGGCGACGAAGGAGCGGGGCAGGTCTTGTGACGGTCATGGGGCGGTCCGCTTTGGGGCGTTCGGGCCTTGGACGGATCGCTCCGGTCTTTTGGCGCAGGGCCATTTGGCCCCAGTGGCGGCGGGTTGCGCGGTCGTGCGCGTCACCCGTCGACCGGATTGCGACACAGTGTCAGCGGTGTTTGCGGTGCCTGTCCTTGTGGCCTTGCGACCCCCTTACGGGCCGGTGGGGGTGGAGCGCCGCAGCCATTCGGTCGATCAGTCGGGCGCGGGCGGCATCGTCGGGGCATTGGGCAAGCGCATCGGACAGCGAAAGAGACAGGCGCGACAGGTCGTTGTGCCAGTCGGGTTGGCCGATGCGGGCGGGATCGAGCCGCGGGGCGCAATCGTCGCGCGGCGTGGCGCGGGTGGGGCCAAGTGCAAAGCAGCCGTCGAGGCCGGGTATCAGCACGGACCCCGAAGGAAGGAAGGCGTTCAGGCGCGAGGCGAGACCGTCGATGGCGTCGGGTTCGCCATGCGTCAGAAACACTTGTGCGCCGAGCGGCAGTCGGGCGCGGACCCATTCCTCAAGCTCCGGCCCGTCGGCGTGGCCGGAATAAAGGTCGATGGAGCGGATGCGGGCGCGGACGGCGTAGTCGCGGCCCTGGATGCGCACCTCGGTCGCGCCGTCCTGAAGGATGCGGCCAAGGGTGCCGTTGGCCTGAAATCCGGTAAGCAAAACAGTGGCTTCGTCGCGCCAAATCCAGTTGCGGAGACGGTGGCGGATGCGCCCCGCCTCGCACATGCCCGATGCGGCTATGACGATGTGGAAGCCCTGCAACCGGTCGAGCGCCATGCTTTGCTCGACCGTTTCGGTAAAATGCACATCGGCGGAACGCAGCCCTTCGAGAAAGGTCGCGCCGCCCTCCAACTCTTTGGCGTGGCGGGCAAAAACGCGGGTGGCGGCGGTGGCCATCGGGCTGTCGACATAGATCGGGATGCGGGGCAGGTCGCCGCGGGCGATGAGAAGGCGGAGGTCCGAGAGAAGCTCTTGCGCCCGCTCGACCGCGAAGGAGGGGATCAGGAGCACGCCGCGGTCGTTCATGGCGGCAAGCACCTCGTCGCGCAGGGTGGCGCGGCGGGCGTCGCTGCCGGAATCGCTGCGGTCGGTGTCGCCATAGGTGGATTCGCAGATGATGTAATCCACACCCGCAGGGCCGGTCGGATCGGGTTCCATCAGCTTGCTGTTGGGACCGATGTCACCCGAAAAGAGCAGCCTAAGTGTCTGTCCTGACTGATTTAACTCGATCTCGACCGAGGCCGAGCCGAGAAGGTGCCCCGCATTCCAGAAGCGGGCGCGGAGGGTCGGGAGCACGTCGAACCACTCCCCGTAGCGGTGGCTGTCGAACAGGGCGAGGGCGGCCATCGCGTCGGCGTGGTCGTAGATCGGGGCGACGGGGGGGGCGTGGCGTTCGGCCTTGCGGCGGTTGAGGTGGCCCACTTCGTAGGACTGGATATGGGCGGAGTCGGGGAGCATCACCTCGCACAGGTCGGCGGTCGCGGGGGTGGCGTGGATCGGGCCGGAGAAGCCGTCGCGCACCAGCTTGGGCAAAAGGCCCGAGTGGTCGATGTGGGCATGGGTCAGGATCACCGCCCTGATGCGCCGCGCGTCGAAGGGGAAGGGGCGGTAGTTCAGCTCCTTTTCCGTCTTCGGACCCTGGAACATCCCGCAATCTATAAGGATTTCGCCGGATGGGGTGACAAGACGGAAGCAGGAGCCCGTGACGCCGCGGGCGGCTCCGTGGAAGATGAGGCGGGGGTCTGACATGGCGGAACCCGTGTTGTTTTCAGAAAGCTTAACAGGAAAACGCAGCCATGCGAGGGGGAGTTTGGGGCGCGCGAAACGCGGGATGGCCAAGCTTTGCCGTGACGGGGGCGCGGCGTTTACAGGAACCCTTGGCGGGCCTAGGGTGATGGTTAACGGGCGGGCGGCGCAATGCACAGCCGATGCACGCTTTTTGCGCGAAACGGTGCTTCGGGCCGATTTGCAGAAGGAGGCGACCGATGACGGGTCTACGCACGCCGCTTTGCGACATTCTGGGCTGCGATGTGCCCATCCTGCTGGCCGGAATGGGCGGCGTGGCGCGGTGGGAGCTTGCCGCCGCCGTGGCCAATGCGGGGGGCTATCCCATGCTTGGCATGGTGCGCGAGGACCCCGACCTCATCGCCCGCGAGGTGACGGCGCTTCGGGCGGCGACCAACCGGAACTTTGCGGTCAACGTGATCCCTTCGGCGACCGAGGCGGGGCTGCTCGACCGCCAGATCGGGCGCTGTCTCGAACTCGGGGTGTCGCACTTCACCTTTTTCTGGGACGTGATGCCCGAGGTCGTGGCGCGGGTGAAGGCGGCGGGCTGCACGGTGCTGCATCAGGTGGGCGATGCGGAGTCGGCCCGTCGTGCCGAAGGGGCCGGAGCGGATGTGCTGATCGTCCAAGGGGTGGAAGCGGGGGGCCATGTGCACGGGCGCGTCGGCACCTTCGCGCTGCTGGAGGCGGTGCTGCGCGGGGCGCGGGTTCCCGTCGTCGCCTCGGGCGGGATTGCCACGGGCGGGGCGGTGGCGGCGGCGCTGGTCATGGGGGCGCAGGGCGTGCAATGCGGCACGGCCTTTCTGGCAACGCAAGAGTCCTTTGCCCATGACTATCACAAGGAGCGCATCGTCGCGGCGCAGGCGGGCGATACGGTGCTGACGGATGTCTATGTGCTGAACTGGCCCGCGCAGGCGGCGGTGCGCGTGCTGTCCAACAGCGTGACAGGGGCGCTGGGCTTCGATCTTCTGGGTCATGACCCCGACCGCCTGCCGCGCGTGGCGGTGGCGACGCATGACGGGCAGACGCTGTTGCGCTACGGCACGGATTCCCCGATGCGCGGCACGGAGGGCGATCTCGAGGCGATGGCGCTTTATTCGGGGCAGGGCGCGGGGGCCATCGACGCCGTGCTGCCCGCAGCCGAGCGTCTGGCGCAGCTTGTCACGGAGGCGCAAGCCTGCCTGCGGCGCGGGGCGGAACTGGTCTGAACGGTGCCGGTCGGGCACCCTCCCCGCTGCGGGCGGAAACAATCTTTTGTTTCGTCTTGATCATTTTTGTGGCAGATTCATTTTTAACTTAAGTTTCTGATCGGTTGTCAAGATGACGGTTTAATATGCGAATGACGGCGTCTGAGAAGCCTCTGATGTTGCCCGACTTCGGTGAAGAGTTGCGTTTTCTGGCCCATGAATTGATGGAAGCGATCATTCGGGGCGATACGGCGATTGCCGAACGTGTCTTTCACTGCGGCGCAACCATTACGGGAATGATGGATGGTGTGCTGATCCGTTCGGGCGTCGAGGAATATATGGAGCATTGCCGGAAGATGCGGTTTCCGCGGCGTGCCATCCACCGGCGTTACCGCATCCTGAACGGGTCTTCGGTCGGGGCCATCGGATTTGTCGGACTGGCGGAATTCTATCCCGATAACGATGTCATAAGCTACAACACCGTCTCGAAGATCAACGGGAGCTGGAAGATCAACAACCGCACGCTGCTTGGTCGGGAACCGGGGGATTTCGCGGGCATCGGCGTTACAATGTGAAGTTTTTCCGAAATGATCGTGACAGCCGTATTCCCCGCTTGCCCAACGGGGGGGTGTTCTCCTAGCTTCGCCACAGGTCCGGCGCGGTGATTGCTGTCGCAGGTGGCTTGGCTGCCAGAAGCCGGACGGTTTTTTGACCCAGGGAGACTGAGATGACGCTTCGCAAAACGCTGATGGCTACGGCGGGTGCCGCCGGACTGCTTGTTGCGCCGATGGCTTGGGCGCAATCGCTGGAAGAAATCGAGGCTGCGGCGAAAAAGGAGGGCACGCTGACCACCATCGCCCTGCCGCACAGCTGGTGCAATTACGGCGGGGTGATCGAGGGGTTCAAGGCGAAATATCCCGAGATTGCCGTCAACGAGCTGAATCCCGATGCGGGTTCCGCCGACGAGGTGGAGGCGATCCGCGCCAACAAGGACAACAAGGGTCCGCAGGCACCCGACGTGATCGACGTCGGTTTCTCGTTCGGGGCTTCGGCGCAGGCCGAGGGACTGTTGCAGCCTTACAAGGTTTCGACCTGGGACACGATCCCCGCCGATGTGAAGGACGCCGACGGGCATTGGTATGGCGATTACTACGGGGTGCTCGCCTTTGTCGTGAACAAGGACCTCGTGCAGAACGTGCCGCAGGACTGGGCCGATCTGCTCAAGCCCGAATATGCGGCTTCGGTGGCATTGGCGGGTGATCCGCGCGCGTCGAACCAGGCCATTCTGGGCGTGATGGCGGCGGGCATGTCGACGGGCGCCGAGCCGGGAGCGGCGGCGGCGGAGGCCGGTCTCAACTACTTCAAGCAGATGAACGATGCGGGCAACTTCGTTCCGGTCATCGGCAAGGCGGGCACCATCGCGCAGGGTGCGACGCCCATCGTGATCGCATGGGACTACAACGGTCTGTCGTGGCGGGACGAGCTGGCGGGCAACCCCGACCTTGAGGTCGTGGTGCCGAAGTCGGGCGTGCTGGCCGGTGTCTACCTGCAAGCGATCAGCGCCTTTGCGCCGCAGCCCAATGCCGCGAAGCTGTGGATGGAGTACCTCTACAGCGACGAAGGTCAGCTTGGCTGGCTGAAGGGCTACTGCCACCCGATCCGCTTCAACGACATGGTCGCCCGCGGGGTCGTGCCGCAGGAGATGCTGGACGCGCTGCCGCCCGCCGAGGGCTACGCCAAGGCAGTCTTCCCGACGCTCGACCAGCTGACCGCCAACGCCGATGCGGTGAAGGCTGGCTGGGATACCGTCGTGGGCGCGAACGTCCAGTGACGTGACGATGCGGCCCGCCCCCGGTCATCGGGGGCGGGCCTTTTCTTTCGGGGTATCGGACAAGCCATGTCCCAAGCGACAAAAAGGCCGCGTTACAGGGGCGCGATGTGGAACTGGCTGGGGGTCGTGCCCTTTGTCGCTTTTGCGCTGCTGTTCCTGATCCTGCCGACGATGCAGATCGTGCTGGGCGCGTTCCGCAGTCCCGATGGCGGGCTGACGCTGGCCAATCTGCAAGGGCTGATGACGCCCAACATTCTTGGCTCCTATGTCATTTCGATCAAGATTTCGCTGGCCTCGTCGATCATCGGCTGTCTGGTCGGCTTTTGCATCGCCGCTGCGATCACGCTGGGCGGGTTGCCGCGCTGGATCCGGGGGCCGCTGCTGACGTTTTCCGGTGTCGCGTCCAATTTTGCGGGCGTGCCGCTGGCCTTTGCCTTTCTGGCCACGCTGGGGCGGCTGGGGCTTGTGACCATCGTGTTGCGCGACTGGTTCGGGGTGAACCTGTATGCCACGGGGTTCAACATCCTGTCCTTCTGGGGGCTGACGCTGGTTTACCTGTTCTTCCAGATCCCGCTCATGATCCTGATCATCACGCCCGCGCTGGACGGGTTGAAGCGGGAGTGGAAGGAGGCGGCGCTGATCCTCGGGGCGACGGGGCCGCAATATTGGCGGATGATCGCTTTTCCGATCCTGTTTCCGGCGCTTCTGGGCACCTTCGCGCTGCTCTTTGCCAATGCCTTCGGTGCGGTTGCCACGGCGATCGCGTTGACGGGGTCGTCGCTGTCCATCGTGCCGATCCTGCTGTTCGCGCAGATCAGGGGGGATGTGCTTGGCGATCCGGGGCTTGGCTATGCGCTGGCCTTCGGGATGATCGTGGTGACGGGGGTGGCCAATGCCGTCTACGTCTGGCTGCGCGCGCGGAGCGAGAGGTGGATGAAATGAACCGCGTCTGGTCATGGCTCGCCCTTGCCGTGGGGCTGGTCTATTTCTTCCTGCCGCTGCTCGGCACGCTGGAATTTTCGCTGCGCAAGAGAAAGGGCGAGTATTCCCTTGACGCCTATGCCGCCGTATTCGCCGACCCCGCCTTTCAGGCGACGCTTGGCTATTCGGTGCTGATGGCGCTGCTGACCATCGTTTTCGGCGTGCTGCTGATCGTGCCGACCGCCTATTGGGTGCGGCTGAAGCTGCCGCGCCTGCGCCCTTGGGTCGAGTTCGTGACGCTGCTGCCGCTGGTCATTCCGGCCATCGTCATCGTGTTCGGCTATATCCGGCTTTACAACACCTCGAGCTTCCTGCCGCTGACGGGGAGCGCGATGGGGACGAACATGCTGTTGATGTTCGGCTATGCCACGTTGGCGCTGCCCTATATGTACCGCGCCGTGGATACGGGGCTGCGCACCATCGACATCGGGACATTGACCGAAGCCGCGCAAAGCCTTGGCGCGGGATGGGTGACGATCCTCGCGCGGGTGATCCTGCCCAACGTGCTGGTGGCGGTCTTGTCGGGGGCGTTCCTGACATTTGCCATCGTGATCGGGGAATTCACGCTTGCCGCGTTGCTGAACCGCCCGGCCTTCGGACCCTATATGCAGCTTCTGGGGGCCAACAAAGCCTATGAGCCTGCGGCGCTGGCCGTGATCGCCTTTGCCATCACTTGGGCTTGCATGGGCCTGATCCAGCTTGTGACCCGCTTTTCCAAACATACGAGGGCGAGTGCCTGATGAGCTTCCTGTCGATCCAACATCTGGAAAAATCCTTTGGCGCCAACAGGGTGGTGAAGGATTTCAATCTGCCGATCGAAAAGGGCGAGTTCGTTTCGCTGCTAGGCCCGTCGGGCTGCGGCAAGACGACGGTGCTGCGCATGGTGGCGGGGTTCGAAACCCCCAGTTCGGGGTCGATCCTGATCGACGGGCAGGACGTGACGGGGTTGAAGCCCAATGCCCGCAACATCGGGATGGTGTTTCAGGCCTATGCCTTGTTCCCCAACCTGACCGTCGCGCAGAACGTGGCCTTCGGTCTGAAGGTGAAGGGCGTGGCCAAGGCCGAGGCCGAGGCGCGCGTGACCGAGATGCTGCGGCTGATCGGTCTGCCCGATCTGGGCGGGCGCTACCCTTACCAGCTTTCGGGCGGGCAGCAGCAGCGGGTCGCGCTTGCGCGGGCGCTGGCGGTGCGGCCGCGGGTGCTGTTGCTGGACGAGCCGCTCTCGGCGCTGGATGCCAAGATCCGCGTGTCGCTGCGGTCGGAAATCCGTGAGATCCAGCGCGAGTTGGGGATCACCACGGTCTTCGTGACGCATGATCAGGAAGAGGCGCTGTCCATGTCGGACCGCGTGGTGGTGATGAACGGCGGGATTGCCGAGCAGGTGGGGGCACCTTTCGAGGTCTATAACCGCCCGCGCACGCGCTTTGTCGCCACCTTTGTCGGCACGCTGAACCTGTTCGAGGGCGAGGCGACGGGGCAGGGTGTCAAGATCACGGGGGCGACGATCCCGCTTGACGATGCGCCGAAGTCGGGGCGCGTCAGCTTTGCCCTGCGGCCCGAGGCGCTGCATCTGGGCAAAGGCGAGGTGACGCTTCCGGCGACGGTTGAGTCGGTCGAATTCCTCGGCTCCATCCTGCGGTTGCGGGTGCGCGTGGCGGGGATTCTGGCAGCGCTGGATACCTTCAACCGCGCCGATGCGCCGCCGCCCGCCGTGGGCAGCGCGGTCGATGTCAACTTTGCGGCGCGTGATCTGGTGCTGCTGAACGACTGATGCGGCGGGCAGGGCGGACGGCTTGCGCCGGACGACACGACCATCGTCGATCAGTCTTCTTCACGCTGCAATCCCGCGTGCAGGGGCGTTCAGTTCCCGAATGCGCGGCGAAGGCGGGGCGGAAACCGGAAGATGCCATCGCAGGGGGGCACGGGTCCAATACCGCACGGGTCTGGTGCATCACCCGCGACCGGTCCCGATGCGGCCGGCCGTGATCGGCGCGCTTCGCTATTCGTCCGCTTCCTGCGAAAACACGGGTGCGAAGCTTGCGGGGGCGAGGGAATCCTCGCCGCCCGTCTTGTCGATCGAACCCGCGTCCACGACCGTGATCGCGGGGCCGGCGTGGCGGAGGGTGAGCTTTCCTTCCAGCGCACGCACCGCCATTTCGACCGACAAACGGCCCTGGAGTGCGGGGAAATCGGTCGGCGCGGCGAGGATCTTGCCCCGTTTGATGCCGCGATAGACCGCGTGGCTCATATAGGTGGAGACGATCTTTATCCTGTCCGACAGGCCGCGTTCGCGCAGGATGGAGACTGCGGCCTCGGCCATCGGGCCGCTGCCGATCAGGTAATCGACGTCGGGGAGTTCATCGAGAACATCCTCGACCAGCAGGACCTGTTGCTCGAGGCCGGTGTCGCCGAAGCGGGTGGCCACGATCTCGGCGGAGCTGTTGGCGATTTCGGCGCGGAAGCCGTCTTCGACGAAGCGCACCCAGCCCGCGCCTTCGGGTCCGGGGAACCACGCTACGCGCACGGGTGGGCTGCCCTTGGGGTGGCGTGCGGAGACGACCCGCCCTGCGGCGGCGCCCATCTCGCGCCAGGGGACGCTTGCCTTGGCGGTGATGCCCGCGTCGTCGATGTCGTTCACCGTGGCGATCACGGGCTTGGTGCGGGCGATGTCCTGCACCAAGGGTGTGAGGCCGTCATAAGAGACGGTGCCGAGGATGACGGCGTCGAATTCCTTGGCCGCGCAGCCCTTCAACTGTTCGATCTGGCGCGCAAGGTTCGGGTAGCCGCCCGCTTCGAACACGTCGAAGGCCACGCCGAGTGTGCGCGCCTCTTCGGACATGCCGAAATTGACGCTGAGCCAGTAGGCGTCTTTCAGATGCGGATAGAGGATGCACAGCCGCCAGGGCCGTGTGGCCCGTTGGAGGGGCACGTAGCCGATGGCCTTGCCTGCGCTGGTGTCGTCGAAGGGGATGGCCCGCTGTTGCAGGGGCCAGACCTCTTGCGCGGCGACCGGACCCGCGAGGGCCGTCAGGAGCGCGGCAAGCAGGGGGATCAACGAGCGTTCCAATATGCCTTCATTCGATGTTAGCCTGAGCGGCGTCCGATCCCGATGCGCCGAGGGCAAGCTTTGCGGAACTTCGTCTACAAGTCGAGTCTCGGCAGAAGGCTACTGCTCGCCATTCTGGTGATCGCCGGATTTCCGGCGGCCACGGGCGTGCTGGGCTGGTTCGAATTGCAAGAGGTCGCGCAGAACCAGTCGCGCGTCGTGACCGAGGCCATTCCCGCCATTTCCGAGGTGCGCGGCGTTGCGGAAGAGACGAGCCGTGTGGTCGCCGTGGCCCCCGAACTTGCCGCCGTGACCGACGAGGTGCAGCGGGCGGAACGGGCGGCCTATCTGATGAAGCAGGTGGATGCGCTGCATGACCGCCTGACCCGCACGCCCCGCAGCCCCGCACCGACCGAGGCGCTTGCCGCCGAAGCCGTGATGCGCAAGGCGATCAAATCGCTTGACGGGCTGGTGCGCCAGCGGATCAGCGTGACGGCCGAGCGTGACGCCGCCCTTGCCCGCGGGCTTGAGGCGACGGTGGAGTTGACGGGGATCGCCGATACGCTGGTGGCCAATGCCGAGATGGGGACATCTGCCGTCATTTCAACGCTTTACGACCTCGAGACGGAATCGCCGGGGGACCGGCAGGCGCGGTTCGACGCGCTGGACCGGTTGATCGAGGTCGATCTGTTCCAGCTTGGTCTGATGTTCGAGTTGCGCGCCCATGCGTCGGAAATCGGGCTGCTTCTGAACCGCGTGGTGGCCGCCAAGGCGCAGGCGGATCTGGGGCGGCTGCGGGCCGATCTGGAAGAGCGGGTGCGGATCGTCACGCGCCGGATCGTCGCCATAGATGACCCGCGCCGCGCCGAGCGGGCGTTGGAATTGTTGGAGGCCATCAGTGCGGGCGGGGCGAACCCGCCGGATGTGGGCGGGCTGTTCGAACTGACCGCGCAATCGCTCGATCTGTCCGTCCGCATCGCGGGGTCGGAGGCCGAGGTCCGCATCGCCGCCCTGTCGCTGGAGCGCAGCGCCGCCGCCCTTGCCGACCGGATCGAGGCCCGCGCCGTCGAGGCCGGACGCGCCGCCGAGCAGGCGATCCGCGCCACGCAGCAGCTTTACGCGACATCGACCCTGTTCGCGCTGGTCGTTTCGCTTGCGATCCTGTGGTTCTATGTGCGCGGAAACATCATCCGCCGCCTGAACGCGCTGTCGGGCACGATGACGAGCCTTGCCGCAGGCAACCTTGGCGCGGCGGTGGTGCCGAAGGGCCGGGACGAGATCGCCGGAATGGAGGGCGCGGTCGAGGTGTTCCGCAGGCAGGCCATCGCCAACCGCGATTACGAGGCCGAACGCGAGCGGCATCTGGCCGAGTTGCAATCGCACCGGAACGAGTTGCAGCGCCTTGTGGCCGAGCAGACCGAACAGTTGCGGGGCGAGGTGCTGGCGCATGATGCCGCCCGCGACCGTGCCGAGGCGGCGGACAGGGCGAAGTCGGAATTCCTTGCGATGATGAGCCATGAAATCCGCACGGCGATGAACGGTGTGCTTGGCATGCTGCGCAGCCTTGCGCGGGGCAGTCTGAACGACCGGCAGAAATCGCAGCTCGATGCGGCGCTGGGGTCGGGCAAGGGGCTGATGGGGCTGCTGAACAGCATCCTCGATTACTCGAAGCTCGACAGCGGAAGTGCGGCGCTTGACTGCGTGACCTTCCGGCTGGACGAGGCGATGCGCGACATCGTCCTGCTGATGGCGCCCGTGGCCGAGGAGAAGGGGCTTTCGCTGCGCCTTGTCCTGCCCGAGGCGGTGCAGCCTCCGCTTGCGGGCGATCTGGACAAGCTGCGGCAGGTTCTGTTCAATCTGGTGTCGAACGCCGTGAAGTTCACCGAAAGCGGCGGCGTCACCTTGCGCGTGTCGGTGATGTCCGAAGGGGCGGTCCGCCGCTACGCCTTTGCGGTCGAGGATACGGGACGCGGGATTGCGCCCGGGGCGCTGGAGCGCGTCTTTGCGCCATTCCAGCAAGAGAATGTCCACACCGCCCGCACCCACGGGGGCACGGGGCTTGGCCTGACCATCTCGCGCAGGTTGGCCGAGGTGATGGGCGGCACGCTGACAGCGCAATCCGTGCCGGGCAGGGGTGCGGTCTTTACGCTGACCGTGCCCTTTGCGCGGGCCGAGGAGGGTGGGGCGGAAGCGGAAGCGCAATCGCCCCCGCCGTCACGGCGGTTGCGCGTGCTTGTCGTCGAGGACCATCCCGTCAACCAGCAGGTCGCCGAAGATTTCCTTGCCGCGCTTGGCCATGACTGGCTGACGGTGGCGACGGGAGAGGACGCGGTGGAGCTTTGCCTGCGGGAGGCGTTCGATGCGGTGCTGATGGATGTCAGCCTGCCCGGCATTTCGGGGATCGACGCCACGCGGCGCATCCGGTCGGGGATGCACCGGCATCTTCCGGTGATCGGCATTTCCGCGCATGTGCAGCCCGCCGATGTGGCCGCCTGTCTTGCCGCCGGCATGGACGAGGTGGTGGCAAAGCCGATCACGCCCGAGGGGCTGGACGCGAGCCTGGTCCGCCTTTGCCCGTCGCCGGTCGGCGGGGCGGTGCAGGGCACGCTTGCCGATCTGGGGCGGCGGCGCACGCGCGACCTTCTGGCGCTGATGCTCGACCGCTTGCCGCTTGAAACAGGGGCGGTGATGGCTGCTGCGCGCGAGGGCGATCTTGTGGCGATGGCCCGCCATGCGCATCAGTTCAAGGGGGCGGTCGGCAATTTCGACCTGCCCGATCTGGTGGCCAGTCTGGACCGCCTGTCACGCGCCGAGCGGCCGACCGGGGCGGAGCTTGCCACGCTGGCCCGCTTGGCCGACGAGGCCGCCCATGCGCTGCGCTCGGCCCTGCTGGCGCTGTCGGAGGGGGCTAGCCAAGCGGCGCAGTGAAGACATAGCCCTCGCCATGCGAGGTGCCGAAGATGCGGGGAACCTTGGGGTCGTCGCCAAGCTTGGCCCGCAGACGTTTCACCATCACATCCACCGTGCGGGTGTTGGTGCCGTTCTGGCGGTGCGTGATCGTGGCAAGCAGGCGGTCGCGGTCCATCACGATGCCGGGGTTGAGGACGAAGGCCCGCAACAGTTCGTATTCGGCGCGGGTCAGTTGGATGGTGTTGCCGTCCGCGTCGGTCAGGTGGCGGGTGCCGGAGTCGAAAGAGAAACCCGCGAAATGCACCACGCGCCGCGTCAATTGCCGCATCGCCGCCGTGCGCCGCAGCAGGTTCTTGACCCGCGCCAGCAATTCGCGGCGGTTGAAGGGTTTGCAGACATAATCATCCGCGCCCAGCTCCAACCCGACGATCCTGTCCACGTCGTCGGTCCGGCCCGACAAAAGGATGATCCCGATCTCGGACCTTGCGCGCTGTTCGCGCGTGATCTCCAGCCCGTCCTTGCCCGTCAGGTTGATGTCGACGATCAGCAGGTCGGGGTTTTCGGTGGAGAGGACACGCTCCGCAGCCTCGGCGCTGGCGCAATCGGTGACGCGGTAGCCGAAGGATTCGAGATAGCCGGCAAGCGCGGTGCGCGTCACCGGCTCGTCCTCGATCACCACGATATGGGCTGGCCTGACGTTCATCTGGTCCGCTCGCCTGTATGACACTCCGAATCTGTTAACATCTTGTCACAACTTTCTCCAAGCCATTCATGCAAAGGGTCTGACGCGTTCACATCCGCTTCATAACTTTTCCCACAGGAAAGCTTGTGACTTTCCGGGAAAAACCCGCGCCGACAGGACGCGGAAGCAACAGGGAACGGAAACCATGCAAAGACAGACCAGACTGCTGATGACTGCGGCAGGCCTTGCCTTGGCCGCGAGCGGGGCGCTTGCCGAAGATTCGTCCGATCCGATCACCATTCCGATCCACAACTGGTCGAGCCAGATCGTGATGAGCAACGTGGTCGGCCAGATTTTCGAAGCCGAAGGGAATGCGGTCGAATATGTCTCGACCGACAGTCAGGCGGTCTACGAGGCCGTGCGGCTGGGCGATGCGACGCTCGAACTCGAAGTCTGGGAAGGGGCCTTTGGCGCGTCTTTCCGGGCGGCCGTCGAAAAGGGCGGGATCGTCGATGTGGCCACGCATAACGCCGTGACCCGCGAGGACTGGTGGTATCCGATGTGGACCAAGGAGGCCTGCCCCGGCCTGCCCGACTGGAAAGCGCTGAACGACTGCGCCGCCAAATTCGCAACGCCCGAAACCGGCACCAAGGGGCGCTTCCTCGGCGGTCCGGTGGACTGGCTCAAGCATGATCAGGAAAAGGTGGACGCGCTGGGGATGAACTTCGCCGTGGTCAACGCAGGCTCTGCCGCCGCGATCTGGGCCGAAATCGCCGCCGCCGAAAAGACCAAGACACCGATCGTCGTGTTCAACTGGACCCCGAACTTTGCCGAAGCGGTCTGGCCGGGCGAATTCGTGGAATTCCCCAAGTGGGAAGAGGGCTGCGACAAGGACCCCGCCGTCGGGCCGATGCCGGACAAGACCTATGATTGCGGCAATCCGGCCAACGGCTACCTGAAGATCGCGGCATGGGACGGCATGGCCGAGAAATGGCCCAAGGCTTTCGCCACGTTGCAGAAGGTCAGCTTCACCAACGCGCAAATTGCCGAGATGGCGAAGCTGGTCGATGTCGACGGCATGGAGCCCGAGGAAGCGGCCACCGCATGGCTTGCCGCGAACGAGGCGGTCTGGAAGCCCTGGATCGAGTGATCCGGCCCCTTTGACCCCCAAGGCCGCGAAATAGGCGCGCGGCCTTGCCCTGACTTGCCACCCGACCCTGCGTCGGGTGGTCTTTTCCACCGGAGTCCTGCCCGTGTCCGATCAAGACAGCGTCATCTCGTGCCACAACCTCTGGAAGGTGTTCGGTCCGGGCCGCATGCCCGACCTTGGCCCCGCAACCACGGCCGAGGAGCTGCGCGCCAGCGGTCACATCGCCGCCGTGCGCAACGTCTCGCTCAGCATCAAGCGGGGCGAGATGCTGGTGGTGATGGGCCTGTCGGGTTCGGGCAAGTCGACGCTGGTGCGCTGCTTCGCCCGCCTGCTTGATGCGACGAGCGGTGCCGTCATGGTCGAGGGGCGCGATATCGGCGCGATGACCGAGCCGGAGCTGATCGACCTGCGCCGCCGCAAGATGGGCATGGTGTTCCAGAGCTTCGGCCTTTTGCCGCATCGCACGGCGCTCGAGAACGTGGCCTTTCCGCTCGAGATGCGCGGGCAGGACCGCAACTCGCGCATCGCGCGGGCGACCGAGATGCTCTCGCTCGTCGGGTTGAAGGGGCGCGAGGGGTATTTCCCGCACGAGCTTTCGGGCGGGCAGCAGCAGCGCGTCGGCATCGCACGTTCGCTCGCGGTCGAGCCGGATATCTGGTTCCTCGACGAGCCGTTCTCGGCGCTCGATCCGCTGATCCGGCGCGAGATGCAGGACGAATTCCTGCGGCTGAAGGCGATGGTGGCGAAAACCATCGTTTTCATCACCCATGATTTCGACGAGGCGATCCGCCTTGCCGATCGTATCGCCATCATGAAGGACGGCGCGGTCGAGCAATGCGACACGCCCGAACGCATCGTGATGGCCCCCGCGACCGAATATGTCGCCAAGTTCACCTCGGCCATCGACCGTGCGCGTGTGGTCCGTGCCGGTGCCCTTGCCCGTCCGGCGCGTGGGCAATCGGTCGAGGGTGGGGCGCTGCCCGCGCAGGCCACCTTGCACGAGATCGCGCGTCAGGTCGTCAGCGACCCGCGCCCGCATCTGCCGGTGACGGCAGCGGATGGCGGGCTGTTGGGGTTGATGGATCGGGCCGAAGCGCTTGATATCATTCTCGGGCCTGCGGCATGACGGTGGTCAGCCTGCACGCCGCGCCCGCAGCCTTTGACCAGCGCCGCACGGCGCAGGCGCTGCTTCTGCTCGCCGCGCTGCTGACGGTGGGACGCAATGTCCTGCCCGACCAGCTGGCGCGCCTGCCCGAAGCGATGGTCATCCCCTTCGCGCATTGGATCAATGCGGTCTTCGCCTTTCTGCGCGACGACCTCGGCCTCATGTCGTTGACCCGTGCCTTTTCCGATATGGTGGAGTTCTGCCTCGATGTGACGGCGAACCTGCTTTACGGCAAGGCCCGCTGGCCCCGCGTCGGCCCGATCCCGTGGGTGGTGATCGCCGCCACCGCCGCCACCGTGGGCCATGCCCTTGGCGGGCGCAGGCTGGCGGTGCTTGCCGGAGGCACGTTCGTCTGGATCGCCCTGATGGGCCAATGGCAATGGGCGATGGAGACGCTGTCGGTGATCGTCGTGGCGGCGCCGTTCTCGGTGCTGCTGGGGCTTGCGCTCGGCACGCTGGCGTGGCGCTTCCGCGCGGCGGAACGGGTGCTCAACCCGCTTTTGAACATTGCGCAATCGCTGCCGCACTTTGCCTATATGATCCCCGTCGTCGTCTTCATCGGGGTCGGGCCGAAGGCGGGTGCCATCGTCACCATCATCTTCTCGGTCCCGCCGATGATCCGGCTGACGCTGCTCGGCCTGCGGTCGGTTCCGCCCGAGATCATCGAAAGCGGCAAGATGTCGGGTGCGACCCGCTGGCAGTTGATGACCCGCGTGCGTCTGCCCGCGGCGCGGACCGAGCTTCTGATCGGCGTCAACCAGGTCATCATGCAAAGCCTTGCGATGGTGGTGCTTGCCTCGTTCATCGGCATGCCGGGGCTGGGGCAGAAGCTTTTGCAACTGTTGCAGGCGCTGAAGATCGGCCTGTCCTTCGAGATCGGCCTGACCATCGTGCTGCTGGCCATCCTGCTCGACCGGATGTCGAAGGCATGGGCTTACCGCCAGCCCGTCCATCATGCGCAGGGCGCCGCATGGGTGAGGCGGCATCCGCATCTGGTTGTCTGGCTTGGCCTGACGGCGGTCGGCTTCGCGCTGGCCGCACTGCATCCCTTTTTCGCCGAGATCGAACGCAAACAGGCGCTCAGCCTTGCGGGGCCGATAGATGCGGGTGTCGATGCGCTGCTGACGGTGATCGCGCCGGTCGCGGAATGGCTGCGCTGGTTCCTGATCACATGGGTGCTGATCCCGCTGCGCGATGCCTTCCTGTGGCTTCCGACGACGGCGGTCCTCGTCTTCGTCGCGGCCATCGGGTGGCGGGTCGGGGGGCGGCGGTCGGCGCTGGTCTGTCTTGGCTTCGTGCTGCCGATCGCGCTGTCGGGCTGGTGGGACCGCGCCATGATCACGGTCTATATGGTCACGGTCTCGGTCGTGCTGGCCCTGCTGATCGGGGTGCCGCTTGGTCTGGTTGCTGCGGCGCGTCCGCAACGGGCGGCGCGGATGCTGCTGCTTTGCGACACGATGCAGACCTTTCCGAGCTTCATCTACCTGATCCCCGTGATCATGCTTTTCGGCGTGAACGATGTCGCGGTGATCGCGGCGGTGGTGGTCTTCGCCACCGTGCCGATCCTGCGCTACACCATCGAAGGGCTGCGCGGCGTGCCACCGGAGCTTGTCGAAGCGGCCGAGATGTCGGGGGCAAGCCGGGGGCAGATGCTGCGGCATGTGAAGCTGCCGCTCGCCGTGCCGACGCTTCTGGTGGGGGCGAACCAGTCGATCATGTTCTCGCTGTTCATGGTGATCATTGCGGCCTTCATCGGGACGCAGGATCTGGGTCAGGAGATGCAGCGCGCCCTGTCCTCGGCCGATGTGGGCAAGGGGCTGGTGCTGGGTTTTGCCGTGGCCTTCATCGGCCTGCTTGCGGATCATGTGCTGTTGACATGGTCGCGGGGGCGGGTTGCCCTGCTGTCCAGCCGCGCAACGTAGAAAGAGGGCCGACATGCTCGACTATCCCCGCGTGATCTCCGGCCCTCCGCGGCCGAGCCGTATTCTGACGCCTTCGACGCTTTCGCCCCATGCGGGGGTTGAGCGGTACGAGGTGGCGGGGGCGGGG
>JAIXZW010000020.1 GCA_027489375.1 Paracoccaceae bacterium | reverse complement strand
GAACGACCGCTACGGCTGCGAGATCATCGCCGAGAAGGTCGACTTCCTGAGCCGCCCGAAGTCGGCCGAGAACGAAAACCCCGAGCTGGTCGACCGCGACGACGAGATCCCGTTCTGAGGAACGGGGTCTCCCCCTCGGGCCCGGCGGGGAAACCCGCCGGGTTCTGGGCTTCCCTCCGGTCGAATGCCCCTCCCGTCCAACCGGTCATTTCGATAGCTGGGCCGCCCCAGAAATCGAAGGATGGAAAATGAAATCAACGTCTTCTGCTCTCACGCCGCGCCGGATCGCCGAGTTTTGCAAGAGCCGGTTCACGACGATCTTCACCGAAGGTGAGGTGCGCTTGCTCTATGGCTGCTTGGTCGACCTGCTCGAACGAGCCGAATACCCGCCCTATCGGGGCAGTGGGCTCGACCTGCCGTCTCTGTCTGCCATGCTCGACATCGATGTCGAGCGGCTCCGCGACCATCGTGCGCACTTGCAGCCGATCTTCGATGCTGTGGCAAGGGAAGTTTCGAATGTGACCTTGCGCCCGGCTCGCACGCCGAGCCGCTCAATGCGCTCCCAGGCCACCGCGTCTTCTACGAACCATGCTGACGTTCCCACGACCAGCACCGAGAAGGTTCGCAAGAAGCCCGGCGTCCGGCCGCGAGCGATCGTCGAATTTCCGGAGCCGCTGGACACGACATGGAAGGACCCCGCGACCTTTGGCGAAGCCCTTCAACTGCATGCCCGCCGTCATGGCGAAACCATCTACCACCTTTACAACGCGGTGGTGAGACCCGAGGACGGCGTCAATCGCAGCACGCTGATCAGCTGGGGGCGCGGCAAGAAGGTCCCGCGCGCCGCGATCAGCCTGGAAATCTTGGGACGCATCGAGGGGCGCTATCGCCTGCCAACGGGCTACTTCCTGAGCCTGTCTGGTACTCCGGATCGAGCACCAGGCGATTTCGATCTGGACGACATCTCCCCATCTGAGCGCCGGCGTTTGGCTTGGCACCTCCCCGAAGATTTCAACCGACGGCCAAGCCAAGAAAAGGCAGAAATCCTGAACTGGGTCCGTACAGTGATTATCAGCGGGTCAACGGATTATCGCAGGTATCAAGCTGCGGCCATTCGCCAGCGCTATGCGGTTCGCTTCAGCTGTGCCTCGGGGCCGGTTCGCAAGTCTTCACCCGCGAGGACGCCGGACGTGTCCGGCATTGTCATTGCGCCAAAACGGCTGAACGACGAGATGGCCGAACTCCTTCGCTTCAAGACCTCGACCTTCGCCGCCTTCGGCATGCAGCGGAACGGGGTCTGGGGCACTGAGACCGCTTCCCAGAAGGTGGAGCATTTCGGGCTGTGGTTCGGGGCGTTCGTGGCCCCACCCGAGAGCGAAGTACAGGGTCTCGGCGTCGATCCAAAACTTCTGACCTTTGCCATGATGATCTTCCCCCAGGTTTGGGATTGGTACCTTCATTGGCGCGAGCGTCGTCGTGGCTTTTACACCAAATGGGAGATCGACCTACTATCGATCGCTGCAGCGATCTGCCGAGAAGAGACCGGTTGGCTGCGTCAATCACCCCGCATGGGGAGCAGCCTTCGTCCGATTGAGGGCTTGGTTACCGAGGCTGATATCAACGCGGTGCAGTCGGATTGGCCCGCCGCCTGCGACCGCATGTACAAACACGCCCGTCGTCGGATCAAGGAGATCGACCGCGTTGCCCGCATTCATCGAGACCCTTTCGAGCCCATCCTGCCGGTGCTCGAAGCGCCAAGTCCGGTCGGTGAGTACCGTAAGATCACCGAAGAAATCCTGCGGCGGATGCCAGACGAACGGCACAACGCCCGTGCGGCGGCAGAAGCTGTCCGCGCTTTCCTGATGCTGCGCATCGGTCTTCATACGGGGCTGCGGCAGAAGAATTTGCGCGAACTAATGCTGTGTCGGCCAGGGGCCTTGCCGACATCGGAGCGCAAACTGGAGGACCTGAAACGGGGCGAATTGCGTTGGAGCAGCCGCGACCAGGGTTGGGAAATCCTGATTCCGTCGGTCGCCTTCAAGAACGCCAACTCATCGTTCTTCGGCTCAAAACCATTTCGCCTGATCCTGCCGGACCTCGGGCGACTTTACGAACTGATCGAAGCCTGGATCGAGCGGCATCGCGCGCGGCTGATCGGCGAGGCGGCTGACCCGGGTACGTTCTTCGTCAAGACGGCGAAGATGACCAACACCAATGCGGCCTACTGCCAGAACACGTTCTATGAGGCGTGGCGCACAGCGATACAGCGCTACGGCATCTATAACCCATGGACCAAGCGCGGCGCGATTGAAGGCCTGTTGCCGCACGGGCCGCACAATGTGCGGGACGTTCTGGCCACCCATATCCTGAAGCGCACCGGGTCCTACGAACAAGCGAGCTACGCCATTCAGGATACACCGGATATGGTCGCGCAGCACTACGGTCGGTTCTTGCCGCAGGACAAATCCGAGATCGCGGCACGGATCCTGAACCAGGTCTGGGAAGCGGCCTAGCCAGCTTCATCATAAGGCGAGGATGAGACCCCGATTCTAGAACCGGGGCCTCATCAGTTGTCTTGGAGTTTGTCCGACCCGCCGGATGAAGAAGCTGCTCGACCGAGACTGCCCGAAGTGTTGGCGGTCCGACGCCCCGGCGCTACCAGTCTTTGTTCCTTTCTTCGATGATGCCGTGACTGCGATAGGCATCAAGCATCGTGCGGGTATAGTCGGCCGTGCTCTGGGTCACTGTGGCCAAACCGGGCCACGCAAACAGCGGATCCGACCACATAACTTCCAACTCCAGCTCGATCCCGAGCACTGCAGCAACTTCGATCGCCGCTGTCGGCTGCTTGTCTTCGGGCCAGTAGTGATCCTCGAAGGAAACAACGACGTCGAGATCGTCATCCACCCAGATTTCGGCCAGGCTTGCTCCCATGCGCTCACTGGCATTGGTCGCATCCTCGAACAGGGCTGCCCGGATCAAATGGGTCAACTGGTCCTTGCTGAGATCAAGTCTTGGCCGCGGATCGACGATGGAGACGATAGGTTCCACCTCTTGCCCTTCGGCGCGAGCTTGGACCGGCACTGGCTTTTCCTCGTTCGGTCCCAGCCAGAACGCTTCTGGAAAAATGTTGATTGGGGATGCGCCGCAGCCCGGGCAATGCCAATGGCTTCCAGCGATCTGTCTTCCGGTGATTTCGGCATCGCAATGGAGGCAGTACCAGAGGTTCGATTCCTCCATCTCCAAGAACGGGTGGCGCACCTTTCCTTCCGCATCAGGTTTCGTGGCGCGACGTGGCCAATCGGCAAATCGTCGCGCCTTGACGCTCTTCATCAATTCCTTGGCAATCCCGATGGCTTCTTCGCGCAGCACTCGATCATTCATCGGGCTGTTCCGGGAATGCCTGATGTCGATCTCGACCCGAGGGGCGGTCGAAGGGTTTTCTGGCAGGACGATCCGCCAACCATCACCTTCCATATGGACGTCGCCAAGCATTGTTTTCAGCGCGTATGGATGCCCACGGACCTCTCCTCGAGTGACGGCATCGGGGCCCCCGAAGATATGGTCGAAGGTCGAACCCTCGTAGGAAGTGATCCGTTCCACGAAGGCCT